>PKTM01000016.1 GCA_002869145.1 Denitrovibrio sp.
GATTTTGTTGATGCAGCTTTGATAGCAGTAAACAACAGCATTGTAATTTATTTTAATAATAAAGCGGCTGAATATTTTGACATGTCCGACAAAGACTATTACAAAGTCAAATACACAGATATTCTTCCCGGTCTTGATATAAGTGAAGAAATTATACAGAAAGTTTATACAGACAATAAAACATTTCAAGTAGCACCAAAGGTTTTGACAGACGTTGATATGGAAGGAGTAGTTATGCTTACGGTATCAGATATCACAGAAAACCTTGAAACCAGACGTGATATGATTCATGCAAATGAAAGATGCTCCGGTCTTGAAACAGCTCTTAACTCTATAACAGATGAAATATTTATTACAGACAGCAAAGGTTTTACAGAATATGTAAACAGCGCAGTTGAACGCATTTACGGTGTGACTCCTTCTGAGCTGATAGGCAAACATGTCACAGAGCTATCAGAAGCAAAACTTTTTAATCCCTCCGCTACTATGAAGGTAATAGAAGAAAACAGAAGGGTTACAATAACCCAGCAGACCTCCAAAGGTAACACATTGGTTGCCACTAGCAATCCTGTTTTTGGCAAAGACGGAAATCTTTTAAAAGTTGTTACAACTGCAAGAGACATGTCTGAGATGTCATCTCTTAATTGCCGCCTTTAAGAAGCTGAACGGCTTATAGATGCTTATCAGTCAACAATTTCCGGACTTAGAGGCAAAACAATAACATCTTCAAAGCTGATAGTTTCTGGTAATAAAATGGAGGCTCTGATGAGCACTCTGGAAAGCGTTGCGTCCGTCACTACTACTATCTTAATATCAGGGGAGTCCGGTGTTGGTAAAAGTGTTGCTGCTAGGCACATTCACGATCGTTCCGACAGAAAGGATTGTCCTTTTGTTGTTATAAATTGTGGTTCGATACCTGAAAACCTCATAGAATCAGAGCTTTTCGGGCACATGGAAGGTTCTTTCACAGGCGCAACGAAAGGCGGTAAAGCAGGGCTTATAGAGCTTGGAGACGGCGGAACAGTTTTTCTGGACGAGGTGGGCGATTTGCCTCAGAGTATTCAGGTGAAACTGCTTCATGTCATTCAGGAGAAAAAACTTATTCGTGTGGGCGGCCAGAAATATATAGACGTAGATATCAGGATAATAGCAGCGACTAACAGGGATTTACCAAAAATGGTTGAGCAAGGCACATTCAGAGAAGACCTTTACTATAGACTGAGTGTTGTACCTATAACAGTTCCGCCTCTTCGTGAACGCAAGGACGAAATAGAAGAACTTGCATGGAAGTTTCTCAGCCACTACAACAGCAAATATAATTACCAGAAAGAATTCTCACCAGATCTTTTACACTTTTTCAGAAGCTACCAGTGGCCGGGTAATATCCGCGAGCTGGAAAACATCATAGAACGCCTCATAGTAACTGTGGACAGCGATATTATACGCAAAAAACATCTCCCGGCCGGGCTGTTAGACGATGAGGATATAAGCTCAGAGCCGCTTGTGGTAAACAAGATCCTAACTTTGAAAGATGCCACAGCTATGATGGAAACGCAGCTGCTAGAGCTGGCTGCAGAGAACCTGAAAAGCACTTATAAAATTGCGAAGAGTCTGGGTGTGAACCAGTCAACAGTGGTTCGCAAAATGAAGGCATATAACATGAACATAAAAAAAGAAGAGACTGATTAACAGTAATTTTGAACAAGGAGTTTGCACATGCTAACCGGAAGAGAGCTTCCCTCAGTAATATTTCCAGAGAGCCCTGAGACCAGAAAATTGAAAGAGAAAAAACTCAGATCAGTGGCGGCAGGAATTTCAAGTCTTGCGCCCATAATTGTCGAATCGGCAAAAGGTTCGGTAATAAAAGATTTGGATGGAAACATCTACATCGACTGCTATGCAGGAATAGGTGTTGTAAATGACGGACACTGCCCTGATGAAGTTGTGAAAGCCATAAAAGATCAGACAGATAAGCTCATTCACTCATGTTTTATGGTTTCTATGTATGACTCATATATAGAGCTTGCAGATAAGCTGGCAGAGATAGTCCCTGTTAACGGTGAAGGGAAGGTCATGTTTGTGAACAGCGGAGCTGAGGCAGTTGAAAATGCGGTTAAAATAGCTAAAGCAGCTACAGGAAGGCCGGGCATACTCGCTTTCGAAGCTGGTTTTCACGGCAGAACGCTCCTTACCATGACGCTCACCAGTAAAGTAAAACATTATAAGTACGGCTTTGGTCCATATGCCCCTGAGGTTTACAAAGTCCCTTCCGCATATTGTTACAGATGTGTTTTTAAATCGAAATATCCTGAGTGCGGCATGCACTGTCTTGAACATATAGAACGTTTCTTTGTATCTGAATCTGCTGACGACAACATAGCCGCAATGATAATAGAACCTGTGCAGGGTGAGGGCGGCTTTATTGTTCCTCCGAAGGAATTTCTTCCGGGGCTTCGTGAAATTTGCGACAGACACGGCATCCTTCTTATAGCTGACGAGGTTCAGACAGGTTTTGGACGTACCGGTAAGATGTTCGCTCTTGATCACTATGGAGTTAAGCCTGATCTTATGACGCTTGCAAAAGGTATAGCATCCGGAATGCCTCTGAGCGCTGTTGTGGGCAGAGCTGATGTTATGGATGCACCGGGAGCAGGACGTATAGGCGGTACTTACGGCGGAAACCCTGTGGCATGTGCTGCGGGTCTTGCTACTGTGAATGAAATGCAAAAAAATGATGTTCCGGCGAAGGCAGAAGCCCTTGGACAGAAGTTTGTCTCCAGGCTTGAAAAAATAGCTGAAAACCACAAAGAAATAGGAGAAATACGTGCTCTAGGAGCTATGATCGCAGTAGAGTTTGTCAAAGACAAAGAAACAAGAGAACCTGACAAAGAGATAGTCGGAAAGCTTGTTCAGGGTTGTTTCAAGCGCGGTCTTCTTATTATGGGTGCGGGTATATATGGAAATGTTGTGAGATTTCTGCCTCCTCTGGTCATGACAGACGAGCAGGCTGAGAAAGCTATGGATATTTTTGAAGAGTCACTTAAAGAGGCATCAATATGATGCATATCTTTAGTACTCGAAAGGAGCTTTAATGCACTTCTCAGAACCTTATAAGACAGATTATCTTTTTTACCAGACCAGAAGTGAGCTGCCGTTTATAGACAGAGCCGAGGGAGTATATTTATATGATCATACAGGTAAAAAATATCTGGATGGCTGCTCAGGAGCGATAAATACGAATATAGGCCACGGCAACCCGCGTATACTCCAGGCCATTGCAGAGCAGGCGAGGAAAGTCTTTTTCAGCTACAGGACACAGTTCGAGAACGAGCCTGCACACAGGCTTGCCGCAAAGCTTGTCCACGGTTCTGCGGAGCATCTCACAAAAGTTTTTTACGTTTCCAGCGGTTCAGAAGCCATAGAATCCGCCATGAAACTTGCAAGACAATACTATTTCAACAGAGGACAAAAATCTAGATATCAGTTCATAAGCAGAACTCCATCATATCATGGTTCGACACTGGGAGCACTCTCGCTTACTTCATCCGCTCAGCTTGAGCTGCCTTTCAGGCCAATGCTTAAATAATATCCGAAGATACCTTCGCCATACTGTTTCAGGTGTCCATATAACAAACGTTACCCTTCATGCAACCTTGCATGTGCATGGGAGCTGGAGACCACGATATTAGAACAGGGGCCAGACAGTATTATAGGGTTTATGGTTGAGCCTATCGGAGGAGCAAGCACAGGCGCACTTGTGCCGCCGGACGACTATTTCGATGTTATCAAGCACATATGTAAAAAATACGACATCCTGCTTATTCTGGACGAAGTTATGACTGGTATGGGCAGAACAGGAGCCATGTACGCCTATGAACATTGGAATATTAAGGCAGATATAATCGCCCTTTCCAAAGGCTTAACGTCGGGCTATTTCCCTGTCGGAGCTATTTTAACAACTGACGAGATAGTGGATGATATGATGGAAAAAGGCGGCTTTGCTCACGGGCATACCCTCGCAGGAAACCCTATGGGCTGCGCTGTTGCTCTTGAGGTATACAACGTTATCGAAGACGAAGGGCTTGTTGAAAATTCTGCAAAGATGGGGAAACTCTTAATTCAGGGGCTGAACAAGCTAGCGAAAAGATACAGCATTATAGGTCAGGTGAGAGGGAAAGGTCTTTTAACCGCCATTGAGATTGTAAAACCCGGAACAAAGAAAGATATTTTCCCGCCTGAGATGGATGTTAACCACCTGATAGCCGACTGGGCTTTTAAGGATGGCTTGATACTATACCCTAGAAGGCCAATTAACGGCCTGAGGGGGGACCACATACTGATAGCGCCCCCGCTGATATCTGATAAAGCAGTTATTGAAGAGCTTTTAGAGCTTTTAGATAAAACCCTGGCAAGATCAATGTTCATGCTTGGGTAGAAAATAACAACTAAAAAGGAGAGAAAGATGAGAAAACTTATTGTACTTGCTGTTATGGCTCTTTGCCTGACGGCACTGACAACCACAGCTTTTGCTGATGACCTTGTGAAGGTCACCAAAACAGGTAAAATCGGATTTGCACTTACGGGGCAATATCCTCCATTCAACTTTGTTGATGAAAATAACGAAGTTACCGGTTTTGATGTGGAGATAGGTAAAGAGATCGCTAAGCGCATTGGCGTTACAGGCGTACCTGTTACTACAGCATGGGACGGTATCATAGCAGGTCTTCTTGCAAACAAATATGAACTTATCTGCGGAAGTATGGCTATAACAAAAAAACGTCTTGAGTCTATCGCTTTTTCAGACCCTTACTACAGAAGCGGTGCTCAGATATTTGTTAAAGAAGGCAGCAGCGTTCAGTCAATTAAAGACCTTGAAGGCAAAAAAGTTGGCGTAACACTTGGTACTACCTATGAAGAGTGGGTTCGTGCAAACATAAAAGGTGCTGACATTCGTACATACAAAGGTGTGCCGGATATGATTCTAGAAACTGCAAATGGCCGTGTTCAGGCTTTTGTTACAGACAAAATTGTTGGTGCACTTGCTATCAAAAAGCAAAAAGCTCCTCTTAAGCTTGTAGGTGACCTCCTTTATGAAGAGCATATGGGTATAGCTATGCGTCAGGGCAACCCTGAGCTTAAAAAAGCTATCGATGGTGCTTTGGCTACTATGAAAGCTGACGGAACATATAAAGACATCAGCATGAAGTGGCTAGGTATCGACGTAAGATAATAACAATTGTATTAGTGCGGGTTTAACAGCCCGCACATATGCTTAAACAACAGGAGTTAACATGCTAGATTGGGGTATAATTGTTCACTATTTCCCTTTCCTGGTCAAAGCAGCTGTCATGACCGTTCAGATATCAATCCTATCACTTATTTTAGGATTCTTAGTTGGTCTTATCGCTGCGTTAATGAAGCTTTCCAGAAATGTATTAATAAGAGGAGCAGCCGGTTTTTATGTATGGATAATTCGCTCCACACCTCTTCTTGTACAGCTTTTCATTATCTACTTTGGTCTTCCGCAGCTTGGTATAGACCTTGGTCCTTTCCTTTCGGGTGTTCTCGGGCTCGCACTTAATACTGGTGCTTATAACGCTGAGACCATCAGAGGAGGAATATCATCTGTTCCACCCGGGCAGATGGAGGCAGCCAGAAGTCTTGGAATGAGCTCTGGCAGATCAATGAAAAGAATAATCCTGCCGCAGGCAATGCGCATGGCTATTCCGGCACTTGGAAACAACTTTATTATACTTATAAAAGACACGTCACTGGTATCCACTATTACACTTGTGGAGCTAACACTGGCAGCTCAGAGGCTAATCGGTTCTACTTATAAGCCTTTTGAAATGTATATAATGGCAGCATTCCTTTATGCTCTCATGACAACAGCCACAAGTTATATGCTGAAACGTGTCGAAAACAAAATGGCAATATAAGGAGCTTAAGCATGAAAGACAACATTAAAAAAGACGACATCATGGTTGAGCTTAGAGAACTTCATAAATATTTTGGCGATAATGAAGTGCTTAAAGGTATTAATCTGAAGGTTCAAAGAAGTGAGGTTGTTGTTGTTATCGGTCCTAGTGGTTCCGGTAAAAGTACACTGCTTAGATGTGTGAATATGCTGGAAGAGCCGACATCAGGCGAGATTTATGTTGAAGGCGAGCTTCTTAATGACACGTCTTTGAACCACAAGGCATACCAGAAGCACTTGAACAGAATACGTACAGAAGTAGGTATGGTGTTTCAGCAGTTTAACCTTTTTCCTCATATGACGGTGCTTGGTAATATTATAGAAGCACCTATTCAGGTTCAGAATAAAACCAAAGCGGAAGCTATAGAGATTGCAGAAAAACTGCTCGACAAGGTAGGGCTCGCAGATAAGCGAGACGTATATCCTTCAACACTTTCAGGTGGTCAAAAACAGCGAGTGGCAATAGCACGTGCACTAGCCATGAACCCTGATGTAATGCTCTTTGATGAGGCCACATCGGCGCTTGACCCTGAGCTTGTGGGTGATGTTTTGCACGTTATGGAAGACCTTGCAAAAGAAGGTATGACTATGCTTGTTGTTACCCACGAAATGGGCTTTGCAAACAAAGTTGGCGACAGGGTAGTTTTTATGGATGGTGGATATATTGTTGAGGAATCTACTCCTCAAGAGATGTTTACCAACCCGAAACATGAAAGAACCAAGAAGTTCTTAGTGGATATTGTAGATGGCAAGTAAGCTTATTTCAGCTAAAGAGGCTGTTTCTCATATCAAAGAAGGGATGACTGTTCTGGTGGGAGGATTCGGTATTCCGGGCACTCCGGTTCATCTTGTTTATGCACTGCATGATGCGGGAACAAAAGGGCTCACATTGGTTAAGAACGATGCAAACGAGAAAGACCTCGGTGTGGGTAAACTAATAGCGTCAGGTCAGATTGATAGCCTGATATCATCACACATAGGTCTTAACAGTGAGGCAGTGGCAAAGATGAATTCCGGCGAGATAAAGGTTGACCTTTACCCTCAGGGAATACTGGCAGAGAAACTCCGCACAGCAGGGGCGGGGCTAATAGCCTTTATCTCTGATATAGGGATAGATACGCCCATAGCCGACAGCAGAGAGAAGATAACTGTTAACGGTGTGAAAGGTATGATAGAGACAGCACTATACGGCGATGTTGCGCTTGTGCACGCCGCTGTTGCTGACATATATGGAAACTGCAGGTTCACCGGGAGCGCATACAACTTCAACCCTGTGATGGCAATGGCCGGAAGGCGTGTAATAGTGGAGGCAGAAGAGATTGTTCAGCCTGGGGGTATTCACCATGACGACATACACCTTCAGTCTGCCTTTGTTGACCACGTTGTGAAGATTCCTGAAAATGCCCCTGATTACGGAGTATTGAAACACCATGCAAGATAAAGAAAGAATAGCAAAAAGAGCCGCAGAAGAGGTTTCTGAAGGCCAGGTCATTAATTTAGGCATAGGCATCCCTACTCTGATAAAGAAATATCTGCCTGACGGACAAGGTATACTTGTCCAGTCGGAAAACGGCATTCTCGGTATGGGCAATGTCTGCGAAGCGGGTACGGAAAACAGAAATCTTGTGGATGCAGGTGCGGCTTATGTGACAACAGAAAAGGGTGCAGCATTCTTTGATACAATCACATCGTTCACAATGATAAGAGGAGGGCGCATAGATATAACCTTCCTCGGCACTCTGGAGGTCTCCGCAGAAGGTGACCTTGCTAACTGGACTATACCGGGAAAGGCAACACCGGGGATAGGCGGCGGTATGGAGCTGGCGCAGAAAGCAAAAAAAGTAATAGTAACAACCACCCATTGCAGTAAGGACGGCTCTGCAAAGATACTTCCAAAATGCACTATGCCGCTCACAGCAAAGGGTTGCGTTTCAATGATAATAACAGAACTTGCTGTTATTAAGATAACACCGGACGGACCTGTACTCGTCGAACTGGCAGAAGGTGCCACAAAAGAACAGGTTATCAGCAAAACAGAAGCTGAACTTATTATACCTGAAGGTGAACTTAAAAGATTCTGATACTAGGGTGAATAAATGATTAATAATAAACATGAACATATTGTAAAGCAGGTTGACCTGCTTGCTGATGATATATTGGATTTTACTCGCAGGCTTGTCTCTGAACCGAGTGTTCTGGGAAACGAGGCTGGAGTTATGAATGTTTACAAAACAGAGACGTCAAAACTTGGTCTGCTTCCGGCTGAGGTGCATATAGACAAAGAGAGGCTTAACTCTGTGGAAGGTTTTGCTCCTGTGCCTTGGGATTATGAAGGGAGATTTAATATAGTCGCAAAACATGATTCCGGTTTCACAGGAGGCAAAAGCCTTATATTCAACGGACACCTGGATGTAGTTTATCCGGGCGAAGTGCAGCGGTGGGACAGAGACCCTTACGACCCATACGAAAAGGACGGGTGGATGTATGGCAGAGGTTCGGGCGACATGAAGTCCGGCGTTGCCGCTATGACATATGCCCTTCACGCTTTTCGACAGGCGGGGTTTGAGCCCTGCGCCCCTGTTACTCTTGAGGCGGTTATAGAGGAGGAGTGCTGCGGGAACGGTGCTGTGGCTTGTCTTGATGCCGGCTATACCGCTGATGCGGTACTTATTCCTGAGCCTTTCGGAGCACAGATATATTCTGCACAGCTTGGTGTTATGTGGTTTAAGGTGTTGGTCAAAGGGACACCTGTCCATGTGCTTTCCACTCAGTCTGGCAGTGATGCCCTCGAAAAAGGTTATCAAGTCATACAGGTGCTCAGAGAGTTCGAAGAAGAGCTTAATAATGATAATATTCCTGAAAAATACAAAGATAAAAATCATCCGATAAATCTGAACATAGGGATAATGAACGGAGGCGACTGGCCTTCAACAGTTCCGGCCTTTGCTGAGCTGCATTGCCGGATATCTTATTTTCCCGGCGAAACTTATAGTAATATGCAAAAACGCATTGAGTTCAAGCTGAAAGAGGCGGAGAAGAGACTGGGCTGGGACGAGGGGAGTGTAAGTCTCTCTTATTATGGATTTCGCTCTGATGGCCACATTGCAGACATGGAATGGCCTGTAATAAAAACTTTGAGTGACGTTCATAGGTCTTACACTGGAGAAAATCCAGCGGAGTATATATCCACATGTACAACAGATCTTCGGGCATTTCATCATTTTTCTGACTGCAAAGGAACCTGCTACGGGCCTGTTGCAGACAGTATTCACGGATTTAACGAAAGAGTAGACATTGAAAGCGTAATACATACAGCAAAAATATATGCTCTGTTCATAGCAGAGTGGTGCGGGGTGAAAGAATAATATGAAAAATGTAGTTATTGCTGGATATTTGAGAACACCATTTACCAGATCCAAACCGAGAGAACCTCAGCTTGACCCTTTTCAGGATTACACAGCGGAAGAGCTGCTGAAAACTGTCATCAGACCGCTTTTGAAAAAGTCTAAAGTTGCTCATGACGAAGCGGATGATTTTATTGTCGGCTGTGCTCTGGGAGTGAACGAGCAGTGGACATTTGGCGGCAGAACACCGCTTCTGACAGCCGGGCTAGGTACAAATGTTCCGGCGAGAATGATAGATATGCAGTGCGGTTCAGGCATGGCTGCAATCCATACGGCTTTTCTGGAGATAGCCTGCGGGCAGAAAGATATTGCAATAGCCTGTGGAATGGAGCACATGACAAGAGTTCCTGTTGGACCATACCTGTTTAACATGGAGCACATGAAAGTGAACAAAAACCTCTTTAAGAAGTCAGATGAATATGACATGGTCACAGGGATGAACATGGGACTCACTGCAGAGCTTCTTGCTGAGCGTAACGGATATACCAGAGAAATGCTGGACAGCTACGCCGAAAGGTCTCACAGGCTTGCAGGCGAAGCGGATGAGAGTGGTTTTTTTAACGGGGAGATAAACCCCATAGACGGTCAGGGCGCAGAGGGGAGAGTTTTTAAAGTGAGATCAGACATGAACATAAGGCCTGAGACCACTATAGAAGGTCTTTCAAAACTCAAAACCGCATTCAAAGATGGCGGTATGATAACTGCCGGAAACAGCTCTCCGCTTACCACAGGAGCCGCAGGGATGGTTCTTATGAGCGAAGAGACTGCTTCTAAAAAAGGGTTAAAGCCTTTGGCGAGAATAGTTTCTACAGGAAGCGCAGGAACCAGACCGGAGATGATGGGCACAGGACCTGTTCCGGCTTCACTCATAGCTTTGAAAAACGCCGGGCTGAATCCTGAAGATATAAACTTCTGGGAGATAAACGAGGCATTCAGCGCGGTTGTTATGAATGCTGTGGATGAGCTAAAAATTCCTATGGACAATGTAAACATTAATGGCGGAGCTATCTCAATTGGGCATCCGCTGGGCGCTTCAGGTGTCCGACTGGTGGGAACACTTGCACGGATACTTCAGCAAAAAAATGGCAAAATCGGCTGTGCCACAGCATGTATAGGCGGCGGACAGGGCATAGCTACAATAATAGAAAGAATATAGTCAGAGAGGGACAACATGAAAAAGCTTTTTATCGACGGAAAGTGGGTAGATACGGGTAAAACATTAGACGTAAACAGGCCATACGACAATTCTCTGGTGGACACTATTTGTGTTGCCAGCGTGGAAGATACAGAGAAAGCTATTCAGGCTGCATTTAAAGCGAAAGCTATAATGAAAAACCTGACAGCTGCTGAAAGAGGTCAGATACTTGATAATGTTGCTGCTCTCATTGACAGAGACAAAGAAGAGATAGCGCAGATAATAACTGCCGAGGCAGGTAAGGGCTTGCTGTTTTCTCGTGGGGAAGCAGGAAGAACAGTTGAGAATTTTAAATTTGCAGCTGATGAGGCTAGAAGGCTCGGCGGTGAGCTTATCCCGTTTGATGCCTCTGCAAGCGGAGCAAACAGGTTCGGATACTATAAACACTATCCGATAGGTGTTGTAGGGGCGATAACACCTTTTAATTTTCCACTGAACCTTGTGGCTCACAAGGTGGGTCCTGCTATAGCTGCGGGAAATGCAGTTATTTTGAAACCTGCATCATCCACACCTCTTACTTCTGTGAAGCTTGTTGAACTGCTTCTTGAAGCCGGACTCCCTCCAGAGGGGATAAACCTTGTGGTCGGTTCCGGTTCTGTTGTGGGTAATGCTATGGTGGAATCCGAACTTATAAACATGATTACTTTTACAGGCTCACCGGGTGTAGGTCTTGGCATTAAATCGAAAGCGGGCATTAAAAAGGTAACACTTGAGCTTGGTTCAAATTCGGCTGCAATTATTCATGAAGATGCAGACATAAAATATGCAGTGCCAAAGTGTGTTATAGGCGGATTTGCAAATTCCGGTCAGGTGTGCATATCTATCCAGCGAATCTACATTCACGAAAGCCGTTATGACGAGTTCCGAAATATGTTTGTAGACGCTGTTAAGGCCAGTGCCTATGGCGATCCTGAAAGCGAAAAGACGCTTGTTGGCCCTATGATTGACGAAAATGAAGCAGCAAGAGCAGAAAGCTGGATAAAAGCCGCTGTGGCTGGTGGTGCAAAGGTCGCTGTTGGCGGAGGCAGGAAAGGGACAATGCTTGAACCTACTGTTCTGGAAGATGTCACAGAAGATATGACCGTTATCCGTGAAGAGGCTTTTGCCCCTCTTGTGTGTATTATGAAATACAAGACACTGGACGAGGCAATAGAGAAGGTTAACGATTCACAGTTTGGTCTACAGGCGGGCATTTTTACTAATGACATAAAAAATGCTTTTACAGCTATAGATGAGCTTGAGGTTGGCGGTGTTATGGTGAATGATATGCCTACTTTCCGTGTTGACCAGATGCCTTACGGCGGTCTGAAACTTTCCGGTACAGGAAGAGAAGGTCCAAAGTTTGCCATAGAAGAGATGACTGAACTAAAAACAGTCATGATTAATCTTAACTAATATACATTTATACTTAAAGATGCGTTAAGCATCTTAGCGTAAAAATAAAAAGGGTGCTGGCTTAAGGTCAGTGCCCTTTATTTTTAGACGTTTCTGCATTAAAATATATTTATACTTATTTGATTAATGTGAGGTTTTAATATGCTTTATAGAACTATGCCAAAAAATGGCGATAAACTCTCTGCACTTGGCTTCGGATGCATGAGACTCCCTATGAAAGGTGATGCGATAGATGAAGAGAGAGCCATCAGCCAGATTCGCTATGCCATAGATAACGGAGTGAATTATCTTGATACAGCATGGCCTTATCACGGTGGTCAGAGCGAACCGATTGTTGGCAAAGCTATAAAAGACGGCTATCGTGAAAAAGTAAAGATTGCCACAAAACTCCCCACATGGCTTGTTGAATCGAGAGAGGATATGGATAAGTTCCTTAATGCTCAGCTGGAAAAATTAGGTATTGAATATATAGATTATTACCTTGTTCATTCTCTGAATAAACGTGCATGGGAGAGAGTGGAGGCGCTTGGTATCATTGATTTTCTGGATAGCGCCAAAGCTGACGTGCGGATTAAAAACGCAGGTTTCTCCTATCATGGACTGGGACATGATTTTGCTCCTATAGTGGATGCATACCCCTGGGAATTCTGCCAGATACAATATAACTTGATGGATCTGGATTATCAGGCGGGCGAGAAAGGGCTTAAATATGCCGCTGAAAAAGGGCTTGGAGTTATCATTATGGAACCTCTCAGGGGCGGATATCTCGGCGGTCAGTCGCCAGAGATTGTTCAAAGCATATGGAACGAGGCGGATGTGAAACGTCCGCAGGTAGAGTGGGCTTTGCGCTTTATATGGAACAGACCGGAGGCTACAGTTATTATCTCCGGCATGAACGAAGAAGAACACATTAAAGAGAACATCAGGATAGCCTCAGATGCTGAAGCCTGCTCTCTGACTGATTCTGAGCTTGCTATTATAAAAAAAGCAGGGGAGAAGTATCAGGAGATAATGAAGGTCAACTGCACAGGCTGCGCCTATTGTATGCCTTGCCCTGCAGACGTGAATATACCTACATGTTTCGATTCGCTGAATAAGATAGTTTTCGAAAACGAACAGAGAGGCATGTTTTTATATATTGTTGGAAACAGCCTGATGGGCGCAGGGAAAACGGGATTTGCATCGCAGTGTGTGGAGTGCGGAGAATGTCTGGATAAGTGCCCGCAGAATATCCCTATTCCTGATGTGCTGAAAGAAGTGTCTGCTACGTTTGAAACGCCAGACTTTCCTGAGATGCGTGAAAAAATTACCTCGATGATGAGTAAAAAAGATTAATTTTTAACTGCTTTTTTTATATAGTTTTAGAACTGCATTGAGAGGCTAAGTGTTCTGAAAGCCTGATAATGGCTATCTTGTGTCTTGAACTCCTGTGTTCGCAGCACATGAGTGTAGCTCAGGCGGATATTGTTTAAGGTCAGAACCACTCCCGACTGTATGTCGCCCACGAAATATCTTTTCTTGACCCTGCCGCTATCCTCGAGCGTATTGCCGTCTAAAAAGATATTGTGCGCAACAGCACGACCTTCGGCACCTGCAAATAAATACCAGCTGAAGCCTTTTTCCGCTTTGAAATATCCAGACCCCGGAAGACTTGGCTGGACTCGGGGAGAACCATAATCAAGTGGGAGTTCTTTTCCGTAGCGAAATGTTGCACCCGCATTAGCGTATGTGAAAACATTCCCGAATGTTGCTCCGGCATGAGGGGTTATGTCGTATGGCATTCCTAAAAATGTATCTGCTATCTCGCTTCTCCAGCTGCGCAGGTATGTTACAAGGAAACCGGGCTCATTTTTAAGCTGTCCATCCCACCCTTTAGGTTCAGGCGAGCCAATTTTTTTGTGAACAAACTTTTGAGTCTCTTCTCCAAGTGATGCCGGGCCGACCATTCCGAAAGTAAAGTCTATCTGGTCCAGCTGTCTGCCTGTTTCGGCTATTAACCCCACAGAACCATATAGCCAGCCTGCATAGGGGCGGTCATCTTTAGGAGGGTTTTCTAAGGTGATGTCTTTTGGAGTGTACATGTTTTGACCGAATGCATAATTAACAAGCACAGTGGCATCTGCCGGAAAAATAGGGAAGTAAGTGGCTAAACGCATAGCGATATCTGACTTTACACCTGGTTTGGAAAGCCATGAAACACGAAAACCATTTGTGTAATAGCTGTCGCTGTGGAAGATGTCATTTTCATAAACAATGCTCAGGGTTCCTTTTTCAGGCTGCTCAGCGGCATTTGCGGCAAAAGGTATGGACAGTATTAAGATAAAAATTACCAACATTGACCTAAGCATATAAAACTCCTGAAAAATTCGGTGAAAATTTAGTTCAAGACAGAGCGTCTATGAATTATAAGTATAATATATATAATTTTAAATAAACTTACTATGAGATTTACAGTGCAATGATAAATTTGTTGACGGGCATGGAACGCTTTGATATAAATTGATTCCCCATGAATTCATAGTTTCGGGGTGTAGCGCAGCTTGGTAGCGTGTTCGCTTGGGGTGCGAGAGGTCGCTGGTTCAAATCCAGTCATCCCGATATAGACAAGGCATGAGATGTTTGTTCATTTCATGCCTTTTTTCGTTATGGCAGTATGGTGATTAGGTGAATATTCGGCATCAATCCAGTCATCCCGATTTTTACTTGCTAAATACTATGGATTCTGTGTAGTGCTATTGCTAAAAATTTAAACTAATCGTATACTTACAACTACTTTAGGGTATTATTGTATTATGTGTGGATCATATTATTCTAGATTGTGGAGGGGCAGGTGATTGTTAAGGATATTGAGGAAATAAAGGCGACAGGTAAATTCGCTCAGGCAGGTTTGGCTGCTGAAAAACAGATGGCCTTTTATCTGAAGCGTGCATTCGGGGATGAACCGAAAGTATTGGTGCTGAATAGTATACGCCTGCAGATGGGTGAAGATGCTACTCAGATTGACCATCTCCTTCTGCATGAGTTTGGTGTGATTATCATCGAAAGCAAAAGCGTTACTTCGCAGGTGACCATTAACGAGCATGGTGAATGGAGCCGGCTGTTTGATGGAGTCAGTAAAGGGATGCCTTCACCTGTGTTACAGGCAAAGCGTCAGGCAGAGTTTCTGAGTCGCTTTCTGGAACCCCATACTGAGGTTTTGTTGAAAAAGCTACTTGGTATACAGATGACGTTCGACAAAATGCCAATCCACGTCATTGTAGCCATTTCCGATTCTGGCATCATTAATCGTCCGAAAAGTAATCTTGATGAGTTGGAGTATGTTTGCAAGGCAGACCGAGCGGTTGAAAGAATTCGTGAGATAATTGATTGGTATCGTAAGAAGAACAGTGCTCTGAGCCTTTCTATGGGACCTTATATTCTCGGTAAATCTGCAAGAGAGAGAGTAGCTCAATTTATAATTTTTAATCATACACCTGTCAAGAGCTCAACCCCTTCGGAAGCTGTGAATAAGGCGAAAACAGAAACTTCAGCAAGCAAGTCACTTCCCATTTGCAAACACTGTAATGGAACTAAGGTTGAGGTTCTTTATGGTAAATTTGGGTATTATCTGAAATGTTCCGACTGCGGAGGCAATACGGCTATCCGGGAAAACTGCTCAGCTTGCGGTAAACAACTTCGGGTGAGAAAAGAGAAGGAGAGGTTTTTTCTTGAATGTTCAGATTGCGATACCTCATCACTATTTCATAAAAACACTACACAGAGCTAACTAAGCTTATTTGTATTCTTTCCCTTCTACTGCGAAATGAAACTCCCCGTCCATAGCTTTGCAGAGCTTATAGAAGTTGCGCATGGTGATGTTGCATTACCTGCTTTCAGCAGCTTAAAGGCTGTGTCGAGTTTGAGGCTAGTGAGTATACGAATCTTTGATTAGGCATCAATCCAGTCATCCTGTTTTTTTAATCTAATAATGCCGTGAACTTTTCTATTGAGTAGAAATTTCAAATTTATTGTTTTACTGATTGATATTTAAGATGTCTTTAATGGCTTAATAGTATCATCAAAGACAGAAAGTGGATAATTGAGCGGCCAAAATACGATTCGTTTGTATTATTGTGCAGCTATATTGTGACATATATGGCGTTAAGTGTCTTCTTGTGAGCTTAGTTATCAAGAACCAGTAAATTAAAACATTGATAATAGTGTTCACATAACGGTACGGTAGTGTTACAATCATTATATTTTTGCTTTGAGGTTATTATGAATCCATTGTTAAAACGAATAAATAGATTTCTCGCAAAATACAGTTATAAACTAATCAAAGAAATCAAATCTGAGACAAACAGTAAGACTGAATATGAAGTCCTTTTGCCGAGTATTGATTGCGATTATGACAATAATTATGAAAAAGCATTATGTTTTGCATTAAAAAATCCTGAAGTTAAAAACATTGCTTTAACTGGTCCATATGGTTCAGGTAAAAGTAGCTTCTTAAAGAAATTCAAGCATTCAAATCCTACATGGAATTACTTAGAAATTTCATTAGCAACCTTTACTGATATTCAAAATAAGAAAAAAAGTAATATAAGCGGAGAAAAAACTAAAAATGGCGAACAACAGCTAACTGAAGAAGATCAAGAAATCAGGAATCAAAACATTGAAAGAAGTATTCTTCAGCAGATTTTTTATAGGGAAAAGGCATCAAAGATACCTTTCTCAAGATTTAAAAGAATTATTAATCTAAATAGATTATCTCTTTTTTTACATTCTTTGGGTATAGCATATATGTTTACCTACAGTATTTATATGTTATGGCCAGACAAAATTAATCAATTGTTGTTTTTTGATAAGCTAGGTTTCAATACTTTTATTGATCAGTATTACTATCTTTTCACATTTTCAGTAGCTACATTGTTTTTATATTATTTTTTTATAGTATCCAGATATTTAGCTAAACTAAAAATAAGTAAATTTAGCCCAAAGGACTTAAGTATTGATCTAAATGAAAAGAATATTGATAAGGCATCAATTTTCAATGAGCATATTGATGAAATAATATATTTTTTTCAGGTTACCAACTATGAAATTGTCATTATTGAAGACTTGGATAGACATGAAGATACGGATATATTCATAAAGCTAAGAGAGCTAAATGGCCTAATAAACAGCTCGAAAGATATTAAGCGTAAGAATGGAGGAGTAAGGTTTATATATGCTGTCCGAGATGATATGTTTGTTAATAACGAAAGAACAAAATTCTTTGATTTTATAATACCTATAATCCCGTATATCAATCCGAATAATTCATATGAGAAATTAAAAGAAAAATTCTCAGAAGATCTTAATAAAAGCTTGCCTAAAGCATTAAGTGAAGATTTTCTTAACGATATTTCTTTGTTTATCGATGATATGCGTTTGCTGTTAAATATTTACAATGAATATAAGCTCTATAAGAGCAAAATTGATGAAAACGGTAATCTGAATAAAAAGAAACTGTTGGCAATTATAGCTTATAAAAACTTTTGTCCGATAGAATTCTCGAAATTACATAATAATACAAGCATTATCAATACTATATTGAATCAGAAAAAAAAGTATATGTCAGATGAAATAGATCAATTAATAAATATTAATAATGCTTTAGACAATAAAATAGAAAATATAGAACATGAAAATATAAAAAATCTGCAAGAATTAAAAATGGTTTATATGTATAAAATTGTTGAGCTGACAGGCGGGATAAAATTTACCGTAAGTGGTGTCAATGGAAGACAACCGCTCTCATTTTTCATGCAAGAAGATAATTTTGATAAACTTATTGGACAATCAATAAGCGGTTTTTATGACAACTATAGAGAAGGTGATACTACTTTTGAAGTTGTTGAAACTAGTGTTAATAAAGAAATGTCATATAAACAGCGCAAAGAGTTGATAAATAATAGGACTGATAAAGCTATTTCAAAATTAAGGAATGAAATTGAACTTAATAAAGAAGAAATTAATAGATATAAAACACTTACCCTTTCAGAAATAATGCAAACTACTGACATTTTCAAATATCATAAGCAAATTAAGATAGACACAAAAGAGTCAAAATTATTAAAATATCTGTTATCTGAAGGGTATATTGATGAAGATTTTCATTACTATATTTCTTTCTTCCATGAAGGAGATATTGCCCTTACTGACTTGCAGTTTGTGTTAAGTGTTAAAAATAAAGAACCATTTGCTGATTTAGGTTTTGAGCTTAAAGAAATTGATGGAGTTTTAAAGAAACTTAACCCAAGAAACTTTGAGACAATTGCTATCTTTAACTTTTCTTTATTAAATTACTTGTTGGAAACAAAAACGCAGCCTTATTTTAATTATCTCTTGTCTAAAATTAACGATCGTAGCGAAAAATCAATAGAATTCGCGATTAAGTATATAGAGGCAGCCAATAAAGAGAGTAGGAGCAGGTTTTTATTATATCTATGTGATGGTTTTTTTGAGCATATATTTAGTGAAGCTAAGTTTTCAGATGAGAGGAAGCTGAAATTTTTTATATATCTCATTGAGCTTGATACACTGACTAATATAAAGAGATTTAATATCAATGACACTGTTTCTAATTATATAAGTAACATATCAACCTTACCAAAGTTATCTAGTGAAGAAAACAATACCTTTAGAGAATTAATCAATAGTCTCAAAATTAAGTTTAAGCTAATAACGGATTTTTCCCAGAATAAACCTTTATTTGAATATATTTATGAAAATAATAATTATTTAATCAATGTATCAAATTTGAAGAAAATCTTTGAATATTATAATGGTGATTTGGAAAGCTTTAAAATTGCAAATTACACAACCATAACCTCAAGTGATTTCAAGTACTTAAAAATATACATAGAAAGTCATTTAGAGGAATATGTGAAGAATGTAGTTTTAGAGATGCCGGATAACTGTGATGAATCTGAAGAGAGCATAATAAGATTGTTGAACTCAGATAAACTTTACAATAAGACTAAATTGCAAATAATTGGTAAAATAGAAACTAAAATTTCTGATATTAACTCTATCAAATTTGATACTGAAATATGGAAAGAGCTATTCTTATACAATAAAGTTATCCCATTTTGGGAGAACATTATGCACTATTTTCACTCATTTGATGAGTTAGATGAAGCGTTTTGGAGTTTTTTGAATAGTTCAGATAATTATAAAGAACTATGCCAACATAAATTAGATGATTACGATCTATATGGGGAAGATTTTAACGATGATATTTCAACAACGTTACTGTTTAGCAAAGAGCTTAATGATGAGGCTTATGATGCTATAATTAAAAGTTTCATTTGGTGGAAATATCCCACAGTTTCTTTAGAAGGCTTGAGCGAGCTCAAAGTTGATAGGTTATTATTAAATAGGAAGATATTTTTGACAAATCATAATATTGAAGAGGTTAATAAATATTATCCACATTTGTTACCAAAGTTGATTGATGCTTTTAAGACTGAGTTTATGGGTGGTTTCAATGAATTGCCTTTGACAGGTAACAATTTAGCTAAAATACTGAAGCATTGTAACTTAAAGGAAGACGAAAAAAGACAAGTGATACAAAATATGAATCAAGAACTGATAGTTTGAAATGTAAATCTAGCAAAAATTATTACAGAAATACTGTCGAATGTCGAAACTTCTATAGAGTTTAAGCTGTTTAACAAATTAATGGCTGAAATTGAAGGTGCCGAAGCCGTAAAACTGTTAGTAAGACAAGAACCAAGTCTCGCAAATGAAGACATTGAAATGTATTTACTTGAGATTGGAGGGGTGTATGCAGAAACTCTAGAGAGAACAGCTAAACATCTTAAATTACGTAACAATCCCAATAATTATAAATTATTAAAAAAATTAGAAAAGCGAGGTTTAATCTCATCTGTTAACTCTAAACCCACTCCTTCTGGAGATATTATCGTTCATCGAAGGCGTAAATAATTGTCACCAAATTTGTCACACTTAAAGCGGTCTTGAGCGGATGTGAGCGGTGGAAACCCTCTGGAATAGTGGTTCAGAACCGCATGGGACGGCAAAGTTATAGTTCAAATCCAGTCATTCCGATTTAGATTTATAGTAAGACAAGTCTGATCTTAGTGTCATTTTAACCTATAAAATTTATATTTGACTTATAAGCTACTTATAATTTAATCTATTAAAATCAATTTTTTTATAAGTGTTTGGAGGATCCTATGTCGCTAAGGTTAATCATCTTTATAATTTTATTTGCTACACTTGCCCCATTATCATATGCTAAAGACCTTGGGATTATGGTCAACACTGGTACTACAACTCAAGATGTTGTTGTTAACACTAATGACCTTTTCAAAAAGCAATCCGAAGTGGTATCCACTCTGTTAAGCGGTGAGTATTACAGCACTACGATATATACTAAAAAAACTCCTAACAGCCCAATGAAAAGAGCCATGCTTATGGAGGGGTTGGAACCGCTGACAATAGACATAATTACTCAGCAAAGAATAACCGAGCTTCTTGGATACAGGCCAGCACAATACGTCCTCCGACTGAACGAAGACTACGGCAGAGCGGGGAAAGTTTCAGTGCAGATAAAGAAAGTAAAATATGAAGGAACCCGCAACAGCAATACAGAACAAAAGCCTGACAATATCCATAAAATGACCTTCACAGGCATGTTCAACGACGGCAAAGGAAAAAACAGAACCGCCTATCTTGATTACTATGATATCTTCAGCGATAAATATACTCATGTAGGGTTCAAAAAGCTGAGGGGACTCTTCGAAAGTATGACTATTATTGCTGATTTCAAAAGCAAAGGCAGAAAACAAATTGCCGAGATAACTAATGAAAATGAACAGATAGAGGTCACAGAGCTTCACCGGCGCATACAAGCACTGGGCTTAGGAGAGCCTGACGGCTTTCACTTCTATATCAACAAAGATACTAATGTACGTGGTGAAGGTCTTGCCGTTGTAAGCTTCGACAGAAACAATCCTAGACCTTTGGATGCTTTTGAATATCCGACACCAAAAAAGGCTTCCACAGTCTCAGAAACGTACAAAAACATATCAAACAACGGCAAAGGCGAAAACATCTCTGTCAGCATCCCTGCTAAGGAGCTTTTACAATCTGGCAATGAAATAAGCTTCCGTATGAAAAGCGGCAGTTTCAAGTACATAATGATTCAAATAGCATTGAAATCAGGGAAAAAGCGTCCTGTGTGGCGTGTCGATCAGGCAGGGAGCACCGTGCCTGTGGATAAACTGATAAATGCTCTGGGGAAAACAAAAAAATCTGATGTCACAGATGTTATATTCAGCATAAACGGCATGAACGCTAAATATGAGCCAGAAGCCGCTTCTGCAGACATTATAATCTCAGGCACAAGCTCAGCTAAAGAAAGTCTGCTTCCATACGACCTGATAAGTGCAGGATACGGCGCAAACGGCAGCTACTGCAACGCCTATCCAACAGTAAGAAAGAACTGCTATAAGAAAGATAAATGTACCGTTCAGTCAAATAACTACCTGTGCGGTGACCCGGCAGAAGGTAAAGAGAAAGAGCTGATAGTAACATACAAGTGTAAAAGTAAAATACAGTTCGCCTCAGCAAAAGAGGGGCTGAGTGCTCTGATAATATGTAAATAGATGGAAAGGCGGCTTAAAGCTGCCTTTTCTTATATGACATCAGAAAAATACAAATAAATGCAAACGCGGGCATAGTTAAGCTTAAGCCATCAGAATTATTTCTTTCAGGCTAGGTCTAATGCCGATCTGTTCATTGTGTTTAAAATCATAGTGGCTGGGAAGAGAAACCAGTACATTTTCACCATTTTGGAGCAATAGTTTATACATAGTGCTTGATCCTCTGAAAACCTTCTCGCTTACAATGGCTTTTGTGCTGCTGTTTGCATCATATTCAATATCTTCTGGTCTTATTAGCACATTTACAGAGCAATTATTTTCGCATTTACACGAAAAGGGTGCTTTTATGTAGCCAAGTCCGCAGCTTATTCTTCCATCCTCCACAACTTGACCTCTCAGTATCACACCTTCCCCTGTAAACTCTGATACAAGCGTGTTTGCTGGTCTATGATAGAGCATGTAAGGGCTGTCCCACTGAATGATTTTACCGGAGCTGACTACACCCACTTTATCAGACATTGCAAAAGCTTCATTTATGCTGTGTGTAACCATAAGAGCTGTTGTGCCGTTTATCTTAAGTATCTCTCTGACCTCTCTGGACAGTGTTTCACGCAGGGAAGTGTCCAAATTTGAAAAAGGCTCATCCATAAGAATAAGTTTTGGTTTGTTAACAAGCGCTCTGGCAAGTGCAACCCTCTGCTGTTGACCACCGGAAAGTTCGTGCGGGAAAACACTTTTTTTATCAGCAACTTTAACAAGCTCAAGCACACTGTTGACATCTTTTGTTATGGTTGTTTTGTCAGCACCTTTTAAAGCAAATGCAACATTCTGATAAACAGTTAGATGAGGGAAAAGCGCATAATCCTGAAAAACCATCCCTATACCTCTCTTCCCCGGAGAAAGATGTGTATTTTGAGATGAGGCTAACTTGTTATCAATATATATTTCTCCATCAAAAACCTTTTCAAACCCTGCAATGCACCTTAATATTGTTGTTTTACCGCAGCCAGACTTACCCAAAAGACATGCTATCTCTCCCTCTTTGAGCTCAAATCCTGCTCCATTTAAAATTATCTCTGAGTCGTAACTCATTGATATGTTATTTACTTTTAAAAGACTCATTTTGCTTCCCCTTTAATCTGCCTGTTTATTCTGCCCGAAAGAAATACTATTGGCACCAGACCAAACAAAAGTAATATAAAACTCGGAACAGCAGCTCTCTCCCATTCACCTTCGGAAGTAAGCTCAAAAATTTTCACAGCAAGAGTGTCCCATCCAAACGGCCTAGTCATGAGGGTGATAGGCATCTCCTTCATTACATCAATAAGCACAAGAGTAACAGCTGTCAAAACACCTTTTCTTAAAAGAGGTATGTATATTTTGCTGATTATTGAACGGTATCCGTAACCCATAAGCTTTGCAGAATTTACAACTGATGATGAAACTCTTTCCATTGAGCTATCTACTGTACTATAGCCTACAGCCAGAAATCTTATAAGATAGCCAATAATCATGACTGCAATTGTGCTTTGAATTGCGAACTCGGCTGGTTCGCCCATAATTTTTTCAGACAAATCTATCAGATAGTTATTAAGTTTGGTAACGGGTATAAAAAAACCTATGGCAAGCACAGTACCTGGCAGAGCATAACCTATTGTTGATAGTTTTATAAGCAGTGCCAGTCTCTTGCTCCTTACATTGTGTTTAATAACAGAGAGAATTAACGAAACACTTATTATGACTATTACAGCTATAATACCGAGCATGAATGTGTTTAGCAGATAACTGTAATAGCTGCTGCTGAGCTCTTGCTTTAGAGCTGAATTAAGCCACACAACAAGCTGAGTGACAGGGAGGATGAATGCTATCATAAGAACTGTAATACAGTAGCCAAAAGCTGCCCAGGCTTTAATGCCGCTTAGTTTGATATATTTGTGAGCTATAGTGGCTGTTCCTACCTGAGAAAAACGCATCTTGCTT
>PKTM01000002.1 GCA_002869145.1 Denitrovibrio sp.
GACAAGCAACCACGCTGACAGCCCAAGAACATACGCGGGCACAGACAGAACATGTAGTGCATGTCACTCACATGAAGGTTTCCTTGCTAGAAACACTAGCAAGAGAGCAATTGCAAAAACAGTTGCCGGAATAGATGATAACTATAAAAACGTTTTCGAAAGCGGCGAGCTTGAAGGTAATTCTATTGGCTGTAACACCTGCCACGATGACAACACATTTGAGCTTCGTTCACAGGAAACTAAAAATGAAGCAGGCGACGCTGTTGTATTCTCTAAGCAGTTCAACCTCTGTACATCTTGTCACCAAGTTGAACTTGATGCTACAACATATGAACTCACAGATGCATATCTTCACGCTAACAGCCCTGCTACAAGCAAGACAGTTGGATACCACACTGATTCTCATCAGGAAAGAAACTTCGTAGATACACACTTCGCTGGTCAACTCAGTAAAGATGTTTACTACGCAGACGTTAAAGATGGTAGAGATGAGAATGGCTTCTACGCTGCACAGGTTTCTCACAGCGGAACACAGTATGATGTTCTTAACACAGAACTTGATGCTTACTATACAGCATATCAAGCTGCTGCAGATAATTTAACTATCAAAGGTTATAAAATTAACCCAGCGTCACCAACAGCATGTTCATCATGTCACGATGTTCACTCTGCTAACGTTATGAGAACCTCTGAAGAGACAGTACTGGCTTACGACCAGAACTTCGAAGAGAGAATCTCAGTTGGTATAAAAGCTGCTGAAGGCATCGGTGAAACACACGGTGACTACTCAAAATCAGCATTCGGATACGCAGTTAGAGATAGCTGTATGCCATGTCACACTGCTGAGGCAATTATAACTGAAACAGTTGGCGGCGAAGCTGAATTCGAAGCTGGCGTAACTGAAGGAAGACTCGGCTGTACTACATGTCACGACATGGTTAACATAGGCGATGACTTTAAAGTTACAAACACACGTACATTCAAAGAAGACCACGCATTCAACTTTGTAACTGAAGATGCAGAAGGCGCTGAAGTTGTTCTTGGAACTGTTACAGCTGCTGAGCTTGGAAAAGAGCAGATCTGCTTCGAATGTCATAAAGGAAGAGTAGGTCTTAAGCCTGGCGCAGCTACAGCTACTGCAGTATATGATGTAGCATATCTTCACTACGCACATGTATTCTCAACAATGTTTGGCTCAAAGGCAGGCACTATTCCAACTTATACTGGAAAAGAGTATGCTGGCAGATTTGCTCACTACGATGGTACAGAGTTCAGCTGTGCAGATTGTCACGATGTACATACAACTGAAGCTAAAACTGCTATGGCTGGTGCGTCTTGTAACGGTTGCCACGGAACAGGCGCAACATTTGCAACAGCAACCCTTAAAGCTCGTACACAAGCGTTCTCTGACAGACTGTTTGACACAATCTATGCTCTTACACCAGATTCGCTTTATACAGCAGTTGTTGATGGTTCACCTAGATTCGCTGACGGTAAAACTGTAGCTAATCTTCAGAACATCCTTACTTCAAGAGGCTCTAGCTCTGAAGTTGGAGACGCAGCTCTTGCAAAAGCTGGTGCAATATGGACAACATTTACATATTATGATGGCTACTATGGCGAAGGTCATGGACACGGTGCATCATGGGCACACAACAGTAAATTTGCTAGACAAGTTATGTATGACGCTATTGAAGCTCTTGGCGGAAACGTTTCAGACCTCGTTCGCCCATAAGTTTCATAGCACAATTTAAGTAATAACATTACTAATGGCGGCTCCTTCGGGAGCCGCTTTTTTTTTGATTAATTGACGACATAAATCCCCCTTAGACCCCTTTTAATAAAGAGGGATATAATGAACTTCACCTATCAAAAGGGGAGTCAGAGAGGTTTTGCCTTTCGCATTACGCATAAGGCATGATGTTCGATAAATGTTCTAAGTATTATCACACCTAATAAGTCTTGTTTAAGTCACTTGTAATTATGAATATTCGGATTTATCTATCATTGGAAAATCTAATGTAAATGGGTTTAATTTATGTTATGTTTATTAATATAGATCAAAATTGAACTGATCTGTTTTTGATTTTGTATTGATTGATATTATAATTTATTTAGTTGGAGCTGATGATGAGAATATTTAGTATTTTTGCCGTCATGATCTTCAGTATGTTTTTTAACTTTAGCGTTGCTAATGCACAAACAATTACTGATGATGAAAACTGCATGATGTGTCACAAATACCCAGGCTTGACAAGAGTTAACGACGAAGGCTATCTTAGGCTTTTTTATGTAGATTCCGAAAGATATGACCATACCGTCCACACTAAAGTCAAATGCTCCGGGTGCCACACTGACATTAAAGAGATTCCCCACAAAGAAGCCAAGCAGGTTGACTGTGCCACAGAGTGTCACATCAAAGAGAGCGGTTCAGAAAAACCGTTTTCTCACAAAAAGATACTTAAAGATCTTCAGACAAGTATCCACAACCCTGAAAACGAAAATGTGAGAGCGAAAATTGTTGAGGATTTTCCCACCTGCACAGACTGCCACAAAAACCCCTCTTACCGCTTTCTTGAAAAGGATGTGGACGAGCTTGCAAGTGCCAGACACACTGAAAGAGTTTTTCAAAAGTGCAGTGTCTGTCATGATAACAGCTCACAGTACAGGTACTTTTTCAACCACGTAACCCATAGAATAAAAGATTTGACTCCTCATGAGGATGTCGTGGCAACATGCAGTAAGTGTCACTCCAAGCAGGAGATGGCAGAGAAGCATAAGCTTAAAAATGCTGCTGCAACATATCTTGATACATTCCACGGCAAAGCAGTTGAGTTCGGGCTTGACAATGCTCCGACATGTATCGACTGCCATGTTAAAACCGGTGAGTCTGCTCACAAGATTATGAGCTATAAAAACCCGCAAAGTGCAACTTACGAAGAAACCAGGTATCTTGCTTGTAAAGATTCTGACTGTCACGCTGATCCGGGTAAAGAGTTCGGTATGATAAGAATGCACACTGTTATTGACAAGGATATATACCCTATAGAGTTCTATGTAGCTCTAGGATTTACTATCCTTACTATCGGTGCTTTCTATCCACTGCTTGGACTTATGATACTCGAGCTGATCAGGGAGCTTTTCCCTAATGTCAGCTTCAGACGCAGAAAGAAGAAGTAGAGGGTACTGATATGATGAGAAAAATGCCACTAATTAAAATAAAAAACGGTGAGAAACACTATCTCAAAATGACCGTTGGCCAGAAATATCAGCACTATATATTGATGACTACATTTATCATTCTTGTGCTGACAGGATTTCCGCTGAAATTTCACTACTACCCTTGGGCAGGCAGTACGATAGACTTTTTAGGAGGTCTTGTTGTTACAAGAACACTGCACAGGATAGCTGGTGTTATAATGTGCGCGCTCTTTTTCTACCACTGGTACTACCTGTTTAGAAACACTTACCAGTACTATATAGGACCTGCCAGAAAGACAGGAACATTCTCTTGGAAAGAGCTTGGACTCTTCATTTACTATTCTCCTA
The DNA here is from genome assembly GCA_002869145.1 of Denitrovibrio sp. Lineage (GTDB taxonomy): Bacteria > Chrysiogenota > Deferribacteres > Deferribacterales > Geovibrionaceae > Denitrovibrio. The sequence goes on from PKTM01000002.1 coordinate 3,550, forward strand.
TGTGTCCTAGAAAGAAAGACTGGGACGACATAGTTGATTTCGTGAAATTTGCTTTCTTCTTTACAGACGAGAGACCAAAACACGAAAGATTTCACTGGAGAGAGAAGTTTGACTACTGGGCTGTTTTCTGGGGTATTCCTGTACTTGGCATCACAGGTATATTCCTCTGGTTCCCAGTTTTTGCAGCCAGCTTTCTTCCCGGATGGGCTGTAAACATCAGCTACATAGCTCACTCAGACGAGGCTATGCTCGCTGTTAGTGTTATCTTCATATGGCACATGTACAATGCTCATGTGAATTATGACAAATTCCCTATGTCACCACTTTTCATCACCGGCTACCTGCCGGAAGACCTGATGAAGCATGAGTATTATGTTGAGTGGGCAAGGATCAACAAAGTTGTGGATAAAGATCCTGCACTTATGGTTGATCTGGATGCTGAAAAGGCTAATGAGGCAATCTCGAGCGAGGAGAAGCTTCAGATAATACGAGACCAGATAGCCTTTCTGAAAGATGGTGAGGGAGAGAAATAATGACTAAAAGAAATAAAACACTGAAAAAGATATACTGCATTCTGGGCATTGCGATAATGCTCTATTGCGGATACATAGTTGAAATACTAGTCATGCATATATGGCACAAGGCTCCTCAGGGAGAGCATTCTGCTGCTGGAATGTCCGAAGCGGATAAGCAGTTTCAGGAGATGCTTGCAGGGGTGGACAAAGAGCATTCTGCCGGGGTGTCTTTTAAGGATATTAACAAAATACACGAGTTATACGATTTTCATAAATCAGACCGTGAGGCGCTCCTTGACGAACAGAACCTTTGTGTTTCCTGCCACGGAGATGTTCCGCACGATAAAAAGAAAGAGATCAGAGCTTTTCTGAATATGCACGCATTTTTTATGGGGTGCGAGACATGTCATATTCGAACAGAAGACAAGATTAATACAAAATTTATATGGTATAACAAAACAGATGGCGCAGAAGCCAAAGATATTGACCTTACTCAGTATCTAGGTGACACGCCTTACAAGCTGATGCCTGTCAAGAGAAGCGGAGAGGATAAAAGCCTTTACGACACTGCTCAGATGCGAAAATATGTCGCTGGTTTCAAAGAGAACGTGGCAGATATGATTCCTTCTGCAAAAAGTGCATCAATGAAGGTTATACACAGACCTATGACAGAGCTCAAAGAGACTGTCAAATGTGAAGAGTGCCACACCTCAAACAGAGCTGCAGGGTATCTTCCTTTTAAAGATATAGGTTATCCTGAGCGGAGAATGAATCAGCTTGTTGGAAACGAAGTTGTTGGTATGATAGATAAGTATAAAAGATTCTATATCCCTGACTTTTTAACACCAAATGAGGAAGCTGAGAGTGAAAAATAAGCTAATATTAGTTGTTTTGTTGCTGTGTTTTGCGTTGTCTGCACATGCCGAGGGAATAAATGCAAAGTTCCTTTATAAGGTAGATCTGAACGGGCATAATGCCCCTGCTGATGTTTTACCGGAAAAAGACAGTACGCTGCATATATATGATGCGTTTTCAGGCAGCTACATAACATATTCAGACGGTGAGGCTATCACTGCTATTGCAAAACCTTTTCTGAAAGGCGGCAACTGTTTGGTGAAAAACGAGAACTATTTCCTTTACTGCAATAGCGTTGAAGGGAGTGTAGATATGCTCACAGAGAAGCTTGACAGACTCAAGTCGTATAAGCTTCCTGAAAGCATGAAAGGCCGTTTTGACCCTACAGATGTTTATGTGTCCGGCGGATACATGTTTATAGTAGACAACGATAATCACCGCGTACTGAAGATGAGCCTCGCCACCGGCGACATAGAAAAGCAGATAGGCGGATACGGGCAGGCTAAGCTTCAATTCTGGTACCCTTATTCTATAACTGTTGACCAAAAAGGTGTTCTTTACGTCACTGAGGTTATGAATACTCGTGTACAAAAAATTACAAAAGAGCTTAAATATTACGAATTTATAGGTAAATGGGGGATAAAAAGAGGTTAGTTTTATCGTCCCACTGGTATTGCCAATTATAAAGGCAAATATATGCTGGTTGGTGATGGTTACACCGGAATCATCCACTATTTAGACGATGAGGATATGTGTAATGGAGTGCTTACTGATGTGAGTTTAAATAAACTTGGTTTCGAATCCGTTACCCATTTACGCATTAAAGAAGACATCCTGGCTGTTGTAGATGCTTTCAAAAAGAGTGTTTACGTGTATAAACTGGAGGAGAAATAATGAAAAAGATATTATTTTTACTCCTTCTGACATGTGTGTTCAGCTCAGCCTATGCTGTGGATGTTGCTAACCAGAAGCCAAACGCATCCAAAGAGTGTGCGGTATGCCACTACGAGTGGATGCCGGAATTTCTTTACGATCTGAAAGGGACTGAACTTGTCCCTTACCAAAAAGAGAAAGTAGTGGCCACAGAGAAGATGTGTTTCAGCTGTCATAACGGTACAGTGGGCGACAGCCGAATAAAGATATGGTCTGGAGATATGCACAAGGGATCAGAGAAGATACCTGAGCACATGACAATACCAAATAACCTGCCTCTTGAAGACGGGAAAGTTGCGTGTAAAACCTGCCACACAGCTCACGCCACCGGAAACCCTGAAGGAGAGGGTGTGGATAAGTCTGTCTTTCTGCGAATGGAGAACGCTGACTCCCAGCTTTGTAAAACCTGTCATGATTATCTTCTGGATAATCAGCATGAAATGCACCCGCTTGTGAAGCCAAAAAGAAGCTATGATGCTATAGAGAAGAAGCTTAACTCTCTGGACGGCAAACTAGGCAGCGAAGGTCAGCTTGTTTGCGAAAGCTGTCATACTCCTCACTCACCGAAAGATAAAAAGCTGCTGATATATCCAGAGCACGACTCCCAGCTATGCTCAATTTGTCACGACAATAAAGTAAACAGCGAAAATGCAGAATACTTGAAAGGGATGCTTAACCACCCGATAAATATTATTCAGAAAGATCTGGAAAATGTAGAAAAGACAATGAAAGAGGGTGGTGTTTACGGGTATGATAATGAGGTTATATGCCTTACATGCCATTCCCCGCACAAAGGTAAAACAAAGAGTCTTTTGATTCAAAAGAATAAAAACAGCGCACTTTGCATAAGATGCCACGAAAAGAAAAATACAGTTATAGATAGTAATCACGACATGCACAGCGTGAAAGGGTTTGTCACTAAAGACGGCAAAACTGCTGCTGAGAAGGGAACCTGCGAAAGCTGTCACGCTCCTCACGGTTGGTCGCTGAAACTTCCTAAACAAGGCGAAGACCTAATATCAAAAGGTTGTCTCTCCTGCCATCAGGAGAAGGGCTTTGCACCGAAAAAGGTGCTTTCTGAGGATAAGTACAACCACCCAGTGGGCAAAGAAGTAAAAGACACAATGGATCTTGATGCATCACTCCCGCTCTTTGCAAAGATGGCAAAATTCTTTACAGAGATACGTACAGGTGAAACATCTAAGACCATCGTTACCTGCGCTACATGCCATGATGTGCATTCAAAAGCTAAAAACTTCCTAAGAAAGGAAGCCTCAGACAGTAAGCTGTGTATAACCTGCCACAGTGAAAAGAAGATGATAGAAAATACCCTGCATGGTCAGGAAAAGCTGAAAGACAGCTGTCTGTCATGTCATAAGGTTCACAACTGTGAAAATAAGCGCCTGCTGATAAAACCTAAGAATGACGGCTGTGTGGAGTGTCATAAAAAAGGCGGAAGCGGTGAGAAATTCACTGTTGACCTTGAACATTCTCACCCGGTAAACATTAAAATTGATCGTAAGCTAGATGAACATTTCAAACTTACAGAAGACGTCAAGTTCACCTGTGTAAGCTGCCACGACCCTCATAAGCAGTCAAAGACAGAGAGGTTTAATAAGGACTTTCTGCGAGGCGACTATAAAGATGAGGATACGTTCTGTGCCGCTTGTCATGAAAACAACAAAGAGATAATATCAACCGATCATGACGTTCGAAAAGACACTAATGAACAGGTCTGTATACAGTGTCATTCTGTTCACAAGGCTAAGACTTCAAAGAACATAATGGCCATAGAGTTTGATTACAAAGATAAAGATGACAGCTGTATAGTCTGCCATAATGAAAAAGGGACTGCTGATAAAAAAGTTGTAACCGACGGTCATAAACTTGGCAAGACCGAAGCCCATGAAAAGTATGGCAAATTCCTTACCGAAAAAGACGGTGAATACTATATTTATTGTTCAAGCTGTCACACAGTGCACAATAACGGACCGAAAAAAGGCGAAGAAGGAACCATACAAAACAGCTTCCTCAATAAGAAACTGTCAGAAAACGGTAATTTCTGTGCTGGTTGTCACGAGGATAAAAAATCATTTACAGACTCTAAGCACAACGTCATGAAATTTGAGAAATCAAACGAGAAGACGCAGAAACTGAAAGCTGAAAAAGACACCTGCGGCGTTTGCCACGAGGTTCATAACAGCGGCAAGTATCTCTTCAACAAGTCTATTGATGACAATTTTGAAACGATTTGTAAAAGCTGTCACGCAGATTCTAAACTTGCAGACAAGACAAAGATAGACACAAGCCATAAGATGAACGTGGAGCTTAAAAAAGATATCAAAATTTATCTTGAAGAAGGTAAGGTTGTTTGCGCAACATGCCACGAACCTCATGCCGCAGATAAGGGTATGCTTAGGAAAGTAGATGACCAAAATCTTTGCTATGCCTGCCACAGTGACCAGAAGATGGTTAATCTTACAGAACATAATCTTGCCAGACTGGAATATGTTGAAGCGGATATACGAAAGAAAGCTGACGAGAATGTCTGCTACACATGTCATAAACCGCACAACTTCCATAAGGACAACAGTTTCATGTGGGCGTTTGACCCTATGGGCGGCAAGAAACCGATATTCGCTTACGAGCTTTGCACAGACTGCCATAGAATGGATGGGGTTGGGTATAAGAAAGTTCCCGAAGCGATAGCTCACGACAGGATATTTAAAATATTCCCTCATAAAGAGATATTTGAAGGTTATCTGTATAATGATGCCGGTATGATGTCAAAAGATGGAAACATAACATGTCAGACTTGTCACGATCCTCACGTGTGGAAAAAAGGGATGACAGAACCTGCGGCAAATGTCGAAGGTGATGTGAAGAACAGCTTCCTGAAACATGAAGTGAAAGAAGGATTTTGCCAGGCTTGTCATGGACCTGAAAAAACTGAAGATCTTTTTGCCAAATACCATAGCAAAGAGTTCAGAAGCACCAGAAATAAAAAGATAGGCGAAGCAGAGGTCATGAGAAACATCATGATGATACAAATGAATATACAAAAGTATGAGGAGAAACAATGAAAATCTATCTCCGGTTATTACTGACAGTCATTGTGTCGGTGTGTTTTGTAAATATCGCCTCAGCGAAGGAGCTTAAAAAGCTATCAGCAAGTGCTGTTGAGATGAATAAAGATATGGCTGTGCTTTATTTCGACAGCAATCGCCGTCTTGACCTAAGCATCATGGCGGAGTTTATCCAGTACTGCTCTGAGCATGCTGATGTCGTTTGTATCTGTGCTGAAAGCTCAGATGCAAAAGAAGCCGATATTATGGAATCTTTTAAAGGTACAGGTGATGAAAAATATCTTTACAAAGGTGTATCTGATAAACCGTTGCCGAGAATGGAGTTCTTAAAAGATTCTGAATTGGTGGGCACTATAGAGAAAGGCGGCAGCTTTGCAATTTTGACTGATGCTTATCTTAGTTTTCTGGCTGGAGAGATAGATAAAGCGAATCTGATGACTAAGATAGATGAGGCTGAAAGCGCAGAAGAATTTAAAAAAATTGTACCAAGAATGAGATTTGTGCACATGCTTGCGAAAAAGGGTCAAATTGATTCCGCTATCAAAGAGTTGGATAAGATGTCAGCATATAATCTTGATAATAAAGGTATACTGATGCTTGGTGAAGCGTATTTACGTTTTAAAGCGCCAGAAAAAGCTGCGGCTATCCTGAGCAAATGCGATGATATTGATTGTACATTTTATAAGGGTGTGGCAGAGTATTTAGCAGGAAATATGGATGCTGCTCTTAATACACTTCAAGGATTGAGAGGCATTTACAGCGATGTTAATAAGCTTAATTATTTCTTGAAAAAAACATATGAAGCAAAAGGGGATATGAAACATGCGGATGAAATTCGCCTGCCTGAAAACTATAACATTAATTCTGACTAGTTTCTTATTTGCATCAATTGCTTATGCTGATATGCAGGTGCTTTTTCCAACTAGTAACGATGTAAAGGCTGTCAGTGATATTCATGTTATTTGTATTTCAAAAGATGAGTCGCCTGCTGTTATAAGCATAAACGGCGTGGACACAGAGAAAAAGCTAATATGTACTGACCCTGAAAAAAAAGAGGGCGAACATTATATGCTTATGTCCATTCTGAAACTGCATGATGGAGAAAACAATATCACCATCACTCAGGGCGGAGTGCAGGAAACATTTAAAATAACAAAGGTAGAATCTCCTGTAGGGATAGTGGATTGGACAGATAATCTAAGCAATTTCCATTCGGGCGAAAGGAATGAGCTTTGTAAAAGCTGCCATAAATTCGAGAATCTTGCAGATTGTGTGAACTGTCACAGAGATAAGTTTGCAGGGGAGTGGGTACACAAGCCTGTAAAAGAGGCTAAGTGTTTTGCATGCCATGAAAAAGATAAAAATTTTATACCCCAGGAACCTTTTGCTGTAACCTGTTTGAACTGTCATGAGAACACAAACAAGGCGATGCAAAATGCAGCTTACACACACGGCCCTGTTGCTGCTGGTTTTTGTACCATATGCCACTCTCCGCATAAAGCCACAGAGCAGACACATTTAAGACGCCCTTCCAATGATCTTTGTGCTGACTGTCACGTTTCTGCTGAGCAGGGGTTCAATTTCCACTCAAGAAGCTATATACAGTTTCACCCAGTTGATAAAGTATATGTAGAAAAGCTGGGGAAAGAGCTGGAGTGCAGCGATTGTCATAACCCGCATTATGCTGACAATGCTATGTTTATAAAAACAGAGGACGAAGAAGCACTTTGCGTTTTGTGTCATGAAAAGGGCGAGACGGGGAAGCTTTTAAAGGCACTTTCTGAAAAATTTAACTCTAACTAGATATCAGGGGAGAATATGAAGATATTAAAGTTTATTTTTATTGCCGCTTGTTTTTTCTCATTGAGTGCATGCGTTGGCGGGGGTTCAGCTAAACCATCAGTAAGTGATGATACTAGTGTAGTGAACGAATTTACTGTTCCTCAAAGCGGAACAATAACATATACAGGAACCGGCGATTTCGAAGGGTTCAGCATCTCCGTATCTGATGCTGCACTTGCCGGCAGAACCATCTATATAGAAAAAGTTGAACCGGATTATAATATTGATGGTTATAAATCTTTATCAGATATATACGCAGTCAGACTTAAAGACTCAGCTAGGGATGCTTCCTCATCTGCACTTTACACTGCCAACGTTACCTTGCCTTACAGCTCTTCTATTTTGAATGGAGAGGGCGGAAACAGCGGTGATGTTTTTTTATGCTCAGAATCCTCAGGATCAGCAACAAAGTATACAACAACTCCTGGCTCTGGAGCATACATTTCAGCTCAGGCAGTTTTTCCGGGCAGATTTTTTGCAGGCTACCTTGACTCAAGTATTTCTAATGATTCGAATGGACTCATTCTTTTAAAAGGTATTAGCTATAAAGAAGCAAAGAATAGCGGTAATCTCTTGCAGGATCCAGCCGGAGTATTTCACCCTGACGTAGTCAGAGGGACACAATTTGTTCAGCCTGGTGAAAGAGTTTTGTTAGGAGTAAATGAAGAAGCTTTTGCAGATGAAGTGCTTACTTCTTCTTGGCAACTTACAAGTATTCCAACAGGTTCCGCTGCTGAACTTACAATTACAGGTGATGATGCTTTTTTAACACCTGACATTACAGGTGTTTTTGAAGTGACGCTTGATATTACGGGGATTAATGGATTTGTCGGTGAGCAAAGAATGAAAATTTTTGCAAAGCCTTATTTGGACAGCTTTGGTACCGGAGAGCCTTTATGTTACACTGGGTGTCATAGCGGTGGAATTACTGATTCTGTACTGGATGACTATGGCAGACCTTTATTCAGAGATATAGCAACGCCATGGCGGAATTCTGCTCACGCTGGAGCTTTCACCTCTGTTGCTGCTGAAACTGATTCCACATGCTTTAAGTGCCATACAACAGGCTTTCTTTTTGCAGATAGGAATTCAGATGGTGCTGACGAATACTCCTATGCAAAAGGTTATGATGATTCCATAAGCGACTGGGCTGCACCGAATGGTGGTGAAAGCCATCTTAGAGGAGTAGCGTGCGAAGCATGCCACGGGCCTGGCTCAAGTGTATCAGCAAACGACGGTTTTATTGCATCTCACTACAAAAATACTCCGATAACTTCTTATGCCTGCCTTACATGCCATGACAACAGCGATGTGACATTCGCAGGACATACTTTTGAATACTCTACAAGTCATGATAATGCCCATACTCTTGCAGGCGGCAATGTTGCAAAAAATGCTTCATGTTTTAAGTGCCATACCGGTCAGGGAGCACTCTCCAAAATATATGATGCCGATGTGACTCCAGCAAATACTGATACAGTGAGTGGTGTTGGCTGCGTGGTGTGCCATGACCCACATGACGAAGACGGCAACTATGCTTCGCTCAGAGTGACCGGAAACTATAATATATCACTCTCAACAGGGGTACATACTGTTGATGCAGGCAAAGGACTTGTCTGTTATAACTGCCATAATACTGATTCTAATCCTGATTCACCTCTTCCCGCTGTCGGCACGATTCCTCATAACGCTCAGGCAGAGTTATATCAGGGGGTTGGAGGTTACTCTTACGGAGAGCTTTCGAAACCTGCAAAATCTATACACACTTTTTTCCCACTTTCCTGTAACGACTGCCATCTAAAAAAAGACACAGGTGTTACTCATAATTTACAGATGAGTGATGACTCTGATTCTAGAATAGCTGTTTGCACTGATTCCTGCCATAGTGTTGCCGCACCTACATTTGAAAATGGTCATTATGAATATCAAGGCAGGCTGGCTGAACTGCGGTCACTTATTCAGAGCCTGAAAGAGACTATAAATGCGAAAGCAGGTCTCGCCTTAACAACGACTATAAAAGCATCTTACACATCTGATGTGGACGGGCTGGCTGAAGCACTGAACAGAGCGGCATATAACTATAACTTTATAAAAGCGGACAGAAGCAATGGTTTGCATAACCCTACTTATGCCCGCAATTTGATAGAACTGTCCCTTGCTGACCTCGGGAACTATTGAGTTACAGGAGAATAGATAAGTGAAATTACTCAGACTCATTTTAATTTTAATCTTGTCATTAACGGCATACGCATCCGCATTTAATATTGACGGAAGTCTTGCTACATCATACGAAGTTTCAAAAAATGAAGGCGAGAGCTCCGAAGGCCTCTGGGAAAACTACCTGAGCATAGACAATGCTAAGCTGCTTGACCCTTACCTGGGGCTTACTTTCTACGGCAGATATTCTTACGACGAATCTATTCAGGAAGATTATACTGATATTTATTCGGCTTATCTGGACTATAGCAGTTTCCAAAAAGCACTTGAGGTGCGAATCGGACGTTTTTCATATATTGCTAACAGGTTCCTGACTCTAGACGGTGCTCAGGTTACTTTCAGAACAGATTTTATGCTGGGGGCTACCGCTTTTGCCGGAGTGCCTGAATATTACGATTCAGACGGAAGACACATTAACGAATCTTTCCGTGATACCGGAGACAGGCTCTACGGCGCAAAGGTTTTTTTAAACGGTGTGAAAGACACAACCGGATTCATCAGCTATTCAAAAGAGGAAGAGGATGATGTAACTTTTCAGGAGATGCTTGGTCTTGGAGCAGGCTATAGGTTTAATGTGTCTGATATTAGCTTACACGCAAACGGCAGTATGCAGTATGATATGGACTCCGGAGTTATATATAAAGGTGCTGCAAAACTGCATATGAAATACGGTAAGCTGAGAGTTAATACAGACTTTATCACGTATAACGTCAAAGATGGAAGTACATACGAAGATGAGCTGATAATCAGCAACTTCTCTTCCGGGAAGCAGGATAAATATGCACTATACGTCCAATATGATGTTACTAAGAACATAGCACCTTACTGGAGCGCTGTTTATTCCAGAATGGAGATGGGCAGCGGTTTAATATCCAAAGGTGAGATATATAAACTAGGTTCTGAATTTAACTATTTTAAAGAATTCGGCATCATTTCCGGTCTAGAGGGCTACATTTACAGCAGTGACATATCTAATGCAAAGGGCGGCAGTTTTGACATTGACTGGAGTGTTACCAGAGCTTTCAGAATGAATTTTGAAAGCGAAATGCTGAGAGTTGAGCAGTCTTTTGAAGAAAAGACAATATACTCTTTGTATTTAAGAGCGGAATACGACCTTTTAAAAGATTTTACCATAAGTGTTTATGCTGAAAATAATCAGGAGACGAGATATCTTCCAGAAAACAGGTACGGTCTCAAAGCTGTGTACAGCTTCTAAAAAAGAAAATAACGAGGATATTGATGTATAGAAAATTAGCACTGATTTTACTGTTAGCTTTTATTGCAACTCTGATAGGGTGTACAAAGTTTTACTATCAATCCCCCTATGCCAAGTTTAAGCACGAACAGCATGTAGACATTCTTTTTCAGCAGCAGAAAGACTGTTTTTACTGCCATAAACTGCCTGACATAGAAACTATTGTTAAGCAGGGCGGAGAGATTAAAATGACCTCAGAGCTGAAGATTGACGGTAAGTGCCACACATGCCACAAAGATCAGGCTACTAAAGTTGCCAAAGCTCCACATAGCTGTGACTCATGCCACGAGAACATGAAAATTATGAAGCCGGATGACCACTCAAACAACTGGACAGAGCTTCATGCAGCGCCGGCGGCAGCAGACAGCAAAGACTGTGAAAGCTGTCATAAGGAGTGGTATTGCGAAAGCTGTCACACCAACACAGTCTCCACGGAAGCTCTCAGACATTCCAGATCTTTTAAGCTTACACACTCTACAGAGGCTTATATTGATCCAGGTTCATGTGATTCTTGTCATCAGATATCATACTGCATGAGCTGTCATGACAAATAACACTAAGGTGGTAAGGTTTTATGAATAAAAGAGTAAATATATGTCTTATATCTGTTTTGATTATCACAGCTGTTTTTCTGGCTGCTTGTGGTTCAAATTCTGGTGATGCCAGTTCGCCATTGAGAGAATCTAAAGCGTCTGCTCCGCAGCTTCTGGAGCCGGAAAACCATGCAGGCGGTATAGGCTGGCAAAAAACTAACTGCATATCCTGTCACCCTGATGCTCAGCTGGAAGACATTCACGAATACAGCTCTATGCTTTCTGCCAGTTTTGCAAAGATCAGTTCCACAGAAACAGGTGCATGCCTTTACTGTCATGGCTCAAATGGTATTGAGAATATTACAGCAGAGACTTATGACTGTATGCTTTGCCACGAAAACAGAGAAATTGTTCCATGGTATGAGCTTTTTTCCCACAAAAATAAACACGATTTTAACGGTAATGACAAAATGGACAGCAGCGACTGTGTAACATGTCACGCCTTTTCAGATATGAACGGTAAGATAGATGCAGCTATAGATTTCTCAAAATCAGGCTCCCCTTATGCAACAACGACAGATTTCTGTCTGAATTGTCATGATGGTAACGGTGCATTCGGCATAATGCCTTCAGCACTGGATTTTGAAAAGGACAGTACAAACATCTACAGCACTTTCATGGGCACAGGTGAAACAACCGATACCCAGAAGCTGACTGCTGACATCCATGGTGTGAAAGACGGATACGGACAGAGCTTCGGTGAGTTCAGAGGAAGCTATACAAACAGCATGACAGTGCCTTGTCTGGCCTGCCACTTGGCTCACTCATCAGATAACCCTTACCTTATAACAGAATCCGGTAAAACCGCTGAGCTCACAGATGCTGATGCTATGGCGGCATCTGTTTCTGTCACAGAGAACAACTATACACAGCTGTGTGCTGTTTGCCACAAAAGTGATGATGGTGCGCTAACAGAAAATGGCCTGCTTGAAGTTGTTCATAACAGCACCTTCTCATCTAATTGTTCGGATTGCCATTACCACGGTTCAGGGTTTGGCACAGATAATTCTAATCTTTACTAACACAAAAAAGGGAAGCATAAGCTTCCCTTTTTTTATACATTTAAAAGTGGTTAAAATCACTGCTTTTTGAGATTGTTTATAACCTCACGCATCTTATGCTTGTACTGACCTTCATAGCCCACTGCATCAATTATCTTATTGTCCTTGTTTAGGATTATTGTTACAGGGATAGTTATTAGACCCCAAGTCTCAGTGTAACCGTTTTTATCCACAGCGGAGACAACATCAGTATCATCGTGAAAATCACCATTTCTGTCTACTGCAAAACAGGCAACTTTCTCTTCAGTGCAGAACTCACTGTAAACTTCGTACTGCTTTTTGCTGAGTCGTTTGTCACTGCTCCAGACTATCAGCATCTTAAGAGCAGAGTTGTCCTTAAGCGCTGAGCCGTTCTTAGTTGAGAATTTCTGCAAATCTATCAGCGCACCCTTTTCCAAACCTCTCATAGGGAAAGCATAGCTGGATACAGCTATCAGAAAAGAGAAAATAATTACTAATGTTTTCATAATAAACCGCCTTATTTACTGTAGTCTATGGGGTTTTCTCTATCGTACGTCTTTGGTTTATGACAGCCAACTACGCAGCTTCCGCCGTTTTCTGTTTTTGTATAGTTAATAGGCAATTGCCATCCTCCAGTACCAAAAGGCACTTTAGCTCTTATGTGTAGAGGCTGTGACGATGCATGTACCTCGTGACATGACTTACAGCTTCTGCCTTTGCCCTCAAGCCTTACATGAAAGTAATGCAGATTTTCTTTTCCATTTCTGAAGCCTGTTCCGTCGTCAGTAGTAGAATTCTGAATGTTTTCAACGTTATGGCACTCAAAACAGAGCTGATACATCCCTTCCTCATAGTCGTTGTAGAATGTTTCAGGGAAGTACTCGTAAAGCATGAAAGGATTTTCTGAGCCATGGACATTATGACATGCCGAACAGCCGTCGTATTCAACAGGGGCGTGTTTATACTCTTTAGAGTTTATCATGTCACCCAGGTCGGAATGGCAGTCGAAACAGTGATCCTTTAGGTCTGAGGTTAGGAACATGTCGTAGTCAGAGTTGTGCGGGTCATGACACTGCGTACAGTCCTCCAGCACCGGATCATGCTTGAATTTTACATTCATAGATCCTTTCTTTTCCGTGTGGCAGTCCAGACATAGTTTCTCCTTCGGCTGTTTTAACTGGTACGGATTGCCAGAGGCGTGTGGTGAGTGGCATACGGTGCACTCTCCCACAGCAAGTGGTCCGTGTATATATTCTTTTACCATTTTATCATTTTCGTGGCAGTAGAAGCAGAGTTCTGCCTCGGTAGCTTCCGGCATCATAAATTCGTTATCACTGCCGTGCGGGTTGTGGCAGGTTGTGCAGTCTCCTTCTCCGACAGGAGAGTGAACTACAGGCATATCCTCCACTGGGTCGTGACACATAAGGCAAAGATTTTCATCTTCGCCAACAGGAAATTCGAAAGGTTTATTAGCTTCAGGGTCTTCTTCGTGTTTAGCGATGTCAGCGTCGTCTATCATGTGACAGTCCATGCAGCCACCTTCTTTGACCGGTGAGTGCATCTTTTTCAAATCAGTAATGTCAGTATGGCAGTCTGCATAGTTACAGCTTTCTGCGTAAGCAAAGACAGTTGTCATTAAAATAAAAATAGTTAACAAATACTTTAACATTGGTCTGCTCCAATTTTTTTTATTAGTGAAATAATACTATAAAACCAAATGTAAATCAATGCTGATAAGGAGTTTTACAGTTTAATCGAATATATAAATAAATAAGGCGGCCTTTAACAGCCGCCTTTGATTGCTAGAATTTCAGTGTAGCGAAAAGGTCGTCATATGTTTCTGCGCGTCTTATCATCTGGGCTGTTCCATCTGTTTTCAGCAGAAGCTCAGCAGAGCGGAGTTTTCCATTGTAGTTGAAACCCATCGCATGTCCATGGGCACCTGTGTCGTGGATGACAATAATGTCACCCTTATCTATTGCTGGCAGTTTTCTGTCTATGGCGAACTTGTCACAGTTCTCACAAAGAGATCCAACAATATCATAAGTGCACTCCTGTGCTGCGTTCTCCTTTCCTAAAACAGTCACGTGGTGATATGAGCCATACATTCCGGGGCGCATAAGGTTTGCCATTGTTGCATCAACGCCTATATACTCTTTATATATGCTTTTTGTATGTATTGCTCTGGTTACCAGATAGCCGTAAGGTCCTGTAACCATTCTTCCGCATTCGAATATTATAGAAGGTGTCAGCCCTTTTGAGCCTAGTATCTCTTCATATTTAGCTTTTATCTTTTCACCCAGCTCTTCAAGGTTTACTTCGTTTTGTTCAGGGTTGTAAGGTATACCGATACCACCGCCTAAGTTTATGAAGTCAAGGTCTACCCCTGTTTTCTCGGCTATTTCCGCTGCCATCTCGAAGAGTATGACCGCAGTTTCTACGAAGTAGTCAACATTTAATTCGTTAGATGCAACCATAGTATGCATGCCGAATTTTTTGACACCTTTTTGTTTCATGATGCCATATGCTTCAATCATCTGTTCTCTGGTGAGCCCGTATTTTGCATCTTCAGGTTTGCCAATTATCTCGTTTCCCCCTTTCAGTGCACCCGGGTTATAACGGAAACAGATAGTTTCAGGCAGTCCGGCGCATTTTTCCAGAAAGTCGATATGTGTTATATCATCCAGGTTAATTATGGCTTTCTGATCCATTGCCTTCTGGTATTCATCCTCAGGAGTTTCGTTCGAAGTGAACATGATATCACTGCCGGAAAGTCCTACCATGTCGCATATCTTAAGCTCTGCCATAGAGCTGCAGTCTGCTCCAAAGCCCTCATCCGCTAAAAGCTTCACTATGGAAGGGTTAGGAAGCGCTTTTACAGCGAAATAATTTTTAAACCCCGGAGCCCATTCAAAAGCTTTCTTAAACCTTTTGGCATTTGCGACAATCGCCTTCTCATCATAAATGTGGAAGGGGGTAGGGAATTTCTCTATTATTTTTTCAATCTGATCTTTAGAAAAAGGTACATTCTTTTCAGCCATCTTATCCTCGGAATTAATTAGTATAAAGTTGATATAACTAACATAGAAAAAAGACACTTTCAATATCATTCTGAAATTACTGGGAGAGGATCAGTGTTTTATTTTTACATTACCGTGTTTTTCATGTAAACTGTATCACTGATTGGGTGTTTTTATTATTCTTTTATCATTATTATTTTGAACAAAATAAGATTTCTTGGATTAAACAATGTCAGTAGATATCATGTGGGTATTGCTTTGCAGTTTTATGGTTGCAGTAATGCAGGCAGGCTTTACTTGTCTTGAAACGGGATTTGTGCGTTCAAAAAACAGCATAAACGTTGCTGTGAAAAATCTCGTTGATTTCTGCATAAGCTGCACACTTTTCACTGTTGTGGGTTTTTCACTGATGTTCGGAGAGTCCAGATATGGTTTTTATGGTTTCAGGAGCAATTTCGACCTTTATTCCACTTCCGCAGAAAACATCTCATTTTATATATTTCAGCTTATGTTTGCAGGGACAGCTGCCACTATCATCTCTGGAGCTGTTGCTGAAAGGATGAAGTTTTCAGGATACATTATCCTGACCACTGCAATGTCGCTTATGGTTTACCCTATTTGCGGTCACTGGATATTGGCAAATGACGATGCAGGAGCCTACACTGGGTGGCTTGGCCGAATAGGCTTTATGGATTTTGCAGGTTCAACTGTTGTGCACAGTGTAGCAGGCTGGTGCGCTCTTGCTGCAGTTATTATCATAGGCCCCAGGCTTGGCAGATACGGGAAAGGGGGCAAGTTCATAGAAGGACATAACCTAACTATCGCAGTCCTTGGTGTATTTCTTCTCTGGTTCGGTTTTTTTGGTTTCAACGGCGGGAGCACTTTAGCTCTTAACGATAAAGTGCCCATGATAATTGCAAATACAACTCTGGCTGGTGCAGCTGGAGGTATATCCAGTATGATTCTTAGCTGGTATTTCTTTAAAGTGCCTAAGGTTGAGCATCTTATAAATGGCGTTGTTGCGGGGCTTGTTGCCATATGTGCAGGGTGCAATCTTTTTGACGAGATATATGGTCTTTTGGTAGGTTTTATTGCCGGGATATTATGTGTCTTATCAATGAGAATATTGGATAAACTGCAAATAGACGATGTTATAGGTGCTGTTCCTGCTCACCTTGTAGCAGGCATATGGGGAACATTAGCCATAGCATTTTTTGCTCCGGTAGAATCTTTTGCTTTTGCCACAGGAAGGTTTGAACAGTTTGGTATTCAGTTTATGGGTGTTATTGCAGTCGGTGCATACTCATTTACAATAATATACGCCGTTATGAAGGTCTGTGGGAAAATTATTGATTTCAGGGTGTCAGAAGATTCTGAAAGGATAGGTCTTAACATTTCTGAACACGGTGCTTCATCCAGCCTTATTGAACTGATAAGCCAGATGGACCTACAGGCCAGAAGCGGCGATTTCTCTAACAAAGTCTCTATAGAACCGGAAACAGAAGCTGGACACATAGCCACTTTCTACAACACCGTACTGGAGAAGTTTAACATAGAGAGTGTTCGCAGACAGCAGGCAGTGGACGAACTTTATAAGCTTGCAAACTACGACTCTCTCACCAGTCTGGTAAATAGAAGGTACTTCTATGACCTAACCACAAAAGCTATTAAGCGAACTAAAAGATCAGGCAAAAAACTCGCACTTTTATTTCTTGATTTGGATGGTTTTAAGGTTGTTAACGATACTCTTGGTCACGAAGCAGGTGACGAACTGCTTGTTCAGGCCGCTGAAAGAGGCATTGAAACTCTGCGTGAATCCGATGTTATGGGCAGGATAGGCGGGGATGAATTCTGCATTATCGTGGAAAATGTCGAAAATGTGAAAGATCTGGAAAGCCTAGCCAAAAAGCTTATCAAAAATATATCCGCTACATATCACCTGCGTGCTGCAAAAGCTAACATTGGGGTTTCTATAGGTATATCTGTTTATGATGGTGCCTCAGATGAGAAGATGACCACAGAACATCTTATGAGTATGGCTGATCAGGCGATGTACAAGGTGAAAACCGGCACAAAAAGTAATTATCGATTTTTTGTCCCCGAGGAATAGTCCATAAAGCACTATCTGTGTTATAATTAATCATGTTTAGAAAAATACTGCGATCCAGACAGAATAAATTTCTGTTCTTGCTGCTGCTTTCCATAGCTGTTTTGCTTTTGGTAAGCTCCATCATATTTTATTTGATGGAAGGTGAAAAGCTGGTGTCACTTTTTGACGCTTTATGGTGGACTGTTGTTACCATAACCACTGTTGGCTATGGGGACATAGTTCCATATACAGCAGGCGGAAAAGTATTCGGACTGATGGTGATAGTCTCCGGGTTCATTATGATGTCTGTAACAACAGCTCTGGTGTCCAGTATTCTTATATCTCGAAAACTTAAAGAGGAGAGAGGCTTGAGTAACGTTACATATAAGCAGCATACGATTATCTGCGGTTGGAACAAGACCACAGAAAGTGTTATCTCAGAGCTTTTCAAGTGCGACGAAGCTCTGTATCTGGTTTTGATAAACAATCTTGCAGAAGAGGACATATCCGAAGTGATTTTTAATCACAAAGGCCGCAACATACAGTTTGTCAGAGGAGATTTCCTAAGTGAGCACATACTGGACAGGGCAAATGTTGCAAAGGCTAAAGATATAATACTTACCCCTGACAGTGACACAGGTACTGATGACAAGATTGTTCTGGCAGCCTATACGATCAGAGCTATAAACCAAAAGGCGAGGATCTTTGCACACATTAAAAGCAATGAGAGCGTTCAGCACCTCAAAAAAGCCAATGTAAATGATTATGTAATAAGCGATTCCAATGTCAGTTTTATGCTTGGTCGAATGGTTACAGCACCGGGTATAACTCAGACAGTAAGAATGATTTTTGACAATGAGGATGGCCATGGTTTTGGAAGAGAAAAGGTTCCGGCAGAACTTGTCGGTAAAACTTTTATAGATGCTATTATGCATTTTCGAAAAAAAGGAAAAATTGCACTAGGGATAATGAGGGATATCGAAAGTTTTTCTCTGAAAAACGTGCTTTCAGCTGACGATTCATTTCTGGATGAGTTTATAGCTATGAAATTTGAAAAAGCAGGCAAGACTGTAGGGCAGTCAAACAAAAGAGAAATAAAGCTAAACCCTTCTGATGAAACTGTTATAGAGGAAGGAACTTATATTTTAGTGATGGAATAGATATGAATACTGATGTTATTAAAAACTCACCGCTTTTTGAGAATGTTTCTGATGAAACAGTCAGGCTTCTCGCTGACAGCGCAAGAGAACTTTCATACAGTTCAGGATATGATATTGTGAAAGACGGCGAAATGGGCAATTGTCTCTACCTGTTGAAGTCCGGTACAGTATCCATAACTAAAAAACTGACAATGCTTGATGACCATGATCTGGATGTAAAAGATAAAGAGCTGAAACATATGAGTGCAGACCAGCACGCATTTTTTGGAGAGATGGTAATCTGCTCCGGAAAAGATGTCCGCTCAGCAACTGTCAGCTCTGTTACTGATTGTGAGCTTTTAGAGCTTAGCTCTGAAGATATAAATAAAATATTAGAAAAAGATCCAAAATCTTCGGCGGCATTTTATAAAAATCTTGCAAATATGCTTACTAAAAGGCTTCGAAAGTCAAATACTGATGTTTTAAAGCTAACTACAGCACTAAGTCTGGCTCTTGAATAATAAAAAATAGAGATATCTGAGCTATTCCATAGTTTTACGAAATCTAAACGAAGCGAATGTGAGAAAAAATACCGCATGCCCTATCTGCCACTGAATCTGAGTGCTCAACTCTCTAATTCCTGCACCTTTAATTATCACACCCGTTATTGACTCGAAACCCCATCTCATTGGGTCTAAATATGTAAGGTATTGTATAGGCATGGGCATGTTGTCTATAGGGAAGAGGAATCCGCTCAAAAGAGAAAAAGGCATAAGTATGAAAAAAGCAGTCAAAAGAGCCTGCTGCTGGGTGTAAGATGCAGAACTTATGAGGAGAGCTAATCCTAAATATGATAATATGTTCAGGCTTACAACTAATCCAAGAGTGAAGATACTCCCTTTGACAACTATGTCAAAAGCTAAGAAAGCGATAGTCAGCATTATAGTTGTTGTTATAATTCCTGTTATGAAAAATGGTAAAGTTTTGCCAATTATAAATTCGAACTTCCCAATAGGCGTTACCATGACCTGCTCAATGGTTCCTATCTCTTTCTCTCTTACAATAGCTATGCTTGTGAGCAGGATACTTGTGACAAGTATCATCATTGTAATGATTCCCGGTACATAGTAAAAGCGGCTGTCAAGGTTTTCGTTGTAGAGAGCTCTTGCAGTAAATTCCACAGGTGTGTCGGCTTTACCGGTTAACCTGAACATGTTCTGCATGTTATATTCAGAAATGATAGATGACATATAGCTGAAAATTATTCCTGCATCATTGCTCATAGTACCATCTGCAATAACCTGAACATCTGCCTTTTGACCTTTGTAAATTTTTTCCTGAGTA
Organism: Denitrovibrio sp.; assembly: GCA_002869145.1. Lineage (GTDB taxonomy): Bacteria > Chrysiogenota > Deferribacteres > Deferribacterales > Geovibrionaceae > Denitrovibrio. The sequence goes on from PKTM01000002.1 coordinate 23,460, forward strand.
CCAGCCTCAAAGACTATCGCGCCTCTGACTTCTCCATTATCAAGCATACCCCGGACTTCATCTAAGCTATTTGCATAACTTTCTATTTTAAAGAAACCTGAAGAGTTCATCTTATGTGCTATCTCGTAAGTTGTACTTGATTTGTCAAAATCAAGTATGGTCACATTTATGTTTTTTACATCCAGAGTCATAGCAAAAGACATTACAAGCATCTGGATAGTTGGTATGCCTAATACAACCATACGCATTTTTGGGTCACGAAGCATTTGTTTGAGCTCTTTAATGAGCATAGCCTTTAGTTTAAGCAGCATCAGTCCAGCCTTAGCTTAAGTTTCTTGTTTGCAAGAACAATCATTAAAACAGCATAAACAGTTAAAAATGAAAAATGTGTAAATAACATGCTGAATCCTACACCTTTAAGGTAAATATCTCTTAATATCGATATAAAATATCTGGCAGGGAAAAGGTGTGTGATTATCTGTATCGGCAAGGGCATGTTTGCAATGGTAAAGACAAACCCGCTCAAAATTAGTGTCGGCAAAAAACCAGACATAATAGCGATCTGGTTTGCTAAAACTTGTTTTTTCAGCGCTATACTTAGAAACAAACCAAAAAATAGCACTGCTGTTAAAAACACGGTAGCAGTGAGCACCACAAGCGCCGGCTCTCCACGCAGAGGGACATCAAAAAAGATCATGCCAGCGTACGCTGCGATCATAACATCTGCAATACCAATTACATAAAGCGGGATAGCTTTGCCAAGTGTCATCTCTAGTTTTCTCACAGGAGTGCTTATAAGCTGCTCCATGGTGCCCATTTCCCACTCTTTTGCAACGGTAACACTTGCTAACATGGAGGCGATAACAACCATAACAATAGCAGTTATTCCCGGGACAAGGTTAAAAGTGCTGATTAGCTCCTGATTGTACCATGCTCTTGGTTTCATATTTATTTGGCTTGATTGAAAGTTTAGTTTTTTCGCTGTCAACCTTTCGTTATATATCATACCCAGTGCCTGAATATAGTTCATCACAAGACGCCCGGTATTAGCATCGCTTCCGTCTATTACTGCGAAAACATGAACAGGTGAACCATTGTTAATATGTTTAGCGAAATCCTTATCAATGATAATTCCAGCTTTTATCTCTCGCCTTTGAATAGCTTTTTCTATCTCTTGTTTATCATCATAATAATTTCTGATTTTAAAATATGGCGATCCGTCAAACGTGGATATAAGCTCTCGACTCTCTGGTGTTTTTGAATAGTCTATTATAGCTGTTGGAATGTTTTTAAGATCAATGTTTAAAGCATATCCAAAAAGAAGCAGCATCATTATAGGCATAGCTATTGCAATTGCCAGACTGCGCCAATCACGGAGTATATGCAAAAACTCTTTAACTATTATAGCTTTTAACCTGCGAAAACTAAATGAATCAGGCATCTGCCACCTCCGCCTGATCTATGAGGGAGACAAAAACATCTTCCATGGAAGGCTGTATAAGCTTGCTGTCCGCATGCACACTTTTTGCTGAGAAATATTTATTTATTTTATTTAAGACTGAATCAGGATCTGACGTTCTTGCATGAAGACCAGCACCGAAAAGTGCAACATCATTCATGCCTTCCATTTTCGAAAGCTCTTCAATGTATGTTTGCGGCTGCTCTACGCTAATATTGACTATCTTATCATCCATATACTTTTCTTTCAGTTCAAAAGGTGTACCGTGAGCGATCATGTTGCCTCTAAATATCATTGAAAGTCTGTTGCAGTATTCTGCTTCTTCCATGTAGTGGGTGCTTACAAAGACAGTGACCCCTTCTGCGGCTAAACTGCTTATTATGTCCCAGAAAAGCCTTCTGCTTGCAGGGTCTGCGCCGCTTGTAGGCTCGTCTAAAAAGACTATTGAAGGTGAATGGATGATTGAGCAGGCGAGAGCTAACCTTTGTCTCCAGCCCCCTGCAAGGTTCGCTGTTATCTCTCTGCTGCGCTCTTTAAGACCGGAAAGCTCAAGAGCCCAGTCACGGCGTTTTTTAAGCTTATCACCTGAAAGCCCATATATTCCGCCGTAAAAGTCAATATTTTCATATATTTTCAAGTCTTCATAAAGTGAGAATTTCTGGCTCATATATCCAATATTTTCTTTTATCTTTTCTGGATTTTTTGAAATGTCGAAACCGCCAACACTGCCGTTGCCGGATGTTGGGATAAGAAGTCCGCAAAGCATTTTTATAGTAGTACTTTTTCCTGCACCATTAGGGCCTAAAAAACCGAATATTTCACCATATTTAACGTCAAGCTCGATAGAGTTTACTGCTGTAAAATCGCCGAATCTTTTTGTAAGAGAGCTTGTTATGACAGAGCTACCTTCTCTTTTTTCGATCCCTTCGCTCACCATAGACAAAAGTTTTTCAGATGAGCCAGAACGGGACTGCAATGACATAAAGATATCTTCCAGCATAGGCTTTTCCTGAGTAATCTCAGTTTCGCCATCTAAGTTTTCATTCAATTTTAAAGAAGCAGCTTGATAATCTGATGTGTTTATACGAATTTTTTCTCCGAAAATATGTATTGAACTATCTGGAAAGAGATTTCTTATTTTAGATATATTTTGTTGATTATCTTGTGTTTTCACAGATGCTATCTTAATTCCACTTTCATCTATTACAGAACTGGGAGTACCAGTTGTAATTATTCTGCCGTTGTTCATAAGCGCTATGCGTGAGCATCTCTCCGCTTCATCTAAATATGCCGTGCTGACCAATATGGTTACCCCCTCCGCAGAGAGGTTATAGAGTATGCGCCAGAAATCACGCCTGCTTACGGGATCAACTCCGTTTGTAGGCTCGTCCAGCAATAAAACCTTTGGTTTATGAACAAGTGCACATATGAGCTGAAGTTTTTGTTTCATCCCTCCGGAAAGTTTCCCCGCACGTCTGTTTCTGAAAGGGCGCATATAGCTGAAATCAAGCAGGTCGTTTATCTGCTCCTTCATGTTTTTTTTGCTAACGTCATAAAGGTCTGCGTAAAGCCTTATATTTTCATATACCGTAAGATCTTGATAAAGTCCGAACTTCTGGCTCATATAAGCCATATCATCTTTTATCTGCTGATGCTGCTTTAAAGAAGATCTGCCGCAAATTGACGCATCGCCGCTGTCTGGTGTCAGCATCCCTGCCAGCATTCTCATCAGTGTGGTTTTACCAGCACCGTCAGGTCCAATTAGCCCAAAAATCTCACCTTCACGGATACTGAGCGTTACCTTGTCAACAGCCTTTAGTTTTCCAAAACTTTTTGTTATATCCTGCGCTGTAATAGCTGAATTAAAGTTACTCAAGTATGATCTTCCCAGTCAGGGGCATCCCTTTTTTCAGTTCTCTTTCGCTGTTGTTCACAGAGACTTTTATCATATACATAAAATTTATACGCTCTTCGTATGTCTGAACAGATTTTGGTGTAAATTCAGCTTCATCAGAAATGTATGTTATAGTGCCATTGTATTGTTTGTCTGGGTAAGAGTCTGATTTTAATATTACTTTTTGTCCAAGTTTAACTTTACCCAGATAAGTTTCACTGAGGTATCCTCTGACCCACATATCCGAAATGTCAGCAACAGTCATTATGACAGCACCCGGCTGTATGAATTCCCCCGGTTCAGCAGTTTTTGTAATTACACTCCCTGATATTGGAGAGTGCAGTTTTGTATATTTGAGCTTCTGTTTAGCTTGCATGACTGACTGTTCAGATATGGATACGACAGCTCTGGCTTTTTCAATAACCTCACTGCGAGCACCTTCAATGGCAAGGCTTAAGCTCTCTTTAGCACTTCTTTCAGCGGCCTTTGCCTCCTCGCTTGCATGTAGAGCTTTTTCGTATGATGTTTCGTAAAGCTCATATGTTCTTTTGCTTACTCCGTTTAACTCGTACAGTTTTTTGAACCTGTCTCTGTCAGATTTTGCCTGATGAAGGTCTGCATCGGCTTTTTTCACAGCGGCGAGAGCTTTGTCTAAGGCTGCCTTTGTGTTTCTGATCTCCTGCTTTCTGCTTCCGGCCAGAACTTCTGCTAAGGATGCTTCGCTATATGCAAGGTTTGCCTGTGCAGCAGATAAGGCGAGCTTTTCGTCTGTGTCGTCAAGGGTTGCAGCCAGCTCTTCAGAGTTTATACTTTCCCCCTCTTCGAAATTGACACTTTTTATCCGGCCTGATGTTTTAAATGAGAGCTTAACTTCCGTAACCTCTGCTGTTCCAGAGAAAAGATACGAACCGTCCGGGTGAGTTCTCTCCATTTTGTTAGACTTAAAAACCACTAAAGATATTATAACTATAGGTATTATTAAAAGAAAAAACCGTTTTTTCATCTCTTTTCTCCGTAGTAATTCATTATTCCGTTTAGAGAGAATTTATATATATGTTCTGCATGTTTTTCTATATCTTCATCTGTGCTTTTGATTGTAAGTCCTGATTTTGCCAAGATCTCTTTTGCAAAAAGAGGATGCATACACTGACCTGCTATGCTGGAAACAAAACGAATAACCTTTTCTTGCTCCACCTCTCCGGTGAGCTCCCTTACGATTGAGCTTATAAGCATAATTATTTTAGAGATGTGTTTTTCAAAAATCTTTTCCATTGTGTCCGTTGGATTTGTCATCTCCATCAAAACAATACGAACTTTAGCCGGTGAGTTTCCTAGGCCTTTTGGACCTATCATTCTGTGCAAAATTAGTCTTATCGCATTTTTGAGCTTCTCTTCAGCACTCATCTCTTCTTTTATAAAATCAGTAACTGAGACAGCATCAAAAGCTTCATTTATAGTCGCCTGTACAATCTCGTCGTAAAGTGTCTTTTTGTTTCTGAAATGATAATTTACCAGAGCTAGGCTGACGTCCGCCTTTTTGCAGATTTCTCTTATTGTAGTAGCCTTAAAACCTTTCTCTCCGAAAAGCTCCAGTGCGGCATTTACAATCCTTTCTTTCGGCTCACAGCAGTACATATTAACTCCTAAACAATTGTTCTAAACAAATGTATAGTTTATTTGCAAATTTAGTCAATACTAAATATTCAATCTGTAATGCGTGATGTTATCATTAAAAAATCTCTTGTATAGTTTTTAGCTTTCCTTTACTAAAGAGAAGAATGATATGAAAAATAATCTTAAATTTGCACTAACAATATTATTGTTTCTTTTCACTTGCAACGCCTATGCAGAGCGCATAGTAAGCCTTTCACCAGGGTTGACGGAGATACTCTTTGCCATAGGTGCTGGTGATGATGTGGTGGGAGTTACAGAGTTTTGTGACTATCCTCCGGAAACAAAAAAGATAGCAAAAGTAGGCAGCGGCTTCAGACCTTCCATAGAAAAGATAGTGAGTCTTAAACCTACTTTGGTGCTTGGTTCTGTGGAGGGTGCTGAAAAAAATCTTAAGAACTATCTGGATAATCTGAATATACGTAATTACTTTTTTCGCTCAACAGATGCCACAGACGTTATAAACAGCATAACCCAAATTTCAAACCTGCTTAACATAGATTCTTCTGAGATGGTATTAGATATGATGGATCATTTTGACAAAAAAAATAAGGCTGACAGCAGTGGACTTTTTCTTGTGGGTATTGACCCTTTTTCTGCTGCCGGCAGCGGCACATTTGTCAACGACATAATGAACTGCTCAGGTGTTTCGAATATAATGGGTGATAGCTATAAGGGCTATATCCTTGTGAGTTTTGAATATATTCTTGCCAAAAATCCCGACTATATATTTATTTCAGGGAAGATGGGCGCAACTGACATTGAATCTTTTATAGATAGGCTTAAGCGTTCGGGTGTAAAATCAAAAATAATTAAACTGGACTGTGACTGCTTTCTGCGTCCGTCCCAAAGGATAAAACAGGCGTGCATAAACATGCGGCAAATAATCAGGTAACTCTTTATCTGTTATTCATAATTCTTTCTGCCTTTTCCATATACGCCGGGCTTTGCTTCGGCGGCGAGTTTATCCCCCCGTTTAATATTTTTAGCCCAGACAACTCTCTGGTAACTCTAAACATCAGACTGCCGAGGGTTCTTGCTGGCTTTATGATTGGCGGAGGGCTGAGCATAGTCGGCATGTCTTTTCAGACCTGGTTCAGAAATCCGCTGGCAGATCCATTTATCTTAGGTGTTGCTGGTGCTGCCGCTGTTGGTGTTGTTTTCGGTATGATATTTCAGATAGACAGCTACTACGGCTCCCGTGTTCTTGTTTTTGTGTTTTCCATGATATCGATAGCTCTGATATTTCTCCTGTCTGGCATCCATAAAAGAGGGCAGGGTGTAAAATTGATACTGATAGGAGTTGGACTGAATTTCTTTTTTACATCAGTAATAACCGTTATGCATACTGTTATGAGTGACCGTTTCAGCAAAAATATTATCCTCTGGTATATGGGGGACACCTCCTCGCTTCAGCTTCGGGATGCACTCTTCATGTCGGTGTTTGTGATAATCTGCTCTGTTTTACTCATAAGGATGGGGCGGCAGATGAATCTTTATATGATGGGTGACGATATAGCCGAAAGTTCCGGGCTTGACATGGGTAAATTCTCATTTAAAGTTTTTATGCTCGGCTCAGTCATAACAGCAATACTTGTTACATTTTGCGGAAGTATAGGCTTCATAGGGATAGTGGTTCCGCACATAGCAAAAATAATATCAGGCTACGATTTTCGCAGAAATATGCCAGTCAGCTTTTTTATAGGCGGGATATCTGTTGTTTTTATAGATACTTTCTGCCGGACAGCTTTTTATCCGAGAGAGATTCCACTTGGAGCTGTTACTGCACTTGTGGGTGCACCATTTTTCATTCATATCCTGCGCAAGGGGCTGTCATGATAGATATTAAAAATCTCATCTTCAGCTATGGGCAGGATTTCACACTTGCTGTTGATGAACTTAATCTACCAGACAAAGGATTTGTTTCGCTTATAGGTCCAAACGGAAGCGGGAAAACAACGCTTTTGCGGATACTTGCTGGTCTTTTGAAAGAGCACACAGGGGAAGTGATTGTTTGCGGAAAAAATATTAAGCAGCTATCAAAAGAGGAGATGGCAGAAAAGGTGGCTTACGTCCCTGTTTACGTAAGACCGGATAACCCAGTCACCGTTAGAGAGCTTATCCTGTCTGGTGCATACAGATATGGTGGTGATGCAGATATTTCTCAGGTGACAGAGCTTTGCGGCATTGAAAAGATGCTAGAAAAATCAGTTTACTCTATCTCTTCCGGGGAAATGAAGCGTGTGCTCATTGCACGTGCTCTTATTCAGAAAACCGATATTGTCATTATGGATGAACCATTTGCAAATCTTGATCCTAACTATGAGATACGTGTCATGGAGCTGATAAGAGAGATAGCGAAAGAGAAGCTTATTATAGCAGCAGTGCATAACGTCACTCTGGCATCGGTTATTTCAGACAGGATAGCAGGACTGAAAGAGGGCAGACTTGCTTTTTACACTGAAAAAAAGGTGGATGCTAAAATACTGAAAGACCTTTATAGTTCAGAGTTTATAACAATAAATGATCACCCTTATCCTGACTACTTTTCTGTTAGGTGAAAAAAAACTTCTTGCATTTTTGAACCATTCTAAATAATAATCAACTTACCAACTGCTAGTATGATGCGGGAAACCGGTGCAAATCCGGTGCTGTCGCGCAACTGTAAGCCGGACGAAAACCCATTTATGTCACTGCCCTAAGGCGGGAAGGCGGGTTAGTAGAATGAAGGCAAGCCAGGATACCTTATTCATGCTTCTAAGCAGTACCTACTTACGCCGAATAAGGGGGTGCGACGTGAACACATCTAAAACCTGACATCAATTTTTCCACCTTAAACTTTTGTTTTATAATTTAATCAAAATAAGGAGAGATTGATGAAATCTTTAAGAATTGCACTTGTATTAATGTTCCTCTGCAATATTGCTTTTGCAGAAAATCTGGAAGAGATAGTTATTTTCGAAGACTCACTTGCGCTCAAAGAGAGCAAGACCACAGCTAATGTCGAAGTTATTACTTCAGAAAAAATTGAAAACATAGATCCTGCAACTACAGCAGATCTGCTGAAAACCATACTTGGTGTGTCGGTAAAAAGCTATGATGCTAAACATGTTTCCATTGATATGGGTGGCTACGGTGCAGAGAAGGGCAGCCTGAACAGTGTTATTATGCTGAACGGACGCAGGATAAACTCCCCTGATATGTCCAGCATAGACTGGAACTTTATCCCGGTGGAAAACATTGACAGGGTGGAAGCTTATCATGGTGGAAACTCAGTGCTTTTTGGCGACAGAGCAACAGGCGGGGCTATAAATATTGTAACAAAAAAACCAATTAAATCTGGTTTTGCTGTGAAAGCAGAGGGTGGAAGCTATGGCACATATCACGGCAACCTTGCTGGTCAGTATGCATCAGAAAAATTCGCATTTCTTCTTAACTTAGACAAATATTCAACTGACGGATACAGAGACAACTCTGAGCTTGAAACGAAATCATTATCAGCAGATGCCACATACTACCACGATTATTTTGAAATTAATCTTTTCGGCAACTACACAGATTCAGAGTATGGTCTGCCGGGCAGTGTTACAAAGGCGGAGATTGCGCAGCACGGCAGCAAGTATTCTTCAAGATCTGATGACGGTGGTGATGATTCCGAATATATTTTCGGACTCGGCGCAAAGGTTTTTCTTCCTGTGGGTGAGCTGAACATAAAAACTGATTTCCACAATCGAGATAGAGACTATAAGCTGTACGGAAGCAGCAACACCGACAAGCTTTCAAGCAAAGCGGTCAACCCTTTTTATGTTTATAAGATAGAGCACAATGATTACTCAAACAGGCTTATAGTTGGCGGTGAATATATCTCTTATACTATTGATGGTGAATCAGATTTCGACAGTTTTGACATAGACCGCACAATGACAGCCTTTTATATGTCTGACAATATTAAGCTCAAAGGCTTTTTACTTGAGGCCGGGTACAGGGTTCAAAAACTTTCTGATGATTACAAGTTCGAAGACAAAAGCAAAGACGATACCGAGAACGCATATAATATACTTGCCGGATATGATTTTGGCAGCCTGGGGTCATTCTTTGTAAAATATGACAGAAGTTTCCGCTTCCCTACCACAGACGAACTGAGAGAGTATGACTTTTTCACAGGTGCCGGCAAGCTGAACACAGATATTGAAACCCAGAAAGCAAATACTTACTCGCTGGGCTATTCATATAGCCGTGATGCACATTTTCTTGATGTTTCTGTTTATAAGCAGGATACAGATAATGAAATTTTTACTAACCCTACATACACACCGTTTGCAAATGAGAATATTGATACTAAAAGAAAGGGAGCAGATATAAGAGTCGGTTACGATTCAGACACTCTTCTTATGGAGCTCGCATACTCTTATGTGGATGCAGATATTGACGAGGGTGTGAGCAAAGGGAATGATATCCCGCTTTTGTCTAAAAACAAAGTGAAGGCAACTTTCGGGTATAGGTGTTCGGCAGGAGTAGGGGTCTATTATTTTGCAAACTACTACAGCTCTTCTTATCAGGGGAGCGACTATGGAAACACTCAGGACAAGCTTGACGCATACTGGGTCAGCGATATGAAGATAGACTACAAATATGACAGGTTCAGCATTTTCTTTAAAGTAAACAACATGTTTAACGAGAAATATTACGATTATGCATTCAAAACAGCCTTCTATGAGGCTTACTACCCTGCAGCAGAGAGAAACTTTGCCGCAGGTCTCACTTTCAGGTACTAAGCGTGTTGTCGGGGGGGGCTTGCTCCCCCTGACTCTGCTTTTTGCGGTGCTTTTGCACCTTTCATTTTTTATGATAATAGATTTGCGTCCAGACGAGGCCGACAGTACTGTAAAAAAGACATCTGCTTTAAATGTAAGCTTTTACAGCATTAAAAAACAAGCACCCTCACCAGAGCCAGTGGTGAAAAAGGCTCTGCCAAAAGAGGTACCACAACAGACAAAGGTTTCTTTAAAGGCAAAGCCGTTGCAAAAGACAATGGTTAAAACTGATAAGACTACACCTTTGCCTATAACAGAAAAAAATATTCCGGCAAAATCTGTTAATGTGACTGTAGAACCTCAGCCTGAACCGTCAGCTCCTGTAATTCAGGCTTCAGCGACAAAACCCGATCTGCCAAATTTCAGTGATACCGCTTTTCTGAAAACAAAATACAGAGACACAGTTCGGGAAATTATTGCTGCTAATAAAAAATATCCGGTTCGAGCCAGAAGAAGAGGGATACAGGGGAGTGTTACCGTTGCCTTTTCAGTGTACACTGACGGCGTGGTTTCAAACACCTCTGTTGAAGGCTCCAGCGGTTTTGATATTCTAGACAAAACAGCACTTCAGATACTGGCTGAATCATCTCCCCTGCCAGCACCGCCAGAGCAGATGGACTTTACCGTTCCCATCAGTTTTAAGCTTAATTAAATCCTTTTAAAACCACTTCAAAAGGTGTAGTCTTCCTAACCGGAGGATTATGTGAACACCGAAGATTCTAAAGCCAGCCTTTTACAGCTTACTTTTGGCGCATTCATCATAAGTTTTTCTCCTGTGTTTGCGAAACTTTCAGGTTCAGCCACTACTATGTCCGGTTTTTACAGGATGTTTTTTGGACTTGTAGGGCTTTCACTTATGTTTCTGCTGGGGAAAAAAATAACGAAGTGCACCAAAGAAGGAGTGTTAATGGCTGCACTGAGCGGTGTTTTCTTCTCACTGGACATATATTTCTGGCATAAGAGTATTTTATATGTGGGAGCCGGTCTTTCAACTCTTCTTGCAAATTTTCAGGTATTTTTTCTGGCAATGCTTGACATCTTTGTTTTTCGTCAGAAGGTCTCCAAGAAATTGTGGGCTGCTATTCTTCTAGCTGTAACAGGGCTTTATCTTTTAGTTGGGACAAGCTGGAGCGACAGTGATGTTGTTTTCCGCATGGGCGTTCTTTACGGTATTTTAACAGCTATGATGTACACAGGCTACATAGTCACACTCAGGCTGACTGGAGCTGAAAAACGTATTCTGGACAGAAGGGTGAGTATGGTTGTTGTCACCTTTGTTGCTTGTGTTCTGCTCGGCTTTGTGGCTGTTGTCACAGGGGAGAGTCTTGCTATACCTGACGTTCAGACAGGTGTGTATCTTGTCTCATATGGTGTTCTTTGTCAGGCTGCGGGGTGGGTTATCATAGCCACTGCAATCCCTAAGTTAAAGCTTACTGTTAGCGGTCTTATACTTCTGCTTCAGCCGACACTTGCATACGTTTGGGATGTCTCTTTTTTCGGCAAACATATTACACTCGTTGAGCTTTGCGGTGCTTTGCTTGCCCTTACAGCAATATATCTGGGAAATTTGCGGACTGTGGAAAAGAAATAATTTTGTTTTACTGTTTAATAAAAAATATTGTAAGTGTAAAATTTTCGGTTTATTATTAATTTAGATTCAAAACCTTTAAAATTATTACTTTAGTGGATGTATGTCCTATGAGCTTGCGTATCATTTTTTGTGTCACTGCTTTCTTGATTTGCGTTTTGTGCAGCACCTCTGCTTTTGCCTATCCTGTGAAGATTACAAACGGAAAAGATTCGGTGAACATCGGGTTATCTGTTGAATACTTCGAAGATAAGCATTCGTCTTTGACTCTTAAGGATATTATCAAACTTAATAATAATAATAAATTCAGCACTACCACCAAAGTACCGCTAAATTTTGGATATTCCAAAGCCACTTACTGGGTCAGTTTCTCTGTTTTGGGTGATACCTACTCAGATTCTGGGTGGCTGCTGGATCTGCCTTATGCTCCGCTGGATTACATTACCCTTTATATACCCAACGGAAAAGGCGACTATATTGAATATAGAAACGGCGATAAGGTGCCTTTTGCAGTGAAACATATAGAGTATAAAAATGCTGTTTTTCTTCTTGGACAAAATCTGATTCCTTATCAGGAATATTACATTAGGGTTTCATCTGAGGGTTCCATAAACGTGCCACTTTTTCTTTGGACTGGGGCAGGTTTTGCAGAGCATATTAATATTGTTCAAAGTGCAATGGGGATGTATTTCGGTATATTGATGGCACTTGCGATCTATAATCTGTTTTTGTATGCATCTGTCCGAGACAGGGATTTTGCCTTATGCTCATTTGCAATAATCAGCTATACACTTGTACAGGGCAGTTATTACGGCTTAGCCGGTCAGTTTCTATGGCCGAATCTAATCTGGTGGTCAAACATATCACTGCTCATTTTTGCAATCCTGCTATTTTTCTCTATTGCTGTTTTTACACGTTCTTTTTTAAATTTAATTCATAACTCAAAGAGATTTTATAAAATATTATCTTTCTTTATATATTTTTACGCAGCACTTTTTCCAGGCTCATTTCTCCTTGGGTATCGGGTGGCAAGTATAATAACGGCAACAATGGGCATAATACTCATTCTTTTTGTTTTTATGGCGGCTCTTTTTGTTTATGCACGCGGTTATAAACCAGCAAGGTTCATGCTTCTGGCATGGACTGTATTTCTTATGGGTATGCTTCTTCTTCTTCTGAAGCTGCTTGGTGTTTTGCCACATGTTTTTATCACCGAGTATTCAGTACACATAGGTTTCATTCTTAACAGTATGCTTCTCTCTTTTGCACTTTCTGACAAAGTAAATATGCTCAGACAAGAGAAAGATCAGGCACAGCAGGAAGCTCTTGCACATCTGGAAGAATCAGAAAAGATGAAGACTATCTTTTTGGAGGAGACAGAAAAGCTTGTAGACGAGCGCACAATGGAGCTGGAAAATGTTAATGCTAAACTTATGGAGTTGGCCTCCATAGATGTACTGACAGGGCTCTCCAACAGGCGTGTTTTTAACGAGGGCATCGAGAAAGAGTTCAAAAGAGCCAAAAGGGTTGAAGCTGAGATATCTATTATTATAGTGGATGTGGATTATTTCAAAAACTATAACGATTATTACGGGCATCTGAAAGGCGATGTAGTTCTGGCTGAACTGGCAGAGATTTTCAGATTCTCAACTAACAGATCTACAGACATCCTGGCCAGATACGGCGGGGAGGAGTTTGCGCTTGTACTGTCTGATACAAATGAAGAGGGGGCTATGATGATAGCTGAGTCACTGAGAGAGAAAGTCGAAAAAGCTCGTATCTCTCATAAAGTGTCCCCTATTGGATTTGTTACCGTAAGCTGCGGTGTGGCCAGCTTAAAACCTTCTATGCAGGACAGATTAGAGGATTTTATCAACATGGCTGATCAGGCACTTTATAAAGCAAAGAATGCCGGGCGAAATAAAGTCATAAAAAGCTCATTGTGAGACTAGTGCCTCAGAAACATTTCGTAAAGCGTTAGTACTATTTCAACAACAATAAGTATTACAATGTACCACTCAACTCTAAGTGAGTGTGTTCTGTTTATAAGCTCTAGCTGTGTCTCCGCTGTGTTGGTTATCAGTTCCAGCTTTTTCTGAAGTGCGGAGTTTCTTTCGGCTATCTCAAATTCGTCTTCCAGTTTATGGAAAAACTTCTCAAGCTCCGGATGATCCCATAAAGTTTCAGGTTTTTCATGCACTTCAACCCTGCCTACCATTATCTGTTGAATGAGTAGTGTCGCACCTATCCTGTGTGTGAGTTCTTTTGACTTTATCTTCTGGCTTCTGCCTTTCATCAGTTGTCTGGCAAGAGGTTCTATCTCAGTGAATACCTCTGACATGGCTGTTTCGTACCGGTCCAGCATTACACTTTTTGCCATTATGTCGGCCATAACAAGAACATGCTCACGGCTGAGAGACTTCAGTCTTATCTGTTCGTTGTCTATAATGTCTTCTTTGCCGCCAATGGTAATGTGAATATTTTCAGACAGCTGAGAGCTGAGCGGTGAATCCATGAAAGGAGTTATCTCAGAGAGAATGTCTGAGCGTTCCTTGTCGTTTATCCCTATGGTGACAACGACTCCGAAACGGAAGATAACAACCCACTGGTTTTCCCCTAAGTTAAAGCTGGAAGGGAGATAAGACGTCCTTTGACCAAGCTCTATCCCTTTTGTTCTCATCTTTTCGCTAACACATACGGCTGACATTAATAACTGCATTTTGCACCTCAGCTATAATATATACTATTCCATCTAAATAAGAAGAAGAACGTTACAGAGTGTAGGGGATAAAAAAAGAACGCCCCCGGCATGACTCGAACATGCGACACCTTGATTAGGAATCAAGTTGTTTATCTGGTTGTTCCTTTTATTATTAAACTTAGGCTTCCAACTCTGCAAACTTAATGTTAAGCTTAGTAAATGTGTACTAACATTACGAGGTGTAAATTATGGAAAATATAAATAATCATAAATTAAAAAGAGATATTCCTTCTGGTGTTAAAAGAGAGGTCAGACAAAGGTGTGGGTTTGGCTGTGTGGTCTGTGGTAACGCATTTATTGAATATGAGCATATGGATCCTGAGTTTAAGGATGCTGTTAAGCATGACGCTATGTGTATTACTTTGCTTTGTCCTACGTGCCATGGTTTAGTGTCGAGTAAGTTTTGGTCAAAACAGAAAATTATTGAATGTGATAAATATCCTTTTTGTAAAAATAGTAATACTGCAAGGTCAGTGCTTAGCTCTTTTTCTGAATCTCCAACGGTAGTTTTCGCTGGTATTGAGATAAGGAATTGTAAAAGCCTGATTAATGTAAACGATGTATCGATTTTGAGTATAAAAGAACCGGAAGAGGGGAGTAATGTTTACCGTTTAAGTGGAATTTTCCATAATTCAGCAGGGAATAAAAGTTTAGTTATAGTTGATAACGAGTGGATGATTAATAATGATAATTGTGATGTTGATGTTTCTGGAGGCTGCATTACTATTAGAGAGGGCTTGCGTAGAATATCTTTAAAAATTTGCATTGAAGAAAATAATCGGCTTGTTGTTGAAAATATTGATATGTCGATAGATGGAGTGGTGTTAAAAGGTGGCAGGGATGAACTAGAATTATCTATTAATGGTGTAAAAAATAATATATTTGGTGGTCGTATTGAAAATTGTATGTGTGGTATTAGTTTAAGAAGTGTTTAAAAACATACCATTATTTGCTGTGATTTTATTGTATTGTGTTTAATTTATTTTACTTAGAGGTACTTTCCTGATGCAGAGTGCGAGCTTCTCCGTGTGAACGATGGGGACGCAATCACCCTTCGGGATATTGGCAGGGGTAAATATTTCCGTGTCGTGGCGGACGTGTGGGCATGAGATCAGTTTCAAGATGTGCCGAGTTCAAAGTGAGAAAGTTTCAGTCTTAAACATATAGTGTTTTAATAAGTGATATAAGAGAGGTGTAATGTGGCTGGAGATGTAAATATTTTTTCTATGAGTAGCTCCGATGCTGGTGAAGCAGGTAACAGATTTTTGAACAGTGTGAAGCGTAAGTTACTTGGAGACAAAAAGAAACACCAATCATCTGATTATCATATGAAGGTGTATGATATTATTAAACAGATTGTTTGCTATAATCAGGGCAAAATTTTAGAATTTAATTTTGAACTTAGCAATAAACACAGAATAATGAGAGATGTTTTAACAGAATATAAGGGTGATTCAACAGATGCAAACAAGCAAAAGTTGAACGATGCTCGTTCTGTATTATTAAACTACATAGGTATAGAGACTGTTAATATATATAAAGTTAATATAGGTTTTTTGAAAACGTACTACAAAATGAGAGATATAGAAAATATTCCACGATGTTGTATAAAAACAGTTTCAGCATCTAAAGATAGAATTGTCGACAACTACCGAGACCATGACGCTTATAAGGGTGAAAATATGGCCTCAAGTGCTATTGACGAAAATACTGGTTTTAGTCAAGTGTTAAATACAGGGGTATACTATCTTGAGAATAACATCCCGGAAAAAGCAATTGCCGGGTATTATAAAAACCCAAGACTTAATAATGAGAGGGTCAGGCGATATAAAAAAAGTAACAGAAATGGGGAAGGAGTTGATCATGAATGGGTGCACTGTTGGGACGGTCAAGACCCGACAGATTATAAAGCTTGTTATAAATCTACGCTAATAATACCAATGACTCTCATGAATAACAATGACTTGCCTTCAGGTTTTATGGATAAAATAGCGAAAGGACACAAGAGTAAACGAACCAACTGGGGATTTGTTTGTCTAGATAGTATTAAAGAAGGCTTTTTTTTGGACGATATAGATGTTAATATAGGATATATAGTTGCAGACATGCTTTCAATGTATTATATAAAGAGTTATATATATACAGACACCTCTAGAACCTACAACGAAGCAACAACTTTTTTAAGGAGTAAGTAATGAGTTATGTAAGATGTGAATCTGACGGGTCTTGTTATTTAGTTTCAGCAGGAGCTAATGAAAGGCCTAGTGATGTCGCAGGAGTTAATTCAGAAGTGGTTGAGCGAATTCAGTATTATTCAAGCCTATCTAACAAGGAAGATAAAGAACTGGAAAAACAAAAATTAGACCAAAAGTCTAGAGATAAATAAACGTTAGGCGGCTCTTCTGGGTCGCCTTTTCTATGCTATTGTTACCCATTTGTAAACCTATCCTTTTAACCATTTTCCTGTTAGTGTCAATATTCGCATCCGCTGAACGCTTTTATCCTGATATAGAGTGCGAGCTTATACGGGTGATAAACGGCGACACAATAGTCTGTAACATTCAAGACTGGGGATTGTTGGGTCAGGGAAAATACTTTCGCCTCGTCGCTCACGTCTATACCCGCTCCGAAAATGGTGATCGTTTCACCCGTGTCTGGCCGCATAAATAGTTTTTTTATTTGGGTGCAGATTGGGTGCAAATGCACCCAAATGGATACGATTCTGAGCAATTCTAATCGATTTCATATAAATTATTTTATCCTGATAAACTGCTGATTTTGTTATAGATTATTGATATTAAAAGAACGCCCCCGGCATGACTCGAACATGCGACACCTTGATTAGGAATCAAGTGCTCTATCCTCCTGAGCTACGGGGGCAGCAGAGAAAAAACTACTTGGTTGTATGTTCTTTGTCAAGATTTATATTATATAAGATTTTACTATGAAAAAGATAATAAGATATATAATATTTATTATTATTAAAAAAAGAAGGATTGATATGAAATACCCGTACTTTCTTATGGATAAAGAGATACAGACAGCCCCAGTTGTGAAGCTTTCGGGACAGCCGCTTATTATAAACCTTGATGAGGCTATGGCCAGAGAGCTAATGAGTATGGAGGGCGATTCTGTAAAGATAAATGACTGGTTTGACAAAGTGATAAAAGAATCTGGCAAAAGCTGGGCTATGGGGTCTTATTTGGAAAACAGAGAATTGATACTCTCCCAATATGAGCACATGTCGATAGGCAAGAGATATTATCATCTTGGCATAGATATATGCGCTCCTGCCGGAACTCCTGTTTATGCGCCGCTTTTAGGTGTGGTGGAAGATGCTGATTATGAACCAGGCACAGGGAACTACGGCGGCTATGTAATTCTCAGACATGAAATAGGTGAGGTAGAGCCTTTTTACTCGCTTTATGGTCATATGAGTCTGGACAGTCTGCCGGAAAAAGGTTCTTTTATAAAAGCTGGCGAAGAGGTGGCGCTTATAGGTGACCTGCAAGAGAATGGCGGATGGAACCATCACACACATATTCAGATAATTACCAGTAAAGGTAAAGAAAGAGGCTTTTTCTTTAAGGGTTATTGCTCTGAAAGTGATTTGAAAGAGATAGAAGAGCTTTGTCCTAATCCTATGTCATTGTTAACTGTGGGAGTTAATTCTTTATAAATTCCTACGAATGCACAAGTGAACACATGAGCAATCACTGATTACTTGTCGGATTCTTCAACTCTGTTTCGGCCTTTCCTTTTTGCAGCATATAGGCCTTCATCTGCCATTTTAAGAAGAGTTACACGATTGTCACAATTTGCAGAATCCGCTATTCCGGCACTTATGGTTACAGAAACTGAAGATGCACCTTCTTCTATGGTCATCTGCTCTATCCGCTCCCTTAGCCTTTCTGCAACAAGGCGTGTCTGGTCTATGTTTTGGTCTGTGAGCAGACAAACGAACTCTTCTCCGCCGTATCTTGCAAGAAAGTCTTCTGTGCGCAGGCAATCGCTGCAGGCACTCACCACATTTTGTAGAACTTTATCCCCAAACTGATGACCGTATGTATCGTTTACTATCTTAAAAAAGTCCAGGTCAAACATTATAATGCCGAGAGGAATTCCTGTTCGTTTATGTCTGGCAAACTCTTCCTGTAGTCTTCTTTCAAATGCACGCCTATTGTATGCTCGAGTCAGTCCGTCTATATAGGTAAGTTCTTTCAGCTGTTTATCAAGCACGGCGTTTTCAGTTTCATCATGAACATTTATCATTACATGATCCACTTCATCATCATCATTTCTAATAGGTATAAGGTAGCAGCTTTGCTGCATATGCGTGAAAAACGTAGAGTTTGAACCTTGTATTTTAAAAGGAAATAGATATTTGTGGAGTGTAGAAGATAAAAAAACCAGATTTCCAAAAGTGAAAACCGCTTTGCAGCCTCTGCTAAAACTTTTTTTATCAAGTTCAGGGTAAACGTCAAAAATACTCTTACCGCGAACGTCTTCACAGGTTTTATTACTGTAAACAGTCATCCAGTTGTTCCATTCGGTGATACAAAAATCTTTATCAATTATGACTATACCAATATTTATGGATTCAAGTATCTGTGCACATTTGTTCATTCATAACTCTCAAAAAGTTTTGCAAGTGCATGTTTTATAGGTCCCACAGAACTCTGGTTGTTAACAAGAAAAAGGAAACCTTCCACAGATTTTTCACTTAAAAAGAAGCTTGTTTTCAGAATTATTGCGCAATCATCTCCTGAAAAGCGTCCTTTGAAAAATTTATCTCCAAACTCCTGACCAATAATAGCATGGGGTGGAGTATATATGACCGGTGATTTAAGAAGATCAAAGAGCTTACTGACACAGGCACCAATAAGTATGTTACCTACTTCAGCAAGTATTTCTCTGTCTGCATCGGCAAAAAGTTCAAGTTCGTCTTCCTCATCAAGGTGGAATAGGGATAGAAAATCACTCTCTGAACCGAACGGAAAGATAAGGAATGCAACTCCGCCTGCTTCACCTTTGTATGTTTGTTCGACAATATTACATTTCGTGTTGATAGACAAGTCACCTGAGATGAAATCAGGCAGCTCTTGTATTTTTACAGTCTCTAGTTTTGGAAAGCTGAGAACAACTGATATGTCAATTATTTCTGCAAGCTCTGCTGCTGCTTTGCCAAATGCGATATTCATCAGCTCTTGGAGTGCATCTGTTTCGTCTTCGGTGAAGAAAGATGATTTATTCGACATAGAATACCTTTTACCTATTTTAAAGTGTCTGCAAGTTCCTTAACAACGAAGCCGATAATTTCTTTGTTAGGTGGTTTTTTTATAAACTTGCGTGCGCCGAGTGCCATTATTCTTTCATACGTGGTTCTCTGAATATCAGCTGTAAGAATGTAAACAACAGCATTCTTGTTCATCTGCATGATCTTTGCGAGAGCTTCTTCTCCGCCCATTACAGGCATTGTGAGATCTAAAAAGACAAGGTCAGGCGCGAACTCCTGATATATATTAACACATTCGAGCCCGTTCTCGCACTCTTTGTATTCAATCTCAATGTCCTTCGGCAGGCTCTTTATCAAGAAAAAGCGTGCACTTTTCGAATCATCTACTATTAATATTTTCATTTTCATTTTCTTTCTCAAAAATAACTATAATAAAAATATTGTTACACATAAATAGTATTTTATGCAAATATTTTTGCTATATAATTATTTTATTGGTCTTTTTTGAAGGTGACATTAATTCTTATATCTGGTATAAAAAATTCTCTCTAAAATATAAAATATCAGCAAAAAAACATACAAAAAGGTGCTTTTTTATGAAAGTAAAAGTATTTGTTAAACTAAAAAGCGGAGTTCTTGATCCGCAGGGGCAGACAATCCTCAGTTCTATAGGAAGAATGGGATATGATTTCGCATCTGAAGTGCGAGTTGGGAAGTTTTTTGAAATCGAAGTGAAAGACAAATCCTGTGAAAAGGAGCTGGAGAAGATTGCAGGCGATCTTTTGGCTAACCCTATCATAGAAGAATATTCCATTGAATTTGCGGAATAGATTATGAAAGCAGGAGTAGTTGTTTTTCCGGGATCAAACTGTGACCATGATTGCTATCATGTACTGAAGCATGTGTTAGGCGTGGATACTGTTTTCCTGTGGCACAAGGATACTGATCTTCAAGGTGTTGATCTGGTGGTTTTGCCGGGCGGATTCTCTTACGGAGACTACCTGCGCTGCGGAGCCATTGCAAAGTTTTCGCCCATAGTCAGCGAAATTGTTGATTTTGCCAATAATGGCGGGCGTGTGCTTGGCATATGCAACGGCTTTCAGGTGCTTACTGAGACAGGGCTCCTTCCGGGTGCTCTGATGCGTAATCGCGATCTTAAATTTATCTGTAAATATGTAAACCTCCGTGTGGACAATTCTGACACTCCTTTCAGTAGAATGTATGCCGCAGGGGAAGTGGTAGGGATACCTGTTGCTCATATGGATGGAAACTACTTCATAGACCCTGAAGGTCTTGCAAAACTTGAGGATAACAACCAGATAGTCTTTCGTTACTGCGATGAGAACGGCGAGTGTATTCCCGGAACTAATCCAAACGGTTCTTTGAACAACATAGCAGGGATAATAAACGAAAATGGAAATGTGCTTGGAATGATGCCTCATCCGGAGCGCTCTGCAGAGGGTGTTATGGAGACCAGAGACGGATATTTCCTTTTCGAGTCAATTATAAAAGCTATAGGGGGTGCAGCGTGAGTGTATACGAAAGTTTCAATTACCCAGAAGTAACGTACCCTATAGCAAAAGAGATGGGGCTCACTGAAGGTGAGTTTGAGGGTGCGAAAAACCTTATCGGCAGAAACCCGAATTACATAGAGCTGGGCATCATATCTTCAATGTATTCCGAGCACTGCTCTTATAAATCCAGCAGAGTTCATCTTGCAAAGTTCCCCACAGAAGCACCTTGGGTTGTTCAGGGGCCGGGCGAGAATGCTGGTGTTATATCAGTAGACGACGAGGGGCTCTGTGTCTGCTTTAAAGTAGAATCACATAATCACCCTTCATTCATAGAGCCATTTCAAGGTGCTGCCACAGGAGTTGGCGGTATTTTAAGAGATGTTTTCACCATGGGGGCAAGACCAGTTGCTGCTATGAACTCTCTTCGCTTCGGCAGCCTTAAAAGTGCGAAAAACAGATATATTTTCGAAGGTGTTGTTGAGGGTATTTCCCACTACGGCAACTGCTTCGGAGTGCCGACAGTGGGTGGCGAGGTTTACTTTAATGACTGTTATAACGGAAACCCTCTGGTGAACGCATTTGCTCTGGGTGTTGTTCAAAAAGACAGAATCTTTTTGGCCAAGGCAGAAGGTAAAGGCAACCCTGTGATATATGTCGGTGCCAAAACAGGTCGTGACGGCATTCATGGAGCCACAATGGCATCTGCTGAGTTTGACGAAAACAGCGAATCCAAACGTCCTAATGTTCAGATAGGCGATCCTTTTAAAGAGAAACTACTGCTTGAAGCGTGTCTTGAGCTTATGAAGACCGACTACATAGTGGGCATACAGGATATGGGTGCAGCGGGACTTACAAGCTCATCTTTCGAGATGGCTTCCAAGTCAGGCTCAGGCGTCAGGCTTGACCTTGACAATGTACCAGTCCGTGAAAACAACATGACACCTTATGAAATAATGCTTTCAGAGACACAGGAGCGCATGCTCATGGTTGCAAAGAAAGGCTATGAGGATAAGGTTAAAGAGATATTTGATAAATGGGATCTTGATGCCGTAGTTATAGGCGAGGTTACAGATGACGGTTACGTCAGACTAACTTGGGACGGCGAGGAAGTTGCCGCACTGGAAGCTGCGCCTTTGGCTGATGAGGCCCCTAAGTATAACAGACCATACAGCAGACCTGATTCTCAAGACCTGCTTCAGAAAACTGTAAAGACAGAGTGCCCGGAAGATATTCAGGGAGTTCTGCTTCAGCTTCTTGCTAACCCGACCATCGCATCAAAAAGATGGGTTTGGGAGCAGTATGACCATATGGTAAGGGTTGGGACAGTTCAGCTTCCGGGCTCGGATGCGGCTGTTATCAGGCTAAACGAATCAGATAAGGGTGTTGCCATCTCAAGTGACTGCAACAGCAGATATTGCTATTTGAACCCATATGAGGGCGGTAAGGCTGCCATCGCAGAATCAGCCAGAAACGTGGCTGTATCAGGTGCAAGGCCAAGAGCGTTTACCAATTGTCTGAATTTCGGCAACACTGAAAAAGAAGCTATTATGTGGCAGTTTGCTACAGCTTTAGAGGGTATTTGTGAGGCGGCTAAAGCTCTTAACACACCAGTGGTAAGCGGAAACGTTTCTCTTTATAATGAAACAGAAGGAACTCCTATTCACCCAACACCGACTATAGTTATGGTTGGTGTGATAGACGATGTTACAAAGAGAATAGGGTCGTATTTTATAGATTCCAGCAGCACAGTTTATCTTTTAGGCGAGAACACAGGCCATGTCGGCGGTTCAGAGTACCTTGCTTCCATCCACGGAAAAGAGCTTGGAGATGCTCCGGCTGTTGACCTTGTACATGAGAAGGCTATTATAGAATTTATGTGCGAGGCGGCAGACCAAAGACTTGTAAATGCTGCCCACGATATCTCCGAAGGAGGGCTGGCTGTTGCGCTTGCTGAAATGACTTTCGGAGCCAAAGAGATAGGCGTAACTGTTAAACTGGAGAGCGAGCTTGCGGCTGATGCACTGCTTTTCGGAGAAAACCACGGAAGAGTTATTCTGGAGGTTTCTAATGTAAATGCTGCTGCAGTAGAAAAACTTGCAGAAAAGCACGAACTGCCTATATCAAGAATAGGTCGTACTTTAAGCGACAGGATAGAAATATCTGCTGACGGCAGAAAACTTATAGACATCAAAGTTAAAGATGCAGAGGATATATGGAAGAACAGCATTGGGAAAATAATGAAATGACATTTGATAAATTTCACGAAGAATGCGGCGTGGCAGGCGTTTTCGCAAACGAAGATGCCGCAAACCTTGTTTACCTTTCACTTTATGCGCTTCAGCACAGAGGTCAGGAAGGAGCTGGTATAGCTGTCAGTAACAGATCAGAGATGAAATATGAAAAAGGTATGGGGCTGGTTGCAGATATCTTTTCTGAAGCAAAACTGGAAGGCCTTGCTGGTGATATTGCTATAGGTCACAACAGGTATTCCACTACCGGCATTTCAGAATTAGCCAACACTCAGCCTATTACTGTAACGATAAACGCAGGTCAGATATCTCTGGCTCACAATGGAAACATCGTTAATGCAGAAGAGATAAAGAATGAACTGGTTAGACAGGGCGCAATATTTAATTCAAGCTCTGATTCAGAGGTGATAGTCCATCTTATAGCTAAAAGCAAAAAAGAGGATCTCGTTGAGTCCATTATACACTCACTTCGCCAGTTGAATGGTGCTTTCTCCCTGCTTGTTATGACTAATGATAAGTTGATTGGTGTTCGTGACCCTATGGGGATGCGACCGCTGGTGCTCGGAAAGTTAAAGAACGGATATATCCTTACTTCTGAAAGCTGTGCGCTGGATCTTATTGAAGCTACTATGGTTCGCGAGATAGAGCCGGGCGAGATGGTTATTATTGATGAAAACGGTCTGGAATCCATCTTTCCTTTTGAAAAAACAGATCCTAAGCCCTGTGTTTTTGAGCATATTTATTTTGCAAGACCTGACTCATTCATTTTTGGCGACAGTGTTTATGATGTCAGAAAAAGGATGGGTAAAAAACTAGCAGAAGAGGACAATATAGAGGCGGATGTTGTTATTCCTGTGCCGGATTCAGGAGTTGTGGCGACACTTGGCTATTACGAAGAGAGCGGAATACCATTTCAGATGGGGCTTATGAGAAATCACTATGTTGGCAGAACCTTTATCGAGCCAAGCCAGTCTATCAGACACTTCGGGGTAAAGATAAAGCTGAACCCTGTGCGCAGTGTTATTGAAGGTAAACGGGTTGTTGTGGTGGATGATTCAATCGTAAGAGGAACCACCAGCCGTAAGATTGTTAAGATGCTTCGTGAAGCTGGCGCAAAAGAGGTGCATATGAGAATAAGCAGTCCTCCTACAACCTTTCCATGCTTTTACGGAATAGACACACCCACAAGAAAAGAACTAATTGCATCCACGCATAATGTAGAGGAGATCAGGAAATACATAACAGCAGATAGCCTGAGTTATCTCAGTCTCGAAGGACTTATGGAGTGTGTGAACGGCGGGGGTTACTGCCATGCATGCTTTTCTGGTCAGTACCCAACCTTACACCCTGATGGCGATTGATAAGGAGAAGTTAATGAGTGAAGCTATTATCATAAGAATGTTCGGCAGCAGCATGGAGTTTGTTTCTGGCTGAAGCCCTTCTAATTTTCCCGCAGGCTGCGGGGAGAAGAAAGACCCATATGAAGAGCTATCATATAATCTGGATACATTGCTGCGGAAAGAGTTTGGAAAAGATGGTGTGGATTTTAAGTACATAGACGTTTCTTCACCAGAGATACTGGAATATGTAAATGAAGTCACTACAATAGTAGAGGGAAGGTTGCCTTTCCCGTTTGTTTCAATGTCATCTAAACCTTTGTGCTGGGGTGTTCTGGAAGCAGATGAAATTATGGAGAAGATAAAAGAGAGTCTCTAAAGCACGCTCACCTCTCTTAGCTTATCCTGTAGAACTAGAGTGAATTCGGCTTGATAAAGTGGATACTAGTATTATAATCAAACTATATTCAATTTTATGGTGCCGAAATGATTAATACACACTTTGCTTCTTCAGACAGAAGTTCTGATGACCTTATCGTTGAACAGTATCAGCTATTTGCATTTTATCCAATGCTGAATGATCTGCTTGGAAAGATCGATCAGTACCTAATTATTCTTAACAATAATCGTCAGATAGTTTATGCAAACAGCTCATTTCTTAAAGATTTTAAAATTAAAAGTGTTGTTGATGTCATAGGCCAAAGATTAGGCGAGGTGCTGGAGTGCCGCTTTTCATGGTGCGAGCTTGGCTGCGGAACATCTGAGTTTTGTAAAGAGTGCGGTGCTGTTATTTCAGTGCTCAAAACACAGAGACACAAGGTCGACTCATACATGGAGTGTGTCATCCTTACAAAATACTCAAAAACATTGGAACTGGCGGTAACCAGCAAGCATATTGAACTGGACGGAGAAGATTTTATAATGCTTTCTTTGGACAGTATAGATAAACAGAAACAGACAAAAAATCTTGAAGATATTTTGCATCATGACATTACAAATGTTGCCAGCGGTATTCATTCGATGATACAGCTTCTTTCTGATGATAGGTTTACCGACAAGGAGAAGGTTAAGGCTTATCTTGAAAAAAGTTCATCTCAGTTGCTTGATGAGCTTTATAACCACAAGATACTTATGGAGGCAGAGAGAAAAGATCTACAGATCAAACTTAAAGAAGAGAACTCACTAGGCTTAATAGAACAAGCTGTAAAATTTGCTGAATGCATGCAGACGGCTAGAGGGGTAATACTCTACATTCATCATACGTGTGAAGATTTTAATTTTAAAACAGATGCAGGGCTTTTGAGCCGTGTACTCATAAATATGCTGACCAATGCTTTGGAGGCTTCGGCTTTTAGCCAGAAGGTTACCATAGGAGCAAAAATTGTAAATGGCGAAAAAGTATTCTGGGTTCATAACAACGCCTTTATGCCGATAGAAATTCAGTCGAAGATTTTCAGACAAAAGTTTAGCACAAGGAAACGTAATTCGGGGTTTGGCACGTACAGCATAAGAGTCATTACCGAAGGTTATCTTGGCGGCAGAGTGGATTTTAAATCTGATGAAGCAGAAGGCACTGTGTTTTCTATAACACTTCCGTAAAAAAAAAGGGACACAGTTTCCTGCGTCCCTTTTATATATGTACTTTTTTCTATGCCTTATTCGTAAAACTGAGCATATCTCTGATTTATCTCTATTCTCGCCTTCTGTTTAAGCTCATTAACATAGGACTGCATTGCTTGAGCTGACTTCACACCGTATAGATTGCTTTTGATCTGCTCTTTTTGCTGATCGGTAATCTCTGCAGTGTCTGGCGCAACTAAGTCTTTAACCTGAACAAGGAAGACCTTCCCGCCCACAGTGTATGAATCCTGAATGAATGTCTCAGGCTCTGACTTGAAGATATCCTCCATAAGTTTCTGGTTCATACCGAGTCCTTTTATAGGGTCAGTCCTTTTAAACTTCGGAGTAGTGGTGTATGTCTTGTTCAGCATTTCTGCAGCATCGTCCATAGTGGGAAGCTCGGCGGCTTCTTTAGCTTTTGCCTGAGCTTGCTCAAGGCTTTTTACCTGTATAAAGTCCGCGGTAACTTTCTCTTTAATATCTGAAAGCTCAGGTATGTACGAATCGTATTTCTCTGTCATCTCAAAGATCATTTGTGATTCATCAACCTCAATAACCTGTGAAAGTTCATACTTGTTCATTTGCATAAGCCTGGATGCTATGCTGCCCATGCCTTTAAGAGGAGCAACATTGCCTGCTGCTGTGAGCCCTTTTATTTCAATGGTTTTAATCTTATTTTCAGCTTTTTCATTATAAGCTGTAATGTTCGAAGTTGAGAGGATCGCCTTGTATGTGTCGAAGACATATGTTCTGAAAGATTAATTTGACTTCTGCTCAATAATTATATTCGCAATTTCGTCTTTTACTTCATCAAGTGTAGGTTTGGACTCCTGCTTATGCTCTTTGACTTTGATAATGTGAAAGCCGAATTGTGTTTTCACGACATCAGATATTTCACCCACCTCTGTTTCAAAGGCTGCTTTCTCAAATTCTGGAACCATTTGGTCTTTTGTAAAAAATCCCAGATCACCACCGGTTTCAGCAGAACCATCTTCGGAGAATTTTTTTGCCATCTCTGCAAAATCAGCGCCGTTTTCTATTTGTTTTTTAATATCTTTGGCTTTCTGATATACGGCTGTAGCAGCTTTTTCATCATCCCAGTTGTCCACCGTAAGAAGAATGTGAGCTGCGTTGACCTGCTCAGGTTCAATGAAAGATTCTTTATTTCTTATAAAATAATTCTCTATTTCGCTTTCTGTTGCTTCTACATTTTCACTAAATGTTTCAGGGTTGAAAACAGCATATTTGAAGTCTGCTTTTTCTGGTACTCTGTAATTCTCTTTATATTCTTCATAGAATGCAGTTACGGCTGTGTCAGTTACTTCCACATTAGAGACAAAGTCTTCAGAGTTGATTTCGAGAAATCTTATTGATGCCTGCATATTGTTATATGTGTACTCTTTTTTAATCTCAAGATCACTTACAGCTACGCTATCGTTTATGAGTGCCTGCATTTTCTGGTATGTAAGGTTTTCGCGTACACTTTCTTCAAACGCCTGTGGAATAAGTCTGTTTCTGGCAAGCAGCTGTACATATCTTTCCTGATCGAAAAAACCATCTGTTTGGAAAGCCTGCATAGACTGGATGCTGGCTGAAACCTCTGCATCTGATACTGGGATGCTAAGTCTTTTTGCTTCTATACGAAGGAGTGCTTCGTTAATAAGGCTTTCCATTACGTTTTTTTCAAGGGTATCACCTTGAAGAACTTCGTCGATATTGTTTCCGAACAGCTGTCTGAACTGCTCTCTTGTGTCATCTACTTTCTGACGAAAATCCTGATCAGTAATAATTATATCATCTACCTTCGCTGCGTAAAGCTGCTCAGATGCCTTATCACCAACTCCCCAAACAAAGAATATGGTGCCTACAAAAGCTGCGATGATTAACCAAAGTGAAAAAGTGGTCAGTTTCTTTTTATTTCTCAAACTGGAGATCATAATGAAATACCTCAGATGTTTAAAAGGACCCGACAGGGTGACTCCGGCACACAAAATTTCTCACTACCGTTGCTTCCTTCCGGATCTGGCGGGGTTCGCGTGAAACTTGTTGCAGAGGCCCCGTCGGGCCATTCGTTAAAGTTTTTGTCAAAACAACAAAAAGCGGAGAAGGAGGGATTCGAACCCTCGGTACGCGTAAACGTACACACACTTTCCAGGCGTGCTCCTTAAACCTGACTCGGACACCTCTCCAGAAAGGAATCATTTGTATATCAGCCTTTTCGCTTTCTGTCAATACTCTAGATACAGTTTTGAAACTAATATCAGTTTCATTCCTGATCACTGCTATACATATCATATTTCGACAGAAATTATAATCTTTTAGTGTAAAAAAAAGGAGGATATTATGGAAAGTAAACGCGAGAATACACTGCAAACATGTTTGTCGGAAAGAGAGCGTGATCTTGTTATCAAAAAAGCGGAAGAAGAGGGTATTTCGGTATCGGCATTTATTCGCCGTGCGGTGAGAAGAGACCTAAAAGCATCGGAATAAATTTGCTAGTGGGGACATGCATATAGAAACATGTCCCCGTTTTATTATTCTAGTCTCAGTTCTGCTTTTTTATCTGTCTTTTCTATCACTATGAACTGATGCGGCGCGTTCTTTTCATCTGCCTGCACAACCTTCGCAGTCACCATTACCTTATCAGTATTTACTGTTACGTTCAGTATCTTAAGTCCGTAACCATCTTCGGCTCTTTTTCCCAGATATGCAACAACCAGAGAATGTTTCTCAAAGTTTAGATTGTTAAGAAGTGAGTTCTTCTTAATAGACCTGCCCATCAGAAAAGATTCGTATTCTGATTCGGAGTTGAAAACCTTAGCGCCAAATGCAGCCTTAGAGAATTCTTTTCCACTGTGATAAATAGAGTAGTCACCTGTTGCTCCGGTTTGCGCAGAGGTACATCCGAAGATCATTAGCATGCTCATAATTATTAATAGTTTTTTTGGTTTCATAATGTATCACCACTTTTAGTTTTTTTATTAGTTGGGTAAAATTACATAACATATTAGCACTCTCTATGATAACATAAATATATTAAAAAATAATTTAGGAGAATATAAACATGGTAAGGATATTGCAAATTTTTATGGTTCTGATTTTTAGTGTAACTTTCACTTTTACTGCCTCTGCAGAGAGCTCACTTGCAAGAATAATAGGCGGAGAGCTTGTTGCAAACGGGGAGCTTCCATTTCAAGTAGCAATAGGCAGTGAGAGTCCGGCTGGGTCATATAACGTCTCTTGCGGCGGAACCCTTATAAGCAGCACTTGGATTGTCACTGCTGCGCACTGTATGGAAGACTATGATACTCCGTCAGAAGTTGCTAGTTTATTTGTTCTCACAGGTACAAATACCGTAAATCCAATTAACCCTTCGACCATGTCAAGTGTTTCACAGGTGATAATCCATCCTGATTTTCACGATGCAGCTTATTACGACAACGACATCGCTCTTATTAAACTATCATCGCCAGTGGATTCAGCTCCTATAGGTGCAATATCAACTTCTACAACACCATATTATACTACAGGTACTTCTGCTACAGT
Organism: Denitrovibrio sp.; assembly: GCA_002869145.1. Lineage (GTDB taxonomy): Bacteria > Chrysiogenota > Deferribacteres > Deferribacterales > Geovibrionaceae > Denitrovibrio. The sequence continues at coordinate 53,149 of PKTM01000002.1, forward strand.
CTCAGGCTGGGGCGATACTGACAGCACAACTGTAACTTCTTACCCGGATGAGCTTTATAAAGTGAATGTTCCGGTAACGGATTATTCAGTATGTGACGCTACATATTCCACAGAACTCACAACAAATATGATATGTGCAGGCTATCAGACTGGCGGCAAAGATGCTTGCCAGGGTGACAGCGGCGGGCCGCTTTTTGTGGATGGTTCTTCTATAGACTCACTCATAGGCATAGTCAGCTATGGTACAGGCTGCGCTCAGCCTGATTTCTACGGCGTTTATACTAAAGTCGAAAATTATACAGCATGGATAGAGAGTAACACAGGGCTTGACTTTGATTCAGCAGGCAAACTTGTTATCAATGAAGATTCCGATCCTGCTCTTGTCCCGATGTTGTCAAATATATCTTCTAACAGCTCATACGACATTGACACATCTATTGTAGAAACAGTTGCTGACAGCTTCAGTGATGATCTGGTTAGCGGCGATACTGTAAATGCCAGCATATATGCTATTGGCGGAACTATTGAAAGCATGAATCTTTCAAACAGCTCATCTCAGGTGGGTGCTTTATACACCACTTACGCAAAGCTTCAATTTACAGTAGATACTGGTCAGGATAAGGATGTAGCTATAGTTCTTAAGTATAGCGGGGTTAAAGCTGACAGGTACAAAGCTTTTATATGCCCTCAGTATGCGCTTGATAATGGGTTGTCGATCACATGTACCGAAAGTGACATTGACACAGTTTATAATAGCAGCGGAAACTGTCTGATGATATATCTTGAAAACAATAATTTGTTATACGACGAAAACCAGACGCCTTTTGGTATTGGTGATGACAAGATAGTTGCTTCAGTTGTTTTGGCAAGGAGCACAGAAGATGTAGCTTCAGATAAAGCTGAACAGGCTTTGGATGATCTAATAAGCAGCGCTAGCGGCGGCGGATGTTCTGCTGCGGGTTCTGGCTCGGCTTTCAGCTTTGCTCTGATGTTCGCCTTCTGCGGTGCATTTGTTTTGAGAAGAAAGTTTATAAAGTCTAAATAAACAGTATAATTTTTACCTATAAACCAGAGGGGGCTTTATGCCCCCTTTTTTTGTCATCATGAGCGAGTAAACGAGCGTAATGATCTCAGACCGCTGATAATCAGAAATCTTCATCCACAGTGACTATAGCCATCAGCTTAAAACGGTTTTGAGACTCTTATACCTTAATACAGGCTCAGAGTGATATTAGAACTTTTTACTTGCTGTTTTTGGAAATATGCTTTTTATAGATATGTATCTAAATGAACTTTTAAGTGAGTAGCTAATCTATGTTACATAAAGGCGGAGGAAACGTGAAAGATTCTTCGATAATCGAAAATGTACTGGGCGGTGACAGTCAGGCCTTTGAGCTTCTGATACTGAAATATCAGTCAAGGCTATTTGCCACAGTGCTTAATGTCGTAAAAAACAGAGAGCTTGCTGAAGATATTGTTCAGGAAGCATACATGAAAGGCTTTCATAAGCTGCATACTCTGAAGAATCATGTCCAGTTTTACCCTTGGCTGAAAAGGATTGCGCTTAATCTGGCGCTTAACCATTTCGAAAGGGCAAAAAGGATTATGGATGTTGAGAACGAAGAGGATGAAACTAGCTTTTTTGAAAGGATACCTGACGGAGAAAGTCCAGAAGAGCTTCTTGTAAAAGAGGAGCTGAAAAGATATGTGAGACACTATGTTGATGCACTGCCGGATAAGCTCAGAGTTGTTATTGTCCTTAGAGAGATAGAGGACATGAGCTACGAAGAGATATCTGAAATGATGAATATCCCTATAGGGACGGTTCGCAGCAGGCTTTTTAACGCAAGACAAATGATAAAAGACAGATTGATAAATCAGGGGTTAGCAGATGGATTGTACAAAATTTCATGAGATGATCTCTTTATATGTAGATGAAGAGACAAGCAGTATTCAAAGGCAGGCGCTGGAGAAACATATGGAGACTTGTAAAGAATGCAAGAATGCCATGTCCAACCAGATCAAGCTTAAAGAGATGATAAGAGAGTCCTACTCAAAAACAGTAGATATAAATCTTTCAGCAAGCATCATGAATAAAATCCAGCAACCAAAAGCTGTGAAAACAAACTCCAGAATGAAAAAGATATCAATGTTTGTGGCCGCAGCTGCGGCTGTATGCGTTATAACCATTGCAGCGCTTATGAGTCTACATGTAGACAATAACACCGTGGCCGGAAACGAAAAGCTCGAAGAGTACGTAATAGAACATGTTGGTTCAGCGGGCAATGAATTTAACGGTCAGGTAGAATCAGTTAATATAGAAAAATGAAAAAAATAATCCTGCTTTTCTGTCTGTTGACTGCTGTTACTGCCAGTTATGCATCAGAGCAGGTTTACTTCAAAATTGCTGTAAACGAGAATGACTATTCAACATTTCTCACAGACAGAATAAGCACAAAACAAAAAATACTACAGTATCTCGCGACTAAGATGCGCCAGCCGTTTTTTAAACCGGAACAGCTCAACCGCAAATATTACAAAGTGGTTGAGAGCAGAGGCATCAAATATTTCGATGTTAATGTTGTTCAGTATGATGTGAGACCTATTCATAACGACAGGTTTCGTCATCTGCTTATGGTGGATCAGCGAAATGGTGTTGTTATAAGAAAAGAGATATATGATACCCAGGGAAAACTGGTCTTCGCCTTTACTAGTTTGGAAAAGCATTCACAAGAACCTCTGCCAAGAGCTCAGAAGATATCTAAGAAGCCAGCGGAAGAAGTTTTTAAAGGGTATTTTCTTGTTCACGACAAAACACTTAAAGACGGCACAAGACACATGAGCTTTACCGATGGATTAAATAAGTTTTCTGTATTCAGGAAAAAATATGACATTGAACTAAATACAATGGAAAGAATCTTATATGGAAATTATGTGTTTAGAAAAAGCGTAGGAAAGGAGCTTTTTACAGTAGTAGGCACTCTCCCTTTTACAGAAATGGAGAGACTCGTAGAAAACATATCGAATTTGGAGGAAAATAAATGAAAAGGCTTACAGCACTTATAATTGTGATTTTTTGTATTTCACTCACCAGCGCCTTTGCAAGCGGACCTGACGGTTTCTCTGACATCTATAAACAAACTAAAGACGCCGTAGTAAATATTTCCACTACTAAAGTAGTTAAAAGAAAATTCAGACAGTCTCCTGAGGATCTCTTCAGAAAGTTCTTTGGAGATAATTTCCCCGGTATGCCTGACAATCACCCGGATGTCGGGGGTAAAGAGAAAGAGTATAAAACAAGTTCACTCGGTTCTGGATTTATTATCGATAGATCCGGACTTATCGTTACAAACAACCATGTTGTGGAAGAGGCTGACGAGATTATAGTCAAGCTGAACGATGAACACGAATTTGATGCAACAGTCATAGGGCGTGACCCTCTTACTGATCTTGCCCTTATAAAAATCGATGCGGAAGGTGTTTACCTGAAAACACTTGAGCTTGGCGATTCTGAAAGAGCAGATATAGGCGACTGGGTTGTAGCCATTGGCAACCCGCTTGGGTTGGAATGGACTATTACAGCTGGCATTATCAGTGCAAAAGGACGTGAGCTTGGAAATGGTCCTTACGACAATTTTCTTCAGACAGATGCATCTATTAACCCAGGTAACTCCGGTGGACCGCTTATCAATATGGACGGTGAAGTGGTAGCTATTAACACGGCTATTATTCCTTCCGGTCAGGGGCTTGGTTTTGCCATCCCTGTTAATATGCTGAAAGAACTTCTGCCTAAGCTAAAAACAGGCTCTGTAAAAAGAGGCTGGCTTGGTGTCTCTGTTCAGTCAATTAACGAAAAACTCGCCAAAGGATTTGGTCTGAAAGATGCAAGAGGTGCTCTTATTGCTGATGTTACCAAAGGTGACCCTGCTGATAAGGCCGGTGTTCAGGCGGGTGATGTTGTTATTAAGATTAACGGCAAAGAGATAGAAGATTCCAGAGAACTGGTGAATAAGATTGGACGCATGAGCCCTAATGAAGTTGTGACTCTTACAGTACTTAGAGGCAAAAAGCAGAAAGATATAAAAGTTACACTTGGCGAAAGAAAAGATGGCGTGGCAAAATCTGAACCAAATAAAGATTCGCCTGTCATAGTAGAGAACCTGACACCTGATGAGCTTTCAGCACTTAGCATTTCCGGCGGTGTGAAGGTTGCAGGGGTTAAAGAAACCACCAATGCATACGAAGCGGGACTCCGCAGAGGCATGGTTGTTGTTTCTGTGAACCACGAGCAGGTTACAAACGTTAGTGATTTCGAAAAGAAATATGGCGAAGTTAAAAAGGGCGAAGTTGTTGTTCTTCAGGTATATTCCAGAGGAAACACAAACTTCATAGCCTACGACAAAGATTAATTATGAAATAACGCAAAGACATAAACTTCCTGTAGTAACTGTAGTTGAAAGCCCGCTTAGTTTAAGCGGGCTTTCTAATTTTAAAGGCGGGTTATAATTAGTTGATACCGTATTTTTCCAGACGGTATAAAAAGACATGTCTGGGCATGCAAAGGTATTTTGCGGCTTTTGATTTATTTCCATCAAATTTATTAAGTGCTTTTACAATAAAACTTTTTTCCAGCTCTTCAAGGTTTAGTTCATCATCAGGCAGATTCATATCAAGGCATGCAACCATGTTCCCGGAAAACTCAGACGGCAGGTCTTCCGGCTGAACCTCGCCAGTCCCCCGAAGAATACATATCCTGTACACAGTGTTTTCCAGTTCTCTGATGTTGCCTGTCCAGTTGTGGTTTATCAGCTTGTTCATAGCCTCTTTGCTGAAAGTTATTTTTGATCCGTATTTCGCTGCAAAAAGCTCCACAAGCTCTTTTATATCGTCTTTGCGCTGAGCCAGAGGCGGCACTTCAACAGGAAACACGTTAAGTCTGTAATAAAGGTCTTCTCTGAAGTCACCAGTTTCAGACATTTTTTTAAGGTTGCGGTTTGTGGCAGCCACAACCCTGACATTAACTTTAACAGGGACAGAAGCTCCAACAGGCTGTATTTCTGATTCCTGAAGGAAACGCAGTAACTTAACCTGTATAGAAAGAGGAAGTTCGCCTATTTCGTCCAGAAAGAGCGTCCCCCCCTCAGCTTCCAGTATCTTGCCTTTATAGTCTCTGTCGGCTGAAGTAAATGAACCTTTTTTGTGTCCGAAAAGCTCGCTTTCGAAAAGTCCTTCGGGAACTGCCGCACAGTTTACTGTTATGAATGGTTTGTCTGCTCTGTTGCTCTGGCTGTGTATCTGTCTTGCTATCAGCTCTTTCCCTGTACCTGACTCACCCAGAATAAGTACTGGAGCGTCAGTTGGCGCAACAGTGTCCGCCATCTGTATCAGTTTTCTGAAAGCTTCACTTTTGCCAACCAGCTTTGGTGCTATTGACTGTCGCAGGTAATTTTTTAGTTTTATATTTTCCCGCCTCATATGACAAACCTCAATGGCTTTGTTCACAGAGTTAAGCAGGTCATCATTCTCGAATGGTTTTGTAATGTAGTTGTATGCTCCGTTTCTTATAGCTGCAACGGCATCGGGTATGTTGCCATGTGCAGTTATTATTATAACTGGAAGATCTGGGTGAGATTTGGATACTTTTTCAAGCACCTCGTTGCCGCTCATCCCTGGCATGCGTATGTCAGTAATGAGAACATCAAAGTCTTTGTCTTCAAGCATTTTAAGCCCTTCAAAGCCATTAGGTGCCCAGCTGTTGTCTATCTCTTCAGACGTTAGAAGCATTTGTATAAGTTTTGCCAGAGAGGTGTTGTCTTCTATCAGTAATACGCTCATTAGCAGCCTCTTTTTATCTGTAGTGTGAAACAGCAGCCCTGCTCAAGGTTTTCCACAGAGAGCTTTCCACCGTGTTCACGAGCTATTTTTGATGCCAGTGCCAGTCCAAGACCTGTACCTTCGGCCTTTGTTGTAAAAAAAGGCTCAAAAATTGTCTGTATGTTCTTTTCGCTGACACCATGTCCGTTGTCTGATATATAAAATATAATATCTGTCTCTGTTATATCCACAGCAAGTTCCACCAGCGCATCAGTTTTATCAGCACAGGCTTCCATCCCGTTTATGGCAATATTTAAAAGTGCCTGTTTTATGGCGTTTTTATCCCCATCTAGACAGGTGTCTTCCGGCACATTTGTGGTTAGCTTTATCTGCACATGTTTTCTGGAGGCTGCAAGTTTAATAAGCTCAGTCAGCTCCATCATAAAATGAGAGAGGTTTATATGGTTTTTTTGATCTGTTCCAAACCTTGCATACTGCAAAAACCGGTCAATGAATTTATCCAGATGCTCTATCTCTGATGAGAGTATATCTATCACCTGATCGTTGCTTTTGCCGGATTTAATTATCGATATTCCTGATTTTATGGCAGCGAGAGGGTTTCTTATTTCGTGTGCTATACCTGCTGAAAGCTGACCAAGAACTCTTAGCCTGTCATCGTGTGCAATCTGTCTTTCAAGCTCCAGCATCTCGCTTGAAACCTTCTCCACTTTTAGCTTCTCTTTTTTAAGCTTACCTGAAAGATAGCCAGCCAAAAGTCCCACTGCATATACCATCGTTACTTCCACCATAGAAGGCAGAACGTGATGGGTGAAATTCAGATTCAGCAGATGGATATATGCACTCGGGCTGTAAATCATTGTTAGAAGCACAGACATGATAAGGCCGCCTTTGAGTCCAAACTTATAGGCGGCATATATGACTATAATATAAAATGCATAGTAGTGCTAGATATGTATTACGGTATGGTGCAGGGGTATACCGTAATGGAAGTAAGTTACTACAAGGGTAGCGAAAACTATAACAGATATGCTATAGATGTTTTCCTTTAGTTTAGACTGCTCCTGCGACTTCGTTGATTGTTCCACAGATGTTTCCGTCCTTCATCTCGATAACTCTGTCAGCGTATTTTGTATACTCCATTGCATGGGTAACCATAACCACTGATAGACCTTCTGAGTTTAGCTCTTTTAACAATTCTATAATACTTTTACCAGTTTTAATATCAAGACTTCCTGTTGGTTCATCTGCAAAAAGTATTTTAGGGTTTTTTACAAGAGCTCTTGCGATTGAAACTCTCTGCTGTTCTCCACCTGAAAGCTTGCCGGGCAGTCTGTTTTCTTTCCCTTGAAGCCCAACTCTTTCAATCATCTGCATGGCCTTTGTTTTTGACTGACCTGAAACAGGAATAACCCCGGAAAGGTACGGTAGAAGAACATTTTCTAAAACAGTTAAGTAAGGGAATAAGTGAAATGACTGAAATATTATAGAAAAGTCATTTTGCCTGATGTTATTAATCTCTTTAACCGTGGCCTTTCCGAGGTCTTTTCCTTTGTAAACAACGCTGCCCGAATCCGGACGTAAAAGGGTGGACAAAATATTGAGGAGGGTACTCTTGCCTGAACCAGACCGACCTATAATGCCGGTAAAGTCACCAGGAAGAATATCCATAGTCACACCCTTTAAAACGTTGGTGGTTGTATCTACTGTAAATGATTTTTTTATGTCGATTGCTGATAACATTTTTATTACCTCTTAAATTTCGCTGAAAACGTCAGTTGGCTGTACTTTTGTAGCTTTCATTGCAGGGATTGATGCAGAGACCACGGAAAGCAGCCCTACAAGCCCAGCTGAAACAAACATGGCAACAGCGCTGAAAGCTATTTCTGTGCCTTCTCCGCCAATGTTAACTCTGGCGAGAAGTTCGACACTGCTGAAATAACCGCCTATGTAACCAAGAACGCCTGCTAAGCATCCGATAATCATAGCCTCGAATCCGAAGATAAGGAATATCTTGCTACCTGAGTAACCCACAGCTCTTAATAGTCCTATCTCTTTTTTGCGCTCGTTCACAGATGCAAGCATAAACATTGCGAGCATAAAACATGCGATCACAAGTATTACACCACTGACAAGCAGAACCATATTTTTTACATAGTTAATAGTGCTCATTCGTTGTTTCACAATATTTTGCAGCGCATTGATATCAGTATCAGGCAATTCGGCCTGTATTTGTGCAACTATGTCTTCTATAGGACAACCGGCGCAGAGTGCGGCAACCTCAACAAAATTAACCATATCTTGTTTTCCCGTGTAGGCTTGCACTGTGTGTAGGTCGGCAAAAATGAGATTGTCGTCCTCTGTTCCGGTACTCTGAAGAATGCCTGAAATTTTGATAACGCCGTTTCCTAAGTTTACGGAGTCGCTTATCGCTATTCCAAGGAATTCTGCTGCCCGACTTCCAATAATTGCTTCATCGGGTTGTTCGGGCATTTTACCATCTATAGACCAGTAGCTTTTTATCCGGGTTTCCTCCCCCCAGATGACACCTGTAACTGCAACAGGCTTGCCGTCATATTTAGTCAGTGACACTAGTTTTGGTGCCACTGTGCTGATGTTTTCTTTAAATTCAATATTACGTACTTTATACATAACTTCTTTTTCTGATAAATACTTTACCTGATAGTTAAGGTTTCCCAGCGAGAAACCGCCGTAGCTGACATTAAGAGAGTCAGATTTCGGATATACAAGCACGTTTGCACCGAACTGAGTCATCTTTTTCTCAAGTGAGTGCCCTATGGTTTCAGAAACATTGTAAAGCATAACCACAGATAGTATCCCTACAGTGAAGACAGCCACCAGAATGGTTGTGCGCATCAGTTTTCGTTTCAGGTTTTTTACAGGCAGAGTAAATATGTTCATTTGTGTTTCCTTAGAAGTATCTTGAACCGGTTGCAACGTCATTCATAGAGATCTCAAGGTGGTCACCTTTTGGTTCTCTGGCAAGTGGTGATGGATTACATCCGCCCTTTAAGACATTTATACGGCTTGAGTGGAATTTCTGTCCGCAGTTGTTGCAGATCATGAATTCTCCTTCCTGCCTGTAGCCTTTCTTTTCTGGGTAGCAAACATCGCAAGCATCAAATGCGGCTCTTATTACACCATCTCGGGATTTGAGGACAAAGAATTTAACCTCTTTTCCGTTAGAATTAACTGTGTAGTAGTGCGCAGATCCATCACTTACCTCTGAAAGGGGTATAGATAAAATACCGTTTTTAGGGGTTATTGTTGAATATTTTCCATTCGATTCGCCACATGCTGCAACGACTGTTAATAACATTATTAAAGCTATAAATTTTATAAAGTGTTTCATGAATTCCTCCGTTTAGTCAGAGTACTAAGAGCAACCGGAGTGCCATTTTGTATGTGGCTTATAATAAAAGACTTTATGTTTAGCGATTTTGAGTTTTGTAGAATATTCTACATTTTATTAAAAGGTGAGTGCAGAATATTCTGCATAAAAAATTACATTGAGAATTGTAACTGCCCGTGGTAACGTTCTGAGTTCTATTTTTCTTTCTAAAATATGGTGATGTAATGATTTTACAGGGAACTGCCGTTAATATTGTCCTGATACTTGCTGGTGCTTTAATAGGGAAGATTGCGGGACGCTACCTTTCTGATCAGCTAAGGAAGACTTTAATGACCGGGCTTGGTCTTGCTGTTATGCTTATAGGTATGAAGCTGGCACTTCAGAGTCAGCATCTGATGATTGTCATAGGAAGTCTTATCATAGGTGGACTAATCGGTGAAACAGTGGGAATTGAAAAGCGGCTTGATGCATTCGGCATGAAACTCCAGAAGCGTTTTGCAGGGAGAGGGACAATAGCTGAAGGTTTTGTCACTGCCAGTCTGCTTTATTGTATAGGGGCTATGGCTATCATGGGTTCTCTTCAGGACGGCTTGGGCGAAACGCCGACTATTTTATATTCGAAGGCAGTTTTAGACGGTGTCGCATCCATTGCTCTCACTTCCACTCTGGGTGTTGGTGTTGCCTTTTCTGTTTTCCCACTTGCTATATATCAGGGGAGTATAACCTTAGCCGCCGGTCTTGCTGCGGTTATTCTGACAGAACCCGTCATCACAGAGATGAACGCAGTTGGCGGACTGCTTATCGTAGCAATTGCGATAGACTTATTGGGAATAAAAAGACTTCCAGTAGGGAACTTACTGCCGTCAGTATTTGTATGTGTGGGGCTTTTGTGGTGTTTTGGCCTGTCTTAAAAAAATGAAAGGGGACAAGCACCAAAGCACAAGTCCCCGAATATTGTAAATTATCTTAAAACTGCTCGGTATTCATCTGCCAGCTTCTCTATCATCTTCTGAAGGATTCCGTTTGTCTCATCATCTGTAAGAGTACGGTCTTCAGCGGTGAAGAGCACACGGAAGGTTTTGCTTACTTTGCCTTCTTCGACTCCTTTTCCGGAGTAAACATCAAAAAGGGAAACGCTCTCTGCAATAGGGCTTGTGCCTTTTATGCATTCAATAAGCTTTTCTGTGGGTGTGGAAGTGTCCACAACTACAGAGATGTCCTTATAAACAGATGGGAATTTGCTGAAGTTTTCATGTTTGAAAGTAAACTTCGCATTTTCTTTGAATATGAGCATATCAATTTCAAAAAGTGTAACAGACTCTCGAATCTCTGATTCATCAGCATTTGCAGGGTGGAGTTCTCCTATAAAACCTGCATTTACACCGTTAATTATTATATCAGCAGATTTGCCTGGATGAAGGAACGCTTTGTCAGACTTAACAAAAGAAGCAGACACTTTGTATTGACTGAGAATATTTTCCAGAACCCCTTTCAGTATGAAAAATGGCTCGGAGCTTGCAGGTGCGCCCCAGCTCATAGGCCAGAATTCACCGGCAGTAGCAACTGACAGTTTCAGATTTTGTTCAGGAAGTTTTTCGCCAACTTCAACAAAACTGGAAGCAAACTCGAAGAATCTCGCCTGCTTGAAGCCGTTGTTAAGGTTGTATCTGATAGTAGCAAGTAACCCCGGAAAAACCAGAGTGCGCATGGTGTTCATATCTTCTGATATAGGATTTAACAGTTTTACAAACTTAGATTCATCGTCAAACTGTTTTAAAAAGTCTGATTTCATGAATGAATAGTTTATCGCTTCATTAAAACCGAGAGTTTTCAGCTTCTGTGCGATGTCTTTTCTCATTTGGAGGATAGGCTGCATAGGCATTGAATCTGCGCTTATTTTTGGCAGAGTGGTCGGGATATTATTATATCCATACATCCTTGCGATCTCTTCCGCTATGTCTTGTCTAGTGTTGATATCTATCCTGTACGGTGGTGCTGTAACAGTTATGTCACGACCCGATACTTCCGGCTGAAGGTTCAGTCCTGACAAAATTGTTTTCATCTGTTCCAGTGAAACATCTGTGCCGAGGTAGCTGTTTATCCAGTCAGCGTTCACTGTAAATGTGATTTCTGCCGGATCGTTTGCTTCACCAAGCACGCCCTTACAGACCTTGCCGCCGCAAAGTTCCTGAAGCAGGTAAGCTGCGTATTCGCACATCTCTTTTGTGTTTACAGGGTCAATACCTCTTTCGTATCTGTAAGATGCATCAGTCTGCATCCCTAGTTTTCTAGCTGTCATACGTGTTTGTTTTGGCTCGAAGTATGCGCATTCCAGAAAAACATCTTTTGTGTCGTCGTTGATACCTGAGTGCTCGCCACCCATAACGCCTGCCACGGCCAGAGATTTCTTTTCATCAGTGATAAGCAGCATTTCCGGAGAAAAGGTTCTTTCTTTCTCATCCAGAGTTAGAAGTTTTTCGCCGTCTGATGCATTGCGTATAATAATTTTGCCCTCTATCTCTTTGAGGTCAAAAGTGTGAAGCGGCTGACCATATTCGAAAAGTACATAGTTAGTGATGTCTACTACGTTGCTGATAGGCCGAACTCCGATCGCTCTCAGCCTGTTTTGCATCCATAAAGGTGACGGCTTGATTGTTACATCTTTGATAACGCGGCCGAGGTAAGTAGGGCACGCCTCTTTGTTTTTTATCTCAACACCGCCATAGTTGCTGGCAGCGTCATCTGTTTCGTTTATTTGGAAATCGTTAGTCTTTAGCGGGCGGTTATAAAGTGCCGCTATCTCGCGGGCATAGCCTATAATGCTGAGACAGTCGGCTCTGTTTGGTGTGATGCCAATTTCTAGCACTGTATCCGGCAGACCAAGTATGTCATCAATAGGCGTGCCGAGCTCAAGCGAATCGTCAAGGATCATTATCCCGTCGTGGCTCTCAGAAATACCTATTTCGTCCTCAGCGCATATCATGCCGAGTGACTCAAGTCCTCTGATCTTAGCTTTTTTAATCTTGAAATCCCCAGGGAGGACTGCCCCCACCTTAGCGAAGACAACAGTCTGACCCTCTGCAACGTTTGGTGCACCGCAAACAACCTGATAAGTCTCTGTCCCATCAAAAACTTCTGTTAGCGAAAGCTTGTCAGCGTCCGGATGTTTCCCGCATTTAGTCACTTTCCCAACAACAACGTTGCTGAGTGAGTTTTTCTCTTCGATAGCCTCAACCTCAAGCCCGCACATGGTGAGCTTTTCAGCCATCTCTTTTGGGTCGAGATCAGAGACATCTACAAATTTATTTAACCAATTAATACTTACTTTCATGTTATACCCCTTAGAACTGCCTTAAGAATTTGAGGTTGTTTTCAAAGAATGAGCGGAGATCGCCGATGCCGTATTTCAGCATTGCTATACGCTCTATCCCCATACCAAAGGCAAAGCCGGAGTATACGCCCGGCTCATAGCCGGCGTGGCGGTAAAGCTCGTCATTACACATTCCACAGCCGAGAATCTCTATCCAGCCTGTCCCCTTGCAAACACGGCATCCAACGCTGTCGCAAATAGTACAGCCCATATCAAGTTCTGCACTTGGCTCTGTGAAAGGGAAAAAGCTTGGGCGAAAGCGTACCGGAACGTTCGAACCGAACATACGCTGTATGAAGGTTGTGAGTGTACCTTTCAGATCTGCAAAAGTTACATTGGTATCCACAAGAAGCCCTTCCACCTGATGAAACATAGGTGTGTGTGTAATGTCGTAATCACATCTGTATACTTTTCCCGGTGCAATAATTTTGATTGGCGGTTTGTTAGCCTCCATCATTCTTGTCTGAACAGGGGAGGTGTGGGTTCGAAGGAGCACGTTGTCAGATATATAAAATGTATCCTGCATGTCTCTGGCTGGGTGTTCTGCAGGAATGTTTAGCATGTCAAAGTTATAATGCTCAAGCTCAACTTCAGGGCCCACAGCCACTTCAAAGCCCATAGAACCAAAGATGTCTGCTATCTCATAGTATATGGACATTATAGGGTGCTGAGAACCTGCGTGCAGAGGGAATCCCTCCATCGTGATGTCCAGAGCCTCGTTCACAAGCTTTGCGTCCATTTCAGACTTGGCTAAGTTGTTTTCTTTTTCGGAAAAAAGAGCCTCGAACTTATTGCGCAGCTCGCCAATCTTCATTCCGAATTCTTTCTTCTGATCGTTTGGTACGTCTTTCAGCTGTTTGTTCATACCGCTGATAAGACCTTTTTTGCCGAGGTATTTAACCTTGACCTGATAAAGTTCATCAGAAGTCTTGGCAGAATCTATCTCCTGCTCATAACCCTGTATGGTGCTTAAATCTATTTCCACGTTGTTCCTCACTATTGTTTGTGAATAAGTATATAGGTATAAAGTTTTACTCGAATAGGGCGGGATATTCAACGGTAAATTTTAATAAAATGTTTAATGAGCTTGAATTTATGCTGATGTTTTAAGATAATAGAGCAAGAAATAAATATTAGCGGGTTATATAATGAAAACGATCACTATTGTAAGTAAAGATTACACAGGACTTGTGGCAGATATTACAGAGCTTTTAACTGCGAATAGGATTTACATCTCTTCTATCACAGCAGAGAAGGTCGGTGCTGATGCATTAATAAGACTTTTGACTGAACAGTATGAGAATGCCATCAGAGTTTTAAACGAGGCAGATTTTCATGCTGTGGGGGAGGGTGCTGTGCTTGTCCGTGTGGTTAATAAGCCGGGAACACTTGCAGCAATATCCAGAAAACTCGCTGAAAATAGTGTTGATATCAAAGGTATAAATATGATTCAGCAGAACGAAGGCTATAATGTTCTTGCGATAACATCAGATGTTGATGATGATGTTCGTGAAATTCTGGGTGATATACTTATAAACTGATAGTTTTATTGCTTCCTCGCTTTGTTTCTCCCAATGACGGTATTTGTCACTCAGAGGAGAAGCCTTGCTTCGACGTAGGAGTCTCAGACGTAAAGATAAGCAGAGGTTTATAGTCACGGTGGCTATAGTGTTTAGTGAGCTATAGCCTTGAGATTCTTACGCTTGCTCACTAGCCGAAGGCTGAACGAAGATGCTAAGCATCGAGTAGAATGACGGAAACGTGGTGAGTGACCAACGGGAGTGACAAAACGATAAAAATATAGGTTATTTCGGTAGTATTGTGATAAGCGAGTGCCGCTAGGCACAACAAAAAAGGCGATCCGTGTGGATCGCCTTTTATTGTTTAGTTAAGCTTTAACTTGCTTACAGAGCTGCTCGAACTCTGCCGGATTGTTTACAGCCATATCTGAGAGGATTTTTCTATCCACCTCAATACCTTTTGCTTTCAGTTTGCCCATAAAGACACTGTAGCTGAGGCCGTGCTGACGAACAGCAGCGTTAATACGGATGATCCACAGTTTCCTGAAGTCACGCTTTTTCTGTTTCCTGCCTACATAAGCAGTTGCAAGAGATCTTTCAACTTGTTCACGTGTCTTTTTGTACACGTTGTTGATCTGACCTCTAAATCCTTTGGCCTTTTTCAGCCATTCTTTCCTTCTTCTGCGGGTTTTGAACCCGCCTCTTGCTCTTGGCATTCTTAACTCCTTCTTTTAAGCATAAGGCATCATTTTTTTGACGTTTGCGGCGTCTTTGCCTTGAAGGATGCTAGGGTGGCGCAGAGCGCGCTTGCGTTTAGTGGATTTTGAGGTAAGGATGTGCCTCAGTCCACTTTTTTTCGCTTTCACTTTTCCGCTTCCAGTGATTTTAAATCTCTTGGCGGAACCCTTGTGGGTTTTCATTTTCGGCATTCGAAAACTCCTTTAATTAGTTTCCAGCGGTTGCGACAGGTGTAACCATCATAACCTGCTGTCGACCCTGCATCTCGGGTTTTTTGTCGACGGTACCGAGACCCTCGATATCGTCTTTGATTCTATTAAGTACTTGCATCCCCATCTCTTGGAACATCATTTCCCGTCCACGGTAGCGAAGCACAATCTTCACTTTATCACCGTTGTTGAGGAACTTTTTAACGTTCTTCATTTTGACTTCATAATCATGTTCTTCGATCTTAGGTCTGAATTTGACTTCTTTTGTGTCGACCTGATTAGCTCGCTGTTTTTTGCGTGCCTCTCTGTCTTTTTTATTTTTTTCAAACTTGAACTTACTGTAGTCCATGACCCTGCAGACTGGCGGTTTGGCTGTTGGGGCTATCTCGACAAGGTCGAGCCCTTTTTGATCTGCCAAGTTGCGTGCTTCACTTATGCTGCATACACCATGTTGTGATCCGTCGTCTAAAATCAGCCTTACCTCGCTATGAGGTATCTTTTCGTTAATCCTCTCCTTATCCTGATTGTTAGGGGGAACAAACTTACCGCCTCTTATAGGTCACCTCCAAAGTTCTAGTGTCTTATTTTTGTCAAGCTCTCTTAATACACTAAGATAGGTAGAAAAATCAAGCTCATTTTTATTGTCACCGTTTCTCAGTCTAACAGATACCAAGTTATTATCAACCTCGTTCTGTCCTATTATTATCATATGTGGAACTTTTTCCATCTGTGCTTCACTAATTTTGAAGCCCATCTTTTCGTTTCGCAGGTCAGAATCAACACGGAAACCTTCTGCTTTGAGCTTTTTCTCTATCTCTTTGCAGTAGTCTGCGTGCGCATCGGTAACGTTGATTATCCTCACCTGTACAGGGGCTATCCAAAGAGGGAAGGCTCCGGCGAAGTGCTCTGTAAGCACGCCGATGAATCTGTCCACAGAGCCTAAAATAACTCTGTGCAGCATGGCCGGTCTGTGCTTTTGTCCGTCCTCGCCTATGTAGTTAAGGTCGAACTTTTCAGGCAGGTTGAAATCCGCCTGAATGGTAGCACACTGCCAGTAACGTCCGATGGCGTCTTTCAGCTTAATGTCTATTTTAGGGCCATAAAAGGCTCCGTCTCCTTCGTTTATCTCGTAATTAAGCCCTTTTGTTTTCAGTGCTTCAAAGAGGGCGTTGGTTGCCTTCTCCCAGTTGTCGTCAGTGCCTATATATTTCTCAGGTTTTGTTGAAACCTCTATTTCGTATTCAAATCCGAATTTGCCCATTACCTCATCTACGAAGTCGATTATGCCTATAATCTCTTCGTTGAGCTGTTCCGGTGTGCAAAAGAGGTGTGCATCGTCCTGTGTGAAAGCACGAACTCTGAGCAGTCCGTGGAGCACCCCTGATTTTTCGTGTCTATGAACAGTTCCCAGCTCAAAATATCGCTGCGGGAGGTCACGGTAGCTTCTTATCTCTGAGTTGAAAACCATCATGTGCGCAAGGCAGTTCATAGGTTTTACACCGTAGTCTATGTCGTCTATCTTTGTGAAATACATGTTTTCACGGTAGTTGTCGTAGTGGCCGGACTTTTTCCACAAATCCTGCTTAAGGATGGAAGGGCCGTAAACTATGTCGTAACCGCGTTTAATGTGTTCCTGTTTTTCATATGTTTCAAGAACATTACGGAGAGCACCGCCATTTGGCAGGTATATAGGGAATCCTGCGCCAGCCTCTTCGCTGAAAGTGAAAAGCTTCAGCTGTTTGCCTATTTTTCTGTGGTCACGTTTTTCCGCTTCTTCCAGCATGTTAAGGTAATCTTCGAGGTCTTCCTTAGTTTGCCAGCTAGTGCCGTATATGCGCTGGAGCATAGGGTTATTTTCGTCTCCACGCCAGTACGCCCCTGCTACTGAGAGCAGTTTGTAATGTTTGATGCGTTTTGTGTTGTCTACGTGAGGTCCCCGGCAGAGGTCTGTAAAATCGCCCTGATCGTAAAGTGATACGGTTTCATCATCAATAGCGCTGATGAGCTCAACCTTGTACTTTTCGTCTGAGAACTCTTTGAGAGCATCTTCTTTAGAGATGACACGTCTGGAGACAGGCTGAGCTTCCCCGGCTATCTTTGACATCATCTTTTCTATAGCTTTCAAATCGTCAGGAGTAAACTTTTTGTCGCCCATGTCAAAGTCGTAGTAAAACCCGTCTTTGATAACAGGACCAATGGTTACCTTTACATCTTTGAACAGCCTTCTTACAGCCTGCGCCATAAGGTGAGCTGTTGAGTGTCTGATTATCTCAAGGGATTCAGGGTCTTTTTCTGTAATTATTTTTACTGTATCACCATCGCTGAGCTCAGCGGTAATGTCTTTAAGTGTGCCGTTAACTTCTGCTGCCATTGCTTTTTTCGCAAGGCCAATGCTTATCTGTTTTGCCAGATCATATGCTGTTGCGCCATCTTGAACATCCAGCTTGGCGCCGTCTGGAAGTAACACGTTCATATTTACGCTCCCAGTTGAAATTAGAACCACAAAATATACTCGTGCATTATAGCTTTGTCAAGGTTTAAGCCCTTTATATGCCCGCAAAATAAAAGCCCCCGGCGGTTTCCGGAGGCTTTAAAATTTAATATAGCTATTGTTCGTTTTTTGAAGATGCTATTACTTAAGGAATTCGTCCTCAACCTCTTGTTTTCCTTCCCTATAGAACTTAGCTTCATCAGGGTCAAGCTCTTCTAGTAGTTTGAGAAATTCTCCAACATGAACTCTCTCTTCATCTGCGATATCCACCAGAACTTTTTTTGCAAGCTCGTGGTCTATGGAATCTGCCAGCTGCATATAAAGCTGTATAGCCTCATACTCTGCTGATATCATCAGCCTGATAGCTCTTATAAGTTCCTGATGTGTAAGTTTTCTGTCGCTTTGCAATACGCTGAATGGATTTGCAAATTCTGGCATTAGTAAACCTCCAGTTATTATTTGCCTTAAAAGCGGCATATATATAATTTATTGCAATGCAAATTTTTTTCCACCGGTAGATATTTTTCAGAGATAAAGCAGAGATATTAATTAAGATTTTCTGTTTCATGCGTATGAGATAAGACTGATTAGACAGTTGACTCAATGGTAGATAATCAGGCTGAATTTATTGAAATTAATTTTTCATTTTTCAGTTGACATATAAATTCCAAACTGATATAACCCTCTGCACACCAACGATAGAGTGTAAAGCCGAGGTGGTGGAACTGGTAGACACGCAGGACTAAGGATCCTGTGCCTGTCAAAGGGCGTGAGAGTTCAAGTCTCTCTCTCGGCATCCAAAAACAGTATAAATACTAATAATTAAGACCGCTGTTGAAAAACAGTGGTCTTTTTTAATGGTCAGTGTTTGGTGCCAAATCTGGTGCCATCGCCTTTGTTAGTGATTTTGTTTTATTGGCTCTGCCATTCCCCGCATATTTCCACTAATTCCGTCAATCTGTCAGAAAAAATCAAACTCAAAAGGTTGACTACTTGGCGGTAACTCTAAAATTACGATTTCCTTTCCTTGTTTGTCTTTATAATAAAAATTACCCTCATTGTAAGCGCTTGCCTACGTTATTTAACGAAAATCGGGGTGAAAGGATTTGAACTCATAAAATGGAGCTCTATGCGGTCTAGAGCTCCCTATTTTCAGGAATTATCACCGTTCATACCCGCTCACAACCGTTCTAGTTGTGACAAATTCTGTGACGAATATATTTATTATATACAAACTAAACTAAATTTCAACTAGCGCTCTCCTGAAAATTACAGTATCATACTCCTAGATTTTACTGGAGCACGCCATGATAAAAAGAGCTTTAAAGAAAGATATACTTATGTATATCAAGCATTTTCCATCAATTCTAATCACAGGTGCAAGACAAGTAGGTAAATCTACGCTCGCTATGGACTTAGGAATTGATAACTACGTAACTTTCGATGATATCACAACATATGAAAGTGCCAAAGCCGACCCCAAAAGCTTTATCATGTCACTTAAAAAGCCTGTGGTAATAGACGAGGTGCAGAAAGTACCGGAAATATTTGTCGCAATTAAAGAACACATTGATAACGACAGGACAGCAGGCACATTTATACTAACTGGCTCGTCAAATTTACAGGGTTTTAAAAAGGTTTCAGACTCTCTGGCAGGGAGAATAGGAATTATAGACCTCTACCCTTTTAACCTTGCCGAATGCTATGAGAAAGACACAAATCTCATTGACCTTCTGCTTTCAGATAAGCTTCCTTCTGATGTAAAAGAGATTGATTTTACAAAACACGTTATCAAAGGCGGCTTCCCTGAAGTGCAAACAATAGAAGAGCAAAAGATACTCTATCTCTGGTTCAGTTCATACATCTCAACCTACATTGAAAGAGATGCAAGAGATTTGGGCGATATACGAAATCTGGACAGCTTTATGCGTCTATATAAGAGCTTAGCTTTCAGAAGTGCAAACCTGACTAACAAAGCTGATATTTCAAAAGAAACAGGTATAGATAATAAAACTCTGGATAACTACTTGTCTCTGCTCAAAAACACATATCAGATAGATTTCCTTACACCATATTTCAGAAATGAGCTTAAACGCCTCATCAAGACACCAAAAGTCTACCTTTGCGATACTGGTATACTCTGCCACTTGCTCAGAATAACCGAGACTGATCAACTAATGAATTCTGAGTATAAAGGCATGCTGTATGAATCATTTGTCTATTCAGAGCTACTGAAAGCCAATACATATGCAAAAAACAAAGTTGAGATCAGCTTTTACCGTACATCAGACGGTAAGGAGATCGACTTTATACTTGATAATGGAAGCTCACTAACAGCCATTGAAATAAAGAGTGCAAAAACAGTAACTATGTCCGACTTTAAACATATCAAACATTTTGCAGAATCAACTAAAGGGTTACTGAAAACAGGTTACGTCATGTACAACGGCAACAAAGTTCTCAGCTTCGGTGAGCATGCCGGAGCTAAACTTTACGCAATGCCTATATATTTAGGATAAACATGCAGTACATCCACTATTTCAATTCAAGAGAACAAGCTATCGGATTCTGGGCTATCATTGCGTTCAGTTATTTTCTATACAGTAAAAGTATCAGACGTTCGATGTTAGACCTATTAAAAGAATTCTTTAGAGTTAAGTTGATTACACCATCTGAGCAAAAAGTAATTCAATAATTTATAACAAGAAAAACCCGGGCATATTATTATA
Source organism: Denitrovibrio sp. (assembly GCA_002869145.1). Lineage (GTDB taxonomy): Bacteria > Chrysiogenota > Deferribacteres > Deferribacterales > Geovibrionaceae > Denitrovibrio. The sequence continues at coordinate 73,411 of PKTM01000002.1, forward strand.
AACTTTATATCTGATTAATACACTTATTGGGACTAAGCTATTTGTTGTGCAATTATCACCGAGCTGACGCTAATTGTCAATTTTATAAAATGAGAATTTACTCTAATATCTCTATAACTAAATACGTGCAATAAATATTATTATGGTAAAATTTATAAGCTTAAAAACTGTGAGGTCTTTTTATGAGAACCTTAATATTTATATTGTCACTTTTGATAGCAAGTGTTGCTTTTGCCGCTGATAAAGAAAACATCAAAGTTTGTTACCTGGAATGGGGGAAGCTTGGCGGTGAAAAGCTTCCTGATAAAGGGCTGGTTCCTGATGTGGTGGCGACAACACTTCGAGAAGCTGGTTATAACCCGGAAGTGCAGATTCTCCCCTGGGTAAGATGTTTGAAACTTGTTGAATTTTCAGAGATTGATCTGGTTGCTGGTTTTTGGATGGGTGAAGAGCAAAAGAAGACTTATCAGTTACTCGCACCTAATACCGTTGACGATATAGCATTTGTAACACTTGACAGTTTTCAGGCAAAATCTGGAGATATCGAAGACTTTTATGGAAAAAGAGTAGCATTAATTCGCGATGCCGGCGGACTCGAAAAATTCTATTCAAACGAAAAAGAATTTAAAGTATTCAAGGTAAATAATGATATCCAGATGCTGGAGCTTCTGAAAGCAGGCAGAATCGATGCAATCATTAGTGATCCTGTTCAGATACTTAGTAAGGCCGAAAAAGAAATGCCGGAGCTCACTGGCAAGCTTAAAGTCTGGGACCCGCCTATCCAGAGAAATATTGGTGCCCCTGCTGTTTCATTAAAGAACCCTAAAAAAGATGAATTAGTG
>PKTM01000004.1 GCA_002869145.1 Denitrovibrio sp.
TCATCGGACTGCTTAGTATAGAATATATTGTACTGGAGTCTGTTACCGAAAATACTTTAAAAACTTCCAGAGAACTGGAAAGAAATCTCCGTAAATTGCGTATAAATGAGACTGAGGATGCTTTGCAGCAGCTAAGCAATGAGATCAATAGAGTTAATTTGCCGAAAATGCAGAGCAAAGAAGCCAGAAATTATCTGCTGGAGGTTCTGGAAGAATTTCGGAGACGTTACGATGCAAGAGTTAAAAAACAAATAACAGAATCTGAAAGCAGTTTTGTTGTGGAGATTGAGTTCACATATATCCCGGAAGAACCTGAAGATGTTATACAGCTGTTATCTTATATGAAGAAGAGTATATCGCCTATTTTTAATGTAACAGGTGTCGATTTCCGTTATAATAAAAATATTAGATCAGTAGTGATTGAAGTAGAGATGATCCAGCCTTTTGTCGGAGGTAAGTATGTTTACTAGATATCTGACAATGCTTTCCCCCACTCACTGGCTGAAGATTCTGCTCCCTCTATACGTTTTGGGAGTTGTTTTTTTCCTGAGAGGTTTTATTGCTGATCAAATGGATATGCTTTTTTCAGATGACATGAAAAAGGCCAGCGAAATTTTTCAAGTAGCTATCAGCCCTGAAAATAAATCTTTTGCTGCTGCACTGGCAAAAGAGAATGATTTGAAAATCGATACTTCATCAGACTACACGGTTTTTCTGAAAAATAACTATATGATGAAGCAGCGAAATGAGCATCAGGCGGTTGTTGCTGCAGCTATTAATAAAACACAAAAAAAAGAGAAAGAAATGGATGAGATTGTAGAGCTTCCCCCGAAGCCTGATCATCTGGTAAGCAGTGTTTTTGTTGGAAAAATAATGAAATTTGCTGTAGTTAATGACAAAGTATATAAAATTGGCGATAATCTAGGATCAGGTGAAAAAGTTGTCGCTATAGAGGATGGCAAGATCCGGATCAATGGAACATGGGGAGAAAGATGGTTATTCGTAAATTATTGATAATCTTTATAATGATTATAGCTGTTGGATGTTCAGCCACCACAGTTAAGCAAAACAAGAAACCTGCAATGTCTAAACTTCCGCAGGTTCAGCCTTTGCTTCCGCCTCCGCCTCCTGCATTCAAAGCACCGGTTATTATCGAAGATCCTCTTGCAGATGTGCAAATCACGCTGGATGCAGTGGAAGAAACGCTCTCTTCCATCCTTTACATGATTGCCTCTGAAGCAGGCCTAAACCTAATAATCAGTCCTGATATAAATGTAAAAAAACCTTTCACCATAACAGTAAACAACATGCCGGCAAGAGACGTGCTGGAAGTAATTTCTGAAAATACAGGTGTATATTACGAGATCAAAGGGAATGCGCTGAAGATAGTTTCCAGTGTTACAAAAACCTTTAAGTTTCCATACGTAAGGATGACCACAACGCAGAGCTCTGAGATTGGTGGAGACGTTTTCGGCTCCGCAGAAGCAAATCTTCGTGGAGACTATTCACTTAAATATGACAATCCAGCCGAATCCAGCGATGTTCAGGGGCAGATAATAGGCAGTATACATTCCATTATCTTCCCATCGCAAGCCACTCAGGCGGCAGCAGGAGAAACAGGTGAGGGGAGCTCAGCTTCTGCTGGTACAACCTCATCCGGCAATGGTTTTTTCAGAGGATCGGAAGGTTATATTTATAACAGGTTCACAGGCATACTGAAAGTAACCACCACACCTTCAAAGATGAGGATGGTGGAAAGCTATATGACAGATGTTCTTAATGAACTGGATAAGCAGGTTCTTATAGAGGCGAAACTTGTTGAGGTAACTCTTAATGACAGTAACGAGTACGGCATCAACTGGAATGGAATATTTTCCGGCAAGATTGGCGGAGAGTCATTTGCAGGAAGCCTTACAGGTGGATTCACACACCTTGCAACTGGTTTTGTGGGTGAGATAGCCAGCAACAGTGCTTCTGGGCTGTTGTCGATTATAGCATCTACTGCTGATGTAGAATCCGTAGGCAACCCAAGCATCAGGCTTATGAACGGTCAGAGTGCTATGATCTCATCTGGGCAGCTTATACCTTACTGGGAGCTGGACAGAGAGACTGACACAGAGACAAATCAGACAACAGTGTCATATAACAGAGTCACAGTGCTGGACGGAATAGTTCTTGGTGTGACAGCCCACGTGAAGGAGAACAACACTATTACACTGAACATTGTACCGGTCTTTTCCGATGTCCGTTCGGAGAAGGTTCAGTATAATGAAGCGGGTGAAATAGTCGCAAGTTACCCTGTGGTAAATCTTAAAGAAGCTGGTACTGTGCTAAATGTCAAAAACGGCAGTACTATCATAATGGGCGGTCTTATCAGCAACGAGGAGCGCGAGGAAGAGAGCAAGGTTCCTGGACTCGGGGATATTCCTGTGCTGGGATATTTGTTTAAACATAAAAAGACCGTTGTTGAAAAGAGTGAGCTTGTGATATTTTTAACAGCAACAATCATTGATGGATAATATATGAGTCTTGTACTGGATAACTTAAAAAAACTTAAGAAAAATACATCCGGCGGTTCTGTTCCGCCAAATATGGTTAATCTGGCTCCGAAGCGCAGAGGTTCCGGCAGGCCAAACATCATACTCATTCTTCTTTTGGTTGTTTCTGTTGTCTGCGCAGGTGTAATATTTTTTCTGGATTCCGGCTCCACATCATACAAAGTAACACAGCCTTCAAAAAAACCAACTCCCGCCGCTCCAGTAAAGAGCGCACAGGCGGAAAAACCCGCACCCGCTAAGCCTCAGCCAACCTCTAATGCTGCATCTTCGGTTACTGAAGCGCAGATACAGGCAAAAATTGATGATGCTGTTAAAAAGGCTCTGAACAAGGCTGAACAGAATTTTGCCGAGCAGATAATAAGTGCCAGAGAGGCTAATGTCCAGCGTGCTGGTAATGTGGATAAGCTTCCTGAACCTTTCGACAGTAAAAAAAGAGTTGTGACACAGCAGGCAAAGGAGTTGGAAAAAACTTCACCAGAAAGCATTTCTGATAATTTACAAAATAATATGAATAATATACGTGCTAACAGATATGGGGCAGAACCCGTTGCTGAGAAGCAGAGTGATTCTGCTAAGTCCGAAGAACCAAAAAAGATGCGCCAACCTATAAGCGCAGAGCAGAAAGCTATATTTGATAAAAAGATAGCCTATAACACTCTGACCACGACAGGTGAGAGGGCTTTTAAAAGCGGAGATTATGATAGAGCTGCGGATAGCTATGAAAAAGCGCTGAAAATAAAAAAGTCCGAAGCTGCACTGTCTAACCTTATAAAAGCAAAGATTGCCAAAGGTGACATCCAGTCTGTGAATCCTCTTCTTCTCAAACACAAGGTTCTTGCAAACGAAAAAATTGTTTCCACTGCTGCGCTTGATCTTGAAAATGCCGGATTTGGCGACAAAGGTTTAGCTTTAATAGCTCAGTACATTGGAGTTTTCGAGACAGACGGCAGGTTATACTACGTTGCAGGACAGATAAATGAGCGAGCCGGAAGATATGTTAGAGCTGAAGCAGCATATATGAGGGCTGTTGAGCATTTTCCTACAGATGCTTACTACCTTTTTGCTTACGCCAGAATGTTAGATGTGAACAAAAAACTTCCAGAAGCCGTAATCGTTTATAAAAAGGTGAGCACTCTGGATACATCAGACGAACTCAAGACGACATCAGCGGAACGAGCTTTTATGATAGAGGATTTTCTGCAAAAGATAAAAGAGCCGGCGGGTGTTATTATGAACGGGGCAGAAAGCTCCGTATCAGAGTGAAAACCAAGGCAAAAGCTGTGCACACTGTGACTATCTGATAGCTGAAAGCCGCATCTGACCTTTCAAAGATATTCGAAATACCATCAAGAACAATAGGTGAAAAAAACTGGCCTAAAAACACAAAAGATGTGACTGTAGAGGTTGCTCCTACGTTGTGTCCGCCGGAGCTCTCTGTTGCCCTATGCATAATGTATGGTATAGCCATGCTGAGCGTGTATCCGTTTGCTATCATTGCAATATTTACCAGAAGCACAGAGCTGGTGAAACCTAGCAGGCCGTGTGTCAGAAGCATTGAGAGTGCTATAGACGGTACAAACCATCTCCCTAAAAAACGTTTAAAATTACCTGCCAGAAGCCCCATTATCATTGCAGAGCCGGTTGCAAGTGCCAGTGCATAGCCAGCTTGCGCCGGGCCGCCCAGATTGTTGTTAATAAGGTACAGGGCTATGTTTGTAGGGATGGAGTAAAAGCCCAGAAAAATAAGAAAGCCGGGGAACGCCATAATGTAGGTTTCCAGTGGTAGTTTTTTTCTGGGAGCTTTTTTATCGAAAATAGCTGTGGAATCAGGTTCTTTTATGAAGAGCAGACCTATTATGAAAACCAGTATCCCCGCAGAGTAGACGAGAAAAGCGTATCGCCAGTCTATGGAGGCAAGCAGTCCTGATGAAAACGTTGCAATTATCCCGCCGAAGTTTGCAAATGCGACATTGTAGCCCATCATCTTCATCTTCTGCTCGCCTTGGAAAAAATCAGCTATCAATGATGCTGCCACAGGCATTATTATCCCTACAGCAACACCAAGAACAGCTCTTGATGCCAGCAGCATATATATGTCTTTGGCAAAAAAAGCTGAACATCCGGCAATTGTATAGATGAAAACTCCTAAGAGGGCGAGCTTCTTTTTAGATATTCCACCTGACCATCTGCCTACGGAGTAGGATGTCGGAATAATAAAAACAGCGGGGAGAGTGAGTATCATTTTTGTCAGTGTGGGTTCTGCTCCTTTGAGGCTGGCCTGAATGTCTGCCAGAGCAGGAGAAACTGCTGCACCTGCCATTATGGTCAGCAGGGAGAGCGAGAGTATGCCGAAAGCTAGCAGTCTGCTATTCAAATTCATATCCCTGAAGATGTTTCACAAGTTTTAGGTCGTGTTCCATAATATGGCATACAAACCAGTCCTGAAGAAGTGTGGATATCTCTTGTATTACGTATTCGGAATTGCCGTCAGATATTAATCTTTTATAACATTTCATCAGGCTGTCTACGAGTTTCCTATGGTAATGTAAATGATCTTGAAGATGTTCATATTCAGTTTTTCTCATAAGTTCTTCTTCGGTGGCGAAGTGATATCTGACATATTTCACGAGGAAGTTCAGTGTGCGTACAGAAGTCTCATGCCCATGCTCTTTGCTGATGCTATCAAAGAAAGTATTGATATGGTCAAGGAGCTGCTTATGCTGCGAATCTATGGTTTTGTTACCGCTAGCTAGTGCGTCGGTCCAGACAGCTTTCATTGATCCTCCAGTACTGCAAATACAGATTTACGTTTTTTCCCATCAACAGCACGGCTTATATGGCCCTGCCCGGTGGTATCTTCCACAAGCAGTATGTCGCCGGTTCTAAACCTGCGGGTTTCGTTTTCTCCAGTGGTAATATCAACCTCTCCCTCAAGGATAAGCACAAACTGCCTTGCCGGAGCGTTGTGCCAGTCATAATCATAATCCCCGCTTGTTTCACGAAAGATAAGCCCTTTAACAGGTTAAGTCTCTGATAAGCTGCCTAAATCCCCACTATTTTCAATATTTATATCAAAATCCACAAAGGCGGATTTGCCGTCTTTTTTGGTAATTATTTTTACTGCTTTCATTTTTTGTGGCAGTCCTTGCAAGTGTCAAGAGGTGCGTGGTTGCCATCTTTCGGCCAGTTCTCGTGGCACTGAAAACAGTCATTACCGCACTCTCTGGCACTCCCGCCGCCAAACTCATAAAGTTTCTGTTCTGATGAAGGCGTATGGCAAGATATGCATGTGGTTAGGGCGAGGTGATCTTTGTCACCTTCGAGTTTTGGGTGGCATGTCATGCAGTCCCCGGCACAGCCCGCATAGGCTATGGAAGCTGCCGCCACAATAATTCCTGCACAGAGTCCAATAAAAGCTCGCCTTTCCGGCTTAATAGAGCGTATGAATCGTCCCATGTAATGAGTCCCTCTTTTTGAAGTTGTATAAGTGCATTATACATTTTATCTTTGACTTGTGCATCAATATTAACGCATATCTTTTCGAAATCCACCCCTTTTGTTATACGCAGTCCGAAGACCAACTCTTCCAGAGCGGTTTGCGGAGGATAAGTCTCCTCTTTTTCAGCATAAGCCAGTGGGTCTTTTATGTAGCTGTGTATGTTGTCACTTTTGCCAAGCAGAACTCTTTTATCCGCGTAGTTTTTAAGAGACCACGCTGATGAACCAATACCGTCATAATCGCCAAGCTGCCAGTAGTTTATATTGTGCAGACTTTCATGGCCTTTCTTTGCATAGTTCGAAATCTCATATTTATTGTATCCTGCGTCTTCAAGATATTCCCGCACTAGCATAAAATCAGTGGTGTCCGTGTCATCTTCTTTGAATAGACTTGTGTCGTGACTGTAGCTGTATGCCGAAATGTGCTCAGGGGAAAGTTTTATAAAATCTTTAATTGTCTGATGGGTATGTTCGAAATCTACTCCGGGGATGTCATAGATCATGTCCAGATTTACAGCAATGTCCGGACAGAACATTCTGATTTTTTCATAAACACGAAAGATATCTTCAGCGCTGTGAATGCGGGTAAGTTTTGACAGTACTTCGTTAGAAGTGCTCTGGCAGCCTATGCTTATGCGTGAGAATTTGTAGCGATGCACTAGTCTTAGAAAATCCTCGTCAATACTTTCCGGATTTGCCTCAATGGTTGATTCTTTTAGCACACCAGATTGGTAAATAGAGGCGATGTCTAAAAAAGCGGCCAAAAGCTTTCTGTCAACGCAGGAGGGTGTTCCGCCTCCTATGTATAGTGTAGAGTAGTTCTTGTTTTCTCTTGAGCGAAGGTCTTTGGTGAGTGCCCGAAAATATTCCGGCTGAAGCTGCATGCAGTCTGTTTCTGAATAAAAACCGCAGTACGCACATTTGTTTCGGCAAAAAGGTAAATGTATATATAGCCCTTGTGCTGTAACTTTTTTCACCAAATTGTCCTTCCAGTTGTTTACTGTCTTTTAGTGTCTTTTTTGTATCGATCCTCGATACTGCAGCTGTCTGCTCCGGGGCCTCAGCCTGCTCCTGGTTTAAGCTTTGTCAGTACGAAAACAAATACTACAAAGATCAAAAGCCCTATATAGTCTTCCATTTTTTCCTCTTACTTACTGGACAAACCCTTCATATGGTCTGCCGTTTATATAATATTTATATGATATTCGGTCGTCTTTTTTAGGAACATATGTTCCGTTTATGCATACTTGTATTTTTTGAGAAGATTTCTCAAACGTATAAAGAACATTTCCTTTGTTGTCGTTTAAAAACTTATTGTTACTAATTAATCCCACCAGAGGGTAAATGTCAAGAGGATTAGTGTTGTATTTTCTCTTGCTGATTCCGGTTATCTCAAGCTCGAAACCGGTCAGACTTTTACCCGGATATGAAAAAACTGTATCGAAGCAATAATCAGGTTCTCCGTCTTTGCCGGGTCTGTTTCTGTCGCCAATGTTGTCTTCTGATTTTTTAGCACAGTTAAAGAAAACAAAAGGACGCTCCGTCTTTACCTCTTCTTTGCTCTTAGAGTATTCGGTAACAAGTATATATGGTTTCAGTGTCTCATATTGTGATGTGTCAGTTGAAAAAACATGGTTTCCATAGCTCCCAGCTTCCGGTACGCCTCCTATGACAAAGGCTTCTTCAGTTTCAGTTAGCAAATCGGTTATATCTATATGTAATTTATAGGGTTCTTCATTTTTATAAAGCTGCACTGCGTATCTGCTGTTGTTTAGAAAGGCTTTAGTACCTTCGTGTCTTATCCCGTAAGTAAAAACAGAAAGTGTGCCAGTTTGGTTGTCGGGAAGGTGAGTGAGAACGAGTTTGGCAGATATAGTCTTCATTGGGTCCAGATTAAGAGCTTCTCTTTTAGGTTTAACAAAGATCATAGCGTTGGAGTCCATCCCTGCACCGATATTCAGCAGGTTGTCTGCTGATTTAAGAAGCATTCCGTTGAAATCCACTGCAAATGTCTTTATCTGTGCTGTTTTGTCAGTAAGAAATATTTTTCGTTCAACGCGTCGGTATCCGTCAGAATCAGCAGTGAAAACACCGCCTCCTCCTGTTCCAGACCATTCTCCCTCTACGCCGTCATTTTTCAGCCGGCCTTTGAAGACCTGTTCACAGCCGAAATCAGACCCGGCTCTGCGGCAGTCCAGTGTGAGTGTCACTCCGCCGTCTTTATCAATATTGCCTTTTATCGGGTAAGGTTTGTTGCCGTCTGATGTCTTAACATAGGCGGTGCCGAAAATATTCTTCCCAGCTGTCTCCAGATTCCATATCTGATCCCTTGTCTTACCGTCTTTGTTATATTTCAAACTGCTTTTGAGCAGTCCGCCTTTGAACCTTGTCATCTGTTCTGCCTTATCCAGTTCCAGATAAAAATTTGCAGCAAGTTCTATGTCATCTATTCCATCCAAAAGTATTGTATGTTCAAAGTAACCATCTTTATCGGTATAAACGCTGTCGCCGGTTTCAAGTATATTCACTGTTGCTACAGCCAGCGGGTTAATATCTTTTGAGAACACCTTTCCGCTTACCTTTATGCTGGCGGGATAATCAGTTGTGAATTCAAGCTGTTTTGTCTGAAGCTCGAAGCCTTCAGCGTATGCCTCAATGGTCAGCTTTTTTATTAGATACATCTCAGTGTTGTCAACTATGTATTGTTCCAAAGCCTCATTCAGCGGGTTTGCTATGTCCATAAGCGCAAAGCCGTCATTGGCATGCATCCACACCACAAACGTCTTGTTTATATAAACAAGGTAAAAGTCAGCATCGTTTATGTAGCCTGATTTCGGGTAAAGAAAAAATAGCCCACGTTCGCCAAATTTTACCTGTTGTGATCGGTTTTTAGGTGCATCTTTAGTTAGCTCTCTGAAATACATGGAAGCGTCCACAAAGTTGTTAAAGGAGTATAGCGCGATATTAGTTTCATACTGACCTTTACGAACGATGTTCATCATTTTTTTAGACTTTCCGGAATAGTAGGAGTAGGTTGTGGAAAAGACTGTATGGTTGTCCTCTTTTTTGCTTCTAACCCCTGTGTTCAGCCAGAGTTCTGATCCCCCTTCTAGCTGTTCAACCTTCGGAAAGAGGTTTTTTACCTGCATCTGGGATATCTGACCCGAGTATGCACTGGTTGCATAAAAGAAAAATATACTTAAAATGAGTGCAGATGCCGCTAACAATTTTTTATTTATTAATTTTTTCATCAATATCCTTTAATTATCTGTTTATCAGTTAAGATTTAGTTCAACAGTTTTTAGTTCATTAGTTTCTTATACTATAAAGCAAAATCCCCCTTATCCCCCTTTAGTTAACAGGGAGATAAGAGGAAGTTATTTATAGCATTATAAAGTCATTTTCGGGAGACTTTAAGCTTGTTTACTGGTCTGAGGTAAAAGCTTATGCTCGCCTATAATATCTATTTGTCGCAGTGAACTGTAAGTACAGGACAAGGTGCCGAGCGCACGACTTTTTCAGCAGTTGAGCCGAAGATAACATGCTCCAGTCCGGTTCTGCCGTGTGTGCCTATCACTATCATGTCTACGTCGTTTTCCTTTGCATACTTCACAATCTCATCATCTGCAATCCCTTTTACCATTTCACATGTATGAGTAACGCTGTCCAGCACATTTGTCTCTTTTATGAATTCTTCCATCTTTGCTCTTGCACCATCCTCCATATCTTTGGAGAGATTTTTTACGGTGAGTTGTGGCAGATAAAATGAAACCATTTGGGATTCGTCCAACAGAACATGGAGCATGACCAGCTCTGCATCAAATTTTTTCGCCAGCTCTGAAGCATATCTGAGTGCACATGCTGAAGGATCTGAAAAATCTGTAGGGTATAATATTTTTGAAATGTTGATCATGGTAGCCTCCGTTAATGAAGTCCTGTTTATTGTATATATAGGCGTTTGTACAAAACTCACAACCTATGGTTAATTATATACGGTTTTCTAGGATTTTTCTGCAAAGATCGATAAGGCTTGAAACATCGTATGGTTTGTATAGAACATCAATGGCGCCCATCTGGTAAGCACTGAGCATGTTTTCTATGTTGTTGTGTCCTGTTATAACTATAACATGTATCTCACGTCCGAGATTATTAAGGGCGTAAAGGAACTGTATGCCGTCTGAAATAGGCATAACTAGATCTGTAATGATAAGGTGGTAGTCGTTGTCTTTCACCTTGTCTATGGCAAAAAGCCCATTGCTGACTGTATCAACAATAAAGCCTTCATCAGTGAAAATATGCTTTAGAGCAGTTAGCTCCATTTCGTTGTCTTCTGCGAGTAAAATTTTGTATGCCATGTCAGTTCCCAAACAACTGTGTATAATTATATTCTAATTGTACAGCAAAATCGTAAAGAGTGGTGTTATTTATATTACAAATTTCATTCGCGCAATAAACAACATGAGCAGGTTCGTTTGTCTTTCCTCTGAATGGCGCAGGGGTCAGATATGGTGAATCTGTCTCTATTAACAGTCTATCTGCAGGGACATATTTAACTGTGCTTCTGAGCTCTTCTGATTTGTCGTAGGTTACGGGTCCTGCATATGATATGTAGAAACCGTTGTCCAGAGCCCATTTCATCATATCTCTGTCACCGTTATAACAGTGAATGATGCCGTTTCTTTCACGCCCTTTCATCATGCTTTCAAGAACTTCTATGCAGTCTTTAGATGCGTCTCTGTTGTGTATTATCACAGGCTTGTTGTTTGCCAGTGCCATATCCAGAAAAGTCAGAAACACCTGCTTCTGCTTATCGTGTGGAGAGTGGTTGCGATAGTAGTCCAACCCTATCTCGCCAACTGCGATACATTTAGGGTCCGCAAGCATAGCTTCAAAATCAGATATCTGTGTAATGGTAAACTCAGATGCATCGTGTGGGTGAATACCTGCGGTATAAAAAACATTTTCGTATTTTGCACTGACTGCTTTTGCTTTTCTGCTGTCTGCAAGGTCTATCCCTACAGTTACAATGCGGTTGACGCCATTTTCACGGGCACGGTCTATAACATTGTCCAGTTAATCAGATAGCGGGCTGAAGTGTATATGAGCATGTGAATCTGTGAAAATAGCCCCTTTTGCCAAAGCTTCACTAAGGCTTTCAAGGAACTCATTATGCAG
>PKTM01000010.1:0-7742 GCA_002869145.1 Denitrovibrio sp.
ACAGACAAAAATTCAGGGAGTGCCTTTTTGCTGTGGCAGAGAAAGGATTCGAATTCGTAGAGATAGGTATACCTTTCAGTGAACCTGTTGCTGATGGCCGTGTAATATCCAGTGCTATCCACGAGGCAGTCTCAAAGGGTGTTAATATTAAAGAGATAATGGATGACGTTAAGGAGATGAAGAAAAAGTTTCCTGATATCAAAGCTATTGTCATGACTTATGCTAATATTTTTACAGGTTATGGTGAAAAGAACTTTACTAAGGATTTTGGCAGTTTTATTGACGGGCTTATTATCCCTGATGTGCCTCTGCGTATGCAGTACTGGCTGAAAGAGAGAGGACTTGATATACCTATAGTTCCTTTTATAACCCCTGTTTCCAGAAAATCTGATTTAGACGAACTGAAAGGTGTGGATGCTCCTTTTATATATTACATCAGCATAATGGGTATTACAGGTTCAGCTAAGAAGAGCTCAGGTGCAGACAATGGTGTGAGAGCCGGAGAATTGACCGGCAAGCCTGTTATTACGGGATTTGGCATAAAGACACCTGAAGATGCGAAAGCAGCTCTTGCAGGCACTGGGGGCTTTGTAATAGGCACAGAAGCTGTGAAGCGGCAGTCAGATGTTAAATCATTTGTTGAGTATATAGATCTTTTTGTAGGTTTAAAATAATTTTAGCTGACATAGAGACCGATTATTATATTTGTACTAAGGAGTTTACTATGGAATATAAAATCAATGAGAACGAAGATGGAATTGAGATTTCGATTTCTGATGTAAAGGATGATAAAGAGAAGTTGCTGAAAGCCTTTCAGGAATGCAGTGAAGGTCGTTGCACATGCAAAACAGATGAGTACCAGAAACTTGAATCACTTGAGATAGGACAAAGTGAAGATGGTATCAGTATTAACCTTAAGTCAAAAACAGGTGAAAAGCTTGACGTTAGTGAGATTAATAAATGTCTTATCCAGACTTCTCAGGATATTAATAAATAAGAGTAAATTAAAGTTTAAACTATTTTGTCAATCTCTGGGTCTAGTGTGTGAGTGATTTCCTGCAGAGCTTCCAGTATATGATCGAAGTTACTTGCTCCAATTTTATTGGTGTCAAACAGGCAATTTCCACTAAGCATTTTTGTGAGATGTGCCGCATATTCTTTCCCTTCAGGTGTAATCTCAAGATAGATCGTTCTTCTATCTTCACCTTTTTTTATCCGATGTACAAATTCTTTTGCCTCAAGTCTATCTACAATGCCTGTTACCGCAGAGTTGTTAAGGTTTATTGAGCTCGTTAGCTCCGTAAGGTTTATTGACTCTCTGATACTTATTTCGTGGAGACATAGCATCTGGGGAAGAGTTACGTTATAAGTGTTGTTAAGGTGTTTTGAATATTTGTCTAAAAAACGTGAAAGCTTTCTGATTTCAAGGATTGTTTTAATACATATGTTAGTGCGCACGTAGTTCCTCACTAAAAACAGTCAATACTCTACTTAAATTAACATAACTAAAATACTCCATGTAAGAAATGTGTCAATATAAAAGATTGTCAAGAAAAGTAAATGTTTCATATATGAATTTGTTTCTGCTGATGAAACATGTAGGCTTTAACAATTAGTATAAGAATAGGATGAATTTAATTTGCGCAGTTAGTGCATAATCCAAAGGTAGTTAGCTTGCAGTCAGTTATATTTTTTTCTGAAAGTTCGCTTATTTTATCAACTAAAGCCATTGTATCAAAAGCAATATCTTCTATCACCCCGCACTCTGTACAGATGTAGTGTATATGAGATTCTGTTGTCATCTCATATATAGTTTTGCGACCTTTAATATTCACTTCAGATATTATTTCTTTTTTTACAAGAGAATGCATGTTTTTATAAATAGTGGCCAGTGATAAGGAAGGTATCTGTTTTTTTAGGTTTTCATAAAGGTTGTCTATCTCTATATGTCCAGCTTTATTAATCTCATCACATATCATAAGTCTTTGTGCTGTAGCTCTTAGGCCTTTTTGCCTTAAAATGTTGTCTAAATTTTCAATTTTTCTCATAATAAACAATACTATTTAAGACTAAAATTGTCAACAAATAAAAACTATATGCAAGTGGCTGATAATAGCGGTCTGCCTTAACTGATTGATATAAAAAAAGGCCGGATGTTCTCCGGCCTTAAAATTATTAACTAACTGGTTTTTTCTTTTTGAAAAGGACCAACCAGTGGAAACTGAGCAAATATGAGTAAGAGAAGTTACCTATTATTACCGCTGTAAAAGTTATTATTAGCGTAGATAACGGAAACCACTGATATGTGTCAGTTGCTGTAATGTATTGGTATGAACTGAATGCTGGAACATATGCAAAAAGGAATGGTCCCAGATACAGGAACTTTGCAAACTTAAATGCGTTAAATGCCGTAAGCCACATATTCGCTTTTGCTATGGTCGCTCCTGCAAAGGCCGCAATACACACCGGAGGCGTGATGTTTGAATCCTGAGACAGCCAGTAGACTATCATGTGCGCAGCTATAGGAGATACTCCCAGTTCTGTAAGTGAAGGAACGGCAACAACAGCTGTAATGAGGTACGCCGCAGTAACCGGAACACCCATACCGAGAACAAGTGACGCAACCGCAATAAGCAATATTGTAAGCCAAAGCTTACCGGCAGCAAGATGTATGATGATAGAGCTGAATGTAAGTGTAAGACCGGAAAATGTGAGCATAGATATAATAATACCGATAACACCCACTGTCGCTCCAATCTTAAGACTTGATTCGGTTCCTAACCTTGATGCTTCCACAAACTCCATGATGTTGATCTTCAGCTCTTTGCGCGTTGCAGCATAGATAAAAGCAACAAGAGCCCCAAGCCCAACAGAAGTCTCGTTTACCGCATTAAACCCCTGTATCGAGTCAACATATAAAACTGCAAGAAGAACAACGGTATAAACAGCAATATGTCGTGCTCCTCTGGTCCAAGTAATTATCAGACAGGAAAGCATACCTGAAACAGCTGCATATCCCGGTGACTTACCCATTACCATAAGGATTGTAATTAGAATGAGCGGCATCATGTAATGCCAGCCAGCTTTAAAAATATCCATTGCGCTCTCTTTCGACTTTTCACCCCTGATGTTGTGTAATTTTGCCTCATAGTGCACCATTACAAAAACACTGAAGAAGTACATAAGCGCAGGGAATATCGCAATAATCATAATATTACTGTAAGGGATCTCGGTAAGCTCTGCCATTATGAAACCACCGGCTCCCATAATAGGCGGCATAAACATACCCCCTATGGATGCGGCAGGCTCAATAGCACCTGCAACGTGTGGTTTGAACCCTGCTTTTTTCATAAGAGGGATAGTAAAAGCACCCGTTGACACTGTGTTAGCGATAGCAGAACCGGATATAGAACCAAAAATTGCACTGGCAATAACAGCAACCTTCGCAGGTCCGCCTGTTTTGTGTCCAACAGCTGCAAGAGGAAGGTCTATGAAGAACTTCTGTGCACATGATTTTTCTAGAAATGCTCCAAAAAGCACAAAAAGAAGGACATATGTTGCCAGAACGTCGGCCATAATACCGAAAACGCCATCGTTTGTAAGGAAAATGGCTACTGATATGGTATCAAGAAAATCTCCGCCTGAGTGCTGAAAAATATCAGGAACTTTATCGCCGTAAACTCCATATAGGATCATGGCACTGCCGAGGAGAACAAAGACTGCACCTACTGCACGCCTTGCCACTTCGATGCCCATAAGAACACCCACTACTGACATCCACTGATCCATAAGGGTCTCAGCACCTGCTCTGTAGTTGATATCTACGAAAAAGATCATAAAATAAGCAACAGTCACACATGCTGCAATTATTAATATATAGTCAAGGATTCGAAACCATTTATTTTTAGATTTATAAACAAGGAAAACCAGAAGGTATGTGATAAATACGTATATACCTTTGTGGTATTCAGTTGATGCAGGCTTTATGAGAGCAGAGTAGGAGTAAAAAAGTACCAAAAACACAGCAGCCGCATCAAAAATAATTTTTTCAAATTTCTTTAGATCAACATACATTGATCACTCCTTAAAAAAAAGCGGCAGGTCAAACCTACCGCTTATTATTTTGATATATTAAGTAAGTTTTACTTAATTACGCCCATTTCTTTCCAGAACTTTTCAGCTCCAGGGTGAAGCTTGAGCTTAGATGTACCTTTTGTACCGCCGGCAACAGACATCTGCTTGGCAGTCTTTTTGATTGTTACGAGATATGCAAGGCCTTCTTGGCTNGCTATAAACGGACTTGATCATGTTGTAAACAACATCTTCAGGTACATTTTCGTTAGCGATCCAGAGAGCTGAATCCTGGAAGGACTTGATAGTCTCAGACTGACCTTTGTAAGTGTTAGCAGGGATATCAAGAGCGCTGTAGAATGGGTATTTGTCGAATACTCCGTTATCTACTGCATCAGTGTAAACATTGATAAGTTTGATATCGTTCTGCTGAGCTGCCTGGATAACAGCCGCTGTTGGATAACCAGCGAAAACCCAGAAAGCGTCAAGCTGCTTGTTGCTGAAAGCAGCAGCTGCGTTGTTGTAGCCGAGGAACTGAGGCTCAAATTTGTCCCAAACGCCCATTCCTTTGAAGAAACGCTCAGCGTTTGCAGCAGCACCGGAACCGCCTTTACCTACACCAACTCTTTTACCAACAAGGTCTTTTGCAGAATTAATACCAGAATCGGCTCTAACGATGAGCTGAGCAGGCGCACCATAAAGATAACCGACAGCTCTGGCACCTTCGTACTTAGCTGTGTCTTGAGGAGAAAGCTCTCCAACAGAGGCAAGGTATGTGTCACCAGCATAAGCAATACCGAAGTCTGCTTTACCAGCTGATACAATTCTTACGTTCTGAGTAGAACCAGCAGAAGCAGAAACTGTAACCTTGTTCATGCCGAGAAGTTTTTTGTCGTTAGTCCACTGTGTGATACCAGAAGCGAAATACTGAAAAGTACCGCCGGATGGTCCACCGGAAAACCTGTAAACTTTTGCCTCAGACGAAGCAGGGAAAGCGACAAGTATTGCTGCGAAAGCAAAAACTGCAGCAAACGTCATTATGAATTTTTTCATAGAATAATCCTCCTTGTAATACATAAGTTTATTTTTATCATGGCTAATTAAATAATACAAGATTATTTTAACAGCACAATAGATAAAATGGCACCAGCAAAACAGAATGCCTAAACAACTGTAGTCGAACGTCAATCATCTATAGACGGGGTTTAACGTATTTTTAAATTTATTCTTATATTCGCAAATTTACTATAATATTGTTTTACTATTGCAGAACATTCCGAACAACAAAAACTGAGCACTTAGCTTTTCTGACTACTTTTTCAGTTGTGGAGCCAAANGTCTACTTTAAGTTTTTCTGCAAGTTTAAGAACTTCATTATAAGGACTGCCTGAGCATTCGTGTACTTCGTAATTAAGTTTTTTATCTTTGATATATTTGTCTATTTTTGCCTGCATCTGCTGGTCGTTGTAGTCGGCCAGATGTCTTTTTACTTCGCTAACTTTTTCGTCATCAAGGAAAAACATAGGCATGTGATCTGTGTCATGTGTGGTAACGTGGACAAGGTGAATCTTTGATCCGAACTGAACAGCTAGTTCCACAGCCTGCTGAAGAGCCCTCTCAGAATATTCAGAAAAATCTGTGGGAACAAGTATCTCTTTTGGTTGAAACATTTTATCCTCCAGTTTGTATGCTGTTATAATTATACACCAGAAATGGTTATCTGCAAAATTATGTGCTTACAAATTACTGAAAGAAAAGTTATCTGTCAGATTTGAGATTCCGGGAAATTTGTTAACAAAGGTCTCTTTACAGTGCAGATATATCCTGTCTTTTTCAGCAGCACCATAAAGGCTGTCGCCTAGGATGGGATACCCTAAGTGCGCCAGGTAGGCTCGAATCTGATGCCGTGCAGCATTTTCAAGCTCTGCTCTGACAAGTGATATGCCGTTTTTATAGCTGACTGGGGCGAAAAGTGTTTTGTAGCCTCCATTTTCCGGCAAAACTTTTACTGCTCTTTTTTTATCAGCATCAATAAGGTTGTCCATAGCTACTGTTTCTTTAAATTCTCCTTCAACATACGCCAGATAGACTTTTTTTGTCTCAAAAACAAAAAAACCTTTCCTGACGGCACATATAACTCCATCAGTTGTGTAGTCGAGCCTTGATATAAAATCAAAATCTTCTGAGTATGCAGTGAGAACGTCCTGCATTGTTAGAGGGTCGTCCGGCTTTTGCAGGTCAGTATGCATAAATGCGGGCTTATCAAAAAATACCAGATTGTCAAACGACCTTATCAAAAACTCAGACGGGTCAGCCTTTGGCCTGCTAGTTTCAGTGTTAAGTAAAATATTCTCAGAGTCGGTTTCCGGATCTTTCTTGATAACTTCACCGTCCAGCTCCACCAGCCCGTCTTTTATGTATCTCTTTGCTGTGCGTACAGATATGTCGTACTTGTCAGCCAATTTTTTTGATAATCTCATAACATTTTAATCTCACATGTTTTACTTTATTGCAACTGACATATAATGTATAAATGAGTATGTTTGAATATAAATACGGTGAGCTCACCGACGAAACCATTGAAATGCTTTTTGATATAGGTATTTACCCTATAGAAGAAGATTTTAAAAATGAAGAGAGATGTTTCATAATTTATTATGATGAAACACTGCCAGATATTTTTCGTATGCCTTACCTTACAAGAACTCCAGTGGAGGCCACAGGGTGGGACGAAAAGTGGAAAGAATTTATAAAACCCGGCTTTCTGACCGAGACACTAAAGTACGATTTTGACACGAGTAAAGAGCCTGACAGTAACACAATACTTATAAACCCTTCCATGGCATTTGGTACGGGGACACATCCCACAACAAAATGTGCTGCTGCATTGCTGGAAAAAGTATGCAGAGATAAAAGCGTGACCGATGTAGGGTGCGGAAGCGGTATACTTGCCATTGCTGCTGCTAAAAGAGGAGCTACTCATGTGAATGCATTCGACATAGATGCTGTGGCTCTTATTAATGTGAAAGAAAATCTGAAATTAAACAGTATCGAAAATGTAACAGCATGGGCGGGCGGTATTGATAGTTTTAAAGGGGATGCTCAGGTTGTTGTGGCTAACATCATAACAAGTGTGCTTAACGCCATTCATCCATCTGTGCTCCGAGTAAAACCAGAATACATAGTCTATTCTGGAATTCTAGACAGCGAGTATGAGGATTTTATTAATGGTCTTGAGCTTGACGGATACAAAATAGCAGAGACGAACTCTAATGAAGAGTGGAGAGGGGTGCTTTTGAAATGCCTGTAACAGCGGTAATAGGTGATGTGCATGGGTGCATAAGGACACTGGATAAGCTCATTAACTCCATAGAAAAACGCTTCAGTGATGTTAAATACATATCCCTGGGTGACATAATAGACAGAGGTCCGGGGATTTGTGATGTCATAAAACTAATGATGGATATGAATAGTTCGGGAAAACTGGAGATGGTCAGGGGCAACCACGAAGATGTCTTTATCGATTTTATAGACGAAACCAACGACTATAACCATGCTAACTGGCTTACATATGGCGGACGTGAGACACTGTGTTGTATCTCAGGCTGTGATGTGCTTATAGGCAATGCATCGGCGCTTTCAGCTAAACCATATAAGAGCCTTGCAGAGCC
>PKTM01000010.1:7748-103461 GCA_002869145.1 Denitrovibrio sp.
CCATCAAAAGGGGATTCCCATATGGTCTATCAGTTTCAGATGCGCGACAATTATCTTTTCATGTGGTCAAGAGACACATGGCAGGCTACCGAAAAATATTTCGGATACACTATGGTGCATGGACACACACCTGTTTTAGAGGTAGACGTTCACTCCAATCCGCACAAGCCTTATGTAAACAGAAACAAAAAGGGAGAGATTGTTAACATAGCTTTAGATACAGGGTGTGTTTACGGCTATTCCCTCAGCGCTATGATTATAGATGAGAAGGGCGATTTTGAGTTTATAAGCGAGAGGAACGCAGAATGAAACGTATCTTTTATGATGGAGACCTGAGTGACTCTTTAGAACTTCAAGGGGATTATTTCCACTATTTAAAGAATGTTGTCAGAGCAAAACCCGGCGATATTCTTGGGGTTCTCACTCTTGAAGAGTTTGCTGAGGTGCAGATTGATCAGATAGAGAAGCGTTCAGCAAGCTTAAGAGTTCTAAATAAAAGACCAGCCTTGAGGCATGACTATAAGCTTAAAGTGTATCAGTGTCTTTTGAAACGTGAATATATGGACTTTGCTGTTGAGAAATATGCAGAACTTGGAGCTACAGAGATAGTGCCTGTCATATCCGAACGAAGCCTGAATGACTTAAAAGAAAAAACAATGAAGAGGTATCTTGAAATATCGCTTAAAGCTGTTCTGCAGTCTGAAAACGAGCAGCTTCCGGTTATTCATGAAGCAATAGATATAAGCAAAATTACAGCCGATGCAGAGAATAATATTCTTTTTTATGAGAGACAAGAGGGTGAAGGCAAAATTATAGCATCAAAAAACATGAGTATAATAATAGGCCCTGAGGGCGGCTTTACTGATGAAGAATATAAAATTCTTCTTGATAAAGGGTTTCAACCAGTCAAGCCTATCAGCCAGATACTGAAGGCTGAAACAGCTTCAGTTGTTTTTACAGGGTACATAAGGATACTTCAGGAGCAGATGTGACGGATTTTACAGAAGCTGACAAACTCTACATGAAAGAGGCCATCAAAGAAGCAGAAAATGCCGCAGAGGTGGGCGAGGTTCCCATAGGAGCTGTTGTGGTTTGTGAAGGAAAGATAATAGGGCGCGGCTCCAATAGAAAAAATATGGGCAAATCGGCACTTAAACATGCGGAGATAATAGCTATTGAAGATGCTTCATCTGTAATAGGTGACTGGAGACTTGATGAGTGTTCTTTATATGTCACTTTAGAACCTTGCCTTATGTGTTCCGGGGCCATAATACACGCCAGAGTGCGTAATGTGATATTTGGAACAACCGAGCCGAAATTCGGCGGTGTAGTTAGTTTGGCTAAAACCTTTGATATTGAAAGGCTTAACCACAAGGTAAACTATAAAGGTGGTCTTTATGCTGAAGAGATCGCTTCAATGATGAAATCTTTCTTTAAAAAGCTTCGCAAACCTTAATCTGACGCTGCTTACCTTTAAAAAATGTCAATATTATAAGTCTGCTGTCTTTTAATGTTACTCTTATTTGTAAGGTACATTCTCTTCAAAGCTTGTAAGGAACTCTGAAATAACAATCTGGTCATATTCTTCTATTTCTGTAAACTTGAAAGCGACAAACCTTTTTTTCTGATCCATGTTTTCTTCATCAGGTTCAATGCGCCAAACCTTAGCTTTGGCATATATAATGTCTTTGTCATTTTGAAGCGGTATCTCTATCTGGCACTCGTAATCATCGTACATCAAAAAGTCAAAATGTGTTCTTATCTGGAGCCCGCCTATGGAGATGTCAATCAATTCGCTGGATTTGAACTCTCCGCTCCTTTTAAATCTAACTTTTATAGGTACTGCGCTGTACCTCTTGAATTTCCTTCTTTCCGAAACCTGAACGTTAAATTCTCCAGACATAGTATCTCCAAAATATATAGGTCTCGGGCTTTTGAAACAAATAATAATGTTTAATTATGATATCAATTTTTTTTATAATTAAACAATATTAATTGCAATAAGATATATAGGAAATATGTAAAATTATTCTACATAAAGAAGTGCGGGTCACGGTCAGTCTTCATTCTAAGAGTGGTTTTTGCATTCTCTTTTATCACACTGGATGCAATATGTATCAGCCGGGTCAGTTCATTATTTTTCGGACTTTTAATAATAATGCTGTATCTGAACCTGTTCTGTATCTTGTATATAGGGGCTTGTGCTGGGTAAAACACCTCTGACTGGTCAGCGGCCTGACGCAATGTGTCATAAACCATAAATGCAGCTTGGCGGACATCTTCCTCTTTTGTGTGGGAAAAAGTAATTCGGCACATTTTATAAAACGGTGGGTAATTAAAAAGTCTTCGTCTGCTCATCTCCATTTCATAAAAAGATGTGTCAAGACAGTCGAGTCTTTTGAAAAGGTCAAGCTCCGGGACATTGGTCTGAATGATAACCCGCCCCTTTTTATCTGCACGTCCGGAACGCCCAGCAAGCTGAAGCAGGAGCTGGTAAGCATGTTCGTTTGCACGAAAATCCGGCAGTGAAAACATGTTGTCTATATTTATTATTCCGGCAAGGGTAACATTAGAAAAGTCCAGCCCTTTCGCCACAAGCTGAGTCCCGGCCATAATAGGGTATTCCCCTTTTTCAAAACTGGTGAGCATTTCAGCGAGTTTTTTGTAAGTTTTTACATTTTCTGTGTCCAGCCGGAGTATTTTCTTTTCAAAGGCTGATTCCAGAACTTCTGCTACTTTCTCTGTTCCAGCGCCATAGTCGGTAATGTCTTCACTTCCGCATTCATGACACTTAGGCACTCTCACCTCTTGTGCGCAGTAGTTGCACTTGCATTTTTTTGTAGATTTGTAATATGTTACAGCCACCGAACAGTTTGAACAATGGACTATGTTGCCGCATTTTCTACAGTAAAGCGTATGTGAATAGCCTTTTCTGTTTATGAGCAAAATTACCTGCTCACCCCTGTTTATAGTTTCAAATATTGCTTCATACATTGGTATTGAGAGAACTCCGCCGATGGGTTCCTCATTCTTCATATCTACGATCTCTATTTTAGGCATTTCGCTGTCTGGTCTGCATGGTATGGAGTGATAAACATATCGCCCCTCTTTGGCGTTATGCCAGCTTTCCAGCGAAGGCGTTGCACTTGAGAGTATCACAGGGACATTGAGGATTTTACCGTAAAGAACAGCCATATCCCGAAGCTGATAAGCGGGCATTTCATCCTGCTTATAGCTGCTTTCGTGCTCCTCATCCACTATAATCATGCCTATGTCGGGTGCTGGAATGAAAAGGGCACTTCTTGCACCCAGCAGCATTTTTAAACTTCCGTCTGCGAAAGACCAGAAGGCCTCTTTACGTTTTTTCGGTGTCTTTTTGCTGTGGTATGAGTGAACATCGAAGCCCATGCGGTTTTTCAGCCTGTTTTCAAGCTGAGGTGTGAGCGATATCTCTGGTACAAGATATAAAACCTGTTTTCCTGCATCGATGATCTTTTTTGAAAGCTCTATGAAAATCTCTGTTTTGCAGCTTCCGGTGATTCCGTGCACAAGGTGGGTTTCAAATTTTAGTGTTGAAATGTCAATATTATCATATACTAACTGCTGTGCTTCATTCAGGATGAGCTCTTTTGGCTGTTGTGTCTTAATCTCTGCCGGGCATGGTTCACTGGTATATACTTGTTCAGACAAAACACCTTTAAGCACGCTGCCCATGGGTGCACAATAATATTCCGAAAGTTTTTTGATAAACTCAAGATAGTTTTCTTTGAAAACGGGGACTTCGTCTAATACACTGATAATGTTTCTATATTTAATACTGTTATCTGGCGAGGTGTTTTCGCTGACAACTATGCCTGTGAGGGTTCTTCTGCCTAGTGGGACAGATGCCCTTACACCCGTTTGTAATTCATGTTCACTGGTGTAGGTGTATACCCCGCCTGTCGGGACAGGCAACAGCACATCATAATATTTCATCCGTTCAGGACTTTATCCTTCAGCTCCCTTTTCAGTATTTTGCCTGTGGCAGTCATAGGCAGGTCTGTCTCCATATGGATATGTTTTGGCAGCTTATAGTTAGCAAGATGCTCTTTCAGGTATGTTTTAAGCTCTTTCTCTGTGGCTTCCACATCATCTTTTATCTTAACATATGCCACCGGTATCTCACCGCTTGATTTATCAGGCAGGCCTATAACAGCTGCGGCCTCGACCTTTTCGTGTTTATGCAGCACCTCTTCTATTTCACGTGGATAAACATTTATACCCTTAACAATAATAAGGTCTTTTATGCGGTCAACTATGTAGATGTAGCCTTCCTTGTCCACCTTTGCAAGGTCGCCTGTAAACAGCCAGCCGTTACGAAGTGTCTTTTGTGTGAGCTCCGGCATGTTCCAGTAGCCTTTCATAACGTTTGGACCTTTTACTATAAGTTCGCCAACTTCCCCCACAGGGACGGCTTTTTCGTTCTCGTCTACCACAAGCACTTCAACGTCTTTTAAGGCAGGACCAACAGATAGTGGTTTTTGAACCTTAAGGCTGTTGGCTGACACCACAGGGGATGCTTCCGAAAGCCCGTATACTTCGATGATAGGTTTGTTAAATTTTGCCCTGAACTGATCAAGTATCTCTTCAGGCAGAGGAGCCCCTCCGCTCACGTGTAGACGAATAGGGTAAAGAAACTTTATAAAAAACTTCGGCATTTTTGATTTTATCAGCGCAATATATACCTGAGGCACACCTAAAAAGAAAGTAGGGCGCTTATATAGGAGTATTTTTTTAAAAGTCTTCTTTTTAAGGTCATTAACACTTCCCAAAATTATTATAGAAGACACTACATATGTCGGCAGAACTACGCAGGTCATCATGGCGTATGAGTGGAAAGCCGGGAGAAAAAGTAAAAACCTGTCTTTTACACTTATCTTAAATCTGGCACAGCATCCCTGAGCGTTTGATGTAAGGTTGAAGTGGGTGAGCATTGCTCCTTTTGGGTGGCCTGTAGTGCCTGATGAATATATGAAAAGTGCAAGATCATCCGTAGAAATTATTGTTTCAGGATTCGAATCAGGTTTATCTTCTGACGCTACAAAAATATTTTCACTGTCAAAGCTGGTTTCGGTAAATGCCATTACAGCTTGAAGCTCGCTGCAGTGCTCTGTAATACCTGCTGCAACATAGTCAAAACTTTGGGAGGTTATGAAAAACTTAGAACCGCTGTCGTTGACCATATAAGCAACTTCTTCCTGTTTGAGGAAGGTGTTTACGGGGACAACTATAGCTCCGGCTTTAAGTATTGCAAAATAGCTGAAGAAGAATTCAGGGCTGTTTTCAAGCATTATTGCAACACGGTCGCCTTTCTGGAGTCCTTTTTCACTAAGCAGTGCAGATAACTTATTTGCGCGCTTGTTTACCTCAGAGTAGGTATATGTGTCTTCGTTAAAGAAGAGGAATTTCTTCCGTGCGTGTTTTTTAGCCTGTGTCTCCAGACATTGATGTACAATTTCAATATGCATGCAATCCTCCTGGCCTTACTCCAAACTTTATAAGTCTCTGGAATAGCTCAGATACCGGAAGTCCTACAACATTGTCGTAGCATCCGTCAACTTTCTCAACCAACAAGCTCCCTTTGCCCTGTATAGCGTAAGAGCCAGCTTTGTCAAAAGGTTCTTCAGATTTAATGTACCATTTTATAAGATCATCTGAGAATTTATTAAAGTAAACATCGGTTGTTTTGTAAAAACGTTCACACACTTCTGTACGTTTGTTAATAATGGCAACACCAGTTGTTACCTGATGTTTTTTGCCGCTGAGGAATCTGAGAGTTTCATATATCTCCTGATCCCCTGATGGCTTGCCAAAAATTCGGTCTTCGCAGTGTACAATGGTGTCAGCAGCTATAATAAAAGCCTCATCGTAAAGGTTTGCAACATCATACCCTTTCATTGCTGCATTTTTTATAGTCAGTTCGCCTACAGGGATATTAGGGTTCATATCCTCTTTGGCCTTAGATGTTACATATTGAAAGTTGATACCGAGCCTTGTCATAAGCTCTCTTCTTCTCGGGGAACCGCTAGCTAAGATTATCTTTTGAAACATTTATACATCCTTTAACTTCTGGAAAGTTTTTTAATATCAGTAACGTAATGTACCCTGTAACAGCCCCTGTAAGCACTGATACAAAAGTGAAATAAGGTAATAAGTTATAAATCGCATCCGCTTTTATGTAAAGGTTTTTTACCACAAAGAACTGTACCGTAATGTGCGCGAAAGCTCCCACAGCACCTGTGGAAAAAGGGGAAGTGTATTTTTTAAGTGTATATATATACACCGCCATTATAATGGTTGCTGCTATTGTTGATGGGAGGCTGATTGAAATTTTAACAAGCAGGTTTCCTGTGAGCAGAGGCACAAGTATAGATTTTGCCAGTGCCACATAAAAAGCAGAAGGGAGATCAAGCAGGTACAGACAGAGCATAATGCCTATATTAGAAAGCCCAAGCCTCACGCCCGGAACCGGAAGCGCTATAAAAGTTTCGAACACACCCAAAGAAACAGTAAGCGCAGCAAAAAGTCCTGTCACAGCCAGTTTGTTACTGTGATACTGCGTCATAAGGCACCTCGCTGCATTCCATTGTCAGAGCATACTTGTTTGGCACACAGGCGGCAGTGTCGCCGCAGTCTTTAACCCAGCCAGCACTTATGCATATTTTATTAGGGCAATCGTTTTTTACAAACCTTGCTCCATTACTGGTTACTTCTAGAATAATATCTCCATCATCAAGTTCTATCCGGTCATCCTTTAAAGATATTTCGCTTTTTCCATCCTCGCTTATAAGGTAAAGACGTTTCTCCCCCCTGCCATTTAAGGTCATGGCAAAGATAGATACAATAAGCAGTGCTGCTATGACAAGGAAGTCTGCTTTACTTATTTTCAAAATTTTCCCATCCGCATAGTTTTTTTACTACATCTTTTTTATTATAAAGAAGAACCGGGGTTTTTAATTTGCTGCATCGTATTTTTATATCTGTTTCTGGCAGAAGAAAAAATATTGTAGCCAAAGCATCCGCTTTCTCTGTCGTGTCTGCAATAACGCTGACACTTCTATAAAACTCGGGGTTTTTACCTGTTGTGGCGTCAAAGATATGATAAATGCGTTTGCCGTTTTTTGTTTCAAAGAAGCGCTCATAATCGCCGCTTGTGGCAAGGGCTTTATCTTCGAGATGAACTATAGAGATGAATTCGTCAGTTTTGTCTGGATGCTTTACTGCAACGCGCCATTTACGGTCACCTTTTATACCAATAGCATAAAGGTCGCCTCCTGCGTTTATCATTGCATTATCAACACATTTGGAGCGCAGAAGCTCGACTGCTTTATCCACAATATACCCTTTGGCAAAGGCTCCCATATCCATCTTTACATCTTTCATCTTATCTATGTCATCAACAGCTTTTTCGATATCATCTTCTGAAGGCTCAGTATATGGGCCTTCGTGAAACCCATATAATTTGGCAATGGTATATGCGTATATGCTGAATCTGCCCTCTGTCATTTCGGAGTATTGTTCACCATATTCAGCAAGCTCATTCATAACACCTGTGAAGTTGAAGTTTTGCGATTCGTTCGCTTTTTCAGAAGAGGATTTCACAAGGTTTTCAAGTTTTGTCATCTTTGAGCGAACATCTATTTCTAGGTTTTTATGTTTTTCCGGCAGGGTTATACTTACAAATGTTCCCATGCTGTAAAACCTTTCTGTTTCGAACTTTTCACTGCACCCGAAAGTGAGGGCTATCAGAATAAGACAGATAATTTGTGTGAACAGTCTGGGCATATATTTTCTTCCGTAAGGCAGCGGGTTTGGTATCCCGTGCGTTCAATAATTTTTTTATTACAACCTGGGCAGAAGGTATCTGCTTTTTCCGGTATGGAAGCGTTCCCTATAAAAACATAATTTAGGTGTTTGCTGGCTATTTTCATGCAGTTTAAAAGCGACTTTTCAGTTGTGACTTTCTGGCTGCTTTTATACTGTGGGAAATATCTTGATAAGTGAAGTGGAATATCTCTGCTAATATCTGAAATATATCTGCACATCTCTTCAAAAGTATCTTCATCGTCGTTCAGATTTGGTATCAGAAGGTTAGTAATCTCTATGTGAACGCCAGCTTTTGCCATATGCTCTATGGTGTTTTTTGTAGATTCGAGGAAACCGCCTTCATTTTTATAAAATTCCTCAGTGAAGCCTTTCAAATCAACGTTAGCTGCGTCTATCAAAGGGGTGAGCTCAGTAAGCGGATCTGGGTTTATCTGGCCATTTGTTACCAGTACGTTTTTCTGACCGCTGTCTCTGAAAACTTTTGCACAGTCATAGACAAACTCATACCACACAAGCGGTTCGTTATAAGTGTAGGCTATTCCTATGCTTGAGTTGGATTTGGACAGGTGCAGAAGCTTTTCAGGTGTTGTGGATTGCCTTGTGGTCTCCTGTGTGCTTATATGCCAGTTCTGGCAGTGACGGCAGTGCATATTGCAGCCGTTTGTACCCACAGAGAGTATGTCAGAGCCGGGCTTGAAGTGATAAAGAGGTTTTTTTTCGATCGGGTCTACTGAGACAGAGCAGGGCTCTGCGTAAGCTGACTGCTGAAGCATGCCGTCTACATTTTTTCGGATGAGGCACAAACCGCTTTTGCCCTCTGATATCACACAAAAGTGCGGACAGAGAAGGCATTTTACTTTGCCGTCTTTGCTTCTTTCCCAGTGCCTTGCGAGCACACCCATAATATTACCTGTCCCTTGCTACCATATAGTCAGCGAGAAAATCAAGAGCATCATTGTAGATACTTTTGTCAAATATCTTAAGGTTCTGCTTCGCTTCCTGAATGTAAGTGTCTACTACCTTTTCAGACTTAGTTTTTACTTCGTATCGGTGCATTAGCTCGAGAATATAATTCAGATTTTCGTCTGTGGCGCTCTCGTCCACTATTATATTGCGCACACGTTTCTGCTCTTGTGGTGTGGCATTTTCCAGCAGTGTTATGACCGGAAGGGTTATTTTCCCTTCATTCAGGTCTGTGCCGGGCTTTTTACCAGTTTTTTCCGGATCGCCCAGATAGTCGAGAATATCGTCTGCCATCTGGAAGGCTATGCCTAGCTTTTTACCGAACTCTTTAAGGGCATTCTGATGCTCTTCACTTTTGCCGCCTAAAATAGCGCCTATCTCGCAACAGCTTGAAAAAAGAACCGCTGTTTTTGAGTTTATTATTTTGAGGTAGTCGTCCATAGTTATCTTTACATCTGCTGTCTTAATGAGCTGGAAAACTTCCCCTTCGCTCATAGTTCTTGCAGCAACTGCAAGTATCATCTGTATTTTACTGTCGCCGTCTTTTACAAGGTTCATAAAAGCTCTGGAGTATAGAAAATCTCCACACAGGACAGTTATGTCGTTGCCGAAGATGTTGTTTGCGCTTTTTTTGCCTCTGCGGTAAAGGGCACCGTCAATGACATCATCGTGCAGAAGGGTTGCAGTGTGTATGTATTCCACTACACCGGAAATATTTATTGAACGTTCACCTTTATAGCCACACATAAGTGCTGAAAGTATAAGGAAAACAGGACGTAATCGCTTACCACCGCTTTCAAAAACGTACGAGGCAACTTTGTTTACCATCTCCACGTCAGAATCAAGGTTTTCAAGGAGATTTTGCTCCACAGCATCTCTCTCTTTAGAAACAAGTTCCAGTACATCGTTTATGTTCATCCGGTAATTACTCCACAACTTCTGATTGTTGAATTTATAAAACGGGTATATTGTTTACATAAGTCATAAATTCAAACACATGTAGAATATATGATAATAATTTCAGTGTAAAGCTAAAGGTAAGGGATTTTGAGCTATAGAGGTCTTGAGGACACACATCTAACATATTACAAACTTATGGATGGTCTGGGGATAAGTACCGGCGGAAAGATATGCGACAGTTCATTTAATGATTTTGTAACTGCGAAATATCTGGCTGAGCAAAAGATTTTCGACACGGTATATGCTCTTACCACCAACAGGGTCATTGTTCAGGAGCGTGTTGAGCCTGTGCGCTGTGCCCCTATGGTTGCGCAGACAATAAGGCGTTTCAGAACAGATGCCCATATTTGTCTTGGCGGCACGTTCAACTTTATCCCGATACATGATGTGACTCACGCTATTTACGGCTCGCTAATGGCTGGCGGTAAGCTTTATTTAGCTGTTTATCCAAACATTTACGATTCTCAAGGGAGAGATGTGCTTATGATGCTTTCACAGAAGGCGCAGATCCCTGTAAAAGATAAGCTGGCGAGATGGTCAATAACTGTTACAAACTCTATTACAAATATGTTTATGAATATAAAAGAAGAAGAAGTTATCGCTGATTCAAGTATAGGTGAGATTATAAGCCTCTTTGCAGCGGAACATTATAAAAAGCAGCTTTTCAAAACAAATAAAGAGTTTGAAACATTTTTTCAGCCGCTTAGCGCTGAGCAGAAATATTACATGTCTTGGAACGTATTAAAGGGGATGAAGATATGAATTTGCCATTTCACACTACTAACGCGCCGGATGCTATAGGTCCTTATTCTCAAGCTGTTATGACCACAGGGAACATGCTTTTTGTATCCGGACAGATACCTCTTGTGCCTGCCACTATGCAGATAGTTGAGGGCGGGGTTGAGGAACAGACAGCACGTGCAATTACGAACATGCTGACCATAGTCGAAGACGCAGGTTTTACGAAGCAGACAATAGCAAAAGTTACGATATATATCAAAAATATGGACGATTTTGCTACAATAAACGGTATATATGCTGATTTTATGGGTGAACACAGACCTGCAAGAGCTGTTGTAGAGGTTGCCAGACTCCCAAAAGATGTTCTTATAGAGCTAGACTGCATCTGTGCAAAATAGCGAAGTACCAATTGAAAAAAAACATCAATAAAAACAATCAGACTGTTTAAATCCTCTGAAAACGTATTATATTGGGTTAAAAGAGGTGAATAATGAATCTACTGCATACTATAACTGGCTATACGAACATAATCTTCGGCATAGGGATGGCACTTGGCGGTTTGGGGATATATTTTTACAATATCTTCGGCAAAATCATTCCTGTTGAACGCAAAAAAATGGCTAAAATGCACTTTATGACTGCATTTGTTCTTATTGCTTCCATCGTAGTACATGTTTTAACAACAGATAAAGGCAACATATTCACGCTCTTTGCGGTTGCTCTTGTAACTCTTGTGTTTCTGCTTGGACTTTCATTGAAAGTATCTGCAATAAAAAGCAAATACTACAACAAACTGGTCGCTCTAAAAATTATTTTTATACTGCTTGCTGCTCTTTTGGTTTCTGTGGGTCACACTTATTTTCAAGATAATACTGTCCAGTTCTCAGAGCTTATAGGCTTAGTCTTCCCAGTCTAAAAGGCGCTGTTCGCCTTCAAGCTTCTGAATATCTGTGATGTCCTGTGAAACTTCTATTGTGCCTTTATATGTGCCCTTAGCATCTCGCAGGGCATAATAGTTTATCATTATGACCTTACCCATCATGCGAATCCAGAATGATGCTGTGTCTTTTTTTCCATTTTTGAAACCTTCTACAATTTTAAGCACTGTATCAACGCTGTCTGGCGGATGACAATTCTGCACTTTTCTTCCAATTATTGCCGGGGAACGGGTAAAGAAACGCTCTTTTGGATTAGAAAAATACCTTACTTCGTCATTTTCATCTACAAATGTTATATCCACTGGTAAATGATTCATCATAGTCACTATCTGCTCAGCTGTCAGTGCACCTGTTCCGCCCATAGAAACTATTTCATTTGAAAGTTCTGGAATTTCATTAATCATTTTATCTATTTTAGGCGGATCAATCAGGCAAAAACCTATGTCTGCCATCTGGGGAAGCATCTCTTTAGAATCTTCCTCTGAGAGTGTTGCTGCTGCGGCTGGAAAGATAATAAGGTTTTCCTTAAGTGTCATCCTCATCATAAGCATGAAGATTGTGCCTATCTCCTGATGGTGTTCAATCTCTATCTCTTTGCTTTCAGACAGCATTTTATTTACTTTTTTTATCTGGTTTCTGATCTCGTCATTAACAGCCCAAAGAACAGTGAGTGGTTTTGAAAACTCCCACTTTTTTTCGAGGTAAGGGAAAAGAACATTTTCTGTTTTAACATAATGAGGCTCAAACTCCGCCAGTTTTTTGAACTCTTCTTTCATTTCGTTCAAAACAGAGGCGTATTCTGGTTCATTAGGTTCAAGCTTACTTATGGCTCTGATGCTGTCTTTCATCTCATTCATGCATTCGCTGAGTGCGGCATTTTCTTCCATAAGATAGTAAAGTGCGCTCCCTTCTTCCGGTTCGTTCCAATCGTATTCTTTCAGAGTAGGGATGATTACATTGAATATCTTTTCAACATGATCAGTAATCTGCTCAACGCTGTAACCCGCTTCCAGCAGTTTGTCGCCCATCAGCAGAACATCAACCGGGGTAAGTGCGTCAAGTTTATGTTTGTATTCATCCCACAGCTCGCGACCATCTTTTTTCTCTATAAAGCCTGCAAACATATTATAAAGAGCATCAACCCGCTCATCGGAACTATTTAATAATTCACTCATTTGTCACTCCAATAATTTATTTTATATTACCATATTGAGTCACGGTTTTTCACCCCATCTTTCAGCTAAAATTTGCAGTAAAATATAAATGATTAGATTTGCGGTGACAGAATTTAGAAGGTCGCTTTCAGAGGGAAATTGTACAATGATTTGCTTGTGAAAAGTAGGTTATAAAGATAAAAATAGGGGGTCAGATTTCTCCGGCCCCCTTTTAAGTTTGTTATATCTAGCAAGTGTTTAAGCGGATTACTTTCCAGTTTCTAACACTTTAAATATATTGTTGTTTGTGGAGAGGAAGAACTCTGTTCCTTCCGTCAGCACGTTTTCATATACTCCAAGTGATTTATAAAACTCAAAGAAGTCAGGGTCTGGACTGTATGCTTTAGAGTAGATATCTATAACTTTACCATCAGTCTTACCTTTGATCTCTTCAACTGTTTTATAGGCATTAGCAAGGATGATAGCCTTCTCTTTGTCAGTTGTCGCCATTATTACCTGAGCTTTTTCCTGACCTTCAGAACGATACTGTTTTGCTATACGCTCTCTTTCGGACTTCATTCTGGCATAAACGGCCTTTTCGTTTTGTGGGGGTAGGTCGGCACGCTTAATGCGAACGTCGTATATCTCAATACCGTACTCTTCTGCTTTTTTCTTGGTCAGTGCTGTCACGCTGTCCATTATCTGCTGTCTGTTGTGGCTGATAATCTCTATAAGTGTGTGTTTACCCAGCTCATTTCTCATTTCTGAATAGATAATGTCGTCAAGCCTGTTAAAGGCTCCGGTATAGCTATTTACAGTCAGATAAAATTTGAGCGGATCCACTACTTTCCAACGGCAGAAGTTGTCTATCACAAGGTTTTTCTTGTCGTTAGTAATGATCTCTGAAGAATCAGCATCGTATTCGATAAGTTTTTTCGAGAAAAATACCACCTGGTGAACAAAAGGAATCTTAAACCTGAGTCCTGGGGTGGTATATTCATTCACAGGTTTTCCTAGTCTTGTCAAAACAGCAGACTGGTCTATCTGAACAGTGAATGTTGCTACTTTATAAACTCCGAACAGTACAAGTATTATAATAGGTATTATTGGTGCATATTTCATTTTGCACCCCCTGTCATAGCTTTGTCCAGACCCATGATCGGTGTAATCTCTTTTATATTTGAGTCAAATATTTTCTTATCTCCTTTGGAAAGAATGCTTTCCATGGTTTCAAGATAAAGTCTCTTTTTTGTGATCTCGGGGGCAGCTTTGTAGCTTTTCAGCACTGCACTGAACCTGCTTGCCTCACCCTGAGCTCTTGCAACTTTCTCTTGCTGATAACCTTCGGCCTGCTGAAGCATTGTTTCGGCTTCTGCTCTTGCTCTAGGTATAACCTGATTCTGGTAGGCTTCTGCCTCGTTTATAAATCTGTTTTTATCTTCTCTAGCAGATGCCACATCTTTAAAAGCGTTTACAACTTCCTGTGGAGGTTCAACATCCTGAAGCTGAACAGCTGTAATGCGTACGCCTGCGCCATATTTGTTGAGTATGTTTTGTATCTCTTTCTGGGTTTCAAGCTGTATTCTGTTTTTGCCGATGGTAAGGATATCGTCAATCTTTTCTCTTCCTGCAACCTCACGGATGGCAGATTCAGCGACATCTTTAATGGTTCCCTCAACATCGGATACATTGTAAAGATAGTTAGCAAGTTCTACAATTTTAAACTGAACAGACAGTTCTATACTGACGATGTTTTCGTCACCTGTGAGCATTAGTGATTCCTGTGGCCGCTGTTTCACTCCAGCCCCTGTGCTGCGGAAGCCTATCTCCAGTCTATGTACTTTTGTGACTTCTGCTTTATCCACAGACTCAATTGGAAAGGGGAGGTGATAGTTAGGGCCTGCGCCTACAACTTTCACTACCTTACCAAATCTTTTCACCACAGCCTGCTCAGAAGGTTTTACAATAAAAAAGCCGCTGGCCAACCATGCTACTAATACTACTATGGCTATAATGCCTGCTCCAGGCCCTTTAATATCCATGTCAAATTTCGGCAGTTTGTCTTTTAGGTCGAACTTATCGTCGCCCCAAGGGCTTTTGCCGTTTCCGTTATCCATTTATTCCTCCGTTTCATTAACTTAAGTGGGATAATATCAGAATAAATCCGCACTTGAAAGATTTATCGAACAAAATAGTAGTGTTTTTAAAAAACGCAAATATTAAGTAGGTTGAAAACGGTGAGTTGCAAAGAAAATTTTAATGAAAGTAAGATTTTTGGAATGTGGGGCTTGTTAGTGATTAAAGTGAATGATATAATTGATGATATTTAATGTTCCGCTCTGGAGGGTGGCTTATTGAAACCAAAGACATTAGAAACGTTGCATTTATATCGCATGGAGGTGCGGGTAAGACTAGCCTTGTGGAGACTATTCTCTTTAATGCAAAGGCTACTAACCGAATAGGGAGTGTTGAAAACGGTACAACCGTTATGGACTTTGACCCTGTTGAGATAGACAGAGGTATCTCATTAAACGCTAAAGTTTCAAGCATCGAATGGCTCAAAACCCACATTAATATTGTAGACACACCTGGGTACGCTAATTTTCTTCATGAAACAAGAGCTGGTTTATCAGCTGTAGGTGGTGCGGTGGTTATCGCATCTGCCATTACAGGTGTAAAAGCCGAGACAAAAAGAGTCTGGGGTTTTTCAGAAGAATTCGACCTGGCGAAGATCATCTTTGTTAATAAGATGGACAAGGAACGTGCAGATTTTTTCAGAGCGCTTGGTGATATCGAAAAATCATTCGGCGTGACACCTATCCCAATTTTTCTTCCAATAGGTAAGGAAGACGACTTCAAAGGCATCATAGACCTTGTGAAGATGAAAGCATACATGTATCCTGCTGAACCGACAGCAGAGTTTACTATAGAAGACATACCTGCTGAGTACGCAGATGATGTTGAAAACTATCGCAATAAGCTTCTGGAAGCAGTAAGTGAAACCGATGACAATCTCATAGAAAAATACTTAGAAGGTATAGACCTGACAGAAGAAGAAATACTTACTGGTATCCGTGAAGGTACTATATCTAAACAGTTCATTCCTGTAATATGCGGCTCCGCTGTTAAAAATATTGGCAGCAAGCTTCTGCTGGAAGCTATAATAAATTATCTTCCGTCCCCGCTTCAGCGTGAGCATAAAATGGCTGTTGAAGAATCAACAAATGAAGAGATTTTTATAGACCCAGAGTCAAAAGACTTCTCTGCTTATGTTTTTAAAACATTTATGGATCCTTTTGCCGGGAAGCTTACCCTTTTCAGAGTTTATTCAGGCGAGATAACAAACGACTCAGAAGTTTATAACACTGCAAAAGATAAAAAAGAGAAGATTTCTCAGCTATACATACTTCAAGGTAAAAACCATATAAAAGTAGACAAGCTTGTTGCTGGTCAGATTGGTATGGTTAATAAGCTCAAAATTACAGAGACTTTTGATACACTTTGTGACCCTAAAAAGAAAGTAACATTTCCTAGATATCAGCTTATGGATCCTGTGCTTGCTTATTCTGTTAAACCAAAAAGCAAGGACGACGAGGACAAGGTATCCAACGGTATCCATAGGATAATGGAAGAAGATGTTGGTCTTAGAGAAGCCAGAGACGAGAGAACAGGCGAGATTCTCATAAAAGGAATGGGGCAGATGCACATCGAGGTTGTTGTGGAGAAACTCCAGAAGAAATTTGGCGTTGGTGTTGAGCTTCAGGCTCCGAAAGTACCATATATGGAGACCATCAGAACAACAGCTAAAGGGCAGGGCAAATATAAGAAGCAGTCAGGCGGACGTGGTCAGTATGGCGATGTTCAGATTGAACTTGTGCCTCTTAAGAGCGGCGAAGGATTTCAGTTTGAAAATAAGATCGTCGGTGGTGCTGTCCCTAAGAACTATATACCTGCTGTTGAAAAAGGTATATTTGAAGCATCAAAAGATGGCGTTTTGGCCGGTTTCCCTCTTATAGATTTTAAAGCGATACTTTTCGACGGCTCATACCACTCAGTGGATTCGTCAGAGATGGCGTTTTCTATTGCTGGTTCGATGGCCTTTAAAAAGGTTGCAATGGATGCCAAGCCTGTGCTTCTTGAGCCTGTTATGAACATGGATATATTTGTTACTGACGATATGACAGGGAACGTTATTGGTGATTTGAACTCAAGAAGAGGCCGTATCGCAAACGTTGAACCTGAGACAAATGGTCAGCATATAAGGGCGCAGGTGCCTATGTCTGAAGTTTTAAAGTACGCACCAGACCTTAGAAGTATGACAGGGGGGCACGGTATGTTTTCCATGGACTTCTCTCATTACGAAGAGGTTCCATCACATATAGCTGACAAGGTAGTAACAGAAAATAAAGGGGAATGATCTTAATAAATGAACGACATTAACCTGCTGAGATATCACAACAGGAGTGCTCATGAGATAAATATGCTCCTGAATGGAGACATAGGCGATCAGTTTTTCTCCAGAGTGGTATTAGGTGAGAAAGAGCAAGGGACCAGTAGCTCAAAACTGGTCCTTTCACTTACCGTTGCAGCTTCATTCGTGTCTGCGCTTTTTGCATCGTATGTTTTGTATCATCTCTTAGTCCTTGGGGACATAACTGTACNAAAAGAAAAGTTGCTGAATATAAGCTGGAGCTTAGAACAGGGGGCGACCCCTACCTAAAAGAAGGCTATACAAAGATTGCTGTTGTTGAAAAAGCAAATGAAGACATTGCGCAGTCTGTGGTGGTGGTTTCAGATTACTCACCACCGATTGACTATGAAAAGCAACCTGAGCTTCTGAAAGAGCCTGTTAAGCTCGAAGGTGAACCGGAAAAGAGGAAGGTGGACAAGAGAAACCTCATAACACCTGTGCTTACCGGAAACTACAGCATACAGTTTCTTGACATAAGTGAGGCTGATGCTGGTAAAGTAAGGACTCTGGCTGAAAATAACGATTTTAATCTGACACTTATCGGTTCTACAAAAAAGTCTACCAGGAAGTGGCAGGTTTACAAAGATAGCGATAATTCTTCAAAAGTTATTGCCGGGCGTAATGTTAAATATTTAAGATCTTTTAATTCAAGATCTGAAGCTGTTAAGTATCTGCAAAAGAACAAAATAGCCGGATTGGTTCATAGTGACACTACCTATTTCGACTATTATGATATGGAAGTTTGTTGTTTAGGCGAAGAAGCAGCAGAGAAATTAGCCAGAGGAAGCGGCGTTTCTATGAATAAAGTTAAAATTATTAAGAAATAACAACAAAAAGCGTTGACGGGTGTTTTTTTAACAGATAAAATCTTAATACTTGGAGGTTCGTTATGACGAAAGCTGATATAGTTGAGTTGATTCACGAAAAACTTGGTCTTACAAAGAAGGACATCGCAAAAGTTGTTGATGAGCTTTTCAATGAAGTGAGAGATCAGATACTTACTAAAAACAATGTAAAAATTTCTGGTTTTGGAAATTTTGAAGTCAAAAAGCGCGGACGCAGAATAGGTCGTAATCCTAAAACTGGCGTAGAGACTGTTATCGAGCCTAGAACAGTTGTAGTCTTTAGACCAAGCCAGATATTTAAAGACGAGGTAAATGACTAAGCTTTATTATAAAATAGGCGAAGTTTGCGAACTTACCGGGCTTAAACCATCTGTTTTACGTTTTTGGGAAAAAGAATTCAGACAGCTTCGTCCTACAAAATCTTCAGGTGGGCAAAGACTCTACACTGATAAAAATGTTGAACTGGCAAAACGTCTAAAGGTTATGCTTTATGACGATAAGTTTACCATCGAAGGTGTGAAAAAAAGACTCGCAGAAGCAGAAGGCTTCGAGTCAGGTCTTTCAAAAGAAGAAATCAAAAGCGAACTTAAAAACATTATAAACATATTAAACTCCTGAGAAATCAGGAGTTTTTTTTGTTAAGCACTAGCTTATAGAGATGGCACATTAATAGTCGTCATTATCAAATTCACTCTCTAACTCTTTGTCAAAATCATCTTTGAACTCTTCAACAAAATCATCAGTATTATCTTCTGAGCTTAGCTTATTAAGATTTTGATTATTTTCAGTTACAATTTCGGTTTTTTCTTTTGGCATGTCTGACGGAGGTGCTGAGGTCTCTTTTTCAAGCTCGTCAAAAATGTTAAATGCATCATCGATATCATCAGTATACTCAGCCTTTCGTACTTCTTTGCCTGTTACAGTGAAAGCTTGTTTTGGTTTCATTAAAAAACTATCGACATATTCTACAAACTCTTCTTCAAGTTTTTTAACGTACTCTTCAAGCTCGCCTACCATTTTTTTCACATAGGCTTCATATTCATCAATCACAACTTCTTTATACATTTTAAACTTACCTTCGATAGGGGTACATTCAATAAGCCCTTCTTTGAGAAAAATATCGTATGTTTTAGTGTCTTTTTCTGCGTTTATTAAGAATTTTGTCCCTTTTACGCCTATTACAGTACTTGTCAGTTTAATTTTAACGCCAGATACGCCACCGCGTTTTTTGATATGAAAAACTATTTTACCGTCCCAGGGTCTAAACTCTTCTTTATCCAGAATTGTCATAGTAGACTTTTCATCCAGTGCTATCCTGTCTCCGTTTAAAAGCTCAATAATAGCTGAGGAACCAGTTTTGGTAGATATTTTGTTTTTAAGATAAATAGGTGTGCCATTTTCTTTTACATCAATTGGTCTGGGAGAATCGCCTTCGAACATACTGATTTTTCCTGAGTACTTTGAAATAATTCCGACTTGCTCAGCAGCAAACCCAAAGCCAAATGTCATAGCAATTATTATAAAAATAAGTATCTTTTTCATTATTAAATCTCCATTACTTATTATGTCATAAATTTCATAAGCATGAAGGTAATAATTACTTTCTTTTTAAGTGCTATATATTATTCTTAATATAATTAA
This sequence comes from Denitrovibrio sp., assembly GCA_002869145.1. Taxonomy (GTDB): domain Bacteria; phylum Chrysiogenota; class Deferribacteres; order Deferribacterales; family Geovibrionaceae; genus Denitrovibrio. The sequence goes on from PKTM01000010.1 coordinate 27,328, forward strand.
TATGGAAATAGATTCATGTATATGGTAAATTTTTATATTAATATTTGATACATACGGAGGCTAAAATGAAGAAAATTATTCTGATTCTTGCTGCTATCTCACTTCTTGCAATAGGTTGTACAAACAGTCAACCGAAGAAAGAACTTGCTGATCCATGTTTCGTAGGTGCTCCTCAGTGGGTTATTAATCCTGCTGTAGAGGGTGCTATTGCTGCTGCGGGCTCTGCACAGAAGTCAGCAGGTGGAATGCAGTTCACAAGAGATGCTGCTATGGCTAATGACAGAAGTGAAATTTCACGTGTTCTGGAAGTTAAAGTTAAAACAATGATGAAAGACTTTACACAGGTTACAGGTGTAGGCGACGCTCAGACAGTTGACAAGGTTACTTCATCTGTTTCTAAGCAGATATCCAGCCAGGTTCTTCAGGGGACAATGCAGAAAGATGCATGGTTTTCACCTTGCGGTGAGCTTTATGTTCTAGTAGTACTTGACCCTACTAAAGTCGCCGATGCAACAAAGAAGAATGTTTTATCCAGTATGAAAAAGGATGAGGCATTATGGCAGCAGTTCCAGTCTCAAAAAGCTCAGAACGAGCTTGATGCTGCAGTTGACAAAGAGTTTGGCCAGTAAGATATTTTGATATATCAAAAAGGGCAGTCAGTCAGGCTGCCCTTTTTTTAGGTGTAAAATGAAAAAGATAGCTAAATTATTCCTCTTTGGTCTTTTTTGCATTACCATTGCCGGCTGTGCAGGCACTTATGGTGATGGGCCTAAACTTATAGATGGTAAACCAGAGTGGTATTACACACCTTCTAAAGACGGAAAGATAGGTGGTGTAGGTGTTTCCGGTATACATAAAGACGGCAAAACCGGTCAGAAAAAGCTCGCCGTTGAGCGTGCTCTTGCTGAGATAGCCAGACAGATGGGTGTAAAGGTGGAGAGCTACTCCAACCTTAAGTCCCAGACATCTGGAGGCAGTTCAGCCACCTCAGGTCAGTCGCACTCGTTTTTTACTGTTGATGGTCATACTGTTAATGCGCGCATAGAGCAAATGTGGGAAGATAGGTATTCCGGTGAATTGTATATATGGATGGTGACCAATTGAAAAAAGTCTTACTAGTTATCACTATACTTAGCTGCTTTTCTCTGGTGTCAGCTGACAGTTTTGAAGATTTCAAAAACCAGAACATGGGAGAGTTTGATAACTCTAAACAGGAATTTTCCGCTTACAAAAAAGAGGTGGATAAGGCGTTTGAAGCCTATAAAAGCATTATGGAAGAGGAATTTCAGGCATATAAGGATCAGATATCAAAAAAATGGGATTCCACAGAAGTTTCCACTAATACAAAATGGGTTGAGTATCTTAATAATTATAATATTAGAAAAATTGTCGACTTTGAATCAAAAGAGATTCAGATAGATATCATAGGTGGAAGTGACGCTTCCCTGAAGCCTGTTCTAAAGGATCTTTTGAAGGAAGATAGAGGTGATGCTTTCCGGCGTGACCCTGTGTCGTTTAACACAGAAAAGAAGCTTAAAAAACAGATACCTAACGTTCAGTCTGGCAAGGTTAATGACGAACCTGTTATATCGAAGCTTTTTACTGAAAAAAAACTGAATGACAGTGAGAGTGAATCACTTGCTGAAAAGCTTATAAAAAACGGCGATATAAGAAAAGACAAACAGTTAAAAACTGGAAAACCCGTAGTAAGTTTGAAAGTTAAGCTGCCGGAAGATACGTACCAGAAATCTGCTGCAAAGGTAAAGCCTTATGTTGAGAAATACGCCAAAGAGTTCAATGTGAATCCTGCGCTTGTTATGTCTGTCATATACAACGAAAGCAGGTTTAATCCTCTGGCAAAATCCTATGTGCCTGCATATGGACTTATGCAGATTGTGCCGAAGTCTGCCGGTATAGACGCCATTGCATTTCTGGAAGGGGAGAAAAGAGTGCTTGCACCTTCTTACCTCTATGATGCAGAAAATAACATAAAAGTAGGCGCAGCTTATCTGCACATACTTTATTACAGATACTTCAAAGGGGTGAACGACCCTTTAAGCAAGCTTTACTGCTCTATTGCTGCTTATAACACTGGAGCTGGAAATGTTGCTTACGCTTTTAACAAAAACAACGGCGGCAGATACAGCGTGAAAAGGGCTCTGCCTGAAATTAACAGCATGGCTCCGTCACAGGTTTACAAACATTTGAAAACAAACCTCAGATATGATGAGGCGAAAAGATATATTGTTAAGGTTACAGAAAAAATCAAAGATTACTGAAATGGAGCATCATATGAAAAAGACCTTTATTTTTATAGTGTCGGCTTTAATGCTGGTGGGCTGTGTCGGAGCAAAGAAACAACCTGTTATGCAGGATAATGCAAAGTCGCAGCAGATGAAAGCGGCTCAGGCCGAAGCTGAAATGGAAAGAGACATTGCTGCGGGAGAGCCAAGCCTTTCAATGCCTGCTCCGTTTCCTCAGGAACCTAAAGGTGTTATGCCCCCATCAGCTAAACCAACTAAACTAGGCTCACTTAAACCCCAGACTAAATATCCTATAAAGAATGGTTTCCCAGTGTGGTTTTTCACTACGGTATATGATGGTTATATAGGCGCTGTTGGCATAGCCCCAAAACAGGCTAGAGGTGGTTTTTCCGCTCAGAAGAGGGTGGCTAGAATGCAGGCTCAGAAAAATCTTGCTAAACAGATCAATGTACTTGTTAATTCAGAAGTGAATGTAGAAACACTTGGTGTTGATTCTTCGACTGTAAAGTACTACAGACAGAAGGTTACTTCACTTACCAAAGAACAGGTAGACCAGTATTTGACTGGATTTAAAACTATGGACGAATGGATAGATGAAAACAGCGGCGAATATTATATGTGGATGGTACTGAACAGGTAAGTTTCTAGTGTGTAGAATTTCTTTAATCTTTTAGTGTATTTAAACTTGCATTTTTAGTACCTTGTCCAGTATTATATTATAAATGCTTGAAACGATTTAAAAAGCAGAAAGGATTTTTTATGAAAATAATAGTTGACGAAATTGCTGAAGGGAAAGTTATTCGTCCTCACGGCAAGATAGACATACTCACATCAGCAGAACTAAGGTCTATGCTGAATGACCTTACAAAGAAAAAGGTAATGAATATTGTCGTTGATCTTGAGCAGGTTACATACATTGATTCTTCAGGACTTGCCACTCTTCTTGAAGGACTGAAAAATCTTAAAGAGTATGATGGCAAGATGAAGCTTAGTAATGTTCCAGACCGTATTCAGAAAGTATTGTCCTTAATGAAACTTGACATGATTTTCGACATAGTAAAATAAACAAGTTTTGAATATTTAAAGATATAAAAAAAGGCCGCTCATTGAGCGGCCTTTTTAATTTATAAACACAACCTTAATTACTAATCTTTAATATCAGCCTTCCATCCTGAGAAGATGGAACTGATGTCTCCGGCCTGAGTACGGAAGTCTACAAGCACGGCAGCGTAAAGGTGAGCCATCAGGAAAACACTTACAATAAAAATTGTGAAGTAGTGTAAATACCTGACCCATTGATTTGCCATAATACTGAACATGAACCCGAACATGCTGTAAAGTGTTCCGTTTGGATCATACTGTGCCCAGAGAGCCAGTCCGCTGAATATCTGGAATATAAACACAAGAAAAATGAATATATAAGCATATTGAGCCATAGGGTTATGAGTGAGAACATGTTTCGGTTTATTTTCAAGAAACATATAATATTTTAAATATTAAACAATATATTCTCTGTCTTTTTTGTTAAAAGGGTTGTAAATGGTTTTTAAGGTGGAATATTTATTACCTACTATAGCCCACCACAAGCGAACAATAATGCTTACTGCAAAAATTATCCCGGTGAGATAGTGAATGTAGCGAATTGTCCCCATCATGTATGGAGCATCTACAGGGTTTGGTCTAATAAATGGGTAGTGAATATACAGACCAGTAAAGATAAGGATGATAATACTTACAACGTTAACCCAGTGAGATATTCTCACAGGCCCTTCCCATACATATACAAAACCTCTGATAGGGCTGTCTTTATACGTACGTTTTTTCTTTAAGTGTGGCATGATAATCCTCCATAATAGAGTTATATTTACATTTTATCTCTATTTTGCACCCATGTCTAATAAAATTTAATATGGAAGTAACTTATTATTCTATAAGGTTTTCATATTCTGGGAGTATACTATTCATGAAATATTTTACACTTTCAAGCTGAACATTGCTCAGTTTTGTCCGTATTTCGTCATATTTCTTCTTAAAAGGGGTGTTATTTCCCAGCTTAGTTTCTGTAAGACACTCAAGCATTGCGTCAATATTGTCAGCATATCTAAGTATTTGTCCCTCAAGAGATTCGTCCTTACCATCAAAAAGCATACGTCTGTAGATGTCAGTGTATGGCTCCTCCATTTTTGAAAAGAGCAGTTCCTCTGCTATCATTGTTTCTATATCGTCAACGGCTGTTTTCATTTTTGGGGTCATATTTTTAACATTGCTAAGTATGTCCCCTGTGAAAGCTTCCACAAGATCGTGGTTCAAAGCTTTTTTGAACAGTATCTCCCAGTCAACAGTGTTTCCCTGCTGCTCTTCTATCACGCCAAGCATTTGAGCTATCTGTGTCACAAAGAAAGAGTGCTCAGAAACAGAAGAACGTATATGCATAAAATCGCTTGCCCATCTTCCAATGTTATTGAGTTTTCGTGCAGCATATAGATATTGAGCCAGTCCCATAAATATCTACTAAGAATTATATTATAATTCACATGTTATTAATGATGATTTTAGTGCTTATCAATGTTATATTAACAATAATACATTACAAATAAAATTAAATGTGAGAATAATGCAGTTTGATAACTTTCTAGTAGGTAGACAACCTATTTTTGATAATGATGGAAACATCTTCGGCTATGAGTTCTTGTTTAGAAAAACGGGAACAGACGACAGGGCTGAATTTTATGACCCTGTAACTGCTACGTCACGTGTTCTTATAAATATTTTTCAAAATTTCGGAGTAAAATCTCTGACATCAGAAAGAATGGCCTTCATAAACATTGACGACAATATTATTATGCAGGATGTGCTTGATGTTCTTCCAAAAGAGAACCTTGTTCTTGAAATAGTTGAAACCACAAATGTCACTGTAGAAGTAATTAAGCGATTAGAGCAGTATTTCAACGATGGATATACATTTGCACTGGACGATTTTGTTCTGAGTGCTGAATACTTTCAGATGTTTATGCCTCTTTTTCCTTTTGTGCAGTACCTGAAGGTAGACATGAAAGACAATTGTATGGCGAAAATGGATAGAATTGAAAAAATCTTTCACGGCAGACATATGAAATTACTAGCTGAAAAAGTTGAGAGCAGGGCAGATTTTGAATTTGCCAACGACTGTGGTTTTGAGCTTTTTCAAGGCTATTTTTTTGAAAAACCCGCAGTAATTCAGAAAAAAAACATTGAACCATCAAAAGCTTGTATTTTACGCATTTTGTCTAAGCTTTCACAAAATTTTGAAATAGCAGATATAGAGTCTGAGTTCAGACTTCAGCCAGAGCTGACCCTGAAACTTCTTAAGCTCATAAACACATGTTCTTACTCACTGCGCAACGAAGTGACCAGCATACGGCACGCACTGAACCTCATTGGCAGAGAGAGTATGCGAAAGTGGCTTACCATAATGCTCTACGCTGGCAAAAAGGGTGATCCTGTAAAGTCTACACTGCTTGAAACAGCTATGTTAAAAGCACATGTAATGGAGTTGCTTGCAACAAGAACATATGGTCCAAACTACAAAGGTCTTGCTTATGCTTTTTTTATTGGTTTACTATCGCACCTTGACGTAATACTTTGTGTTACCAAAGAGGAGCTTCTGGAGATGATAAACGTCAGTCCAAATATCAATCGAGCACTGTTACAAAAGGATAATGAGCTTGGTGTTCTGCTTGGACTTTTAGAGGCTACAGACGATGCGGAGAGCGATTTAAATAAAGATATTCTAAAAAAGCTGAATCTTGACGTAACATAGGTCACTGAAGCAAAACTGAACGGCCTGAACTGGCTTGCTGATCAGCAAGACGTATATAAGTCTATGTAAGCACTTAGTATCTTTGGAGTATATTTATTCATGAGTGTTAATATCGAAGAATCACTTTGTGCTCAATGTGTCCATTTCAGGAGACTTATCATAGAAGAGATGAAGGTTTCCTTCACTCTGAAATGTGCCGCAAAGGGGCGGTACTTAAAAGCTGCAAAGAAATCCTGTGACCACTACGAGCCTATGACTTGGGAGATGTTTCTCGAGCCGGAAAATGCTGAAGCTGAAAATAAATAACATTTTGTCTATAAGCCAGATCAATACTATCTAATAAATAATAATGCAAAAATTAAACCTGTCTTGCACGTTAAAAATAAGCATAAGTGTAAAATTAAAAAAAGTTCAGTGAAATTGTCTTTATGTTTGGTAACTAAAATAGAATTGACAGTTGAATGTATGTTTGGTTTACTTTAAATGTAAATCATTTTAGGAGGAAATAATGAAAAGACTTGCACTTTTAGCACTTCTTGTTGTTTTTGTTTCTTTTGGTTGTTCACAGCAGCCAGCACAAGAGAGCAAAACAGAAGATGCTAAGCCATCAGGCGTTACATATGTAACAATCGGCACAGGCGGCGTTACTGGAGTTTACTACCCAACAGGCGGTGCGATTAGCCGTGTAGTTAACCAGAAATCTGCTGAATACGGCATCAAAGCTACTGTTGAATCTACAGGCGGTTCTGTTTATAACATTAACGCTGTTCTTGCTGGGGATCTTGAGTTTGGTGTTGCCCAGTCTGACAGACAGTATCAGGCATACAACGGCGAGGCTGAGTGGGCTGACAGAGGACCACAGAAGAAGCTTCGTGCTGTATTTTCTGTTCACCCAGAGTCCATAACCCTTATCGCTTCAGCAGAAAGTGGTATAAAAGGCGTTGAAGACCTCAAAGGTAAAATCGTAAACATTGGTAACCCAGGTTCCGGTCAGCTCCAGAACTCTAAAGACGTTCTCGAAGCTGCTGATCTTACTGAAGAAGATATTAAAGCTGAATACGCTAAGGCAGTAGAAGCTCCTGGTCTTCTTCAAGACGAAAGAATCGATGCATTCTTCTACACAGTAGGGCATCCAAACGGTAACATCAAAGAAGCTACATCTGGACGTATCAAAGTTATGATAGTTCCTATCGTAGGTCCTTCTGTTGATAAACTCGTTAATAAGTATTCCTACTATGCTAAATCAGTTATAGCTATATCTAACTACCCAACAGCTGTTAACGACAGCGATGTTGAGTCTGTTGGTGTTAAAGCTACTTTTGTAACATCAGAAGATGTAGCAGAAGATGTAGTTTATGCTATTACAAAAGAAGTGTTTGAAAACTTTGACGAATTCAAAAAACTGCACCCAGCATACTCTGTTTTAACAAAAGAGAGCATGCTTCAAGGTCTTTCTGCACCGATTCACAAAGGCGCTCTTAAATACTACAAAGAGGCTGGGCTTGATCAGTACATTAAACCTGAGCTTATGATGTAATTCATAGCAAAGATTGACTATATTGAGGGCAGTGCGATTTTCGCACAGCCCTCTTTTTTATTTTGTCATTATTTTATAAGGGGTTCAGCATGGCTAGAAAAATGAAGACCGCAGAAGAGATACTGAAAGAGGAAACCGGGGAGGTTCGATCTTTACGAAAACATGAAAGTTATCTCATTTCAATATTAGCTATTGCTTGGGCAATTTTCCAATTGTCTCTTGCCAGTTTTCTTATCATAGACGGTACTAAAGCACGAGCTATTCATCTGGCTTTTGCTATGGCAATACTTTACCTAAGTATGCCGGTTGTAAAAAAACCGCCTAATTTTCTTAAATATTTCGCTGCTACATACAAAATTCCTGTTAACGACTATATTTTTGCAATAGTCGGCGCAATTGCTGCTCTTTATATCGCTATCGATGCGGATGGGCTTGCAATGCGTGCAGGCTTCCCTATTGACAGAGATATTTTCTTTGGATTTTTAACCGTAATACTTCTTCTGGAAGCCACCAGACGTTCTATTGGCCCAGCACTTACTGTAATAGCTCTGGCATTCTCGGCTTACGCATTTTTGGGGCCGCACATGCCTCAGTTTCTTGCCTTCAAAGGAGTTTCACTTAACAAATATCTAAACCAGATTTCTCTCTCCACTGAAGGTATTTATGGTATTCCGCTTGGTGTTTCCGCGTCAATCGTTTATCTTTTTGTACTTCTGGGTTCTATGCTGGACAAGGCTGGAGCCGGTAAGTTTTTCATTGATATGGCTCTTTCTCTGCTCGGCAGATTCAAAGGAGGCCCTGCAAAGGCTGCTGTCGTTGCATCGGGTTTCACCGGACTTGTTTCAGGTTCCAGTATCGCTAATATCGTAACCACCGGTACATTTACTATTCCGCTTATGAAAAAAGTAGGCTATCCGGCTACTAAGGCCGCAGCTACTGAGGTTGCTGCTTCCACAGACGGTCAGCTTATGCCGCCTATCATGGGCGCTGCTGCTTTTATCATAGCCGAATATGTTAACGTGCCTTATATAGAGGTAGTGAAGGCTGCCGCAGTCCCTGCTTTTGTCTCATATTTTGCGTTATTTTACGTTACACACCTAGAGGCGAGCAAGCTTGGTATGAAAGGCTTGCCCCCTGAAGAGTGTCCTAAGTTTTTCGAGACTCTTAAAAATGGTATTCACTATTTAATCCCTATAGGCATGCTTGTTTACGAGCTTGTTATTGTTCGTCACTCACCTGAGATGGCAGCTTATAATGCTGTGCTTATACTTTCGGTTATCATCTTTTATCAGGAGATAAGAAAGGAATATAGCAAAGGTGAAAAGGATTTCATAAAAGCTATATGGAACTCTATAAAAGTTATTGCTAATGGACTCATCGGCGGATCAAGGAACATGGTGTCCGTTGCTCTAGCCACTGCCTCTGCGGGTATTATTGTGGGTGTTGTTGGCATGGGAATAGGAGGAATGATAACCCAGATAGTGGAAACACTTGCACAGGGTAACATCTTTCTTCTGCTTTTAATAACAGCTATAGCGAGTTTGCTGCTTGGTATGGGGCTTCACACCACAGCAACATATATAGTTATGGCATCTCTTACTGCACCGATCATTGTAAATCTTGGAGCATCCTACGGGTTCTTCATCCCGCTTATGGCTGCACACCTGTTCTGTTTCTATTTTGGAATTTTGGCGGACGATACGCCTCCGGTGGGGTTGGCATCATATGCCGCTGCCGCCATTGCGGATTCGCCTCCTATAGCAACAGGTATACAGGGATTTTTGTACGATCTTCGAACAGCTGTAATACCTTTTATGTTTGTTTTCAACACAGACCTGATACTTCACGAAATATACAGCTGGTGGCTTGGTCTGCTTATCTTTGTAATGGCTTGTTTTGCTGCTTTTTCATTTACTGCGGCTATTCAAGGGTGGTTTATCATCAGAAATAAGATTTGGGAAGTACCTTTTATGCTTGCTACAGCTTTTGTGCTTTTCCGACCGGGCACACTATTGCCATTGTTTGGCTTGGGTGAAGATATGAAATATATGATGTATTTAGTTGGAATGGGGATGTTTGGGCTTCTTGTTGTGGAACAGCTCTTCCGAGCAAGACTGGCTAGAAAATAATTTAACAGGGGGCTCAAACGAGCCCCTTTTTTTAATGGTATACAGTATACCGGGAGTTATAAATGAGTGAACCTGTAAGACCTGATATTAATTTGAACCTTAATGTCAGGGGACTGCCTCTGTCTGCGACTTTAGCAATAAATGAGCTGAGCAATTCTCTCAGACAACAAGGCAAAAAGATCTATAAGCTGGGGCTTGGTCAGTCACCTTTCCCAGTACCTCAGTGTGTTGTGGAAGAGCTTAAAAATAATGCTCATCAGAAAGATTATCTTCCTGTGCGCGGTCTTCCTGCTTTGCAGGAGTCTGTGTGCGAGTACTACCGTAAAACTCAGGGCTTGAGCTTTCAGGCTAAGAATATCCTGATAGGCCCCGGGTCGAAAGAATTAATGTTTCTGATACAGCTTGTGTATTATGGTGACCTTGTGATACCGACTCCGAGCTGGGTTTCATATGCTCCACAGGCTCATATCGTCGGCCACCATGTTAAGTGGCTATCCACATTAGAAGAGAACGACTGGCTGCTGATGCCTGAAGAACTTGAAACTCTTTGCCGTGAAGATCCGAACAAACCGAGACTTGTTATCCTGAACTATCCAAACAATCCCACAGGGGGGACATATACAGTTGATCAGCTGAAAAACTTAGGTGAAGTTGCCAGAAAATATAAGGTTGTGATGCTTTCTGATGAGATATACGGAGAGACAAACCATCAAGGAAACCATGTCTCCATTGCAAAATTTTACCCGGAAGGAACTATTATAAGCAGCGGACTTTCAAAATGGTGCGGAGCTGGAGGGTGGAGACTTGGAACTTTTGCATTTCCAGATACTCTTGAGTGGTTAATATCTTCAATGTCGTCAGTGGCTTCTGAAACATTTACATCCACCAGTGCACCTATACAGTATGCTGCTGTGCGTGCTTTTAAGCTTGGCACAGATATCGAAACATATCTTTGGAACTCCAGAAAAGTGCTTCGTCAACTAGGCGGACTTATACATAAGATACTTACTGAGGCTGATGTAAAAGTCGCATATCCTAAGGGCGGTTTTTATATGTTCCCAAATTTCGAGAACTATCGTGAAACGCTTAAAGCCAGAGGGATAACAAAACCTGATCAGCTTTGCCACAGACTTCTGAACGATGTTGGTGTCGCTATTCTTCCCGGGATAGCTTTCGGCAGACCAGAAACAGAGCTAACTGCTAGACTTTCATATGTGGATTTTGATGGTGCCAGAGTACTTTCAGCGCTTGAGACCATGCCAAAAGACTATGAGCCTGACGAAGCTTTTATCCGTCAGTATTGCGGTGAGAACATCATAGCAATGGAAAAAACCGTGGAGTGGCTTAAGAACGGCTAATTTTATAAAGTATAAAGGCTCGCATCTGCGAGCCTTAGTTTATTTACTGATTTTTGTAATAAGGACACTTATTGGGCAATGCCGAAGAATCTTACCTGCGGTGCTTCCGTGAACAATCCTTTTGAAACCGCCGTCGCCGTGTGAGCCGAGCACGACAATATCGTAATCTCCACTCTCTATTTCATATAGCGATTCGATATAAGGAGTGCCGCGCCTGATATTGCTTTCCCAATCGATATCTTTCAGAGCGGGGACATCATCTTCTAATTTATTAAATTTATCTTCAATTTCTACACTTATCTTCTTTTTAATCTCTTTGTACTGCTCTTCGTTAATGTATAGCTGAAACTGGCTTTGATCGTGTGCTACATGAAGAACGGTAAGCTTGCTTCCTTGGCATCTGGCAATATTAGCTGCTTCTTCAATTGCTTTTTTTGAATATTCGCTGAAATCTGTCAATGCAAGAATATGTTTATAGCTCATAACAAACTCCTTATATGTTAATAATATTATATTACTACTCATAGACTATTTCAATGTTAACTGTCTCGTTGCATTTTTTAACTTATATGGTATTGTGTATCCATGATGTACACGAGAAAACACAAATTAATAGTAGTAATAATATTTTTCATATTATCAGTGTTTTGTTTTACTGAGGCGGGGCACGCTGCTGAAAAGTTTGTACGCAAATACAGCAAAGATATCGATCTGACAAATGAACCTGTGAACACATCTGTCGGGCGGTATAATATTAAGGCTGATATGAGCAGACCAGCCACTCCATTCAGAGAGCTTGTTTTCCGTTTTCACATTGAACGTAACGGACAGCCAGTGGAACTGGACAATGGTACATTGAAATTTAACATGGCTATGGATATGGGGCTTTATCAGGCAAGACTTCAGAAGGCTGCAACGGGATATTCCGCAAAGGTGACATTGCCGAAATGTATTTTTGGCGGACAAAGATGGTTTTTGAAACTTTCTATTGAAGAGGGAAATTTTTCTGCTGAAAAGGTTTTCCTGTTTGACATGGAAAAATAATGGAAGAGCTCACCTATCTTGGGTTTTTAGCTATGGGTTTTTCTGTGGGATTCGGCCACTGTATAGGGATGTGCCACCCATTTGTTTTATATATTTCAGGCAGGTTTGTAGGCGAGCACAAAGGCTATACTAATCTTTTCATCCCACATATCAAATACAATCTAGGGCGTATCACGACATATTCTATACTAGGGCTCATTGCTGGTTTTGCCGGTGACATGATGGAGATAGTAGGGCGTTTGGTCGGCATACAAAAGGGTGCAGCAATACTTGCAGGGATTTTTCTGGTACTTTACGGTTTGCTCTCTTTTACAGGTTACAATTTCATGAACAGACTGGAGCATAAGCTTGCGGGTGGAATGTTTGTGGAGCGTTTGAAAAAAATACAGCCGAAATCTCCATATCTGACAGGTGTAGTGCTCGGTTTGCTGCCGTGCGGCCCATTGTATGGGATGATTATTGCCTCAGCATCTACAGCCAGCCCCGTACGTGGATTTCTGTCGATGATCTTGTATGGAGCCGGGACATCTGCTGCACTACTAGCAACTTCCGTTTTCGGGAATTATCTGATGTCCAGACGCAGTTTTTTCAATTTACTTACTTTAGTTTTAATGATATCCATGGGGCTGTTTTTCATATACTCAGGTATAAGGATGTAGCTGTCAATATAATGGCTTCACATGAGGGATAAACAATGATTTTACAGTTTTGTGATGAAAACAAGGCTTTGACCTGTGAATAAAGGTGTTTTTTTTATAATAGGTGCCGCTATGCTCTGGGGCACCACTGGAACAACTCAGGCTTTTGCTCCTGTGGGCGCATCACCTATGACAGTAGGTGCTTTTCGTATAGTTATAGGCGGAATAGGACTTTTAGCAGTAGCTATTGCAGGTGGGTCTTTTTCCGGGTTCAGATGGAACATTTACCATGTTGTCATAGGCGCGGTAAGTGTTGCTGTTTATCAGATAACATTTTTTACTGCTGTAAAGCTGACAGGTGTTGCTGTGGGTACTATTGTCGCCATTGGCAGCGGACCTATCAGCGCAGGGATACTTGGAAGGCTTGTTCTCGGTGAAAAGTTAAATATGAGATGGTATCTGGCGACGCTTCTCGCTATAGCAGGCTGTGTCCTGCTTGTGCTTTCCGGCGGGAGTGATGTTAAAATTAATCCTCTGGGTATCGCATCTGCTCTTGGTGCAGGTTTTTCATATGCAATGTACACACTTATAGGAAAATTGATGCTGGAGCACAACAGAGGTAATGCAGTTGTTGCTGTTATGTTTTTCGGCGGCGCGCTGATAATGCTTCCGTTTTTGGTTATGAATGATGTTTCCTGGGTGCTGACAATGCAGGGAGCTGTCACAATGGTTCATTTGGGAATACTTACTACAACGCTTTCATACGTGTTGTTTGCAAAAGGGCTTAAGACAGTGACTGTCTCTAAAACCACTACTCTTTCTCTTGCAGAACCTTTAACGGCTGCTTGTTTGGGGATATTAGTTCTTGGAGAAAACCTGAACACTATGGTTGGCTCAGGTATTTTTCTTTTATTTATGGGTATTATGATACTGAGTGTGGAGAAGAGAAGAAGGGCTTAATAAGCTTTTTTAATTCTCAAAAAACTATCTGGCAATCCTAAAAGAATTAAACACTACCAAAAGAGAACTGATACTCATCAGTGCTGCTGAGAAAACAGGGTGTATTGTTCCTGTAACAGCGAGAGGCACAATGACTATGTTGTATGAAAACGCCCAGAACAGGTTCTGCTTTATCACTCTGATAGTTATGACAGATGTATCAAAGACTGTGGATACCAGTTTAAGTTCGTCACGCATAAGGACTATATCTGAGCTCTCTATGGCTATATCTGTGCCTTGACCAATGGCTATGCCGACATCTGCTGTTGTGAGTGCCTGAGCGTCATTTATTCCGTCTCCCACCATTGCACATATACGGCCGTTTTTTTGAAATGATCTGACAACGTCAGCTTTTTCAAAAGGGGTCACTTCTGCAATATATTCCAAATCAGGAACGTCAAGTTTTTCGACTAATTTCTCAGCAGCTAACGAGTTGTCTCCGGTGAGTATAACAGTCTTTACTCCTTTTTTGGTTAACTGGCGAAGCATTTCAGCGGAATCGTCTCTGATGGAATCAGAAAGTGTGATGAACCCTGCAAATATCCCGTCTATTGCGACACATGCGGCTGTGTACCCTTTAGAAATATGCTCTGTGACAAGCTCATTTGGCGTTTCTACGCCATTTTCTCTAAGGTACTGAATTGTGCCTGCCAGAACTTCTTTTTCGTTTACAATACCAGAAAGCCCTTTGCCCGGATGTTCCTTGAAGTCTGATACAGGGAGAAAATCATCCAGATACTCATTAGTGATAGCTTTTGCTATCAGATGAGATGAGTTCTTTTCCAGAGATGCAGTGTAAGACAGGAGTGTAGGTTTATCGATGCCGTTAACAATTATCTCTTCTACTTTAAGCTTACCTTTGGTGATGGTTCCTGTTTTGTCAAAAAGAACAGTTTTCGCTTTACTGAGTACCTCGATGGTATCACCTGATTTTGCCACTGCGCCAAGCTTTGTTATCTTTGATGTGGCGATAAGTATTGCCAGCGGTGTTGCAAGTCCAAGTGCGCAAGGGCATGCTATTACAAGCACAGATACAGCATTCATTGTAGAAGTTAAAAGTTCTCCTGAGAAAAAATACCATCCGAAAAATGTTGAAAAAGCTATTATTATTATGACAGGTACAAACCAGCTCACAACCCAGTCGGCAGTGTTTTGCAGTGGTGCTTTGGATGCCTGAGCATCTTCAACAGCCTGTACAATTCTGGAGAGAGTTGTCGTGGAACCAGTGTTTTCTACCAGAATGACTATCTTTCCGTTAACATTCCCTGTTCCTGCAAAGACCTTTGCGTCTTCGACTTTCATCTGTGGCAATGGTTCTCCTGTCAGCATAGATTCATTTACCTCTGAGTTTCCGAAAACTACTGTGCCGTCCGCAGGTATAGAATCTCCGGGTAAAACTTCAAGGTAGTCACCGGGGCGTATCTGCTTAACAGGTACAGTTTCGGAAACGATATTGCCAGTCTGATACGTTGACGGGTTAAATGATTGTAAATATCTGACTTGTGTAGGCTGATAAGTAAGAAGTTTCGAGATAGCATTTGAGGTGCGTGCCTTCGCCCCTGATTCTATGTATCTGCCCAGAAGGATGAGCGTTATTATCATTGAGGTGGTGTCGAAATATACCTCTTTGTCAAGAAACAGGGCGAAAATACTGTAAACATAGGCCGTACCTGAACCCATAAATATAAGAGTGTCCATAGTGGTGTGGCCGTTTTTAAGAGCTTTCAGAGAGTTTTTTATGAAAGGCATTCCTGAGTAAAACATAACAGGTGTAGCAAGAAGCCATGCGGTATACTGGAACATGGTGCGAAGTCCGCTGTCTATTCCATGAAAATACCCGGCATAAAGAGCAACTGTGTATATCATAAGCTGCATAGAGAAAAATGCGCCTATGGAGAAACGAAAGAAATAATCTTTCTTCTCTTTTTCATATATGGAAGCTGTGGATGATTCGCTTATGGGCAGGGGGCAATATCCAATAGATGATATCCTGTCGATTATCTCTTTCAGGGTTATTATGCCTTTTGTCCAGCTTATTTTAGCCTTGTGAGTGGCGTAGTTAACCCTTATGGATTCCACACCGTCCATTTTTGAAAGAAAAGACTCGATAAGCCATATACAAGCCGCACATCTGATTCCGGATAATGCTAAGCTCACTTCGTATCCTGTATCAGTCTCTTTAACTGAGTCTACGAAGAGCTCTTGTGAAACGTTTGATGTTAATACAGCGCCCGGTTCCCAGCTGGTGTCTCTTTTGTTGTAAAACTTAGAAAAACCTTCTTCTTGTAAGAGTTTATAAACGCCGGCACAGCCAGGGCAGCAAAAAGAACGTTCAGTTCCTTTTATATCCTCAACAATCGCCTGATTTTTATTGATCTCAAGCAGACAGTGACTACAGGCGACGGTCTTAGTATTGTCCATGTATTACCTTTTCATAAAATATGACAATATCCTAGCTGTCTTCTTCATCATCGTCCAGCATTCGATATTTCGGCCCTTCGATATCTTCAAACTCACCGGATTTTGTAGCCCATAAAAAGATGAAAAGTACTATCACTCCTAGTATTAGAGAGATAGGTATCATCATGTAAAGTGCGCCCATATTAACCCGCGTACTTCATTGCGAAATAAAGAGGCACTCCTATCATAGCTACAAGCGAAATTATCATTACTAATGTTCCTATTCTCATGTTGTCCTCCAAAAAAATTAGTTAATATAAAAACCCTTCTGCAGAAGGATATCTTTACCGCTTATTTTACTTTTTGCCTTCAGCACATAGTGTCCATAATTATCAAGACTGAATACAGTTGCATATTTTTTATGTCCTATTTCATTTGCTGTAATAGGTATTTGCCCCTGATTTGTGGCTGGTCTTGTAATGAAAAAATCTGATGATTCCATACTTACATTATCAGAGTAGTTTAGGGTGAACTCGATATTTACGGTCTGACCCATTTTCTCTTGTTTCGTAATGTCCAGCTCTATGCTGTTGTCGCTGACAAACTTTTTTGTTTCGTCATACAGCAGTCCTGATTCATAAGGGTGGTCTGTCACTTTGCCGTCAAAGTATTTAATGCCTAAATAAATTGATGGCGCTATTGTGATAAATCCTATGAGGAATATGATCAAACTTACTTTCACTTTAATCTCCTTTAAAATTCTCTATCCACTTTCGAACATTTAAAATATTCTTTGCTCTGTCTCCAATTAGGGAGTTAGCTATTGTTTTCTTCTTATGGGCTTTCTGAAGCTGAGCTCACTCTCCAGAGGTTCGCCTTTTTTATTGCTGCCAAATGACTGCATTTTAAGGCTTAAAATGGGTTTTTCTTTAAGCATTTTAGTTGGTATAAAAAGAAATACTTTTTCTTTCAGGGTCTCTCCCGGTGCCAAAGAGAGAGGTTTTGGGTATTGTAACGTATAGTTTTCTAAATCTTTTATTTTAAGCTCTACAGTAAGATTCTTTTCAGTAAGGTTTTTCAGCATTATCTCATATGAATTAATAATGTTTTCATCTTTTACCCTAGGCAGGAATGAAGAGTTCGGAAATACCTGAAACTCGTATGGTTTCACAGTGGCAAGCATAAAGATAAAGCCAGCCAGAAAGAGAGCTGTTATTACGCCTGTTATTAAAACATTGGAGCGGAAAGGTCTTTTAATATTGGAAAATCCGTAAATATAATCTATGAGGGTAGGGACATCTTCGTTTTCATTTGACATTGTTTCAGTACATGCTGTGATGCACCTGCCGCAGTTTATACACTGGCTGTCCATCCCCTGACGAATATCTATTCCCACAGGGCATGTTATTACACAGGCGTTGCACTTAACACACTTATAGCTTGTTTCAGGATCCATAGCGATGACGAGGGTGTGGTCATCGAACATAACAGATTGAAACTTGGAATAGGGACAAACCGTGGTGCAGAATTTGTATCTTACCAGTGTAAAGTTCAGGTAAGTTATTACAGTGAGAACTATTGTGAACCATAGCGTGGCTGAGTTAAGTGAACCTGTTGAGATATCTGAAAAGAAATTGTAAGGATACACAAAATACCACACCATTGATGCGCCAATAACAGCACTTATTATAAAAACTATTATATGATTAAAAAGCTTACTTATTATGCTTTGTTTTTTTTTGTCAAAGAACCTTGTGAAATTGAGTATTACTGTCTGGGGGCAGAGCCATCCACACCATATGCGTCCGTATAGCTGTGTTATAACTATTATCAAAAAAGTAATAAAGAACGTGAAAATGAGAACTATAAAGAAGTTCTCTATATATACAGTAGAACCGAAAACATGCAGAGCCAGAGTGTTTATGTCAAAACGTAGAGCACTTTCGCCGTTGATTTTGACAAATGGAATAGTAAGGTATAGGAGTGTCCAGAGGATCCTAACCAGCCATCTTTTCTGTTGAAGCTCAAGCTTCATCATCGTCGTCCATCATATTATATTTTGCCTGCTCTATCTTGTCTTTGTTCTTTTTGGAGTAATTGTAAAAAATGATTCCAACAAAGACTAATACAAGCACAGTGCCGTAAAGCAGAAATGATAAAGGTGTTCCAATCATTATATAGCCTCCTTAAATAATAAGGGGCGGGGTTAGCCGCCCCTTTAAAACTTTTGTTATTTAACGTCTTTCATGACTTCTTCTAGCTGCTTCTCCTGAGACCAGCCGCTGAAGGCCGGAGTATAGGCGTATATATAATATATACCAAATACTATAAGTCCTATAAAAAGGATCAGCCACCCGAGAGGAAGTACATTTTCAGTGTCTTCTCTATGAAACTCTTCTGGGTTATCAAATTCTTCCTGAATCATAACGTACCTCCTTATTTATCTTTGAGACTGTTGATATATTCAACAATAGCCCATATCTTTTCATTGCTGAACTTGGCGGCATAACCAGGCATAGCGCCTTCAAATCCGTTTGCAATGATATAATATGTGTCATTACCAGGCATATCGTTCATGGAATAATCCACAAGTGAAGCGCCAATGTTTCCTTCTGCGTTAACACCGTGGCAACCAGCGCATTCGGCTTTGTAGAGTTTTTCACCCATAGCCACAGCGTCTGCGCTGCCTTTTAATGGGCTTTCTGCAGGGATAGCCGCATAGTCTACTGTTACGGCTGCTTCACGCGCTATAGATGTACCAAGTACCTGCATGTACGCAACGAGAGCGTCAAGCTTAGTAGATTCTTTAAGCTCTTGAACCTCTGCTTCTGTGTATGGGAAGCTGAGAGCATTCATAGAAGCTATGGTAGAGTCAGCGTTCACAGGCTGGTTCTTAAGCCATGGGTATGGAGGCATGTTAGACTTCGGATAGAAAGCCTGTGGGCTCTCAAAGTGCTGAATATGCCACTCATCAGGATATTTGCCGCCGATTCTTGCAAGGTCGGGACCTGTTCTTTTGGAACCCCAAAGGAATGGTCTGTCATATGCGAATTCGCCAGCTTTAGAATATGCACCGTATCTCATAACGTCAGCTTTGAGAGGGCGCACTGTTTGTGTGTGACAGTTGATGCAGCCTTCTGCCTGATAAATGTCTCTGCCTGCCAGCTCTAAAGCTGTGAAAGGTTTCAGACCATCAGTCTTAGGGTGCATACCTTCTGTAAACATAGGTACAAAAACTGTTGCTATAGTACCTATAAGAACTGTAACAGCCGCTACTATTGAAAGCAGGAGGGCTTTGCTGTAAATAGAATTATCATTTTTACTCATGCCGTCCTCCTTATGCAGCCTGCAGTTTAGCAAGATTTTCCTTGCCTTTTTTCATTGTCATATAAACGTTGTAGATAAAGAAAAGCATACCTACGACAAATATGACACCTGCTAATGTTCTCATCTGCCAGTATGGGTAGTTACGCAGCAGACTTTCCATAAATGTGTACTGAAGTGAACCATCCTCGGCAGTCATCTTCCACATAGCACCTTGCTGAATACCAGTGATCCACATTGAGATGGACATCATAAGCTGTCCTATGAGCACTAGCCAGAAGTGAGTGTTAGCAATTTTTTCGCTGTAAATCTGTGTTTTATACATAGCCGGAAGCATGTAGTAAATTGATGCGCAGATAACCATAGTTACCCACCCCATTGTACCCATGTGCACGTGACCGGGAACCCAGTCTGTGTAGTGGATAAGGGAGCTGATAACTCTGATGCCCTGTGAAGGGCCTTGGATAGTCTGCAGACCGTAGAATGTAATACCGATGATAAAGAACTTTGTCAGATAGTGTGTTCTCATTCTGGACCAGTCTTTATCAACTGTAAAGTAACCATTCACAACAGATCCCCAGGAAGGAGCTATCAGAAACAGCGTAAATGCTATACCAAGTGTCTGTATCCAGTCTGGCAGCGGTGTGTAAACAAGGTGGTGAGCACCTGTCCACAGATATGCAAATATCAGTGACCAGAAAGATATTATAGACAGTCTATGACTGAAAATAGGCAGCCCTGTAGATTTTGGGAGGAAGTAGTAGAACATTGCCAGAATAGGGGTTGTAAAAAGGAAACCCACTGCGTTGTGTCCGTACCACCACTCCACGTTTGCACTGTTTACCCCGGCGAAAAGGTGATAAGACTTAAATAGCGTAGCCGGGATGGCAAGGTTGTTTACTATATAAAGTATAGCAACTGTTATTACCGTGGCAATAACATACCAGAGCGAAACATACATGTGTTTCTCTTTTCTGGTAAATATTGTCCCTAGAATGTTGATGGCAAAAATTACCCAAAGGATAACTATCGCAATGTCGATAGGCCATTCGAATTCAGCATACTCAAGAGACTGGTTCATACCTGCAAGAAGTGATATCCCTGCAAGAGCTATTCCGACATTGAAAAGCCAGAGATGGAAGCGTGCAAGCTTCGGTAGAACCAATGGTCGCTTAGTAAGCCTTATGACAATGTAGTAAAAAAGACCAAACTCTGCACCGATACCAAGACCGTATGCTAGAACATTGGTGTGGAAGGTTCTAAGTCTGCCGAATGAGAGATATTCGCCAAAGTTAAGTCTGGCATCCCACATTTGAGCAGAGATAAGAAGACCAGCCACAAGACCAATTACTCCCCAAAAGATGGCAGAGACTACAAACCCTCTTACCGTCTTATAGTCGTATTGATACTCGTTCATTCAGACCTCCTGCGGTTATTTAAATTAACCAATTTCTGATCATTATTCGTAAAAAGGAACTCTTTTATTTTAGCATTTTTAAGTCTTTCCTCGACACTGTTTTGTATGTCGCTGAAAAGTGAATTAACTTTGCATATGCACATAAGCTGACAACCTACAGAAGTGCTGAGACACTGGTTCACCCTGGAAGTAAATCCCATAGCTATGAGAATATCGTAAATACTAGCGTTATAAACATCTTCGCTAACTGAAAGACCGCCATCCTTGCCGGTCTTAGTGATGAGGTAACCGCTATTTTTCAGTTTATTTACAATTTTTAAAACTATAGGTCTGGACAAGTACAGGCTTGCGCAGATTTCTTTTGTTTTAACCATTTTTTTTACAGTAGCGAGATAGATGATTATCCTTAGTGCGTAATCCTCTTCTCTATGTATGAATGAATCCATTGTATACCCCGCAAGTACACAATACCAAACGTTGTTAAATAAAGTCAACTTAAATGTGCAAAATTGTATACAATATTCATAAATATTGACATACGATCATAATTTATTAAGCATCATCATGTCTAAATCTTTGTTGAGCCTAGATAAAGCCTTGTGCAGCTCCTTCATGACAAAATCATAACTTTTTTCGTCATGGTTTTTCACGCAGTTTGAACAGTCTTTGATTTTGTTAATGAATTCTGGATTTCCTCCGCAGTCTTTAAAGAAATAAAGAGGGCAGAAGCAGAAAAGACAATTTTGATTATCCAGACCGTGACAAGGGTAGTATTCACAGGCTTCGTTAGAAAAGTGTTTATAACTCAACAATATCTCCAATATAAAACATACTTAAATATTTTAACATTAAATAAGATAATTGCGATACGAAATGTAGCTTTATGGTAATTAAAAAGATAAGACATGTATACTTATGGAAATGCTCGTAAGTGATAAAAAAACTTCTTTTTTAAGTCTCTGCTTGTTTGTCTTTGAGTTTTTTTAGAAGTTCGGATTTTTGAAGCTCTTTTATAGCCTCAGAGG
Source organism: Denitrovibrio sp. (assembly GCA_002869145.1). Classification (GTDB taxonomy): domain Bacteria; phylum Chrysiogenota; class Deferribacteres; order Deferribacterales; family Geovibrionaceae; genus Denitrovibrio. The sequence continues at coordinate 49,262 of PKTM01000010.1, forward strand.
CTGTTTCGCTTGCGGCTTTAGTTTTGTCTTCTTTCATGGTTTTGGCTATTTTAACGGCTTTACGGTTATAGTGCAGGTTTCTTTTACCTATGTTTCTAAGTGCCCAGCTTACTGATTTGCGTACATAGTTTCTTTTATCACCGGATTCGCTTAAGATCAGTGAAAAGAACCCTTCGATATCTTTCTCTCTAAGGTCTGGCTGTTTCAGCGCATAATTTGCCATTGTTGAAAAACCTGCTCTTTTTATAAAAGGTTCGTCAGCTACGCACCAGAGAAGTATCTTCTGCATTGCAAAAGCTGTTTTGTGAACAAGGTTGTTGCAGAACTGATCGCAAAGATCCCATGAATTTATATCTTCCACCCAGTCATCCAGCAGATCGCTGTCTGAAAGAGCAGGGTCTGCAATAACAGTTGCGAGAATCCTTGCTTCGTGATTACCAGTTTTCCAGAGCTTTTCCGCCAGCTCCTGATCGGTTCCTATCTCTTTTGCGATAGCTCGTATTTCAGGCAAAGTTACTCCGTATGCCAGAGAAGTGTTGATGCCGTATTTCGACATACCCTTAAGGTTATCTTCTTTGCCCAGTGAACTGAGTTTGTTTAAAATATCCTGTACTGTCATCTGCCCAGATATCCCTTTAAAGCTTTAAAAAGAGTAGGGTGACCGCCAGCATATTTTATAAATCTGTCAGCGGCAAAATCAAGCATAGTTCTGTCTTTCGCTATGCCCATGACATCTGAATACTGTTCTAATATAAAAACAAGAAGTGTTGCAGGATTAGGTGTGGAATCATCAAAAGTATCGACAACATTTTTATGGTTATCCAGGTAGAAGATGCCTTTATCATAAAATTGATCCAGAGCACTCTCAGTGAATGAAGCCGCTTCAGAAAGGAATGTACGTTCTTTTGTAACTTCAAAGAAATCTAGCAGTGTTTTAATGGTATAAACGTAATCTTCCAAAGTGCCGGCAACTGTAACGTCACCTTGATAATTCAGGCGGAAAAGTTTGTCCTCTACAATATGAAAATGGCGAAGCTTTCCAAGAAGCGAGGTAGCCTGTTCCATGTAGTATTCTTTGCCAGACATCTCAAACATGCGAAGAAGTGAAGAACAAAATAGCATATTCTGAGACAAAATAACCTTTTCATCCTTAAGAGGCTTTGTGCGCTCGTTTACCTCTTTTAGTTTATCTAAATGTCCTTCTATCTTGATATAGTCATTATAGTCGTTTGTGTTAAGATTTATAACCCCTTCATGGAGTTCAATAAACTCTTTTACAGGTTCAATGTGCGCTTCTGACACAAGGTAATAGTAGCCTTCCACAAGTTTTCCTTCGGTGTTTAGACTGTCTGCGTCCATGGCTGTTATCATGCCAAACTCTGTGCTGAACTCCGTAAGCATAAAATCTATGGTTTTTTCTGCTATTTTAAGATAGAGAGTATTGTCTGTCTTTCCAAACATGTCCAAGAGGAAAGAAGCGTTCTGGGCATTGTCATAGAGCATTTTTTCAAAATGAGGTACAGTCCATTCCCTGTCCACTGTGTATCGATAGAAACCACCGTAAATATGGTCGTAAATTCCTGTGGTACATAATTTATCTGCTGTCAGTATGAGGCTTTCCCGTATCTCTTCATCTTCGAAATATGTTAAAAGTGAGTTTAAAACTGGTATGTTAGGAAATTTTGCATCCTTTCCAAGTCCGCCATATTGTTTATCGAACATATTTTGGAATATAAGTAAAATATCGCTTGTATATAAATCTACAAGATCTTCATATTTATGTTCGCTGCCGATAAATTTACTGTTGAACTTCTCAAAATTCATTGCATATTTTACAGCTTCTTCCGGGCTGTCTATAAATAAACTTCCTAACTGTACTAATATTTTAGCAAATGAAGGCAGGTTAAATCTATCTTCTTTTGGAAAATATGTGCCTCCGAAAAACGGTCTTCCGTCAGGCAGAACAAAGACACTGAGAGGCCATCCGCCTTTTTTACCTGTTGCGTGAAGGTAGAACTGATACCTTTTGTCTACAGCAGGGAATTCTTCTCTGTCTACTTTTACCGGAATAAAATATTTATTTATGATTTTAGCAATCTCTGGATCTTCGAAAGATTCGTGAGCCATTACATGGCACCAATGACAGGAAGAATAGCCTATACTGAGAAACATTGGTTTATTCTCACGTCTGGCCATTTTCAGAGTATCATCATTGTATGGCTGCCATGCAACAGGGTTATCCTGATGCTGTTTCAAATAAAGACTTTTTTCCCTGTGAAGTTCGTTATGCATTACTTATCCCTTGGTAACAGTAGTTATTATCAGTATAACGAAAGTTTATAGTCTTTCAAGGAATTTGACTATAATAAAGACTACAACAAGGATGAAACCGAATACCTTGATTTTCCCAAAAAGTTTGTTTGGGGGCATGTTTATCTCTTTTATTCCTGTGAAATCTTCTTCTTTCATGCCTTGCTGGTGATAATCAGATGGCTTTAATCTATATAAGCAAACGGGGCACATACCGAATTCTGGGAATATATTATCTCCGCAATCGGGGCATCTTATGGTCTTTTCCATGATACACCTCTTTAAAGAGACGATAGCATTTTATGGATATATTGCAATAAGATAAATAAAAAAGACGAGTTGCATGCCCCCTTATGTAAAAGAATCCTTGGAAACTAAGTGGTATATACAATTTTGAAATCAATGTTTACGAAGCCATCTGGCTTTTGGCACTATTATGAGCGCAGACAAAGAAAACTATTTTGCAATAACTCTACCAAACTATTTAAATATATTTCTAAGTATAGGGATGATATTTCAGGATATGTTATTTTCTGTTAAATAAGTGAGCCTGAAAATTACCATTTCCATTATTTGCTGAACAATATGACCAAAATGCTCAATATATGCTTTATCTTTACAATTATGTAAACAGCGATATAGTTTAATTATGAAAGCCATACTGATGTTTTTTAAACCAAAAACTCTTCAGTCGAAAATTATTATGGTTCTCAGCCTCCTAGCTGTGCTAATGATTATGACTTTCGGGACTGCATCCCTGCATATAATTGCAGATATACTAGAAACTCAAATCGGAAAGAGAGCCTTATCTGTGTAGAAAGCTGTGGCTGAGATCACAGAGGTTCGCATGGCTCTATTGACTGAAGATCATTCTATAGATGTTCAGGGTATTGCTGAGAGGATAAGGGAGAAGACAGACGCAGAGTTTATAGTAGTAGGAGATAAACAGGGGCGCAGATACTCTCACCCTAATCCTGAGAAGATAGGTAAATATATGGTAGGCGGGGATAATGCTCCGGCTCTTATGGAGGGTAAATCCTATATTTCAAAGGCTGTGGGGACTCTAGGGCCATCTATCAGAGGTAAAGTTACAGTATTGGATTATCAGGGAAATATTATTGGAGTTGTCTCGACTGGATATTTAATCCGCAACGTGAAACATATTATCAATACATATCAGATGACTGTAAAAGTGCTTATATTTTTTATGGTGATAGTCGGTTTTTTCTCTTCCGTTATAATAGCAAAAAGTTTTAAAAAGGCGATTTTCGGTCTTGAACCCTATGAGATAGCAAAGCTTTTTTTGGAGCGTAACGCCATAATTGAGTCTATTCGTGAAGGTATAATAGCTGTAAACGAAAAAGGCGTGATAACAATGATAAATCAGGCAGCTCTGACTATACTGGATACTGATAATGCTGATGAAGTGATCGGTAAAAAACTTGGCGCAACAATGCCGGAAAATATAATGATGCAAGTGCTTGCAACTGGAGAGCCAGTGAGCGATTTGGAAGCTGATCTTGGTGATGTGCGTACTGTCATAAACATGCTCCCAATAAAAAATGGTGATAATCAAATCGGCGCAGTTGCTTCATTCAGAAGAAAAGATGAGGTATACAGGCTGGCGAAAGAGCTTTCTAAGGTTAGAGACTATTCAGATATGCTGAGGGCTCAGACACATGAATTTTCAAATAAACTGCATACTATATCAGGGCTGATACAGATAGAAGCTTATCAGGATGCTCTGGATATGATAACGAGTGAAGCTTCAGGCTATCAGGATTTTTATAAGCTTATGAACAGTATAGTTTCAGATCCTATGCTATCTGCCATTATAATAGGAAAATACAATTACGCTCAGGAACACGATATTAAAGTTATTATAGACACTGAAAGTATGATGAAAGATATCCCAAGAATAATTGATAGAGAGAAACTTGTTACTGTGATAGGTAATCTTTTCGATAACGCATTTGAAGCAGTGACAGCTTCTTGTGCTGAAGAGCGGAAAGTAAAACTTTTTATGATTGATATAGGTAATGACCTTATATTCGAAATAGAGGATTCCGGCTGCGGGATAAGCAATGATGCCGGAGAAGATATATTCAACAAAGGGTTTTCTACGAAGGCTGATCATGGCAGAGGCTATGGACTTCATCTGGTGAAAACTATTATTAGTGAGATGGAAGGTACGGTATCGGTTAGTGAAAGCGAGCTTGGCGGTGCACTATTTACCGTTGCAGTTCCTAAGCCGAAGGGGTAGACAGATGAAAGAGCTTACAGTTTTGATTGTAGAGGATGATATTAAAATATCCAAAATCCACAGCATGTTTGTAGAGAAGATCGAAGGGATTTCTGTGGCTGGGATAGCAAACAGCCTGAACGATGCAAAAAGCATGGCAGAGATACTGGAGCCTGATATTATATTGCTGGATCTGTATTTTCCGGAAGAGGGGAGCGGGATGGATATACTTCACAACCTCAGGAGTACAGGTAAACCGGTAGATGTTATATTGATTACGGCGGCTAAAGAAGCAAAATCATTGCAGGCTGCTCTTCGTGGTGGTGTTTTCGATTATCTTATTAAGCCTGTAGTTTTCGAAAGGTTCGAAGAGTCTCTGATGCGTCTGAAAGAACACAGGTCAGAGTTCGATCACATTGATAGCATTGATCAGCAGGAAGTAGACGCATTTTTCAGTAAAAAAAGAGGAGCGCATACGAGTGATGAAGTCCCGAAGGGGATTGACATGCTTACTCTTAAAAAGATAAAAACAGCATTTGCAAAAGAGCCGGAAGATGGTTTCAGTGCAGAGGCAGTGGGGGAGCTGGTCGGTGTGAGCAGGTCGACAGCCAGACGCTACCTGGAGTATCTAATCAGTATAGACTATCTGTTTGCAGACCAGATTTATGGTACTGTTGGCAGACCTGAACGTAAATATTTCAAAAAGAAGTAGGCTGATTCTGTTCATAAAGTTTATGAACAAAATACGTTTTAAGCTTTAAAATCTCTTTATCCCCGAAAACTTTACATATTTTAAATATCAAATATTGTTTTACCTAGAGACACACTTAACAGATTTAAACCATTAGGAGGTTTTTGATGAAAAGTTTCGGTAAAACAATCAAATTAGGACTCTTTGCAGTCCTTGCAGGACTTATGTTCTTTGCAGTATCTTTCCAGCCTGCTCAGGCTGCTGATGTAGACGAAATCCATTTCCTTATCCCCGGCGGAGCTGGCGGCGGTTGGGACGGTACAGCCAGAGGTGTTGGTAAAGCACTTCTCGATTCAGGTCTTGTAAATAAAGTTGGCTTTGAAAACATGTCAGGTGGTGGTGGCGGTAAAGCTATTAACCATCTCATCTCTACAGCCAGAAGACAGAAAAACACTATTATGGTTAATTCTACACCTATAGTTATACGTTCACTTACAAAAGTATTCCCACAGTCATTCCGTGACCTGACACCAGTTGCAGCTGTAATAGCAGATTACGCGGCTTTTGTAGTTCCTGCTGATTCAAAATATACAAGCTGGTCACAAGTTATTGCTGATTTTAGAAACGATCCTAACAGCGTTAAGATCGGCGGCGGTTCTGTAAAGGGAAGCATGGATCACTTAGTGCCTGCAATGGCTATCAAAGCAGCCGGCGAAGATACGCTTAAACTCAGATACATAGCTTATGATGCAGGCGGAAAGGCTATGGCAGGACTTCTTTCAGGCGACACAAAAGTTCTCTCTACAGGTTACGGTGAAGCTCTCGGACTTGCCAAGCAGGGTGAAGTGAGAATCCTAGCAGTTACATCAGATGAAAGACTCCCTGCAACTCCAAATGTTCAGACTCTTAAAGAGCAGGGGTACGACGTGGTTTTTGCAAACTGGAGAGGTTTCTTCGGCGCACCAGGTCTTGCAGAAGCACGTCAGCAGGAGCTTCAGGCTGTTCTTAAAAAGATGTATTCCACTAATGAATGGGAAGATATCCGCACAAAGCGCGGCTGGCAGAACCTTTACAAGCCGGGTGCAGATTTCGTGAGCTTCCTTGAAGATCAGGAAAATAAGATCGGCGGTATCATGAAAGAACTCGGATTTATCCAGTAATCAATAAAAATATGTCAATCTGAGCAAAGTGAAGAGTCTGATCACTCTGATGCATCTCAGGAGCAGATTCTTCGCTAAAGCTCAGAATGACAGTTGTATTTATAAAGGAGTTTTTTATGGCTAGGGAAAAGCTCGGCGCACTTTTGATGCTTTTATTCTCTATCGCATATGGGATAGGAGCTATTAATATCCCTCTCAGTTTTCTTGCTCAGCAGGAGACATTCAGTTCACGCACCATGCCTATGGCTCTTGCTGTGGCTGGTATTGTATTTTCTGTCGCTATTATTGTGCTGCCGACAGTAGACCCTGACGGAAAACCGTCTCTCGGAGATGTCACAAAGGGGATGGAATTCAGAAAGACGATATACCTCATACTTCTTATGATCGCTTACGGTTTACTTATGAAGTGGATAGGTTTTTTAATAGCTTCTGCGATATTTCTTATGGTCGGTTTCCGAATTCTTGGTGAGAAAAGGCTGAAGATTATAGTTCTGGGGGCAGTGCCTCTGGTTATATTTTTATGGTTTATAATGTCGCTTCTGCTTGGCGTGTATATCGCTCCGGGTGAGATATTTTATATAATGGGGATAATATAATGTTTGAATCAATGTTATCCGGAATGTGGACGGGGATATCCTCCACATTTATCCCGATTAACATCGTAATGGTGCTTTTCGGATGTTTTATGGGAAGTTTTATCGGTATGATGCCGGGACTGGGGCCTATTACTGCGGTGGCTCTGATGATTCCTATTACTTACGGTCTCGACCCGACCACAGGTATGGTGCTTCTTGCCGGAGTTTATTATGGAGCAATTTTCGGAGGCTCAACAGCCTCTATTTTGATAAATGCCCCGGGTGAGGCGGCCACAGTTGCAACTGCTATCGACGGCTACCCACTCGCCAGACAGGGCAAGCCGGGGAAAGCTCTGGCAATAGCTGCATACTCTTCTTTTTCAGGCGGTACAATTGGCGTTATAATGCTGATGCTTTTCGCTCCAGCTTTGGCGTCTGTTTCAAAAGGGTTTCAATCTGTAGACTATTTCGCGCTTATGATCCTCGGGCTTACCGCTGTTTCCGCATTTGCCGGTAAGGGCGGTTTTATGAAGGCTATGCTGATGACTATTCTTGGTCTAATGCTCTCCACTGTGGGGACAGACCAGACATCAGGTACACAGAGATTTACATTCGGATCGCTGGAGCTTCTGGACGGTATAGAGTTTTTGATGTTGGCGATGGCTACATTTGCTCTGACAGAGGCACTGCTGCTGGTGCTGAAAAGAGATGAAAGTTCTGACAGCCTCGATCCGAAATCTATAGGATTTAAAGACCTGAAGGTGACCAAAGATGAGTTTAAACTTATAGCCCCTACAGTAGCAATATCCTCCTTGCTCGGATTCATCGTTGGTGTTCTGCCGGGGGCCGGGGCAACCCTCGGTTCCTTCATGTCTTACGGTATGGAGAGAAATCTTGCTCCTAAAGAAGAGCAGGAAAAATTTGGAAAAGGTTCACTCAGAGGTCTTGCGGCTCCTGAAACAGGAAACAATGCTGCCTCCACAGGCTCTTTTGTGCCGCTTCTTACTCTCGGTATACCTGGGTCAGGTACCACAGCTGTTATGCTTGGTGCGCTTGTGGCATACGGTATCGACCCGGGGCCAAGGCTCTTTGTAGATAGGCCGGAGGTTTTCTGGGGTGTTATCATGTCTATGTACCTCGGAAACGTGTTCCTGCTGATACTTAACCTTCCTCTTATACCGTATTTTGCGAGATTACTTGCGATACCAAGAGTTATAATGATTCCTGCAATCCTCTTCTTCTCTCTGATGGGAGTATATCTTGTAACATTTAACTCATTTGACATACAGATGATGGTTATCTTCTGCGTGGCTGCACTGCTGCTTCGACTGATGAATATGCCGATGGCGCCATTACTCCTCGGTTTTATCCTGGGTGGGCTTATGGAGGATAATCTACGCCGTGGACTAGCGATATACGATAACTCCGTATCTTTTATGTGGGAGCGTCCGCTGACACTCGGCATAAACATAGCCACTCTGGTAGTGCTGTTTTTCCCTCTTATCAGATCTTCGATAAAAGGACTATTTAGTAAAAAAGCGGCAGTTTAACAACAGATAATCTCACTAATATTTAAGCCCGGGGTTTTTGCTCCGGGTTTTCTATTTTTAATGGTACATACATGGACAGCGAGATACTTTTAATAACAGTTATGTCTTTTGTGAGCGGCACAGTGACAGCCTCACTCGGTTTTGGAGCAGGACTGGTTCTCACTCCTCTTCTTACTTTTATAATGCCAGTAAAACAGGCATTAGCTGTAAGCGCGCTTGTCTTTCTTGTCACATCTGCTTCAAAAGCTTTAATCTACAGAAAAGATATCGACTGGCTGATATATAAAAAAGGGCTGGCTCTCGCTATGATTGGACTGGTCATCGGGGGATTTAGTGTTTCTGTGGTAAATCCTTTTTGGCTGGAGAAATTTTTAGGGTGCGCACTTTTATATTTTGCAATTAATGCAGTTTTGAAAAGAGATAATATGAAGTCTGTAATTCCAACATCTTTGTTCCCAGTAATGGGAGGTTTTATGTCTATTATGACACATGCAGGCGGTGCTTTTTTCTTCCGATACTGCCGCATCAATAATCTGGGCAGGATAGAGACAGTCGCCACACTTGCCGGGGCACACTTTACTCTGAATATATTCAAAGCGGTCTTTTTTACTGCAACAGGTTTTGCAGCTTCAAGTTATATATATACTTTGATGCCTGCTTATGTTTCATCAGTTGCAGGCACATACATGGGCAGACATATATTAAAAAACCATATGAATGAAGATTTATTTGTTAAAGGTGTTGCTTTTGTTCTTATAGTGATGGCTATACGTTTTCTGACATAAGGCTGAGTTTGTTAAAACAGTGGGAGCGGTGACTAGTCGCCCCCACTGCAGATACGGGAATGAGGAGTTGGAAATATATGGTATTTTGCAAACGCCATATGTATTACACTTCAACGGCTAAGTTGAAAACATTTCTGTTTATAAACATTTAAAAGCTGCTCTACGGCAGCGTTTAAATGTGGCCTGCAACAACAGCTACAGGCCGCACACGCTTAATTCACACTAGCACTATTTCAAATGCTAACTTATTTATGCTTTATCTTTGCTTTCTCTGTAGCATCCACTACAGCGATAGCAGCAAGGTTTACAATTTAATTTACATCCACGCCTCTTTGAAGAACATGAACTGAACTTTGGAATCCCTGAAGGATAGGGCCTATTGCTATACCGCCGCCAAGTCTCCAGAGGAGTTTGTAAGCGGAGTTACCAGCTTCCAGGTTAGGGAACACAAGAACTGTTGCATCGCCTTTGATCTCGGAAAACGGAAAAGCCTCATCAGCAATAGGAGCGTAGAGAGCTGTATCAGCCTGCATATCTCCATCTATCTTCAGATTTGGATACTTTTCTTTCACCATAGAGACTGCATCAGTGATCTTAGTAGTTCTTGGCATTCTTACAGAACCGAAGTTAGAGAATGAGATCATACCAACTTTAGGCTCTATTTCAAATTTTGCACATGTATCGGCAGACTGGATAGCTATCTGAGCAAGTTCTTCTGCTGTTGGGTCTATGTTTACAGTTGTGTCTGCGCAAAGAACTATTCTGTCACGGAAAACCATGAAGTGTGCACCTGATGGTCTTGTGTATCCCTCCTGAAGAGGAAGAAGCTCAAGAAGCGGTTTGATAGCATCTGGATAGTTTCTGGCGTATCCGTTAAGGAGACAGTCAGCATCACCATCTGCAACCATCATCGCTGCATAGTAGTCCTGAATACGAACAAGAAGTCTCTTCGCCTCTGCAGGTGTGAGACCTTTTCTCTGGCGGAGTTCCAGCATTTTCTTAGCGTAATCATCGAGTTTATCAGAGCGGACAGGGTTAACTATCTCTATCCCTTTAAGATCGATATTCGCAGATTCTGCGAGAGCTTTAATTCTTTCTTCGTTACCAAGAACTATTGGGTAAGCGATACCTTCATCAACAAGCTTGCTTGCTGCACGGAGAATCTTCTCTTGCTCGCCTTCTGGGAATACAACTTTTTTCGGTTTCTGCTTAGCAACAGAGATGATGTGTCTTGTAAATTCCTTAGCGAAGGAGAGGCGTGATTCAAGGTAATCTTTATATGCATCGAAATCAGGGATATCTTTTTGTGCAACACCAGTGTCCATAGCTGCTTTAGCGATGGCAGGTGCAACCCATGTAAGAACCCTTGGGTCGAATGGTTTCGGGATTATATATTCAGGACCGAACTCGATTTTGTCCAAACCGTAAGCTTTACATACGCCTTCTGGTACTTCCTGTTTAGCAAGCTCCGCAAGTGCATATACAGCAGCAACTTTCATCTCTTCGTTGATAGCTTTTGCGCGAACGTCTAGAGCACCGCGGAAGATGAAAGGGAAACCGAGAACGTTGTTTACCTGGTTAGGGTAGTCGGAACGGCCTGTTCCCATAATAGCATCGCCGCGTACTTCAGCGACATCTTCAGGGAGAATTTCAGGGTCAGGGTTAGCCATAGCCATAATGATAGGGTTGCGAGCCATGCTCTTAACCATATCTTTGCTTACAGCGTCTTTTACGGAAAGACCGAGAAATACGTCTGATCCGTCCATTGCTTCTGCAAGAGTTCTTTTATCTGTGTCTATAGCGAACTCTTCTTTGTATTTGTTCATACCTTCTTTACGACCGGTATAAACTATACCTTTTGTGTCGCACATATAAATATTTTCAGGTTTAGCGCCCATAAAGATTACAAGTTTTCCAATAGCTATACCCGCAGCACCAGCTCCGTTAACAACTATTTTGATATCTTCCATCTTTTTGTCTATAAGCTCAAGAGCGTTGATGAGTGCAGCAACGCAGATAATAGCAGTACCGTGCTGGTCATCATGAAAAACAGGTATGTTAAGTTTCTCTTTAAGTGTCTCTTCTACATAGAAGCAGTCAGGTGCTTTGATGTCTTCGAGGTTGATACCGCCGAAAGTAGGCTCAAGCAGCTCACAAGCTTTAATGATGTCGTCAGGGTTTTGAGTATTAAGTTCTATGTCAAATACGTCAACGTCAGCAAATCTTTTGAAAAGTACGCCTTTACCTTCCATAACTGGTTTGCCGGCAAGAGCGCCTATGTTTCCAAGTCCAAGTACAGCTGTACCGTTAGACACAACAGCTACAAGGTTTCCTTTAGATGTATAGTCATATACTAGTTCTGGGTTTTCTTCGATAGCAAGACAAGGCTCCGCAACACCCGGTGAGTATGCGAGAGAAAGGTCTTTTTGTGTATAGCATGGTTTAGTGGCTATAACTTCTATTTTGCCTGGCTTTGGGAACTTATGGTAATCCAAAGCCTCCTGTTTCGTTGATTTTTTGTGTTCACTCATTATGTAGAACCTCCTAGTTTGTATGTTTTGCTTGTTTGGATAATATAGCACGTGTAACTATAAGTCAACTTCAAAGTTCGTTTTATCATTAATAATGCACAAATGTTCGTTAAATTTGTCTAAAATTTAGCATAGTTACTTATTGATAAAACCTATAATTATAGTGTTATGTTTTGACTTGCCTATAATTGAAGAATTGAATTTATTTATATTAATAGTGTATATTATAGTTTTTATCTATAGTTTAAAAGTCCACTCAGATGGGCTACGTGTGTTAATATGAAATAATTTCAGCATATTATAGGTGTAAAAATATTGTTATTTTTGCTGTTATAGGCATGGGCGAAAAGTTGATATAATTATCTAAATACTGACTTTCATTATTTTCTGTGCTTGTGGTTATTATTTGTTAACTAAGGTTGGCAAATTGACTAATTTTTTTTTTATAAAGCTCATTTCTGAATTATCAAGAAGCATTGTGGATTCCTGTGAAATAGTGTATAAATAAATGACAGCACAAGATATTTCCGTTTTTACTCTCTGGAGGAGCTTTTTCTTTGGAAAACGTTAAATTAGTGTCAGACTTTACAAACTGGATGAAATACGAACTGGGGCTTGCGGAAAACAGTGTGAAGGCTTACAGGCAGGATGTGGAAAACTACATGGAATTCACAGCAAAAAATCTTTTAAAATGCGGTCCAGAGGAACTCGTTGCTTACATGACTCACTTGAGGAAAAGTGGTTTCAGCATAGAAACTGTTCAAAGAAGGATATCCGGAATTTCAAGACTGTACGATTTTTTTATAATGGAACGCTTGGTGAAGACCAACCCAGTTGGTTTTATATCAAAGCCTTCAAAATGGGATAAGCTGCCTGTTTTTCTTAATTTTGATGAAGTTGAGAAACTTATCGCTGCGCCTGATGAATCTTCTACTTTAGGATTTAGAGACAAAATGATATTTGAGACCTTGTATTCTACTGGAATGCGTATCAGTGAGCTTGTTGGGCTTAAGCTCTTAGATGTGGATACACACAGGGGAGTTATGAAGGTGACAGGTAAAGGGAGTAAAGAGAGGCTGGTTCCTATGTACGATTCTTTAGAGGAAAAGATGAGAACATATGTGGAGCTTAGGCATAACCATCTTGTAAAAGACCGTGACGAAGGCTACCTTTTTTTGAGCAGAAACGGTAAAAAACTGGACAGAGAATACGTTTGGATGATGGTTAAGAAATACTGCACTAAGGCTGGGATAAAGAAAAACGTATCCCCACACACCTTAAGACACTCTTTTGCGACACATCTTTTGACAAACGGTGCGGATTTGCGCACAATACAGATATTTCTCGGGCATTCGGACTTATCCACAACCCAGAGATACACTCAGGTTACTGATGACAAAGCCAGAAATACACTTTTAAACTGTCATCCACGTTTTAAGAGGTAATGATATTAAAAAGATGAAGCGAGTGGCCATCACTCACAAAAATCCTGATTTCGACGCTATTTCAAGTGCATATGCCGCAGTCCTTTACCATGGACTGGACGGTATTATTACATCTACGTCATATGAGACCAGTGTAAAAGAATACATTACCACCGAGGATGTTAACCTGCCCATAGTCAATATGAAAGAGAAGGATTTAGATGCGATAGATAAGCTTTATCTGCTTGTTATTACTGACTGTAAGCTTGCAAAGAGGCTGGAGCCGCTAAACAGACTGGTGGAAAAGGCTGATAAAGTTATCATATACGACCACCACCCCTCGCACGGGCAGGATCTAGAAGCTGATGAGGTTACTGTAGAGGAGATTGGCTCCACAACAACCATACTTACCCATTTAATGAAAGAGAGAGGTATGCGTCTGAATTCGGCTGATGCCAGTACTCTTATGCTTTGTATATATGAGGATACAGGGATGCTTACATTCACCAGCACCACTGTGAAAGACATGGAAGCTGCCACTTGGCTTCTTTCTCAGGGTGCAGATCTTTCAGTTGTTAGCGACTATGTAAAACGTGAGATGAGCAAAGATCATATCTTTATGCTGAACGAGCTTCTGACAAGTATGAGCCTTATACGAATCGGCTCAATCAGCGTAGGTGTTTCAACAGCATCAAGCGATAAGTATGTCGGGGAAGTGTCACAGCTGGCACATAAGATTATTGACATGGAGAGCCTTGACGCTCTTTTTATCCTTGTTCGAACTGGGGACAGGGTTGTTCTGGTAGCCAGAAGCAGGGCTGACGAGGTTAATGCCGCAACCGTTGCATATAACTTCGGTGGTGGAGGACACACCACAGCGGCTAGCGCCGTTATAAAAGATCAAACACTGCACGAGTGCACAAGCAAACTGAATCTTATCCTTCATGAAATAGTGAAGCCGGTTAAACTGGCATCTGATATTATGAATTTCCCAATAAAATCTCTTAAGGTGAGTGCTACTTTCAACGAAGCGATAGAGCTTTTTATGAAGCATAACCTTAACATGATGCCTGTTGTTGACAATGGAAAGGCTGTAGGACTTGTTTCCAGAAGAGACATCCTTCAGGGGCTGAAACACAAGCTGAATGATGAACCCATTAACTCTATTATGCAGGTGGAATTTGGCTTTGTTGAACCGGATGCGCCTTATTACGCTATTGAGGAGCTGATGCTTGGTTCAAACCAGAAGATGATAATAGTTCAGCAGGATGAAAAGATAAAAGGGGTTATAACCAGGACGGATCTCCTTCGGCTTATGCACGAAGAGATATCTAAAATGCCGCGCTATAAGGACGGCAGACTGGTGAAAAACGAGATAAAAAGATTTAAAAATATATCAGCAGCCATGTCGAGTGTTATGCCTGAAAGAGTGCTGAAAGTTCTAAGTGACATAGGCGAGATGGCTGACAGAGACGGTAACGCATGCTATCTGGTGGGTGGTGTGGTTCGCGACATCCTTCTGCGTAAAAACAACGAAGATATCGATATAGTCGTTGAGGGGAGTGCTCCGTCTTTTGCCAGAAAATTTGCTAAAAAGTTCGGTGCAAGGGTGGCTATACACGCAAAATTTAAGACAGCAGTAGTTATCTTCCCTGATGATTTCAGAATAGATTTTGCAACAAGCAGGACAGAGTATTATAATTTTCCTGCATCTGCTCCAACAGTAGAGGATGCCTCCATCAGAAACGATCTTTTCCGCAGGGATTTTTCAATAAACGCTATGGCTGTGAAACTGAACAAAAAAGACTTCGGCACACTGCTTGATTTCTTCGGCGGTCAGCGTGATTTGTCTGATAAAAAAATACGGGTTCTTCACTCTTTGAGTTTTGTGGACGATCCTTCCAGAGCACTTCGTGCCATACGTTTTGCTGTACGTTTCGATTTTGTTATTGGTCCTCACACTGACAGGCTTTTCCGTCATGCGGTTAGCCTTAACCTTTTTGACAGGGTGATAGGCCCCAGAATGTTTCTGGAGATTAAATATATCCTCTCAGAGAAAAACTACGACCAAGCGTTGAACATGATGAAGAAATACGATATGCTCCGTTTTTTCTCAAAAAAACTACAGCTTGATGATCGTAAAGAGCAGTATTTCGAGAGCCTGGAGATGGTAATAGATTGGTTCTCATTTCAGTTTGAGGAAGGGTTTGATGTTTATGTTTCACGGTTTATCATACTCTTCTGGAACCTGGAAAGATCAGACATTAAAGGACTTATGGAGCGTTTCCAGCTGGATGAGGGTAAAACCATAGAGCTGCTGGACAATTTTAAAGACACAAAGGATGTTGTAGCGGGCATTATCAGAAAAAGCATCACAAAACCCTCTCAGTTCACACATTATATGCAGCGCCTCTCAATACCTTGTGCTATTGCAGCCTCAGTTGTTCTTGGCGAGGACTATGAAAAGCTCGTTAAGGACTATTTTACTACCTACAGGTTTGTGAAGCCGGATATTGACGGCAACGATCTTATAAATGAAAAAATAGAGCCGAAGAAGGTATATTCAAAAATACTTGAAAAGTTGAAAAATGAAAAGATAGACGGTATTTGCGAAGGAACTGAGCAGCAGCTGGCCAGAGCAAAAGTGCTGTCTAAAGAATTGGTGAAAAATGGCTAAAGATACACTAGAGATATCAGAGACGCTTGTTCCGACCATCCTCGGAAACAAAGATACACACATAAGAATGTTAAATAATATTTTTTCGGTAAAGACAAGCGTTTTTGGCGGGATATTCACTTTAGAGGGTGATAAAACTTCTATAGAACTTGCCAGAAAGGCGCTGGAAGATATGGTGAGCATTGCAGCCACCGGAAAACTGACCACAGACAAGGTAACAGATATTCTAAGGATGGTATCCGACAAAACACCAGATGCCTGTGATGTGATGTCTGATTGCATAAAGGTTGCCGGCAGAGTGAAGAGGGTTAATCCGAAATCCTCAACGCAGAGAGCTTATGTTGAAGCAATACGTAAAAACGACATGGTATTTGGAATAGGTCCGGCGGGTACTGGTAAGACATATCTCGCTATGGCTATGGGAATACATTATTTTCTGCGTAAAAAATGCGGAAAAATCATTCTTACCAGACCCGCTGTAGAGGCTGGGGAAAACCTGGGCTTTCTCCCTGGGGATATAAGTGACAAGATAAACCCGTACCTTAGACCTTTGTATGACGCGCTTTACAGTATGATGGATTTTAGCAAGGTGACAGCGCTTTTGGAGCAGGGTGTAATAGAAGTAGCGCCCCTGGCATTTATGCGGGGCAGAACACTGAATGATGCGTTTATTATTTTGGACGAAGCTCAAAACACAACAGAGGAACAGATGAAGATGTTCCTTACACGGATGGGATTTCAGTCGAAGGTGGTGGTAACAGGAGACGTTACACAGGTTGATCTTCCCGCTAATAAGAATAGCGGACTAATTTTAGTACAGCAGATATTGAAGGATATAAAAGGTATAAGTTTCCAGCAGTTCACAGAAAAAGATGTCGTACGCCACCCTCTGGTACAGAGGATTGTAAAAGCATACGACGGATATTACGGAGATAAATGATGGATATAAATCTTCTTATCACAGATGAGCATGACAGTGGTGCAGAAACAGCACTTTTCAGCGCATGTGCCGAAGCTGTTTTCAGCGCTCTGGAGATAGGATTTGAGTCATGTGAAATATCGCTTCTTATAACAGACGATAAGCGTGTAAAAGAGCTGAATTCACAGTATAGAGGGAAAGATACACCTACTGACGTACTCTCCTTCCCTATGAGCGAAGACCCTTTTAACGAAGGCGGTATGTTGGGTGATATAGCAATTTCTTACGAGAGAGCGAAGGAGCAGGCAGAAGAAGCAGCAATTATGGTTGAGCGTGAACTCGCGTTCCTTTTTATACATGGAGTGCTTCACCTTATGGGTTATGAGCATGAAAATGACCCTGACGAAGAGGAGGAGATGTTTGATCTTCAGGAGGAAATCCTGAGAAATCTATTAGAAAACGGTAAAGTACCTTGATATTGTGAATACGGTGTGATAAACAGAGTTAGTTTTCGCAGTCAGACGTGTCTGACAATACATTTAAATGGCAGGTAAATACTTTAAAAAATGGACTCGGGTAGTTCGTGTAATTTAAAATCCAGGAGTAGCTCAAGTGAGTGAATCAATTCTATTTGAGCTAATGGCAATTGGTGCCTGTGTACTTCTGTCAGGAGTCTTCTCAGGGAGCGAAACCGCTCTCACGTCACTTGGTGAGCTGAAAGTCAGACACATGATCGAAGAGGACAAAAAGGCAAGACCGCTCAGACTTTGGGTGGAGCATCCTAATAAGGTTCTCAATACAATCCTTATCGGAAACAACATAGTAAATATTCTCGGCTCTGTTCTTGCAACTGACGTGTCTGCGAAAATATTCGGAGACTCAAGGATAGCCGCTGTTACAGGTGTAATGACACTTCTTGTTCTCTTTTTCGGAGAGATAACACCTAAGACATTTGCAAAACATAATGCAGCAACACTAGCTCCATATGTAATTAGATTTCTGAAGATACCTTACTTCTTCTTTTATCCTTTCTCCTTCGGCATAAACAAACTGGTGAAAGGGATGATAATCATCACCGGCGGCAAGCTGGACAAGAATAAAAGCAGAATAACAGAGGACGAGCTTGAATTTTATATCTCTGAAAGCGAGAAAGAAGGTATTATCGAAAACGGTAAAAGCCGTATGCTTCAGAATATTTTCGACATCAGCGAGATATATGTGAAAGAGGTCATGGTCCCTAGAACGGATATGGTAGCCATAGATATCACAGATCCTGTAGAAAGCTACATGGAAAAGATACAGTCATCAGAATTTTCAAGAATACCAGTATATGAAGAATCCATAGATAAGATTATTGGTATTTTGTATGTAAAAGACCTGCTTAGGTTCGTAAACGATGGTAAAACTTCTTTTGACCTGCGCAAGGTACTCAGAAAACCTTACTTTATCCCTGAAACCAAAAAGATAGATTCCATGCTCAGTGAGTTTCAAAAGAGCAGGACGCACATGGCAGTTGTAATTGACGAATACGGCGGCGTGGACGGTATTGTGACACTTGAAGATATTCTGGAAGAGATCGTAGGCGAGATATGGGACGAATACGACACAGAAGAGCACGAGGTCACAGAGATAGCTGACGACACATTTATTGTTGATGTCCGTATGGATATTGATGATTTTTGTGAAAAATTTGAACTGGATAAAACACCTGAGATGGAAGAATACGAGACCTTGGGCGGTCTTGTGTTTGACATAGCAGAGAAAATACCTGAAGTAGGCGAGCAGTACGAATATGAAAAATATCAGTTTAAAATACTGAATAAGCACGAGAGAAGGCTTGATAAAGTGGAGCTTCGTAAGCTGGAAAATGAATCAGGCGATAAGGAGAACTCCTCAGACGATGAAAGAATTTAAAACGGGTTTTATATCCATAATGGGCAGGCCTAATGTAGGCAAGTCAACACTTCTGAATGCACTTATGGGGGAAAAGATTGCCATTACCTCCTCCAAGCCTCAGACAACCAGAGCCAATATTCAGGGGATACTTACAGGTGAGGACTTTCAGCTTGTATTCATAGACACTCCCGGATACCACAAGGCGAAAGACAATATCAACAAAATGATGGTACAGCAGGCAAAGGACTCTCTTGAGGCTGTAGATGCCATATATCTTCTGGTTCAGCCTGACGAGTTTATAGGTGCTGAGCTTCAGTCACTACTTAAAGTGCTGGATAAGGTTGATGCCGTTAAATTTCTTATAATAAACAAAGTAGACAACTATAAAAGAGAAGCAGTTTATGAAATGGCAAACAAGATGTTCCCGCAAATGGAGTTCAAACATGTTCTTCCGGTTTCCGCACTAAAAGGGACAAATGTTGATAAACTGCTGGAACTGACTCTGGAAGAGATGGAGGCGGGAGAAGCAATTTTCCCTGCCGAAGAGATAACCACTCAGCCGGAAAACCTCCTTGTTGCGGAGTTCATCAGGGAGCAGGTTTTCAGACAGCTTTCGGATGAGATTCCTTATCAGATAGTTGTCGAAACAGAAAAAATTGAAGACAGAAGCGATGATTTGATGTATATTGCAGCATCTATAATTGTTAACCGAGACTCACAAAAAGGGATGGTGATAGGTAAGGGGGGCAAAATGCTGAAAGAGATCAGCACTGCATCCAGAGTCTCACTGTCCAATTTTTTTGGAGTTAAGATTTATCTGGAACTTTATGTTAAAGTAAAAACGGGTTGGCAGACAAAAGATGAATATCTAAAGATGCAGGGGCTGTATTAAGCTCCGGCTTATACATAACCCTAGGGTTTTTTACCTTACGGCAGCTTTTACATTAAGAGTGCAATATTATGCTTACACAATCGCTAAGAGTAAAACTGGAAACAGTTAAAAAGCTCATCCGCAGAAACGCCAGACACCCTCTGGAAAATCTACTGACAAAACTTCACCCCGCAGATATTGCGTCTATTTATAAAAATCTCAGCGACCTTGAAAAAGAGAAGATATGGAACTATATCAGCGACAAATCTATAGTGGCTTCAGCTGTTTTAGAGCTGGAAGATTCTGATATTATAAACTTTTTTGAGAACCGCGCTATTAAAGAAATATTACCCATTATTGACGAAATGGAGTCCGATGATGCTGCGGACATAGTTCGTATGCTGCCGGATGACATGACACATGAGCTTCTGAAAGCTATGGGTAAAGACGAGATGAGCGAAGTTGAGACCCTGCTTACATATCCTGAAGACACCGCCGGTGCGATAATGAACACTGGTTTCTTCGCACTTAACGAGGATCTTACTGTAAAAGAGGCTACCAAAACACTGCATCAGGCAAAAGATATAGAGATGGTCTTCTATCTTTATGTCGTGGATTCAGAAGAGAAACTGACAGGAGTTTTATCACTGCGTCAGCTAATACTAAATCCGCCAGACACTCATCTCTCAGAGATTATGTAGAGAGATATCATAAAAGTTCAGACCGATGTGGATCAGGAAGATGTAGCCAAAATGGTTGAGAGATACGATCTGCTTGCTGTGCCTGTTGTTGACGAAGATTATCGTCTCTGCGGTATCATCACAGTTGATGACGTTATTGATATTATCCGTGAAGAGGCCACTGAGGACATTTACCGCATGGCCGGTACCAGCGACGATGAGCTTCTTTTTGGACACAACTCCGCAAAAGTTGCAAGGGTAAGGCTTCCATGGCTGCTTATCACTTTTTTCGGTTCGCTTCTTTCTGGTGTTGTTGTGGCATATTTTCAAGGGAGTATAACCGAATTTGCTCTGCTTGTTCCTTTTATGCCTGTAATAATGGCTATGGCTGGTAACGTTGGCTCACAGTCTGCGACCATCCTCATACGAGGTGTTGCACTTTGTAAGATAAACCATGCAGATATGGTTCGTGTCACCTTTAAAGAGATAAGGGTTGGTGCGATAATAGGACTCACATGCGGGCTTCTGCTTGCTGTTGTGGGATATTTGGTAGACGGTACAGTGGTAATGGGGCTTGCTGTTGGTGTGTCCATGCTGTGCTCACTGACCATTGCAGCATTTACAGGCGCTTTTGTGCCTGCTACACTTATAAAGATGAATTTTGACCCTGCGGTAGCTTCAAGCCCTTTCATAACAATGCTTAACGATATTATTGGGCTAGCTGTATATTTCGGCACCGCTGTTACTTTTTTCAGATACCTTGGATGAGCAGAGAAAAATAAGAAGCTATCATATACAAACTGATCAGATACGCAGACAGTTCGGCCATAGGGTTTGCCTTCACAGAAGACTTCGGCAGGCTGAAGCTCTTTATACCTAAAGCATACACTAAAAAAGGCGGTGTAATGTGCTATATGCCTGGAATGCTGGATTTTTCGAAAAAAGACAGCGACCTTTCTAAGTTTTACAGTTTCTATAATAACACAGCTTATTACCATTATCTGAATAATCACGAAATAGTTATGCGGATGCACCTCGTATTTGAGATACTTGACGGCCTTTATGAACCTGAAATGGCTGACAGGAAGCTTTTTGATCTGCTGCTGAAATATGATGATGAAAACTACAGAAGGATTACTCCTTACATAATATATTTTATTCTGAAGCGTTCCGGTGTTATGTTCGACCTTGCGGCCTGCGAAAACTGTGGTACCACAGATGAAACTCATA
Source organism: Denitrovibrio sp. (assembly GCA_002869145.1). Classification (GTDB taxonomy): domain Bacteria; phylum Chrysiogenota; class Deferribacteres; order Deferribacterales; family Geovibrionaceae; genus Denitrovibrio. Next base: position 70,803 of record PKTM01000010.1, read on the forward strand.
CGGTTGCTGAAAAAGGACTTTATTGCGACACCTGTGCGTCACAGCTTGATATTTCAGGCTTTTGTGACAAAGAATCAGCCTATATTATAAAAAGCATGTCCAACAGCGCACTTTACAGAAACATTACAGTAAACAGGAAACAGGAACTGCAGGTGCTTAAAGCCCTTGCGGAATATTCTGCCCAAGTGATGGAAAAACCGCTGAAAAGTCTTAAAACAGTACTGAGCATTATCTGAGACCCATCGGTAAAATCTATACCCTTTATTTTCTTTACAATCAGTTTTATTTTGCTTAAAATTAATAAGTATTTCACATTTAAACATTTTTAACTGCGAGGGAGTCATGGAAAAAGGCGTAACAAACCTGAACCGTTTTTTGCTTGAAGAGCAGAGAAAATATCCGGAAGCCACTGGCGGCTTCACAATTCTTATCGAATCAATAGGGTTCGCATCAAAAATTATCAGCCGAGAAGTAAACAAAGCCGGTATCGTGAATATCATCGGAAGAGCTCAGTCTATGAATGTCCACGGTGAAGATCAGCAGAAACTTGATGTTTATGCTAACACTAAAATGATACAAGCTATTGATCATCTTGGTAAACTGTGCGGTATGGCATCCGAGGAGAATGATGATCCTATTATGATTCCAGAAAAATATCCGAGAGGCAAATATCTAGCTGTATTTGATCCGCTTGATGGATCATCTAACATAGATGTCAACATCTCTATAGGTACAATATTCGGGATCTATAAGCGTCAGGATGACAAAAAAAGTGACGCTTGTATTGGAGATTTCTGTCAACCGGGCAAAGATATGGTCGCAGCAGGATACATCCTGTACGGTTCATCTACTATGATGGTTTATTCGTCTGGTAATGGTGTTCATGGTTTCACACTGGATCCGAGCATAGGTGAATATATACTTAGCCACCCATTTCTGAAAATGCCTGAGTCCGGTACTATATACAGCATGAACGAAGCTAATTATAACCGCTGGGATGATTCCACTAAGAAATTTGTAAGTCACCTTAAAAATCACAAAGAAAGAAAATATACTTCTAGATATATCGGCTCACTGGTAGCAGATTTTCATAGAAACCTGCTTAAAGGCGGGGTATTCCTTTATCCTGAAGATACAAATAACCCAAGAGGAAAGCTCAGACTCCTTTACGAGTGTGCTCCTCTTGCATACATTGCTGTTCAGGCCGGCGGTAAAGCTGTTAATGACACACAGGACATTCTTGACATTGTTCCTGAGGGGCTTCACCAGAGAGAACCGCTTGTAATAGGTTCAAAATATGAAGTTGAGGCCTATATGAAGTATAAAAAAGGCGAGCTTTGATATAAATGCTTATAGGTTCACACCAATCAATAAAAAAATCTATTGACCTAAGTATAAAGAGGGCACTTGCAGACGGCTGTGAGTGCCTTCAGGTCTTTGTAAAGAACAACAACAGATGGAAAGTGAAAAAGATATCTGAAGAAGAGGCTGAAAAGTTTAAATCAGCTTTATCAGAGTCTGGTTTAAAAGTCTGTACTCACGCATCTTATATCATAAACCTTGCATCTTTCAAAGATGATGTTTATGAAAAATCTATAAAATCTTATTACGATGAACTTTCCAGATGCGACACATTAAATATTCCTTTTTATGTGATACATCCGGGGTCTCACCTTGAAAACGGAGAGGAAGCCGGGATAAAGCGTATATCAGAATCAATAGACAAGGCTTACGATAAGGGTTATAAGTGTATGACACTGCTTGAGATGGTTGCTGGACAAGGAACAAACATCGGCTACAGCATACAGAACCTGCTGGATATAATAGATTCATCTGCGCATACGAAAAAGATTGGCATCTGTCTTGATTCGGCACATATGTTTAGTGCTGGTTACGATATAAAAGATAATTATGACGAAGTGTTTACAGAGTTATTTGACGCCTTTGGCGACAAGATAAAAGTTTTTCACCTTAACGACAGCAAAAAGCCGCTTTCAAGCAAACTGGACAGGCACGAGCTGATAGGCAAGGGTGAAATAGGAACTGACTTTTTTAAAAAAGTTATTAACGACAAGAGGTTCAGCGAGATTCTCGGTATACTTGAGACTCCTGTGGATGAAAACTATAAAGAAGAGATAGAATTACTTAAATCCTTTAGGAGTCAACGATAGATTTTGGCTTCCTGAAGACATATAATATTATTTCCATGGATGGAAATCGGCGTGTGTAGCGAAGAATAACTTGTTATGCGCGAGCGTATTGGCATTTTTTTTCATGAATGAAAAAAATGCTTAACAAATCGGAGAACTGAAATGGATGTGACTGAAACTCCTGTTGTAACCATAATGAAAGATATTCTGAAACCTGACAAAATAATTGAAACACATGCTTCAACAGTTTTTATCAAAGATGATTTTGTTTACAAGGTCAAAAAAAATGTAGACTTTGGTTTTCTTGACTACTCTTCAAAAAAAAAGCGCAAAGCGATGTGTATAGTAGAAAAGGACCTGAATGAAAGGTTCTGTGACGATATATATATAGAAGTTCTTAAAATAGCCAGACGTGAGAAAAACTTTGTACTGGTTCCTTTTGACAGCTCTCTGCTTACAGTTGACTACTGTCTTAAAATGAAGCGGATACCTGATAACGCTTTTCTTTCTAATAAATTAAAAAATAGTGAGATCACTTCAGAAGATGCTTTTGACATAGGTGTTAAAATAGCCGAACTTTTCAAAAGTGCAAAATCAGACCCTTTCGCCGCTGAACATAACGGCAGCGCAGCCATTGTCAGACAAAACTGTTTAGAAAACTTTCATCAGATGCGTGATTATCATGGCAAATTTATTGATAAAAAGCTGGCTGATTTTATCGAAAAGCAAACGGTGAGGTTTCTGGATGAATTCCATGAACTGCTTGATCAAAGAGTCAAAGATGGCTTTGTTATCGATGGTCATGGCGACCTCCGCCTTGAACACATATACATAGAGGGTTCGCAGTTCGGGCTTATAGACTGCATAGAGTTTAACAAGCGCTTTCGCTATAACGATGTGATGTCTGAAATAGCTTTCCTATGTATGGAATCTGACCAGATAGGTGATACAGCCTTTTCTGACTGCCTAATGGACTGGTTCCTCAGTGTATATAACGATGATGCCAGTAGTAAGCTTATAAACTTTTACAATGCTTACAGAGCTTGTGTGCGGGCAAAGGTTGCCTGTCTGATGCTTTCAGGGAAGGATGAAAGCTGGGATATGTACGAAGCGAAAAAGAATGAGGCAGCGAAGTTTATAGATATGGCAGCTGTTTACTCCCTCAGCATGTTTGACACTAAGGCTATGATATTTTATGGACTGATGGCCAGCGGGAAAACAAAAAACGCACGCATCTTTGCTGAGACTTTTCCTGTAGAACATGTAAATACAGACGTAGTCCGCAAGCTTATGCATGGGATAGATCCCGACAGTAATGTCCATGTGGATTACGGCTCTGATCTTTATTCCAAAGAAAATTCTATTAAACTTTATGAAACACTGGGAGCAATGGCACAGAGTAACAGAGACCTTGGGCGCATTACGCTCATTGACGGCAGTTTTAGCAAACTTGAATACATTGACCACTTGAAAAGTAATTATAAAGGCGAATATATAAAAATGAGATTTTTTGCTCCTGATGATGTTGTTATGGACAGGTTAAAAAAGAGAATGGACAAAGTTACTGCATCAGACGGCAGACCAGAGATATATGAAAAACAAAAGGCATCTGCCGAAGAGATAGGGGCAGATTTTGAGATAGAAACTACGGGCAAAACCGAAGACAACATCAGAGCCGTTATTGGATACTTAATTGACAAAGCTTAACTACGAAATAACACAGGTGAACTCACCTTTTGAGGACACCGCTTTTTTTATGAGAAATGTTTACAAACCGGATGCTCTTCTTTTCGACTGCGGGCGTATAGGAGCTCTTTCAAACAGCGATGTGCTCTCCATAACTGAGATATTAATCAGTCATACCCACATAGACCATTTTTATGGCTTTGACAGAATATTAAGAGGAACATTGCTTTCAGGTAAGAAGTTCAGAGTTTTCGGCCCTCCGGGAATAATAAAGAATGTTCAGGGAAAAATAGACTCATACACATGGAACCTGATAAAGAGTTACCCGGTCAGCTACGAGGTTATTGAGCTGAACGAAGATGAAAATGAGTTTAAAACAGCAGGTTTTTCAGCCGCAAACGGTTTCGAACGTGAAGAAGGGAGTATAAAACGCTCTGAGCTTCGCTTGAGCGGTGATTTCCGTCTTGATTTTACTTTTTTCGACCACAGAGTGCCTTCTGTGGGTTACCGTGTTACAGAGCCGCCTATGGTTTCTGTGGTGAAAGAAAAAATCGCTACTAACGGATTTGTTTCAGGGAAATGGCTGGCTGAGCTCAAAGACAAAGTGCTTGCAGGCGAACTGAGTGGAAAGATAGAAGCTGAAACCTCAGACGGCTTGAAACTTATGAGTGTCGGTGATGTGGCTGAAAAGATTATCGAACCTGTTAAGTCCCAATCAGTAACATACATTACCGATATTGCTCCATCTTTTGAAAATGTTCAAAAGGCTATTAAATTTGCCAACGATTCAACAGTTTTGCTTATTGAGGGGATGTTCATGAAAAAGGACGTTCTTCATGCAAATTTCAAAAAACATCTTACACTTGATCTGTCAAAGTATATTTATCACGAAAGCGGTTCTGAGCTTGCACGTTTTTTTCACTTTACATCAAGGTATGATTCCTGCAAGAAAGAACTTTATGACATGCTTTACAAGGGTATGAAAGGTAAGATACTTTAACATGATATAATGTTTTATTATAAGAAACATTATAACTGTAATATTAATAATTTTTGTTCTGGTGATAATTATGAATTCTCGAACGACAAAATATGACCTTAATCCGTTTAAAGATCTTTCAGAAGTAGACAGCAAAGAGCTTCTTGATCTGGACTGGAAAAAGGCTGCGACAGAAGAGGTAAAACTTGACGACAACTACCCTCAGTACGTAGTTAAAGGCGATGTTGGAATACTTATAATACATGGTTTTACAGGTTCGCCTCTGGAGATGCAGCCTGTAGCAGAATTTCTGCAAGAACAAGGGTATACAACTTATCAGGTAAGACTGGCAGGACACGGTTCAAAACCTGAAAACTTAAATCTTACAACCTATAAGGACTGGTATGAATCTGCCAGATACGGATATTTCGTTCTGAAGCGTACCTGTCGGAAGGTTTTTGTCATGGGTGAGTCTATGGGTGGGTTGGTTGCGCTTTCGGTGGCAGGTCTGAATTTTGCTGACGGAGCAATTCTCCTGGCTCCATGTATAAAAATGCGCAGCCGTATCACAAACCTTAGTCCGTTTCTCAGCCGTTTTATAAAAATGCTGCCGAAATTTGAAGTGGCTGACTGGTCAAATGACCTCAGTGATATTTACTACGATAAATGGCCGGTAGTGGGAATTTACCAGTTACTTATGTATACTAGATATATAGAGGCAAATATGGATAAATTCGACTTCCCAGTGATAGCGTTTCAATTCATAAATGATGCTGTTGTTAGTGGAAAAGCTACTCGTGATTTTATTGCAAAAGCACCTTCTGCTGACAAAGAATATTTCGAATTTCCAGATAAAAAGATGCACAACCACATACTGGCCTCTGAAAAAAATGTTTACAGGTCTGAAATGTTCACTAGAATAGGTGACTGGTTGAAAGAGAGAAATTAGTTTCAGCAAAGGCACAGGATGTGCCTCACGGAGCAAAGCGTAGTGGGAGAGAGGCTTGCTTTTAACAAGGCGAACTCTTAAGAAAAAACTTCAGGACGAAAGTTTTTTCTCTGGTTATCAGAAATGTTCACTAGAATAGGTGACTGGCTGAATAAAAGAGGTTAATGAGATGGATAATAAAAAAATAGGCTTTATCGGAGCAGGCAATATGGCAGAGGCATTTGTTAAAGGGATGCTGAAGGCTGCTGGACCGCTTGATCTTGCCGTTAGCGATCTTAATACAAACAGGCTGGATGTTTTCCGCAATCAATATGGTGTGGAAGGTGTGACGAAAGATAACAGAAAAGTTGTTGAGTACGCAGATGTTATAATAATCGCTGTTAAGCCTCAAATAATACCTGCAATACTTGACGAGGTTGCAGACCTTGTCCTTGAAGACAAGCTTATTGTCTCTATAGCCGCAGGTGTCACCACTGCAACCATAGAAAAACACTTGCCTGACGGAACCAGAGTAGTACGGGTTATGCCCAACACACCAGCTCTTGTAGGTCTTGGCGCATTTGGTATATGCAAAGGAAACAACGCTTCATCGGATGATATTGAGCTTGTTGAAACCATGATGAACACAGTGGGCATAAGCGTTGTGGTTGGTGAGGACAGAATGGATGCTATCACCGGTCTTTCCGGAAGCGGTCCTGCTTATGTCTATACATTTATAGATGCTCTTGCTGATGCAGGGGTTAATATGGGGCTCACAAGGGTCAACGCAACAAAACTGGCTGCTCAGACGGTACTTGGTGCTGCTGTTATGGTTCTGGAAACAGGGATACACCCTATGCAGCTGAAGGACAATGTAACAACTCCAGCGGGAACGACAATCTGCGCTCTGCACGAACTTGATAAGGGTGCTTTTAAATCTACTGTAATGAGTGCTGTTGAGGCTGCGACAAAGAAGGCTGAAAAGCTGGGTAAAAGTTCTAAATAATTCGTACAAATAAACAAAAAATAAAAGGGGCATGTTTTTCATGCCCCTTTTTGGTATAATTACTCTTAAGCCGACCAAAGGAAGGCGTAAAAAGTTGAAGTACAAAATGTACTATCAGCCTTGTGTCTTGCTAGGAGTGCTACCCCTGGTGTTCTGTACGTCTTATAATTTCTTCTTGAAGCTCATCAGTAATATCAACGAAATAGTCAGAATATCCTGCAACCCTTACAATAAGGTCACGGTAATTTTCCGGGTGAACCTGTGCATCCCGAAGTATCTCTTCGTCCATAACATTGAATTGTATATGGTGTCCGTCCATACGAAAATATGAGCGGACAAGTTTACAAACATTGTCTATACCTTCGTCTGTATACATGAATTCTTTGGAGAAACGCTGGTTTAGCAGTGTTCCGCCTGTGCGGATATGATCTATCTTCGCAGCAGATTTGATAACAGATGTAGGGCCGTGTCTGTCTGCTCCCTGAACAGGTGAAATACCTTCAGAAAGCGGTATTTTTGCCTTTCTTCCGTCCGGTAAAGCGCCTATGACACTTCCGAAATAAACGTGGGAAGTGGTTGGAAGAAGATTTATTCTGTGGTGACCGCCTTTAGAGTTTGGACGTCCGTTAACTGCATCGAAGAATATCTCAAAAATATCGGTCATTATATCATCTGCATAATCATCGTCGTTGCCGTATTTCGGAGTGTCTTCAAGCAGTATTGTACGCAGTTCGTCATAGCCTTCGAAATCATCATCCAGAGCTTTTTTCAGGTCTGCAAGAGATATAAGGCTTTTATCAAAGACGTTATACTTTAAAGATGCAAGTGAGTCTGTGAGCGAGCCAAGTCCAACACCCTGAATGTAAGTGGTGTTATACCTTGCCCCTCCGGCATTGTAGTCTTTTCCGTTTTTAATGCAGTCCTCTGTAAGTAACGAGAGAAAAGGTACTGGAATATATTTTGCAAACAATTTTTCTATTACAATATTGCCTTTTATTTTGATGTCTATGAAATAATTAAGCTGTTTCTTGTAGGTTATCATAAGTTCGTTAAAAGTTTTAAAATCAGTTGGCAGCTGTGGCCCTAACTGCTTATCTGTTAGCTTATCATAACCTCCGTTCAGAGTTATTTCTAATATCTTTGCCAAATTAAAATACCCAGAGAGGATGTATGATTCTGTTCCGAATGCCCCAGATTCTATACAGCCTGATGCGCCGCCGTTTCTGGCATCAACAATATCTTTACCCTGTCTCATAAGCTCCTGTATTATAGCATCAGTGTTAAATATGGAAGGCTGTCCGAAGCCTGTTTTTACTATATTAAGGGCACGCTTCAAAAACCTGTCGGGGTTCTTTTTGGATATCTGCACCATAGAGCTGGGCTGAAGAAGCCTCATCTCTTCAATAACTTCCAGAAGTACATAAGATAGGTCATTAACCGCATCGGAACCGTCCTCTTTGACACCGCCAATATTTATCAGGGCGAAGTCTGTGTAGGTGTTTGATTCTTTCGCTGTTATTCCTACCTTTGGAGGGGCAGGGTGGTTGTTGAATTTTATCCAGAAAGAGCAAAGCAGCTCTTTTGCGCTATCTTCAGTTATGCGGCCAGCTTCTAGATCTGCTTTATAAAAAGGGTAGAGGTGTTGATCGAGTCTGCCGGGGTTAAAAGCATCCCACGGGTTGGTCTCTGTAATAACACCAATATGGATGAACCAGTACATCTGTAGTGCTTCCCAGAAGGTTTCAGGCGCATTTCTAGGCACTCTCATGCAAATTGTGCTCATCTCCTGAAGTTCCAGTTTTCGTTTGGTGTCAGTCTCTTTATCTGCAAGCTCTTTTAAGGCCTGAGCATTTCTCTCTGCAAAATTAATTATCGCCTCAGCAGCTATCTCCATAGCTTTCAGCTCTTCATTCTTATCGAAAGCATCAGTGTCGTTATAGAAATCCAAAGCTTTCTGAGCTTCTTTCACTTCATGTATAAGTCCCTGTAGCCCAGTTTTATATATTTTGCCTCCCATAACAGTGTGTCCGGGGGCGCGCTGTTCCTGAAACTCTGTGAAAACTCCTGCCTCGTAGGCGTTTTTCCATTCATCAGACATATGCATCATTACTTTTTCACGGTGGGATTTACCGTTCCAGTAAGGAAAAACAATATCGTCGTGCATTTTTCTGTTTTCGCTGTCTACTTTGAAAGAGACTTTCGGGCGGTTATGAAGCATGTCGAAGTCTTCTTTGGAGTGAATGCAAACTTCGGGGTAGGTGGGGGTCGCTTTTGCACGGGGACCGCGTTCACCTACTATCAGCTCTCCATCTGCAAACCATAGCTTTTTTTTATCCATTATATGATAAAACGCTTTCGCACGCTGAACAGGGATAGAAAACCCGTCAGCAGCGCCGCTTTCATAAAACTCTGTAAGCAGAACGCCTCTTTCTGATGAAACAGTCTCTATTGCATCCAGTGATTCATTTCTAAGTTTTTTTATTCTGTCTGTCATGCGTGCTAACCTCCGATCCGTACCCTTATTCCGTGGTTTTTAAAGAAGAGTTCAAGCTCTTTCATTCTTTCTTCTGTGGGCTGCTGTATGTCTTCCATAAAATAGTCCATACCCAGTCGCCTGTATTTATCCCTGCCTGTTGAGTGGTAGGGGATCATATCCATCTGAAGATTTTCAAAACCAGATGCGAATTCTGCAAGTGCCTTAGTGTTATGCTCTGTGTCAGTTATCCCGGGGATAACAGGGAACCGAAGTCTTATATCACTTTCGGATTCATATATAGTTTTGAAATTCTTCAGTATCTGTTTATTAGACACTCCGCAGTATTTTTCGTGTTCTTTCACATCCATAAGCTTGATGTCAAAGAGGAATAGGTCAGTTATCGGGATCACTTGTTTAAGCACATCTTCACTGACATAGCCTGTGGTGTCTATACATGTAAATATATCATTTTTTTTGCATTCTGAAAGCAGTAAAATTAAAAATTTATCCTGTAGAAAAACTTCTCCACCAGAAAATGTGACTCCACCACCGGATTCTTCGTAAAAGATTATATCTTTTTTAATTTCAGATATAACTTCCTTTACGGTCATCTCTTTTCCTACTGTTTGGGTTGAGTGGTGAATTTTGCCGTCAAGCCTCAATTCTTTTTCGATGGACTGTATTTGAGGTGATCTGCTTTCTGGATTGTGACACCATATGCACTTCATGGGACAGCCTTTAAAAAAAACAGTTGTTCTTATTCCCGGCCCATCATGCACTGCATAATGTTTTATGTCAAAGATGGTTCCTTTAATACTGCACCTTCAGAAAAGCTTATAGGGGAGCTAATATTTATGCCCCCCTGATAAGCTGAAATATAGAAATATAGAAATATTAACCCTTTTTGCCCAGATATGCTTCCTGAACTTTTGGGTCATTGAGTAGATCTTTTGCATTACCTTTAATAGTGACATGTCCAACGTCCAGTACATATCCCCTGTCGGCGAGTTTCAGTGCTGCTTTAGCGTTTTGCTCTACAAGGAGAACGGTAACGCCGGTGCTTGCAATTTTGTTAATCGCCTGAAATATCATATTTACAAGGATAGGAGCTATACCTAGTGACGGCTCGTCCAGAAGCAGAAGCTGAGGCTGAGCCATCAGTGCTCTGGATATTGCCAGCATCTGCTGCTCACCACCTGAAAGTGTTCCAGCGAGCTGCTTTCTTCTTTCCAGCAGTCTAGGAAAAAGCTCGTATATCCACTCCTGAGTCTCCTTGTCCGCACGTTTTTTTGTATATGCGCCAAGCCTTATGTTTTCCTCTACAGTGAGTGTTCCGAAAACCTGACGACCTTCCGGAGACTGGGATATACCCATTGCTACGATCTTGTGTGCAGGCACCTTTGTGATGTCTGTGCCTTCATATATTATCTGACCTGACTTGGACTTTAAAAGGCCGCTTAATGTGCGCAGGGTTGTTGTCTTTCCTGCGCCGTTAGCGCCAAGAATAGAGACAATTTCTCCCTTTTTCACATCAAAGCTGATCCCTTTTATAGCCTCAATACTGCCGTATGAGACGACAAGGTCTTTTACTTCAAGTAAATTCTCTGACATTATTCATCCTCCTCGTCGTCGCTTCCAAGATACGCTTCGATAACCACAGGATCATTTTGTATGAAATCCGGGGTACCTTCACTGATTTTTTTACCGAAGTTAATAACAGTGATGTAGTCCACAAGCTGCATTACCATGTCCATATCGTGCTCGATAAGAAGGACTGTTATGCCCATGTCACGTATCTTAAAGATAAGCTCCACCAGCTCAAGGGTCTCATTGTCGTTAAGACCTGCTGCAGGCTCGTCAAGGATTAGAAGCTCAGGTTCAGTAGCCAGCGCTCTCCCTATCTCTACACGACGCTGAATGCCGTATGGCAGAGAGTTGGTAGGAGTTTTAGCATATTTCATAAGGTTGAGAAATTCCATGATCTCACGGACTTTCATCCAGTTGTCATACTCATCCTTTTTAAAAAAAGGTGTATTAAGCAGTCCCTGATACCATTTTTGTTTGGATTTTTGGTGACGTCCGGAGACAATATTCTCAGCTACACTCATTTTACCGAAGAGTCTGATATTTTGAAAAGTTCTCACAATGCCTAGCCCTGCTATGTCGCAAGGATGCTTGCCTGTGATATTTTTTCCTTTCCATATAATTTCGCCTTCCTCGGGCGTGTATATGCTGGTGATACAGTTGAAAGCAGTTGTTTTACCAGCTCCGTTCGGACCTATTATTCCATATATCTGCCCTGGTTCCACACTGAAGGAGAGGGCATCCATAGCGACAACGCCGCCGAATCTTTTTGTTACGTTTTTAAGCTCTAGAAGTGCCATTACTTATCCTCCGTAACATATTTCGGCAGTTTGCCGTATTTTGCAGGAAAAATACCCTGTGGACGAAGTACCATAGAAACTATCATTGCTATGCCAAAAACGAAATATCTGTAGGTCTCAAAACCTTTGAAAACCTCCGGCAGTACAAACATTATAAATGTACCTGCAAGGATACCGGGAATGGAAGCTTTTCCACCCACAAGTACGATTGCAAAGAACATTACAGATGTCATGAAATCGAACGCACTGGGGCTTACCGCAGTGTACTGTATTGTGAATATAAAGCCTGCAAGACCTGCTATTGCAGCGCCTAGCGAGAATGAAAATACTCTGTAAAAACGAGTGTTGATACCTATACTTTCTGATGCTATCGGATCTTCCTGAACATAGTGCAGAGCACGGCCAGCTTTACTCTTTTCTAGGTTTCTGATTACCAGAAGAGTGAGCAGGAGCAGAGTAAAGGCCATAAAGTAAACTATCATAGGATCATCAAGGTATAAGCCGAGCGCTTCAGCATCTACACCAAAGATACCATCATCTCCGCCTGTTAGTCCCAGAAAGTTGTTCCTGAGCATCTGAACAAAAACGATGTTGAAACCCACTGTAGCTACCAGGAGATAATCCCCTCTAAGGTGAACAATAGGGCTTGAGATAACTATGGCTACTATGGCAGGAAGAAGTATTGCAACCTGTATTGCCATGAGAATATTCATTTCAAAGTGAACATTCATTATGGCAGTGGCATAGGCTCCCAGTCCAAAAAAGACTGCGTGACCCATATCGAACATACCTGCACGCCCCAGAACTATGTCAACGCTGAGCGCAACCACTGAGAAAATGCAGAATGTAGTCGCGATGGTTATCCAAAGGTTGTTACTGACAAACGGGATAAGAGCCATCACGGCAAAAAATACTATATATGCTATTGTTGTTTTTTTCATTATACCTTCTCCGCCACACGCTCTCCAAGTATCCCGGTAGGACGGAATATAAGGATTACGATCAGAAGTATATAGGTGAAAGCTTCAGCCCAGACTGATGAGACATAACCGGAAATGAGTGCTGTGAAAAGACCCAGCAGATAACCACCCACCATAGAACCGGGGATGTTTCCGATACCGCCGAGGATAGCTGCAATAAAAGCACTGAGACCGTAGTTCCAGCCAAGGGTGAACTCTATACCTCTGTAATATATGCCGATAAAAAGCCCGCCAACAGAACCTAATACTGCACCAATAATAAAGATGATAGTTACTACCATATTTACATTGATGCCCATTAGTTTTGCAGCATCTTGGTTTATAGAGCTGGCTCTGATAGCAGTGCCGTATTTTGTAAAATTAATAAACATTGTGAGTGATACCATAAGTACTACAGTGAGTATGAGCATGAAAGCCTGAATGAATGTTATTGTAGCACCAAATATTACCCATGATGTCTCAGGGAATATTCCGATAGGGAATGTTAGAATGTTTGGACCCCAGTAGAGCATGATACCATTTTGTATCAGCATGGATGCTCCTAGGGCGGAAACTACAGCGGAAAGTCTTGGAGCGTTTCTTAGCGGACGGTATGCCAAACGCTCAAGAATAACGCCAGCTGCAGCGATTATTAAAGCTGTTATTAAGAATACCAGAATGATGATAAAAGCTTGCGGCATTCCTGAACCGACGAACTGTGTGTAAAGAACTAAACCTACATATGCAGATAGTGCCACCATGTCGCCATGAGCAAAATTGATAAGTTTCATAACGCCGTAAACCATCGTGTAACCGAGAGCTACTAGTGCAAAAATACTGCCGATGGTCAGTCCGTTGACGATTTGCTGTATAAAAATATCCATAAAATTTCCTTTGGTACTTTAATAAACAGAGCCGCACTAAGTACGGCTCTGAATGAATCGATTACTATTTGATTACAGGTTAGTCAACGCCGTAAGAGCCGTCAGCCTGTACATCGTATACATAGAAGATAGAGCCGAGACGCTCTCCAACTTCGTTCCATTTAAGCAGACCGGAGAAACCTTTAAGCTCGTTGTTGTGGAGCCAGTTTGAAAGTTTCTTTGTGTCTGTTGTGCCTGTTTCTTATATAGCTGTAAGGAATGCGTACATGCCGTCAGCGTTGAGAAGAGCCCATGTAGAAGGCATTTTTTTGCCATACTCTTTTTCGTATGCAGCAAGGAATTTCTTCGCGCTGTCATAAGCAAGCATGTCTGGTGTAGGAACGTTGATAATCTTTGAACCTTCTGCAGCTGAACCTGCAAGGTTGATAAATTCTTCATTATCGTTTGCGTCACCACCTACGAATGCTGCGTCTATACCAAGCTGTTTCTGCTGAGCACGGAGAAGTCCGCCGTCAGAGTAGTAGCCTGCGAAATATATAGCATCAGGGTTCATAGACTTGATCTTTGTAAGAACTGGTGTGAAGTTCTGGCTCTTAGATTTGATTTTACTGTAGTCTATAACGTTTCCACCAGCTTTTTTGATCTCTGCTACAACAGAATCAGCAAGACCGGTAGCGTATGATGAGAAGTCTGAAACAACAGCTATTCTGTCGAAATCTTTAAAGTTTACAAGGTAGTCAGCTGTGAAAACAGCCGCTGCAGAGTTAGGGTTAGAGTTTCTGAAGAATGTCCAGTAGCCTTCTTTTACAAGGTCGTCACTAGTACCGTCAGTTGTCTGAAGAACGCCTGCACGGAAGTAAGTTTTCTGAGCTGCAAGGGCTGCACAGGATGTATAAGAACCGATAACCATTATTACGTCTTTTTGAACAAGTTCTTTAGCGCAAATGGCAGCTTTCATAGCCTGGCCTTCGTCATCACATGTGAATACTTCAAGTTTTTTACCTAAAATTCCGCCTTTAGCGTTGTACTGCTTTGCAAGAAGTCTTGCGGCATTGTCGATTCCCTGACCTTCGTTTGCGTACTGGCCAGTGATAGGCGCCTGAACACCAATCTTGATTGTGTCTGCGATTGCTGTGCCAGCAAAAAGAGCTGATATAAGCACTGCAAGAGACAGGATAACAAGTTTTCTCATAAATTCCTCCGAATTAGTTTTTCGTGCACTGAGCTATTGTATAGCACGGATTGTTTCATAACTATTTTACTACAAGATCCGCACTTTATCAATTAATTAGCTTACTCTGCTTCAATATGGGGGTATCCTATGGATACCGGCGGTACAAAGTTTTCTTTAACAGTACGAGTGTTTACCCATCTGATAAGGTTAAGATAGCTTCCCGCTTTATCGTTTGTTCCGGAACCACGTCCGCCGCCGAAAGGCTGCTGACCAACAACAGCTCCTGTTGGCTTGTCGTTGATGTAGAAGTTTCCTGCGGAATCCTCAAGTATTTCAAAAGCAGTATTTATTGCTAAGCGATCCTGAGCAAATATCGCACCGGTAAGCGCGTATTCGTTGCCAGAGTTGCAAAGCTCAAGATACTCTTCGTATTTTGCATCATCATAGAATGTTACTGTGAGGACAGGTACGAAGATTTCTTCTTTGAATGTTTTAAACTCAAGATTTTGTGTTGTGATAACAGTCGGCTCAATAAACCATCCTTTAGTATCATCGTAGTTGCCGCCGATAGCTATTTCAGCATCTGATGCTTCTTTAGCAAAGTCGATGTATCCTGTGATATCCTTGAAAGCTTTTTTAGAGACTACTGCTGTCATGAAGTTTGTGAAGTCAAAAGGAGATCCCATCTTGATAGTTCCGATAACTTCCTTCATTTTTTTCATGTATTCGTCTTTCATAGAGTTTGGTATGTATGCTCTTGAGGCTGCGGAACACTTTTGTCCCTGATACTCAAAAGCTCCTCTTACAGAAGCTGTGACTAGTGCATCCATATCTGCTGAGTTGTGAGCGAAGATGTAGTCTTTACCACCGGTTTCACCAACTATTCTTGGGTATGACTTGTAATTCCAAACGTTCTTTCCGATAGTTTCCCATATAGTTTTGAAGGTGGAAGTCCCGCCTGTGAAGTGGATTCCGCCAAAATCGCGGTCTGAGAATATGATGTCAGACATTACGGATGACTTACAAGGGATAAAGTTGATGACACCGTCTGGAAGGCCAGCTTCCTTAAGTATCTTCAATATCAGGTATGGAACATAAACTGCATCTGAAGAAGGTTTCCAGACAGCAGTGTTACCCATCATTGCTGGTGCTGTAGGGAGGTTACCCGCTATTGCTGTAAAGTTGAAAGGGGTGAGCGCTAGGATAAAACCTTCGAGAGGTCTGTACTGAATGCTGTTCCAGAGGCCTTTCGAGTTGTGCATTGGCTGCTCAGAGTATATCTGCTGCATGTAGTGTACGTTGAATCTAAGGAAATCAATAAGCTCACAAGCAGAGTCGATCTCAGCCTGAACAGCTGTTTTCCCTATGGAAAGCATTGTAGCGGCATTTATCAGTGCACGGTATTTTGTGCTCATAAGCTCTGCCGCTTTAAGAAAGATGCCAGCTCTTTGGAACCATGGCATCTTGCCCCAAGCCTTTCTGGCGTCCATAGAAGCTTTTACAGCCTCTTTTACTTCATTTTCGCCCGCCTGATAATATTTACCAAGCTTAATGTTATGATCGAAAGGTGCTGTTATCTCAACAAAATTATCTGTTTTGACATTTTTACCGCCAACAATAACAGGGATCTCTATATATTGCTCAGAAAGTTCTTTCAGGGCGGCTTTAAGTTCTGCCTTTTCTTTACTGCCTTCACGGTATTCGAGAACGGGCTCGTTTACTGGTGCAGGTACTTTAAAAACACTGTTGTTCATTACTATACTCCTTGTTTACTATATTGGCTTTTTTGCAGCTATGGATGCCTTAGCAGGTTCGCCATTGCTTAGCAAAAGTTCGGGTTGCATCGTGTGCAGCCAATTAGCCGATATATATTTATTACTTACCGCCTGTCAGGAAGCCTTTTATTGCTGACCCGACAATGGCTGGGTTTTCTTTCAGTCTTCTGATGCTGTATGGAAGCCAGTCTTCGCCAAAAGGTGTGTATATGCGGAGAGTATGTCCGTCCGCAAGAAGTTTTTTGCGAAGCTCTGAGCGTACACCAAGAAGCATCTGAAACTCATACTCTTCTTTGGTGAGTTTGTGCTTTTTAATAAGATCGTATGCGCCGTCTATGAGCACATCGTCATGTGTGGCTATACCAACGTATGCCTTATTTTCGAAAAGCAGATCAAGGCTTTCAAGAAAGTTTTCCTGAACCTTTTTTCTGTTGTGATATGCTACTTTTTCAGGTTCTTTGTATATGCCTTTGCAAAGACGGATATTTGCCTTGTCAATATTAGCTGTAATGTTTCTAATGTCATCAAGGTTACGCTTCATGTAAGACTGTAGAACTGTTCCGCAGGAACCGGGCATATCTTTATTAAGCT
Source organism: Denitrovibrio sp. (assembly GCA_002869145.1). Taxonomy (GTDB): domain Bacteria; phylum Chrysiogenota; class Deferribacteres; order Deferribacterales; family Geovibrionaceae; genus Denitrovibrio. The sequence goes on from PKTM01000010.1 coordinate 87,795, forward strand.
TAAGGTAAAGATCTATTGTAAAATCTGTGTATGGATGGTCTTCCATATCTATTCTGACAAATACCTTTTTATCATAAGCATAAGAAATAACCTCTGTAAGGTTTTTTGTGCAGAAATCCATATCGAGAAGTGCTCCGAATGCAGTGGGCTTGATAGATATGTTTGTACCGAGATTCTGAGAAACGATGTTGTCCAGTACAAGCTTATACATGTCTACTGTCGCTCTTGCCTTCTTCTCTTCCTTGTTGAACTCGCCAAGCAGGTCAATGGTTCCCAGTGCACCTTCCTCGTTGAGTTCTTTTGTGATACGAAAAGCGTCTTCAGGAAATTTTCCTGCGACATACTTCTTTGCAAATGCACGTACAAGCGATTTTGGCATGAAAGGCATCATGTTTGCGATCATTGTGTTTATCATTTACTATATCTCCGAATATTTAGAATGTTGGCGGCGTATTAACCCATAAAAGAGTTGTTTCACCGTCAAAAGTATTTTTCCATCTATGTGGAATGTTAGAGTTGTAAAGTGCACTATCACCTTCGTTCAGGATGATCACTTTTTTATCAAGAGTTATCTCTACCTGCCCCTTCATTACTATTACAAACTCTTCTCCGAGATGAACGTTATAGTCGTCACCACTGTATGCGTCTTTTTCTAGTATGTGGTATAGGGGTTCTAAAACAGAATTTGCTTCTCTTGGCTTCAGAGATTCATAGGTTACCTTAGAAGCTTTTGAGCCTAACCTGACTCTTTCGTCTTTGCGGACAACGACTGTGTCTTTCTCGCTTTCATCGTCACCAAAAAATGATGTGATAGTTACTCCAAGAGCGTCGGCTATTTTGCGCAGTGAGGCCACTGTAGGTGAAATAAGGTCTCTTTCGAGTTGTGACAAAAAAGAAATACTGCATCCGCTCAGCTTTGCCAGATCTCTCAGTGTCATACTGTGCTGAAGTCTGATTTCTTTAATTGATTTACCAAAATTCAAAATATACCTCTGTTCTGCTTTATATTGTTCATTATAGTGAACAAGAATAATATGTCAATTAAATATTTAATATTATCTTTTCAAAAGTTTTGAAATATTATAAATAATTGATAAGTAGAGAAAAACAAATAATATTTATTACTATTAACGAATGATTAATATTTGAATTTTTAATAATTAAAGAAATTGAATGTTTAGATATAAGTAAAAATATTAAGATATTCATAACAATCTTAGGCATATTGTTCTGTTTACAGAACATAATAAGGTGACAGATAAATAGAAAAGGCCGCTAAAAAACGGCCTTTTGAATGGTTTGATAATATTTTAGTCTTTTATCAGAAGCGCTTAACACTGAAAACAGTTTTCTTAACTATATTCTGGAAGAGATAAGATCACCCATTTCATCAGTTTTTACAAGCTTCTGGTCTGTACCTTTGTTGTATATGTCGCCTGTACGGTAGCCTTCGTCCAAAATAGCCTCTATGGCGTCTTCTATACGGCATGCAGCTTCGTCCATACCGAGTGAGTATCGGAGCATAAGTGCAGCAGAGAGAACCTGCGCTATAGGGTTAGCGATGTTTTGTCCTGCTATGTCAGGTGCCGTACCGCCGATAGGCTCATAAAGACCAAATTTTGATTCGTTGATAGAGGCAGAGGGGAGCATTCCGAGCGAACCTGTAAGCATAGCGGCTGCGTCTGAAAGTATATCCCCGAACATGTTTCCTGTAACAACAACGTCAAACTGAGAAGGGTTGCGTACAAGCTGCATAGCAGCATTGTCTACATACATATGTGTCAGTTCTATATCAGAGTATTCTTTGTGAAGCTCTGTAACAGTTTCTCTCCATACTATAGAGTTCATAAGCACATTTGCTTTATCGACACTGCAAACCTTCTTGTTGCGGATTCTTGCTGCCTCAAAAGCGAGTCTTGCGATGCGTTCAATCTCTGGTTTGCTGTATATCATAGTGTCAATGCCAACAGTTCTGTCTTCATTGATGCTTTTTGGCTGACCGAAGTATATTCCGCCTGTTAGTTCACGAAAGAAAACAAGGTCAAGTCCGTGCGGTATGTATTCCTCTTTCAGCGAGCTGGCTGATTTGAGAGGGTTGAATATTTTTATAGGTCTAATGTTGCAAAAGAGTTTGAAATGGGCTCTCAGCGGAAGGAGTGCTCCTCTTTCAGGTTGTTGCTGGGGAGGGAGGTTTTCCCATTTTGGACCGCCCACTGAACCGAAAAGGATAGCATCAGACTGTTCGCAAACTTTTAGTGTTTCATCAGGCAGAGGTGTGCCGTGATTATCTATAGCTATTCCGCCTACATCGGCGAATGTAAAATCAAACTTTTTACCGTATTTTTCGGAGACCTTGCCAAGTACTTTGATTGCTTGCTGCATAACCTCCGGTCCAATCCCGTCTCCGGGGAGAACTGCTATCTTACCCATATCTTTCTCCTTGTTACATTTGATATTTTATTATTTATAGTAAACTTTCAAACTGCTCAGACAGCATGCAAGATGCTTTATTTTGCAGTCAAGATATTAGCTTAGTATGTTGGTAAAGTCAAACTTAAGATTGTTTTGTTAGAATGAATACTTAAAGTGCACGTTCACGTCTATAGATAAGTGTTACAGCTAAAACAGTGAATATTAAGAGTGGCATAAAACTGGCGGTGAAAGGCTCAAAAAGTCCAGTTTTTCCTAGTGACTGCATTGATGCCATTAACATCCAGTAACCGAATCCTGTAAAAAGTGACTTGGTCGCCACCATGATGTATGAGTGGTTTCTGGAAAAGCCTATACATAAAGGGAATATCACCAGGATAATAACTATTATACTTAGTGAATGTGCATAAGTTCTGTATAGCTGAAGCTCATATTTCGAAGCGTTCAAATCTTGTTTTTTCATAATATTTACTATTCTTCTTATCTCTTTCAGTGAGAGATACTGCGGTTTCAAAGAGGGAAGGCTGGTTAGTTCGTCAAAAAGACTCCTTTGCTGGAGCACTTTATCCTGCTGTTCTTTTAGTAAAGGGACGGGTGACATTCCGTATTCTTTTACATTAGTAAGCACCCACTGGTTTTCTTTGAAAATGGCAGTGTCATAAGTTACGATGCTGTCCACGCGGAAACTATCATCCAAATGGTATTCGGTAATGTCGTGAAGTTCCATTCGTAAAGGATCCATTAAGGTTATGTTCACAAAATTGCTGTCAGATTCTTTCAGCCACATATCAGAAAGTGTCCCTGAAATACTGAAGGGCTTCTTTTTGATATGTTCTAAAGAATACCTCTCTCTTTCGAGCATTGTTTTTGGGTTAATAATGTCCGCTGAAACATAAAGTAGTCCTGATATAAGAACCCCGCTTATTAAAAACTGAATAGCTAGGTTTCTTACTTTTCCGCCCAGTGAGACATAGGCCAGAAGTTCATTGTTTTTCATAAGAACAACCATAACCAGCATAGTGGAAATAACTATTGTCATAGGCATGGTTATGTAAAGCAGGTAAGGTATTTTCATCATGTCATACACTATTAGGGTAGTGAAAGTAATATTGTACTCGCTGAGCATTTTTGTGTGCTGAAAGGTGTTTGCTATTAAAGATATTATAGCGACAAAAAGCTGAACTGATACTGTATATTTGATAAATAACTTTATAATATATTTGTTAAATTTGCTCATCACAAAGCTCTCCTGTAAAAAAGAAGTGCTAAAACAGCAAAGATTATATTTGGTATCCACGCTGCCAGTATCGGTTCTATAAAACCGGATACGGCGAGGTTTTGTGAGGTGAAAAACAGAATATTATAAATTGCTACAACAGCAATTGTTATCGGTATGGCTAGTGAACGGCCGCCTCGGTGGAAGAAGATGCCAAGACTCATGCCGAAAACACTCATTATTATTGCTGCAAAAGGCATGGATATCCGTTTGGAAAGCTCAAATTTGTATATTGAACCATTTCCAAAATTTGCTATCAGGTCGGATGTTTTCATTAGTCTCTCCGATCTTATGGTAAATTCCTCTGTCTCCAGTAGCGGTGAGTTTAATTTGAAAGATTTAAAATTTACCGTGGAGTGCTTCCCGTCTTTGTTTAGTGATATTATCCTGCCGTTTTCCAGATTCATCAGGAGGCCTGCATTGCCGGAAGGCAGAATCTGTGCCTTAGAGGATGTTATTACAGAGTTCCGGTTTTTCTCTATGATAATCATGTTTTCGTATTCAGCATCACTATTCTTCTTTACCGCATAAAAGACCATACCGGGTATCTGGTCATACAGTTCTTTCTCTTTCAAATCTTTTATTGAAACCAGTTTTGCCATTTTTGAAATATTTGATATAGCGTTCAGGCTTCCATGAGGCATCAGCCAGAAGCTCATCATAAGCCCAAGGACAAAAGCTGTTCCTCCAAAGATTAAAGTAGGTAGGGTGAAAAATCTTTTCCCGGCTCCGCCAGCTCTCATGGCTGTTATCTCGCTATCTGAAGAGAGTCTTCCGTATCCTATCATTACAGCCAGCATTGCGGATGTAGGGATGGTTATGACCAGAAAAGAAGGTAGATAAAAGATTATGGTTTGTATTATCATCAATCAGGGTACATTTTTGGTAAAAAACAAATATGCCAGGTCAATAAGTTTATCAAGCAGGAGCAGTAATATAAAAAAAATGTTCCCTAGAAAAAAAACAGGAAAAAACTCTTTGAGTATGTATTTATGAAGGGTCTTCATTCTGGTCTTCGCTGTAAAGACGGATGACGGGGGTCTCTTTCTCCAGCATTACTTCATCAATTCTTATGATAGAGTTAAGAGGGATGAATGACCTTTCTACATTTTTGAATTTTTGCTGCAGATCACCATCATCGGGTGTTATTATTATTTCAGATTTTTCAATGAACACTATGTCAGATATCTCAACAAGCCCTAGAAAAGATGAAGGGTTTAGTTTTGAGGCGTGTAATGTCTGAATTTTTTTATCTTCGTCTATGAAAATTATTTTATAGAGCTTCTTTGTCATTACTCGTCATCTCCGTGTTTGTGATAATAAACCTGAACTTTGCTTTTAGAAGAGAATACATCAAACAGCATGTTTATGATACTGATAAAGATAGCTCCGAAAAAAGCTGACCAGAAACCCGCAATATACATGCCAGACAGGAAATGTGCTGTGAGTTTCAGCAGAAATGAGTTTATTATCAGGTATCCCACTCCCAGGCTGAGTATCTGGAATGGGAGGGTAAGAAAGACAAGCAGAGGCCGCAGAAAAGTCTGGAAAAATGTAAGAATTATGCCTGCTATAAATAAGGATATAAAGGTTTCTACTTCGATACCCGAAAGTACCAATGAGGCAAACCCTATTCCTATTAGATTCACACATGCTCTGTAAAAAATATAATGTACTGGCTGCATGTTGTAAAATATATACTCTATATCTATTAATAACAAGGAGTATTTTAACTACTATAATCAAGTGTTTCATGTTTAAGTAAATTAGATTATAATTACTTAATAACATACTTTATTGTTTTGTTGGAGGAGCTATGATTATCAACCGGGAAGAGCGCACAGTTATAGTTAAGGGGAGTGTTGTTACACTCGAAGACTATGAACTTTTTAAAGATATGGTTTCTGATTCTCTTAAGGAAAATAAAAACGAACTCAATATTATATTTGAGGATGCTACACTGGTAAATTCGGCCATGATAGGCTTTCTCATCAAAACTGTTAAAGTAGACAAGGTGAACCTGTCAATAGCCGTTGACAACTATAAGCTTTATGAACTTTTGCAAATGCTTTCACTGGTCGAGACTCTTAAGGTTACAAAAGTCAAATGATAGATTTACATACACATTCCACATTCTCCGACGGAACGATGACACCGGAACAGCTGGTGAAATATGCTGAAAAAAAAGATATAGAGGTCATCGCGCTCACCGATCATGACACAATAGACGGCGTGGAGTCTTTTTTAGCAGTTGACAGCCCTGTAGAAAGAGTTGCAGGGGTTGAAATAAGCGTTTCTTACAGTCCGGGCACGTTTCATATGGTTGGGCTTTTTATTGACCATACCAACCCGTTTCTGCTCTCAGTTCTGGAAAAGATGAAAAAAGACAGAAGGGTGCGAAACAAGAGGCTGTTGGAGATGGTAGGGAAACTTGTTGGCCGGACTATTAGCGAATATGATATCTCTTTGGACAATGACGGAGAGCTGGGAAGACCTCATATAGCAAAATTTTTAGTAAAAGAAGGTTTCGCAGTGAACATAAACGATGCTTTTACAAAATATCTGGGCGAAAACGGTGAATTTTTCATCGAAAAGGAGAGGCTTGATTTTCACGGTGGAGTTCAAGCCATACATGAGGCAGGGGGGGTGGCGATACTTGCTCATCCGCTCACTCTGGACGTGGACGAGGAAAAATACTCTCCTTTCATAAAATACCTTAAATCACTTGGACTGGACGGAATAGAGGTTTGGTGCTCGGATACACCTGCTGAAAAATTTTCAATGTTTGAAACTATAGCAAAAGAGCATGACATGCTCGTATCCGGCGGGAGCGACTTTCACGGAGATATAAACCTTCGTGTAGGTCTTGGCACTGGAAAAGGGAGCATGAACATCCCCTACAGTGTGTATTCTGAACTAAAAAAGAAAGCTTCCCGCTAATCTATAAATAATCAAATATTTGTGAATGTCTGGTGATCACCGGGCTGTCTTCCAGTTTGTTTTCAAAGGCAACAAATGGTACTTCTGCGGCTTTAGCTGCGTGGTAGTCAGTAAAAGAATCGCCCACAAAGACTAAGTCGCTCTTATCTGCTTTGTAATTATCTATGATTTTATACAATCCTTCCGGATCTGGCTTCGGTTTTGCTACATCATTAGTGGTAACACATAAGGCGAAATATTTTCCCATATCGAAGTGTTCCAGCAGATATGCGAGAGAAATGCCTCTGTTTGTTAGTACTGTAAGGGTGTGGCCTATACTGGAGAGTTTGTCGAGGGTTTCATACACCTCTGGGTTTGGCTCCATAAGGGGAAGAAATTTCCTGAAATTGGTCTGAGCTGCAAAGGTAAGCATCTCCTCACTGAGTTTTTCGCTTCCGGCGAAAGTCAGGATGATCTCTCTGCTGGTTTTCATAAGGGCGAGCCTGAGGTTTTCCTCACAGCTCCAATCTATGAGCGGCAGGTCAAACTTCTCAAAGACGAAGTCATAGTAGCCTATGATCGCCTTTGTGCTGTTAAAAAGTACACCATCGCAGTCGTAAACAAGTATTTTTTTCATAGCTGAGGTTGTAATACATTTTTTGATGTGTGGCAATTTGTTTTTAACAGTTTAGCTTCAGAAAAGTTTTGAGAACATCAAACTTTTTTCAGCTAGCTCGGTACAGAAAAGTTTTGAGAACATCAAACTTTTTCTAAAGAAATTACAGAAAACGCCGATAAGGCGAATATCCATAGGAGGGTCAAGGATGGCCGGAATACAGGTTGGCGGTATTGTATCAGGTCTTGATACAAACTCCATAGTAGATCAGTTGATGCAGCAGGCAAGAGTTCCTGTTGATAGACTTTATGGCGATTACGAATATAAGAATCTCGAAAATACCGTTTTCTCAGATATTAACAATATGCTGGGAAACATAAATTCAGATCTTCTTAATCTTCGCCTTGAGTCAACTTTTAAAACTAAACTGACATCTTCTACGAACGACTCCGTGGTGACAGCAACTGCTACTACCGATGCTGAAGTAAGATCTCACTCTATCAGCGTCTCACAGCTTGCACAAAACTCCATAGCCTCAAGTGCATACACACGCTTTTCACTTTCACATACAGGAATGAACATTACAAAAGTTACCGGACTGTCTTATGACTATCTGGAAGCCGTGCATAATGTAACTGTTGAACAATCTGGAGCAGATTACGTCTCTACTACAAAATCAACCGTGCAGAATGTCGGTACTATGTCAAAAGCTGCTGGTGCTGCAATTGATGGCGCGAATGTTGATTCTTACGGTGAGATGCTGTCTGCATTTACCGGTGATGTTACAATAAGTTATGATGATGAAAACGGGGATGCCCAGACACTCACTGTCAGTGGCACGTTTGCATCCATAGGTGAAGACATAAACGATTTAGCGTCGAATTTGGAGTTTGCACTGAACCAGATGATGAACTCCTCTATGGGCACTAATGCTGTTCAATACATATCTATGCGTGCCGAACACGACAGCGGCACATGGAATCTTGCTATGTATGAGACAACTGTAGATGATTATAATATCTCCATGGCCGGCACCGATGCAGGTACACTGAGGAACGAACTCGGTTTCGCTGAAGCTTACACGCCGACAACAAGCTCAACCACAACTATGTACAAATACCATGTTGCCGACAGCCTTGCTAACCTTCAGGCAAAGATGTTCAGTCCGACGTCAGGCGTTGTTTCGGGTGCAACATTTACTGTTACAGACGACATTACTACTGGGAGCATAACCATAGCTCAAGACTCCTCTTTGAAGGTGTCTTCAGATACATATTCCACATATACCGGAGCAGCTGCATCTACTGGAAGCGGTATAGATACAACTGTAAAAGGACTTGATGCTGCGGGATTTTCAACAACGATTGATTCTAACATGAACGGAACATTTACCATAAACGACACAGTGATAACAATAGATGACTACACAAAAATCTCAACCAACGACTTACTGGGTATTATAAACTCATCTGGAGCTGGAGTTACGGCATCATATGACAGCGGTACAGATAAGTTCAGCATAAAGTCAAACAATGCAGGCAGTTCGATAATTGATTTGGGAGCATATGGCGACACAAGTGACATTATTAAACTGCTTAAGCTTGATTACTCAAGCGACAGGACATTCAAAGCTGGCTCTACCGAAGGCAACATAGATGCCACCTCTAAACTCACAGACTCTGGGCTTACCGCATATCCATACACTGGCACATTCTCAATAAATGGTGTTTCTATTTATGTTGATACATCAACAGAGAGCCTTAATGACGTTATTGCTAAAGTTAATAGGTCAGGTGCTGGTGTTACTATGTCATATGACAGTAACTCAGACAAGATATCAATGGTCTCAGACGGCATTGATGAAATAACAGTGGGTTCTACAGGCGACACTTCAAACCTTCTGGAGGCATTGAACCTTACAAGTGACACAGAAACAGCTCAAACCATTGGCGAGACGGGACAAAGAGCCATTCTCACGGTTGACGGATCAACGTATGTTAGAGAATCCAACACTGTTAGCGACATTATATCAGGTGTGACGCTAACCTTAAACGGTACAAGCACTAGCGCAGCTTCAATAGGTATTACGGTGGATTCTGACAAAGCTGTAGAGGCATTTTCTAAATTCGCCGCACACTACAACGAGCTGATGGAAAAACTCAATGTGCCTGATGTTAATGATGACGAAGAAAAATATATGGAATATCTGTCAGATGCTGACAGGGAAAATATGGGTGAAGACGAGATCGCTAACTATATTGAAAAATATGAAATGTATAACACTTACGACATCATCAGAAAAAGTTCCGAACTCAGAAATATGGATACAGCCTTAAGAAAAGCTTTTTTCTCTGAAAGGTCCGGTATCAACGATTCTATAAACGATATGTCTGATATTGGGATAGAGGTTGCCGGTGCCGGTGACCTAAATACAGAATTTTATGGTTATATTGCGGAGTTTTCGACCGATTATGAAGAGATAATGAGTAAGCTGAAAGAAAACAGCGATTTCATATCTGCGCTTACAGAAAAACCGGATAGTGTTTTTAAGTTTTTTGCGAATTCACCGGATAAGGTGGAAAAAACAGACCCCGGATATAGTGAGTATCAGTCAAAGCTTGGATGGTCTAGGTATTTTTCCAACCTGATCCAAGAACGTTATACCAGTGACACCGGTATGATAGGTAATAAGCTTGGAGCAGGCGGGACGATATATAGCGAGATTGCGAGCCTTCAGTCAAGGATCGAATCTCAGGAAAACAGAGTAGAGAGCCAGCTGGAAATGTATTGGGCACAGTTTACGGCAATGGAGAATGCTATAGCAGACGCTCAGTCTCAGGCCTCAGACTTTAACAATGCTTCCGGTGGCTAATAATAACGAAAGGAGTCGTTAATATGCAGAGTCCTTACAAGAACTACATCAAACAGGAAGTAGAGGGAGCAACCAAAGGAAAGTTGGTTCTTCTTCTGTATGATGGTGCTATCAAATTTATGCGTGTGTCTAAAAAGGCTATTGAAGAAAACAATATCCAAGAAGCGCATAATAATATTATGAAAGCACAAAACATAATTTATGAACTCATGTCTACACTCAATATGGATGTTGGTTATATCTCCAGAAACCTTATGAGACTATATGATTTTATGATCTGGCAGCTTATTGAGGCAAACAAAGAGAAGAGCAAAGAGAAGGTTGACAGTGTTATCAATCTGATGTCCTCACTTAGAGAAGCATGGAAAGAAGTGGTTCAAAAAGAAGAGGGCTCTTCTAAGCAAGAGCAGGAAGAAGGCAAATCTATTAATTTTGCCGGGTAAAAACATGGTAGTTAACTTTGAAGGTGCTGTAGTAAATCTTAGGGATAAGATACAGGCTGCAGACAAAAAGAAAACACAAACTGACTCCCAGGATGTTAAAGAGAAAGCAAGCTTAAACGGTGCGAAAGCTGAAAACGAAAAAGCTTTTATAGCTGATGTGATAGGCATTCGAAACGAAAATAAACTTGCAGCAACTTCTAACACTTCCATCCAGTCTAAAGAAGAAGCTTTAGACATGCTTGCAGAACTTAAGCAGCAGATGATGCAAGATTCTGGGAAAGCTATTGATGCTCACAAAAAAGCGAGTGCTAACGCGGTAATGCAGTATTATCCATTTGAATAAAAGCTGAATACTAATTAGCGTTTTCTTTTTATTGAGATTTCCTTAATAATTCTATACCATATCTTTATGTCAAAAAATAACTTTATACAAATGTATGATAATACAATAAAAAAAGCTGAAATCGTTCTTAATGCGCCGTACGATGATAACTTTATGAAACTTTACGAGGCATATTCTTCATCTTTGAAGCAGCTTACTCAGGTGATGAAAACTCTTGATGATAAGCAGAAAGTGAGCGAGGAAACAAAGCACATTCTTGATGTTCATAAAAAGGTAGAAGATAAGCTCTTAGCTGAAAAAGAAGGGTTGTTTAAGAAAATACGCAGTACGATATGCCGTGAACATATTAGGCACAAATATTATTCAAAAAGCATCAAATCGTCACTGGTTGACAGGAAGTCCTGACAACCAGCGAGAAATCTGAAAAAAACTAGTCGGCTTTAATCAATAATTCTTTGATCTCTTTACCAGGCTTAAAGTATGGAACATTTTTAGAAGGCACTTCTACTTTGTCGCCAGTTTTTGGGTTGCGGCCAAGTTTAGAGTTTTTCTCTCTGATTTTGAAGCTTCCGAAACCTCTAATCTCAACCTTGTCACCAGTTTTAAGAGCATCTTTAACAGATGAAAAAACGCCGTTCACGATAAACTCAACCTGTTTTTTGGTCAAATCTGGGTTTTGAGTTGCGATTACTTCGATAAGTTCTGATTTAGTCATAACCTTAATCTCCGTAGTAAATGTCCTTTATTAAAAACATTTTTTTTATTTACACATTATATCTGATGTCATATAAGGTGTAAAGTGAATTTACATTAAAAAACACAGGAAAACATTTGTCATGTCTGGATTTATGCAAAAAGTACTAAAATCAGGACTTGGAATTTTTACAAGCCGAATCGCTGGATTCCTCCGTGATATAGCGATTGCAGGCTTTTACGGAGCCAGCGGACTTACAGACGCATTCTTCGTAGCCTTTGCTATTCCTAATCTTTTTAGAGCTTTTTTTGCAGAGGGCGCACTGTCTTCTGCATTTATTCCGTTTTTAAGTGACAATATGAAACATAAAAGCAGACAGTCCGCAGACAATTACCTGACCAGTTTGATCATTGCTGTTTCAGTGATAATCTGTGTTATTCTCATCCTGACATCGATCTTCCCTTCGCAAATAGTGACACTTTTTATGCCTGGTTATGCTGATGATGCCGCTCTTATATCCTCTGCTTCAAGTATGATATTAGTGCTTATGCCTTACCTGCTTATGGTTACTATATGTGCTCTTCTTTCAGGGTATCTTAACCTGGAAGGCAGTTATTATGTACCATCATCCTCTACAGCTCTTGTAAATGCAGCGATGATAGCCGGGGCTTGGATTGGCTATAAAAATGATATTAATATAATGTATCTTTGCTATGGATTATTTGTTGGCGGTTTGCTTCAGCTTTTATATGTTTCAATTTTCGCTTTTATTAAAGGTTACAGACCAAATCTTAAAGGCGGGTTTAGCAGTGAGGTAAAAAAGACTTTTATTCTGGTAGTACCATCACTTGCAGGGGCAGGCATCACTCAGATAAACTTTATGATAGGAAGGATTCTTGCGTCATTTCTTGCCATAGGAAGTATATCGTATTTATATTACGCTAATAGACTTTTTCAGCTTCCTCTTGGTATGTTTGCAGTTGCTGTTGGCACTGTTACCCTGACAGAGATCAGTCGTGCAAATTCCCAAGGAGATGTTTCCCAAAGAAATAACCTCATAAACAAGTCAATTAATTCGATTTTAATAATCATGCTGCCTGCAATGACAGGTCTTATAGTGCTTTCATACCCGATAATTGAAATTGTATATTCAAGAATGAATTTCACTACAGAAGATGTGTATGGCACAGCCAGCGCACTCCAAATGTATACAGTAGGGCTATTGTTCTTTTCACTTCAGGGTTTGTTCAACCGTGTTTTTCATTCAGAGAAAAACATGAAAACCCCTGTTAAAGGTGCGTTTTTAGGCCTGATAACAAATCTTATTTTTAACCTTATCCTAATAAAGCCGATGGGGCACTCAGGTATTGCACTTGCAGCCGGAATAGCGGCATTTGTCAACTGCACTTATCTTTATTTCAGGCTTAAAGATTTTAAATATAATATTAATGCTTACACTCCTCTGCTTGCAAAGCTTGTTTTTGCATGTGTTTTCATGGGTGCATGCACCTATGGTCTTTACAAATATGGAATTAACATTATACCTGTAATAATAATAGGCATTGTTCTGTATTTCCTTTCGCTTCGCATTACTGGCGTAAACATAAGAAAGGTGCTCAGATGAAGTTAGTTGTTCAGCGGGTAAACAGTGCATGTGTTAAAATTAATAATGAAAAATGCGCAGATATAGACAAGGGACTTCTGGTTCTATTTGGGGCAGAAAAAGGTGACGACAGGAATTTTTGCCAGTACTTGGCTAACAAAACCGTTAATCTTCGCATTTTTGAAGATGAAAACGGTAAAATGGGAAAATCGGTGAAGGATATTGAAGGTGAAATAATAATTGTCAGTCAGTTCACTTTGGCCGGAAACTGTAAAAAAGGTCTTAGACCAGACTTTACAGGAGCTATGGCGCCTGAGGATGCAAAAATAATTTATGAGGATTTCGTAGAACATTGCCGCTCAGAGCTTGGAAATAAAAAAGTTCAGACAGGGCAGTTTGCAGCAGATATGAAGGTAGGGCTTGAAAATGACGGCCCAGTAACAATAATATTAGAAAAACGGAGTTAATAAATGAAGCTAAATACTATAGTAGTTGGTCCTTTAGGGGTTAACTGTTACATAATTTCTAAAGATGACAAAGCTGTCATAATCGACCCGGGCGGCGACGCACCTGAAATAGTTAAATTTCTTGAAACAAACAACCTTGTACCCGTTGCTATTGTGAATACTAACGGACATTTTGACCATATAGGCGGTGTGGACGAACTTGTAAAAAAATACGATATACCATTTTATATTCACAAGGATGATGAGTTTCTTGTGGGGCATGGTGCCCAGACAGCCATGATGTTTGGCACACCCGCTATAACAAACCCTACTGTAACAAACTACCTGTCAGATGAAGAGGAGCTTGAACTGTCTGGGATCAATATAAAGGTAATGCACACACCCGGACATTCTCCCGGCGGTGTGGCTTTATATATTAAAGAGATAGCCAGTGTAATAACAGGAGATACAGTATTTCTGGAATCCATAGGACGTTCAGATTTCCCTTATGCCAGCCACGATCAGCTCTTAAACAGTATTAAAACAAAACTTATAACCCTGCCTGATGAGACAAAGGTGTATCCAGGGCACGGGCCTGCAAGCAGTATAGGGCATGAAAAAGAGTATAATCCATTTTTGTAACCTAAACGTTATTAAATTGTATTTGAAATATTGACTTATAGGTCAATTCTGATAGAATTCTTTTAATGAAATCGATCCTAGTGGATACATCCGGAAAAGGGCTTTCTGCTACTATTTGTGATGAAAGAAATAATGTTCTTTTATCCGTAAGCATGAGGCTTGAAAACAGGCTTAGCGAAAAGATGATGACTGTAATGGACTTCATCTTCAAAACATCCGGACTAACCCCTCAGGATATAGATAATTATTATATAGTTACCGGACCCGGGTCATTTACCGGCATCAGGATTGGTGTGGGTAGTTTGCTCGGGTTTTGTGTGTCTTGCGGCAGAAAACTTCAAGGGATAAGCTCTCTGGATGCTGCGGCTATTGTTTCTGGAAAAGATGTTGTAAAAACTGCTGTAAAACTTCGCGGGAAGCTGCATGGTTACAGAGAATATAATTTCACAACATCCGTGTTTTCTGATTATATTTCAGAAAATATTGAAAATACTGAAGAATATTGCTTGGTAAATTCTGGAGGAGAGTGGTTTGATCTTTCAAAAGCCATACTTTCTGACAGATTTAACATGTTTATAAGGGACTACTCGCCAATGTACATGCGTGCGAGTGAGGCGGAAATAAATTTTGATAAGAGATGCAAGGCCTGCTGATCTTGAACAAATAATTGCAATAGAACATGAAAATTTCAACAGACCATGGTCTGAGATATCATTTTTGAACGAATTTAAAAAGAATAAATGTGATTTTTTAGTTTATGAAGAGAACGGACATGTAGCGGGCTATATAATTTTCTGGTATATTTTAGATGAGGCAGAGTTGGCTAACATTGCAGTAGGTAAAAAACACCAGCGAAAAGGTATTGCAGCTAAACTTTTTAATACTTGTTTAAAAAAGCACCCCGAAGTTAGTATGATTTATCTTGAAGTAGATAAAACTAACACGGGGGCTATTTGTCTATACGAAAGACTCGGTTTTAAAACAACCGGTAATATAAAAAACTATTACGGAAAAGATAAAGATGCTCAGAGGATGGCTCTGAGCCTTTAAAACATGAGGGGTGCTGACAATGCTTAAGGCAGACAACAAAATTGTAGAGAAAATGATTCAGACAAACGAAGATTTCAAGGCACTGTTCGAGAACCATATAAACATGGAACAGGATCTTGAAGCACTTTACAGCCTTAAATATTTCCCGCCGGAAGTAGAAGCTAAAATTAAAGACATAAAAAAGCTGAAATTAAGAGGGAAAGACAAGATGGAACTAATTCTCTCAAAATTCAAATCAGAAAACAATTTATAGAGGTGTGATTAATGCATAATAAGAATTACCTGTTTACATCAGAGTCAGTAAGTGAGGGACACCCTGACAAGATGGCAGAT
>PKTM01000014.1 GCA_002869145.1 Denitrovibrio sp.
AAAGTTCTGGTAGCGGTATACCCCACCAGAGGACTTGATATGGGTGCTGCGGAGTTTGTTCACTCTGAGCTGTTACGTGCCAGAGACGAAGAGAAGGCAGTTCTTATTATCTCCGAGGAGCTGGAGGAGCTTATGAACCTGTCTGACAGGATAGCTGTTATTTATGAAGGTAAGATTCTGAAAATAATACCGGCAAAAGAGGCTCAGAAACGTGAGCTCGGACTGCTTATGGCGGGGGTGCAGAGTGAAACAGAACAGGTTTAGCGAACTTACCTACAACGTAAGCATAACAGCTTTCAGCCTTTTTGTAGCTCTTGCACTTGGCGCTTTGCTGTTTCTTATAGCCGGGGCTAACCCTTTTAAGGCATATGCTGTAATGTTCACAGCACCGCTTCAGGACATATTCGGTATTACGGAGATTTTTGTCCGTGCAGCACCGCTTCTTCTTGTGGCACTAGGTATTTCCATCTCTTTCAGAAGCGGGATTTTGAACATTGGTGGTGAAGGGCAGATACTTGTGGGTGCAATATTCGGGCTGTTTGTTTCACTGTACTTTCCGAAATTTCACTGGTCTGTGATGATACCTATGGTCTTTATGGCGAGCTTTATTGGTGGGGCTATTTGGGGCGGCATCGCCGGATGGATGAAAGCTTACCTGAATGTAAACGAGATATTAAGCACTGTGATGCTGAACTATGTGGCGATACAGATATATAATTTCCTTATCCGCGGCCCTATGATGGACGAGAACGAGATAGTATACGGCACTGGCGCATCCCAGACCGCACGCATCGCAAAGGAGTACTGGCTGACCAAGCTGATACCCGGAGCAAGGCTGCACTCGGGAATGATAATAGCGGCTGTACTTGCTGTTATCGTTTTTTTCTTCTTATGGAAAACAATTTACGGTTACCGGATGCGAGCTGTTGGTGCAGAGATAAAAGCATCCAGATACGCAGGGATAAACACCAAATGGTATCTGCTTTTGGCTATGCTTTTCGCAGGGGGCTTTGCAGGGCTTGCTGGTGCTGTTGAAATACTTGGTGTGCACCACAGGTGACTTGAATCCATTTCCGCAGGTTACGGGTTTTCAGGTATTGTTGTGGCACTCTTCGGAGGGCTGCATCCGCTGGGAGCTATACCTGCTTCGATAGTTTTTGGACTGCTTATAGTGGGTGCTTACATGATGCAGCGTGCTGTGCAGGTTCCGGCTTATATAATCCTTGCCATTCAGGGGCTTATTATACTTGCTATAGTGACAAGCAGTGTATTTATAAGCAAGAAATCAATGAAAGCGAAGGTTCTTGCCAAACTTAAAAAATTTACCGGAGGTAAAGATGCTGTTTGAGATAGTCACAGGGATAATAGCCGCAGCTATACCTCTTTCAATAACATTTCTTCTTGTTGGTATCGGCGAAATGTTCAACCAGAAGGCAGGGGTCTTTAACCTGGGCGCAGAAGGGATCATGATGGTGGGTGCATTTGTAGGCTTTTATGTGGAATACGTGATGCAGTCAGGAACCGGAAGCTCCTTTCTGGGGATGATTGCTGCCATAGGTGTTGGCGCACTAATGGGCGGCATTATGGCTCTGATATGCGTAAAATTTAAAGCTGAACAGGGCATTGCAGGTATTGCTCTGTATATGCTCGGCTGGGGTATTGCAGGGATGCTTTTCCGTGTTTATATAGGCGGAACAACAAGCATCGTCGGGCTGAAAGCGATAGAAATACCTGTTTTAAGCAGTATTCCTGTTATCGGACAGATACTTTTCACCCATAATATTATGGTCTATGTAGCGTTCGCACTTGTTCCCCTTTCGTGGTATTTGCTGAACAAAACAGCGTGGGGGCTGAAAGTAAAAGCTGTGGGCACAGCGCCCAGAGCTGCTGACACCATGGGCGTAAACGTAGACAGGATACGTATGCAGTGTGTCATACTGGCTGGTGCAATGGCAGGGCTTGCAGGCGCATACCTCTCCATCTGCCAGACACATATGTATGCTGACAACATAACAGCAGGACGGGGTTTTATTGCGGTTGCACTTGTTTATTTTGGAAAATGGAAACCCACAGGCATACTCTGGGGTGCACTCCTTTTCAGTCTTGCTCACTCTTTCCAGAGGTCAATACAGGTCTATGGCATAGATTTCCCATATGAAATAGCAGTAGTCTTCCCTTATCTGCTGGTAATAGTCGTTCTGGCGTTTTCAGGCAGGTCAAACATAATGGCTCCATCTGTACTCGGAAGGCCTTACTACAGGGAACAGAGGGACTAATATGGAATCCTTAAGAGAGCTTTACCGTATAGGGACAGGTCCCTCCAGCAGTCACACTATGGCTCCGAAAAAAGCGGCACAGCTTTTTATCAGTAAAAATCCAAACGCACATACATACAGGGTTACACTTTATGCTAGCCTTGCAGCAACAGGCAAAGGTCACCTGACAGATGTCGCCATCATGGACGCTATGGGTGATAAAAGCTGCGAGATAGTCTTCAAACAGAGAGAGTCGCTGCCAGACCACCCAAACGGAATGCTTTTTGAAGCTCTTAATGACAAAAACGAGATAACAGAAAGCTGGACTGTATACAGTGTCGGCGGAGGTACTTTGAAAGGTGGAGGAATAAGTCACTCCACTAAAAACATTTATCCGATGACAACAATGACAGAAATCCTTGCTCATCTGCAGGAAAGCGGACAGGCTTTCTGGGAATATGTTTATCAGTATGAAGACGATAAAATTGCCTCTTACCTGAAAGATGTGTGGGAAGCTATGAACGG
Source organism: Denitrovibrio sp. (assembly GCA_002869145.1). GTDB lineage: Bacteria > Chrysiogenota > Deferribacteres > Deferribacterales > Geovibrionaceae > Denitrovibrio. Next base: position 2,781 of record PKTM01000014.1, read on the forward strand.
GTCTGTTGAGCGTGGAATAAACAGCAGCGGGATTCTGCCCGGCGGGCTTGGTGTTTCCAGAAAAGCTCACTCATTCCACAGAAAACTTCACCTTTTCGGAGATACCATATCACAAAACGGGCATCTGGCATCATATGCATACGCAGTGGCCGAAGAGAACGCATGCGGCGGAATTATCGTAACAGCGCCCACTTGCGGCGCTAGCGGAGTATTACCTGCTGTTCTCAAGTATCTGATGAAAACAACTGAGTGCTCTGAACAGGACATTATAAATGCTCTGGCAACTGCCGGCCTGATAGGCAACCTCATAAAAGAGAACGCATCAATATCCGGTGCAGAAGTCGGCTGTCAGGGTGAAATAGGCTCTGCATGTGCTATGGCTGCCGCTGCCGCAACTCAGCTTTTGGGGGGCTCCATACGCCAGATAGAATATGCCGCAGAGATGGGGATAGAACACCTTTTAGGGCTCACTTGTGACCCGGTGGGCGGTCTGGTGCAGATACCATGCATAGAACGCAACGCCCACGCCGCTGTAATAGCTATTGGCTGTGCTCACTTCGCACTGCTTTCTGACGGGGTGCATAAGATATCTTTTGATGAGGTTATGTATGTTATGATGGAGACAGGTCAGGCCATACCTTCTATGTACAGAGAGACTTCCGAGGCAGGGCTTGCCGAGAAATACCGCAACAGGTAAACAAGCTTTTTGAGTGCTAAAAAATAATTCGCTCATCCTCAGGTTTCAGTTCACTCCTCATGGATTCTCTTATATAGTCCATTCCGTTATAAAAACATTTCATCATCACAGACATGAGGAACATACCCTTGTAAGTGAGTTCACCTTTGCTAACAGCGCCCATCAGCTTCAGCGAGCTATACTCTGCGAAAGGTCTGTTTTCCGGCTGTCCGTTCAGTGCAAACATCTCCACCATCATCCTGTACTGACTGATGGAATAATTACTGAACTGTACGCTCTTTTCTACAGAAGATCTGCCTGCTGAAACCATTTCGCTATACCTTTTCAGAGAAAACGAGTTCGCATATAGCTTTCCGTTCAAAAAGCTGAAAGCTCCAGAGCCAAGACCCAGATATTCGCTGTTATCAACAACATATTCGTCTATCATCTCTGTGCTGTTAAGCCCATATGTCCATGATGTTCTTTGCATATATTCAGGAATCATCTTTTCTGCTATCAATCTGAAAAGCTTAGCTTCCTCCTCATACCCCTGTTTGCCCAGTTTCTCTTTTAGAGATTTCCCTGCAAAAGGTGCAAACATTAGAGGGTAAAATGTAATCTGCTGAGGACTTAAAGCTTTAGCTTTTATTATGTCAGATTTAAGCTCGGCTTCCGTCTGTCCGGGGAAATTATATATAAAATCAAGATTTATAATGTCAAAATGCTTGATCAGCTCAGAGACTTTGCCATAAAGCTCTGAACCGCTCCCAAACTTTTCCAAACGGCCTATGTGTTCCAAATGTTTATCATTAAAGGTCTGTAACCCTATGGAAAGCCTGTCTATGCGGTCTTTTGTGAACTCCAGATTATCCTCATTTACATGATCAGGGTCGGTTTCGCAGGAAACTTCTTTAATATCGAAAAGCTCATGAGCCAGATCTATAGTTTTAGCAAGTTCTTGCGGAAGTATGGTTGTGGTTCCGCCGCCGAAATAAACTGAATCAAAGTTATAGCCAAGTTTTGCAGCCATTCTCATCTCTTGACGAAGCAGTTCAAAGTATCTCACTGCTGTTTCTTGATGCATTTCGAATCTATGAAAAGAGCAGTAAGGGCAAAGGTTTGTACAGAAGGGAATATGTAGATAAAGCAAATACTTTCTCCCTTTTTCAGGTGGCGGGAGAATGTCTGTATTGTCATCAGAGAATCGCAGATAATACCTTACCGCAAGCTTCATCACCATACGGGCAAGCTTTGAGCTTAGGCCCCACTGAATATCATCTATACTGCCCGATGGCGTGAATGGTTTACCCGAAGGAAATGCTTTCATATAAATATCCTACGCTCTTTAATAAGCGATTTTACACCGTAGGTGAAACATTTTAAGGTATACTTGAATAAATTATTTTTGAAATGACCTGTGCTGAATAAGCTGTGCGGCAATGCTGACTGATATCTCTGCCGGGGTGTCGCCGCCTATTGGAAGCCCTACCGGGCAATGAACACGATCAAGATCGTCCTTCGTGAATCCTTCGCTCATCATTTTTGCATAAACAGTTTCACGCTTCTTTTTACTGCCAATCATGCCAATATAGCCAGCATCTGTCTGTAAAGCCTGTTCCAGAGATTCTCTGTCATATTGATGCCCTCTGGTGAGTATCACGACATAGTCATTTGCTGTGATTTTTTCATCTGTAAAAAGGCCTTTGAAACCTTCCTTTACGTAAACACTGCCTGATTCCGGAAATCGCTCTTTGTTTGCAAACTCTTCTCTGTCATCTATGATAACAGTCCTGAAATCAAGCTTTTCACAAAGCTCTGCAAGCTCTTTTGAAACATGACCCGCACCAATAAGGTAAATGGTCTCACGAGGTTTTATCTGTTCAACATAATATCTGCTTTCGCCTGCATAAATAAGTGAATCGTTCTTTTTCAGAATCATGTCTTCATGCTGTGCCGGAAAGCTTTGCCCTGTCCAGTCTGTATCAGGAGTTTTGATACTGTATCTGACATCATTCAGGTCGGAAAAATCAGTAACCATAAGAACAGATTTGCCCTCCTGAACAAGAATATCTGCCATCTTAAAAATCTCACTTTTTTCAGATGAGACATACTCAGTCAAAACCTGCATCTGTCCGCCGCAAACAATATCTAAGCTGTTACTGCTTCCTGAAACGTTCAGGTCATAAGACTTAATCACTGCGTTTTTTGTTTCGAAAAGCTCCAGAGATGTTTTTATAACATCCCCCTCCACAGCACCTCCGCCAATGGTCCCTGTTATGGAGCCATCTTTGTAAACTATCATGCTGGAACCTGATGTTCTTGGCACGGAACCGCTTGATGCTATTATCCTTACCAGAACAACGGCGTCATTTTTTATGATTGCATTTGAAATTTCTGATATAAACATTTATCACTCTTTATTTCTTATTTTATACCCTTCAGGTATCTGGCCAGCTTTATATCTGACTTCATAACATGCTGAATTATCCATCTTTTCGCTTCTTTTACAGTAAGAACAAGGATGTCGTGGTTATGGTTGGTTACCTGTCTGGACATATGCAGTGTCCTTATCCGCATTTTGAAAAGGTCGTGCTCTGATTTATGTTGTGCAAATTCAGGATAGCGATTTTTCAGCATCACGCTCTCTTCCTCTTCAAAATGCTCATCAATGTATGCTACCAGAAAATCAAGCAGGCGTTTTACCTCTTCATAATTCTCACCTGTATCAAGTTCCGACAATATGCTTTCCACTGTTTCAAGCAGTTTCTGATGTTGGTCATCTATTTCATCATTACCAGTAACAAGTTCCGACGGCAGACCTTCATAACCCATAAAACCTCCATACAGCTAAGTATATCACAACGGTTTAATTAAGGTTTATTATCTCGCTGACAAACATGTTCTGCTGAAAAGATTTAAAGAACTTTATACACGCAAACCTTGCAGGTAATTTCTTCTCCGGAAAAATAAACCGCATCAGTAAGTTCTTTCAGCTCCCAAAGCGAATCATGCTCCATTTGAACCATTTTTTTGCGGTAGTTCATATCGTCATATGCGCCTTCTCTGACGGTAAAAACAATATGCCCGCCCGGCTTCACTATCTTCACCAAGCTGTCAAAAGCATCTGCTGAAACATGGCCATATGTAAATGTACCCACACAAATGAGCGCATCATAAATGTCAGCCTCTATCTCAAGAGGTAACGTCAAATCTGCATGGTAGAGTTTTTCGTATACGCTTTTCCCTTCGGCCACCTGAAGCATCTCAACTGAGTAATCAAGCCCATGTATCCCTCTGAACCCATGCTCTTTCAGCATAGAACCAACCAATCCTGTTCCACAACCTGCATCGATGACATTCTGATCAGGGCTAACATACTTCAAAAATTTTGATACACTTTCAAGAGGCGCTTCATACCCGAACTCTGAAAGATCAGTGTCGTAATCTTTTGCCCACTCGTTATAAGCATCCATCAATTCTTCTTTTGTCTTTGCAGTGTATACTCTTTTCAAAATTTCCCTGTCAGTATTCATAAGCTCTCCAAGTAAATTATTATAGAATAATGTCATTGTATCTTTTCACTAAGGGGTGTGTCAAGTTTGTGAGGTAAAGGGTTGGAATATGAGAACGTAAAAAAAGGACATAAAAGCTTTAAACCTTTATGCCCTTTTGTGGGTTTTATACTAACTAACTACAGCCGCATCCGTTATCGCTGGATGATTCACCATCGGCGGGTCCGAGCACAAAGCCTTCTCCACGCTCATCACTGATGAAATCCAAAAGCACACCTTCTGTATATGACATAAGACCGTCTGCAATGATAACTTCTACATCGTTAATAGTGTATGTTTTTTCGTGTTTTAACGGCTCATCCAGAGCCATTTTGAGTTGTGGACCACCTCAGCCTGCACCGTCAAGTACTATGCGGAGGTATTTACCCTCATTCTGCTTTAGTACATCACGTAAAAGGCTGCTTGCGGTATCTGAAATCTGAAGCATACTCACCTTCCTTATATATGTATTTACATATATACTAAGTTAATCTTTTAAAAATAACCATAGGAAATTTTCATTTCATTGCCATTTGACAGTTTATATGGCAATTATATATTAGTTAAATATAAGGGTGACACATGCCAAAAAAAGTTAGACTGATAGGGATTCCTCTTGATTTGGGACAGGTTCACAGAGGTGTCAATATGGGACCTTCCGCAGTAAGATATGCCGGACTTGCGAAAAGGCTGAGACACATAGGCTATACCGTGAACGACATAGGAAACATCAATGTTCCCATAAGGGAAAAACTGCTTGAAGGGGTATATGAAAATGTTCTTCCGGCACTTCAGGAGGCCAGCCTCTGGATATATAACGCAGCAAAACAAGCTGTTGAGGATGAATGCATACCGATATTCATGGGCGGTGACCACTCTATCGCCATAGGGACCATTGGCGGTATCACATCAGACACGAGGTGCGGAGTTATATGGATAGATGCCCACGGCGATTTTAACACTCCCGCCACTTCAAAATCCGGCAACATACACGGCATGCCGCTTTCCATTCTGCTTGGAGATGGACACGAAGAGCTTGTAAACATAGGTCGGCCAGGTGCAAAACTGCGCCCGGAGGATGTTGTTCTGATAGGGCTGAGGGACTTGGACAAAGAGGAGCGGAACCTAATCAAACAAAGCGGTGTACATTATTTTACTATGAGAGATATTGACGAAAAAGGTATAAGCAGAGTTATGCAGGAGGTACTGAAATGCCTCGACCATCTGGATAAGATTCACATCAGTTTTGACGTGGACAGTCTTGACCCTATAGAGGCACCCGGAGTGGGGACACCTGTTAAAGGCGGACTAAGCTACAGAGAGGCGCATCTTGCTATGGAGATAATAGCAGACAGCGGAAAGGTTTGCTCCATGGATATAGTAGAGATAAACCCGATGCTTGACATGTATAACAACACTGATGATATGGCTGTGGAGCTGACAGCGTCACTTTTCGGTAAAAGCATCATATAAAACAGTGCGATTCATATTTAAATTTATAAAATGCTATAGTATGATTAAACTTAACATTCATAAACAAAACAAGGAGAATATAAGATGAGTTTCAGTATCCCTAAATATATCGGACCAGATTTTAACAAAGAACAACTCAAAGACTCTCCATGCGCAAAGACTGTTGCAGCAGAGATGGATGGTGTTGCACCGGACAATTTTCATGCAACATCGAACCACCCCGAGTATGTAAAGCTAGAAAGCGGAGATTGGGCTCTCACGGCAGACAGCAGGATGGACTGCACACTTGTTGTACGCGATGACAGGGTTGACGCTGTTGAGGCGAGAAACCTAAAAAAGGGCGATAAGGTCGTCGTTGGGCGTACTGAAAACGGTGAGGAAGGGATATATGTTCACACCGAAGGTTTTATCTACTCTGATTCAAAATCAGCCGATAAATTCTCATTTCGCACAAGGGGCACAAGAGAAACTCCATTCTCCTACAGCTACGATTCGCTCTATGAACTACTGAAACACGACAGGGATCACGGACACATTTCATGGGTTTTAGGACCTGCGGTGGCCTTTGACAAAGACAGCAGAAGCGCAATGCAGGCACTGATAGAAAATGGTTACTGCCACTCGCTCCTTGCAGGTAACGCTCTTGCCACACACGACCTTGAAGGGGGACACTTCCGCACAGGGCTCGGTCAGGACATATACGATCAGTCGCTGAAACCTCTTGGTCACTATAACCATCTGGATATACTGAATAAAGCACGCCGCTTCGGCTCGGTGAAACAGCTTATAAAAGAGCTGAATGTCGAGGACGGCATAATATATGCATGCGAAAAGCACGATATACCATACCTTTTGGCTGGTTCCATAAGAGACGACGGCCCCTTACCTGAAGTTATCCCGAATGTGTACGATGCTCAGGATGCCATGAGAGCGCACGCCAAAGAGGCAACAATCGTTATAGCCATGGCAACACAGCTTCACACTATAGCCTACGGAAACATGACACCAAGCTACAGAGTTATGCCAGACGGCACAATACGTCCGGTTTATTTCTATGTGGTTGATATGTCAGAATTCAGTGCAGACAAACTGGCAAACCGAGGCTCCGCACAGGCAAGCGCCATCCTTACAAATGTTCAGGATTTTATAGTAAACCTTTGGAACAATCTCGCTAAACAAAAATAATAAAAAAAAGGCTCCCTCAGATGAGGGAGCCAATGTGTGCGAAACTGATTATTACGAATCTTTTGTATGTGTTGGTTGCTGTTTACTTATGGAAACCTTTAGCTTTCTTAGAAGCCCACTTAGAATCTCTGCCTTTATGACATGCTCCTACACAGGAGAATTCAAGCCCAAGCTTAGCATCTGTAAGCTTTCCTTTATCATCAAACATCGAATAGTCTGCGCTTGTGTTGATTACAAAAATATGTGTACGTGTATCGCCTACGTATGTATCTTCTGCAACAGCAGACTTACTTGCTTTAGGCATGTGGCACTCTATACAGTCAATCTTGTTTGCACCGTGGAATTCCTCTTTTGCATATTTTGCTGCAACATCTTCGTGACAGCTTGCGCAGTCAACTTTGATACTCTTAACAACCTTAGCGTGAGGATTATGGCAGTCTACGCAGCCAAGGTCTTTATGGCTGCCGCCGAGGAGTTCATTATACTGCTCGTGGTGACGAATAAATCCACCTTTTGAAGGGATAGTGTTTTTATCACTTCTGATATGGCATTTACCGCAGGCTGCAGATGAAGTGTCAATTTTCGGCTTCATAGCTTCTGGGTTTGCAACGTGAAGTGACGATGGTCCGTGGCACTCTTCGCACTCTATTCCGTCGAATGTCCATGTTCCGATCATACCTGGCTTACCATCCTGATTCCCTTCAGGTTTGTAGTTTGTCATGTGGCAAGGACCGCATTTATAAGGCTTAACCTCACCCGGATGATAATTAGACCATGTTCCAGTCAGGATGTTGTATTGAGTTTTCAAAGGACTTCCATCTTTAGCAGCTGTAATGACATAACCATCGTTTCCGATGTATCTCATTTTTTTGATCTCGCCTCCGATGGTGTATGAGATATCATCCCATGTATAGCCGGTTGGAAGAGGAAAACCAGATGCTTCTGCCAGCTCAGCTTTACGAAGCTTGAAAGGGTGACCTGAGTCTATAAAGTAATTATAGATCTCTTCATGGCATGACTTACATGACTCTGAGCCTATATAGCCATTCTTCTTCTCTTTGTCTGCAGCAAAAGCAGCAGCAGGAAGGATTAAGCAGATTAGTAACAAATAAAATAACTTTTTCATGTTTCCTCCAGGTATTGTGATTATGAAATTATCTCATGATCATAATATACTGGAGGCTACGCAACACATTCCAGATAATAGTTACTAACAAATTAAAGATTTCTGTGAACTGGAGTTCACAAGAGTGGTTCAGCTGCTGAGGTTTTGTTCGATAACACTCAGACATGACAATATTTTATCGCCCTTGTCGGTTATTCTATATATCTTTTCACTGTTCTGGATTATATAATCTGACTCTTTCAAAACTTTTAGATGAAAGTTTACTTTGGTGTGATCAGATATGCCAAGAGCCCTTGTTATCTCCATAAACCGAAGGGTTTTGTTCTGGTCTATCAAATGAATAATCTGCCTTCTGATTGGGTTTGCCATTGTGGAGAGAGCACAGTCTATGTCAAGCTCCTCGGCACAATCTTTAAATTTTTGTTCCTCAAGTATCCTCATTATGGTTATCATTAGCTCGTTTATCTTAAAAGGTTTTGTCAGATAATCCGCAGCCCCTTTTTTCATAGCTTCAACGGCAGTATCCACAGTGGAGTAAGCGGTCATTATAATAATTTTGGATTTTGCCTGAGTGTTCAGAAACAAAGGTATCGCATCTATGCCGTTCATTTTAGGCATTATAACGTCCAGCAGCACAATGTCGTAGATGTTATCTTTTAAGAGCATAAGCCCTTTTTCTGCATTTTCAGCACTGTCAGTTATCAGCCCTTCACTCTCCATAACTTCTTTTATGGTTGCTCTAAGTTCCGAATCATCGTCTACAACAAGTACTCTAGGCATTGCTCTCTCCTTTCGGGAATAAAAGTGTCGCTAATGCTCCGCCTTCTTTTATGTTTTTAATTTTGATATCTCCGCCAAACATATTCATTATACCGTAGCTTACTGAAAGCCCTATTCCTGTGCCTTTGCCAACTTCTTTCGTTGTAAAAAAAGGATCAAAAACTTTGGTAATATTTTCATCAGAGATACCATGACCACTGTCTTTTATTTCTGCTATTATATGTTTTTTCCCAATGTAAGTTCTTATGGTTATCTTACCCGAATTAGGCATAGCATCCATAGAGTTTGTTAAGACATTTATAATAACCTCTTCCAGTTTCCATGGAATTGCGGAAACCGGAGGAATATCGCCATAATCCTTTTCTATCTCATAATAATTAGCTCTGCCGCCGAGCAGCAAAAGGGAAGATTCTATAATCTCGTTAAGGTCAACCGGCTCCTTGGAAACAGTTTTTGACTGAGAATAATAAAGCATTTCCCCAGCAATCTTTGATGCCCTCTCAAGGTTGCGCTCTATCTTTCCCACCCTCTCAATACTGCCTGTACAAGTCTCATTCCCCTGCATAGAGTTTTTGAGCAGCTCAATGTTCAGCATTGCATTAGCCAGAGGATTATTTATCTCATGTGCAACACCAGCGGCAAGCTTTCCTATTGAGGCTAGTTTTTCAGAATGCGCCAGATTTGACAGTTTATTTTCCAGTATCTGGTATTTCTCCATATCAAAAACATGAAGAGCACTTATCAGAGAATATGTCAGAAGCATAGCACAAGCTCCTCTAACAGCCTCAACAGGGATGATTTTAAAAAAAAGCTCCCCCGAAGGAACCAAACCGGCAAAAACCGCATAAAAGATCAGAGCGACTCCAGCCATAGCCTTATGATATGCGCCTTTACGGCTATATTTTTTTGATGCGGCAGATCTTACTATAAAAGCGATACCAGCCAGCGCCGCGCTGACAAACCCGAAAGTGTGTCTGGTGTGCAGATCCATTCTGTTGATAAGGTGTGACTTAGAAGATGTATCAATAACAGCAAACATAGCAAACCATAAAGCAAAAACAATCCCCAGCGTACCCCAGATAATAAGCATTTTATGTTTTCGGTTAATACTAAGTGTGAGCACTCCGAAAAAAAGCAGAAAGATATAAGATATCCCCATAAAAAGCAGTTTCAGCCATGCCACAGTGGCAGGCTCTATAAAATGCAGGTTCTCGCTGCTTATTTTAAAATACAAAACAAACCATTCATGAAAACCATGAACAAAACCAAAAATTGCCAATAAATACATGTATTTTGCAAGGGGGAGCTTACTGCGGGATAAATCCCTCGTAACTATAGACTGACCAAGCACAATAAAGGCAAGACCATAAAGTAGATAAACAAGAAATGTGATAGCAAAGTCTATGTTTGGATCTGTCATACTGGTATGATATTACATTGGTTGAGCTAGTCCAGTGAATTTTACTTCACAGGCAAGATAAAAAAAGCTGTCTGATTTAACCCAGACAGCCATTTTGAATCGTATTTTTATATTCTAAGTTTTATATCAGAGTTTTTCGTAAGCACTGAGTAGCATCTTTTCTGTTGTTTCCCAGTCCACGCATTTATCTGTAACAGACAGTCCGTATTTAAGTTCGCTGAGCACTTCAGGAATACTCTGGTTTCCTGCCTGAAGAAAACTCTCTATCATAACTCCCTTAATACTTTTCTGACCTTTGCCTATCTGAGCGATAACATCGTTAAGAACCTCGCCCTGTCTTGTGTGGTCTTTGTTTGAATTAGCGTGGGAGCAGTCCACCATTATCGCAGGTGGAAGATTGTTTTTGGAAAGACGTGCCACTGTCTCCTGAATATCTTTCTCGGAATAGTTCGAACCGTCATTGCCGCCTCTGAGAACTATATGAACATCAGGGTTACCTTTTGTATTAACTATAGATATGATCCCTTCGTAGTTTATGCCAAGGAAATTATGCTCATGAAGAGAGGCAGACATCGCATCGCAGGCAACTTTCAGCCCGCCATCTGTGCCGTTTTTAAACCCGATAGGAAATGAAAGACCGCTTGCCATCTCTCTGTGAGTCTGGGATTCTGTTGTTCTTGCTCCTATGGCGCCCCAGCTTATTATATCCGAAAGATATTGCGGGGTGAACGGGTCAAGCATCTCGGATGCTATAGGCAGCTCCAGTTCAGTTATGTCACAATAAAGCTGACGGGCAACTCCTAAACCTTTCGATATTTGGTATGTTCCGTTGAGACCTGGGTCATTTATGAGTCCTTTCCAGCCGATAGTAGTTCTCGGCTTTTCTACATAGGCACGCATAATTATAAAAATTTTATCTTGAACTTTATTGGCAAGCTTCTTAAGTTTTTTCGCATATTCTAATGCCGCAACAGGGTCATGTATTGAGCAGGGTCCCACAACAGCAAGTATGCGGTCATCTCTGCCGTGCAGTATGTCTTTTATTATGTTTCTGGAACGATCCACAAATGCACTCCCGCCCACCGGCACAGGAAAAACCTGTTTCAAATGCTGGGGTGCAATAATAGGGGTCACTTCGAAAACATTTACGTTATTTGTTTCTATTTTATTCATATCGCGCATGTTAAATCTCCCTAAATCGTGTTAAGTTTCTATAACCTACAACATTTTAAATGATATGTCAAAACAGTTTATTGCAAAATAATGCAAAATCCTGTGTTATATTTACATTGTCGTCAGCCGACATCTACACAATAAATAGGATTCTACAATGAGACAGCCAGAGACAAAAGAGATATTCACAATACAAATCAGATTTTCCGACAGAGTGGGCTTCATCGCTGACATTTCTACAGCTCTTGCCGCGGGCGGCTATAACATTACATCTATGGAACTCCATAAATCTCAAAGTTTTTCATAACTTTACGTAGGGCTCAGCCATGACAAAAACAGCGGCAGTTTTGCTGAAATATATAGCGTGGTCAAAAAAGTGCCTGATGTGCAGGATATCCAGACTGTAACAGAAACCCACACAGAAGAAGGACTCTCTGCAGGTTTTGAAAGTATCATAGGTGTGAGCAAAGCTATAAAAGATACCATAAAAACCGCCATAAAAGCCGCAGCAACAGATGTGATAGTAACACTTCGCGGTGAAAGCGGCACAGGCAAAGAGGTCTTTGCAAAGGCTATACACACTAAAAGCGGGCGGAAAGGGATTTTTATTCCGGTAAACTGCGCAGCACTTCCTGAAAGCCTTCTGGAGACGGAGCTTTTCGGATATGAGGCGGGTAGCTTTACCGGAGCTGACAAACAGGGGAAGCCAGGGCTTTTTGAGGTGGCGAAGAACGGTACACTCTTTCTGGACGAGATAGCCGATATACCAATGAATATGCAGGGTAAACTTCTGCGAGCACTTCAGGAACAAAAGGTGCGCAGAATTGGCGGCACAAAAGAGCTGGATACCGATGTGCGAATCATTACCGCAACCAACAGAAATATAGAAGAGATGGTGCAGAGCGGTCTCTTTCGCGAGGACCTTTACTTCCGCATTAATCTGCTCCCCATTTTTGTCCCGTCACTGAACGAGCGGCAAGAAGACATCAAGCTTTTAGCGAATCACTTCCTCTCGAACCTTAACATAAAGCGGCACGAAGGAGCACAGATCCTTTGTGATGAGTCATACGAAAAACTGCTCAGCCACAAATGGAAAGGAAATGTGAGAGAGCTGAAAAACGTCATCGAGCGTGCTGCTATACTTTGTGACAGCAACATTATCAGCAGCGAATTTATACTGTTCGCATCAGACATAAGCAAGGTTATGCAGAAGCAGGACATATTAGGCGGTAAAACTCTGAAGCTCCATATGGAAAACACAGAGCGCGGGATAATAAAGGAAACCCTTAAAAACACAACAAGCATAAGACAGGCAGCTCTGAAACTCGGCATCTCTCACGTAGCCCTGCTGAACAAGATAAAAAAATATAATCTTTAAAAAAATTCAATAAACTTCTCAGGCAAAATCAATTAATAGAATTTTCTCGTTTTAACTGGTAACATTTATTACCATTGGTAACTTTTGTTACCAACAGAACTCTCTTAGCAAGCTTAACAACACAGTACTACAACGCAATATCTCCATAACGGCTTCCACAAAGAGCTTGAACGAATAACGAGACTTCACTCACTAAATAACAGCAATGACGCTGACTGGTAATATAACTTACCAGCCAGTATTTAATTGTCTTGATCATGTGCGCCAGAGCCAGTATTTATAAGACATTTAGCTGAATATATATAAAAAACATGGCACACCAGTTGCTTTTATAACTTCAACTAATAATTCACTGAGGTATAAAAATGATAGTAGGAATTTTGAAAGAGATAAAAAAGGATGAAAACAGAGTATGCATGACACCTGCCGGCGTGGAAGTAATGGTCAACGCAGGTCACAAAGTTATGGTAGAGAATAATGCTGGACAAAATAGTGGGTTCACAAACAAGATGTATGTCCAGTCAGGGGCAGAGATAGCTGTTGATGCCGCTTCTGTATATGCCGCATGCGATATGGTTATGCATGTAAAAGAGCCGCAGCCTTCTGAGTACGGCATGATCCGAAAAGACCAGATAGTATTTACATATCTTCACCTCGCTGCGGACGAACAGCAGACAAATGGCCTAATAAAAAGCAATGCTGTCTGTATCGCATACGAAACCATCCAGAAAGAAGACGGTACACTCCCGCTGCTCACACCTATGAGCGAGGTAGCAGGCAGGATGGCGGTTCAGGAAGGTGCGAAATATCTTGAAATGGCGTTCGGGGGTCACGGTGTTCTTCTCGGAGGAGTTCCCGGTGTGGAACCCGGAACAGTAGTTGTCATCGGCGGCGGCGTAGTGGGTACAAACGCTGCAAAGATGGCTTGCGGTCTTGGCGCAAAAGTTTACATTCTCGACATGAATCTTGACAGGCTCAGATACCTCTCAGACGTTATGCCGAAAAACTGTATACCGCTTATGTCGAGCCCTGCAACAATTAGAAAGCTCATCGGTGAAGCTGATGTTGTTATCGGTGCAGTTCTGCTACCCGGAACAAAAGCTCCGAAGCTCATCACAAGGGAAATGCTCTCATTTATGCAGCCCGGCGCTGTATTAGTTGATGTTGCTATAGACCAGGGCGGATGCTTCGAAACATCAAAGCCTACAACACACTCAGAACCAACTTACGAAGTTGACGGCATTGTGCACTACTGTGTTGCCAACATGCCCGGTGCAGTCTCAAAAACATCCACAATGGCACTCACTAACGCAACATTTCCATACGCTCTTCAGATAGCTAACAAAGGGTGGAAAAAGGCGATGCAGGACAACAAAGAGATCGCTCTCGGAGCGAACATTATAAACGGCAAAATAACTTACGAAGGTGTGGCTGAGGCTTTTAACCTGCCATACACAGACATAAACACACTTTTATAGTGTCAGGCCGCTTTAAATGACGACAGTTTAGACACTGCCGCCAGAAGGAGCTGATCGGTAAAAACTGCTAAAAGAGCGACACAGACACCGCCTTGAAGCACATAATAGAAATTTTCATTAATAAGACCGGATACGATGGGTGCCCCGAAGCCGCCCGCGCCTATGGTGGCGCCTATCGTTGCCGTCCCTATGTTTATTATCACTGATGTTCTCACTCCGGCCATTATAATAGATGCCGCCATCGGCAGCTCTACCTTGAAAAGTATCTCCAGATCATACATCCCAACCCCTCGTGCCGCCTCTTTGATCTCCGCATGGACTGATTCGATACCCGCTATGGTATTTCTGACAATAGGGAAAATGCCGTAAAATAAAAGAGCTATTATTGTGGGCTTTGCCCCGAACCCCACAAGAGGAACTGCCAATGCGAGAACTGCAACAGGTGGAAACGTCTGGCCTACAGATGCAAGCATGTTTACCACAGGGAGAAATTCCCGTCCGGCTCGTCTGGTTACAAATATTCCACAAAAAACACCAAACAAGGTTGCTAGTGACGATGATGTAGCCACCAGAAAAATATGGTCATAGGTGAGTTTAATAAAACTGGAACGAAGGTAAAAAACTCCATCTGCGTCAAAATTACCACCATATATATTAGAGAGATATGTCAGTCCGCCAACAGTAAGCACAAGCATCACACCTGTTATATAAAGTCTTCCCCGCCTATCCATTGCCTGACTCCAGTATGCTCTGTAAGCTTATTTCGCCTATCACCAAATCATCTTCTGAAACAGGCAGAACCACCACACCGTTCATAACAAGCTTTGAAAGAGCATCTTTCAGTGTGGTATCGGTTGAAAGACAGTACTGCTCGCTGCTTGCCCTATGCATAAAATCTTTAACTTCGGCACTCCCGTCCAGCTTAGCACTTTTCGAAAGCCATCCGGTAAACCTGCCGTTTTCATCTGTCACCCACAGATAAACTTTGTCACAAAAAAGACCTATAACATCACTAATCTTGTCACGCTCTTTAACAGTGCTTACTTTACTGGATATATCTTTCACAAACATTCTGGTGAGGTTTTTAAGTGCTCTGTCAATGCCGATGAATTCTTCTGTAAACTTATCAGCGGGGTTGTTTAAGATATTTTCAGGTGTGTCATACTGCACAACACGCCCGTCTTTCATTATAGCTATCTTAGTGGCGAGCCGTACCGCCTCGTCTATGTCGTGGGTCACAAAAACAACTGTCTTTTTAAGTTTTTTCTGTATTCGCAAAAGGCCTTTCTGCAGAGCCTCTCTGGTCACCGGATCAAGAGCGCCAAACGGCTCATCCATAAGCAGAATGTCCGCATCGGCGGCCAAAGCTCTTGCTACGCCTACCCTTTGCGCCTCTCCACCGGAAAGCTGATGAGGATATTTATCTGCATAGTCAGATCCTAACTCCACCAGACTAAGAAGCTCATTAACCTGTTTATCTATCCTGCTGTTTTCCCACTTCAAAAGCCTTGGCACCACAGCGATATTGTCACTAACACTCATATGCGGAAAAAGCCCCACGCTTTGAATAACGTAGCCTATACCACGCCTGAGTATCTCCGGCTTCTGTTTTTTAACATCCAGCCCATCAGTAAAAATTTCTCCGCCGGAAGGTTCGATAAGCCTGTTTATCATCTTAAGCGTAGTGGACTTACCACACCCCGAAGGGCCTATCAAAACGCAGAAGTCGCCTTTATCTATTTTAAGCGAGACACCGTCAACAGCTGTATCTTCACCATATTTCTTAGTCACATTTTTAAGTTCTATCATTATGAGCCCCTTTGCTGAGTGAAATAGTCAGCTGCATTATACTGTCTGCTAAAACAGCCAGAACTATCGTCGGTATTGTTCCAAGCATAATAAGCGGAACAGCGGACTGACCTAGCCCCTGAAAAATGAATATACCCATCCCGCCTGCACCGATAAGCGACACAACCGCCGTGTTGCCTATGGACTGAACCAGAGCCACACGTATACCGTTTAAGATAACGGGCATAGTGAGGGGAAGTTCAACTTTTACAAGCATATACATACTTGTCATCCCCATCCCGCGTGCGGCCTCTCGAACACCATCGTCTATATTCTTCACGCCTTCGTAAGTGTTTCTTACTATTGGAAGCAGCGAATAAAGAAACAGTGCTATAACAGCAGGAGCCCACCCTATGCCGGAGATACCTGCTGATTTCAGCATAGCAGAGTTAGTCGCCAGCCATGCAAGCGGCGCCATAAGAAGACCAAAAAGCGCAATGCTCGGAATAGTCTGCACAATATTTAATACATCAAAAATACCTGAACCAGCAGAATCTCTCTTAGCAGAAAAGATACCCAGTGGAACCCCTGCCAAACATGCTAAAAGTATTGAACCTACAGAGATCATAAGGTGTACAACTATCTCTTTTTTGAATCTCTCGGCGTAGTTGATGTACTCCTGCATAACAGACATGCTGTCTATAAAACCCGAAAAAACTATTACCGCAAGAGGTATGAAAATAATAGAAGTGTATAAAAACCGGATAGATTGCCTTTTCTCTGTTGTGTAAGCTTGAAGATATAAAAGCATACAGCCCAGAAACAAAAGCCAGTAGCCTGTACTGAACGAAACTCTTGCGTAGCTGCTCTCCTCCATCACGTTTGAAGCGAAAAAAGCTGAACTCACAGTGACATATACCAACACGGTAGAAACCGCTGACAACCTTAACACATTTCCATAAGCAAAATTAAGTTTACCCGAAAAAAGCACTAATATAAATGTCGCAACGATAATAATGACAGACCAGACACCAAGGGGATAAAAAGCAGAAACAGAATCGCCCGGCATAAGCCTGTTAGCTTTCTCAAGCAGAAATGTGGGGAAAAACAACCCTGCGAAACAGAACAAACAAGCCAGTATGTCTACTCCGCAGGGCTTTATCCTTTCAGGCATTATTTATTGATAAAACCGTTGTCCTGCAGATAAGTCTTTGCCATTTTGGCAGCAGGAACTCCATAAACAACCACTTTTGCATTAAGTCCCTGAAGGGTTTCCAGATCAAGGGTTGCAAAAACCGCATTTAATTTTGATTCTATTTGAGGATATGCTTTCAGAGTCTCCTCTCTGATAATAGGTGCCGGAGCATAAACAGGCTGAACCTCTTTGGTATCTTCCAGTATGCGAAGCCCCAGAGCCATTATGGCACCGTCTGTTCCGTAGGCCATGGCAAAATTAACCCCGCTGGTTCCCTGAGCCAGAGCTTTCTCTGTCTGTGCGGTGTTGCCTCCGGACAGTATCACAAGCTGATCGTCTTCGACATTAAACCCGTAAGCTTCCTCAAAGGCAGGAAGAGTATCAGGTCTGGTTGCAAACTCTTCCGAAACTGCCATTTTCACTTGTTTGCCTTCGTTTACATATCTGGCCATATCTTCAAGAGTTTTAACGTTGTTCGCTTTTGCAAATTTATCTGTAACAGCTATGGCCCATGTATTATTTGCAGATGCCGGCTGGAGCCAGACAATTTTATTGTGCTTATAATCAAGTTTCTTTACATCGTCATAGCCATTTTGCCAGTTTTTATATGCAGTTTTGTCTGCATCCTTAAAAATGTATGCACCGTTGCCTGTGTATTCTGGATAAATATCGATCTGACCTTTGGTGATAGCCTGTCTGACAATGTTTGTGGGTCCAAGCTCTGTCTTATTTTCCACAGGTATCCCTGAGTCTTTTAAAACAAGAACTATCATATTGCCAAGCAGCGCGCCTTCTGTGTCTATCTTTGAACCTACCCGTACAGGTTCTGCATAAACTATTGCTGACATAAACATTAATGTGAATGTTAAAACAAATATTTTCGAAAAGTTTTTCATAAAAGACCCCCTATTACTTATTATATTATAAAGTATGGATAGTATATTTCCAGACGTAATTGGTAATATTTTACATTTCAGCAGCTCTTTAGCTCCGCTGTTACCCGTCTATTGCTTTAAAAATGACTGTTTGGTAATATAGCGCATTAAAAAACGAGGATACGACATGAGCGAACTTCCAAAATGCCCCAAATGCGCCTGTGAATATACATACGAGGACAGAGGCCTTATAATATGCCCTGAGTGCGCACACGAATGGACAGCATCAGAAGCAGCTGAAGAAGCTGAGGCGGGCATAAAAAAAGATGCAAATGGAAACATTCTGCAAGACGGCGATTCTGTAACCGTAATAAAAGACCTGAAGGTGAAGGGGTCCTCACTTGTAGTAAAGGTTGGTACAAAAGTGAAAAATATCCGTCTGGTCGATGGCGACCACGACATAGACTGCAAGATAGACGGCATAGGCGCCATGAAACTGAAAACAGAATTTGTTAAAAAAATATAGGTGTAAAATGCTCCTGAAAAAAGCGAGAGAACAGCTTGTAGAATACGGCAAAAAACTTGTAACCACCGGACTAACCAGTGGTACGGGTGGAAACCTTAGCATATACGACCGAGAATCTGGCTATGTTGCTGTGACACCCTCAGGTATGGACTATTTCGATATTAAACCGCAAGACATTGTCATCACAGATATAAACGGAGAAAAAATTGAGGGTGAAAATAAAGCTACAAGCGAACTATCTTTTCATTTGGCACTTTATAAGCACCGCAGCGACATAAACGCTGTTGTGCACACCCACTCAAGCTTTGCAACCACTGTGGCATGCCTCGGGCTGGAACTCCCCGCCGTACACTACATGGTGGCTTTTAGCGGAAACAAAGTACCGCTTGCACCCTATGCCACTTTCGGAACTGATGAACTGGCTGAAAACATTATAAACTCAATAGGTTCATGCAACGCTGTACTGCTTGCAAACCACGGCCTAGTAACTGTCTCCGGCAATCTGCCTTCGGCATTTGCAGCAGCCGAAGAGATAGAATTTACCGCACGCATCTATATTCAGGCAAAAAGCGCAGGCGAGCCTGTTATAATCTCTGACAAAGAGATGCAGACCGTTATTGAAAAATTTAAATGGTACGGGCAGAAGAAGTAACTATTTATGCATAAATACGATGTTGTTGTCATAGGGGGCGGACCTGCTGGGCTTATGGCCGCCGGAACTGCCGGAGAAAAAGGTGCAAAAGTTCTGGTAATAGAAAAGATGTGTTCATTAGGCCGTAAGCTTCTCATAAGCGGCAGCGGCAGATGCAACATAACAAACACCATCGACAAAACATCCGAATTTGTAAGCCACTTCGGCAGAAAGGGGCGATTTTTATATCAGGCCATTAACAGCTTCAACACCTCAAGCACAGTTCAGTTCTTTAACTCAAGGGGACTTGCCACTGTTGTAGATAAAGATATAAAGGTTTTCCCAGCATCAGATATGGCTTTAGAAGTTCTGTCTGTACTTACCAGATACGTAAAAGAAAGCGGTGTCGATATACGTCAAGGCGCTATCATTAAAAGTATTCAAGCTGAAGATGGTTTCACCATATCACTGCCAAACGACACTATTAATTCCAAAGCACTCATCATAGCCACAGGCGGGATGTCATACCCTAAAACCGGCTCCACCGGAGACGGCTACAAATATGCGCAGGTTCTTGGACACACCATTGTTAAGCCTTCCCCTGCCCTTGTCCCTGTTATAGTTAAAGACCCATGGGTAAAGGAGCTTCAGGGGCTTTCTATCAGAAATGCGGAGCTTTCGATATATATTGACGGAAAAAAGTCAGCTTCTGACATACAAGATGCAGTTTTCACAGAAAACGGACTCTCCGGCCCTGCGGTGTATAACCTCACACGCATGATAGATATTACAGCAAAAGATATGACTCTGGTGATAGACATGTACCCAAACACTGAATACCATGAACTGGACATCCAGATAGCACAGTATGTACAAGAAAATGCCCGTAAAACTTTAAAAAATACACTTGATAAATTTTTCCCTCCGAAACTGCTAATGCTGGCTATTAAAATGAGCGGTGCAGACCCAGAAATGCGTGCAGGCAGTTTGAACAAAGCCACACGTAAAAAACTGGTAAATATACTTAAAAATCTCAGTTTTAAAATAGAAAGATTCGCCGGGTTTGAAAGAGCAGTGGTAACATCAGGGGGAGTAAGCCTGAAAGAGATAGACGGGAAAACTATGATGTCTAAAATTGTAAAAAACTTATATTTTGCAGGTGAAGTGATGGACATCGATGGACCCACAGGCGGCTTCAACCTTCAGGTGTCCTGGAGCACAGGACGATTAGCAGGAACCAGTGCAGCATTAAAAGCCGTTCAGTCTTAATATGTCTGTTCAGGAGTCCTTTAAAATAACGATATTGCGTCCATTTTCTTTTGCACTGTAAAGAGCTTCATCAGCTCTTTTAAAAGCTTGCTGAGCATCCTCGCCATTTTTCCTGATAGATATACCAGCACTACACGTTACTTTTGTGTTTAGTTCAAAATCATGCTCCGCTGTAAGTCTTCTCAGCTTCTCTGCGATACTTAAAAGAACTTTTTTGTTCAGATCAAAAATAATAAGGCAGAACTCATCACCGCCCCATCTGGTAAGAAAATCTGTGTCACGGATATTCTCCAGAACTATTTTTGTAAAATCCGTAAGCACTTTGTCACCTATGACGTGCCCAAAGGTATCGTTAATCTCTTTGAAATTATCCAGATCCACCATAATTATCCCAAAACCGACATCGGTCTTTAGAAACAGATCAACCTTTTCATCGAAATATCTTCTATTATAAGCTCCAGTAAGAGGGTCTGTGTATACAGTGCCTGAAAGCTCTCCAATGGTTTCCTTCATATCCTTTGTAGCATTTTTCAGACTGGCTATCTCCTTAACCCTTTTATCGTAAATATCTGCACAATATCTGGAAAACCAGAATGAAAACATAAACGCAAAAATTGCTGAAAAAATATAAAAAATAATACTTATAATAAACTGCTGAAGATGAATCTTATTAAGGTATGAAGTATTGATTTTATACAAAGCATAAAAATATCTGTCATTGTTAAGGCTGATTATTTTCCCAATAGCATGTTCTGATTTATATACACTCGACTTTTCTTTTTGATCTTTCAGAAAAGGAAAATCTGTAAATATATTGGCGTTCACTTTTCTGTTTTTTGCAAACTGCTTGGACTTGTCAGGATGCAGAATATAGTTGCCCCTGGAATCCGAGATGAAAACATCTACAACATCAAGGGATTTAAAACCGTGCAAAAAGTAGTCTGCAAAATAGTTAATTATAACGATTCCATGTTTTTCACCGTTTTTGTACACGGGGGTTGCCACTCTTATGACAGGCTTGTACGGAACCTCTATAAGCTGAAATTCTATGTTCAGATCAAGCTCAGATATCCAAACTTACCCTTCATCAAGCGCCATGGTCTCTTTGAAATAATACAGGTGAGCCTTGTTCTGCAATCGATCTTCGCTAACAAGCTCAACAGTGTCACCTTTATTTGGTCTTTCAACACGAATAATCTCCTGCCCGTTTTCGTCTATGTACCTGAACTGGGTAATGCTCTGAAGCATTTCAGCGAAGATAATCATCTCTTTCTGATATTGTTTCATAACCTCTCCGGAAAGAAGATTAGCGCCTTGATTATTTTTCTCGGATATAAATCTGGCAGTAAGGCTAAGAGTGTTTTTTAAATCACCTATTTCTTTTTTCAGCATTCCTTCTGATTGAGCAAGTTTAGAGGTTATTACCTCGTTAACGTTGGCTTGAGCCTGATTCACTCTTACAATGTAATTTGTAAAAGATGAAGCAAAGCTTATAGCAAGCCCAAATAGAAACACTGCTAAAAAAACCTTGACCCTCGTTGACAATGATTGGAAGAGCTTAGCCATATATACGCCCTGTTATTATTTTTAACTATACTATAGTGATTATAATGCATATTTCAATGAATTATACTTTTTTCCTCTTTATTTAGTGAAAAATACCTATTGAAATAGTACTAATTAGTAATATATTAATTAGCGGAGGATGAGATGAAAAGAGAAAAACAGACATACGGTATAGAAGCTGACAATGCACTAAGGAGCTGGATTGAGCTCTCCAGAGCGTTCCTTTTTATAAGAGCGGCAGAAAACAATTTCGTAGAATCAAAAGGACTTACTATTCATCAGTTCGGAGTACTTGAAGCTCTTTACCATATTGGTAATCTTAATGTTGGCGAGCTTACCCGACTTATTTTAAGCACTCCCGGCAACATGACAGTGGTTGTAAAAAACCTCATAGCAAAAGATCTGGTGATATCCAGAAAGGATAAGAAAGACAAAAGAAAAACTATTCTGTCCATATCGGATGAGGGGAAAAAACTTATATCTGAGATATTTCCCGAACATGCAGAAAAGCTTTCTGATGCATTTTCGGTGATAACGCATGATGAACACAAAATGCTTCAATCTATCTCTAAAAAACTTTCAAAGCATAAAAGGAGTTAAACTAATGAATATTAAAATACATAAAGCAAAAGAAAGAGGAACCGGAGACCATGGCTGGTTAAAATCAAATTTCAGTTTCAGCTTTGCTGATTATCATGACAAAAACAGGATGGGCTTTGGACTGCTCAGAGTTCTGAACGACGACACCGTTGCTCCCGGGAGCGGTTTCCCCATGCACCCTCACTCGGATATGGAGATAGTATCTATTGTCACAGAAGGGGAGCTGCAGCACAAAGACAGTCTCGGAAACGGCTCTGTTATAAGACCGGGTGAGGTTCAGCGGATGAGTGCAGGCAGCGGCATAACCCATTCAGAATGGAACCCTTCCAAAACAGATGAACTTAAGTTCTTTCAGATCTGGATACACACCGGAGACAATGGTGTGAAGCCTGAGTATGAGCAGAAAAGTTTCGATTTTGAAGGGCGTAAAGGTGAGCTTATCGCAATTGTATCTGGAGACTCTTCTGACGGCGGCCTGACATTTCATCAGGATGCATGGATCTACAGAGGCATACTTAATAAAGGACAGAATTTCAGATACGAGCTGTCAAACAGTTCAAACGGAGTTATGATCTTTGTAATCAAAGGAAACCTTGTTGTTGAGGGGCACACCCTAGCATCAAGAGATGAAATAACAGCAACAGACACCGATTCAATAAACATATACTCAGAGACTGAGACTGATTTGCTGCTATTTGAAGTGCCTCAGAGGTAAAGTTTAACTGGATTTTGCTCTTCTTAGAGTCCGGCCAGGCTGTTTATCTCTTTGAAGAGCAAATCTGCTGTAATTGGTTTATAGATAATGGGTATATCGTCGCTGCCTTCGAACCCTTCTGCAAAACCTGATACAATTATAACCTTCTGATCAGGGTTTATAAGTTTTATCTGTTTTACCATCTCTTCGCCGCCCATCACAGGCATGCTTACGTCTGTCACCACAATATCAGGGCGTACATCTATGTATATATCGAGCCCCTCTTTGCCGTTAGCAGCTTCAAAAACCTCCGAATATCTCACAGAGAGCTGATTAATCATTACCAATCTGGTAATGGCATCATCATCTACAAATAAAACCTTTAGTTCTTTAATCATAAACACCTAGCTGTGAAGCCTTTTATTAAGAGCCTGACGGGATATCCCAAGCAAAGTCGCTGCTTTGCTCTGGTTGCCGTTTGTTTTGTTAAGCGCCGTATCTATAAGTAGCATCTCCATCTCTTTTAATGAAGGAAAATCTCCGTCATAGCTAAACTTCCGTGAATTATCCGCAGATTTGCTATTTCTTGCTTTAATGTTATGCCCCTGAAGAAACTTTTTCAGCTCGCTCAAAGCGGGTTTCTTGTTTTTGAAAACTGCCTGATAATCAGCCACCAGAGCTTCGAGTTCCCTTACATTCCCGGGGAAGCTATGTGTCTTTATTATCGAAATAAACTAATCTGGAACATTTATGGATTCTTTATTGTCGCCATTCATAAATTTCTCGTAAAAATGATAAAAGAGAAGCTCTATGTCTTCCTTTCTCTCCCGCAGCGGCAGAATGTTCACACTGTGCACCTTCAGCCTGTAGTAGAGGTCTCTGCGGAATAAACCCTCTTTCACCTTTTTCTCCAGATCAGCATTAGTGGCAGCAATTATCCTTGCCGTAGTTTTATACAGCTTATCCGAGCCTATGGGCAAAAACTCCATGTTCTGCAAAACACGAAGGAGTTTTATCTGGGATGCCTCAGCCATATCTCCTATCTCGTCCAGAAATATTGTCCCGCCGGCAGCTGTGGCCAAAAGTCCTTTACGCTCTTTATCTGCTCCGGTAAAAGCACCTTTTACATGGCCGAAAAGCGTATCATTAAACATGTTTTCCTCAAGAGCAGAAACATTTACAGTAACAAACTCGCCTTTCCTTCCGCTGCTTTTGTGTAGTGCTTCAGCGAAAAGCTCTTTCCCTGTGCCAGTCTCACCTGTAATCAGCACAGAAGAGTTACCTTCCGAGATGGCTTCCAAATATCCGAACAGGCTCATCATCTCGCTGTTTCGGGTTATAATGTGCTTGAAATTAGCATTTTGCTGTGAGCTGGATTTTGTAAGGCATGCCTTTACAACATCAAGCTCAGCCTTTACGCCATATACTTCAAGACCTTTCATGATGGCTGTCTGAAACCTTGACCTGTCTATAGGCTTTACCAGATAGTCGAGAGCTCCTTTTTTGATGCACCTTACAGCAGTCTCCACATCTTCTGTTCCGGAAACTATAAAGATAGAGGTGTTCATCTTTTCGCTGCTCACCGTCTGCAGGATATCTTCACCCTCTATCCCTGGCATTCTCAGATACAGAAAAAGTACTGCGGGGTTAAGATCTGGAAGGTCTTCCATAAATTTAAGAGGGTCATTGTAGAGAGCGTAGTTCTTAAAGCCTTCTCTTCTCATAAGTATTTCGTAGGATGAGGTTATCTCAAGCTCGTCATCTACAATAACTATTAGATCATTCTTCATTTTCAGTATGCTCCGGAAGCTCTATACGAACCACTGTCCCTTTCCCAACCTCAGATTTGACGTCCAGTGAACCGCCATGTTCCTGAATAATAGTATAAGCGATGGAAAGACCAAGACCTGTCCCGCCATTTGACTGTTTTGTAGTGTAAAAAGGCTCTGTTATTCTTGAAAGTGACTCATTCGATATCCCCACACCTTCGTCTTTTATCTCAAAAATAACTTTGCCGTCTCTGGCAAAACAAGACACCTCAACAAGAGATATGCTGCTTGGCACTGCCTCTAACGAGTTCATAAGAACGTTTATAAGTACCTGCTCAATCTTCTGATCATTTCCATATATGTAAGGCAGTGGTTATGAAATATTCATGACAAAATTTTCAGTGGCTTTAGACATCTGGTGTTCAAGTATTCTGACAGCGGTGTTTAGCACATCTGCTGGAGCTATCTTCTCGAACTGTCCGCCACGTTCTGTTTTTGCAAATCCTTTCAGGTCAAATACTATATTTTTGATTCGTTCAGACCCATTAACAATACCGCTGATAAGGTTATGAACATCATCACTGAACTCGTCCACTGACATGCCACCTATTTCAGTTACTTTGCAACATTTTTTAACATGGTCAAACATGTCCTGCCAGAATTCCATCAGCAGGGAACTGTTGAACATTATGAAATTGTTAGGGTTATTTATCTCATGTGCCACACCAGAGACAAGTGTACCAAGGGATGTCATCTTATTTGCATGTATAAGCTTCTGCTGAAGCTCTTTTTCCATCTTCGAGATACGAACTTGGTCTGTTACGTCATACACATCTATCAGATAATAATCAACACCTTCAAACTCGACCTTTTTTCCTCTGTAGTTAGTAAAAAACTCTTTACCTTCCTTATCTATCTGTTTAAGCAGATCAACCCTAAACGAGCCTTCATCATCCATAGACTCCCTAATGAGCTCAACCGCGTCTTCCCCTATGATACTCTCAAGTGGGGCATCCGGTGTTGTTTCTTCCAGTTTGTAAAGGCTGTTGAAAGCTTCATTAATCTCAAAAACAAGCATATCAGGCGCTGTAACCAGCATTGCAGGAATCATCTTTTTCCGGAAAATCTTCGTAAATCGCTTCTCCGCTTCAAAGAGTGCGGATTTCATGGAATACATCTCAGTAAGATCAGTGATGGTCAGGATAATGCTCCCCCCTTCACCCTCCATGTCACTTGTAGAGATAAGTAAATGCTTCTTCTCGTCATTAGTGTATATAGAGAACAGCTTTTTTGTGTTTTCAGCATAAAGACTGTTCACCGTCTCCACTGTCAGGTATCCGTCAAATATTTCGTCTATAGTTTTACCTGAAGTAAACGGCACACCCACTATTTCTTCGAAACGTGAGTTGACATTGGTAATGGTTCCGTCCCTTTTTACAACTACCAAAGCATCAGTAATACTGTTCATTATATTATTCAGTACATTTTTCTGACTGACAATTTTCTCCTCCAGCTCAATCCTGGAGAAGCAGGTTTTCAATGCAGCTGTGAGTGATCCGTCAGTGTACGGTTTAATCACATACCCATAAGGTTCTGTAGGCATGGATCTTTCGATCATATGCTGATCGGAATAACTGGTGAGGTATAAAACTGGTATGCTGTAGCTCTCCCTTATCTTAAGTGCAAGATCAATCCCATCCATATCAGATTTCAGGTTGATATCCATAAGTATAAGGTCAGGCGTATCCTGTTCAACACACTCAAGAGCTTCATCCGGATTTGTCACAGTCCCCGTAACTGCGTACCCCATCTTTGCCAGCTTAGTGGCTATGTCCAGTCCGATGATAATCTCATCTTCCACAATCAATATCTTTTTCATTTTTGTATATACCTCAATGCTTAATTTTATACTATTTTAGTTGCCTGTCAACTTTGATTTACAAAATCAATTTTATTCTTTTTAGCCAGCACTTTACATACAGATACAGATAGACATGTCAATCAATATTTACAACTCTCACATACAGCAACATTGTTAAACTATTAACAAATAACGAATATAGAGATGGCACATGTATTGCTTTTATTTGCATATGGAAAAGAAAAAAATTCTACTAATTGACGATGAAGACAATTTCAGGAGCGGAGTTAAGATAGCACTGAAAAAACAAGGCTATCTTGTCACAGATGCTGCGGATGGGTACGAAGGGATGAGACACATTATAAGAAGCAGTGTCACAGAGGAGAAATTCGACCTCATAGTTTTAGACATTATGATGCCGAAAGTTTCTGGTGCTGACATCCTTGAGTATATGATCCACAAAAAGATCAACACTCCTGTCCTGGTTATTACAGGCTTTATGAACTACGACATAAAATGCTTCTGCTCCCGCCTTAAGAAGGTGGATATACTGCAAAAGCCTTTTCAGTCATCAGAATTTTTTGAAAAAATCAAATCCATGCTGCATGACGATGACAAAGGGGGTCATAATGAAGCTACTGGATAAAAGCAAACTTGCAATGATATTTATATCTTTACTTCTCCTCATAGCTGCACTCTTTATCAACAGTGCACCTTTGAGAATAGGCTCGGGCTTAATATTTGCAGGATTTCTTCTTGTCTCTGTTTTTATGTCTCTCAAAAACATAACAGCTAACAGCATAAATAATGAAATATCCATTCAAAAACAATTTGTCGATAAGATACGTGCATCCATAGCACCAGTCGCTGAGATTTTAAAAGAACGTGCTGATCTTATGCAGGTTCTGGAAAATCAGCTTCTTCAGGTGAATACAGACAGCGAAAAAGCTCACAACAACATCTCTGATAAATTCTCTTTCATCATTTCCAAAGCGGAAGACCAGTCAGGCAGCGCATCTAAAGCCGTTGAAGCTTTCACGGGCTCCGGCGGTGAAGGCAGCGGCAGCTTCATAGAAAAAAGCAAGGCTACTCTGCATAACGTTATTCAGGAGATGGGGAACATCGGTGCATACATAGAAGACATGAACAAACAGCTTGAAATAGTTATAAACGATGTAAGTACAATTAAAGAGACTGTGGTAAATGTTGAATATATAGCTGACCAGACAAATCTTCTTGCTCTAAACGCTGCCATTGAGGCGGCAAGAGCCGGAGAGGCGGGCAGAGGTTTTGCTGTGGTGGCTGACGAGGTTCGAAAGCTGGCAGAAAAATCTAACGAGTTCTCATCTGAGATTAAAAAAATAGTGGATCAGGTATCAGGCAATATAAGCAAAATTCACTCAAAAGCAGTAGAAGACGTTAGCAAAGTGAAGACGATAACTGATTCATCAGGAAAACAGATAAATACAACTCTGGAGGATCTGAACAACTCAATCATGCAGTCTAACGATATAGTGCAGGAGATACAGTCTTCTTCATCCGATCTGGCTGACGAGATAAACCATATGGTGATCTCTATGCAGTATCAGGATATTAACCGTCAGCGTATAGAACACGTTATTGAACCGCTTCAGATGATGTGCACCGATCTTTCAGAGGTTTCAGAAGCACTCAAGCTCTACACAGGAGACAGTTTGAATTTAGATAAAGCTGCCCTGACAGAGCATCTTCAAAACATATACACAATGGAATCAGAGCGTGAAGTATTCACTTCAGGGTCTTCGGCATCCAGCTCTAATGCGGAGCCAGAAGACGATGACAACGTTGAGCTTTTTTAGGAGGCTATTATGCTTGATATGAAACTTGAAAAAACAGATGAAAGCACTGCCCGACTTAATGTTGGCGGTGACCTTACGGTGGTGAATATCTCCAGCCTGTACGGCAAGATATGCGATCTGTACAAAGAGGTGGATGAACTTTCTGTAAACATTCAAGACGATACCAGCATTGACCTTACTTTCATTCAGCTCATGTGCGCTTCACACAGAGCCTTCTCACAGGCAGATAAGAAGTTTTATGTTTCTGGAAACAAGGGGTGCCTCTTCTCTAAAACGGATGAGGTAGGCTACACAAGACACAAAGGGTGCGAATTTGATAAGCACTGTACATGTGCGCTTGTAAAAAAGGAGGTTTGATAAATGGCGAAAACAATACTCACTGTAGACGATTCAGCAAGTATCAGACAGATGGTCAAGTTTACTCTGTCAAAAGAAGGGTACAACATAATAGAAGCCTGCGACGGCAAGGACGCTTTGTCTAAGGTCGGCAGTGCATCTATAGACATGGTGGTCACTGACCTTAACATGCCGAACATGGACGGAATAACACTAATTAGGGAGCTGCGCAAACTGCCTAAATTTAAATTTATTCCTATTATTATGCTGACAACAGAATCACAGGATTCCAAAAAAGCAGAAGGTAAATCAGCAGGAGCAACCGGCTGGATAGTAAAACCTTTTAAACCGGAACAATTAATAACAGTTACTAAAAAAGTACTGAGGTAATTATTATGGCTGTAGACGTACATCAGGAAGTTTTTATACAGGAAGCTCAGGAACTCTTAACAGAGCTGGAATCTTCCCTTTTAGAGCTCGAAAGCGACACAAACGACCTTGATGTTGTGGCAAGAATCTTTCGCGCCATGCACACCATAAAAGGCTCTGGCGCTATGTTCGGTTTTGAAAACATAGCTCATCTTGTGCATGACATTGAAACAGCCTATGACAAAGTAAGAAACGGAGAACTTAAGGTCACAAAAGACATGGTGGACTATTCACTCAGGTCAGTGGATGTTATCAAGTTTATGCTAGAAGACCCGGCTATAAAGGCTGATAGCGATGAGGCAGTAGAAATCCTCACATTCTTCCGTCAGCTTCAAAATGATAAAAAACCTGAAGCAGCCGCAAGCAAAGAGAAAGTTTCAGCCATAAAAGAAACACAAGCCAGCGACTTAAGGACATTCAGGATAAGATTCAGACCATCCCAGCTCATTCTAATGCAAGGTACTAACCCTGAACTTCTTCTTATGGAGCTTGAAGAGATGGGCGAAGCAAAAATTATAGCCCATACGTCAGATGTTCCTCCGCTTGATGAGATGGATCCTGAAAAATGCTATACATTTTGGGACATAATACTCTCCACAACAAAAACAGAAGACGACATCAAAGATGTTTTCATTTTTGTAGAAGATGACAGCGACATCGCTATAAATACTGTAGACGATCTTGACATAGAAGACGAACACAACTCTAAAAAGCTAGGCGAGATACTCCTTGAAAAAGGGGATATCTCTCAGGAAGCACTTAATAAACTGCTCAGCGAGAAAAAAATGCTGGGTCAGATGCTTGTTGAAAGCGGACTTGTTAAGCCTGAAGCAGTTGAATCTGCACTTCAGGAACAAAAACATGTAAAAGATATGCGTGCTAAAAAAGCCGCTACCGATAGCGCATCCTCACTGCGCGTACCTTCCGAAAAACTCGACATACTGGTTGATCTTGTTGGTGAAATGGTAACCGTTCAGGCGCGTCTTAACCAGACAGCAGTACAAGAAGTCAACCCGGAGCTGATGAAGATAGCCGAAGAAGTAGAAAGGCTCGTTTGGGAGCTTAGAGACAACACGATGAGCATCCGTATGATCCAGATCGGTTCCACATTCAGCAAATACAAAAGACTAGTACGAGATCTCTCTAAAGAGCTCAATAAAGATATAGAACTCCTTACAAAAGGTGAGGATACAGAGCTGGACAAAACAGTTATAGAAAAGCTGGGAGATCCACTTGTTCACCTTGTCAGAAACAGCTTAGACCATGGGATAGAGGCTCCTAATGTGAGAGAAAAAGCCGGTAAGCCCCGTAAAGGTACAATCCTGCTCACAGCTAAGCACTCCGGCGATTCGGTTTTAATAGAGATAAAAGACGATGGTAAAGGGATAGACAGAGATGTCATCTTCAACAAGGCCGTTGAAAAAGGCATTATCTCTGAAACAGCAGAGCTCAGTGACAAAGAAGTTTATGAGCTTATTTTTGCGGCAGGTTTTTCCACAGCGGCAACAGTCTCCAGCGTGTCCGGAAGGGGCGTTGGGATGGACGTTGTAAAAAGAAATATAGAAGCACTCAGAGGAAAAGTGGATGTAGACAGCGAACTTGGCAAAGGGACAACCATAACTCTCAAACTTCCGCTTACACTTGCCATAATAGACGGCCTTCTGGTTCAGATAGCCGAACAGTTCTTTATAATCCCTCTTTCACTGGTAAAAGAGTGCATAGAGTTCATTGAAAAGAAGGACAAAAAGAGCGATTCCGGCAGAACAATAATCAAAGTTCGCGATGAGCTTATCCCTTATCTAAGGCTTAGAGACATATTTGGCATCAAGGACAATGTTCCTGCTATTCAGCAGGTAGTTATAGTAGAGCTGGACGACCGCAAAGTCGGCTTTATGGTTGATGCTGTTATCGGAGACCATCAGACTGTTATCAAGTCACTCGGCAAATCATTTAAGGATGTAGAATGTGTATCTGGAGCAACTGTACTTGGCGACGGGTCAGTAGCTCTTATAATAGATATAGCCAAAATATACACAAGTATCGAATAATTTTAGTTGGAGGAAAAAATGTTTAAAAACATGAAATTAGCTACTCAGATAGCGGTAGGCTTCATAGCTGTGCTTCTCATTCTTGCAGTAGTAGCTGGGGCATCCTTTTCAGGGATACAAAAAGCAGCGGCAGGATTCCAAGAGTACAGAGGTATCGCAAGAGATACAAACCTTGCGGGGAGACTTCAGGCGAACATGCTTATGGTTCGCATGAATGTAAAAGACTTTCTTATTACTAACAGTGATAAAGATCATCAGGAATATTTAGAATACGTTGAATCTATGAACGTTTTTCTTGATCAGGCCAAAGAAGAGATCAAAGACCCTGACAGAGTAAAGCTTATCAACTTCATTGATGAAAGCGTTGTAAAATACGAAGCAGCATTTGAAAAGGTTGATGTAGCCATCAATACTAGAAACAAACACTTCAAAGAGCTTGGAGTTATCGGCCTTCAAATGCGCAAAGACCTCACAGAGATTATGAAAACAGCATATGAAGATGGCGACCCCGATGCGGCATATTATGCAGGCAGACTTCAGGAACATCTTATGCTTGGACGTTTCTACGCTCTGGATTTTTCCAAGAGTGGCGTAAAAGAAACAGAAGAACGTGTCAGGCAGGAATTCGGACCTGAGATGGATATACTTATCAAACCTCTGCAAAAAGGTCTTCAGAACCCTCATAGAAGAGAGCTTCTGAGCAATTTCCTCTCTCTGCACAAAAAGTATCTTGAAAACCTTGATATAATGGCTGAAAACATATACGTCAGAATGGATCTTGTAACAAACGTTCTTGACGTGATAGGACCGCAGATAGCCCAAGCAGTTGAGGATGTAAAACTCGACATCAAAGATGCTCAGGACGAACTGGGACCTAGAGTTCAGGCCGGCAACGCTATGACTATCAGAATGATAACAATAATATCTGTTGTAGGTTTTATTATCGGTATATTCTTCGCATGGTTCATCACAAAAGTTGTTAAAGCACCTCTTGGCGGAGAGCCAAAAGATATGGCAGCCATAACTAAAGAGATAGCTGACGGTAACCTTGATGTTCAGTTTGAAACAAATGGCGGTAAAGAGCCTACTGGACTATACGGTGACCTGAAGCTCATGGTGGACAACCTTCGTAGCATCGTGTCGGATGTTAAATCAGCATCAGACAACGTAGCATCCGGTTCAGGTGAGCTCAGCTCAGCGGCTCAGGACATGTCCCAGGGCGCAACAGAGCAGGCAGCCAGTGCCGAGGAAGCATCTTCATCTATGGAAGAGATGGCTTCCAACATTAACCAGAACGCAGACAACGCTCTCCAGACTGAAAAGATAGCTCTTAAAGCGTCATCCGATGCTAAAGACGGCGGAGAAGCTGTTGCTCAGACTGTTAAAGCGATGAAAGATATTGCAGATAAGATCTCCATTATAGAAGAGATAGCAAGACAAACTAACCTCCTCGCTCTTAACGCAGCCATAGAGGCAGCAAGAGCAGGCGAGCATGGTAAAGGATTCGCAGTAGTTGCATCTGAAGTACGTAAACTTGCAGAGCGCTCACAGGAAGCAGCAGCAGAGATCAGCGAACTCTCCTCATCCAGTGTCGACATTGCAGAAAAAGCAGGCACACTGCTCGACCAGATACTGCCGGACATCGTAAAAACAGCAGAGCTTGTTCAGGAGATAACCGCATCTAGCAGTGAAATGAGAACAGGCGGAGACCAGATCAACACAGCTATACAGCAGCTTGATCAGGTTATTCAGCGCAACGCAGGTGTATCAGAAGAGATGGCGGCAACATCAGAAGAGCTCTCCGGCCAGGCAGCAGCTCTACAAAGTGCGATATCATACTTCAGAATGGAAGAGAGCGGACGAAGCAGAGCAAAAAAACCAGCAGTTTCCAGCAAACCTTCCAACGGGAAATCAGTTTCTAAAGCCATTAAGGCTCCAAAGGCTGACAAGCAGAAAGCTATAGCATCAGACAATAAAGGCAAAAAGAACGGCAATGATGATGGTGTTTTTCTTGAAATGTCATCAGACGATCAGAAAAAAGACAAGCTTGACGCAGACTTTGAAAGCTTCTAAGGGGGTATAAGAATGTCTGAAAAAAACGTAAGAACAAACGACAGCTGTCAGGTACTTACCGTCAAACTTGAAAACGAGGTTTATGGGGTTGATATAATGTCCGTTCGTGAGGTGCTTGATTTCACCTCTGTGACAAAAGTGCCTCAGACACCGGATTTTATGATCGGAGTTATCAATCTCAGGGGTAATGTTGTCCCTGTAATAGATTTGAAGCTGAAGTTTGGACTGGGTAAGACCGTAAAGACAGTGAACACTTGTGTGATCATTGTCGAGGTAGACATAGACGAGGATACGATAGTGCTTGGCGCACTGGCGGATGCTGTGCAGGAA
>PKTM01000009.1 GCA_002869145.1 Denitrovibrio sp.
CTAGTGTTTCTAGCAAGGAAACCTTCATGTGAGTGACATGCACTACATGTTCTGTCTGTGCCCGCGTATGTTCTTGGGCTGTCAGCGTGGTTGCTTGTCAGATATCTTTCAGTGATCTTGTCAGCTAAAGGATGGTGTGGTATATGGCTTTCTGGAAGTCCAGTGTGACATGTACCGCACTGCGCTGGTTTTGGCTCAGGGAACTGAGGCTTGTATGCTCCAGGGTTTGAAACGTGCTGGCTAGCCACACCGTGGCAGGTTTCGCAGGAAACTGCAGCAAGTCCGCCTGCTGGAATATTAGCTGTTTCAAGATAAGCTTCAAACCATATGCCTTCAGCAAGTGGATCGTGACATTTTTTACAAGCTTCATCCGAAGAAGCTGCAATGTAAGTACTGTGTGTTACGTGCTTACTTGCAACATGCTCAGTAAGAACAGTGCCAGTGTGACATGTTATACATGCGTCAGAACCTGCATAGTCATTCTTGCCTGATATAACGTCATCAGTAACCTTTGCATATCCGGTCTTTTTAGCACTTGCAATTACTTTTTTAAATGCAGTAAATTTA
Source organism: Denitrovibrio sp. (assembly GCA_002869145.1). GTDB lineage: Bacteria > Chrysiogenota > Deferribacteres > Deferribacterales > Geovibrionaceae > Denitrovibrio. The sequence goes on from PKTM01000009.1 coordinate 568, forward strand.
GTTACATCAAGACCATCAGTTATAACTTTAAGGTTATTAAATGCTGTTGTACTAAGTGCACTGAATTTTGCAACTAGAGCAGCGACAGCTGCACGTGACTCTCCTGTAGCAGGAGTAGCTGCGTTCATTGAATCCTGAACATCAGCAAAGTCAGCTGTAGAGTATATTGCATCAAAAGAATCCTGAAGAGCAGAATCTGTAGCAACAGCACCAACAACATCATCTAATGCTGTGTTAACAGTTGCATCATTACCAAATGCTGATTTTGCATCGCTAATGGATGTTACAAGTGCAGGTGCATTCAAAATATCACCAAGTGCATCAATAACACCCTCATTATCCAGGATGTCATCAGCTGATGCGCCAGGTGCACCAGGTGCGCCATCTGAACCATCTGAACCGCCACAACCTACCACAAAAAGTGAGCAGGCCATAACTGTCAGTAAAAGAAATAAAATTTTCCGTGACATAAACGTTCCTCCTTAGTTTACGTATATTACTACGTTATCAAATACTTATATCAGTATTGAACTCTATATAATCTTTCTTATTAGCATATATGTAAAAACATGATTTAATTTCGGTAGATATCGAACTAATGTTTGTTTGAAACTGTCTTTGTACTCTGCAGTACATGTCCATTAAAATACTCCAACATAAAATAAACATGATGATAATTTTCTTATGAATACGATTACCATATCCATAATTTTTATATTAACTGATATTAGAATAATTATTTTTCTATGTCAACAGGAGTTAAAGTAAAAAAATCCAATATGGTAAAATATTTGCACTGACCCAACAATGTCATTATTTGAATATTCAGAATAACATAACTAAGTGGACTCTTTAATTTTTTAGGGTTTGTGGTGCATTAAAGCCAGACCAATGGCTGTTTTTATTCATTTACTATTAACTTTGTCTTATTATGTTTATTTATTCGCTTAAAGAAATATGTCGCTGCAAGAAGGCTGTCTGTCATTCTACTTGATTCTTCGCATCTGCATTCAGCCTTCGGATAGTGAGGAGTCACAGGCGGCGAGAGAATCTCAAGACCTTAAACAACCATAACTTACAGCCACCGTGACGATAACTAATGAATAACTGCGGTCTGAGACGCAGAGGCTTTTGCAAAGCCTCTGCACGGCGAGAAAATAATTAACTTCTAAAAACAACACGTTTATTTGATATTAAAGTATATTTTATTTGAAAGGTCTTTTTATATCTTCGATAACCATATAGAGACAAGGGACAAGAATGAGTGCTACAAACGTGGTGAATAAAACTCCGAATGCTAATGAGACTGCCATAGGGACAAGAAATTTGGCGTGCAGAGACTTCTCCAGTATCATAGGAAACAGTCCAAAAAATGTTGTAAGAGATGTCATTAATATTTGTCTGAAACGTCTCTTGGCAGCGTTCACCACGACATCTACGCTCATATGAGCCTTATCCACAAATTTATTTATAAAATCAACCAGCACTAGGGAGTCATTCACAACAACACCTGCAACAGCAACCATGCCGAAAATACTGAGCATACTGAGGTCCATACCCATTATAAGATGTCCCCAAACTGCGCCGGCAAGACCAAAAGGTATGGCTAGCAGGACTATTATCGGTTGGATATAGCTGCCGAAAGGGACAGCAAGGAGGGTATACATTATCATGAGAGCGATAGGCATGAAGCTTATAATACCGCTCATAGACTGCTGTCTGCGTTCCTCTTCGCCTTCGAACTTCCATGTGAGTCCGGAGTGTCTGGCCATCTGTTCTGGCAGATATGATGCAGCAAGCTCTTTCATTATCTCGGTAGGGTTAGCTCCGCCCTCCGCAGAAGCGGTAATGTTTACCACCTGCCTGCGGTCTGTTCTGTTTATAGTAGCAAACCCCTGTCCCCACTCATAATCAGCCACCATATAAAACGGCAGCTCCATGCTGGAGGCGGTCTTTATGTACATATGCATCAAATTGTCCAGCCCCATCTTTTCGTCTTCGGGATATTCAACCCGAACAGTAATCTCGTCTATGCCCCGCTGAAATTTAAGAGCCTGAACACCATAAAAAGCCGCCCTTACCTGTCTTCCTATCTCAGCGTTTGTCAGCCCGTATTTTTTACCAACATCATTCACTCTGAATTTGATCTCTTTTTTCCCTCTGTCAAAGGTGTCCTCAATATCAACCACACCGTCGTAGCTGCGGAGTTTTTCCTTTAGCTCTTCGGAAACAGCCACCAGAACTTCCTCGTCACTGTGAGAGTAACGGATGTCTATGTTGTCTCCGAATCTGAGCCCGCGTGAACTGTAAGATATAGACTCAACACCCTGAACACTGCCGACGGTCTTTCGGAGTAGTTTTTCAAACTCTCCGGTGTTTATATCTCTCTCCTCAGAAGGGAGCAGAGCAACATTCACTCTTCCGTTGGATGAGTTTCTAGTACCTGTTATGACATAATCTATATAAGACTTATCAAATCCTGTCTTTTTGCGCATTATCCCGTCGGTTTTCAAGGCACTCTGGTTTATGTGTTCTATGACACTGCTCAGCTTGTCCACATGGGTTCCGGCTGGCATTGTGACTGTTACCCGGATAACATCCCGCTCAACTTTAGGCATAAAGGTGAATTTCAGATTTCCAGACTTGATAACACCAACAGTGATAATAACCGATCCTACAAACAGTGCGATAGTGACGTATCTGTATTTGATGATCCAAACCATGGTTTTTCCATATACATTTTCTATCCAGTAGTCCAGCCCGGCACGAATTTTTTTCCTAAACCCCAGAGTAAAACGTTTCTTCTCGCTTACTTTATCTTTTGAGTTCAGATGTGCGGGGAGGATAAAGAAAGACTCTACAAGAGAGATAAGGAGCACTGTTATAACCACTAGGGGTATAACACTCATTATAAGTCTAAGGGGGCCGTCTATGTAAAGTAGCGGAACAAAAGCTACAATCGATGTGAGCACAGAAAATGTAACAGCGCCAAGCACCTCATGAGTACCATCCACTGCGGCCTGATATTTTGATTTACCCATCATTCTGTGTGCATGTATGTTTTCACCAACAACAATGGCATCATCCACAACAATACCAAGAGCCAGAATGAATGCGAACGAGCTTATCATGTTTATAGAAACACCAAGCGACGGGAGAAACATTATTCCGCCGAAAAACGATATAGGGATACCCATTGCAACCCATATAGCAAGACGGAATTCCAAAAATACAGCAAGTATAAGAAGCACAAGGGAGAGTCCGAGCATCGCATTTCTGAAAAGGAGGGAAAGCCTGCTCTGAAGGAGCTCAGAATCGTCATCCCATACATCCACTTTTATGTTTTGAGGAACTTTCAGCTCAAAGTTTTCGATAACCTCTTTAACAGAAGCAGAGATGCTGTTGGGAGTCTGTTTGCCGACCCTGTATACCCTTAGTGTCAGTGCGGGCTTGCCGTTAAATGTTTCCTGTCTGTCAGAATCTTCGAATCCTTCGATAATATCTGCTATGTCCCCCAGCACAATAGTTCCCGTGCCGCTGCCAGAGACAATAGGGATGTTGGCGTATTCCAGTCCGCTGTATCTTTTGTCTTTCATTCGGAGCACAACCTCACCCTGCTCTCTGTCCAGAGAACCCATAGGGAGGTCTATTGAAGCAGCAGATAACTTAGCAGCCACATCATTAAGCGTTATAGAGTACTTGCGGAGTTCATTCTCTGAAATCTTTATACGGATTTCACGTTCTTTCACGCCGTACGCATATTCCGAAAGCGTGATCCCTTCGTGATCAAGGAGATCCTGCCTGAGCATATCTGTGTAATATCGTATATCCATCTCTGTGGCATCACCGTACAGGGTAATGTCCACAACCGAACGTTTCCTGCTGGAAAGAGATACAAGAGGGTCTTCCGCCTCATCAGGAAAGGTTGATATTCTGTCTATCTCAGCCTTTATATCCTGATAAGCCTGCTGGCGGTCAGTACCTTTTATAAGTTCAACAAAAACAGTTCCAGCCCCTTCGTTTGCTGTTGAAATAATTTTTTCAGTCCATTCAATAGAGCTGACAGCATCTTCAATAACAAGTATTACACCTTCCACCACCTCAGAAGGTGAAGCGCCGGGGTATGCCACTGAGATATTAACAGCGTCCTGAGTGATATTCGGAAAAATCTCCGTCTTCATATTGAGAAATGTAACCAAACCACCCACAATAAGTACAAGCATAAGCAGGTTTGCGGCTACATGGTTTTTGGTAATCCATGCTATAGGACCCCGAGGATTCACTTATCACCCCCGGTTTTTACTCCTGTGCTGACTGTCATTCCGTCCACTACACCATTCAGGTTTGACGTTATGACTTTTTCGCCAGCGGATATCCCGCTGTTTAAATATATAAAGTCTCCTCGTTTTTCAGCTATTTTAACTTCTCTAATCTGAACAGTATTATCATTAAAGATGACCCAAACTACACCGCCTTCTCTGAGGGCTTCGTCAGGAATCCTGACGACATCTGATGTGTCTCTGTCTTTTATAACAGCCTTCACGCTTGCCCCTAAAGGGAGCAAAGGCCTAGTTTTATTAATTGTGTCGAAAGGTTCTGGTACAACTAGAACCGCCTGAAGCATACCTGTTTTGCTGTCTGCATCAGGAAGAACACGCTCTGCAAAAGCATTCCATCTCCAGCTGTCTTTACCTTCTGCTAGCTCTATATAACCCTCAGAAGCTTTCTGTCTGTCGGAAGAGAATGTAATCCTGACTGCGTCTTTTGCTGACATAGGCAGATAAACTTCAAATGATTCTGTGCCTATAAGAGTCCCTGCGGGCTCGCCTGTGCGTATTACTTTCCCTATCTCCACTGATTCTGCTGTAACAACAGCATCAAAAGGCGCTTTATATCTTACTTTTGAAAGATTTGATTCTGCTATCTCAACAGCTGATTCTGCTGATTTTACAGCAGCCTTTGCTGATTCCAACTGAGGTTCATAGCTCACAAGTTTGCTTGGTTTTTTAATAATATCAGAAGCTTCACTCCATATTTCCCACTCTTTTTTGGAGACATCCGCCTCTTCCACCACTTTCTGTAATGAAAATTCAGCTGATTTCAGAGCTGACATTTTAGCATCCAGAGCAGCTTTGTAATCTATGTCATCTATATTATAGAGCCATTCGTTCTTTTTAAAAAGACCGCCCGCTTTCATATTTTCACTGACCCATATGATCTTCCCTGCCACCTCGGATACTATTTCAAGTTTCTTCGCAGGTTCTACTGTTCCATAACCAGACACCTGATACCTGTACCCGTCTATCTGCTGGGCAGGTGCAAAACGGACAATTGGAACCATTCTCTGTTTAGCCTTCTTTTTCGGTTCGGGCACATTATTCATCTGCCAGCGGTAAGCACCAACTGCCAGAACTATAATAAGAATTGGAAGGGCTATTTTAATAATGGTTTTCATTAATTATTCTCCTGTGAAGCTGTGGTTCTGGTAAATCTTTCATCAACAATCTCTCCTGCCCATCCACCGCCAGCGGCTCTGACCAGCTCCACTCTGGAGCTTATAAGCAGCCTTCTTGCGTTTATCTCTGCCATCCAGCCGGAGAGCAGGCTTATCTTATTCTCTATGACTTCTGAGTAATCTTTAATACCCATCTCATATTTCATCTCTGCAATTTTTAAGCGTTTTTCTTCTATTTTTACTTTTTCAGAGCTGAGTCTAAGCGCCTGTTCATTCTGCACATTATCACTAAGTGATGCACCAACCTCGTTCAATGCTCCCAGCACGGTCTGGTAGTAGCTGTATATCTTTGATGCGAGCAAATACTTTTGGCTCTCCACCTGAAGCTTACGTTTATCCCCGTCAAAAAGAGGCATAACAAGATTACCCACCAGATTTGCCACAAAGTTTTCAGGTGTCATCAGACTTTGAATGGCGTTTCCGCTATAGCCTGCACTGGCAGAAAAGCTGAGTTTCGGATATCTGTTTGCCATAGCCTGAGCTTTATCCCTGTCGGTCTTCAGCACTTCTGCGTAGGCAGATCTAATATCCGGCCTTTTTTCTGCAATCTCAGAAGGTATCACAGATGGAAGTGCGGGTATTTTAATATCGTATGCATCGCTTATGTCCAAGCGGTTCGGATCCGATTCGCCTATCAGCATCGCTATCTGTCTTTTCGCACTCTGCATGGATTGTCTGGTCTCTGTCATTGACTCCATAAGGTTCGCAGTAGCTGTTTGTTTCAAGTATATACTGTCAAGCGCCCCTACCCCGCTGGAATACATCATCTTTAGGGCAGTTATCTGTTTCTCTCTCAGTTCAAGCTGTTCCTTTTGAAGTTTCAGCGAAGAGGCAAGAGTTTTATATAAAAAGTACCTGTCAGTAAGCTCAGATGTAAGACTCATGTATAGAGTTTCCAAGTCATATCTGCCAGACAGTATCTCGTACCTGTCAGAATCTATGCCTGCTTTTATCCGCCCCCAAAGGTCAACCTCATAAGAAGCAGAGACGGAGATTTCATAGCCTTCACGCCAAGCTCTATCTCCCCTAATATCTTCAGAATTATTATCGGATGCTTTTGCAGAAGCGCTTACTGACGGGAACCGGTCTGCGTTTGTTATACCCAGAGCAGCCTGAAGAGCTTTCAGCCTTTCATATGATCCTGCTATCTGATAATTATTGCCTATCATACTTTCTATGAGTGCGTTCAGTTCCTGTGAGCCGAAAGCTTCCCACCATCTGCCTGCATAAGTCTCAGAACCTGGCTCCTCGAAAGATTCCGGAATATTCAGGCTTTCATCTATCTTTGCCTTATCAAGGTTAGACCCGGACGAAACACAAGCAGCGAGTGTCAATCCTGTTAATAATAAAACCAGTAAACGGGTGCATCGTAATGCCATTTTTCACTCCGGATAATTTGTCATAAAATAGTACTCTTAATTTATAATAAAAGCTGTTAACTTTTATAGCAGAAGTGTAAATTTTTGTAATCCAATATCGATACATTTTAAATAAATTTTCGGGCTTTTTTTTAAAAAATAATATATATTNNATATATTTTTCATTAGTATGAGCGTACATAAAATAATAGTCATTGATGACGACATTGTTCTTTGTGAACTTCTAACAGAATATCTTGAAAAAGAAGGCTACCAGATAACCACTGTTCATAACGGAAAAGAAGGCGTAAAGGCTGCCCTTAGCGAGGATTTCGATCTAATCATTCTAGACGTAATGCTCCCTGGTATGGGCGGTTTTGATGTGCTTAGAACCATCAGGAAGCAAAAGATGACCCCTACCCTTATGCTTACCGCAAAGGGGGACGACACAGATAAGATTGCAGGGTTTGAAATGGGTGCAGATGACTATCTTCCAAAACCATATAACCCTAAAGAGCTTCTGGCAAGGATAAGAGCTATTCTCCGCAGATCAACTGATACTTTACAAAAAAATATACCAGAAATCATCAGCGCAGGCGGTTTCACACTAAACACAGCCAAACTAACAGCAAGCTACAAAGATAATCCGCTGGGACTGACTGTTGTTGAGTTTAAGATACTAGAAATGCTGGTAAGCAACATAGGGAAAGCTGTAAGCAGAGAAGATATTGCCATGAGAGTGCTCGACAGAGAGCTCAGTTCATATGACAGAAGCATTGACGTACACGTAAGTAACATAAGAAAAAAAACAAGTCAGCCTGAAATAATAAAAAGTATCAGAGGAGCAGGATACCAGCTTATTCCTGAAAATGTTTTATGAGAATTAACCGTCACAGTATATTCTTTAAGATATTCTTCGGCCTTTGGCTGACGATGATGATATTTGCTCTTACGCCTCCTCTCATATTTTTGATGAGCAGTCAGGACAACAGAGATCTTTTTTATAGCCATACCAGAAGAGAGATGGGCAAAAAGGTTGTTTCAGAGATAAGAAACGTTGCAAAAACCGGAAATATCGAAAAGATACAAAAACTGACTGACTTCGTCGAAAAAACGCTGAAAATAAAAACTTACGTGTTCGACAAAGAACGCAATGAGGTTCTGGGGCAGGATTACCCTGCTCAGGCTCTGGAGCTTTTGAATGAAATGGATGGCGGCAAGGTTGTTCTTATTAAACAGTTCTCGAAAGACCCGAAAGACACACGCGTGACAAGAGTTATCAGAGCCGGAGACTACATGTTCACTGCTATACCTATAAAAGATGAAAACCCCGGTTACATAGCTCTCATCACTGCTTATCATCTGAGAATATTTTTATACATCCTTCTGCTTTCGTTTCTGGCAAGTATCATAATTTTGAGGTTTCTGACAAAACCGCTCATGACACTCAGGAATGCCGCCGAGAAGATCGCTAATGGAAACTTCGATGTGCGGGTTTCAGATGAACTGAAACGAAAAGATGAAATGGGGCTTTTGGCTGCTGATTTCGACAAGATGACAGAACGGCTTATTAAAAACAGACAAGACCAGGAAAATATCCTTAGAAACATCTCACACGAACTAAGGTCACCTCTAACAAGACTAAGGCTGTCTCTGGAACTGGCCCGCGCAAAAGCTGGCGACAATGCATCAAATGCACTGGACAGGATAGAGTCTGAAACAGAAAAACTGAATGAAATGATAAGCTGGCTTCTGGAGGTGTTCCGCCAAAAAGACTCAGGAATGGTAAACACCGAGGTTATAACACTTTGTGATGAGCTTAAAGAGATTATAAGCGACGCCGAATTTGAAACATCGGAAAACAACAAAACACTCGAAAGCAGTGTAGAATGCACCAGTACTATAAAAACAAACCGTATCTTCATGAAGAGTGCTATGGAAAATATTATACGTAATGCTATAAAATATTCTAAGACGAAGGTAGATATAAACGCTTATGAAGAAGAAGGGTATTTAATAGTAACAGTATGCGATGATGGTCCGGGTGTTGGCGAAGAACATTTGGATGACATATTCTTACCATTTTACAGAGTGGATAAAGACAGAGACAGGAAAACAGGCGGTTCAGGGCTGGGGCTTGCCATTACAAAAGCATTTGTTGATGCAAACAACGGCAATATCAAAGCTTACAATCTAAGTGAAAATAGCGGTTTCTGCCTTGAGATAACTATACCGGTATTAAAAAAATAACAGTCAACCTTTCGGAATAGATATTTTAAAACTCACCCCGTCATCAATGTTCATGTGGGTCAATTTGCCAGAGAAGTGTTTTTCTACAATAGTTTTACACATATACAAACCGATACCAGTGCCATTTATATCCTGTTTTGTAGTAAAGTATGGGTCATATATTTTTTCAGCCAATTCGTCAGGAACACCTCCGCCGTTGTCATATATCTTTATAATGATTTCATTTTCGTCATTTTCAATACTCACTTTTATTAAAGCTTTTCCTTGTTCGCAGTAAGCTTTAACTGAATCTCTCGCATTATAAATAAGGTTCATCAAAACCTGCTTAAACTCATTCTTAAAACCAACAACCATAGGCATGTCGCTTATACACTCTGAAGGATCTTCTATTGAACAGGGCTCCAAGTCCTCACCGTCACAGGCGCATTGAAATTTTAAAGTTATTCCGCTTTCTTCAATCTGGGTCTGCGTGAGCTTAAGCGCAGTTAGTGTGGCATGGGCAACATTAAACTCAGCTTTTTCTTTAGTTGGTCTGAAAAAGTCTCTAAAATCTGTTATGGTCTCAGAAAGATAAGTGATCATTTCAAAACCTGTCTTGGCAAGCTCTTCCGTATCTTTATAATCAGAAAGATTTTTATCAGCAGAATCATATACTGACTGCAGCACCAGTCCCAAGACATTAAGCGGCTGCCTCCATTGATGAGCAATGGATGAAAGCATCTCGCCCATATCTGCAAATTTCTTCTGCTCAAAAAGCAGCTGTTCGTGTTTCAGCCTTTGACTAATCTCATCTTCCACACGTCTCTGGAGTGTTTCGTTCATCATCTCCAAAGCTTTATTTTTTCTGCTCAGCTCTTCTTCCAGCTCCTTTATTTTTGTTACATCGTTAATAACAATCAGAAGGTCATAACCACTCATATCTTTAGAGATATTAAGAGCTTCAATGTATTTGTAGCCAGAAATTACAGTATGAACAGTTTTGTTGTTGCTCATAAACCTTAGTTCAAATTTATGCTTATCTGGATTCTTATAGAAGGCTTTGAATACTGAGTAGAAAAGGTTTATATCCTCATAGTGGATGTATTCTGTGAGGGATTTCCTCTTTATATCTTCGCCTTCTGATATGCCAACTGTTTCGAAAAATTTATCATTAGCCATCCCTATCTGGCCAAAGTTATTAACGATAATATAAGACACTGGTGCATTTTTATACAGCTTATGAAATAGGTTTCGGGATTCGTTATATGCATGGTTAGACTTACGCAGCTCATCATTCTGCATCTCAAGTTCTACCTGATGCACATTAAGCTCGTGCAGAAGCTTCTCTATGGACTGATTAGATACATTTTCTAGACTTGCTGAAATTTTAGCGAGCTTTTTCTCTGCTTTTTCCCTTAGTTGCTTAAATTTTTCGTCATTAATCATATCTGCTTTTCACCTCGGACTTAAAGTAAAAACAACACCTTTACTTAGGTCATCAGCATCAAGAGGTACAGAACTAAGTGTCACATATATTATGCTGCCGTCTTTACATTTCCACTTAGTATCCACGCAACCTTTACCTTCATTATCGATCTGCTTATATTTTGCTTTACCAACTCTTTCGTACTCTTTTTTTGATGGATATACTATGGAGCTTTTCTTGCCTATAAGTTCCTCCGAGGTATATCCTGTCATACCTTCCAGATAAGGATTAACATAGGTAAACACTCTGTCCTTGACCATCCCAATGCCTATTGGAGCGGCAGAATTAAGTGATTCGAGAAACATTAGTTTATCTTCCAGTTCGTCAGAAATACTTACCTTATCAGTAATGTCACGCACGACTCCCATCATACGAACTGCTTCTTTACCTTTTCCATACTTTACCTGACCAAACTCATGCACCCACCTAACGTCTCCGTTTTTTGTTACAATGCGGTGCTCTAAGGAATATTTTTCACTGTTTTCAAGACTATTCCGCACAGCATTTTTAACTTTTTCTTTGTCTTCAGGGTGAACAATTTTTAAGAAATCGTCATAAGTTCCGCCGAACTCCCCCTCTTTCAAACCAAAAACAGGAGCAACGTTTATCCAGACTATCTCGTCTGTTTTTATATTCCAGTCCCAGTGGCCTATCTTGACCTCTTCATCAGTTAAATCACGCATAAACTTTTGTTTATCGAGCTCTTTAGAAACCGCTTTAACATCGTTTATCTCTATAAATGTAACAACGACTCCCGAAAAGATGGAAGGACCTATCTGGTATGGGAGTATCCTCACAAAATACCAGTTTCCATCAACATCTCTGGTCTCGATCTCCAGTGATTTTGATTCTATGTATACCCTTCTGACAAGAGCCAGAATGTCAATATCTACCATTTTATGTGTAAGGTCAGTCATAGGCCGCCCTTTATCACTTTCCATAATATTCATGACTTTTGTAACCATAGGTGTAAATTTCCTGATACATAAGTTTTCGTCCAGAAAAAGTGTCCCTATCTGTGTTGAGTTAAGAAGGTTGTCCAGGTCATTATTAAGCTCTGTCAGCTCGAATATCTTATCCTGATGTTCTGAGTTAACAGTGAAAAGTTCTTCGTTGACAGACTGGAGCTCTTCGTTGGTGCTCTGGAGTTCTTCATTGCTTGCCAGAAGCTCTTCGTTAGTCGCCTGAAGCTCCTCGTTAGATGTTTCAAGCTCCTCTATTGTCGCCTGCAGGTTCTCTTTGGTAAACTGAAGCTCCTGCTCCAGATCTATTATTCTCTGCTGAACCTCTTTACCGACATCATAATCATCAGCTTCTGTGACACGTTTACCGATAATCTTCTCACGTTCTTTTTCGATAATTATAGCAAGTATTATATGGTTGCCGTTTTTGTTAAAAAGCTGCTTTATGGTCATCTTTACATTTCTTGACTGACCGTTTTCTTTGATGATTATGTTGGTATATATAGTATCTTCATTTTTTTTCAGAACCCTCTGAACACCTGTTGACAAAGGTATCGCAAGCTCACGCTTAGCCAGCTTAGAAATATCGCTGTTCATTTTGCCTATGGGCAGGTCAATGTATGTTGCCACATCTCCAAACAGATGAATGATATCAAGCTGATCGTTAACAACAATAATTGCTGATTCAGACTGGCTTGTCACTGCTCGCAACAGTTTGTCATAAATTTTTTCATCACCATAACCGTAATATGATGTTTGATCTCTGCCAGACGCCCTGAAATATCGATTGCTATGAACAGGCTCATGCATGACACGAAGATCGTGATCAGAGGATATCCTTCTGGTTCGGTTTACGGACTTGAATATTTTATGTTTGTTTTCAACAACTTCGTAGTTTTCAGACACTTCACCTGTTGCTTCACTGCTTCCTAAAAACAGATATCCACCCATATTCAGTGAAAAGCTGAACATCTCAAGGGCTTTCTTTTGAAGAACAGGCTGAAAATATATAAGCAGGTTTCTACAGCTTATAAGATCCATCTTTGTAAAAGGCGGATCTTTTATCAGATTATGCTTGGCAAAGACCACCATCTCTCTTATGTTTCTTGAGATGATGTAAGTGTTGTCTTGTTTAGTAAAATATCTTGTTAAATAAGAACTGGGGACATCCCCCACTATGCTTTCGTGGTACTGGCCATTACTAGCTATAAGGATTGCGTCTTCGTCAATGTCTGTGGCAAATATCTTAACCTTGCGTCTCAGATTAAGATCCTGAATACAATCATAAAAAAGGATCGCTAAAGAGTATGCTTCCTCTCCAGTGGAACACCCTGAAGTCCATACTCTTATATCTTCAATGCCGTTATTATTATTAATTATCTCCGGTATAACCTTAGTCTTCAGGTATTCATAGGACTCTTTGTCTCTGAAAAAACTGGTTACACCTATCAAAACATCTTTGTAAAGCAGTGTAACCTCATTCGGACTTTGCTCAAGCATATCAAGATATTCGTCAAGGCTGTCCAACTTATTTACTGCTATTCTACGCTCAATCCTTCTGAGTATTGTGCTTGGTTTATAATGGGTAAAGTCAACTTTAGTCTTCTCTCTTACCATAGCAAGCAGTTTATCCACAGTGCTTTGAGAACCTGCTCTCTTAACTTTTGCTACATATGGGTTTTTAATATAAGACAAAAGTGATTCAGGCATCTCTTCCGGTGCCAAAACCATGTCCACAGAACCAGACATTATTGCGTTTTTAGGCATGGCGTCAAACTGTGCGGTCTCTTCACTCTGGGCAATGACCACACCATTTGCCTCTTTTATAGACTTAACGCCTCTAGTTCCGTCACTCCCTGTTCCGGAAAGAACTATACCGACGGATTTTTCACCCTGATCTATAGCAAGAGAGTTGAAAAATATATCTATGGGTAAGTTGAGTGAAATCCGGGAGCCTCTATCACTAAGCAGGAGTTTACCGTGAAAAATAGTCAGATTGTGCTTAGGAGGTATCAGATAAACGTTATTCTTTTCTATAAGAACTCCGTCTTCAGCCCTGTGAACGGGCATTTTAGTATGCTTGGAAAGCAACTCAACCATCAGACTTTTATAATCTGGTGAAAGATGCTGGATAACGATGAAACTAAGCCCACTGTCATCAGGCATATTGCTGAAGAACTTCTCAATAGCCTCAAGGCCACCGGCAGAAGCACCAATTGCAACATAATAATCAGGAATTACTTCTGAGCTTTTTGATTGTTTAGACATATATCACCAAATAATAATAATAATACTCATCAAATATATTTTAGCTTATTATTTGGATGTATCAACTAAAACTTATGATTGTTCAGTAAAAAAATTAAACTCCGCTTTAAAGCCATTGTCTCCAATAATTGAAACCTCAGCATTAAGCTTCTCTGCCATACTGTCTATAAGTATAAAACCGAGCGAGTCCGGCTTATTCTTTATTGCCTCAGTGTCAAAACCGACTCCGTTGTCTTTATAAATAAGCGTTGCATTATTTTCAGTTACTTTAAACTCGATACTTATCACAGGTTTTTTATTGTCTTCTTTAAAGGCGTGCTTAAAAGAATTAGTCAGAAGTTCATTAACTATAAGACCGCATGATAAGGCCTGAGTAGCTGACATGATAATCGGGTCAGCCTTGAGTTTTATGTTAACATCCGGGGAGCCCTCTCTTTTATAAGAGACAGAAAACTGAGACACCATCTTTTCCAGATAATCATCAGATTTGACACCAATAAGATCATCTTCGCACTGAAACATACTGTGCATAGTCGCCATAGACACCAGCCGCCACTGGATATCTTTCAGAAGAGCGTCTTTGTCAACGGAGTTTCCGTTTGCTCTTTGAAGATCTATTATACTGGATATTATCTGAAGATTATTTTTTACCCTGTGGTTAAGCTCTCTGAGGATAATGTCCTTCTCTGAACTAAGCCGTTTCTCCCTTTTCATAAGTGCGCCCAGCTTTACTAAAGCATAAAAAAGCAATGATCCACCAAAGAGCCAAGATATCAGATTCAGCATAATATATTCGTGAGACTTTTTCTTAAAAGTTTTATAATAATCTTTCAATGGGACAGAAACGCTGATGCCGCCTCTGATGTCACCAACTTTGTACCCCTGATCCGAATGACACTTCAGACAGCTCTTTTCGGTGACGAATGGTCTCATGAATCTAAGATATGGCTCACCGTCTATTAAATCAGTCTCTTTAAACTCTTTTGCGCCTGATAATATCGCTTCTAAAGCACGCTCCTCCCATTTGTCGGGTTTGTTTATAGGGTTTTTAAGTTTGTCACTGGTTAGGTGTGCTTGAATAAAATCTTTGTCTGCCATCTCAAAAACAAGTCTTGTCATGTATGCCGGGTTTATAAGTGTAAGCTGTTTTCCGTCTGGGGTAGTGATATCTCGATTTTTAATATCTGATAAGTAAGGGTTTGGGGGGGTATGCTCGCTAACAGGAACATATATACCGCCATACCTGGACACCCACCTTCTGTATAGGGTGTCTTTCATGAAGGAAAGGTTTGCCTCTTTGGATGCGATCTCGATAATAGCCTTCTTTGAGTCTAAGTAGTTTGTGATAGAGTTTCCTATCATAAGCATTGTCCAGAAGGAGAACAACACAATAAATATGACATTAAACTCTTTTGTTCTTAAAGCCATATCAGCCCCGTAAAAAAATAACATATGTTCAGTTGTGTATACCTTGTGTATATATTAAAATTTTACTACTCTACGATACTTTTGTCTATTCAGATTGCAATAAAAGCACAACTGGCCTAAGTTATCGATATATTTTTAGTTTGCGGATATATTAAATCTAACAAACACATAAACGGAGATTAACCATTAAAATTAAGTATGGCAACTCTGACATAGAGTTTACCCACATAGTAAAGCCAAAATTAAAGAGAATGTACATCAGTATAGATGCTAAGAATGGAGTTATTGTTAAAACCCCGGAAGTTTCAAAGGCGATGGTTTTGGAATTGGTATTAAAAAAAGCTGAATGGATATTGAAAAAGAGAAAGCTTGTTCAAAATACTTTTAGTTAGTTAAAATTTGAGACAGGTTCTACCCTCCTTTACCTTGGTGAAAGGTATTGCCTGAAAATGGAAGAGGACAAAGCTGCTGCTGTCGGCAAAGCTTATCTGAGTTTTGATAATACTGAGTTTATTCTGAAATATAACCCTTTTCTTATGAAAGAAGAATATATGCGTAAAGCTCTGGACGAATTTTACAGAGAAAAGGCAAAAGAGCATTTAGTCAAGCTTACTGAATACTGGGCTGAGAAAATGGGGCTCAGCTACAACAAGATAACTTTCAAAAAAGCAGCCAAAAGATGGGGAAGTTGTTCGTCCAAAGGGAACATTATGTTCAACTATGAAGCTGTCAAGCTGCCAGTTGAGTGTGTGGAGTATCTTGCAGTTCACGAGCTATCACATCTTATACATCACAACCACAGCAAAATTTTCTGGAAACTGGTTGAAAAGAACCTGCCAGACTATAAAGACATAAAGAAAAAAATGCGTCAGTATTTGCCAGAATCGCCGTAGTCAAAAAAATTTCTATTGTCTGTTTATGTAGTTTGCAAGTTTTTTATCAGTAGAGCTGATATGGCGCACAAGCCAGTTCTGCATGAACGATACTAATTCAGCTTCTCTTGCTTCACCTTCTGCATTTTCAAGCTCTGCTACTTTATCGTGGAAATCTATATGAGCATTATGGTGGGAGCCTGATTCAGGATATTCATGTTCTGCCATTAAATCTGCTTCGGTCTTAAAATGGTAGTGAGCGTATTCTTTAAGCTCTTTCAATGTGTTAGCTACTGCACTTTGATTGTCAGACAAAATCGCATCAATTGCATTATTTGTTATGTCTAAGAAGTTTTTATGCTGATCATCTATCTTTTCAATACCAACAGACATTGTAGAGTTCATCCAGTTTACTTTTTTTAATTCTGATTTATTCATTGTTAACCTCCGGATACAAAACACCTAAACTTCAAAAAGTCAGTCTGAATTGCGTTTGAGTTTCTTATTTTTAATTATATTAACATAAAGATTATCAAGAAACACATCTTAGTGCCTAAAAAAAAACAAACTTGTGCATCTTTTTAATAATGAGGGTCTTTATAATATCATAGAGGTTATGGATTCGAGGTGTTTAAGGGCATTTGATCTAATGCGGAACATCTCTTCCTTATCGAAGTTTTGTCCGGTAACCACAAGTGCGTCTCTGCCGATTTTATCCAGCTTCTCAGTATCCAGAAAATGCACCAGACTTTCAGCCAGATGCAGAACCTTTGTCTCTTCCATGTGTTCGTTGGATGCCATTGTGGAGGAGTTCAAAATTGGCTGATAGTAGGAGGAGGTAAATTTCCACTTTTTCAGCATCATACCGCTAACTGTGTGATAGTTTTTTTCTGCGATTTTAATATACTCTTCGGCATGTTTCCTCTCGGTTAAACCTTCATCTTGTAGATATCCGGAAATAGCTGAATATATAAATATTTCACCCAATTTACTCAAAAGCCCTATGGAAAACATTATCTCTTTTGATTTTATTTTGAAAAAGTCTGTCAGCACATAACACAATGACGCGATCTTTAGTGAATTATCTACGCATTCTGATATTTCGGGGCTAAAAATAAGGTTTTTATTGCTAGCGAGAGACTTATTTATAAAGTTGATAAGAAACACCTTAACATTTACAATACCTACTCTTACTAAAGCTTTTTCTACATTTTGTATTTCGCCGAAAGAGCCGCTGAAGTAAACAGAGTTTGCCATTTTTATAAGGCTGGAGTGAAGTACTGGGTCAGTTTTTGTCATATTATCTATCTTTTTAAAGCTCACATCATCATGGTCGAGAGCTGCAAGGATATTCACAGCGCAATCATTTCTGATAGGCATAATTATGTTTCCTTTGGTCAAAAGATATTTAATATGTTCTATCACCTTCTGTGGCGATTTGTCCTGTTTCACCTCTTTCATATATGGCTTTGTAAGACCTATTTCAGAAAGAGAGCCAGCGAAAAACTGTGTCACTTCTTTATGGCTGAAAGTTAATATCTTTGTTGATGTCACCAGTTTCAGAAGGACATCGTTAGTATAAACAATTATGATGTTTTTCTTTGTTTCATCCAGATAAACCCTGAGTTTACTATACTGCAAGTAGTCATCTTTGGTGGCCAGCACAAGAATGAGATTGGCTATGTCATTATGCATGCATGCACGTTTAACACCATCTGTCACATTGTTATAGGCTTCCACTTCCAAACCTAATAAATCAATAAATGAATGGTAAAAAGCCACTAATTTTTCATCAGAGCCAGATATAATTGTATCCATTCAGGAAAATCCCCTTTATATGTATGAAAAAATATCATGCATTTACTAATTATACAACAAAGCATTAACAAAAAACATGTTTTTAAGATTAATTTTTTTAAATACAAACAAATTACACTTCATATAAAATTCAATTGATAATTTTAGCTAAATAACCATATAATTTTAATATATAATTGAGAATACTCTCTATAATACAGGGACTTTTAATTGGTAGCTTTATGAAAAATAAAATCCAGCTTTCTAGCCGCATACATCTTTACGTCTTTGCAGCAATAGTTCTTGTTGCCTCAATATTTATGCTTGCTGATATGGTAACAGAGTATCAGGAATACAAAGAGTACGCCAGCAAGCTTCGACATGACTTTTTAACCCATCAAAAAAACCAAGTCAAACAAGAAGTGTTAAAGATTAATGAAATGATCGCAAGCGAAAGGGAAATGATGGAGCATCAGATTCTGGAGTCTACCAAACCGATGGTGCTGCAAGCGCACAACATTGCTAGCAATATATACAGCACTTACCATAAAACTATGTCTGAAACAGAGGTTAAAGAGCTTATAGTAAATGCACTTAAGCCTATACGGCTAAAGGATGGAACACAGTATCTCTTCATATTAAATACAAATAAAGGCGAAGTCCTTATAGACAATCAACCTGATATGGGTGAAGTACCTTTCAAAGACTATATAGACCCTCACGGTAACCACATCCTTAAAGACATGACAAACATAGTAAAAGAAGGGGAAGAAGGCTTTTACACTTATTACTGGACAAAACCATTCACGGAAGGAAACGACCATAAAAAATCATCATACATCAAAATCTTTAAACCCTACAACTGGATAATAGGGTCAGGAGTTTACTACGAGGATTATAAGAAAGAACTGCAAAAGGCTGTCTTGGAAAAGATAGGAAAAATAAGATTCGGGCCTGACCTTGAGGGATACATTTTTGTGGTTTCATACGACGGAACCACACTAATGAACGACACCCAGAGGCATCTGATAGGCACAAACAGCTGGGACCTGGAAGATATGAACGGAGTCAAAGTCATTCAGGAAGAGCGCAAAGCAGCAGAAAACCCCCAGGGCGGATTTATCTCTTACCACTGGCCAAACCCAAAAACGGGCGAAATTTCTGAAAAAGTATCTTTCATAAAAGGGTTAGATGATTGGGGATGGATGTTTGGTGCAGGATTTTATTATGACGACATAGAGCCAAGAATTAACGAGCTTCACGATGAAATATATAACGACCGGATACAGGAACTTTATGAATATCTTACTATTATCTTCTTTTTATCTGTTCTTCTGATAGTTTTACGAAATCTGTTTACCCGCAGACTAAAAAATGACTTGGCTAAGATTGTGGATTTCTTTAAAAAAGCAGCCCACGAGGACAGACTTATTGACACTGATACCATAAGATATCAGGAGTTCAGTGATCTTGCTGGTTACGCCAACACTATGCTGAAAGAGCGCATTGCAGCTAATAACAGCATGCAGGAGCTTAATGAACAGCTTAATGACAGGGTGCAGGCAGAGATTAAAAAGAATGAAAAGCACGTCCAGGTTCTTCACGAACAGAAGAAGCTGGCAGACATGGGGCAGATGATAAACGCAATAGCCCATCAGTGGCGTCAGCCTCTTAATGGTATAAGCCTCATCACACAGACTATCAAAGATATGGACAATGGTATTGAATATCAGCTCGACAGAGATGAGCTTTATGAAAAGCACGGCAACCTAGTGAAATATATGTCAAACACTATAGATGACTTTCGAAACTATTTTTCTGTAAACAAACAGAAGCACGACTTCAGCCTGTCCGGAGAGATAAAAAAGACTGCAGACCTTCTCAGCGCACAGCTTAACGCCGCAAAAATAGCAGTTGAAGTAAAACAGATAAACAGCTCTTCGGATAGTGAGAAAAAAGACATCTTTCACGGTTCCTCAGGTGAATTCCGTCAAGTAATAATGAATCTGCTGTCAAACGCAAAAGATGCAATACAAGACAAAAGAATCAGCAGCGGATTGAAAAATGAAGAATATGTCGATATCTCTATAGAAATTAAAGATGATGAATTTGTGGTAAGTATATACAACTCTGGCGGCTGCATCCCTGACGAGATAATCTCAAAGATATTCAACCCATACTTCACAACAAAAGACGAAGGGAAAGGTACAGGCATAGGGCTTTACCTAACAAAAACCATCGTAGAAAAAGAACTGAGAGGTAAAATCACTGTAGAGAATAATAAAAGTGGCCCTGTTTTTACTATCACACTCCCACTTTAAAAAAAGATATACGTTTTTTTAAAAACGCTTAACGAAACAGAGAAAGATAAGAGCACAAACAATGGCGTGCTGTTATTTGCAGTAAGCCTCTATAAGTTTAATAAACTTATCAATATCCAGAGGTTTTTCGATTATTTGCGCCAGATCTTCTATCCCCGAATATTCTTCCCTAAAGGCTGTAGTGACCAAAATAGGCAAGTCAGGATTTGCCTCTTTTACTTTATAGATAAGCTCAAATCCGCTCATCTTCGGCATTGACAAATCTGTGATAATAAGGTCGAACCCGCCTTTTTTAAATTCTTCCAGAGCTTCTGCTCCGTTCGAAGTACTTACAACTTCGCAGTAGCCACTTAAAATATCTGCCACAAGCATCCGTGTAATTGGTTCATCTTCTGCGTATAGAACTTTAATCATATTTTCATAATCCCTTTTTTATGTCTTTGGGTATTGACACCACAAACTCCACCCCGTCTGAACGGTTGGCTGCATATATTTTGCCTTTATATCCGTCTTCTACGAACATTTTAGTCATATAAAGACCAACACAAGTGCCTTTTCCATCCTCTTTAGTTGTGAAGTACGGGTCAAATATCTTTGGCAGTACGTCTTCAGCGATAGGGTTACCTATGTTTTGAACGGTTATTCTTATAACATCATCTTCCGGCACAACAAAGATATTAACTTCACCTTCCCCTGGGTTGTCAGCTCTGTATTCCAGAACTGCATCTCTGGCATTACTAAGTATATTCAGTATAATCTGATGAAAACTGCCTATATCTCCATATATTAAATCGTCTAAAGGATCGATATCTAAATGCCGATTTACTGTGTCACTTTTTATCGACATATATTTATCTTGGAAATAAAAAGATAAATTTACATTCTGGCTCTGAAACTGGGCTGTTATAAGATTTACAGTATCTGCAATGGCTTTTGTCACACTGAACGATGCGTTTTTTGCATCTGAAGTAAGGTAGTCTCTGAAGCTGTCTATGGTGTTAGACATAAACTCAACAGTCTCTTTATGAAGCCTTGAAAGCTCTTCGAAATCAAAATTCACCTTTTCGCCTTCATGCAGTTTTTCTATACTGTTCATTATCAGGTGAATATTGTTCAGAGGCTGCCGCCATTGATGGGCTATGGCGCTCATCATTTGCCCCATATCCACAAATTTTTTCTGCTCAAAAAGTATCTGTCCCTGCTTTCTATTAAGCTCCATCTCTTTTAGAAGCTGCTGTCTGAGCTCTTCACGCTTTTCATTGAGCAGTTCTTTAGAAAACTTATCCTCCGTCCAGAACTTTAATATAGGCCGCATTGTATCAGCTATCATTAAGCCTATGTTAAAGTCACTTTGGTCATAGCCGCCTTTTTTGTTAGCCACTACAAACTGGCCCAAAAGCTTTTCATTATCACAAACAACAACAGCCATGGCATTCTTAAGCTTTACATGTCCACTCGGTGAATTGAGGTTTTCGTTTTTATAAATCGAGCGTTTCTCTTTCAGGGATTCTCCCCATAGTCCGCCCCACATATCAGGAGGGAACTCAAAAGTTTTGTTTTTTATCTAGCACTTATCCCAAACTTCTACTGTCAAAGAAGGACTTATCAAAATCCCGTCATTATTAAGATATCCTACATAGCAAAACTCTGAGTCAAATGTTTCTCTTAATATTTTTGATATATCAGCATATATTGCAGTCTCATCATGGCTTAGAAAAGCATTTGATATGCTATTTTTTATTTGCAGTTTTTTAGCATCAAGTTTTTCCTCAGTAATATCCACAAGAACAAGAGTTACATATCTTTTCTCGTTTACAACAAATACAGTTGGATAAACCTCAATAGTTTTTATATTATTTGCAAAATCAACAATTTCTGTCTCAAAAGAACTTATATTGCCTTGAACTATCTGCTCTCTTATCAGCTCAATTTTATCAAATTTTTCTATAGTCAGTTCAATTATATTTTTATTTATCAGGTTTTTATAGTCGGTGGCGTAAAGGCTGCATGCAGCTATGTTTACATCTATAAGCTCAAGTGTCTCAGGGTCAACAATCACCATAGGGATAGTTGACTGTTCGAAAACGGATTGATGAAAGAGATTACCATAGCTTTTTTTATCAGATTCGGCACGATGAAATACGCAGTGAGTCCTTTTGAACTCACCTTCCGGAGAATAACCGATCTTGCCGTCAAAATTAACTGCAATAAGACTTCCGTCTTTCGCTTTAATATTAAATTTAACGTTTTTTATGTATCCTGCATCTTTGAACTTAGGAAAGTTTTTTTTGAAATGAAGTTGTGACTTTTCTTCCAGAAAATCACCAAACCACTTCCCCTGGACTTCTTCAAGTTCATAGCCCAGTTCATCCAGCCAGAAATTATTAACATCCATGATCATACCGTTGATATTAAGTGACTGGTATGCAATAGGAGCATTCATATATAATTCTTTAAAATAATTTTCTTTCATAAACCTCAAACCTTTAATTACATGCGTATCTTGTAATTAGATAAATGCCTATATTTTCTTGAATAACTAAAATGGCGAACAGCTTCACAGAAAT
Organism: Denitrovibrio sp.; assembly: GCA_002869145.1. Lineage (GTDB taxonomy): Bacteria > Chrysiogenota > Deferribacteres > Deferribacterales > Geovibrionaceae > Denitrovibrio. The sequence goes on from PKTM01000009.1 coordinate 23,371, forward strand.
AGGTCTATTGATAAAATACCACATACTTTAATCAACTGCGAATATTTTTCTATGCAAGTTTAATACAAAATCAAAAATAATTAATACATAGTCTACCTAAACAAACTAATGCTTGAAGAACATTTCAAATTGAGTATAAATGCAGATAACACTAAAAAAGGTGCTAAGTTTACAATTATTCTCCCAATTACTAAATAAGACGTTTCTTATATTTCAATCTTTTAAAGGCACAAAATGAACAGCAACTACAGGCTTCTGGACACTGGTAATGAAAAAAGGCTCGAACAGATAGGCAGCTTCCGTGTGGTGAGAAATGCAAAACAAGCTTTCTGGAGACCAGCACTGTCAAAACAGGAGTGGGACTCAGCTGATGCTGTTTTTGATGGTGAAAAATGGGAAGGAAGTCTCCCGGAATGCAGAGTTCATTTCGACAAAAAAACTTTTGACATCTCACTTATGGACGGCGGTCAGTTAGGAATTTTTCCGGAACAGTCGCCAAACTGGGAGTGGTTGGAAAAAGTAACCGCATCCAAAGACCATCTAATAATAAATGGTTTTGCCTACACTGGCGCCTCCACCATATTCGCAAGCACTACGACAAATGAAGTAACTCATCTGGATGCATCAAAAACTTCTGTGAAAAGAGCAAAAATCAACCTAGGACTTTCAGGCAAAGAGGAAAACAGTGTGCGTTTTATTGTAGACGATGTTATCACTTTTCTGGAAAAAGAGGTTAAAAGAGGCAGGAGATACGATGGGTTCATATTTGACCCGCCCGCCTTCGGCAGAGGTGCTAAAAACAAGATATGGAAGATAGACAGAGACATACCAGTGTTAATAGAGCTTATAAATCAGCTCTCTGACGGCAGACCCGCCTTTATTCTTCTATCCGCACACGAACCATCTATGGACGAAAACTATCTGGCTGATCTGATAAAAAAACTCTGCCCGGCAAATACGCAGATAGAAAAAGGGAGCCTTATAATGAACTGTGAAAGCGGCAGAAACATAGAAAACGGCTACTTTGCCAGATTCGCTGTCAGTTAAAAGGGGTTTTTAGAAAACCTGTAAATGTTTGATCATAGTCTGTCCTGTAGTTTTCCAGCCCTATCTTGATATTCTCGATGTCACTTCTGCTGTTAAAAGTGCCGAATATCCTGTCCCAGAAAGAGAAGAGTGTTCCATAGTTTGAATTAGTCTCTTTAACAAAATGACTGTGATGAACCCGGTGCATTCTGGGGGTTGGAATAACAAAACTCAAAACATCATCAAGCTTTTGCTTTAAGCTGATATTGCTGTGATGAAAAAATATCACTACTCCTGATAAAATCTCATATATTGCTATTATATATACGTTTATCCCCAGCAGCATATAAATCGGCAGTCTGATGCCTGTGGAGAGGATCAGTTCGACAGGGTGAAACCTTAGACCTGTGGTTACATCCATTGCAGTGTCTGAGTGATGAGCCTTATGAAAACGCCAGAAGAAAGATATTTCATGATTCATTCTGTGCCATATATACATCCACAAATCAAAAAGGATAACAGCGAATATTAGCTTGAAGACATCAGAAGGTATAAGTGATGAAAAACCCTTGTCTATAGCAAGTGCGGACATAACCAGATAGTAAAAAAATACTGTAGCAAGCAGAAATGATAAAAAACCTGCCCCGATATTCACTATTCCATGCCTAAATCTATTCACATTAAAATGATAAAATGGCGCAGCAGTCTCATAAACAAAAAGAACAATCAGTGTCAAAGGCAGTATAAAAGTTTTTATATCCATATTTAAATTGTATCAGAAAATACCGAAAGAAGAAGTTAATAACCAAAAAGACTCCCCTCGCTCTGCACCCGAAGATGCAGAACGATAGGAGTAGTCGTTTCCTCACGCCTAGTCTTAGCTAAGACCAAGGAGAGGATAATTTTATGTTTAAGCAAGAACAGGTTCTTTGGCTTTAGCTATTTTTAGCAAAACAGTCATAACTACAAATAACCCAAAGCCCGCAGCTCCCACATAAAGATTCGGCCAGAACATTGTGATAGCTATACATGCAAAAAGTGTTCGCATTGGCCAGCTCAGGTTCTTTATATACCAGCCTTCAAAAAAGACTGCAAAAACAAACAGACCAAGTGTCACCAGACAAACGGAAACGACTGTCATCCAAAGCTCGCCCTGAAAAAGAATCTCAGGTCTCAGAACAAACATTATAGGTATTATATACAGACCTTTAGCCAGTTTCCATGACTCCATACCTGTTTCGAGCGGCTTGCTGCCTGCTATGCCTGCAGCGGAATATGCCGCCAAACACACAGGTGGCGTCACGTTCGCATCCTGAGAATACCAGAATATCAGCAAGTGAGCCGCAAGCAGGCCTCCCTGCGCTACATCTGAAGGCACCAAAGCAATCATATTCTGCAAAATATTTGGATCAGACAGTATCTCTGCTGTCATCCCCATATTTGATATTAGGTAATCTGTCATCATAAGACCAACCAGTGACGGAGCAGCAAGTACAGCAAGAACAATGTATGACGCTGTAACAGGCAGACCCATACCAAGTATAAGTGATGCCAGAGCAATTAATATAATAGTGAGCAGAACACTTCCGCCTGCCAGAGTAGAGATCAGCATAGAGAATTTAATACCCATGCCAACCATAAGAACCACACCAACAACGATACCTGAGCAAAGAAGGATAACACCTGTGGTAACCATGTTTCTGCCGCCAAGGGCGAGAGCGTCCAGAATGTCTTTAAAACCCATTCTTGTGTTCTTATTAACCCAGCTGGCAAAAACTATGGAGATAATACCAAGACTAGCTGCATATGTAGGAGTAAATCCCTTCATCAAAAGTCCCATCAGAACAGCGATAGGTATAAAGAAGTTCCAGCCTTCCTTCATAACTTCTCTGAATTTTGGCAGCTCATCTTTTGGTATAGGCATGATATTATGCCTTTTCGCACGAACATGGATGAAAAACGCAACGGATAGAAAATACATAAAAGCTGGAATTGTCGCCACAGCTATTATGGTCAGATACGGTATCTGAGTCCACTGAGCCATGATGAATGCACCAGCACCCATAATAGGAGTCATAAGCTGTCCTCCAGTACTAGCAGCAGCTTCCACACCACCTGCAAATGCAGGTTTGAAACCGATACGCTTCATCATTGGGATGGTTATAGATCCTGTACCAACAGTGTTTGCAACTGCGGAACCGGAAATGGATCCCATAAGACCGCTGGCGAAAACAGCCATCTTCGCAGGTCCGCCTGTTGTGTGTCCGAGAAGCGATACGGCTAGTTTGATAATAAAATCTCCCGCGCCAGACTTAATCAGGAACGCGCCAAACAGCACAAAAAGAAAAACAAATGTAGAAGATATGGTAGCAATTGTTCCGAACAGTCCGTCCGGAGCAAAGTACATTCTGTATAGAAAACGCTCTATGCTTACGCCAGGGAAATTCCAAACTCCTCCAAAAAGTTTACCCAGAAAAAGGGCATAGGATATAAATGTAAGCGAGAGTGTAGGAATCAGCCAGCCCGTAGTGCGTCTTGTAATCTCAAGCATTAAGACTACTGCAATACCAGCAGCAATCATGTCCATTAAAATTGGAACTTCATTTCTGTCGTGCAGTGCATCCTCGAAAAAAACCAGATAAAAACCCGCTGCTACAGATAACAGAGCCAGAAACCAGTCCATAGGAAGGGTTTTCTTCTCAAGTTTTGGATGAATAGGAAAAAGTAGGTAACCTAAAAAAAGTACAAATGCAAAATGTACAGCATTTCGCTGAATTTCTGGCATAACGCCGATAGTATTTACCCAGAGATGGAATAGAGACATTGCTATAGCCACCACATAGATCATTTTTGATTGCAAGCCGTCAAACTGTCTCTGAGCAACCGAAACCTCTCCCGTGTCTTCTTCTGGAAGGGGGTTTACGATTGGGCCCATTTCTTTGTTGTCAGTCATGTTAATAAACTCCGTATGTTTTTAAAAGGGGGACCGAAGCCCCCCCTGTAAAACTTTTAAAAAATTACTTTTTAAGATGTGCAGGAACTACAAGTCCCATCTCTTCGTAGTACTTAAGCGCACCAGGGTGAAGAGGAACCGGAAGACCTTTTATAGCGTCTTTAAGGCTCATAGCTTTTGTAGCCTTGTGGATGTTGTTAAGGAAAGAAAGGTTCTCATAGATAGTCTTTGTAACCTTGTAAACCACTTCATCTGATACATCGTTGCGAACAACGAGAAGGTTAGGCTGAGCGATAGTGTTGATATCTGTGCTCTGGCCAGGGTATGTACCGGCAGGAATAACTTCACGTGTCCAGATAGGGAATGATTTCTGAATTTCAGCCATCTGAGCATCTGTAAAATCAAGAACTTTTACCTTTTTGTCGCCAAGCTGAGCATAAAGCTGAGTGATAGCAGCAGCTGGAACACCGGCAGGGATATTAGCAGCAGCAACACGCTTATCCATCATAGCCTGAGCTGAAGGGTTGTAGCCGAGATATTCAAGGTCGAGGCTTTCAGGGTCTATGTCAAGAGCAGCAAGAATAGTACGGCCTGAACCTTCTGTACCGGAACCTCTTTTACCTATGGAGAACTTCTTCTCAAGTCCTTTTAGGTCTGTGATAGTGCCGGATTTCACATAGTCAGCTAGAAGCGGAAAGTGCTCAACATTTTTCCAGAGCATAGTAACGGAGCTGAAGTCTTTTTCAGGTTTGCCTTCATATTTGCCTTTACCATTATAGGCCTGAAGACCGAAAAGAGCCTGAAGAATACCGAAATCGGCTTCTGAGTTTTTCAGCATCTGGATGTTTTCACCGGAACCCGCTGAGTTGATAGCTGTGGCAGTGATTTTGTCTTTAGCTGCCAGTTTGATACTGATAAGAGTACCGATGGCAACACCAACTGGATAGTAAGTTCCGCAAGTTGTCGCTGTAGCGATGATAAGATTTTCATCAGCTTTTGCGTACCTTGGGCCAAAGACAAATACAAATGTCATGGCGAGCATAATAACGATTGCTTTTTTAAACATAAAACAAATCCTCCTTTAAATCTAAGAAGACATATTGCAAGCTTTGTGCCAAAAATGCGTTATTGATAAATAAGTCTTTTTTTTAAAAAGGTAGGGCGCGTTGCGCTCAATGAGCGGAAACCGCTCACGTCAACGGACGATCTGATCGGCAATAATAAGGTAAGGCATCGGGATTTGGACGCCAAGCCTTGATGCTGTCATCAGGTTCACCACAAATAGAAAATGCTCAATTGAATTTATAGGCTGTTGTGGAATTGTATCTGTTTTAAGAATGTTTACTGCTTTTTTAGCTGCAATACGTCCGGCTCTGTAGCCGTCCACCACCAGAGCAAGAAGCGCCCCCCTCTTCAGCACATCCTCTTTGTTTTCTGCTATGGTTGGGATGTTGTGAGCTTTAATAATGTCAAATATATTTGGGTCTACCTTGCCATGTGCAGGAATATATACTGCATGGGGTGTCGTCTCTGCCAGCTGAGAGTTTAAAACAAAAAGATCATCAGTTGAAAGTTCCTCAACTTTAAAATCAAGTTCCGCACTTATCTGCCTCAGTTCTTTGATGCTGTAGTCATAGTTTCTGTTATTATCTGTTTTAAGAACTCCGAGAATTTTAAAATCTACAACATCTTTCATAGCACTCACAAGCTTTCTGATAGGGATATCAGTCTTTATGCCTGCTGAACCGGCAAAATCCACACCGTCAAAAAGCTCATCCTGAAATGGATACTGTATAGATACAAAAACAACATTCGGAAGTGTCTTATCACTCAGAAGCTCTTTTGTGGGTACTTGGCCATTTGTAAAATAAATTTTTGCATCAAACGATCTGGACGCTTTAAGCTGCATGCGGAAAATAGACATGTCGCCGCCTGCACCTGATGTATAAAAACGCGTATCAGGCATCTCAGCTATAATTCCATCTCTGAACCCCTGTTCCACTGGTCCATCAGCATTCATACTAAGCATAACGATATTGTCAGCATATAATTGAAAAGAAGTGAAAAATATTACTAAAAAAAGGCTAGTCCTCATCATTTTCAAGTCTCTGAAGCCTCCTTTTAAGTGAATGCCTGCTGATACCGAGAAGGTCTGCTGCATCAGATTTTATCCCTTTCGCCTTAACTATTGCATCCTGTATCAGTTCGTATTCTACCTTTGCCATATAATTATCAAGGTTCATATCTTTTGAAAACTCCGTTTTTTTCTGTTTCTCAAAAGGATTTTTCTCTGTATGCATTGCTGCCGGTAAGTCATCCTGTGTAACCATATGGTTTGAAGACATAATAACAAGCCGCTCTACAAGGTTTTTCAACTCTCGCACATTACCCGGCCAGTGATAGTTTTGAAATGCAAGTTTTGTCTGATTGTTTAGTATCAACCTCTCCCTTCCAAACTTCTTCGAATATCTGTCTATAAAATGTTCTGCAAGAAGCATTGCATCACCACTTCTTTCCCGCAGAGGCGGAATCAGTATAGGGATAACATTGAGTCTATAGTAAAGATCCTCTCTGAATCCGCCGCTTTGAACCATAGACTCTAAGTCTCTGTTAGTAGCTGCTATTATACGGACATCCACAGATATCTGAGACTGCCCTCCCACCCTGCGAAATTTTCTGGTCTCTATAAAACGAAGAAGTTTCGCCTGAAGGTTTACAGGCAGTTCTCCAGCCTCGTCCAAAAAGAGTGTTCAGCCGTCTGCTATCTCTACCAAGCCCAGCTTTTTCTGCTTTGCATCAGTAAATGAACCCCGCTCGTGTCCAAACAGCTCACTCTCCAGCAGATGTTCAGGAAAAGCGGAGCAGTTTATCTCTATAAAAGGTCTTGATTTTTCACCACTCATATTGTGTATAGCCTTTGCTACCAGCTCTTTGCCTGTCCCTGACTCACCCCTTATAAGTATTGTGCAGTCTGAGATGGCGGAAACTTTTTGAATCTGCTCTATAACCCCATCTATAGCGGCTGATGAACCAATAAGATCGTGATCGCCGTCATATATAAGTATCTTTTCTCTGAGGTGCTCCACCTCCCCTTCCAGCTTTAACTCATCCGATGCTTTCTGCACCAGAAGTATCATTTCATCCAGTTCAAAAGGTTTATTTATAAAGTCGTAGGCTCCAGATTTCATGGCTTTTATAGCCGTGTCTATGTCTCCATGGGCTGTTATCATAATCGTCTTTGCAGTCAGATTCTTTGATGACATTCTTCCTAATATCTCTAATCCGCTGATGTCAGGAAGGCGCAGGTCAAGCAGAACTATATCCGGCTGTGAATCCTCTACGGCAGCCAGAAAAGATGATCCGTCATAAAAGGTCTCTACTTCGTAGCCCTCATCATCAAAAGCCATTGCCAGTGATGTTACCAGTACTTTTTCATCGTCAACTATTGCTATCTTCGCCACTTTCTATACCTCTGAAAATAAGTCTGAAACATGTTCCTTGATCCTCTGCACTATGTATCTCATGGTCAATATTGTTGTGTTTTAAAAGCGTAAATACCACCGAAAGCCCAAGACCGGTACCCCCTGCTGTCATAGAGAAAAACGGGTCAAAAACTTTGTCGAGTTTATCCTCCGGGATGCCTTTACCATTGTCTTTTATCTCCAGAGTGCATCTCCCCTCCTCATCTATGTCTGTGGAAATTTCTATAACACCTTTGTCTTTACTGACAGCAGAAAGAGCATTTAAAAGCAGATTAAGAGCAATCTGCTGCATCTGAGCTGGGTCAACCATCACTCGACAGCTTTGGGTATTATCTATAAGCCTTACATTTTTATCATTCATATCTTTATTCATAAGCTGAAGACAGTATGTCAGTATCTTTTTGATATCATATTCAACAATATTTGCTGGACCCGGTCTTGAGAAATTAAGCAGATCAGTCACAATCTTTGTAAGCCTGTCAACCTCCTCAAGGATACAGTCTGAAAGCTGCTGACTGGCCTCTGTGCGTACACGTCTTTTGAGAACCTGAATACTGGTTTTGATAGCTGCAAGAGGGTTCTTTATCTCGTGCGCGATCCCTGCAGACATAAGACCGAGTGAGGCCAGTTTATTCGCCTGAACCAGCTCGCTCTGACGTTTCTGAAGACTTTCGGCCATATTGTCAAAAGAGTCAGCAAGCATGCGCATCTCTTTTCCGTAGTTCATGTTTATTCTATAATCCAGATCGCCCGCGGAAAATCTCTTTGTTCCTCTTATAATCTGCCGCACAGGGGTCAGGATTCTTTGTACAAAAAACACTGCAGCTATAAAGGCGATAGTGGCTATAAAAATTGAAAAAAGCAGGCTGGTGTTTCTAAGCACCAGAATATCTTTTAAGAGAGCTCTCTCTGGTATTTTTAACTTTATTTTCCAACCCAGCTCCTTAAATAGTGTTTTATACTCTCTATAAACATCATAGTCTCGTACTGCCAGCGGGTCTTTCTGTTCGTATATGAGCTCGCCCTCGATAGTATGCACCTGTTTTACCATCCCCTCAGCCACATCCACATGCTCTATGAAATCTGTAAACACACTGACAGGCATAATAAAAACAAGAACACCAATGGCAACAGCTTCGTCCTCGTAGTCATAAACTCTTTTGAAAAAGATAATCTGTTTCTTATCTCCTGTCAGATGCTGTTTTATACTGAAATTTGTCTTAAAAGCTTCTCTGATCTCTTCTTTAGTGAGAATGTTATTCAGGTTTTCAATATCAAAAGGGCTTGATAACACAGTTTCACCTTCAGGCGTAAAAAGCGCAACAACATCAAGCGTGCCTGAGTTAGTCCGGTAAACTGCAAGCCTGTCCTTTAGCGTCTCCATACGCTGTCCATAGCTGAACTGGAGAAAAGAGAGCTGGATTATAGGGTTTTGTGAAAGCTGAAACATGTCACCTCTGACCTTTTGAAAAGATGAGCCTGTCTGCTGTGATATTCTCTCCATCAGCTGGTTCATCTGCCTGCCGGTCATTTGGCCTATAGAATCTGAGGCTATATAATAAGAGATGTACGAAATAGTAAGCAGCGGCATAAAACCGAATAGGAAATAAAATATTATTATTCGCCATTTCAGCGAGAAAGGCTCTATCTTCATATAAATATATTACACGCTTTTTATCGAATATGAAGTACAGAGTTTGTTAAAAATGTTATACTTTTATTTAGAGGTATCGCAAATATGAACAGACTTTTTTTTCACTATGCTGCGGCATTTTTTGTTCTCACACTTTACGGTGGACAGGTGTGCCCTTATGTAGAGTCACTTACTCTCACTCAGTGGGGCTCAGAGACTATAATAACTCTTTCAGCTGCATTTGCCATTCACGCTTTCATTTACCGCAGGCTGACAACTAATAACCCACTGCTTGGTGCTGCTGACATCTTTAAATCTTCTCTTACTATTTTTATCGGGAGCGGGTTCATAATAGGCGCAATAAACTTCTTTCTCTGGGGCTTCCCTGTCGCAAGTGCGCTGAAGCTCATTGTAGGCTGGTTTCTGGTAGGTTTTTTTATGTCTCTTGACCTAATGCTGGTCAACAGGCAGCAGGTCATCAGATATCTGGCACAAACAGGACAGCACCTTGAACTAAGCATATCCTACGCATCACTCACTAAAAAATTCCTTATCTTTGCACTTTTCACAAGCCTTTCAGTTCTCGGTGTTATTTACCTTGTAATAATAAAGGACCTGGACTGGATATTCAGCGATACGCCGAATGCGATGGTGGCAACAGTCTCTATTCTGAAAGAATTCGCATTCATATTTATAGTAATACTCTCATACACTACTTTAATTATTATCTCTTTTACAAAAAACCTGAAGTTGTATCTTTTCTATAAGAATTCCGCTCTTTCTGAAGTGGTCAAAGGAAACCTTAATGCCTCAGTTCCTGTTAGCTCAGTGGACGAATTTGGCCATATGGCAAAATATACCAACGAAATGATAAAGAGCCTAAGAGATCGAACAGAGGCTCTTCAGCTGACTCAGGATGTGTCTATCCTCAGCCTTGCATCACTTGCAGAAACCAGAGACAACGAAACAGGAGCTCATATCATGAGAACCCAAAGATATGTTCTGGCTCTATGTGAAGAACTGAAGGATAAGCCCTCCTATAACGAAGTGCTGAGCAAAGAAAACATTGATCTTATATATAAATCCGCACCACTTCACGACATAGGAAAAGTCGGCATACCAGACAAAATACTGCTTAAGCCCGGTAAACTTACAGAAGACGAGTTCAAAATCATGCGCAGACATCCTAATTATGGTCGCAAGGCTCTGAATACTTCTGGTAAAATGCTGGGAAATAACTCTTTTCTTAAATTCGCAGAAGAGATTTCCTTCACTCATCACGAAAAATGGAATGGCACGGGATACCCCAGAAAACTGAAAGGGGATGAAATACCGATTTCCGGCAGAATAATGGCTCTGGCTGATGTATATGATGCACTCATATCTAAAAGGGTATACAAGCCGGCTTTCAGCCATGCAAAAGCTAAAGAGATTATTGTGAATGATTCCGGAACTCATTTTGACCCGGTGCTGGTAGATGCTTTCCTTAATATTGAACATAGATTTACAGAGATAGCCAAAGAGTTTTCTGATGAAAACTACAGGAAATCTACTTCTGAAAAATAACTTATTTTGGGTGACAAATGCCTTTGTTTCAATTTCCTCCATATGTTTTGATACTTTTAGTCTCAGCAATAGTAAATTTTGGGCTTGGTGCTTACGGCTTGAAGTACAAAAGCAATAAGATGTTCTTCTACTTCAGCATATCATTTATCCTAGCTGGCATCTGGCCTCTGCTTTATGGCATTGAGCTAATGATAGCAGATGTTGGTGTACTTGAGATTATCAGTAACTACAAGCCTGTTACAATGCAGTTTTTCCCGATAACGATACTCTGTTTCTTCTTCCTTCTGATAAAGCAGAAAATGCCTCCAAAATGGCTGATATTCGCCTTGCTGTCTTTAGCAAGCGTCAACGTTTTCACGTTTATTACAAATGACCTATTCCACCTTGCATGGAGTAAAAAACTGAATATAACAACAGCAGAAGGTTATAACCTTATTATCCTCATTCCGAGTTTATGGACAAAATACTCTACCATCATCTACCATTTCGGAGTTGATTTTATAGCCTTGTTTTTACTGATCCCTGCTGCAACAAAACACAAAAAGCCTTACAAAACACAGTTCCAGATACTGTCAATTGCTATACTTTTTTCTATGTTTATAGCTGTATTGTACATCATGCAGATTGTGTCTTTCGGACCGTACAACCCTATTCCTGCTTCTTTTGCATTCACAAGCTCACTTATAGCTTTTGCTGTTTTCAAGCATAAAATGCTCAATATCTCCCCATACGCCAGAGAAAGCGTGTATGAGGTCATTAACACACCCGTTATAATCGTTGATCATTATGAAAGACTAATCGATTTCAACAGTGCCGCAGGAGAAGCTTTCAAGCTGAAGCAGGATTTTATCTCAGACAATATTCATGAAATATTTAATAACATAAATCTGGAATGGGAATCCTTAGCTGAAGATGAACATACCATAGTGGAAACTAAATGGGGAGCTGGTAAAAACTACTCTTACAGCGCATATAAAAAAGCGGTAAACAAAGGAGCACTGAAAGGTCATTTTGTTATTTTTAATGATGTAACAACACAGATGGAAGCTCTAAAAACTGAGCACGAAAAAGAGATAGTTACTTATAAAGAATCAATACTCGGCGACATGCACGACGGTATTGGAGGTACGGTGGCAACGGCAGCCATAATTGCCCAGTCTGCTCTGGAAGAAGAAGACCAACAGACAAAAAACAGAATGATAAGCCAGATAGCAAGCCTTCTGGAAAATGGGAGTTTTGAACTGAGATCCATGCTGAACATATTGGACAAAGAGGTCATCGACTGGAAGTCTCTTGTTTTTGACATGAGATCTTATAGTTCCACAGTTTTGGACGCAAAATCCATAAAAAGAGCGTTTAAAACTGAAGGAGAGCCTTACGATTTCAAAATAGATTTTGACATATACCTCTCAATCTTTCGGCTTTTCAAAGAGACCATCACAAACATTGTAAAACATTCCGAAGCTGAAAACTGTTTAATATCAATAACATTTCGCGAAAATGCGTTTCATATCAATATAAATGATGACGGAAAAGGGATGGACGAAAAGAGTTCAAACGGATATGGTATTAAAAACATGATACGCAGAGCAGAAAAATTAGGTGGCTCGCTTGAGATAACATCCTCTGGCGGGACAAATATAAACATAACAATACCAGTTTAAAATTATTAAAAAGGGCTGACAGTGGAAAAAAATATTAAAATCTCTATTGTCGATTACAATGTGGAGCTTTCAGCAAATCTATGCTCTATTCTCCGTGCAGAACCTGGCATTACTCTTGTGGAATCATATACCGATGCTGAAACCGCACTTGAAGGAGTTGTAAATAATCACTGCGACATTCTTATCGTGGATATAAATCTCCCAGGTGCAAACGGCATAGACCTCATAGAGTCTCTTATGGAAAAAAACATAGATACACAGTACATGGTGTACACCATACATGACGGTAACGAATTTCTTTTCAAAGCACTTACAGCAGGAGCCTCCGGATATGTTCTCAAAGGTACGTCCACGCTTCAGATTATAGAATACATAAAGCTTCTGCACGAAGGCGGCTCGCCTATGACTCCAAGCATAGCGAGGAAAGTGATAAACTTCTTCAAGGAACAGCAGGCAAATGACACAAAAGATTCACTAACTAGAAGAGAGGTGGAAGTTCTGAAATTTCTCAATCAGGGCTACACTTATAACGAAGTATCTGAAGAACTAAACATCAGCCGTAACACAGTGCATACTCATATCAAAAAAATATATGAAAAACTTCATGCAACAGGCCGTGAAGATGCCTTAAAAAAGGCTAAATATAAATCAATTCTATAATTTACGATTTTTTTTAAACAATATCACCAGTACTTTACGTCAAATATCACCCAAATATCACCCTATATGGCTATTGTCAATGATTTTAATATTTGTTAATATCAGTTTATAAAATACTTCAGATACACATGTTGTATCTACATAGTCGATGTTTAAAGTTTTTATAATATTTTTAAAGGATTTTTAAAGCGTAAGCCCTCGGGGGAGGAGATCCTAAAACAAGCCGGAAGCAGCGATGTTTCCGGTTTTTTTTATACTTTCGCCACAGATATCTTGAAACAAGCTCCTTTCTGCCCGTTATAAACAGTCAGGCTTCCATGCATGTTCCCCTCTATTATCATCTTTGAAAAGTAAAGCCCGATACCGGTTCCCTGGCTTATAGGTTTGGTGGTGAAATATGGTTCGAATATCTTTTCAATGATCTCCTCATCCACACCACCTGCGTTATCGCAGATAGTCACAACAGATGCCCCGTCCTCTTCACCGCTTTCAATACTTATCTCTGGGTCTTCCACAGACCTCGCAAGAAGGACGTCTTTGGCATTATTAATTATACTGACAAGCACTTGAGAATATTCTCCTGCAATGCCGTGAACAATAATGTTTTCGCTCAGTTTTACATTAACCTTTATACGGTTGTTTTCCAGGGTAGCATCTATAAGCTGTAGGCTTTTCTCTATCTCATTGTTTACGCTAAAATCAATCTGCTCTTTTGCCGGACTGAAAAAATCCCTGAAATTATCTATAGTTTCAGACATATGTCCTATAGTTTTTGTACATTTAACTACAGATGCATTGAGGTATTCATCGTCAAGCTCACCCGTATCTTTGGCTTCCTGTATATCCTGTACAATAAAAGATATAGAGCTTAGCGGCTGTCGCCATTGGTGAGCAATATTACCTATCATCTCGCCCATTGCAGCAAGCCTTCCCTGCTTAAACATAATCCTGTCTTTCTCTCTGTTTTTCGCAACCTCTTCCCTGACCTTCTCCTCCAGAGACTGGTTCAGTTCATTAAGCTCACTTGTCTTTGCACTTACCTTTTCCTCCAAAGACAGATTCAGATTTTCAAGTTCTTCATTTTTATTTTTTATCTCTTCGTTATATGCATCAATTATTTTCTGAAGCTTTCCAGACAACAGAAAGATAGCAAAAGCAGCCAAAGCAAGTATAGACATTACACCTACTAATATAAACGCCATATCTTTTTTAGAAGATTCAGAGAGAGTTTCAAGTCTTTTTTCATACGCGGCCTCTATGTCAGTAAGGTACATCCCTGCACCTATGTACCACCCCCATCTTTCTATGGGTGCTGCATAGCTAAGTTTGCTTTCCGGCCTTGCACCTTTGAACGGAGGCATCACATAAATAATGAAACCGCCACCCTCTTTTGCTTTTGATATTAGCTCCCTTACAATATATTTCCCGTTCACATCACGAACATCATACATGTTCTTCCCTTTTGCAGGCTTTGTAAGTGAGTACCCTTCGTATGTTGTAGCAAAGAGATAACCGTCATTTTCGTATGTTACTGCTTCAAGCTGAAGAAGAACATCTTCCTGAACAGATGTTTGAAATGAGTCTGTGTACTCGCCGTAACCTATGACCCAGTCAAGAGGCTCGAAGTTTTTGACAAATACCCTTTTTTTCTGTGGACCCCGCTCTTCTTCCCCTGGCTTTACCCAGTATGTGTTCTGATATCCAGCACCTTCATTTCTTGCAATCTCTATTGCATCTTTAAGTATAAAATTACCTTCGGAATCCGTTTTATCAATAAAGTTTTTCCCTTCGATATGGGGCAGAAATGGTGACGAGACTATGTCGCCTGTGTAGTCTATGCAAAAAATGTAATCTTTGTCGAATGTCATGGAGGATAAAGCAGACCTTACAGCATTTTTAATCTCATTTTTATTAAATTTACCCTGCATTTCGTTATAAATGCCCATAGATATATTGTATGCAGTATTGACTCTATTTTTTAGTTTTTGATCTAGGCTTGCTTCAGATTCACTTATGAGTATTTCGACCTGCTGAGCAAAGCTGTCTACAATACTTTTCAGAATAGTTTTTTTATTTTCAACATTGGCTATCTTGTCGCTAAGAGCATATTGCTGAATACTTTTGTATTTCTGGCTAACAAAATAGGCCCCCATTCCAACAATAATAACGAAGATCAAAGCAAAAGAGGTGATAAAATAATATTTTTTAAACTGCAACTGCTTGTTTTCCATTCAAAAACCTCTAGTGTGCCCATTGAGTATATATAAAATAAATAAATGAAAACCACATAAACCCTGATCTATAAACATCAAGGTATTGGGATTTTTGATTAATGTTTTTCAGGAAATATTTTCTTTATTGAGTTAACAAGGTCCTCTTTGATAATCGGCTTAAATATACAGTCATTGATCATGCTGTATACTCTTTCGGCCTCTTCACGGTAAGCAGTTGTTATTATGATAGGTAAGTCAGCATTTTTCTCACGTATCCTGCTAATCATTTCAAAACCGTCCATCTCCGGCATAGCCAGGTCAGTAATAATCAAGTCAGGTAAAGATTCATAGAATTTTTTTAAACCGAAAACCCCGTTTGAGGCTTCATTCACCAAAACACCTTCCTTTTCAAGAAGTTTTTTAACTAGCATTCGGGTGAATTTCTCATCCTCAACATAAAGAACTTTCAGGTCATTAAAACTACTCATAGATAACCAACTTTTATATGCGTTTATAAGACTATACACTATATATAATATAATTTCAAACATTTATAAATTAACTAAACATGGATGAATATACGCTTATTGATTAAAGTATAATCAATATTGATATAAACCATTCGTTATGATAAGTTTATTTATATAAGCAATAGGTAATAAATGAATAGCATAATTGCAGGTTCCAACAGCCTAATAGTTAACTATTATAGTGCATATTTCGAAATGCTTGAGTTACCAAACGAGCACTATACCTCTGTATCTATTGGTATTAAAAGAGCCTCTGTAAACAAAGACATCAAAAACATTCTTATAGTTATCGATTCCAGAGAGGACTATCTTGCATATTCGAAATTAAAATCAACTCTGGACATGGATACACAAAACATCATTCTGGTCTGCACTAGCGAGTCTATACAAAAACTTGTAACCGGATCAAAGGTCATTATCTTCAATCATAAAGAGCTCACACTGGATTTCACCACTACACTTACCAGAATGCAGATATGTAAGCCTTACATGCAAGAAGTGAAATCTGAGAAGTCACCTCAGAAGGTTCTGGATTATATAAAATTCATGCTTGTTAAAGGAAATATCACCCTCCCGATAAGCAGCGAGTGTTCGGTAAATGTTCTTAAGGCACTTGATCAGGATGACATCTCTTTCAAAGTCATAGACAACATGACAAAGACTGACCCCGCACTTCATTCAGGAATAATAAAGATGGCAAACTCTGCCTATTTCAGCGGTGCATTCAGCAAGGTAGAAGATGTTGAACGAGCACTGGTCAGGGTCGGTCTGACAAATGTTAAGGTGTTTCTCATAAACTTCATAAACAAATCACTGGCGGCTAATAAAAACCTCATTTTTTCCTACGAAATATCAAAAACAATAGACAAATCCGTAATAACTGCCTCCTGCTGCTACACTCTCGCTGAGTTTTATAAGGTATGCTCACCTGTTACTATGTTTTCCCTGTGTCTGCTTAGCCTTATTGGTGAAATTTTCATGTATGCAGCTATATCTGATTACTTTTCCAGTGACGGGCTTGCAGGGCAAAAACCTGACGGTTACAAAGTGATGGCGGAACAAAACGGGCGCATGGTCAGCGGGATGCTGCTGAAAAAATGGAAATTCTCCGAAGAGTACTTTTTTCCTATAATGCACTCCGCTGCGCTTGGTGCAAACAATTATATGAACGAGACAAAACTTCTTCACTTAGGTCAGAACATGCTGAACTATTATGAAACCGGAGTAGTAGACGACAAACTAAAAAACGCCTTAACTAAGACAGAGTTGAGACTAAGCGAATCTCAACTAGCTAAACTTCGCACAGACATAGACAGTCATATCAACTCTATAGCTTCGGTGCTTTCCTGATATTTTTCCTTTAAAACATTGACAAATCATTTTAATTCCTTTATAAAATTCATCCGAGTGAGCGCCCATAGCTCAACTGGATAGAGTATTTGACTACGGATCAAAAGGTTTGGGGTTCGAATCCCTATGGGCGCGTTTGAAAAAGGCTGAGGTGCTTTAGCACTTCGGCCTTTTTTATTACCCGCACTTGGGTGAGAAGCCCTAAGGGGTTCGAAAATAACTGCCATAACTAATGCAGTTATTTCTGCTCCGAGCTAGCTGATATCCCTATGGGCGTACTAAGACGGGAACTATAGCTTATTATTTTCCATAAGTAATCCTGTAAATCCTCCCCTGTCTATCGTCAGAGACAAGCATGGAGCCATCGTTTAACACAAGTATATCAACAGGTCTGCCTGTAACATCGCCATCTTTCAGCCAGCCTTCAGCAAAAGGTTCCTTTTCGCCTTCAGGGGTACCAAACATCACTCTGTAACCGACTTTAGTACTTCTGTTCCATGAGCCGTGCTGCGCAATAAACATACCGTTTCTATATTTTTCGGAAAACATCTCTCCATCGTAAAATTTCATACCCAATGGTGCTGTGTGCGCCTGAAACGTTACTTGTGGTTTTACAAAATCAGCACAGTCAGCTTTATCGCCAAATTCAGGGTCTGAAACTTCTCCAGCGTGACAGTATGGATATCCAAAATGCTGGTTTCTGCTGTCAATACGGTTCAGCTCTTCCGGCGGGAGATTATCCCCCAGCCAGTCTCTGCCGTTATCTGTGAACCATAGTTTTTTTGTTTCAGGATCCCAGTCGAACCCAACAGTATTTCTTATGCCCTGAGCCTCGGTTCTAAAGTCCGATCCGTCTGGCTTTATACTGTGCAAAGCAGCATAAGGCAGCCCTTCGTCACATATATTGCAAGGGGCACCCACGGGGATATAAAGTCGTCCGTCTGGACCGAAAGCAATATATTTCCAGCCGTGATGGCCATCATCTGGAAGTTTGTCGAAAACAACTGCTGGACTTTGCGGGTTACTTAGCTCAGAGCCAATATTATCAAATCTTAAAACTCTGCTTATCTCAGCCACATACAGCGACCCGTCTCTGAAAGCTACCCCATTGGGAGAATTCAGCTGTTTTGCTATAATCCATCTTCTGTCAGCCACACCGTCATTATCTGTGTCACGAACTGCGTAAACATTTCCAGTTGATCTGGTTCCGACATATACTGTCCCATCATCACCCAGAGCCATGCTTCTTGCTCCATGAAGTCTTTCAGCGTATAAGCTTATAGAAAAACCATCAGGGAGTGCTATCTCTGCGGCAAATCCGTAAACTGCGGTAAACATAAAAATTATCATAAAGCAAAATCTCATAATACACCTCATGAGATAAATATAAGTCATAGGTTTAACTTTTGAAGTGCTCGTTTGACATAAAAACTTAAGCTGATATTATATAAAAAGGAGAGAAGCATGATAGATATACTAAGAAACAGACGCAGTGTCCGGCAGTTTACCGATCAGGCAATAGAGTTTAATAAGCTTGAGATATTAAAAGAAGCAATACTTTTAGCTCCGACATCCAGAAATATTGAGCCATGCGAATTCATTGTTGTACAAGATAAAGCAATGCTTAAAAAGCTTTCGACACTAAAGCCTCACGGCGCATCATTTCTGGCAGACTGCGACACAGCATTTGTCATCTGCGGTGATACGTCAAAGAGCGATGTTTGTGTTGAGGACTGCAGCATCGCCGCCATAATCCTTCAGCTCACAGCTGAATCACTAGGTCTTGGAAGCTGCTGGGTTCAGGCCAGACTGAGAGACCACAGCGACAGTGTGAAATCTGAAAAATACATTAAAGAACTTTTTGACCTGCCTGAACATATGCTTGCTCCATGCGTTATAGGGCTGGGTTATCCGGCAGCAAAAAAGGAACCTAAAACTAAAGAAGACCTAAAATTTCAAAAAATTCATAAAGAGACCTTCTGATAAATGGGTCACATAACAAACCCGCAAAAAGAATATCAGCTCCTCCAGAAAAAGCTGGATAGCTTTGCAACCGGAGCACCCGATTCACCCGTATTCCAAAAAATTCTGGAGATAATATATTCACCAGAGGAAGCGTCTATCGCAAGGAAACTCCCCGGCATCCCTGCCCCTTTGTCTAAACTGGCCAAAAAACTGGACATTGACAAAGACGAGCTGGATGACAAGCTGACCAAGATGGCAAAACGCGGAGCACTACTTGACATGGAGATAAAGGGGGAAAAACATTTCTTTTTACCGCCTGTTGTAATTGGTTTTTTCGAATACACTTTTATGAGGGCAAGGGAAGATGTCCCGCTTAAAGAACTTGCTGAGCTGTTTCACACTTACATGTATGAAACAGACTCTTTTGCCCGCTCAGTTTTTCAGAAAACCACTCAGATAGGCAGAACTCTCGTTAATGAAGAGTCACTCCCTGAAGAAACAGTAACAGAGATACTGGACTGGGAGCGTGCGGTGCATATAGTCGAATCTGCATCCAGTGTGTCAGTATCCGACTGTGCGTGCAGACATAAAATGCAGCATTTGGACAAAGCGTGCGATGCGCCTATGGCGGTCTGCCTGACACTGAACAACGCCGCAGAAATACTGGTTCGTAACGGACATGCTAAAAAAATAACCAACGAAGAAGGTTTAAAAATTTTAGATGATTGTAAAAAACTTGGACTGGTTCAAACAGGTGATAACGTCCAGAATGACATCTCTTATATTTGCAACTGCTGCTCATGCTGCTGCGGAATGCTTCAGGCCATTAACACACACAACATAAACAACGCCATAGTCAGTTCTAACTGGATAATGGATGTTTTAACCAACTGCAAAGGCTGCGGTGTGTGTATATCAAAGTGCCCGGTGGATGCTATAGAGTTTTATACTGATGAAGATAATAGAAAACTTGCCAGATGCGTCACAGAAAAATGCATTGGGTGCGGTGTATGCATCAGCTCCTGCAAATTTGGTGCTATGGAGATGGTTCCCAGACAAAAAAGGGTCTTTACTCCCTATGACGTGATAGATAAAACCATTGCTATGGCCATTGAAAGAGGAAAGCTTACGGAGCTTGTCTTTGACGACCCTGAAAAAATCAGTCACAAAACAATATCCAGACTTATGTCGGCACTGGAAAAATCTCCCCCATATAAAGCGCTAATAGCAATTGAGCCTTTAAGGTCTCATTTTTTGAATAAACTGGTGAACTACGCAATAAAGAACACTGACATATAAAAAAAGCCGGACATTAAGCCCGGCTTTATTAGTATCAGTTGTTGCATTTAAAACATGACCCTTGAAGCATCACTGCCACTCGAGCATACTTGCGACCAGTCTGTCTGGTAGCCTCAGCTATAAAAGGCTTGGTGTCAACATCCATCAGATCTTCTACATATCCGCATGTGGGGCATGTAACATGAACATGATCGCCGATATTAATCTCATACATAGGCTTGCGCCCGTGTACAGGAACCTCTGTGAGTATGTCTTCATCTACCAGGAGATGTATGTTTTTGTAGATGGTAGCCAAACTTACAGAAGAGTAAAAGTCCTTCACTCTTTCGTGAAGATCCTCAACACTTGCATGACCCATTTTCTTGATCTCCTCAAGAATAAAAATTCTCTGAGGTGTGACCTTTAGTTCTTTCTCTCTCAATATTTTGTCGTACATAAGCCGCTCCAATAAAAATAACTATTGTTAATACTAAATCAACAAATTACTATTGTCTATAAGTAATTAATTTCGATAAAAAAGGTGTAAATAAGGATAAAAAATAATATTTAACAAAAAATTTATAATGCTCAATCAATTTGATTAAGTTATAATAAACATAGGATTGTTAAATATCAATATTTATATTTATATAAAAGGATAATAATGTTTAACTATAAGGCTTTAATACTCACATGTCTGTTAATGACTGTCTCTGTTTGCTCTGCCGAAATAACCGTTGCTGTCTCCACAACACAGATATACAATTTAACTTATAATATAGCTGGAGACGATGCAAAAGTTTTAAGTATATTAGCTCCCGGGCAAGATCCTCACACATATCAGCCAGTCACAAAGGATATTGAGACTGTTCAAAATGCCGATGTTATCATCGAAAACGGTCTGCACCTGGAAGGTAAAAACTGGATGAAGACCCTTGCTGAAGATGCCGGCAAACCCCTTATTACAGCTACTGACGGCATTATACCGCTTATTATGGACAAAGACGGGACAAAGGTAAATGACCCGCATGCTTGGTTCACCCCCAGAAATGCCGCTGTTTATGTGAATAATATTGCAAAGGCTCTTGTCAAACATGACCCTGACAATAGAGCCAGCTATATATCAAGAGCAAAGCTTCTGCTTGCCAGCTTAAAATCACTCGACGGCTGGATTCGCTCGGAAGTATCTGTTATCCCCCCTGAAAAGCGTGTACTGGTTACAAATCACGATGCATTTCAGTATTTTGCAACAGAGTATGGATTTATCAATACCGCTCCCATAGGCTGTTCCACAGGAAGCGAAGTAGGCGGAGGGGTTACACCTCAAAGGCGTGAAATGGTTGTGAACTCAATCAGAGAGATGAACGTCAGATCAATATTTTTTGAAACAACCATAAATCCCAAACTGATCAGAGAGATTGCAAAAGATGCCGGAATCAGCATTGGCGGTTCACTCTATTCAGATTCAATGGGTGATTCCGGAACCCCCGGAGAAACATACATCGGCATGATGAGAGAGAATGTGATAAAGATAGTAAGAGGGCTGAAATAATGCGTTTTATCTTAACCGCCGCCGTATGGGCAGTCATACTCGCACTTGTCAGCTTTGTCTTTTCTATCAGAGGCATGGAGTCTGGGCCTATTGACAAAGAGGTAAAAGAGAAACACGCTGAGGTCTCATTTGAGATAACTGCAACATTCTCTGTAGAGGACGACCCTTTTGCGCTGAACATAGGCGACAAAAAATCTGCTTTTGAGCTGGTACTAGACGGACAAACTGTCTTTAGTGCTGAAAAAGGTATAAACGACAGGGTAAGCTTCACTACTGAAAGTTTTGAACTTTCAACAGGAAAGCATGAGCTTTTTGTAAAAGCAAACCCTTCAGATACAAGAATATCACAGGCTGTGCGTGTGCAGGTGCTTTTATCAGGAAATCCCATCAGCAGCGAAACTTACTGGTTTAATCCGGGACAGGCTGTGAATGCGGCACATGTTTTTGAAGTAACAGAAAAAGGTAGTCAAAATGAGCACTGATTATGCAATACAGGTAAGAAACCTCACGGTGAGCTACGGGCCTAAGCCGGCACTGCTTGACGTGAGTTTTGTAATAAACACAGGGGAACTTGTTGGGATAATAGGCCCAAACGGAGCCGGAAAATCCACGCTGATGAAGGCTATACTTGGCTTTGTAAAGCGTGACATCGGCGAAGTTTACATCTTTGGCAAACCCGTGGAACAGACAAGAGGGTTAGTGGCGTATGTACCTCAGCGTGGAACAGTGGACTGGGACTACCCTGTAACGGTTCACGATGTCGCCATGATGGGCAGATACGGTCATCTGAAGTGGTGGCAGAACGAGTCCAAAGAGGATCACGAGATTGTTGATGAATGCCTGAAGATGGTTCGGATGTCAGAATTCAGAGACAGACAGATAGGCCAGCTCTCCGGTGGACAGCAGCAGAGGGTTTTTATGGCAAGGGCTCTTGCTCAGGGTGCAAAGATACTTCTGCTTGACGAACCTTTCGCAGGAGTTGATGCCGCTACGGAAAACGCTATTCTGGACGTTTTAACAGAAGCTAAAAAGGCAGGAATAACGCTTGTTGTGGTTCACCATGATTTGGCTACGGCCTCGGAGTATTTCGAAAAACTGCTTCTGATCAAACAAAGACTGTATGCAGCAGGCCCCCCTTCCCTTGTTTTCCGTCAGGAACTTCTGACAGAGGTATACGAAGGGAAGCTAAAGGTCTTCACCGACCTTATAAAGGAATAGATATGGACGTGTTATTTACACTATTAATAGAACCGATTACAAAGATGTATTTACTGAAAGCACTCATAGGCGGCAGTATTGTTGCGGTTGTGTGCGCTGTGGCGGGGTGCCTTGTCATTCTTCAGCGGATGGCGTTTCTGGGTGATGCCCTTTCCCACGCTATGATAGCCGGTGTTGGGGCTGGATATCTTTTCATGAAGGTCTTTTTCGGTATAGAAGCTGCGGCAGGAGCCATGCTTATTGGTTCGCTCATAGCTGCCATGCTGACAGTTTTTATGATTGGTTTTGTGGCGAAAGTCTCCCGTATCAAAGAGGACACCTCCATAGGAATAATGTACACCGGGATATTTGCAGCAGGTGTTGTGCTTGTGTCGGTTTTCAATAAATACATCCACATAGACATAGTCCACTTCATTATGGGTGACATCTTAGGCATATCCGATACTGATATGATCGTGTCATCAATAGTCTCCGCTGTGGTACTTTCCGTAATAATACTCTTTTTCAGATATTTCAAACTAACAAGCTTTGACCCTGTAATGGCTGCCTCCATAGGAATACCAGTTTTGTTTTTCAAATACCTATTCACTGGATGCGTTTCACTGGTGGTTGTCTCAGCTGTAAACATGGTCGGTGTTATACTTGTTGTGGGGCTCCTCATCACACCTGCGGCAACGGCATATCTTCTCACAGACAGACTGGAAAAGATGATGGCGCTTGCTGCGGTATTCGGATTCACCAGCATTTTAGGCGGACTATACCTTAGCCTGTGGATGAACTCTGCTGGCGGTGGAGCTATTATGCTTTTTTCCACACTGCAGTTTCTCATAGTGCTTATATTTGCACCCAGATACGGCATGCTTGCGGATAAGCTCCGTGCTAAGAAAGCTGTGCCGCAACAGATAACAGAAGATATCATAGGCAGCGTTTTCAAGGGCGGCGGTAAACTGAGCATGAACGAGCTGACCAGTTATGTCGAGACAACAAAAAAGACCTTTGCCAACGCACTTACCAGCCTTTCAGAAGACGGACTTCTTAATGTTGCTGCAAACAATGTAGCTCTCACCGAAAAAGGGAAAGCGGAAGCTCTGAGACTTAAAAAAGCGCACAGAGTTTGGGAAACATATCTGCATCATATGGGCGTGCCGGAAGAGGAACTACACGAGCAGGCTCATATTCTTGAGCACTACAACGACGCCGAGGCTATTTCATACATACACGAAAAGATGGGATTCCCACAGACAGACCCACATGGCGCTGTGATACCGGATATATACGCTGACGGTTCATTTTGTCTGACAAATATGTTTGGCTTTTCCAAAAGCGATGTACAGGTGGTCACCATAAAAACCGACAAAGGCATCAAGCCGGGTGACCGTGTAAAGGTAACCCAGACAGAAGACAGCTTTGAGCTTGAGCTGAATGGCCAGATCATAGAGCTTAACGATGCCGAAGTGGCATCACTTACAGTAAGACTGCCTGATAGTCTTTGATTTCCCCTGCTGTTTCTGTTATTTTCAAAATCTTTACGGAGGCCAGATGAGATACCTGATAATAATGCTGACAACTTTAATGCTTTTCGGATGCGGAACAGATTTTTACCTGAACAAAGAACCAATGATGCAGAAAATTATAATCTCTCAGATGGACAAGTCTCTGACTCTTTCAGCAAAATCACTTATTGAAGACAATATAATAAGAATTCGTCTGGAATCAGAATTTTACCGTGGTAATGCAGAGATAATATATGAGAACGGTTATTATCATATGACTTACACTAACCTTCCGCTTGATAGCGAGAAGACAGAAACGCTAAAAGGAGACCTTTACGCTGCGTTTTTTGCCGGAGATTTTCCATACAGCTCAGATGATAAAATGTTCGGTGATGTCATAATGAAAAACGGAATCAAGCTGGTAAAAGATACAGACGGCTACCTTCTTTACAGAATAACCTATAACGGAACTGAAATGACTCTCTACAACATTGTAAAAGAGTATAATATCTCAATCTACTCTGAAAAAAGCTTCCGTATAAAATAATTGAACATTAGGTAAAAAACGTCCGAAGATTTGTTAAGAAACGTTTTAAAATCAAATTGACAACGCCCCCCGTCTATACAATAATAAGTTGTTAATGAGTTGTATTTATTTTTTCGAAAAGCCATCTAAAGATTTTCATTTACTTTAGGGGTACTAATACATTAGGGGTATATAGCATGAAGAAACTGTTACTTCTCGCCGTGATCTCGGCATTTCTGGTGTTCACTGGATGCACCAATCAACCAAAAGAAGAAGCTAAACCTGAACCAGCTGCAAAAGCTGAAACAGGCAAAGAAGTCAAAGCCGCATTTATATATGTTGGACCTGTGGGCGATGCAGGCTGGACATATGCACACGACATGGGACGCAAAGTTATGGCGGATCTGCCTTTTGTCACAGAAACTAACTACATAGAATCTGTACCGGAAGGCGCTGAGTCCACAAGACTTATCACAAGCCTTGCACAGAAAGGCTACAATCTCATTTTTACCACTAGCTTCGGCTATATGGACCCAACGCTTGAGGTTGCAAACAAATTCCCGGAAGTGACATTTATGCACTGCTCCGGATACAAAACAGCGGAAAACATGGGCACATATTTCGGCCGTATGTACGAGCCAAGATACCTTGCAGGTGTTGTTGCTGGTAAAATGACAAAATCTAATATAATAGGATATGTTGCAGCTTTTCCTATTCCTGAAGTTATAAGAGGAATCAATGCTTTCACACTTGGAGCACGCTCAGTAAACCCTGAAGCTGTTGTTAAAGTTGTCTGGACTCAGACATGGTTTGACCCAGCTAAAGAGAGCGATGCTGCTGAAGCTGTTCTTGATGTAGGCGCTGATGTTATAACAATGCATCAGGATACACCTGCTCCTCTTCAGGCTGCTGAAAAGCGTGGCGCACTTGCAATAGGCTACAACTCAGTAATGTCTGAGCAGGTTCCAGGCGCATGGCTTACAGCTCCTGTTTGGAACTGGGAAGCTGTATATACAAAAATAGCAGAAGAAGTTCACAACGGTACATGGGAGCCAAGCCAGATATGGTGGGGGATGGAAGAAGGTCTTGTTGACATAGCTCCTCTTAGCGACCTTGTTCCGGAAGACGTGAAAGCTGTTGTTAACGAGAAGAAAGCTCAGATAATGTCAGGCGAGCTGAAAGTTTTCGCCGGCGAACTGAAAGATAACAAAGGAAACATTGCAGTTGCTGCCGGAACTGAGATGAGTGACGGCGAAATGCTCGGCATGAACTTCTTTGTAGAAGGTGTTCAAGGCGACACCGGAAACTAGACCAAACTATACAAAATACAAAAAGCCCCCCACAGAAATGCGGGGGGCATATTTTTTTAAGAGCTAATATTGAAACCTGTACTTGAAATCAAAAAAGTAATCAAAACCTTCCCCGGCGTGAAAGCTTTGGATAATGTATCACTTAGTATATACGAAGGTGAAATACATACCTTGCTTGGCGAAAACGGAGCCGGAAAAAGTACTCTTATGAATGTACTGAATGGTCTTTACCAGCCAGACAGCGGCGAGATATTCATCGACGGCAAAGAGAATATGTTCCTCTCACCAAAAGACTCCATAAAAGCGGGAATCGGCATGGTGCATCAGCACTTCATGCTGGTGAGAAACCATAATGTACTGGAAAATATCCTCCTTTCTGTCGAAGGGCTGAAATCTGTTCTGAATAAAAAAGCCATCAGAAAACAGGTGGAAGAGATACTGCAAAGGTTTGACATGGATATCAATCTTGATGAACCAATGTGGAAACTCTCTATCGGTGCACAGCAGTGGGTAGAGCTTATCAAACTGCTGATAAGAGACTGCCGCATACTTATACTTGACGAACCAACAGCTGTTTTGACCCCTCAGGAATCTGAGAAACTTTTCGATTTCTTAGGCAGACTGCGCTCCGAAGGTAAATCGATAATTTTTATATCTCATAAAATGCGCGAAGTTATGGCTCTCTCCGACAGGGTAACTATACTGAAAAAAGGGACAACCGTGAAAGAACTCACCAAAGGCAACTTTGATGAAGCACTTCTTGCAAAGCTTATGATAGGCGGCGACGACATCCCTAAGTGGGAGAGACGTGAAAAAAGCATCGGCGAAGACATACTGACCATATCCAACCTTAGTGTTGATAACGACAAAGGGCTCGCAGATCTGCATGAGTTTTCTATGGAACTAAAAAAAGGCGAGATACTCGGCGTGGCAGGTGTGGCAGGAAACGGTCAGAAAGCTCTTGCAGAGGTTATCACAGGGCTGAAACTCCCCAAAGACGGCTATATAATGCTCGGCGACTGCGATATTACCAAAGCATGCTGCAGAAGGTCTATGATAGCCGGTATAGCACATGTACCCGAAGATAGAAAAAGTATGGGTATTGCCCCTGAAATGTCTGTTGACGATAATCTCATACTTAAAAGCTACAAAGACCCAAAGTTTCGTAAAGGCTTTATACAAAACAGAAAAACTATTAAGAAAAACGCTGAAAGGCTTATACACGCCTTTGATATAAAAGCTGGTCCACCAGGAAATCCGGTAAGACTGCTTTCCGGAGGAAACATACAGAAAGTTATCATAGCAAGAGAGATGTCTCTGGAGCCTATTGTGCTGGTAGCACTTTACCCCACAAGAGGACTGGATATAGGCTCTGCTGAATATGTCCATAAGGTCATAGTAGAGGCCAGAGCAAAAGATATGAGCACTATTCTCATCTCAGAGGATTTGGACGAACTGCTGAAACTTTCAGACAGAATAGCTGTTATGTTCAGAGGGACGCTGACTGGCATAGTCGACCCTGAAAACACTACCAGAGAAGCTATAGGGTTGCTTATGAGTGGGGAGATGACCGGATGATAAAGTTTGAAAAACGTAAAAGTACATCGAAACTTTTCAAAACCTCAGCTCCATTTCTAGCTGTTCTGCTTGCTCTTATCACAGCAGGTTTTATACTTCTTTTTGCAGGCGTGAACCCCATTAAGGCTTATTCAGGTATGCTTCAGGAATCACTCGGCTCAGCATTTGGAATCAGCGAAACACTTCTTAAGTCAACACCGCTAATCTTGACAGGGCTTGGCGTTTCACTCGCCTTCCGCATGAAACTATGGAATATTGGTGCTGATGGACAGCTTCATATTGGTGCTATCGGTGCCACATGGGTTGCACTGTACTCAGGGCTGCAAGGCGTATTTATGCTTCCCGCTATGTTCTTAGCCTCTTTTATAATGGGCGGACTATGGGCGGGCGTTGCGGGTGTTTTAAAAGCAAAAATCAGGGTAAATGAAATCATAGTAACTCTTCTCATGAACTATATAGCAATATCAATTGTATCTTTTCTGGTGTATGGCCCATGGAAAGACCCCAATGGACACAACTTTCCATTAACAGCTCAGTTTGCTGACTTTGCAAGGCTCACAAGCTTTTTCAACACAAGGCTCAACACAGGTTTTTTGTTAGCCATAGTTCTTGTTTTTATAATGTATATTTTGATGGAAAAAACCCTCTGGGGTTATGAGATAAAAGTTATTGGCAACAATCAGAACGCTGCTAAATATGCAGGGATAAAAATTGACCGCTCCATTATAGGCGTACTTTTTCTAAGCGGAGCTTTAGCTGGTGTTGCAGGGTTTTCTGAGGTGGCAGGGGTACAGTTCCGGCTTCAGGAAGGTGTATCAAGCGGATACGGCTACACGGCTATCATTGTAGCCTGGCTGGCCGGCAGAAGCGCCATAGGTGTTCTTGTGGTTTCTATCATAATGAGCATAATACTTGTGGGTGGTGACAGCCTTCAGATACTAATGCAGCTGCCTGTTGCGTTTGTAAACCTATTTCAGGGACTTATTCTCTTTTTCATACTGGCATCCGAATTTTTTATAGCCAACAAGCCTGTGCTATTAAGGAGTAAACAATGATCAAAATACTCCAAACAAATATCCACGGAGGGATATTCGCCGTGCGAAGCGAAGCCGGACTTGTTCGGCGCGAGCGGTTTGAAAATTATCCATGGATGGCAGAATTTTCCAAACTAATTGGGAGTAAGCAATGATTGAAATACTCCTTTTTGCAACTATAAAAGCGGGAACACCTATACTTTTCGCCACTCTGGGAGCCATAGTCATGGAGCGCTCAGGCATTATAAACCTTGGTATAGAGGGGTTGATGCTGATCGGTGCATTGTCTGGGTTTGTAACCGCACTTTACACCGGCAGCCTGTTTCTTGCTGTTGTTGTTTCTTTCTTTGCCTCTATGGCTGTGGGTTCAATTCATGGAATAATCACTGTTTACCTTCGAGGGAACCAGATTGTCAGCGGGCTTTCTCTGACAATGTTCGGCATAGGGCTCACTGCTCTTTTCGGAAGAGGTATGGTCGGTAAAACAATATCAGGATTCGATAAATTCCATATACCGGGTTTATCTAAAATCCCTGTTATAGGCCCTGCATTGTTCAGGCATGACTTGCTGGTATATCTGAGTGTTTTGATTGTTGTGCTGGTCAGCCTGTTTTTTTATAAAACTAAATGGGGTCTTTACCTCCGCTCTGTCGGAGAAAACCCTGCCGCAGCAGATACTTCCGGCATAAACGTTCTCAAATACAGAATGATGGCTGTTCTTGTCGGTTCTGGGCTTGCGGGGCTTGGCGGATGCTACCTCTCGCTTGCCTATACACCTTTCTGGATGGAAAACATGTCCGCAGGAAGGGGCTGGATAGCTGTTGCCCTTGTCATCTTTGCCCAATGGAACAGCACCAGAGCGCTGGCCGGTGCTTATCTTTTTGGCGGAATAAATGCATTACAGCTGCGTATGCAGGCGGTAGGAACAACAATATCCCCTCACCTGCTTGCAATGCTCCCATATATATTCACAATTATTGTGCTTATTATTGCAACAATGAGGCTCGAAAAAGGATCATCTCCTGAGCCTGAAAGTCTCGGACTTCCATATGACAGAGAGGACAGAAAATGAGAGAAGCTCAAACCCTGCTTTTGGACAAAATCAGAAAGCACGGAGAAGTTGTCGGTGAAATCATTAAAGTTGACCATATTTTGAACCATAAGGTCAGCGGAAAACTTATCAAAGCAATCGGACAAGACATCGCAGAACACTTCAAAGACACTGAAGTTGATATTATCCTCACTGTAGAGGCTAGCGGCATACCGCCTGCTCAGACTGTTGCATTCTTTATGAATAAAGACTATATCTTTGCTAAAAAGAAGAACCCTGTCACAATGAAATACTACTTCTCTGCGGAGAGTTTTTCATTTACCAAAAACGAACACACCACGCTATATGTCTCTAAAGAGGTGTTGAAAAAAGGCGATAAAGTGCTGTTTGTAGATGATTTTTATGCTAAGGGGAACACCCTTAATGCTATCAAAAACATTATAGAGCAAGCTGAAGCCGAGCTTGTGGGCTGTGCTGTTATTATTGATAAAATGAACACTAACGGTATCCATAGCATTCTCACAATGGATGAGCTTAAAGCTGGTATGGATAAGTAATATATGCTTTCATACGTTATTGCTCTGGGTGTTGGTGTAGCTGCTGGTTTTTTTCTTCCCAGTGGATTCATGACAAAACCAAAATCTTTGATATTCAATATCTCACTGCTAGGACTTCTTTTTTTTATGGGAGTAAACCTAGGGCGTGACCCGGAACTATTATCTAAACTTTCCAATTTCGGGATAATCTCAGGGATAATGAGTGTCACTGTTGTTGTTTTCAGTGTGATAGCTGTCATGATACTTATGAGGATTTTCGGAGAGAAAAGCTCATGATGATTCTGTTGATGATCTCTGCTGTTTTTGCAGGCACATTTTTCTCTTTTACCCACATTCTCAGCGATCAGCTTATAAGTTCAAGTATTATGATAACAGAGGTCTCTCTGGTGGTGCTCCTGTTTCTTATAGGGTTCGATATTGGCAATAACCGAGAATCGCTTAAAACTCTCATCAAGGCTGACAGATACGCCATTATAATCCCTGCTGGAACTATTATCGGCACAATATTCGGCGGATATGTGGTCTCGCTCATAACAGATCTTTCAGCAAACGAAAGCATGGCGATCTCTGCCGGATTCGGCTGGCACTCCCTGTCTGCGATACTTCTTGCAGATTTAAAAGGGAGCGACATAGGTGCCATAGCGTTCATGTCGAACGTTTTCAGGGAATGTATAGCCCTTGTCAGCATACCTTTTCTGGTAAAATTTATCGGCCCTTACTCCCCTATCGCAACCGGTGGCGCAACCACAATGGATGTGACACTGCCTGTTATAGAAAAATACTGCGGCAAACGGGCAGCGATAATAGGTTTTATTAACGGAGTGATACTTTCTACCCTTGTTCCGATAATCCTTCCACTTTTTTAATAAACAATTATTGCCATAAAACATAAGAACAGTGTATATTCTCATATAGACAGGTGTGAGGTTTAAAATGAAATTCTTAATTGTGGATGATGATTTGGTCACTAGACACATGCTTTCGAGCATCTTGCAAACCTACGGAAATACCGCAGAAGCTGTAAATGGAACTGAGGCTATACAGGCTTTCAAGCTGGCAAAAAAAGAAAATATTAGATATGACGCCATCTTTGTGGACATAATGATGCCTGAGATGGATGGCCAAACCGCAGTCAGCCACATTAGAGCTCTGGAACGCTCATATGGTGAAAAACCAGAAGACGAAGCTGTAATAATAATGCTTTCAGCACTCGATGACCCTAAAAACGTTATTAAAAGTTATTATGATTCAGGAGCTTCATCTTACGTTGTTAAACCTGTTACCAGAGACAAAATTGAAGGCGAACTTAGAAAACTTAAAGTAATATAAAAGGCAATAAACTGCCATTTTATTACCAGTATTTTGATAATAAAAAACTATGTAGCCCTCGATGTTATTTGTGCTGAAGCTAAACTAACAGTAAACAGCATATCAATGGTTCTACATGGCTATTTAAAGCAATAAATTATCCCGTTTTCACATAACATTTCAAATCAATCTATCAAAGGACTCTATTTTATTAACTACGAACCTAACTGGGTATTGGTGCGTTTAAAGCACGGATATGAAAAGGCCGGGGGGAACCGGCCTTAAAAGGGGGGGGTAGGAGTTTATGTTATCTTGCTTGATTACTCTTTGTTATCAGCAAGTTTTGGCCATCTAGGGCATTTAAATGGATTTACCTGAAAAAGACTTATTAACGTTTGCGTCTTCAAGGAAGAGTCTGTGTAAATTCATCACTGCTACTGTGAGAACTCTCTTCATTTAATCCTTCGCTTCCGCTGTGTTCTGCATTTCTAAAAGCATTCTCTGTGCCAAAAACATCATATATACGTAATTGGCTGGTGATCAAGATTTTATTCCGCACAACACGAAAGCAGTCCCGGAGCATGTCGAAAATAATGAAGAATATCCAACAGTGATGTGAAGCATTTTCTCTAATAACTAAAAATTCTGATATTTTTACTCTTTACTACAGCTATTTACAAATCGCGACATTTGGTATGATTATTGCGTATACGTATGAAAACTATATTATTAAATAGAGGTGTGTAGTGTTTGGTGCTGGCAACGATAACAGTTTTGGCTGCGGAGATTTCTTTGGAGGTGGGATTATGATGTGGATTTTTTTTGCAATAATTATAGGGCTAATCATTTACTCTTTTAAAAAAGAGGGAAGCAAAGACAACTCTTCTCAATCAGGCTCAGCTTTGGACATTTTAAACTCAAGGTATGCAAAAGGAGAGATTAACGATGAAGAATACTACAGAATGAAAACAGAGATCGAGAAATAACAGAAATGGTACACTATAGAAGGAAATTATTATTTCAGCTGCTTGCAGTTAGCGTGATAGTCTTTGTAACTATCAGCGGCACTGAGCTGTATTACGCAATATCCAATATTGAGCAGAAAGTTAAAGATAAAGCAGTATCTGCATCGAGAATACTTGCAAAGGAGCATACTCAGGCATTTAAACCTGAAAGTATGCATAGCAAAAATGAAATAGATATACTTAAAAATACCAGTTTCCATCTGTTTACATTAAGTGACTCATCGGGAAAGCCAGTATTCAGCCAGAAATCAGGCAAATACGACAGCATTGTCAATGATATAAGCAAAAAAAATCACTCTTTCACTCTGCATGATGACAATGAAACAGTAATCTCTATTGCTCATAACCACAACTCAAATGTTTATTATCTGGATGTATATATCCCCTGGGAATTTAACGGCGAAACCGGAGAGCTGCATACATTTTATGAGGCGACAGAACAGCTTAACATAGTATATGCGGAGTGGAAGAGCGACATAATACAAATGGGCATCGTGTTTGTAATATTTCTGGCCGGCATATATCCCACAATACTTATACTGCATAAAGGTTTGCTGAAGAAAACAGAGGAACTCACACGTGTAAATCTTGAAATTTTGAACGTACTCGGCAGTGCAGTAGCTAAAAGAGATAGCGACACAAATACCCATAATTACAGAGTTACGTTTTATGCGGCTCTGCTTGGTGAAAATATAGGATTGCAAAATGACAAGCTTAAATCACTGATTCAAGGCGCGTTTCTTCATGATATCGGTAAAATTGGGATCCCCGATGCGATATTGCTGAAGCCGGACAAACTGACCCACGAAGAATTTGAACTTATGAAAAGCCATGTGACAATAGGGAGGGAAATAATTGAAGACAGCTCCCTTTTGAAGGGCGCCAGAGAGGTTCTGGAGTACCATCATGAAAGATATGACGGCAAAGGATATGTACAAGGGCTGTCAGGAACAAATATACCGGTTAATGCCCGCATATTTGCTATTGCTGATGTTTTTGATGCGCTCACTTCAAGAAGACCATATAAAGAAGCCTTCAGCTTTGAAAAAGCGAAAGAGATAATGCTTAGAGAGGCTGGTTCACATTTTGACCCAAAACTTGTTCATCGATTTTTCGAAATAATCAGCGAATGTTATGAAAAAATATCAGAAAAGCAAGATGAAAAAATACTGAAATCTATGCTCACAGAGAGTATTGAGAAATATTACAGCTGATTAAAAATATCATTTCGATTAATTATGTCTGCACTAAAGACACACAGCACGCTCTATTGCGGTATGCCGTCAACTAACAGTTCAACCGGCTCTCCGGCAGGTATATGGACAACCTTTGAAAGCCCACTGCCAAGATTCATCTTAAGTTCTCCTGGTATTCCACAGTTGTTATTACTAATTACACTGCCGCCTATCTGTTTATTAATATTTACTGTTTTATCGCTATTAGAACAAACCAGATTCTCCAGAGTTATGTGAACCCGCTGATTTGTGTTGTCTCCGAAAGCTTCGCCGGTAATGACACAGCTGACAGTTTCATCATACTGCCCTGTCAGCAGCTGCGTTTGGCCGGTGACTCTGATACGGACTGTCTGGCTTTTGATATCGTTCATGTTATCTGGTATGGGAGCTTCCACATCTTCCAGAAACACTCCTCTAAGAGCAGGTATATCGAAAAAACCTGCATTAGCTGTCATGGTAAGTGAAATTAATAATAATGCGATAATTGTTTTTGCCACGTTTAACGCCTCTGTACTTTGCGAGAATATAAGCCTTCGCATTCTCAACAGATAAGAAAAGGCTCCCTACCGGGAGCCTTTGTAGTTTTTTAAAGTATCTGGCTTAGGAAAAGTTTCAGTCGTTCACTCTTTGGATTCTGATAAATCTCCTCTGGAGTGTCCTCTTCTATCTTCATCCCTTCGTCCATAAAGATTATGCGGTCTGCCACTTCTCTGGCAAATCCCATTTCGTGGGTAACAACAACCATTGTCATCCCTTCTTTTGCAAGCTCCTTCATAACATCCAGAACCTCACCAATCATTTCTGGGTCAAGAGCTGATGTCGGCTCGTCAAAAAGCATAACCTTCGGTTTCATCGCAAGAGCTCTGGCTATAGCCACCCTCTGCTGCTGTCCGCCAGAAAGCTGTCCCGGATAGACATCACGTTTATCAGAAAGCCCAACCTTTTTCAAAAGATCCTCAGCTACCTGGATAGCTTCGGTTTTTTTCATCTTTTTCACATGGATAGGGGCCATTGTGATGTTTTGCAAAACTGTTTTATGTGGAAAGAGGTTGAAAGACTGGAAAACCATCCCTACCTCTTCTCTTATCTTGTTTATGTTTGTTTTCGGATGTGTAAGAGACTCGCCGTCTATTGTTATCTCGCCATCTTGAACCTCTTCCAGAAGATTCAATGCACGAAGTATAGTAGACTTGCCGGAACCGGAAGGACCGATAACAACAAGAACCTCTTGCGGCGCAACCTCAAGCGAAACGCCTTTGAGCGCTTTCACACCATTCGGATATATTTTTACTACGTCTGTTGCTTTTATCATATCATTCCCCCTACTTGTCCTGAGCCGACATCTTCTTCTCCAGCAGCTGTACAAGGTATGACAGCAGTGATGTCAGTACCAAATAAAGTGCAGCAACGGTAAACCAAACTTCAAACGGGCTGAATGTAGAAGCTACAATCTCTCTCCCTGATTTTGTAAGGTCTGTGATGGAGATTACGGAGACAAGTGAAGAGTCTTTGATAAGTGATATGAACTGACCTGCCATCGGCGGCAGCGTTCTTCTGAAAGCCTGCGGAAGTATTACAAGCAGCATAGCTACCGTATAGCTCATTCCGAGGCTTCTGGCTGCTTCCATCTGACCTTTGTGAACAGACTGGATACCAGCTCGCACAATCTCTGCTATATATGCACCTGTGAAGACCGACAGCGCCATAACTCCGGCTGTCATCCTGCCCAGATTAAAGATCGTACCTATGAAATAATAGAAAATAAATATCTGAACCAAAAGAGGAGTACCCCTGATTAGTTCAATATAAAATATTGCAAGTTTTTTAAGAAACGGATTCCTTGATATCCTCGCTAGTCCAGTGCAAACGCCTATGATAATAGCAAAAAATATCGAATATACTGAAATTTCCAGAGTGATAAGAAGGCCCGTAAGCAACGGGCCTAATTTATATGATTCATTCTTGGCTAAAACATCGCCTTCGAATACTGTGTCACCGTTTCTAACAGAAATGCCTTTTACATTTTCTAAAAGAACAGGTGTGGACCTGCTTCCAGGCGGAGTTATCTTAACAGTTTTACCGCTAACGCTAACAATACCGTCTGAGGGAGCCCTCACTTCCTGAATATCCTTGTAAACAACATACTGCGGGAGTCTGTTCCATCTCCAGATGTAGTCTACCTTTTTACTGGATGCATATATCCCCGCAGCAACTGAAAGCAGGAAAACAACCAGAAAAATATTCCAAAAAAGATCTTTTCGTTTCGAATTCAACGTCTTAACCCCTTATTTACTGCTGGATGTCTTTAAGCCACTCGTCAGTGCAAAACCATTTGTTATAGATTGCCTGATATCTGCCGTCGCCTCTCATCTGCTTCATGAAGTTGTTAAGGAAGTTCATAAAGTCTGGATCACCTTTTCTGATAGCCCATGCAAGCGGCTCGTATGTGAAAGGCTCGTCAAGGAAAGCAAGTTTGCTTCCGTTTTGTGAGAAGAAGAGTGCGTTGTAAGGGAGATCGTAAACCATAGCGTCTGCTCTGCCGTTTATAACTTCCATTGCTGCATCCTGCTCTGTCTCAAAAAGATTTATCTTAGCTTTGCCCATGTACTTTTTAGTTGCGTAATCACCTGTTACACCAAGCTTTGTAGCGATAGTGTACTTAGGATCATTAAGGTCTTTATAGCTTTTGATCTTGCCTGCAAGTTCTTTTTTGATAAGGATTGTCTGACCAACAACAATGTATGGGTCAGCAAAGTTGATCTGAAGGTTTCTTGAAGCTGTGATTGTCATACCTGACATAATGATGTCATATTTGTCTGTGAGCAAAGAAGAGATGATACCATCCCAAGCTGTATTCACAAGTGTGAGCTTAACGCCCATAGCTTTAGCCATCTCATTAGCCATATCTACGTCGAAGCCTACTATTTCGCCTTTTTTGTTTTTAAGCTCGAACGGCATGTAGCCGGCTTCCATTCCAACTCTCAGCTCACCTCTTTTGATGATCTGGTTGAGTGTTGACTTCTCCCAGAGGGAGTTGTCGTTCGCAAAAGCTGTTGTGCATGCAAGTGCAAACACAAGCAGGGTAACAATAAGTTTTCTCATATTAAAATGCCTCCTTAGCATAATTTGCCTTCTTTAAGAACTTCATGAAGATACATCTTGATCTTGTGATCAGGGCACAAAGGAATCTCTTCCTTTGGAATAACTACGATCTCCGTGTGGTCACATTTAGGACATTTAACTTCAATAGTAGTGACATCCGGCTTTTCGTTTTTTGGTGACTTTTTAGACATAGTTTTTCTCCATTAGTAGATCAAAGAGTAATTATTTGAAAAGACCCAAAAAAATAAATGTTCACTATCCCTATATATTACTAAAAAATTTCTCTTTCTACTATAGAAAATTAGCACATAACTCTATAGGTTAACAACAGAAATTTAATGGCTTAAATATTACAATGCGCATATAGTTCCGCAGAACTATACATTTATAAAGTTTGTATTAACTTTTCAATGCATTTGGTCATGTTTTCATAGTTTCTTAAGCAGTGCCTCCACATCTTTTTCCTTAGTAGCAAATGAACACATCAGCCTGCAAAGGGAAGTATCCTCGTCCCAAACATAAAATTCAAAATCTTTTGACAGTCTGCTGATGGTCTTCTGATCGAGATATACAAAAACACCGTTGCTCTCTGGTCTATAAGCAAGTTTAAAACCCGCCTTTTGAAACCCGGAAGAAAGTTTTGCAGCCATTTTATTCGCATGCTCAGCGTTTTCTTTCCATATGCTCTCTTTCAGATAAGGGATGAACTGTGCCGAAATATAGCGCATCTTTGAAAAAAGCTGCATCCCCTGCTTT
>PKTM01000028.1:0-81941 GCA_002869145.1 Denitrovibrio sp.
GTGAAACTAGGCTGTGTCACAACACCTGCATCAGTTATAACGGAAGTGTCAGATGAGCTGTAGGTAACAGTTGTGCCATTTGTAAATGACGTGATTAGCAACAGATTAGTTTAAACAGAAGATGTGCTTAGGTTAGATCCTAAAATATCAGTCTTGTCAAAGCCAGCTATGTCTAAAGCCAAAAGTTCTGCATCAGTGGCAGGAAGATGAGGTACAGTAAACTCAAATGTAAATACTTCTGTGGGGATACCATCTGTTACTGTAATTCTGGCTGTAGGCAAAAATGAGGCCTTTGCTGTTATTGTAACCAAAGCATCGCCTTGAGTGTATGAAGGTCTGGTTACTGTTCCATCGTTTGCTATCACTGATGGATCTGATGAGCTGTACTCCACAGTGGTTCCGTTCGGCAGTGATGTTATAAACGTTAGATTTGAAGTTACTGAAGACGAGTTTGTGTTGCTTCCCAGTATGTCTGTAATGTCAAAGCCCGCTATGTCCATAGCCAAAAGTTCAGTGTCAGTAGCATCAGCGTGAGCAACTGTGAAGCTGAATGTAAATGTTTCAGAAGCAGTTCCGTATGTGGCTGTTGCTGTTATATTTACATCGGCGTCGCCATTAGTGAAGATAGGCTGCGTCACAACTCCTGCATTGGTTATAATCGATGGATTGCTTGATACGTAATTTAATATTGTGCCATTTGCAAGTGATGTCACAAGAGACAGATCGCTTGTAATGGCTGAAGCTGAGCTGTTTTCACCAAGAATATCGGATATATCAAATTCAGAAACCGCCGCTGCCAGAATTGCAGCATCTGTCGGTTCAGAAGGTGTTACAACGGTTCCATCAGCTATCCGGTATTCCCATCCTGCGGAATAACCAGCAAGTGAATTGCTCAGATATGAAAGGTAAAAAACACAGTTATCCAAAGAGCTATATGCGGAGCTTGGAATTTCTGATGTTGTAAGTGATACACTGGATGATGAGATTGGCAGAGAGATTTCTGTCCAGTACATATTACCTGTTATATCAGTGCACTCAAGTGATGCAAAGCCGTAAAGCACTTCATTGCTAGGGAGTGTGAAGGACTCTGAAAGTCCACCTTCACTGAGAAGTGTAGCAAGGTTTTGTTCACTTACACCGTTTGCATTTATAAAATATGCCGAAGGGTTCGACTGCAGTGTTGAAGTTGAAATGCTTCTTGCTCTCACATTTTCAGTGAGCGACTGAAGAGGTGTTCCCGAGGGGTTTGAGCTGGTATCTGCTGATGTGTATGCAGTATAAGTGTATAATGCATAGCCTTTTGTTAATATTGCAGAGTTAAATGCTGATTGCTGGGCGGATGTGAAGAAGAAGTCGTTAGTGTCGTTATTATCAGTTCTGTCAGCGGGGAGTATTTCAAATTCTCCGTCTGTGCCTGGAACAAGCCTAACTCCATTTGACGGTAGACCAGGTCCTGTTGTAACTATCACCTCTATCCCTTGTGAGGACGGATCTGCGGCGTACAGTTTAATACCGCTTTTGTATGTTGTCGTTCCATTGTATGCATCAAACTTTGCAGAGATAGGATTTGATTGTCTCTGGAACATTCTGCCGTTACCGGAGAGATACCATGCACCATTTTTCTTTACTATACGTTGGAAAGTAGGTGTTCTTTCACCGTTTGAGCTTTTTGCATAAAAATATACAACCATCTCTGTCGCGCTGATGCGGTTGTACATTTGAAAATTTTCTATACTCATACTGCTGCTTGGCGTAAAGGAATTAGCAATAAAATCTGCTCTTGAAAGACCGTTATGCCATACCATGCTGGTATCTACATAATTTGAAAAAGCCCCTCTTGTACCTGATGTGTAAAGGTCATTAATGAAGGCTTTGGCTTCTGTGAGC
This sequence comes from Denitrovibrio sp., assembly GCA_002869145.1. Lineage (GTDB taxonomy): Bacteria > Chrysiogenota > Deferribacteres > Deferribacterales > Geovibrionaceae > Denitrovibrio. The sequence goes on from PKTM01000028.1 coordinate 1,888, forward strand.
TGTGCAGGTCCTTCTGTGACATACTGAGAGATGGTGGTTACAACAGAACCTGATATAGTGTTTGACGTTACTGTCGATACTGATGAAGTAATGAGAGATTCGCCTGTGGTTTTGTCTGTAACGGTGACAACACCTCCGGAAATATTCACACCTACATAATCAAGAACGCCATCTGCTCCTGTTCCATCAGCAGAGTAACTGCCGCCCAGTGGGTCGAAGTTTGTTATGCCAAGCTCGGCAAAGAATTCGTCGAAAATAGCTGTAACCTGAGTGACAGCATTTGTAACACTTTCGTTAGTAAGGTTATTTCTGAATGATTCTGCTGAATCAAAAAGATCATCAGCACTGGAAGCACCGGATGCCATGACAACTGCAAGGTCGGTGAAAGGGTTGATATTCACAACAGAGCTACCACCCTGTGTGTATGAAACCATTGATATTGGAGTGGTGCCTACAACGCCTTCCGCTTTAAGTATAAAAGGCGGAGTTAGCCCTGTGGTGTCTATTGAATAACTGCCGTCAGGATTAATATTTGTCTGCACAACAGTTCCGTTTGCATCTTTGAGATATACTACGCCGGAAACAGGAAGCCCGGATGCTGCCACACCAGTTAATAATTTAGTTTCAAAACTGAAATCGTCAGAGTCACATATGATATTTACACTGTTGGTGCCTGCGCTGATAGTGCTGGAAGTCTTTCCGTAACAAAGCTGATTTCCACTTACATCTTTAGCTGTAATCTCGAAAAGATAGGATATGTTTTTTGTTAGTTCGAGAGTTACATAACCATTAGATTCAACACTAGAGAGTATGTTTTGTGAGACAGGGGCTACTGTGGAGTCATTCTGCGGTTTTACCTCAAGCAAAAGGTGAGATATGCTGTAGCCGTTGACTTTCAGTCTTGGGTCTAAGCTCCGAAAGCTGTTCTGGTCAATCTTTATCCTTACGCTAAGCTGGTTGCTTTTTGATGACGACCCGCCTCCGCCACCACAAGATATCATCATAAGTACTATTATAAAAAGTGCAGTAAGCCTTATAGTTAAGCTTGTAAACTTGTTCATGGTATAATCCTATATGGTTTTTACTTAAAGTATAAAAAGTATATTAATTGTGTAAAAAAAAGATTATTTTAAGATGACAGTAGTGGTGGTGCCTTTGTTGAATTCACTGTGGATGTGTATACTGCCGTTTATCTTCTCAAGCAGGTCTTTGCAGACTTTTAACCCCAATCCGCTCCCGTGTTCCCCATTCGTCCCCTTGGAAGTGAACTGTTTATTAACATCAAAGATGTTTTTAAGGATATGTCTGCTTATTCCTACCCCATTATCCTGTACTATAATTATAACATTTTTATCACTTTTGTCAGTGTTTATGGTAATTTTACCATTGTTATTTGTGAACTTTATTGAGTTATTCACAAGATTTCTCAGTACAGTTTTAAGTATGTCTATGTCAGTATTAGCTTTTAGATCAATGTTGGCTTCATTGTTAATTATAATATTTTTTGATTGAGCAGCTCCCAAAAGCGGCTCCATTGCCTCTTCTATAAGGTTTTTTATATTTGCTTCTGTGTATTTAGGTTCTATGCTTTCTGATTGAGCCTTAATCCACACATTCAGGTTATTAATTAAAGTGTTAATGCTGCCTACTGATAAGTGCCCCGCTTCCAGAAAAGTTTTCAACTCTTTTTCGGAATAAGAGTCAAAATTGGTACTTGCATCATGCATAAAAGTGTGGAGAGAGTTTATTGGCCCTCTGATATCATGCATTAAGATCGAATACAGCTGGTCTTTGGTCTGGTTTGCGTTTATAAGCCTTCTTTCTTTATCTACAAGCTCTTTAAAGATTGTTTCCTGTGGGCTTTCAAGCCCGGTGACTATTATGGACTTATAGATGCAGTAAAAGGAGAACAGCTTGAAAAAATGACCTGCAAGGTTAGATATCCCGTAATTACTTATATAGAAAGTGAAAGCAAGCTCAGCTATTATCGTTAAAAATATTGAGTAAATCATGTAAACATAGACTTTATGAGCAAATATATTTTTATTTCTGTAGAGCAGATATGATGTGGTTAAAAGCATAAGGCATATGATGTATTCACTATTTTTCTTGAAAGCTGTTAATCCGACACCTTCAACAAAACAGACAGGGAATATTTTCCACACAAAAATAGACATTACTATTAGAAAAGTGATAAAACCCATAATAGTCAAGACCACTTTGTGGTTAAATTTTCTTTTATTTCCGATAAAAATGAAACCGCTTAAAAGTGCAAATGCCTCAAGATATCGGCTGCCGATCCATATCTGATTCGCATAGTAGTCGTAATCTTTGAAAATGTTCATTCCCGGATAAGAGATAGTGTGAAGCAAATCCAGAAAACCGATAAAAATATAACTGATGGAGATATACATCAGATAGTTGTTTTTCAGGTAATATCTCGAATGCCACACGATCATAAAAATCATGCATGCAATGATAATGCTGAAAAACTCTGAAAGAGAGTGAAATAGCAGATAGTTGTATGTAGATGTATGGTACAGAAGTAATAAAATTGCCAGAGCAATAATGTGGTTTATGCTAAATCTGAATTTAGCTTTTATATCAGTTTTGTTCATAATTGTTTTGTAAACTTTATATATTTTATCATGATAACATAAAGAAAGATACTTGTTGTATGTTCTTAAAAAATATATGATTTCTTTATGACATTATTGACTTATTAGTGAATTACTGATTGAATATCAATAAGTTCAGGGAGATTGTTTATGTCAGGTTTTACTCCGCCGTCAAAACTTTTTTTTATTTTCAGTGAGACTGGTGTGGAAAAAGCAGGTCTTTCTGCTGGTAAGCTTATTTTGCTTGGAGTTTTAGCTGGTGCTTATATAGGCTTTGCAGCTCATCTTGCAACCGTGATAGCCACTGGTAATGTTGAGTGGGTCGGCTTTAAAAAATTCCTGACGGGAGCTGTTTTCAGTTTTGGTTTGATGCTGGTTATAATCCCCGGCTCAGAACTTTGGACAGGCAACAATCTCATGACAATATCACTTCTGGAAAAAAGGATAACTTTCTCTTCTATGATGCGTAACTGGTTTTACGTATATTTGGGCAATTTCGCCGGTTCAGTCCTTTTGGCCGCTATAATAGGATGGGGCTCTGGGCTGCTCGACAGTCAGATGGGAGCCACTGCTATAAAGATAGCATTTGCAAAACTCACTTTGGCTCCGGAAAATCTTGACCACAACGTAGCATATTTCTTTAGAGCTGTGGGGTGCAACTGGCTGGTTTGTCTGGCTGTTGTTATGGCTGCTGCCGCAAAGGATATTGCGGGTAAGATACTTGCAATATTTTTCCCTATAATGGCCTTTGTAGCATCTGGTTTCGAACACAGTATTGCAAATATGTATTTCCTTTCTGCGGCTGTTTTTGCAAAGGGATTCCGCAATGCCACAGAACTCTCCGGTCTGGATCAGGCGAGCCTTGACATGATAAACTGGAGCTCAATGTGGACCGATAATCTTATAACGGTCACACTGGGCAATTTCGCCGGCGGCACACTGTTTGTTGCAGTCATCTATTGGTGGCTGAACGTGCGAAAGGCATAAAAAACCACACTTTGCTTGTGATTAAATAATTGCAAAATTATTTTTGAGCTGTTAATCAATCTTCTTTTTTAATATGCACATCCATCTGTGGATATGGGATGTTTATTCCTGCTTCGTCCAGTTTTGTTTTCACGTTTTCAAGCATAGCAAAATATGTCGGCCAGTAGTCATCGGTCTTAACCCAGGAGCGGATTGCAAAATCTATACTGGAATTGCCCAGCGCAGTGAGAACAATAACCGGTTCAGGGTCAGGCATAATTGTATCAGTCTCAGCAACAACATTTGCCAGAACTTCTTTAGTTTTTTTAATGTCAGATTCGTAGCCAACGCCTATGGCTATATCGACTCTTCTGGTGTCTTTCGCTGAATAGTTTGTTATGTTCCCATTTATCACAGAAGAGTTTGGTACTATTATTGATTTGTTATCTGGTGTTTTCATTTTTACTGTAAAAATACTAATTTCTTCGACAGTGCCCATTGTCCCTGCGGTCTCTACAAAATTGCCAATAACAAATGGTTTGAAAACTATAATCATCACTCCGGCGGCAAAGTTTGAAAGTGAGTCTTTCAGGGCAAGACCAACAGCAAGACCTGCTGTGGCAAGCACTGCCACAATAGATGTAGTTTGTATGCCAAGCTGGTTCAGTGCAGCTATAATGACCGCCGCAAGCAGCGTGTAATATATGATAACTTTAAGAAACTTAATCAGAGTATCGCCTGCATTAGCCTTGCTAAGTGCTTTCACTACAACCTTTGAGATGACCTTTGCGCTGTAGCGGCCTAAAAAGAGAATGATAAGGGCATAGACGATATTAGGTCCGAATTCTGCTAGCCAGTTTTGTATATAATTGACGGTATTTTCCATAATAAAACTCCTTAGGTTCTTTTACTAAAAAATACCACAATGTGTGTGCGAAAACTATTTTTATTTGCTAAGAATCTCTTTTACTTTTTCATATGTCGGCAATGGTTTTCCTTCATGTACAACAACTTCGTCAACAACAAGACCGGGTGTTGTCATAATGTATGATGATATTGTTCCCATGTCCTGAACATACTCCACTGTAGCATCAGTGAGCTGAAGTTCCTCTACAGCAGCCAAAGCCATTTCGTGTACTGTTTTGCAGTTTCTGCATCCGGGTCCTAAAACTTTTATTCTCATAAACTATTCTCCTTATTATATTAATATATTTGTTATTTGCTGCAAATGTCTGATTTATAACTACATATTTCCGTAAACATAACCTGCAATGGTAGACATTATAACCACCAGTGTAACATAAACTGCTGTTTTTTGAGTGCCTATGACACTTCTTATTACCAGCATGTTCGGAAGGCTTAGAGCAGGCCCCGCCAGAAGCAGTGCAAGCGCAGGCCCCTTACCCATTCCTGCACCTATAAGCCCTTGCAAAATAGGTATTTCTGTAAGTGTGGCAAAATACATAAGCGAGCCCACCACAGATGAGAAAAATACAGCACCAAACCCATTTCCGCCAACAAGTGATTCTATGTAATGAGAAGGGATAACACCCTCGTGACCGGGTCTGCCGAGGAAAAAACCTGCCACCAGCACACCTATGAAAAGCAGGGGTATTATCTGTTTAGAAAATTCCCACGTCTCTATCATCCATCCGGAACGTTCCTGTTTGTTCAAAATACTGAAGGACAGGGCAACAACAGCAGCAAGTGACGCCCCTGCTAAAGCCCACTTCATACTGAAAATAAATGCAAGGAGCGAGCCGGGTGCGTCTGGTTTCGCCCATGTGGCAAAGATAAGCACAGCGGTCATAAAAAGAAAAAATATAATTATTTTAGATGGTGGTTTTTCGCTTTCTGTCATATTTGTCTTAGGCTGAGGCGGTGCTTCACGTTTTTCGTTTCTGTATATGAAGGCCATCAGAACGCCTATTATAACAGAGAAAAACACCGCACCAAAAGCTCTGGCCATGCCTAGCTCCCACCCTAGAACCTTTGAGGTAAGGATGATGGCGAGGATGTTTATGGCAGGGCCGGAGTACACAAATGCTGTGGCAGGACCTATACCTGCACCTCTGCGGTATATCCCTGCGAAAAGCGGGAGGATGGTGCATGAGCACACAGCAAGGATGCTTCCAGAAACAGATGCTACAGAGTAGGCAACTATACGGTTCGCCTCTGCACCGAAATATTTTATAACCGCCGCCTGAGATATCACTATGCTCATGGCTCCTGCTATGAAGAGAGCCGGGATAAGGCATGTCAGAGTGTGTTCGCGGACATAGTCCTGCAGGAGGAAAAAACCCTCCAGTATAGCAGAGCTCATCTTAGGTGTATCAAAAGATACAAAGTAGATAAATGTAAAGATAGCGGTTAGGTATATAAGTTTTTTCAGTTCATTCATTTCAGCCTCTAAGGTATGAATATACGAAAACGAATATATAGGTCAAGACATTTCTATAATCATCGAAATGTTAAATGAAAAAAGCGGCTGTTAAGGCCGCTCTTTGTTTAGGTTATAGGTTATTTTTAAAGTTGAGAGGCAAGGTCGTTTGCAAGCAGTTGCACTGCCTTTTCAAATGCCATTCTGATGAGTGTATCATCAGGAGCTATGCTTCCAGTTGTGGCTCCGAGCGCTACCTTTTTGGTTTTCTCCTCTTTCCCTTTTGCAGTGGTGCTTGCTACAACAACACCTTTTTCTATATCTATGATACGCCCCTGTATAGTCACTTCAAAACCCTTGGTGTCGATATAAGCTATTCCTATAGTATGTTTTTTTGCAATTGGATTTATAGAGGTCACCGCACCTATGAAAACATATTCAGCACCTGCGTGCTTACCTATCTTTAGTGCGTTTTCTGTATCCACCATTCCGCTTGAGCTGTACTGAAGCTCTTGCACAACAGCCTTAAGCTTGGTTCGTTCCACCAGCAGGAACCTTTTTGTTTCAAAAAACGAGTTTATCGTAAGGTCTACAAGTCCGCTTTCCAGCCCTTCGTAGCTGGTGTTGTTATCTTTGAAATCATAAGGGATGACAGCCATAGTCTTGCGTTTGGATATGTCCAGCGGCTGAATAACCTTTAGAGTCTGCTGTGGTTCAGGGTTAGTTGTTGCGCATCCGGAAAAAAGGATAGTAAATATAACAGCAATTAATACTGAGGATAACTTTTTCATTAGCCGCCCCTATCTTGTTTTCTTTAACTATACCCAATGGAACAGGTTTACTCAATTCGTTTTACTTGGTTAAGTGATAAATGAACACTTGTAAAAAGGTTTGCGTGATACTAATATATGCTCATGTTTGAGGATATAACCAAAGCTTATTTCAGAATACGTAAGTATATAAAGCATTTGCCGCTTTATTATTCGAACAATTTTTCTGAAAGGCTGGAAGCTGACATTTTTTTTAAACTGGAAAACCTTCAGAGAACCGGTTCTTTCAAGATACGCGGTGCGCTGAACTGCATTTTGAAGCATGAGGATAAGTGTCAAAATGGTGTTATCGCTGCATCTGCTGGAAACCACGCTCAGGGTGTTGCCTTCAGTGCAAAGACCCTCGGTATCCGTGCAGTTATTGTTATGCAGGAGTTTACGCCTATGGTGAAAGTGAACAGCACTAAGGATCATGGCGCAGAGGTAATACTTCACGGAGAATCATTCGAGGATGATTATAAGCATGCGCTGCAGCTTTCCAAAGAGCAGAAGCTCTTTTTTGTGCACCCTTTTGACGATTCAGATGTCATAGCGGGGCAGGGGAGTGTAGCTTACGAGGTGTTGAACGAAAACCCTGATATAGACCAGATAGTTGTCCCTGTCGGGGGCGGAGGTCTCATCTCTGGCGTTGCAGAATACGTAAAAGGTTTTGATAACAACATAAAGGTTATAGGTGTGCAGGCAGCAGAGGCTGCGGGGATGGTCAGTTCTCTTTCGGAGGGCAGGGTTGTGAGCCTATCCACATCAGCTACTTTCGCTGAGGGGATAGCTGTGAAAAAAGTGGGTGAGCTTACATTGAAGCACTGTCAGGAACATGTGGATGAGCTTGTCACTGTTACAGAAGGCGAGATAGCCTTTGGGGTTTTGGAATATATAGAGCGTGCGAAACTGGTTGTGGAGGGTGCAGGAGCTGCGCCGCTTGCTGCGGTTTTAGCCGGAAAGATAGATGTTAAAGGGAAGACAACAGTGCTGGTAGTTTCCGGGGGTAATATCGATGTTACCACCATAAACAGAGTCATAAACAGAGGTATGACCACTACAGGCAGGTTCATGACGGTTTCCATAATTCTAAGAGATGTCCCGGGAGCACTTACATCGCTCAGCACGGTTATCAGCAAACTTCAGGCAAACATACATGAGATAGTTCACGTTCGTAACGACATGGATATTCCCGTGGGACTTTCCAGAGTGAATATATCGCTGGAGACCAGAGGGTATGACCACATAGAAAAAATAATGGAAACCCTTAGCTCGCTTTATGACGTTAAAAGGCTTGTTTAGTGCATCTTATCTATCACTTAAAAGAGATATTTAAAGAGACTTTAGGCATTGTGACCCCGCTTTTCAAAATACTGGTGCCTATGATAATCCTCATAAAGGTACTGCAGGAGACAGGTCTTGTCTCTATTTTAGGCGATATTTTATCCCCTGTAATGTTTTTGACCGGACTGCCGGGTGAGCTTGGACTTGCATGGGCAAGTGCTCTGGCAACAAACCTATATGGCGGTGTTATCGTCTTTGCCACTCTTGCACCTGATATGCAGCTGAGTGCGGCACAGGCTACTGTTATGGCTTCCATGATGGTTATGGCGCACGGTTTTCCAGTGGAACTCCAGATAGCAAAAATGGCAGGAACAAGACTTAGGGCTATGTTTTTGTTTCGTTTTGGTGCTGCGCTTGTTTATGGTATTTTGTTAAATCTTTTTTATAAATCAACAGGTCTTCTTCAGGAGCCTGTCAGAATTTTTTATACCCCAAAGAATGTAGATAGCGGTATTTTAAGCTGGGCATATGGCGAGGTTGTAAAGCTTATATACATTGCCGTGATAATCCTCGCTCTTGTTGCTCTTATGAGACTGCTTAAAAAAATCGGATTGATAAACCTTATTAACAAAGCATGCAAACCTCTATTGAAAGTGATGGGGATAGGAGAGCAGGCTGCATATGTTACTATGGTGAGCTTTACGCTTGGTCTTACATATGGCGGAGGACTTATCATAAAAGAGGCAAAGTCTGGAAGTATGTCACACAGGGACGTTTTTTTTAGTCTTGGCTTCATGGGGATATGTCACTCTATGATAGAGGACACTCTTATTTTGCTTGCTATAGGCGCACACATCTCAGGTATACTTATATTTCGCACTATCTTTTCAGTCCTTCTTGTGGCTCTGCTTGTTCGTTTGACAGCTTCAGTGCCCGAAAAAATCTTTTATCGCTTTATGTTTGTGAACCGCTGACCTATAATTTTGTCATATCTAAAAACATTATTAGGATAAAATTATGCGCAGAATCATTACAATACTCATATTAATTACTATTCCGTTTTCAGGGTTTGCTAAGGAATATCTCAATGCCGCAATCAAGATAGATCTCGAAAAAGAGTTAATAATCGGCTTGATGGAGATTGAAGGGGAAGAAAAAGTTTTCAGTTTCAGCCTTTCTGATGCGGACTTTAACGACGGTCATACTATCGTTATCTATAAAAACTGGCTGCCTGAAATACCAGAGGGCTATGGGCTTCGTATGCACATTTTCCGTCCGGAAGGTTATATGCTGGTCACAGAGAGCAACAGGTCAAAAGAGACCTACACAGGTGTTCGCTATGAGTATGACAACCCAGAGCACGGGGTGGTGCTGGCACTTTCTGATAGGTGGGTTCAGGAAACCAAAGAGTATAAAGGGGTGGATATCTCCACGTTTTTTACTTTGAAAAACCGAAAGTTCTCCCTCAGCTACTTCGACCGGGTGAAGCAGCTGTTGGATATATATACCGAAAAGCTTGGACCCTACCCCTACAGCTCTTTTAACGTGGTGGACGTACCGTATCCCGCGGGGCATGCTCTTAAGTCTATGACACTTATTTCTACAAACATAATAGGTATGCCTTTCCTTACTGAAGTTTCTCTTGGGCATGAGCTTGTCCATCAGTGGTTTGGGGTTGGAGTAGATGTTGATATAGATGGCGGAAACTGGGCTGAAGCACTCACTACCTACTATGCTGACAGACTATATGCCGATATGAAAGGTGAGGGCGCAGAGTATCGAAAAAACACACTTGCAAGCTACATGGCACACGCCAGGCAGAAAGAGGAAGGGACGTGTCTTTTAGATTTTAAATATAACAAAAACAAGACAGCTCAGGCTGTGGGTTACGGCAAAGGGCTGATGGTATTTACCATGCTGGAGTCGATTCTGGGTGTTGATGACTTTGATAAATCTATACGTATTTTTACTGAGAGGTTTCTGCACAAGAAGGCTGACTGGCAGGACATCATAACTATTATGCAGGATGTTAGCGGACTGGATATTGATGGGTTTCTGGATGGCTGGCTGGCTGAGACAGCTTTGGTAGATTTCAGTGTTTCTGGTGCAAGGATAAACGGCGAGGCTGATGGCTACAGTGTCAGTTTCGAGATTAGCAATAAATATGAGTGGCTGGAATATCCGCTTGAAGTTGCTGTGAAAACCGATTCAGGTGAAGTAAATGATTACCTGTATATAGACAAAAAGAAAGAGACATTTACCATAAAAACCAAAACAAAGCCTTTGGAGATTATTTTTGACCCCGAGTATAAGGTTCCAAGACTACTCAGCGATTCAGAGATGACACCTGTTCTTCATCATCTTTTCAGCAAATATCCGAAAGCGGTTTTTGTAAAACCTTCAGAACAGGATAAGTATGAAGCTTTTATCGGCACACTTTCAGATGCTGAAGTAGTGAGTGATGAAGCGAATCCTTATAAATATTCTGACCGTATTCTTATCTTTTTGGGCAGTTCAAACAAGGCATACCAGAAGGTTTACAGGGAAGAAGTCCCTGCTTTTGACGGAGAGTTCATGGTCAAGAGCGTAAAGCATCCAATGGGGAATGACCGTATGTCATATATTGTTATAAGCAAAGATGCCGAGACAACCTCTGCAAATGCAAGGCGTATTTCTCACTATGGCAAATACTCATCTTTGAAACTCACAGACGGTCACAGATACGAAAAGCAGATAGACGAATCAGATGAAGGTTTTAAGATAGATATGAATAGTGACAAACAGGGGGTCGCAGTGAGTAAACCTCTAAGCATCAGTGATATAGTTCATGATAATAGCGACATCAAGCTCTGGCTTATTGGCGAAAAACATGACGAATATGCTCATCACGAAAACCAGTACGAGCTGATAAAGACATTGCAGGAGAACGGGCACGATGTCGCTGTTGGGCTTGAGATGATGCAGAGACCCTTTCAGAAGTATCTGGATGCGTATATAGCCGGCGAGATTGACGAGGCACACATGCTTGCAGAAACCGAATATTTCGACAGATGGCGGTTTGATTTCAGACTGTATAAGAGGATATTCGATTATGCAAAAGCTAACAGCATTCCTCTGGTTGCACTGAACCTGGAGAAAGAGCTTACAAAAAAAGTTTCACGGGCAGGGGTGGAATCTCTATCCGATGATGATCTGGCTAAACTTCCCGCCGACATCGAATATACTCAGGGAGACTACAAGGAAAGGTTGGTGAAAATTTTCGGCATGCATCCCACAAGAAATAATTTTGATAATTTCTATGAAGCACAGCTGCTCTGGGACGAAACCATGGCCGAATCAGCATATAACTATATGACCAAAAATCCTGAGAAGACCCTTGTCATAATAGCCGGAAACGGACATATGGAATATGGCTACGGGATTGCAGACAGAGTAAAGAGGCGCAGCGGAGATGACTATACACTTATAGTTCAGGATATGGAATACGCAGAAGGGGTTGCAGACTACATTCTGTACCCTGAAAAAATGGATTTTGCTCAATCCCCGAAAATAGGTGTTATGGTTGACGAAACAGATGACGGACTTTTGGTAAAAGGTGTATTAGACGATACTGTTGCATCAAAAGCAGGAGTTATAAAAGGGGACTACATAACAGAACTGAACGGGGTGGAGATATTCGGTCTTTCGGATATAAAAATTGCGCTCACTTATGCTGAAAAAGGTGAAAGCTATGAAATGAAAGTAGAAAGAGATGGTGAGACCGTCAGCCTGACGGCTACTTTTTAGCTTTACATCATTTCGGTTTTGGCCGTTTTCTCAATTTCGGGCGTGGATCACGCTTTGGCTTAGCCACAGCTTTGCCGGGGCGCCTGTCTATAGGTGCTGTTATTGTATTTTTTTGTTTGCTGCGGGCAGCTCCGTCATGCTCTACGTATATGTCATGACCTGTGAATGGGTTTTTTCCGGTGTAATACATCAGCGCGGAGTAGGTTGAAGGGAGCGGAGTAAATATCTGAACCTGTTCAGGGCTCATCTTCAGTTCCTGTGATGCGAATTTTTTCAAACTCTCCATATGTTCCATTTCACAGCCCGGGTGAGCGGCTATCATATAATACGTCAGGAATTGTTTCTTCCCTTGTTTTTTTGTCTCTTTATTAAAAGCGCTCACAAATTCTTTAAGCACTTTTTCAGATGGCTTGCCAATCAGGTCTAAAACCTTCTGTTCGGAGTGTTCCGGTGCAATTTTCAGCTGACCGGACACATGGAATCTTACAAGGTTTTCCAGATACTGAGGACCGAACTTTTTATCATTCATTATCATATCGTAGCGGATGCCGGAGGCTATAAAAACACGCTTTATCCCATCCATTTTTCTGATGCGGCTAAGCAGTGAATTTGTATATTTATGGCTGATGCCAAGCTGAGGGCATATCTCAGGGTAGAGGCAGCGTTTGTCATGACATCTGCCCTGATCCTTCTTTTTCCGGCACTCTATACCGTACATGTTTGCTGTTGGGCCGCCGACATCATTAATGATACCGTTGAATCCCGGCTTGTCTATGAACCGCTGTACCTCTTTCTCTACAGATGCTTCTGTGCGTTCCACAACCCTTGTCCCCTGATGCACTGCTATTGCACAGAAGTTACACTCACCGTAGCAGCCTCTGTGAGTTGTTACGGAGTTTCTGATTGTGTCCATAGCTTTCACGTATCCCTGTGCTGCGTAATGGGGGTGAACCTCATAGGTGTATGGAAGTTCGAAGTAGCTGTTCAGCTCCACCCTCTCTGGGTCAGGGGAAGGCGGGTTCTGTATTAAGTATCTGGTGTCCTGCTTTTGTGCAAGTCCTGACGCTGTCAAATAGTCGTTGTTTTTGTAGAAAGTGTGGAACATATGTGTGAAAGTCTTTTTATCCTTAACGCAATCTTCGTAAGTCGGAAGCTCTTCAAAGCCGTTAGGGATTTCCTTAGAAACATAACACAGGCCATTTATGTCAGCAGGGTTCTTCCCTGCGGCAAACTCAAGTACAGTCTTTTCACCCATGCCATATATAAGATAATCTGCTTTCGAGTCGAAAAGTATAGATCTGCGAAGTTTGTCCGACCAGAAATCGTAGTGGGTGAGTCTTCTGAGGGATGCCTCAACTCCGGCAATAACAATGGGGGCTGTGCCTTTGAAGTGTTTTCTGATAAGGTTTGTGTAAGCTATTACTGCTCTGTCAGGTCTTTTTGTGTTTTTGCCGCCGGGAGTAAAATCATCAGAGCGTCGGGGTTTTTTGGAAGCAGTATAGTTTGCCACCATAGAATCGACACATCCCGATGTTACACCCCAAAACAGTTTTGGTTCTCCCAGTCTTGCGATGTCAGCAGTGTCTGTTTCCGGCTGTGCTATTATGGCTGTTTTATATCCGTTCGCCTGCAGAAGTCTGCCAATAAGCGCAGCTCCATTGTAAGGGCTGTCCAGATATGTATCGCCGGAAACGATTATTATGTCTGGTCTGTCCCATCCCAGAGCGTTAATTTCTTTTTTTGTGGTGGGTAAAAAGTTATTCATATTTTATAGAAACTAGCTAAACTGGCAGTTCGCGCAAGCTCTTATTTGAAAAGATTCTTTATTATCTCATGATATTTCTTTTCAATATAGTGTCTGCGTTTTTTCAGAGTATTAGTAAGTTCCTCCCCAAGCTTGAAATCTTTGTCGAGAAAAGAGAGATTCCCTAACTTCTCGTGTGACTTGAAGTTCTTTTTGTTAGAGAGAATTTTATTGATATCCTTTTTAACATAATCAACTGCATGTTTTGAGTTTACATCAACATCGTGTTTGAAATCTTCGATTTTTTTGCTCATGTGCTCTTTCAGCTTTTCAAAATCAGGAATAATCAGTGCACCCAGACTTTTTTGATCCTGCCCTACAAGCACGGCATCTTTAACAAACGGAAGCATAGTTATGGCTGATTCGATCTTTGTCGGGTCGATATTTTCACCACTGGCAAGGACTATAATGTCTTTGATTCGGCCGGTGATTTTAAGCTCACCTGTCAGGGTAAGCATTCCGAGATCACCTGTTTTAAAAAAGCCGTCTTTGGTGAATGATTTTTCATTCTCTTCCGGCATGTTGTAATAGCCTGGAAAGACCTGCGGCCCTTTTACTATTATCTCCCCCTCTTCGCCAGGAGGGAGTATGTTTCCTTCTTCGTCAATAATTCTCAGCTCAGTGTCCATAACAGCCGGGCCGAGTGTTCCGAATATTTCACAGTTCAGCGCTCTGCCAGATATCGCAGGTGCGCACTCTGTCATGCCGTATGCGTTTACAATCCGAAGCCCTATGGCATCCAGCCAGTTTTCCAGATATGACGGCAGGCTGCCGCCGCCGGATACTGCTAGTCTAAGCCGTCCGCCAAATTTCGCTTGAACTGCTTTGAACTTTTTCATGGCTATAAGTTTTAGCGGCATAAGTGCTATCAATTTGAAAAATGAGCCGACTTTTAGAAAAAACTTTTTGACAGGATTTACTTTCTGAAATTCCGGCAGATGGTTTTTTATCCTTCGCAGCTGTCTGTTGTATGATGCGGAAGCTCTTGTGAGAACCATGAACATTCCAAGCTTTTTCTGTGATTGTTTCTCCAAAGAGGCAATGACTTTGGCATATAAAGATTCCCAAACTCTTGGGACAGAGGCTACTATAGTCGGCTTGTAGTCTTCCAGATCCTGCCCAAAAGTTTTTACGCTGGAATAGATAAGTGTGCATCCGTTTGCCATTGCGAGCAGCTCCACTGTGTGCTCGAAAATGTGCCACGAAGGCAGTATGGATAGCCATGAGTCCTTGTCAGTCAGTTTTATTATGTCCGGCATAACGTCAAGGTTGTGCATCAGGTTCGTATTAGTCAGAATCACCCCTTTAGGATAACCTGTTGTTCCTGATGTGTATATTATGGTGAAAATATCGTCGCCTGTGTTTACATCGCTGTTTTTTAACTCTTCCAGCTCTTGTTCAGTATATTTTCTGTCGCCCATTATTTTGTTGTAAGTGTGCACCTTGCTGAAAAGCTTGCCTTTGTTTTCACCTTCAACAAGGAATATTTCTTTAAATTTAAGGTCGTGAATAACAGTTTTTGCAGCCTCCATGGACTGTTCAGTTTAAAATATGGCATATGTGCTTTCGGAATGGTTTGCTATGAACTGCATTTCATCCATAGGTGTATCGCTGCCTCTGGGGATCAAAATAGCACCAATTGAGGCGATGGCAATATCAGTAACTATCCAGGCATATCTGTTATCAGAGATAAAAAGTACTTTCGTTCCTTTTTTTATACCGTGTTTTTTAAAGGTTTTTGAGAGGATAAAGACATCTTCCAGAAATTTCTGATAGCTTACTTTAAATTCCTGCCCTCCAGTTCTATAAACATAAGCTGTATTGTTCTGATACTTCTCGCATGCTTTTAAAAAAGTGCAGAATACTGTTCTGTTGTCTGTACCTTCCATATTTTCACCACCATATCTATAGTTTATAAATTAAAAACGATAAGTTATGCAAGACAATTATTATCTCAATAATTTTGTAGCAACTATATATTTAAATTTTTTCTAAAGTTTTAATTTCGGTTAAAAAATACGCAATCCTGATAAGTTTATAAAATTTCAATGTTTTTTCTATGACATCAGACAAAACTGCACAATTATTCAACAATATTGTGGAGAAAAAAGTGCTTGACACTCAATCCCTTGACAGTCAAGGGTTTACGAGAAGTTATTGATAGTAAATAGAAAATGCGAGTAGTCGACTTATGTTGATAATAATTGCAGAAAAGTGATAGATTTTATCCACATTTTTTCCACAAAAATAATCCTGACTACAAAGTAATTAATTTTTGCTTTAATTAATCAAAAAATATAAATATAAAAGCACCTGCCATTGCTGACGAGGTGCTTATAATTTGATCAGTTAAGATTTTTTGTATAGTATTTTGAAGTAATTTTTAGTCGAGACCAAAATCCGAAAGCAGCTTATCAATATCGTCTTGTGATGCATCATCCACGGATGCCGGGTCCTTCTCTTGCTTAAGTTTAATGAATCCGAGTATAGCGCCTAGTCTTCCGCCCATATCTCTGACAGCACTTATTACCTTTTGGAGTTTTTGTTCAGTGATATCTTGGAATTCAAGCGCGTGCAGAATCTTAAATCCGCTACTGTCAGCTTGCTCAAGCTCTTGTTCCAGTTTAACTATTTTTTTCAAAATGGCCGCCGTATCTTTTTTGTGAACCAAATCTTCCAGATCATTTATCTCTTCGATAAACTCTTGATAGTAGTTGTTTAATGTATCAGCATTTTCCATTAGATCCAGTGTGGCATCCTCTGTGGTCTAAGTTACCGATTCCAGAGTAGAGAGAACATTAGGTATATGTTCGTTTGATGTTGCCAGTGATGGGCCAATTTCATCCACACGTTTTTTTGTTTCCATTATAAGATCAAGCAGCTCTTTAATCTCGCTCTTGATGTTAATGCCAATATCAACAGATTCGCCGTCAATTATTTTTTTTTAGAGTGATTTTAGTTTTTCAAATTCTTCAGCACCCGACTGCGCAGTTGTTGCGGAGATATTTTTCAGTTCTGCCATTGGGTCATCATCATCATCTTCAGACAGCAAATCATTGTCAGTTTCAGCACTTGCTTCATCATCTTTTTCTTGCAAATCAGCCGCAGGCTCATCCTCTTCCTCCGGCATGTCAAGTTCCAGTAGACCATCTTCATCTGAAATGTATTCATCCAGATTTTGTTCATCCAAAGTTTGTTCTATAATATCTTCTGTCTCAGCAGGAACTTCCAGTTTATCTAAAATATCTGACATCTCGTCATTGTTTTCTAGATCATCTTCCAATTCGCCCAGAAGTTCTTCTGTGTCATCTTCTGCCAAATCTGATTCTTCTTCTACTTCGGGATCTTCTTCGATATCTAACACTTCCTCAGCAGGTTCTTCTTCTGTGATATCCTCATTTTCATCTTCAGATTCGAGACTAAAATCTTCGTCTATTATGGAATCATCATCTTCGTTTGTTTCTTCTGAGATTTCTTCTGGAGTGAGTTCTTCTGGAGTGGTTTGAGGCTCCTCTTCAGGAGCCTCTAATGTATTAGCTACTTCTTTTTTTTTTTGTTCAGCTCTTCTGTTTCAGCCTCTCTTTTGGCCAGTTCAAGTGCGATGAGGTCGTCAAGTTCTACCTGCTCAACATGTCCATCTTCTGCATCCATCTTTGAACCGCTCTGGTTGAGGGCATCGTTTAGTATATCGTCAAGGTCATCTGAAGCTACTTCTTCAGATTTTTTTTTTGGTTCTTCCTCGTTTTCGTCTTCTTCTTTTTTCTTTTTGTTCAGCTCTTCTGTTTCAGCTTCTCTTTTGGATAGCTCAAGAGCAATAAGATCATCAATAGAGCTGCCGACTTCATCATCTGCGGAGCCTTCATCGAAAGTTGTTTCGCTTTCAATTTCATCTTCTTCTGCTGACCCTATGGCTGCAGTAGCTTCTTCAGGTTCTTCTGCATATTCCTGCTCTACTGTTGAGGCTATCTCCTGATAGTTTTGTTCAGCTGAAGGGAGAGCCATTTGACCGAGGATAGTCTTTTTCAGGTCGCTTTCGATGGATTTGTCATCGTTTACAACACTGTCTATGTCAAGAAGTATGATTAGTCTGTCCTGATATTTGCATATACCGAGGATGTATTCCTGACCGACTGTTCCCACAAGAGGAGGTGTCGGCTCAACCATGCTTTTATTTATTCTGATAACTTCTGTAACTTCGTCAACGACAAAGCCAATATTTTCTGTTTCGAACCTTACAACTATGATACGAGTTTCTTTGTCAAAGTCCATTTTATCCAGAGAGAAGCGAATACGAAGGTCTATTACAGGGATGACCTTTCCGCGAAGGTTCATAACACCGAGAACAAAACCTTCTGTTCGTGGCACAGAGGTAATTTCTACGGTTCTTATGATCTCCTGAATTTTCAGGACATCTATGGCATATTCTTCTTCGCCGAGCTTAAGTCCGACAAGCTGGATGACTTCCATCCCTTCTCTGTAATCATTATTGTCGTAATCAAGTTCGCTTATTGGTTGTAGATTGCTCACCTGGCACCCCTTAAAGCTTCGTTATAATATGGCTTCGAATATCGTCCATGCATTTGGAGACATCACTCTTCATATTGTTTAAATAGTATGGCTTCAAAAGCTTAATACTATCGCTTACGCTAATATCATATGGCAAAAAACCTAATTTTTCAATATTAATACCGAGATATTTTTTAGTCACAGATTCAAAACCGTAAAAAACATTAAGTTCTTTTCTGGTTTTAATAAGATTTAGCACTATGCCAACCTTGTATTCGCTGACTATCTGCCGTATCTCCTGCAACACATCTGCATCAACAGCACACACCTCTTTGTATATGGTGTTGATGTTCGGGAACTGCATGCTTTTGCTGTGCAGTCTCTTGCAAATGTCACTCATAGAAGGATTTTTTTTCAAAAAAAGTTCTATCTTTCGGTAGAGAGCCACTTTTAAAAAACCGTATGAGTTCTCTATGGAGGTGGGCTCAGAATTCATTATTATGATCTTTTTTTCTGCAAAATTGAAAAAATCTATGGTGTTGTAGCTGGTGCCAGCACCAAGATCAAAAAGTATATATTTATAATTGAGTGATTTTAGCTTATTCAGTATTTTAAGCTTTTCGAAATTAGTTATGTGGGCTATCCCTAAAACGTCGCTGGAACCTCCGATGAAGTCGACATCCGCAGGGGATCTTGTAATCACTTTATCAATGTCTATTTTATCTTTTAAAAACTCGTACAGGCCCAGACCGGGTATTTTCAACCCTACAAAGTCATGCAGATTTGCGCCGCCTAAATCTGCATCCACAAGCAGTATGTCGTTGCCTGCTAATTTTAGAGACATGGAAAGGTTTGCTGAAAAAAAACTCTTACCCACTCCCCCTTTGCCACTGGCAACTGCAAGAATTTCTGCCATGTTTATACACTATCCTTATATTTTTTAACAAGATAATAAGTCAGGATATACGTTATCGCACCAAGAATCAACCCAAGCAGATGCGAACCTGTAAAAAATGGCACTAAAAAAGTTTTCGCTGTGGTTAAAAGGTTTGAAAACGTTATGTCTGAAAAGTTAACTGTTAGCTCTGCCCGCTGCCCTGTCACCCACTCTCCAAACTTGTAACTAAGCGTATATATAGGTATGAAAGTAAGGGGGTTTGTTATGTATGCACCTACTATAAGAGGGTACAAAGGGAGATTAAAGACAAAGGATGTCCCGATGGCTATCACGGTATGAAAGCCAATGTATGGAGAAAAGCCGATTACCACCCCAATAGCAGCCGCAGCAGCTATTCGGCTAGGAGGGCAGTCGAGCAGAAGAATTTTACGTATTTTGATTTTAAATCTCGAAATCATGAAAATTAATAGCATTAAAAAAAGAAAATGTCTTTAAAAGAAATTAAGGTAATAGAGATATACTTGATAGACAAGACTATTATAAAATAATTATGCTGATAAATGTTAATTAAGTATCCGAAAAGATAATAATTATTCAAAATAAGATAAAAAAAGATTGTTAAAACAAACACTAGGGGTATTATTAAGGTATAAACAAGGGGCTTTAGAGTGAATGATTATATATAATCATGGTTGCTTCAATTGTTAAATACAAGTTGGTCATTTTCAATACGTAAAACAGTTATCATTGCGACAAGTGTTTGTCACGTTGCGGATAAATTGATTTTTCGTTTTGCAAATAGTTGATTTACTGAGTAAAAATAATGAGGTAAAATAGGATTATGTTGGGAAACAAGATAAGAAAATTGATTAAACGGAAGGGTCTCAAACAGGTCGATGTATGTCGAGCAGTGGGATTGTCACCTTCACGCCTTTCAAACTACCTTAGCGGCAGCAGAGAACCGGATCTTGAAACACTTTCAAGGATTGCCAGATTCCTAGAAGTGAAACTTGATTATTTCGCTTATGGCGATAATATCAAAAACACAAAAGATACGGGCGAAAATATTCGCAAAATGAGAGAAAAAAGGGGTTTTACAAAAAACGACCTGGCGGCTGTAGCTAAGATTGATGTTCAAGCGTTAACCCGTCTTGAGCTTGGTCATGGAGAGTTTGAAAGAGATTTAATCGAGAACCTTGCGCTTTGTCTCACTTGTAGTGTGACAGACCTGATAGGGTCTGAAGAAGGCTACTCTTTTGAGCAGTCTAATGCTGCTGTAGCAGCAGAGAGCGAAGTTGTTGCTTATGAACCTGCAACACCTTCTATTGAAATCACATTATCAGATGTAGAAGACGGAAGATGCGAGGTGGAAAAGGGTGCATTCTGGGTATACGTCAACGACGGAAGATTTGCACCGAAGGTCAATGAAACTGACATATTATATGTTGAGAAGGTTCTTTTGAAGGGGATAAGCGACAGAGACGTTGTTCTTTATTTCGACAATGATTCGCTTAAATTCATGAGAGCGTTTCTCTCCGGTGGAAATGTACTGCTGGCACCAGAAGTTGGAGCTGGCGAACCTGTTACCTATAAGAAAGAAGGCGAACTTGCCTCCGGGTGCAGAGTTTACAAAATCCACTGGCAGGCTCTAAAATATTGATCTTATACAATATTAGAGGGTAATAGTTTTATGAATGAATCAGCTTAAACCTGATTTAATTTCATAAACTTGCTTAAAAAAAAGCCCGTTCATTTTAGCGGGCTTTTTTTTTATATATCACTTGATGTATGACCTTGAATATTCCGGGTAAGCATCAATTCCGTGTTCGTAGAAGTCGAGCCCTTCAAGCTCAACCTGTTCAGAAACACGAAGCCTGATAACAGAGTTGATTATCTTAAAAATAATGAATGATGCACCAAAAGCCCATACGAATGCAGCTACGATGCCTATTATTTGAGACATAAACACAGGTTCCATAGAGCCTGTTTCGAAGTTATAGTTAAATATGCCAGCCGCAAGAGTACCCCACACCCCGCAAACGCCGTGAACGGAGACAGCTCCAACCGGATCATCAACTTTGATTCTGTCAAAGAACTGTACGGAGAGAACAACAACTACGCCAGATATAAGCCCTATGAGTATAGCGTAAGCTGGTGTAACATTTGCACAGCCTGCTGTTATCCCTACTAAACCTGCAAGAGCCCCGTTGAGAGACATTCCTGCGTCAAACTTTTTATAAAACATATATGTGAGCCACATGGCGGACATGATACCAGCCGCAGGGGAAAGTGTAGTATTAACAGCAATAAGCGGAAGCATGGAGTCTGCTGCTGTTTGAGAACCAACGTTGAAACCATACCACCCAAACCATAGAACAAAAACGCCTATCGTGGCAAGTGGGATATTGTGTCCGGGGATAGCTCTTATTTTACCATCTTTAGAATATTTCCCGATTCTGGGTCCTAGAACTATAGCACCCGCAAGTGCTGCCCATCCACCAATAGAGTGAACAACTGTAGAACCTGCGAAGTCTATAAAACCTATACCTTCAAGCCACCCGTTACCGTTAAAAAGGCTTCCCCACGCCCAACTGCCATAGACTGGGTAAATGAATGCTGTCATTAATACTGA
Source organism: Denitrovibrio sp. (assembly GCA_002869145.1). Lineage (GTDB taxonomy): Bacteria > Chrysiogenota > Deferribacteres > Deferribacterales > Geovibrionaceae > Denitrovibrio. The sequence continues at coordinate 23,571 of PKTM01000028.1, forward strand.
AAAAATCATGTAAGCTTTGAAATTTGCCCTTTCAGCAACAGCTCCAGAAACAATAGTTGCTGCTGTTGCGCAGAAAACCGCCTGAAAAATCCAGAAACAAAGTGTCCAGTTATCAGCAGGATCCCAGTTAGAGATGAAAAAACCTTCTGTACCAAAAAAACCTGTAGTAGTACTGCCAAACATTATAGCAAAACCGATTGCCCAAAAAGCAATTGCACCGATGGAGAAGTCCATCAGGTTTTTCATAATGATATTTACAGCATTTTTTGCTCTGGTGAAGCCGGATTCAACACATGCAAATCCGAGCTGCATAAAAAATACCATGAAAGCAGCTATAAGCGTCCAGAGCCAGTCAGCATTAGCCTGAACAGCAGCTATCTCAATTGCTAGAGACTCCAGTGTTGGAGCCTCTTCAGCAAAAGCTGTGGCGCTGATACCGCTTATTATAAGTAATGCAAGAATTTGTCTTAACATTTTATTTACTCCAAGGTTAAATAGAATCGTCGCCTGTTTCACCGGTGCGTATTCTAAGAGCATCAGTAACATCGAGAACAAAAACTTTACCATCACCAATCTTTCCTGTTTTAGCTGCCTCTGAAATTGCCTTCATACAATCAGATGCGATATCGTCTGACACTACTGTTTCCAGCATAACTTTCGGAACGAAGTCTATCTGATATTCTGCACCTCGGTATAGTTCGTGGTGTCCCTTCTGACGTCCGTAGCCTTTCACTTCAAAAACCGTCATACCTGTAACACCGAGCGCGTTCAGTGCATCTTTGACCTCATCAAGCATGTGGGGTTTAACAATAGCTTTTATTAATTTCATTTTTTTCCTCCACTAGAAAACTTTAGTTAAACCATTGTTATCAAAAGTCATGCCAGTTTTGTTAAGTTGTTAAGCACACGGATTAAAGTGTATGAAAACATGTATTGTTGTGTTTTGAAGTATTAAATAACGAATAATTTATAAACATGCGTTGATTAAAAAGTGATCAGTATATTTCGAATTTGCATAATTTATCAGTATTTTCTATTTATACTTATTAAAGAGTTAGTAATTTAACAGGATGGTTGATATTAACCCCGGCGGCAGCCTTTGTGCTGAGAACGCTGAGAATGGCTGCCGATTTATCATCGAGGTTCGTTGGGTTTAGATTAACTTTTTTTGCCGGAGAGATCATCAATTCTCTCCTGTATCCTGTTTATGTCACTGTGCAGAAGTTTATGTTTATCTTTGCACTCATTTTTGGCAACATAGTCACGGGCGAGTATGACATTTGTTCTCTCCTGGCCTTTTCGAAGTTCGTTTATCGATTTCCATATGGGTATCAGTACTATGCTTGCTGTACTTCCCACTGTTTGAATCACATCAAATATCTCATATGTCATTTTATCCTCAGTATGCCTCAGGCATTTCTGGAAATGTTGTATTAAATGGAAACCCTGTCTGCTCTGTTATATCTCTGAGAGCCTGTCTGTATGTTTGCAAAGCTGTTTTATCTGCTATAGGGTAGTCCGGCATCATAAGATAATCGGTCTCTTTCAGAAGCCTGTCCCGTTCTGCTCTGACTTTCTCCGCCTCTGCTTCGTATCTTTCCTGTTCCAGCATCTGTGCTGTTTTAATATTTTTAAACATTAGAATCTCCTGTAATGTCTATAGTTGCTTGTCCTGAATAGACTGGTTCTGTGTCTGACAGCCACTGCACAGGGGCAATTACATCGCCCTCTGCAATGTCTACTGTCCAGTTCTCAATAGGTGCAGTTTGGTGGTTCTCTGCTTTGTTATTGTCATATTTAAAAAGTATTTTGCATTCTTCTCTTGTCACTGTGCCGATAAAGGGAAGCTCTGCTTCTGCCAGACCGCCTTCAGGTATTTCAGAGAGATCATAATCAGTCCCGTCTACGGTGATTACGAGTCCGCTGACAAATATCTCTGTTGTTTCCCCGTTAAAATTTGCTTGTGGTGATAAATGTATTTTCATGCTTATTTACTCCTTAATACCAACGACCGACTTTAAGCTTGTTTGAATCTATACTTGCTGGAGTACCAACAAAAGACACAGGGTCTGTCACAATTGCTGAGTTTGAATTTGTGCAGATCAGAGTCCCATCAGCGAACTTGACATACTCCCCGTTTGCATTTGAGCCTCTTTCAACTATTGGCGCTAAAATTGAGCCGTCAGTACGTTTGACAGAGACAGCACCTGATGAGGTTATGCGCATATGTTCTGTATCGTTAATTCCAAAAACTATTGGTGAGGTATTTGCTGTACTTATAAGCAATGCGCTGGGATAGTTTATGCCGTCATATGACGTGGTATTAATTACAGCCAAATTTGCATTAGGTAATCCAGCAGTTGAGCCTGCACGGAGAGTTCCAAACTGTAAAAATTGCAGGACACGAGACCCATCATCTGATAACACCTCAGCTGACCCGAAAGATTCACTTGATTGACACACAGCGCTGACCACACCATTATTAACTAATTTTCCGCTGTCATCGATAGTTGCAGAGCTATTCTGCACCGCACCAGTAATGCCGTCAAACCTAACAATAGCATTGTCAGTGGAAGCTCCGCCTAGCCCTTTAGCTTCCCAGGCGGACTTGGCAGCTGAAAGGACTTCAGTAAGTTCTTGCCCGTCCAGTTTGTCTGCGTCAAGTCCGGAGCCTCCGCCATCAACAGTTTTGATCTTTTCAAGCAATTCAGAAGAGGTGTCAAGGTTGCCTACTGAAACCTTTAATGCAGGATCACCAGATTCGTCCAGAACCATATTAAGCACTTCACCATCTGTTTTGTAGATGGTCTTCAGAGAATCGTCACTGCTGTCGAACACAGCGTTAAGTATCTCTCTAACACTTTTGTAACTCATGTTTTTCCTCCATTTATCTGTTTTTGATATATATTTTGAAACTAGTTCCTGATATCTCGTTTTCCGGCAGCTCTATCTGTCCCCAAATCGTTGTAGGTATTGTGAAAAAGCTTTCGATCGGTTCATCTGAGCCATTCATTGTTTGTATGAAAAAAGCTGATTTGCAGTCTTTTTTACCTATATAGTTTGTGCTTCAGTCTGAACTGAATGTACAGGCATCGTATATCTTCAAGCTTCCGGCAAAGATCTCCCCTGTAAAATCATCGTTTGCCTTGTATATAGCAGGTGAGTAAACAATGCTGCCTGTAGCCTGCACAGATGCCCCGGTGACATCAGCTTCTGCCGTTGCCAGCTTTGTGTGTGTGCCTGTTGATGTATAGATATAAAAATCAAATTTAACTCTGCCTGACACTCTTGGTTTCCAGTCATAAAAAGTGTTCACCTGATAAATAAGTGCTCCCCATCCGTTATCTGGATGAGTGTATGCGCCTAGAATATTTGATCTTGTGCCGTTGAAAACATTTGAGAATGTTTCATTGTTATAGGTGTTGTAGATAGATTCGCCGTTGTAATAGAACTTGGACTCACGGTGATATTTACTGTCTGTCCAGTGAGTTTGAGCAGAAACAAAACCAGTGCTTATGTCTGCATTCTGCTGGTTAACGTATGTGGTGAAAGAGGCATAACACGTTCCAAGTGTCAGGGTTTTATACCTTTCATAAAAAAGAGTGCTCTCAATTTTCTCATATCCGCCTGTATGCTCGTCATATGCGTATGGGTTTGCACCCGTAAAAACGAATGCAGGAACTTTTATGCACGGCCACAGACTGCTTATGAAGCCTATGATATGTGAAGGCTCATTTCTGAACATTCTGATAATAATTTCATCACCTCTGCAGAATGCCTTTGAAGAACCATTTAGTGAACCATTCCTTTGCTCTTTTTTAGCATCGGGATGGTTATAAAAAACTGGTACTTCTTTATATGTGATCCCGCCTGAGACAAAATCGGCAGTGTCTTTTTCATAGTCCACATGTGTAACAACACCCTCTTGATAGCTGATGTTTTCCACCACATCCAGAGTGTTTGCGCATTTGGTTCTGTGTGTCATCATGCCCTCCCGTAAAAGTGTTCAGAGACGATAATGTCGTTATCTTCAGACATGGTGTTTTTTACATCTTTGTTTGACGGCATGGTGTCAGCAGTTAACGGCATTTTATCTGTGGAACGTATAACAGCCACTGTTTCCCCGGCTTCATAAGAGGCAAAATCAGAAGATCTTAGCCAGTACCTTTTATCTCTGTACTCTATGAGATATCTGAATCTGGTGTCGTATATCCACTCAGGTTTTGCGGTGACGTCTTCACCCCCATCTTTGCAGACATATTCATATGTGTAGCTTGTGTCTGGTTTCAGGATGTTTTGATAAACCTTCTCTTTTTGCACAAGCCCGCAGCCCAGAACCTTTGCAGTGGTGAAGATGTTTGTTTCGAAACGGAAGAATGCAAAAGGCTGAAATTCATCGAATCCAGCCAGCTTGAACGAAACCGAAACTTCATAGCCCGGGACAAGGTATTGTCTGTCCAGCCTTGTTTTGTGATAGACAACACCGCCGTCATCAAAAGTCAGTTGCACATTTTCACCATCTGCCTCACCAATGTGCGAGGGGTAGTCCATTCTGACTGCTGTGTCAGAGAAGTCAGTGCGGAAATACTCCACCCCGCAGTGTTCTGGAAGAGGGAGTTCGGCTGTAATGTAGTCACCGCTTCTGTGCCATTTTGCTCCCAGTGTCAGAGCTTCAATGTTGCTGCACGGCGGGTAGGCTTTAATACACTCAGGGTCTGCTCCATCCTGCAAAATAAAAGCTGTAACTGTTTGCGGTTTATCTTCGTGTGTGGACAGATACACATCTATATCTGTCTTCTGACGGGCTGATACAACACTGGTTTCTGCACGCATGCCGTTAACAAACATTCTTATGTTACTCAAAACACCGGAATTCCTTATGCTCATACTGCGTTTTCTGCACACTTTTCCGTAGCATATCCCTCTGGGCTCATAAACTGCTTTGCAAATGTAAATATTTGGAGTTATGTAGTTTTCTGATGCCATTATTCCACCGTGAAAAAGTCATTACTTATGGTGTCTTCGTCTGTTGGCTGATAGCCGTCTTTTGTGATCTTCAGGCTGTATGTTGCACTTTTCATACTCCCAAGTCTGATAATCCCCTCTGTGTCTGATTTGCCAGTGTATTTACCATTTATGTACACATGTGCGTCAGAGAGTGTCTCTTTGGTGCAGGCATCACGGACGGTCATCACCACGTCTTTGTTGTAAATGCCTGTCAGGAAACCGTCAGTGAAATCAACAACAGTATCCCCGGTCAGTCCGCTGGTCTTTGCGCTTAAAAGCACATATGTAGGGGCGGAGCACTCAAGGTCTATCAGGTCATAACTTGTTTTGTAATTTACTTTCAAAACACCGGTCACTGCTTCCGGCATAACAAGCCTTGAACCGTATATCTTTGGTTTCAAACTCCCTGTACCCTGCCATACAGCGGATATAAGCTCCTGTATGTAATACTCAGTTTCAGCAGTTTCTGAGTCTCTGAAAACGATGAACTCTGTCATTATCTGTTCCAGAGATTTAAGAAATATCTTAGCCTGACGGCTAGTAACACTCAGCTGCGGATTTTGCCCTCCGGGGTAAAGCTTTATGCGTGCCCTGTCATTTGGTGCAAAGATAGTTCTGCCGTTGTTTTCAGCAGGCTCCAGTACAAAGTCAAAGCCTGCCAGCCCTGTGTCTTTAGCTGTGAAGGTTATTTTTTTATCAGCCATTTGAAACCTCCACATAGACCACCACGGGATATTCGTCCGCATCTTTTTTGGTGAGTGTAAGTCCGTAGAGTCTGTAAGCTGACTGATAGTCAATGCTTGCAGCTGCTATTATGCCGTCTGCTGGTACGGGATATTCTGAACATTTGACATTGTAAGGATCTTTCACAGATATTGTGCCTAGTGATTTTCCCAGCCAAATGCTTTGAGAGACAGATTTAACAGGCTTTTCTGTTTCTGCAGTATCTTGTGTAATGAAACTGATGGTTTCACCCGCTACCACATCTGCAAATATTCCCATGTCTGTAATTGTCCCGTCTGTGGCACATACTGATACTGCTTCTGGTTCATGGGTATACACTCTGAAATAAGCAGTATCACCGTATCTGAATTTCGATTTAACTGCGCCCGTGTAGTCTCTGTTGCGTTCGCTGTCTGTTTCAATGCTGAGTCCGGCATCGTTGCCTCCGGTTACAAAACTGACTGTTACTTTTGCCACTGTAAAACCTCCAGCCTGTCAGTTATTCTGACAGGGTTAGTCTCAATATTTATCTTTACCCCTGTGAGAGCGCCGCCCCCGTGCATGGTTTTTATATTTAATCCGCTTGTGGTGTTTATGATGTTTGTATGGGGTATTTCTAAGAAGAGCTTTTCGCCGTTTTCAGCATATTCTGACTTTGCCAGTTTTATGGCTGAAACGTGGTCGCTCAGGTGCGGAGCGTGAATGGTTTTCTTTGTTCCGTTTGCTCCCTTGATAAACAGCGCGCGGTTTTTCATGTATGCAAATACCGCAAACTCGCCGCTGGAAGCAGAGGAAAGCTCATATGTGTTTCGAAGCGTTACGTATGTCACTTCTTTAATCCCAGAGCCGTCTTTGACAAAAACACTCTTCCCTGATGCCCGGACATTTGGCGACAGCATTTTGTACGATGGTTTGGTAAGCGCCCCCGCGCCGTCTTCGAAAAGAACCTGTTCTGTTACTGTTACAGGTATCATTGAAGCTGTTTTACGCAGTGATGCATTGCTTATTATCTGTGTGTCTGTGAGTAAATAGATGTTTATAACTATCTTTTCGGAAGTGTTCGCAGTTCTTGTGCTTGGCTCTATGGTGATGCTTTCAGAGCTTTGACCATAGACAACCTCTGTGAAAGTGCCCTCTGGTTTTACATAGGATTTTTCCCAGCTGATAATGTTCTCAGGGGAATAGACCGGATTGTTTTTTGAGAGACTAAAAACGAGGCTTCTGTTTCCGTTCACAGTTCTGCTTCTGTTGCCGGAAATCTCCGCTATGAAGCTTGCTGCCTCTATGCTGTTCATATCACTGTGCAGCCCTGATATCATAAAATCATCTGCTGCAAATATTATTGAACCGTCTAGTGATGCTGCAAGTTCTGAAGCCATGACATGTTTAAAACTAAAAACTTCCCTTTTTGCAGCAGGCGTCTTTCCGTAAAGAGCTGTGCCTTCGGGAGTGTCTCTCTTTTTTGATATCTGAAAAAGGTAGTTTTCAGAATTTATCTGCACTAGAAGCTCATCAGGCAGGCTGAGATGTCCGGCAAAATCAGCTTTCACAGACATCTCACCGTAAAGGTCTATCTCCGCATGTCTCAGGTATTTTGTAATGTCTGTTCCGTCCGAGTAAATTTTAAAAGTATCACGAACAATAACAGCATCACTTTCAGGCTGATATATGCATAGGGATCCGTATGCCCCGGTCAGAGCCAGAGTTGACCATATCTGATGAGTCGCTGCGAAGGCAAAATCTCCCAGAGTGTTTGATATTGCTACACTTTTAGAGATCTGTCCTGTGAGCTCATTACGCAAAACAACACTGCTGTCAAGCCCTGTCACGGCATATATCTTAGTCGAAACAGTCTCTTGGTTCATCCCCGCAAGACTGTTTAATATCTTCAAACTCTCAGTTGCCATCTCTGCAAACTCAGCAGAGAGCACAATCCATCCTGATTCTCCAAGTACGGCGTGCACCTTTAAAGAGGCAGAGAGTGTAAGACTTGTGACAGATTCTCCGGAACCTGGGATTATAAACGGCGCTGTTAATGAAAGGCTTCCGGTTAAGCCTCCTGTTGGTGCAGCAGGAACAGCAATAGGTGATGATGAGCAGATGAAAAGCATATCAGCCCACCCTGAACCAATCGTTGCCATCACTGGCGAAAGCTGCGTATTCCCACTGAGATGTCAGGTCAAATGTTGATGCTCCGTCCATGGTACAGCCGTTTGATCTCACTGTTACTGTATTTGCAGATGAATCTATCTTCTTAACTGTGACTGATTCCCCTATTGCACGGTCTACGTGGGGGAGTGTTAATGTTATTGTTCCGGCTGAAGCATCAGCAATAACAAACCGCTCTTGCCCTCTCAGTGTGGAGGATGCGGTTACGGTTTTTGTTCTGATGTTGTCCGGTGTATACCTGTTTAAAAAGTGGATTTGGTCGTTATCATCTACGATAAATGTCATAGATTCAAATTTGCCGTATATCATCGCTGCGCCTGGTGATTCCACAAATGCACTCACATATACATAGTTATCCAGATCGTCATACTTTATTATTGTGAGCGGGATACCCTTCATCCCTTCACCTGAAGGCAGGCTAATGGACACTGCGCCAGCGGAAGTGTCAGCGAATACCACGCCGTCACCAAAAGATATGTCGGAGTTGTTTGCGTCTATCTTTTTTATGCCGTTTGGCTTTGCGTTGACATAGTCTGTGATGTTCCACTCACCTTCGCTTAGGCAAAGGGTTATGCTTGAGCCGGAAGTAAGCGTTACGTATGTGTCTGTGGTGTGTGCGAAGCTGTCGCCTATGTTTGGGTATATCCTTGCGGTCTGGGATGATTTTGTACCTTTGCTGGTTATTTTGTAAGTTATCCCATCTGCCAGAAGTGATTCGGGGAGGGTGACAGTTTTATAGGTTTCTGCTGTGGTGAATATCAGAAATGTATTTGTGTCGTACCGCCCCATGTCATATATGTTATCTGTGATGTCGCTGACAGAGGCAGATATGGATGCTCCTGCGAAAAGGTATTTCATGGTTTCTGCTGTAACCACGTTTGCAATATTTGAACCTGCCTGCCATAACTTTGGGGCTGTACTTTCCTCTCCTCGCACCGCCTGAAAAAGTCCTGCTGATATTCTGTTTAAAGAGACTATCTCTGAAGAGCTGTCCAGCAGTGGTGAAGACTTTGAGCTGTCCCATATCACAGCTGTAAAGTCACCGTCAGGAAAGAGTGCGTAGTCAGTTATCTCAATCTGATTGTCACTTTCTCCTGCTTCTGAGGCGAGTGTTGAGAGTGCAAAGTTTTTGAAATTCAGATTTAAAGCCATTTTTTCACCTGTTTTTACTGATAAAAGTTCCAGAAGGTCGAAACAAAATTTTTAAGGATGTTTTTTGTCTGCCTAATCAATAAGCCAGTCTAAGTTAAATGAATTGTTTGGCTCGTGTGCACATCCTGCAGGCACAACCTCTCTTATCCACATGCCTTTACAGGCTGGTGCTGTGCTGAAAGTGATTGTGTTTCCTGTCTCAAAAAGTCCCGACCAGCATTCTGCAGGTATTGAAAAATAAGGTTTGTTTGTCTTTGGGTTCAGCGGTTCATATGCTGCTGCTGTTGTGCCAGATGTCAGTACTCCGGCATTTACACCGGATACCTGAAAGCTGAAAGAGCTATCGAACGTAATGGAGAAGGTGTCGGATTCTGTGCCGCCGTTTGAAAGGGTTATAAGGTTATCATCAAAAGAGCCTCCGGCACTTGATACACTGACACCCGAAAGCACAGGGGTAAGATCGCCCGTCTCTATCATAACGCCCACATTGGTTTCATATGCCGTGAAGTTGTCCGGAAGCTGACCGTCAAGCTGGATAGTGGCAATATCTCCGCTCCAGCTTACACAGGGTGCAGACTGGGACGTGCGGATGTTGCATGTGTTGCCCAGCTCATCTTTAATAAGCAGAAGGGCGCTTTCTGGTATGGTGTAGTCGTTTGCTTTAAATGTAACCTGAATGGAGGCGTCTCCTGCTGATGCATTAAACGCTAGTGCACCGCAGCCAGTCCAGCCTGTTTCTGTGAGCTCAGCCTGAGTGTCGGTGTCTGTCCCTGCTTTTATGTAAAACCTGTCCTCACCATTCCCCGGCGAGCTTATCGCCACAGCAGAACCGTAGGCTGTTTCAGCGAGCTGGTTTACATTTGCTATGAAAGCTTTGCGCTGCCTGGTCTTCCCGTCTGCCCTCTCGGTTGATGTAACTCTGGGGAGCAGGTTAAACTTTACACCTGAAACAACTTCTGCAGCAAAATCTGCTAAGCCGCCATTTGTGTCAGTGTCTGAAATATTAATAGCCTTTAGTATTTTAATATCTGACTGATTCATTTATACCTCCAAAAGTCTGATAAAGCCGTAGTAGCTATCGGTATCTGTGTGCAATTGTTTTGCGCTTATCGGTTTCAGCTCAAGACCGCCTGTGCGAAAGACAGCAGTTTTGATCCGGCCGTTAATGTTTATGCTTATCTCACTGTTTTGTTCTGCCAGTGCTTTCAGCAGCAGTGCAGTTTGTCTGGTGAGCTCCCCCGCAATCTTTGGGACGTACAGATCTATCTCTTTTTCTTTTTCTCCGAAATGCACCAGCCCGCATCCGTCAGTGCAGTTTGTTAGACTGTTTAAAGGCAAGCCGTGAGCCAGTTCGTTTGTCCATACTGCGCTTTCAGGCAACGCAATCCCGCCGATGCTTATCATTGTCTGCATCCGTTAAACGCAGCTTCTATCCGGTACACTGCAGATCTGTCGTTTGCCCCTTTCGTCATCTTTTGGCTGAGGGAGCAGGGTTCCAGTTCTGACAGAGATTTCATTACTGTCTCTATGTCGTCAGAAGTTTCGTTTACACCTACCTTCAGAAACTTCATATCCACCTCAAAAACAGCAGTGCAAACAACCACACCATTGTCTTCGGTGCTTTTTAATCCGCTGAAAAAGACAGCCGCTGATGGTTCTCTCATTATTGTGCTTTGTCTCCTGTCGTCAGAAGGGGTGAGCACGGAATCGAAGACCCCGCAGTTTTCTAGGTTTTGGATAAGAGACTGTTTTATCTGCTGAACTGTCTGCATATCAGTACCCCTTCCAATCCTTTGTTCCGGCGTGTATTTCAGAGAAGACCTTGCTGTTTTTCTCAAAAGGGGCGAGTGGTGTAAGTATCTCAATACATTCTTTTTTATATCTCTCAGCCGTTTGCCATTCAGCAGCAAATATATACATTTGAGCTAGTGCCCATTTTTTCACAGCCAGCCGGAGCACCGGGTCTTCCTCGTCATATTCCAAACCGAATTTTTCAGCCGCCAGCCCTACATAGGCTCTGGCTGATTCTAGGGATTCTTCAGCAACAGCATCGTCTCCACGGCAAATGGCATCATAGTCTTCTGTCTGTATCGCATCCTGCAGTTCATAGATGTCTATCAGCATCTTTTCCTCCTGGTTTTATTGGGGCGCACAGAGGCGCCCCGAAAGGGAGTGTGTTTGTGCCTTATATGGCAGTTGCCCAACAGATACCTTTTGTGAAAGGCACCGGCAGTGGCTTGGATTCTGCTATGATCTCTATGGTGGATGACCTTGGGTCCTTCACATGCTTCACAAAGAAAGGCATAGCTGTTAGGTTGCTGTCCAAGTCGTCAATAACCGCATAGACCATCTCGAAAGGTGCGTCTGAGGCGAATGCCATTATTTTATCCGTGTCTACCACCTTCACTTGTGTGCTGGTTGTAAGGTCTGTGTAAGAGCTGTTCATAAGCTCCACTTTGAACCCTGCGATACTGATGGTTTTTGCATCTATAATGCCTGAGACAGAAGTGTTGCCTATGTCCTGAACTATCTTTGCCAGAGCCATAAAGGCATCCTGTCCTGCCCAGAAGCGAATGTCTGAGCCGTAGTGGGTTTCTGACTGAATGTTTGCCTCCATCCCGATAAGATCTGCAAGCACAGCATCCAATGTAATGCCGGAATCACTCCAGACAGTGCCTATGGAGTGAGATAAAGTGGAACCGAAGTCTACACTGTATGTGCCGTAACAGCCTTCTATTGCCATAGGGTAGGCTATAGATCCTTTCAGCGACTGAGCAGCCATAGCCTCCGTAGAAGCCCGCACTATTCTGCGCAGTCTGTCTATCTTGTTGTTTACAAGTAGCTCTACCCCAGAATCATCCAGCAGCTTAAGGTTGTTAACGTCCACTCCGTTGAGTCTTTCGGACGGTCTGAACGGCTGAGGTTCAATATGTGTGATGTTCATGGAATCTTCATAAACAGGCACAGGTTCGCCGCCTCGTTTTGTGATGGCGATGTTTTTTACCGACTGCTGAAGATCGCTCACAGAGACTGTGGGGAGCGGGTGATTCCTGCGTTTATCGTCAGTGTAAATGCTGTCCATCACCGGTGATTTAAGCTCCGGCATGGACGTAAGAGCCCTCACAATGGACTCTGTGGTGAAGTATCTGCTAATATCAAGCTGTATCATATAATTCCTCCTAGAATGACCAGATTACTGTTGCTGTCTCAAGAGCGGCTGCATCGTTTGAACCGGATGCTGTACCCTTTGTGAGAAGGCTTTTCGCTACCACAGCTCCGTGTACAAGCACGCTGCCTATTGTGTCTTTTGCAGTGTCTGTCTCTCTTATGCAGACTCCCACAGGGGTCGCTTCTGTTCCGCCGGATGCCGGATCGTATGAGACTATTTCGCCGGATGCATCAAGAGCCACTATCTCTCCTGCGGGGATAGTTCCGTTATCCGCCTTGAACTTCTTCAGACGGACAAGGGCAGGGTGCCTGTCGTCTATGACTGTTTTTCCTGTGATGGTCTGCTGACCAACAACTCCGTTTACTGTTGCCATTTATTCCTCCTAGATTTTGCGGAAAAGGTTTATGCCTGTATCCGCCCTTTTTGTTGTGATGGCTGCTGAGAGCCCCTCTTTTACCGGGGATTTAACTGAGCTGAATATCTCTGTGAGAAGTTCCGCTGTTGAGCTGTCCCCTGTGTTTCTCATCTGTTCATCCGCAAAACGTATAAGGTGTTCGCGCATTCCGAAGGGGATTTTACCTGCTGCGGCATCTGATAGTTTTGTCAGCGCGCTTTGCATCTTCTCCTTTTTCAGGCTTATGTATTCTGACGCTTCCGCATCAGAAAGGATGAGGCTGCATCCCGCTGCCGTGAATGTGACTATGTCAGATACATCACCCATTTCGATGACCTTAAGGTCTTTTATCATCGGTGGTACAGCACCTAAAAAAGCCACATGGTGCAGATACATTTTTTCGTCGTCGTTTCTGCCTGCTCCTATGCTCCAGTTTTTGTACTTGCCTGTACCGAAGGATTCTGCGAGCTCATCGCCCAGCTCCAGTTCTCCTGCGAGAGTCTGCCCGTCATCAGACACCTCAAGTGACATAACCCAGCCGTATGCAGGCATTGAGTCATCCATTTCGTGCCCTATTGTCACAGGGACATCACCACAGAAGGTCTGCTCCATCTCTCGTATGTCATCCTCTGTGATGGTTATGCCGTTATGGTTTCCGGTTTTTGCTAATTCCAGCTTCATATTCGCTGCTCCTTTTTTCTTGTCTGAGGCGGGATGTTACAGCAGTTTTTGCTTTCGATATGTTTAAAAGGGGATAAATTTAAAGTAATATTTTATTAGTTAATTAATTCTTCCCATGAGAACTAATAACGGCTATTGTATGCTATTACACACATTTTATAGAGGTGCCTGAAATGAGAATTGTTATATTTATTTTATCCATGATTATCCTGACAGCAGGGTGTGTTGTGAACAAAGATCTGTACAAAGAGGCATCTGTAAACGCCATGAACGCTCCCACACATGAGCAGGCGATAAAAGAGTACGAGGCAAATGCGAAAAAGACAGTTCAGTCCCACTACTTCTACGATGGCAGAGGTGATATACACTTTCATTACGGATATTTTGGAAGAGCTGTTAACGACTACACAAGAGCATTGAAAACAATGTGGAATGCTCAGTATAATCTGAAGCGGGGACGGGCATACCTCAAACTGCATTTTTATAATGACGCGAAGATAGATTTTACAACTGTCATAGAATCAAAAGGCTACAAGTTTCCTGTGGCATATGTGGAGAGAGCAAAAGCGTACGCTGCTGAAGGGGATTACAGCTCCGCTATGAAAGATATGGAGAAAGCCAGAGAAAAGGGTGGCGAAAACGCTGAATTCCTTGAGGCTATGGGCGAGCTGAACTTCAAGATGGGCAGGTATGATGAGGCTAAGCTTTATGTTCAGAAGGCTATAATAGCTAACTCAGAGAATCCCGCTCTTTATCTGCTTCGTGCAAAAATATTTTATAAGCAGAAAAATGCGAATCAAGCCATAGCAGACCTGAAGACAGCTCTGAAGATGGAAAGAGACTACGTAGAAGCCAAAAGAATGCTTGCCTGGATTTATGCAACAAACCCACTTGCCATTTACAGAGATGGCGCTGAGGCTCTTAGAATGGCGAAGGAGCTTTACTCCTTGGACAAAGAGGTACAGTATGTAGAGGTTATTGCGGCTGCATACGCAGAACTTGATGAGTTTGACAAAGCTATTGAGATTTTGGAAGAGGGGATAAGGCTCACAAGTGACCTTGTTCAAAAAGAGGACTTCCGCTTTGATATTAAAAATTATAAAACCAATAAAAAAATAAGAATGTGGTAGTTTTTGTAAAATTATTTTACTCATTTTTTTTGTGGTCAAAAAGTAATCGGTTTTGTTAAGAGTATTAAGATAAGGGATTTTTTGAGAATCTATTAACATGTTTTCCCAAATTATGTTGAAAAGAAAATGCTTGACAAGGTAAATCCTTTATTTACAGTCAAGTCCGTTAAGTTATTGTCATATAAGATATTATGCTTTAATTAGTAATTCTTATCAATTAAATGCCTAATTTCATGTTTTTTTATCCACATGTTTTCCACAGTTCAGATGAGTGCTCAAAGCTCTGATTATTCTCTTTGCTCATATTTCTTAAGCACTGATAAAGGTTTTTCTCTTTGTGAAGAAAAGAGATGGCCAAAGCGTAAGCGATTTCAGGTTTTTTGCTATAGAAATCCCTTTTAGACGTTATTAGTCTTAGTGATAGGGAATGAGGAATTTTTTGTCTTTTAAACTCTTTTCTGAGTACTTTTGTCGGGTTCCATTTAAATCTTTCATTCAGCTCATTACGATTCATCAGGTCATCTTGAGGTGCTCCTGCAATATTTTTTGAAGTGAGAATGGATGTCCATCTCCCATTTTTATAAAAACCTAATGATGCCTCTATATTATACATGCAGTAGAAATGCGGAAAATTTATGTCAGTGTCTGCTTTGTAGGTTAGTGTTAAAATTATCTCTCCTGCCACTTTTCCATCTTCTATCATGTCATCAGGCACGGGTATTCCCGGCAGTTCTATTATCTCGTTGGTCACAGCCTTACCTTCATGCAGGAAGGTTGCGTTTTTGTCATCTGAAGCTATGGCCTCCGGTGTAGTGCCATAACCTCTGAGATAACACACCTCTCTTTGATTATTGTTCAGAAAAGTGTAGTGTATCAGCATTGTCTTTGTCATATTTGTAGATTTAAAAGCGAGACTGTATTTTTCATATATTTTTGCGGCAAGAGCTGATATCAGAGGCGCAGCGTGTGAAGTTCAACTGTCTTCAGCCAGCTCGTTCTTTTCTCCAATGGAAAAAACTCCAACAGGTCTTAGCTTTCCATATCGTTTTTCGTGTGCACCGCCAAAGCTAGCTAAATCGGGTTTTATAAATCCGCACGGTCCGGGACCGTTTCTTGAAAATAGTGACGGTGAGTATTTTTTCTGTAGGTTGGTGTCAGTGTGACTAACGGAGCCGACTGTGATAGAGTTTACACTTTCTGCGGGGGAAGTGATTTTGCTGTCGTAGCCTGACGAGCCGAATGCGTTTCCGGCTGATATGATAAAAAGTACATCATACTCATATTGAAGTTCATCCAGAACACCTGCCGCAGGGGTGAAAAAATCGCCAACCTGAATATTTGTTCCAAGAGAGATGTTGTATATTTTTACAGTTTTATGGTATTTATCCAGTGCTATACGCATGTTACGCTCGAAGCTTTCCAGAGTGAGTCTGCTTTTGGAAGGTATCATTTCGATGTTAAGGTATGTTATGCCTCCGAACTGCTCATCCTTAGCCAAAAGCCGCCCGCATACAAATGTTCCATGACGGAAATTTTTATCATCCGTATCTACAAAAGATAGCTTTGCAAGCTCCCACTCTTTAAGAAAAGATTCTTCGGATACTCCAGAATCAACTAACCCTGCCTTCGGATACGTTTTTTCTATGTTCCTTTTGTTTATGCACTCCAGCGTAACCTCACTGTGCCTGGTGTATTGTTCAGTGAAAAATATATCAG
The DNA here is from genome assembly GCA_002869145.1 of Denitrovibrio sp. Taxonomy (GTDB): domain Bacteria; phylum Chrysiogenota; class Deferribacteres; order Deferribacterales; family Geovibrionaceae; genus Denitrovibrio. The sequence continues at coordinate 39,712 of PKTM01000028.1, forward strand.
GCTCAGGACACACAGACTGAACAAGGCTATGGGTGAAAAGTGCTTCGTGCTTGCAGGATATTTCTGATGTTTTTACTCTGACGTACTTTTGCGAGCCAATCTCTGTGAGTGAAGCGCTTGGAGCATTTGTGCCATATTTTACAAAACTCAGTAGTTTTTCTGGATCGTTTTCACTTGTGAAAAGTTTTATTAGCGAGTGCCCTTTGTTTGTTTCCGTTATTACAGAAGCATTCAACTTGTCCTGCTCATTTATAATGTCAAGATCTGCCAGGTGGTTTAGGGATGCTCTGAAAGCTCTGTTTCTGCTATATGAAATAATACTGCATAAATGATTTAGTTTCTGTAAAGAGTTTATCGCAAAAACAAGAGTATCCTCGCTGGTGCTTGAGCTAGGACTGACATCTGCGGTTTTAAAGAAATGGTATCTGAGTGATTTTGCCAGCGAGCCTTTTTTCAGAACTAGTTTGCTGAATACCGGCATGTCGAGGTTGTGTTCAAACGATTTATAGTAATTAAAGCCGTTTTTAAGTTTTTCCGAAGTGAAGTACGGATTAAGTGCAGCTCCTCCAGCTTCTCTTGGGCCTGCTCCTCTTGCAACTCTGGGGTTTGGCCTGTACATAGACTTAGAGAACCTGAGGATGAATGGGCCGTATAGTTCGCCACTGCTCATCAACGTTTCCCCCATATTTTGCAAATCAGTTTGAGAATTCTTTAATGAGCGCCTTCACTACTGCCTCAATAATTTTGACCTTGTCGTGATTAAGCTCCGAAAGCTCATCAAGCATTTCGTCCCACCCCAAAGGGATGGCTGGGCCACCAAGGGACTGTACATCGAAATAAGAAACCCTATATTCTTTCAGAGGTCTTTTTTCAAAAAAATATCTTATATCAACGCCATAGTGTTTTGCAACAATAGCAAGTTTTGAAGCATCTATGTTGCCGCTTTTCTCGTAATAGCTTATTACCTGCTGGGCTACGTTTAATAGCCCCCCAAGCTCTTTCTGACTGATTTTAAGCTCTTTTCTGAGTTCTTTTAATCTTCTGCCAACACACATATTTATTATATACAGATATATTCTGTTAAAAACAAACAGAAAATATGTGTTGAAAAATACATTCATTTTGTGTATTTATATACATAAGATTTATGTGAAAGGAGGGCGCTATGTCTGCACCATGCAAAGTCTGGAATGAGGAAAGTATTAGTAAGCAAGTAGAAAGTATGCAAGGAAGCAACCTGACTATATATCAGGTGGCAAGAATTCTTCAGGTTAGCCATATCACAGTCCGTAGATGGATAAAGAGTGCAAAGCTGATAGCCTGGAACACGAGCGATGAGGGTACAGGGCGTTGGCGTGTTCAGAAAAAATCGTTAGAGGAGTTTCTTCAGGAGCGAAGCTGTATGAACTTGGATTAGTGAAGCAAAGCTTTTAATATGTTTATCAAACTTATTTGATTTTACAGTAACAGCGGTTTTTGTCTTCCAGATATTCGATGATGACAGTTTCGCCGTTATCTACAATAGTCCATTCGCAGCAGTCTATGGGAAAGCTGGAAGTTATAAGCTGTGCGCTGAGTGTTAAATTTGTGAGTTTCGTGTCTATGTGCACTTTAGTGTTAGGGTCGAAGACATAGTGGTCTTCAACTCTGTTTCGTCTGTTGATGAGCCTTACACCAAGAAGGTGAGGAGAAATATTTTCAAAAAAGATACCTCGTATGTTTTCCTGAGCTACAGACTGAGCAGGAAAAAATGCAGCAATCATTGAGAGTAGTATAATATATCTGATAGGGTTAATCGTTTTCCCCCTTGGTTTCGTTATCAAAAAGAGCATCTACAAAATCAGAGGCATTGAACGGTTTCAAATCGTCAACACCTTCGCCGAATCCAATGAACTTCACAGGGACGCCAAGCTCATCAACTATGCCTATAATAGCTCCCCCTTTTGCTGTTCCATCCAGCTTGGTAAGGACAAGCCCAGTTATGCCTATATCCTCATTGAACTTCTGTGCTTGTGAGATGGCATTTTGTCCGCTGGTGGCATCCAGCACAAGGAGTATTTCATGAGGTGCATAAGGAAGCTCTCTTTTAGCGACACGTGTTATTTTTTCAAGCTCTTTCATCAGATTGACTTTGTTTTGGAGCCTGCCGGCTGTGTCTGCTATAAGCACATCCACACCTTTTGATCTGCATGACTGGATAGCATCAAAGATAACAGCGGCGCTGTCTGAGCCTTCGGACTGTTTTATAACAGGCACGCCCACTCTGTCGCCCCACACGCAAAGCTGGTCTATGGCTGCGGCACGAAAAGTATCACCAGCGGCCAGAGTAGTTGATAGCCCCTGCTCTTTGAACATCTTTGCCATTTTAGCTATGCTTGTGGTTTTTCCGGCGCCGTTTACGCCCAGAACAACTATTACATAAGGTTTATCCTGAGTGGTGTTTAAATCATTTGGTATATCTAGAATGTTAAGTATGTGTTTTTTGAGCGAGTTTTTCAGCTCTTCCGGATTTTTCAGCTTTTTACGCGAGAGCTCGTCCCGGACGTTTTCTATTATCTTCATAGTGGTGTTAACGCCAATATCTGAAGTGATGAAAAGTTCTTCTAACTCTTCCAGAAGGTCTTCGTCTATCTCTTTTTTGCCAGTGAAGATGGATTCCATCCCGCCGACAAGTTTGCCGGAAGTTTTGGAAAGTCCTTTTTTTAGCCTTTTAAAGAAGCCGTATTTAATAGCGGGTTTTTCAGCATAGTCCTGATCCATAGCTGCTAAACGCACTTCCTGCTCTGGGGCTGGTTCTTCCGCCACGGTTTCCGGTTCTTCCAAAGTCTCAGGTTCCGGAGTATCGCTTACATCCGAATCTGATTCTTCCTGAACCTCATCTTGTTTATCTATCTCATCAGACTTAACGTCATCTTTCTTCTTAAAAATACTGAAAAAGCCCATGATTCCTCCTGAGAAGCGGCTCATTATAGGCAGATTCTGCGGCTATGTAAAAGAAAATTTTAAATTTATTTTACAACTCTGTTTTGCCTTATCTGACACGGGAAATATTTTTCAAAATCCTCTCGTTCACCTGGGTCATAACCGAGTGTCTTTTTCCAGACAGATTCGTGCTCCATGCAGAAATATACAAACACATCTTTCCAATGTCTGCGGAGTTCTTTTACAAAAAAATCCAGCATATGCACTCGCAAAGGCTTAAAGTAGCGCATCTTCCCGTCCATGGTTTTCACATATTCGCTTTGGAGCAGAAGCGATCTGTCGAACTTCCCACGGACAATATCCAGAAGCTCTGGTATGAATCGGAATGTGGATACACTGATGTATTCTACAGAACTTTCAGGCACAGAGTTTACCATCTTCTCTAAAACATCTGAATAGCCCTTTTCAAAATCCTGATAGTATACAAGCGGGTCGAAATGGAAGCCGATTTTATACCCATAGTCAGCGCATATCTTTGCCGCTTTCAGCCTGTTTGCAAGTGAGGCCGCTCCATGCTCCTCTTTTTCGATAATCTCCTGAGGGTTAAGACTCCACGAAACCATCATGTTTTTTGGGTTAATATTCAGCAGATTTTTAATATTTACGGATTTTGTTTTAAACTCAAAGAGCAGGTTCTCTGCGCTATTAACACTTTCGGCAATAAAACCGCTGAAATTAAGTATATGGTCAATGGCAAGGCTGTCGGACAGTTCACCAGTTCCCAGCCTGTAAAACTTGTCTTTTGGCAGGTTGAGAATATCGTTTTTGACCCCTTCGAAATCTGCGTAAACCTTTATATATTCGTGATTCAGATAGGACTGCAATATGCAGTAGGTGCAGTCGAAAGGGCAGCCTTCTGCGACATCCGCTACATAGTAGTCACAGCATCTGTAAATATTTGTAGCCGGGCATCTGTGAACAAAGCTGTTTGGGCCGGATGTTATGTGTATGCAGTTTTTGTTGTTAGGTATCTGCTCACCTTCTGTTATAAACTCTACATCGGAGCAGTTCTTTAATGCATTTTTAGCAGGCCAGCTGTCAGCCGCCTGCCTGTCAATAAATATTCTGCTCATCAAGAAACCTGTAAATATTTTCTATTTTTTCTATGTCGTCACCCAGATATTTTACTTTTTGTTTTAACTCATCAGGAGAGTTTATTTTGAAGCTAACCGTAAGTTCTGCTGTTTCGAAGCTGTTATCGGAAAAGATATCCGCTTTCATACCAGCTGTTAGGTTCTGCATCTGTTTCATGAAGCTGAGCCTTGTCATATCTTTTTTTGCAGTGAGCTTCTTCAATAGATCAGGACCTATCTCCTCATCTTTTGTCGAAGCCTGCATATCAAAAAGCAGGTTAACCATTTTCCGAAATTCCTGAACTGAAATATCTTTGTCGTCCACTGTGTTTTTGACAAATCTGCGAAACTCTTTCTCCAGCTTATCGAAAACCGCTATGGTCTTAACAGGTATAGGTTTTACTGAGAGGTACCGCATTAAAACCGGACAGAAGTGTGTTACACTCTTCAATGTTTCAAAGTTCTTATCCCCTTTTATGTTGTGAAAGCTGAAAGCCTCAATCTTCTTTTTGTCTATTTTCAGCCTGTCGCATATAACGGTAAGGTTTGCAAGTTCCACAGTGTTCAGCGTGGATATGCCATATAACGAGACAGACCTGTTCAGCGCTTCAGCAAGGCTTTGCGTTTCACAAAGGAAGTAGTCTTTGAAATAGATGTCAAAGGTGTTCAACTGAAAAAACTCACCATCTATCTCCGTAACAGCGGGGGGATAAACCGGATCGTCATCAGTTTTTCTATATATCCAGTTAAGGCTTTTGGATGGGGTTATGCCCGAAATTATTCTATTTTTCATATTAATGATAATATTTCACAAAATCAGTAAATTACAAGAATTAAATGTTAGACAGTTTTGTTTTGCAAAGTGCAGAAGCACCTGAAAGTCCTGCGGTATTTTTCAAAGTGGAGAGTTCTATGCTCACACGGTTTTTATACGCAGGATAAATATTTTTTGAAAATATTTTAAGTGTATGAGGTAGAAAAATATCAGACATCTCTGATATTCCGCCGCCTATCTTTATATTTTCCGGAACCAGTATATTAGCCAGACTTGCCATCCCTACACCCAAGTACCCTCCAAACACCTCAAATGTAAGAGCAGCAACCTTATCTCCCGCCTTTGCGGCATTATAGATAACATTGACGTTTTCTGCCTCTTTTCCGTTAGAGAGCGATCTGTAGGTTTGTATTATCCCTCCTATGCTTGCATATGTTTCGAGACACCCTCGTTTCCCGCAGCCGCACTGTCTGCCGTCCGGGGTTAAATTTATGTGTCCAGCCTCAAAGAGCGATATGTCAGATGTTAGCAATTCTCCGTTCAAAACCGCACCGCCGCCAAGCCCTGTGCCTATAGTGAGGAATATCATATTTTTGATATTGCCCTTCTCTACAAAATAGTACTCGCCAAGTGCTGCCAGATTAGCATCATTTTCTATGAAGACAGGTTTTTCGAGTGATTTTTCCAGATCGTTTTTCAGGTTTTGCCCGGTTAGGCAGACCAGATTCGGACAAAAAAGCACTTCTCCTGTTTCTGGAGCGCAGGTGCCCGGAACAGCCACAGCACAAGCATCAAAGCTGTCGATTTTGTCAGCAACAGAGCCTATCACTTCGAGTATCTCTTCATACATCTCAGGGGTGCGCACAGTCATCCTGTCCAGACAGTTACCTTCCGTGTCGGTGAGACAAGATTTAATATTTGTTCCGCCTATGTCGATACATAAGAACATCTTTACCCCAGTACAAATCTGTTAAAACAGCATTTATCAGCTTCAAAGACTATCAGGTTTAACTCTTTCATCCTCTTTATATCGTTTCTGGCTGTGTTTTCGGTAACATTTCGGTAAAGCCCAGCAAAAACAGGATTTGTGAGTAGTTCGTGGAGATCGAAAGGCTTGTCATAGCTGTATATTATTTCAAGCAGGTCTTTTTGTCTTTCGGTAATCTTTTTCATTGAACGCAGTTTGCGAATGTATTCACGTACGCTTATGGCACGAAGTCCTGTTACAGCCATATCTGTTATAAGTTTATATGCCCTGACAGAACCCTCCAGACAGAAAATCAGGAAAGGCGTCATATCGAAGCCGCCTGTTTTTTCGTTTTTTATGAATGCTTTAATGTAGTCTTTGTTATTTCTTTTATAATACTGTGAAAGCACATGAGGAATGTAGGGCATACCAGCATTTGTAAAGATGAGAGCCTCAACCGCCCTAGCTGTGCGGCCATTTCCATTGGAAAAAGGCTGAAGCATTCCTAAGTGGTAATGAGCCAGAAAAGCCCTGATAGCAGGGTGGTGATTCTGCATGTCAGAAGATGAGAACCAGTTGCAGAATTCCGCAGTGAGCTCATCCATCGAGCCGATTGGCGGTTTATAGTCTGTGTTCACCGCTGAGCGGTCTTTTGAGCGGTAAACACCTGGAAGCCCCTCTGAGGTATCTATCGTAAACATAATATGAAGTTTTATGATGTTTTCAGTGTTTAATTCAAAATTATTATGGTTTTTTTCAATAAATTCGAATGTACGCCTGATGTTGTTCACAAATCTGCTTTGAAGCTCACTCAGTTCGTGATCGTTGCCTGATAGAAAATTTCGGACATCCTGCTCCTCTATGTCTGGTTTGCCTATGGCTGCTGTGGAAAAAACAGATGAGACAAAAAGCTCCCCAGTGAGAAATTTGCGAACCTCAGGAACTATGGGCAGATTGGTGAAGTGGGAGTGCCGCACATCCAGCTCTCTGAGCAGAAGACCAATTTGTTCCCTGTCATATTTGTCGCTGAAATGCACATCTTCGTATACATCGGTAATAACTTTTCTAATCATAGTTTACTCTCATTAGTATCAGATTATAAACATTATATCTCACCAGCGTTCATTTGAAAACATCAGTATTAAATCTCAATGATATGCTTTTGTAACCCTATCGTAATTAAACATATTAATATTCAAAATTTCGTAAAATCCTCATAAAAAACGGAGCTTGAAATGGGCAGAATTACAAAAGATGTCTGGGTGCTGATGCGCAGAGACTATGAGGAGGGGCTTTACGATCTGGGGGAACTTGCAGCCTCGGCAGATCTGAAACTGGAAACGGTAAGAAAACGGGCAGGTGCGGAAGGGTGGAAACGCCCTCAGTCTGACAGGACACTACGCAGGCTTAAGAACCATCGTGTTCAGATGCTTGAGGCTATATGCAACAGCACAATGGAGGGGTTGAAAAAAGCAGATGATCTGCTTTTGGAGTGTGACTGTCTCCGTGATGTGGAGGTGCATTCCAAAACGGTTAAAAACTACAAAGATATATGCATTGGTAAATCTCCCGATGAAATGCTTAAAGAGGAGCAGAGCGCAAAACCCGGCATTGCAGAGCTTCAGGCGGAGCTTGAGACACTCAGTGACGAGGATGTAAACGCTATACTTTATGAATCTGAGAAGTGATCAGCTAAAAAAACTTTATGCACTGAAACTCTCACGTGAGAAGCTTATTCCATTCGCCATGCTCACCTGCCGCAACTACCGGGCGAACTGGCATCATAGGCTTCTTGCAGAGAAGCTTATGGAGCTGGAACAGGGGGATAACTACAGGCTTATGGTTCTGATGCCTCCAAGACACGGAAAATCAGAGCTAGCATCCATCCGTTTTCCTGCGTGGTTTCTGGGGCGAAACCCCGACTACAGAGTGATAGCCACTTCATACAGTGCTCGTCTGGCAGAGAATTTCGGGCGCAAAGTTCGTGACTTGGTGGCTGATCCGAAATTTCCGCTCATCTTTGACGGAGTTTCTCTCAGCTGAAGATCAAAGGCTGCTGACAGGTGGGAAACTACATCCGGCGGCGGATACGTTTCTGCCGGAGTAGGGGGGTCTATAACAGGGATGGGGGGCGATCTGCTCATTGTGGATGACCCTTTCAAAAATCAGGAAGATGCCGACTCGAAGAATTATCGTGACAAAGTGTGGGACTGGTATCAGTCAACACTTTATACCCGCATAGAGAAGGGTGGCCGGATAGTGGTTATCCTGACCAGATGGCACGAGGATGATCTTGCAGGCAGACTGCTGTCTTCCGGTTCGGAGAAGTGGAACGTGATAAGCTTTCCCGCCATAGCCGAAACTGACGAGGAGCACCGCAAAACCGGCGAACCCTTATGGGCTGACAAATACGGTGCGGATGCTCTGGCAAGGATACGTATGGCTGTAGGGACAAGAGTTTGGAATGCACTTTACCAGCAGAGACCTGCGCCTGACGATGGTGCGGTCTTTAAAAAGTCGTGGTTCAGAAAATATGAGATAGAGCCTGTTTTTGACTATATGATTCAGTCGTGGGATATGACTTTTTCCGGCGGTGATCAGTCGGATTATGTGGTGGGGCAGGTGTGGGGTGTTCGTGGTGCTGAACGCTATCTTGTAGATCAGTTACGAGGACAGATGGATTTTATGGGTGCTGTTCGTGCCCTGAGACTCATGAGTGAAAAATATCCTCAGGCCCGTGCGAAATATATCGAAGATAAGGCGAATGGTCCGGCAGTTATTTCTGCACTGAAAGGCGAGGTGCAGGGGCTTATCCCTGTGAATCCGAAAGGGAGCAAGATATCCCGTGCCATAGCTGTTACACCCCTTTTGGAAGCGGGGAATGTTTTTCTTAAAAAAGGGGCGAGCTTTTCTGATGAGCTTCTGGACGAGGCGGCACTTTTTCCGTCAGGGAAAAACGATGACATGGTGGATGCCATGACACAGGCACTCAGCATGACCGAAAAAAGGCAGACACCAAAGGCATCCTTTGCCGGAGCAGGAAGGCAGTCCGGCAGAATATTTGAAAAATACTGATAAGGAGATAATTATGAGCAGGTTAACCAGCATACTTACAAAAAATACTGAAGGAACAGGAACTATGACCAATCCGGATGTGCTCTTTGGCAAAACCGGAGCAAATATGGGTGTCTTTTACGAGATGCTTCAGGATGCACACATTTATGCAAAACTCGAACAGCTCAAAGACAGGGTTTTCAGCATGCAGTGGGAGGTGCGCCCTTCTGATTTTGACGATCATTCAGCAGGTGTAGCTGCCTTTGTGAAGGACTGCCTTAACAATCTGGGAGTGAAACAGCTGCTTCAGGATATGATGATGGCTGTGGAGTATGGTTTCTCTGTGGTGGAGGTTGTTTGGCAGGAGAAGGACGGTGTGTGGCTCCCTGAAAATGCAGTTGGGCGCAGGCCTGACAGGTTTTCATTTCTGCATGACGGCTCGCTGGCACTTCTGGACGGAATAAAAAGCATACCTTTGAATGAGGAGTATAAGTTCATAGTGCATCGCAACAGCCAGAAAAATGAGAATCCCTTCGGAACTCCGGTTCTCTCCAAATGTTACTGGACATGGATGTTTAAAAAAGCCGGATTTCGCTACTGGCTGACCGTAGCTGAAAAATACGGTGTGCCAACAGTCCTGGCGCTTTTTGACTCTATAGATGATGCGGACAGCAGGACACGTGCAAGGGAACTTGCAGAAAACCTCTATAATATCCAGTCTGACGCTGCTGTTGCTCTGGCCAATGTGGACAGTGTTCAGGTGCTAGAGACAAAGGGGACATCAAAGGATTTTTCCGAGCTGATACAGATATGCAATCAGGAGATTTCGAAAGCAGTTACCGGGGAGATTTTGACCAGCGATATTTCTGCAAACGGTTCTTATTCTCTGGCTAAGCAGCATCTCGAGACCCTTGAGGTGAAAAGTGCAAAATTGGCAAAATCAATCTCTGAGACACTTACAAAGACACTTGTCAGGTGGATTGTCGATCTGAATTTTTCTGATAGCGCTGTGCCTTCATTTATTTTGGATGTCAAAGCTGAGGCTGAGTGGGATGTTATCAAAGATGCTATGGAGCTTGGTTTTGACGTTGACAAGGAAGAGGTAGCTAAACGTTTTGGAATACCGATAGAGTAGGCAAAAAAAGTGCGTCCTGCATTTTTTTGTATGTCGTGCCTGTCGAACAAGTACGTTGGCACTCCCGTTTCGCTGGTACTTTCAGTACGCTTCACGAAGCACATCCTGTGCTTTTGTTGGTAATGAAAATATCCAGTCGATTAGGCAAAAAAAGTGCGTCCTGCATTTTTGATTAGAAGATATGATTATTCGTGGGCTTTTATTATCAGCTTGTCGAGGTTGTACTGTACTTCAGCATTCAGATAGTAAAGCCCATCTTTCTCTATACCGCAGCCGAGGTCTTCCACAGGGTCTACCAAATTATAATACATGTCTCCAGAACGTACACCCATGTTGCATAAGAAGATTATTTTCTTGTCTTTGGGCAGTTCTCTGACAACAGCTTTGCAGGGCTGCTCTGATTCTTCAAAAATGCTTATAGGGATATTTATTGTGCCTACCACGTGAACATTATCGTATTCCTCAGCTGAACGCACATCTACAACAGCATAACCATCAGGCAAGCCGTCAGAAAAAAGCGGTGCGGCATGCTTAACGGTTATCTCCCCGTATTCAGGCATAGTTAATGGCTCTTCCACTATAGTGGGCTGATCATCAAAATATAAAAAAACGCCAAATCCTGCAAAGGCTGCAAGCAATATGACAGTAAATAAAACTCTCATTAAAACCTCAAAAATAATTTTTGTGTTACATGGTGACTGAAAGGATGCGTGAAACGCCGGGTTCCTGCATGGTTACGCCGTAAAGTGAGTCGGCTTCTGCCATTGTCTTCTGGTTGTGGCTTATGATGACAAACTGGGTGTCTGCGGACAGGGTCTTTACTATCTTTATGAAGCGGTCTATGTTGTTGTCATCCAGCGGCGCGTCTATCTCGTCCAGAAAACAGAAAGGTGTAGGGCGGTAAAGAAACAGAGCGAAAAGCAGTGTACACGCACTCATAGCCTTTTCACCACCAGAGAGCAGGTTCATGTTCTGGAGTTTCTTGCCTGGAGGCTGAACAAATATCTCCACTCCGCTGCTCAAAATGTCATTAGGATCTGTAAGTTTCAGATCGCAGTTTCCCTGACCGAAAAGTATATTGAAAACACGTGCGAAGTTTTTCCTTACCCCTTCAAAAGTCTCTCTGAAAAGTGCAGATGTATTCTCGTCCATTTCACGTATCAGTTCGTAAATGGATGCGACCGCCTCTTCCAGATCGTCTTTCTGGGCTGTTAGAAACTCATTTCGCTCCTGTATCTCCTGATACTCGTTTTCCGCAGTCATATTCAGAGGCCCGAGGCTGTCTATCTCACGGTCTAGCCCTGCCAGCTCCGCTTTAGCTTTATTCGGCTGAAAATCAGTGAGGTCCATTTCAAAATCTTTAATGTCCTCGTTAAATTTTTCTATAAAGGCTTCGGTCTGAACACCCACTTCTGTCTGGTAGCGCTCCATCCTCTTCTCTGCGTCAAAGATGTCGTCCTCTATCCCTTTAATATGGAGGTTCTGCTTATCGATTTTATGCCCGATATCCTCCAGCTCTTTTTCAGTCTCAGCTATCTGGCTGTCTAGTTTAAGCTTTTGGTCATTGAGTTGATGACGTTTTTTGATTATATCCTGATACTCTGATTTTCTTTTGTCGAGGTTCTCTTTCAGAGTGACTATATCTGATGTGATCAGTTTCGAAAGTCTGTTCTTTGTGGCTGTGAGCTTGGTGGATGATTCGTCCAGATCCCGGTCTATGAACTGAAGCTCCCGTGTAACAGCGTTCATGTTTTCCTGAATACCTCTCATCTCCACACGGAAGGATGAAAGCTCGTCACGTACATCCTCGTACATGTTGTCTATGTCTTCCAGCTTGCTCTGCATAACATCCTTCTCTTCCTCTTTTGCTGCTATGCTGACAGAGAGCTCTTTGTTTTGCTCTTTCAGGTACTGTATCTTCTCTTTTGCCCGCTCTATCTCATTATCAATGTTTTGTATTTCGCTGTCTATAATACCCGCTCTTTTTGACAGTCTTTCATATCTGGACTGAAGGTCTTCCAGAGAGCGTTCTTTGTCTTTCAGATCAAGTGTAGCAGATTGTTTCTGCTGGAGGAGTTCCTCTTTTTTGACAGAGATGAATTCCAGCTTTTCCACCTTCTCAGGCAATGCGGATTCTAAATCTGAACAAGCACCGGATGCTTTTTCAAGGTCCTTTTCGTAACCTTCGATCTGTTTTTTAAGACGAAGTACTGTCTCTCTTTTATCATCTGCGCCGGGTTTTCTGTGGATGTATCCGTGTTTTACTATTTCGCCGGATGCGTCTATGTTTTCCTTTGCGTACTCGAGCAGTTTCTCCACTTCATCGTCATAAACAAACCTTACGGCCTGTTTTATCTCTTTCAGCATCTCTGTAACCTGCTCTTGTTTTGCTCTTGGAAAGATGACAACATCACCAAGTTCACGAGTCAGCTCTTCGGTTAGTTTTGGCAGAAGGAGTTCGCCATCGAGATTTTCCAGAGCATTCTTTATGTCGCCTCCGGCTGATTCAGCCTCAAGCGACTGTTTCAGGATATCCATCCTGTTTGTGACACTTTTAACTTCAAGGCGTTTTTCGCTGAGCTGAGTCTCCAGAATGGAAATTTCGTCACGCAGTTCTGTGTGTTGTTCTGTATATTCTTCCAGAGAATCTGTGATGGTCTCAAGCTCCACACACAGCCTGTTCACATCTTTTTTCTGTTCTTCTATGTTGTTTTTTGCAAATTCGCTGTCTTTTATACTTTCTTCTTTTTCTGCTCTTAATCTGTCTTTATCTTTTTCAGACCGTGAGAGCAGCGTCTCGTTTTCGAATATGGCGTTTCTAGTGTCAGATGCACGCTGGGATAGTTCCAGATACTGGTCATCCAGAGCAAACATTTCATCTTTTATGTCGTTACGCATAGATTCATAGTCAGATATGCGCTCGTTAAATTCTTCTATTTTATCTTCTGTCTCTTTGAGTTTTTCTGACATCTCTGTCTTACTCTCCAAAACGTTTACACGCCTGTCTGTTAGCTCGTGCAGTTTGTTCTGAAGAAACTCGATATCTCCGTGCAGGCTGTCTTTGCTCTTTTCAGCAGCTTCTATTTCGTTTTCCAAAAGCCTTATATCTGCATCCGCCTTTCCGGATTCTGTCTCTGCACTCAGGATCTGCTCGTTCTTTTTATTAAACTCTTTCCTGTCTTCGGAAAGTTTAGATGCCAGACCAGTCTCTTTTGATGTTAGTTTAGAAAATTTTTCAGTATATCCTGAAAGCTCAATCTTCAGCTTATTCACTGATTCCTGAGCCTCTTTAAGATCCGATGAAGATTTGACGTACTTATGAAAAATAACAGCTTTAGAGAGGGACTGCTGTCTTCCGGCAAGCTCCCTGTATCTTTTAACACGCTCGGTCTGAACACCGAGTGTCTCCAGCTGCGCTCTGATCTCGGCGAGTATGTCTGTGACACGGCTTAGATTGTCTTTGGTCTGGTAAAGTCTGCGTTCAGCCTCTTTTTTTCGCTCTTTGAAACGCATAACACCTGCTGTCTCCTCAAAGAAAGCCCGCAGGTCTTCGGGAGTGGACTGGATTATCTTCTCCACTTTCCCCTGTTCTATGATAGAGATGCTTCTGGCGCCAATGCCGGAATCATAAAATATTTCACGAATATCTTTCAGACGGCATTTTTTACCGTTAATGCGGTACTCTCTGTCGCCCGTTCTGTAATGTTTTCTGGAGACGGTTACCTCGCTGAAAGAACCCCATTTTGCTGTTAAGCTCTCCGGAAGATCAGAAAGTGTGAGTGACACTTCGGCAAAGCCGGTCGGTTTTCTGTGTTGCGAGCCTGAGAAAATAACATCGTCCATGTCGGCACCACGGAGCTCTTTTGCGCTCTGCTCGCCAAATATCCAGCGTATAGCATCAAGGATATTACTTTTGCCGGAACCGTTTGGGCCAACCACACATGTGATGCCCCCCGGAAACTCGATTACGGTTTTATCTACAAAAGATTTGAAACCCTGAACGATTAGAGATTTAAATTTCATCTGATATTGTTATTTCAAAAACAATAAAAATACAAGTGAAATTGCTAAGCTATTTGTGGTGAGAACTGTTTTGTTATAGTGTATATTGATAAGTAAGGTGAATGCAATGACTGACACAAACACAAAGAAACAATGGGTAGACCTGATGAAAAAGGCTATCGACATTATTGAAAATGACGGAGACAGACGGGAAATTTCAAATTTACTGGTGTCTATGCTGGGAGCTGGCATTTGTGATTTTAACTGCATGGTGACCAATGCTCAGTTTTTTCAAAATGTTCTGGATCTTATCCCTACCCCTGTTTATTACAAGGATCTCTACGGAGTGTATATAGGTTGTAATGAGGCTATGGCTCGACTTCATGGTATGAAGAAAAGCGAAATAATAGGCCGCAAAACTGCAGATATCTATACTAAAGAAGAGTCAGAGATTTTTTCATATAGTGACACTGTACTGATTAACGAGCAGAGTCATGAGATGGTGGAACATAAAGGGAGATTCACTACTCTTGGCGGGGCATACCACATACTTCATAAAAAGCTGATACAGAACCCTGACGGAACTCCTGCGGGTGTGCTTGGCTTTATCAGTGATGTTTCTGAAATAAAACAAAATGAAGAGCGCGCATGGCAGAGCGAGGCTTTTTACAAGTCATTGTTCGACAACTCCCCCAGACCTAAAATTATTTATAACGAGTTCAATATTGTCGAAGACATGAATCAGGCTGCAGTAGCTTTCTTTGGTGGTCACACAAATCTTGTAGGTGGAGATGTAATGAGCATCTACGACCACTATGAGGACTGCGAAAAGGTCATGGCTTCAGGCGGCAAATCAGTAAAGATCAATATAAAAAAAGACAAGGACTCAAAGCCGATGGAGGCTCTTGCCACACTTACAGTGAGCAGTCTGGAGAGTACGGAAAAATATGCAGTCTCATTTCTGGTTTTGGAAACAGTTTTATGAGTGAAGAGAAAGATACTGCCGGCTCTTTATTTGAAGACGATGCTGGACCGGTAAGAACACCTCCGGAAATCAAAGTTTCTGATGATGGGAAGGAGGCCTACATTATTATACCTCCTAGACCTTTAGCTGCGGATATCCAGCAGATGCTGGATGATGCTGGAGTTGGATTTAATATTGACCTTGAGCTTGTCGCTAAAATTAACAAAAGTCTTTATGATGGTATGAAACTGGAATCCAGATACCTGCTGGCTAAAGGTAAAAAACCAGTTAAGGGTCAGCCAGGCGAGCTTATACTGCGAACAAAAAAACCAGAAGATATTATTTTATCCTCCGAAGATTTGAACAAAGTTGACTATAGGGTTTATAAAAGAAAAATGCTGGCTTTGGCAGAAAAAGAACAGCCGGTGGCTATTATTATTGCTCCTACCAACGGCGTTGAAGGTATGGACGTCTTTGGCAATGTTCTGGCTTGTGAAAATGGAGAGGAAGTCTCTTTAAATCTGGGACAAAATGTTTATCAGCAGGGCAGAAAACTGATAAGCAAGATAGACGGGCTTATCTCTTATAATAAACGAAATGATGGTGTGATAGATTTTGATGTGTCAGAAGTTTATATGGTAGACGGTGACGTGGATTACCATACAGGAAATATTGATTTCCCCGGGTCTGTTATTATAAAAGGAACCATTAAGGCTGGGTTTGAAGTTGTTGCTAAGAATGAAGTAGTGGCAGAAACCATAAGAGGCAAGGTTATAACAGCGGGGAGTGTTGCGGCAAAGCAGGGCATCATAGGCGGTGTGCAGCGGTCAGAGATCAGATGCGCCGGCTCTGTATATGCTAAGTTTATGCAGTTTGCAGAGGTTGTTACCGGTGATGGTGTTTTTGTAAGTAAATCGATTCTCTCCTCAGTGATATATGCTCAGGGAGAGGTTAAAGTTGACGGTGCTCCGGGGAGTATCATAGGCGGCAATATTTATGCATCAAAAGGAGTTGAGGCAAAGGTAATAGGCTCTGAAAGCTTTGTGAAAACAGAGATAGCAGTTTATGGCTCTGCGCAGGATGTTATGATACTGAGAAATGTAGTTGAAAGGCGTTTTGAGATAACAAAAAACCTTACTAAGATAGATTCATATCTGGGCACTTACAGGTATGACAGTGAAGAAGATTCGGAAAAACGGGACTATGTGGCAAAACTGATAAGAGAACGGGAAGAGCTTCGCAAGGAATTGCTGGATATAAATAAAGAGCTTAAATCCCTTCAGGGCGATCTTAAAAAGCCTGTTGATTTTACCATCAATGTTGAAAAAAAGATTTGGCCGGAAGTACGTGTTTCTGTGTCCGGCAAATTTATGCATCTCAAAAACGAGAAGGATAAATGTACATTCTTCTATGATAAGTTAAACGATATTATCAATTTTAGATGATTATTATCATACTGGGTTGTTGTTGAACTTGTATCCGTTCTCGCTTGCTTTGATAAGACCCAGATCTTCAAACTTTTTAATATCTCTCGCCACAGTTGTTCTGCTGACATTTCCGTATAGTGACGTAAAAGGTTTTTTGAGCTGAAGATCCTCTTGTGTGAATGTGATGTTTTTTTCTTTCAAAAGAGAAAGCAGGTCAAACTGACGTTTAATAAGTATTTTTTCGCTTAACAAGTTTGACAGATACCCATCGGAGATAACAGCAGAGTACTTTGCAAAATTCTTATTTCTGATATCCTCCACTGTAATCCTAAGTGCTTCGCTTATGAACTGTATGAAGGCTGTTATGTTTGATGTGGCATAAAATTCTGACACAGCTCTGTAATATTCCGTAATGTTAACATTATAAATAATGGGAAGCAGATACGGCAGGATTTTAAAGTCATGCTTTTTCAGATACCACGCCTCGATAATCCTTGCTGTGTGGCCGTTTGCATCGTAATAGGGCTGTATCTTTTTCAGGTGCAGATGAAGCAGAAACGCCTTAACAAGAGGGTTCTGTGCTATAAGATCCTTCTCCAGCCAGTCTATAAGGTGTTTTACAAGAAAATTTATGTCCAGAGGTGAGCCGGGCGGTACATATTCTACGGTAAGCCACTTTTCGTCAGCCTTAACACCCCCCTTTCGGTATGAGCCTTCTTTATCTTTCTGATGCGGAAGTGAGCTTGTAAGTTCTTGATGTATATCAGATATAAGTTCTGCGGACAGGTTGCTGTTTGTTTTTGAATCGATAAGGCTGTAAGCCGAACATATGTTAATGACTTCTATAGCCATGGTGTCCTGAGAGAAGTTGCTTCTTTCATGAAGGATGATGTTTTTCACCTGGTCAATGGTTATTGTGCTTCCTTCAAGTCTTGCTTCATTAGTCACTGCTTTTTCTATGCAGTTGGTTTTCAGTTCGCTTACTGTTTCAGGGAAAAGCGGCATTCTGCAGAAAACGTTTATAGCCTCGTTTATTACTGAGAGGTCAGATGATATTTCATCAGTAAAGAGATATTTTCCAGAGTGAAAGGTATTAACTTCTTTTTGCATTAACTCACAACCTAATAGTAGTATTACGAAAAAAACAATAATAGCCTGATACTTTTTTTGTGTTTTAATATTGAAATTTTATTATGTATGGTGTCAAGATGCAAGACTTATTCCATCTTTTTTGCTTCCTGCCAGAGTTCTTCCATCTCAGAAAGCGTTGCATCCTCTGACGGCAGACCTCGCTCTGAAAGTCTTTGTTCGATATAGGTAAATCTTTTATGGAATCTTTTGTTTGCCTTCCTGAGAGCTTCGTCTGGATTTACCTTTAAAAATCTTGATAGATTTATGAGAGCAAAGAATACATCACCAAGTTCGTGCTCAATCTCGTGTGTGTCGTTTGTCTCAACAGCATTTTTAAACTCGTCTATCTCTTCGTTAACCTTGTCCATGCATTCGCTCATGTCCGGCCAGTCGAAACCAACCTTTCGGACTCTTTCCTGCATTTTCAGAGACATCTGTATAGCTGGAAAACTGACGGGTATATCATCTAAAATAGATTTTGTCCTCTTAGCCTTCTTCTCTTCGTCCTTTATCTTTTCCCAGTTTACTATGACCTCTTCGGTGTCTATGCTTTCCATATTTCCGAAAACGTGAGGGTGTCTGCGCACTAGTTTTTCATTTATTTCGTCAAGCACACTTTCCAGATCAAATTTACCCTCTTGCTCTGCCATAACAGCATGAAAAACAACATGAAATATGATATCACCCAACTCTTCACGGATATTGGGTACATCTTCGTTGTCCAGCGCATCAACAAGTTCAAAAGCTTCTTCTAGAAAGTGATTTTTGATAGAGTAAAGGTTCTGCTCCATGTCCCATGGGCATCCTTCTGGTCCTCTGAGAGTTCTGACTATTTCAATTAATCTTAAAAATTTTTTCATAATAATAATGGTTATTCTTAATACATTGACACAGTAATATAGTATTTATATTATTAAGTGGTAATCTAGAACCATAATGTAGTAAAGTAAAGTTAAATGTTCATTTCGCAGGGGTGTATAATGAAGTCTCGTTTTAAACTCAGTATCAAACAGGTAGTCTCTATAGCCGTTTACATAGGTATTTTGGTGATGACAGGAATTCTGTCTACCTACGACTATGTATCATTCAAAAATACTCTTTTTGAAGAAACCAGAAGCAGCATGCAGGATGTCAGCAATTCCCTAAGTGAAGTTTTAGATAGCAAACTAAAAGACCTCTCGCTTTCTGTGCATACAGTCGCCAATGATCAGGACACTGCGAGAATGTTTGCCGAAAAAGACAGAGCTGGTATTATTAATAAATATTTAGGTTTTTACAAAGATATAAAAGACAAACATGGAATTGCACAGTTTCAGTTCCATCTGCCTCCTGCCACCAGTTTTCTTAGACTTCATAAACCAGAGAAGTTTGATGACGATCTCTCTGCTTTTCGTCAGACTGTTATCGATGCTAATAAATCAAAAAAGCCCATTGTAGGGCTGGAAGTCGGAAGGGGCGGTCCAGGGCTTAGAGCTGTTTTTCCTGTCAGTTATGATGGTGAACACATTGGCTCTGTAGAGTACGGCGGCTCAATGAATACAATCCTAGAAGATGTAGCTAAAACTTTTAAGCTTGATTATGTCATTGGTATCAAACAGGAAGTTTTTAAAAAAGCCAGACGGTTTGACACTAAAGAATCAGACATAGTTAAAGATGGGATAGTTTATTATAAGTATTCCCACGAAGATTCCAGAGAGCTTGTGGACAAGTATGAGCCTGGGAAAACTATTGAAATGCATGAGCACAATATGATTACAGATAAGACTGTACTGAAAGATTTTAAAGGTAACGAAATAGGTGAGGTTCTTTATTTTAAAGATATGTCGCCCAGGCTTTCACTAGCACTGAAATTTGCTTTTAAAAAGCTGGTTTTCGGGTTTGTGATGGCAACACTTCTTGCTGTATTTCTCTATTACTTCCTTGGCTTCTATCTTAGACTTGCGAGCAGAATGTCAGAAATTACTGATGCTGTTACAGAGGGGCATGGTGATCTTTCAAAAAGACTGCCTGTAGACCACGAAGGTAACGAGCTTGAAACCGTTTCTTATAAAATGAACAATTTTCTTGATACTATGGATAAAAACCTAGCCAGAACCACTTATTCTCTGGGAAACATTCTTTCTGCTATATCGCCAATTTATTTTGCGCTTGTAGATGTGAGGAAGTCATCTGATGAAAACGTTGATCTTGCTGCTACAGTTGCGGCTGCCGGGGAAGAGATGAGCACTACAGTAGAGGAGATATCACGAAATACGGCAGATGTAGCCAGCAAAGGTGAGCATACTCTGGAACTAGCAACACAAGGTTCCGAAATGGTTCGTGATGCAACTTTGAAAGCTGAAAACGTAAAAGGGATAGTTCATAATCTTGCAGGCGATATCAGCTCTCTTACAGAAAATGCTAAAAACATCGGAACGGTAGTTGAGGTTATCAACGATATCTCTGAACAGACAAACCTCCTCGCCCTTAACGCCGCCATTGAGGCTGCCAGAGCAGGAGAGGCCGGAAGAGGTTTTGCTGTGGTTGCTGATGAAGTTCGAAAACTTGCCGAGAAAACTTTGGATTCTACCAATGAAATCGAAAAAATGGTAAAAGTTATACAGGAGAACGTAGCCAGAGCGAATAAGAACGCAACTGAGGTTTCTGAAAATATTGAAACTCAGGTGAAATCAACAGAAGATGCAAATGCTAGATTTCAAGAGATACTTTTGGCAGTTCAGGAACTCAACGGACTTCTGCTGAACACATCTACAGCGGCTGAACAGCAGGCTGGTGCCACAAATGAAGTCGCAAGCAATATTGAACTGGTGGCTCAGGCTTCCGGCAGCTCAAGAGATAAGATTATGGAGCTCATGGGGCAGATAGATGGACTTATGGATAATCTGGGCAGCCTTGAGCGGGATCTCATACAGTATAAGCTTTCCTGTGACGGAATCATCTTTGTTAAGGCGAAGATGGCTCACGTTAAGTATCTGAAAAATATATATTCCTCATACATGACAGGAACTAAGCCACAGGGACTTAAAAGTGATCATGAATGTGATTTCGGTAAGCTTTATTTCTCAAAAGAAATGCAGGAGAAATATGGCAACGATCATGATTTTAAGTCGATCTCAGGACCTCATAAAGAAGTACATGCCATTTCACACCACATCTCAGATATGATAGCCGCTGGTAATATGACTGGGGCATATGAAGATGTTGTTAAGATGAAAGACAAAGTGGATGTTCTGATAGGCATTCTGGAAAAAATGTTTGATAAAGCAAAATGTGTTTAAAATAACTGTAAAGCCCCGTCAGATGACGGGGCTTTTTTTTTCGCATCAACATCGGCAAAGACATAAGTCAGACTCAAAAATGGACTTTAGAAAAATATTTAATTTTTTTTTAAATATGGCAAAAAGACCATCACATCAATAAAGCACTTATACCAGTACTTAATTCCTTCAAACCCTTATTCAGTGTGCTCTCTGACCATACCAATATCCCTTGACCTTGTGCATAATATTTGTTAACTTTGGCATGAATTGTACGATATTGTCATTAGAAGGTATAAATTGGTATAAATATGGCAGGAAGTTTTAGAGGACACCACCAACACAAAATTAGCGATACCGGAAGAATCTCTGTTCCTTCGAAGTTCAGAGAGATACTGAAGGTTAAGTACGGCAGTGATGAGCTTACACTGCTTACAATGGAGGATCACCTCAGACTTTATCCAACTGCCGAATGGGACAGAGAGGAAACCAGACTAGAAGAGCAAATGAGCGATGATGATGAGTTTCAAGAGTTTCAGAGACTGCTGTACGCAGATATGGATGAGCTTTCCATTGATAAAAACGGCAGGGTGATGATCTCCTCAGAAATCAGAGAAAGGTGCGGTATTAAGGGCGAATGTACAGTGAATGGTCTTAGAAACCATTTTGAAATTTGGCCTGCAGCTGTTTGGGAGCAAAAAGCCTCAGACGACAGAAAGGCGGAACTTTATAAAAAGTTCGCCTCAAAGATCAGATAAGGATTGGCAGGCCACTAGTAAGCGCACGAAAAAGGAGAAATACTATGTCGGTGTTTTCTTGGTTGGCCGGAAAGGTGAATTCAGGTCGTGACCTTTCGGTTTTCGATATGGAGAACCTGAACAAAGAAACCCTTGCACAAGAGTGCTACAGGTTTATGGAAAAAGGCAGCTTTGTGCGGTTAGAGTTTGACTTTACAGCAGGAGCAGGAGTCAAGAATGAAGCACATACCGGTAATGATAAGGGAGGTACTGAAGCATCTGCCAGTTGATCCGGACGGCATAACTCTGGACATGACAGGTGGAGGGGGCGGACACTCAGCAGCCATTCTTGATAAGTTATCTGTGAAGGGTAGACTTATAATACTCGACAGAGACCTTGATGCAGTGGCAAGGCTGAAGGAACGCTTTGCAGACAACTCAAATGTTACCGTTGTTCATTCTAACTTTTCAGATTTTGACGAGGTTTTAAACAGCCTCGGCATCCATTCCGTATCCTCCGTACTCGCAGATTTCGGCGTTTCTTTATATCACCTTAAAATTGCAGAAAGGGGCTTTTCGTTTCGTAACGAGGGACCGCTGGACATGAGAATGAATCAGGACGATGTGCTCTCCGCCGAAGAGGTTGTGAACACAAACTCCAGAGAGAGTCTCAGCAACATTATAAAAAGATACGGCGAAGAGAACTTCGCATGGAATATAGCAGGCGCAATTGTCAACGCCAGACAGACGGAGAGGATAACAACAACACTCCGGCTTGCAGAGATAGTTGAAAAAGCAGTGCCTAGAGAAGCTCAGAAAAGCGGAGTGCATCCAGCGACTAAGACATTTCAGGCTCTGCGCATCTTTGTGAACGGAGAACTGGACAGCATCGAAAAGATGATTTTAAAGCTTGGAGATTATATGGAACCGGGTGGAAAGGCCTGTTTTATATCGTTTCACTCACTGGAAGACAGGATAGTGAAAGAACTATTCAGAGAGTTTGAAAAAGAGTGTGTCTGTCCGCCGGAGCTTCCGGTATGTAACTGTAAAAAGGTCAGAACATTCAAACAGATAACAAGGAAACCGCAGATTCCGAAAGAAGATGAAATAGAAAGAAACCCGCTTTCCCGCAGCGCAAAGATGCGTGTAGCGAAAAGAGTGTAAGGAGAGAGACATGAGAACACACGTACTTGATCACACAACAGCAGTTAATTCAGAAAGGCTGAAATTGCGCACTCTAATGTTTGCATCAATTGCACTTGTACTGCTCTTTTCAGTGGTTTATGTGAGACATCTATGCATAAAGACAGGTTATGAAATAAGCAACCTGACAGATAATATGGAAAAAGTAGAGATAAGCTATCTTAGCCTTCTTGATAAAAAGTCAAAAGCCTATGATACAGAGAACCTTTATAAAAAAGCCCGTGAAATAGGGCTTGTAATGCCGGACGTTAAAAGGACGTTTTATGTCAAATGACAGAAACCGCATAAATTTTTTCAGTTTTCTGGCTTTCCTTGTTTTGGGCGCTCTGGTTTTCAGGGTCGCCTATCTTCAGTTATTGCAGGGTGAGTTTTACACTGATTATGCGGGCAGACAGGCAAAAGGAGTTATGGAGAGCACCAGAGGCAGAGGATACATCCTCGACGCTAAAGGTGAGCCATTAGCGCTGAATAAGAAGTCTGCATCCATTTACGTTTTTGCAGGGGAGATAAACGACAGAAAAATGTTTATCAAAAAACTGAAAGATTCCGGTGTTAAACTTTCAAAAACTACAATAACCAGACTTCTGAAAAATAACGGTTTTGTCTGGCTTGAAAGAAATGTAGATATTGAAAAAGCTGAGCAGTTAGTTAAGAAAGTGCCTAATGTAGAATATCTTCTGGAGGAGCAGAGGCTTTATCCTGAGCGTAAGCTCGCCGCTTCTGTAATAGGTTTCACAGGAACCGATAACAAAGGGCTTGGCGGCCTTGAAAACAGATATGACAAGATACTTCAGGGGCACAAGCTTCAGCTTCTCAGTTTGAAAGACAGCAAAGGAAAAAGAATAATCTTTGAAGACACCAGAAAAGAGAAAGAGATAGATACTTATCTTTATCTGACTATTGATAAGTACTTACAGGGGCTGAGTGAAGAGATACTCCGGCAGGACACTGAGAGGTTCATGGCACAGAGGGGAATCGCAGTTGCTATGGATGCCTACACAGGGGAAATCCTGTTAGCAGCGTCCTCCGGAGGCTTCGATCCGAATGAATATGGAAAATATCCATCATCTGAGTGGAAGAATTATCCGGCAGGGTTCCTTTACGAACCGGGTTCAATATTTAAGCCGGTGCTTTTCTCGCTTTTGCTGGATAAAAAAGACCTGAACATAAGAGAGATGGTCAATTGTGAAAACGGAAAGTATACGCTTTATGGTCATGAAATAAACGACGTCCACCCTTTCAGCATACTTACTGCGCGTCAGGTACTCATAAAATCCAGTAACATAGGAACGATGAAGCTCTCCGACAAGGCGAGCAAATCTGAATTTTATGAATTTCTGTCGAACGCAGGATTCGGTCAGAAGACCGGACTCTCAGGGCTGGGCGAAGAAGAGGGGATTCTCAGAGACGTTAATGACTGGTCAGGGCTCAGTAAGCCCTCCCTCTCCATAGGTCAGGAGATAATGGTCACGCCCATACAGATAGCAAGGTTCTACTCCGCCATAGCAAACGGCGGAAGACTTATAAATCCCAAAATAGTGAGCAAAGTCGAAAACGGCGGAAATATATATCGTCCGAAATATGAACAGAAAAGAATATTCTCTGAGTCAACAGCAAAGATGCTTCAGTCCCTTCTCACTGATGTGGTGAAAGACGGTACAGGCTCTAATGCTGCTTCTGATTTTGTCCCTATAGCGGGCAAGACGGGTACAGCACAGAGAATTGACAAAAACACAGGCACATACAGTAATAGAGAGTATGTTGCGAGTTTCGCAGGGATGTTCCCTGCGGACAATCCCAGAATTGCAATGATAGTGCTTTACGATGGGCCGAAAACCTCCATTTACGGTGGTTCAACAGCGGCACACACTTTTAAGACACTTGCAGAACAGCTATCTATGTATCTGGGATTGAAAAGGAGCTATGTTTATGAAAGTCTCCCAGCTTCTTGATGGTCTTTCGGTCAAAGGTTTCGACCTTGAAGTAGATTTTGAGACCGAAATAAAAGACATAAACATCGACAGCAGAAACCTCAAAAAAAGAGCGCCCTTCTTTGCGTTTAAGGGTGCTGCGGTTGATTCGCACAAGTTTGCAGCAGATGCTTACGCCAGCGGGATTGTTCCGTTTGTGGTGGCAGA
The DNA here is from genome assembly GCA_002869145.1 of Denitrovibrio sp. Classification (GTDB taxonomy): domain Bacteria; phylum Chrysiogenota; class Deferribacteres; order Deferribacterales; family Geovibrionaceae; genus Denitrovibrio. The sequence goes on from PKTM01000028.1 coordinate 64,557, forward strand.
GCGCAAAATAGAAGGTGTGCCCACTGTTGTTGTTGAAGACGGGAGAAAGGCTGTTGCCAGAGCCTGCCGCAACTTTTTCGGCAAACCTGACGAACAGCTAAGCTGCATAGGCATTACAGGCACAAACGGAAAGACAACTGTCTCATATATTATAGATTCTATTTTAAAGGATGCGGGTCACAAGCCCGTACTTGTTGGCACCACTGGGGTGGTTTTCGGTGACACTGTTGTAGATCTGGATGCCACCACTCCGTCTCCATATGAGTTTTTCAAAGTTTTAAGACAAGCTTTGGATGCTGGCTGTGATTCCCTCGTTATGGAGGTTTCGTCACACGCTCTGCATCAGCACAGGATAAATGGTGTAGTTTTTGACGTCGGAATCTTCACAAACCTTTCAGGTGATCATCTGGATTATCACAAAAGCATGGAGGAGTATTTTGAGGCGAAAAAAATACTTTTCACCAGTGAATACTGCAATGTAGGCGTGATAGGCAAAGACAGTGAATATGGTGAAAGGCTTCTGAAAGAAGTAGAGATAGATAAAACATCTTACGGACTGACTCCCAAATGCGAGATAACCGCTAAAGAGATATGGTTTGACCTGAACGGGCTGAAGGCTAAGCTTATCTATCCAGGCGGTGAAATTGATGTGCAGTCTGCACTTGTGGGGCTTCATAATCTGGAAAATATAATGTCTGCGGCGGCCGGGACTCTTATGGTCGGCATAGACAGCAAAAATATTGCAAATGGAATATCGAATCTGAAAAATGTGACCGGACGGCTTGAGAAGTTTGAAAAGTCAAACGGAGCATATATATTTGTCGACTATGCACACACAGACGATGCTCTGGAAAATGTTCTGGAGGCTTTATCCAGTTTCAAGGAACAGAGGATCATAACAGTCTTTGGGTGCGGCGGTGACCGGGACAGGACTAAAAGGCCACGGATGGCAAAAGCCGCAGAGAAAAACTCTGACGTTGTTATAGTCACCAACGACAACCCAAGAACGGAAGACCCTAAGCAGATAATATCAGACATTATTGAGGGTTTTGAAAATGCGGAGAGCGTAATAATCACTCCCGACCGTGCTTTAGCCATAGAGAAGGCCTGCGGCATGGCAAATCAGGGCGATATCGTCCTTATAGCAGGTAAAGGCCACGAGGATTATATGATCCTTGCAACAGAAACCATTCACTTTGACGACAGAGAAGAGGTGAAGAAACATCTGGAGGTTACATAATGCTAGTCACACAGGCGATCAACGCCATGGGCAGTATTCAGATGTCCCATGTCGAATTTGATCAGGAGATTAGGAATTTTACTATCGACAGCAGGCAGTTTAGGAAAGGCAGCTGTTTTGTGGCTTTCGTAGGCGAGAAAACCGACGGAAACCTGTACGGCAGTGATGCTCTTGATGCAGGTGCGGCTCTTGCTGTTTTTACTAATGAAAAACTATATGCTAAAGCGTCAGGAAACAAAGTTTTGGTAAAGGATGCTCTTAAGGCTCTGAAAAATGTCGGAGCATATAAACTCTCAAAATATAAAGGGAAAAAGATAGCTCTCACAGGAAGTGTAGGGAAAACGACAACCAAAGAGCTTATCTCTGAAGTTTTAAGGACCAGAAAGAGAGTATATACGTCTTACGGCAACTACAATAACGAACTTGGCGTTGCATTATGCGCAGCAAACCTGAAAATGGGGACAAGCTGGGCTGTTTTTGAGATGGGAACAAATTCCAAAGGCGAAATAAAAGAACTTTCAGAATATATTAAGCCGAATGTTTGTGTTGTTACAGGCATCGGCCATGCACACATAGGCAGGTTTGGCGATATAAACGAACTTGCAGCAGAGAAATTTTCCATAGTGGAAGGGATGGAGAGTAAAGGTATTTTGTATGTGGCTGATTCCTGCAAAAGGTTTGTAACAGCAAACATCAAGCAAAAAACAGAAGTAAGGTACTTCGGCTCAGAAATGTCATCTCAGGTAATTCTTGCAGATGTAAACAGAACAGTTGACGGAGATTTCTATTTTACAGCAGTCACCAGAAACACACCTTACTGTTTCAAGCTTAACCACATATACAGTCATTTTGTACTGAACGCTCTTCCGGCAATAGCCATATGAATGATGGCCGGACTCTCTTATACAGATGTAATGAAAGGCGTGAGAAAATTTCAGCCTAAAGAGGGGAGAGGTCGCATAAAAGAACTTGGCAGCATCAGAGTTATAGACGACACATACAATGCCGGATTCGAGTCTGTAATGAGTGCTATGACAAACCTTTCTGAGATAAATATAGAGAAAAAGACAGCCTTCATCGGCGAGATGGGGGAGATAGAAGGATATGAGGAGATGCTCTATTTCAAACTTATAAAAAGAGCATCTGAGTTGAAAAATATAGATTTCATTTTTGTCGGAAAAAGTTTTGGCAGATTTGAAAAGTCTCGCAATGTAAAAGTTGTGCAGACCAGAGAAGAGGCTCTTAGGATGATATCTGAGCTGAAAGAGGGTGCTGTGCTCTTTAAGGCATCCAGAGGTCAGAAATTTGAAGAGTTTGTGAAACACCTTGAAAAGGAGAAGATGAAGAGTGCTGTATAACCTGCTTGTTCCGCTGTCGGACTATCTGAGCATACTTAATGTTTTTCGTTATATTACTTTCCGTGCAGCGTATGCGGCAGTTACCGCTATGATCATCACTATTATTATAGGACCTTATGTCATCAGGAAGCTGCGCGAGATGTCTTTTAACATGCAGTCCAAAGGCTATGAGCCAGAGAGGCATAAAACCAAAGAGGGTACACCTACAATGGGCGGAGTTATAATCCTTGGTTCCGCGGTTTGTTCATGTCTGTTGTGGGCGGATCTTAAAAATCCTTACATATGGATTGTGCTTTTTGTTTTTATATCTTACGGACTTTTAGGTTTTGTTGACGACTACAAAAAGACAATACTGAAAAGCCCCGATGGCATATCTGCAAAAACAAAATTTATAAGTCAGCTTGTGGTGGCTGTTGCGGCAACTGCTATGATAATGCAGGTGGATTTGAGCGGGAACGCCACAAAGCTTGCTATGCCGTTTTTTAAGCATTTTGTATTAGATCTTTCGTACTTCTACTTTGCATTTGCAATTTTTGTGATAATAGGTTCTTCAAATGCAGTAAATCTCACAGATGGTCTTGACGGGCTGGCTATAATGCCAAGTGTCATAGCATTTGTTACTATAGGGCTTTTTGTTTATCTCACAGGGCACGTTAAATTTGCCAGCTATCTTCAGATTATTTATGTGAGGAATGTTGGTGAACTCAGCGTTTTCTGCGGGGCTATGGTGGGAGCCGGACTAGGATTTCTATGGTTTAACGCTCATCCTGCATCAGTTTTCATGGGTGATGTGGGGTCTTTGTCCATTGGCGGAGCGCTTGCCACAGTAGCTGTTATAGCCAAACACGAGATAGTACTTGCAATAGTGGGCGGAGTTTTCGTTATGGAGACCATGTCTGTGATACTTCAGGTGGGGTATTTCAAGATGACTGGCGGGAAAAGACTTTTCCGCATGGCGCCTATACACCACCATTTTGAACTGGCTGGCTGGAGCGAGACAAAGGTAACTGTCCGCTTCTGGATTATATCAATAATTTTGGCACTTGTTGCATTGTCCACATTGAAGCTGAGGTGATACGACTGTGAAAGCTGCGGTAATAGGTTACGGCAAAAGCGGTAAAGCCGCTGAAAACATTCTGAGACTGGATGGTTTCACCGACATCGATATTTTCGATGACGGCAATGCCGGTATGCTTAATACTGCTCAGTTCGAAGACAACTACGATTGTGTTGTTGTAAGCCCGGGGATAGACCTTAAAAAGATGGCAAAAGCCCCTAAGAATTTCACCAGCGAGATAGAGCTGGCTCATGCAAAAAAATCTGCTGGGTCTGCGGTGGTTGCTGTAACAGGGACTAACGGGAAATCAACAGTAACAACACTCACAGCTCAGATACTTAAAAAATGCGGGGTACAGGCTGTTGCTTGCGGAAACATAGGTCTCACATATGCTGAGGCTGTCACAGGGTTTGATTTCGGAGCTTATATAGTAGAACTTTCAAGCTTTCAGACTGGAATGCTGAACAAGTTTTCTGCTGACTGTGTGATAGTTACAAATTTGGCCGAAGACCATATGGACAGATATGCTGATATTGACGAGTACGCTGATGACAAGATAAGGCTGCTTAACTTTCTTGATGAAAACGGTAGATTGATAATAGAAAACTGCAAATATCTGGCTGAAAAGTCAGCAGTATATAAAGGCGAAACAATTATGGTTGATCCTGAGCTTTCGGGAATGCCAAACCTTTCAGAAGGCGTATTGGATTTCAACGGATTTTATGTGAGCGTAGCAAGCTTTCTGCTTAAAGGCAGGCATAACATTGTGAACCTTGCTTTTGCACTTTTAGCTGTGGATAAACTTGTGGGGCTGAAAGGCGACGTGACTTACCTTATCGAAGACCTGCACGGGCTTGAGCACAGGTGCGAGCATGTTGCTCTCATAAAAGCAGTTGAGTACATTAACGATTCTAAAGGCACAAACCTTCATAGCACACTTACAGCACTTAAGGGTTTTGATAAGGGTGTGGTGATAATATTAGGCGGTAAAGATAAGAATGGGGATTTCACTCTGCTTATCGAAGAGCTTAACGAAAAAGCGGCGGCTGTTATTGCATACGGTCACGCAGGCGAAAAGATATATAAAACTATAAAAGGCAGTGTTAGAGCAGATGTATATAAAACGGCAGACCTTGAGGCAGCGGTGCTGAAAGGATTTGAGGTGGCAAGGCCTGGGCAGAAGGTTGTTTTGTCCCCCGGATGCGCTAGTTTCGACGAACACAGAAACTTTGAGCATAGAGGCACACACTTCAAAGAGATAGTAGGAAAGATAAAGGCAGAGGAAAATGAGCGAACTGAAAGACAACAGGCTTAGAATCCTGATTATAACCTCAATTCTGGTGATGGGCGGGCTCATTTTCATACTCTCAGCTGGGAGTATGCAGGCCATAGCTCTCGGCCGTCAGGAACTCTACTTTTTTCAGAAGCAGATGGTGAGTGTTATTGTTGGTTTTTTCGCTATGTACACAGCTTATAAAGTTCCACTGGCTACTTGGCGCAAGTATGTTCCGTTCTTTTACTTTCTCACGCTTGTGCTTCTGATAGCAGTCTTTTTTTATCGGCCTATTAATGGTGCGCACAGATGGATATTATTACCAGGTTTTAGCTTTCAGCCGTCTGAGCTTGCGAAGTTCACTCTGGTGCTTTATCTGGCTCATTATCTGGCAAAGAAGCAAGACAGAGTAAAAGATTTTACAAAAGGTTTTCTTCCGGCATCTATACTTTTAGGTCTAGTAGGGGCGCTGATACTTTCAGAACCGGATTTCGGAACTACATTTTTGCTGATAGCTATACTGCTTGCAATGTTTCTCATAGGCGGAGCGAGCATAAAACATATAGCCGGAATTCTTGGTTTCATATCTCCTATTCTGGCGGCGGGTCTGATGATGGGCTACCGCAAGGCGAGATTGCTCAGTTTCCTCGACCCATGGGCGGATCAGTACAGCACGGGGTATCAGCTTATCCAGTCGCTGGCAGCTGTTGGCAGTGGAAAGATAGCAGGCAAAGGTATAGGTAACTCGTCCCAGAAGCTGCACTTTCTTCCTGAAGCACATACGGACTTCATATATGCCATCATAGCTGAGGAGACGGGGCTGTTGGGTGCACTGTTTTTTATAGCACTTTTTGCAGTACTTTTTTATATCTGTATGAATGTTGCAAAGATGCATGCTGATAAATTTAAAAGAATTTTTACATTCGGTCTTGCGTATTGTCTTGTATTGCAGGCGGTACTTCACATAGGGGTTGTGACAGGCGCACTCCCCACAAAAGGTATTGGACTTCAGCTTGTCAGCTACGGCGGGTCCAGCATGATAATCTCGCTATTTATTATGGGCGTGCTTATCAGAAGCGCAGAAGAAGCGCAGGAGTTAGAAAATGTCTAGGCTTGTTATTGCGGGCGGCGGAACAGGCGGACACCTTTATCCGGGTATAGCCGTTGCCGATTATGTGAAACAGTTTGGCGTGGACAGCTTTTTCATAGTCTCAAATCGAGGGCTTGAGAGGCGTATTCTTTCAGAGCTTGGGTATCCCTTTTATGAGCAGTCAGAAACTCCCCTTAATGGTGTGAGTTTTATGCGTAAGGTCAAATCGGTCTTTCTGCTGATGAAAGAGATAGCCAAATGTTATCGAATATTAAAAAAGAGCGACAAGCTTCTGCTGACTGGTGGATTTGTCTCTGCCGCCGCCGCACTGGTTGGTTCTATGAAGGGTGTGGAGATGTATCTCCATGAACAAAACAGTGTCATGGGGCTGACAAATAGAAAATTTGCCGGCTCTTGTGAAAAAGTATTTCTATCTTTCCCAGACACCAAAAAGGTAGTTGGGAAGACTTTTGTCACAGGCAACCCTGTTAGAGAACAGTTCCGGAATATCCCTGTGAAAGAGGTTATGGAGAAGAGGATACTTGTTTTAGGCGGTTCACAGGGGAGCAGGTTTGTGAATAATCAGGTGGCTGAGGCTTCAGAAAGTCTGTTAAAGGCAGGGTTTATTATACGTCACCAGACAGGCGGCAAACTGCTGGATGAGACACTGGAAAAATACAGGTCATTAGGGCTTGAGATTTCTGAAAAACTTGAAGTTACAGGATATATTGATGATGTAGCTGAAAACCTGAAGTGGGCAGACATTGTTATAGCCCGTTCCGGTTCCGGCACGATATTTGAGATAACAAACGCAAGACGGCTTGCTCTTTATATACCTTTTGCTTATGCGTCTGATGAACATCAGTTTCATAATGCAAAATATGCAGAAAAAAAAGGTGTGGCAAAGGTTCTTACAGAAGAAGAGGCAAAGCCGGAGACACTTGTAGGTATGGTAAAAAGTTTTGCACTGAACTTTGAAAATTATCAGGCTGCACTTAACAAACTTGAAATATACGACAGCGTTGAGCTGATATCAGGGGGAATGAACATTGGATAAGGTGTTTGGAAAAGTTAAAAACATACACTTTGTAGGGATAGGCGGTATAGGCATGAGTGGTATCGCTGAGGTTCTGCACACTATGGGGTTTGCCGTAAGCGGATCAGACCTTTTAGAAGGTGCCAATGTGAAGCGCCTCCAGAATATGGGGATAAAAGTTCATACAGGGCACAAGTATGAAAATGCAGAAGGTGCTGATGTTGTAGTATATTCATCAGCAGTAAAGGAGACCAGTCCTGAGCTTGTTTGTGCCAGAGATAATTTTATCCCTGTTATTAAACGGGGTGAGATGCTGGCCGAGCTGATGCGTCTTAAGTATTCTATAGCTATTTCAGGCAGTCACGGCAAAACTACCACCACATCCATGGTGGCAGAGATACTCAACACTGCAAAACTTGAGCCCACAGTAGTTGTTGGCGGAATATTGAATACTAAAGACACTAATGCAACACTGGGTGCAGGCAATATTATTGTTGCCGAGGCTGACGAATCTGACCGCAGTTTTCTGCTGATGTCTCCAAGCGTGGCACTGGTCACAAACATTGACTATGAGCATCCGGACACTTACAGCGACCTAGAGGATGTGAAGCGAACATTTGTAGATTTTTTATCCAGAGTGCCATTTTACGGCTCTGTTGTGCTTTGCCTGGAAGACGATAACACAGCAGACCTTATTCCGCTTATCGACAGGCGTTTTCTGACCTACGGATTTCGTGCACAGGCGGACATTCATGCGGTAAATGTAGAGCAGAAAGGTTTTTCCATGCAGTTTGATGTTGTTATACAAGGGAAGAAAGCAGGAAAAATAAAGCTGGGCTTTCCCGGTGAGCATAACGTTCTTAACGCACTTGGCGCAATAGCTGTGGCCCTTGAGTTCGATATTCCTTTCAGAACTATTAAGCGTGCCCTTGAAGGCTTCAAAGGTGTACAGCGCAGACTCACCACAAGATACGAGGACCCAAGCTGCATAGTTATGGATGATTACGGGCACCACCCCACAGAGATCAAGACAACTCTGAAAGCTGTTCGTGGTGCTTATAATGATAAAAAGATATTAGCGATATTTCAGCCGCACAGATATTCTCGCACGGCTGCGCTTATGAAAGAGTTCGCAACTGCTTTTTTTGATGCGGATATGCTCTTCATAACAGACATATATGCTGCCAGCGAAGACAAAATAGAAGGTATCGATTCTGAGGCTATGGTTAAAGAGATTAAAACCAGAGGATTTAAAAATGTTAAATATGTTCCTGGTTTCGAAGGAGTTTTCGAATACCTGAGAGAGAATGGGTGTGATGATACAGTCATGCTGACTCTTGGTGCGGGAAGCATTACAAAGTTTTCTTTTGAACTGGCCGAGGCGGTTAAGGAGAAGCGGAGTGCAAAATAAAAAGGTAGCCGTACTTTACGGCGGTATGTCATCAGAACGGGAGGTGTCTCTGAGAAGCGGAAAAGCCGCTTATGATTCACTGGTGCGTTTGGGGCATGAAACCATTTTATTAGACATGGGCAAAGATGTGGCAGAAAAGATTACGGAAGTGAAACCCGATGTATGCTTCATCGCTTTGCACGGAACATACGGCGAAGACGGGCGCATTCAGGGGATGCTTGATATTATGGGAATTCCTTATACCGGTTCATCCTTTCAGGCGAATCTGGTAGCTTTCGACAAGCTTCTGTCCAAAGAGCAGTTTGTGAAGCACGGCATACCCACACCAGACTATGTAGAGCTGAACGGCTTCAAAGATGGGATGCCTTTTGAAAAATGTGTGATAAAGCCTTCCAGAGAAGGTTCCAGCGTGGGGATACATATAGTGGATTCTGAGACTGAATATGCAGAAAGACTGAAAGACGCACTTAGCTATGACAGCAAGGTGGTAGTTGAAAAGTGCATAAGCGGCAAAGAGCTTACCATAGGTGTTCTCGGCAAAGAACCTCTGCCTATCATTTGGATAAGACCAAAGAAGGGAGTTTATGACTACGAATCAAAATATACTGTAGGCATGACAGAATATGTCTTTGAAACAGAGCTTTCAGAGGCTGAATATGCTGAAGTGCAGTCTGTTACCATGAAGGCCTTTGAAGTTCTGGAGTGCTCAGGCTACGGGAGAGTGGACATTATGTATGATGGTAAAACACCATATGTGCTGGAAGTTAATACACTGCCGGGGATGACAGAGACAAGTCTGCTTCCTAAGGCTGCGGCAAAAGCGGGACTGTCTTTTGATGATATGGTTAAAAAGATGCTGAATGGAGCATTCGAAGATTAGATTATAAAGGGAAATACCCTTAGGCTCCTTTTTTGAAAAGGAGAATATAGTAGAGGTAATAAAATACTTATGCCTGCAAATCCTAATGGATCTGAACAAAGTGACATGATGTCACTCTCAGTATGAACGGAGCAGAATAGCTGCGGATGTTGCAAAAGAGAGTACATGAAGCAAGTATTTGTTCAGGCGGAGTATAAGGCAAAAAAGACAAGGATGTCATTTTTTGCTCAGACTTAATTGTAAGGAGTTAAGTGATGGCAAAAGGAAAAGGGACTTTCAGATTTCTGGCTGTAACGGTCTTTGCACTTGTTACCGTATGTCTATTTGTTGCCGGCATCACAGCAGGAGCAAAGATTCTTTCAGACAGCGGATATTTCAAGGTAAAAAGCGTGTATGTTAAAGGTGTCATAAAAGCGGACGGCAAAAAGGTTGAAAACATGGTCAAGTCGCTTGTAGGTAAAAGCATTTTTAACATCAAAAATACAAATATTGAGAGCATGGATGACACTTGGGTAGAGCGCATGGAGATCAGGAAAGTTTTTCCTGACAGGCTCGAAGTAGTGGTTTTCGAAAAAACGCCAGTTTTTAAGCTGACCAATACTAAAGGGTGTTTCACAGCCACAGCCAGCGGGCTGCTTATCAAAGAGGACTGTGAAAATATCAGAATTCGTATGGAACAAGGCGTAGAAGACCATGACTTCAAAGAGTTTATAAAGATATATAGCGATACTGCGGCTCTGGAGTCAAAATACATTGAACTGAAACCCTTCTATTTCACTGTGAAAGATGAAGATGTGAGGATTTTGGGCAATTATGACAGGGACGAGTTCGCAAAGCTTTATGATGTTTACAAAAAGACCGTGAAACAGAGGTATAAAACTATCGAATATGTGGACATGCGTGTACCTGATAAAATATATGTGAAAGGGGTGATGTAATGGCAGGAGACAACATCTTTGTCGGTCTTGATTTTGGGACAACGAAAATTTGTGTTGTTGTCGCAAGCAAGAACGAAGACGGAAGTCTGGATATAATCGGGTTAGGCAAAGCGCCTAATGACGGTATCCGCAGGGGTGTGGTTGTTAATATTGATTCCACTGTTGCAAGTATTAAACAAGCAGTAAAGGAAGCGGAACGCATGTCTGGAGTCCAGATTAAAAGAGGGACCGAAGGCGTGGCGGGCAATCACATAAAAAGCCTGAACCAGCGAGGCACTATAGCTGTAAAAGGCGGCCGCGAGATTACACAGAAAGACGTTGAACGTGTTCTGGAAACCGCTGCTGCTATTAATATTTCTGCCGCTAGTGAAGTGCTTGCTGTACTGCCTCAACAGTTCATACTGGACGGTCAGAGCGAGATAAAAGACCCCATTGGTATGACAGGTGTAAGGCTTGAAGCGGATGTTCATATCATCACAGGTTCGGTATCCAGCGCACAGAATATAGTGAAAAGTTGTGAAAAAGCCGGAATTTCCGTTGATGACATAGTTTTAGAGCAATTAGCCTCTTCAGAATCTGTACTTTCAGACGATGAAAAAGAGATAGGAGTCTGCATTATAGACGGCGGCGGAGGAACTTGCGATCTGGCTGTCTACAAGCAGGGTGCAGTGTTTCACACAGCCTCTCTTCAGATAGGCGGAAGGAATTTTACAAAAGACCTTGCAATAGGCCTAAACACTCCTGAATCTGAAGCTGAAAAGCTGAAGATAAGAAACGGATGTGTATGGATGCCATTGGTTGATGAGGATGACGTTATAGAGGTTCCCACAGTTGGCGGACGTCCGCCAAGAGAAGTAGGGAAACCAGTTGTTACACAGATACTTCAGGCAAGAGCCGAAGAGGTTTTACAGATATTTAAAGGTGAGCTTCAGTACAAAGGACTGCTTGATCATTTAGGTGCAGGGGTTGTTGTTACTGGCGGGCTTGCGAACCACGAAGGGATGGAGCATTTAGCTTCTGAGATACTCGGCGTGCCTGTCAGACTAGGCAGACCAGACAAGGTGGGCGGGCTTTCAGACATAGTTGAAGACCCTAAATACTCCACAGCTGTTGGGCTTGCCATGGTGGCAGCCAGAAAAGGTCACCAGCAGGGAAACAAGCTTTCCGGTTCAGACGAGAAAGCATTCACCAATGTACTGGGCAGAATGAAAAGCTGGTTTGGCGAGTTTTTTTAAGTAAGAAGCAGGCGCAAGAAGTGCCGCTGGGTAAATGTAATACAGATGGGAATATATTAGATAATAGACTGAACAACAGTCTTTTTATATGAGCTTGTAAAAAGGATGTAAAGAGCTTTTAGAGCAGGAGGACGTAATGTTTGAATTTGCAGAGATAGCTAGTAATGCAGTTATCAAAGTTGTTGGCGTAGGCGGCGCAGGCGGCAACGCTGTTAACAATATGATACGGGCGGGCATCGAAGACGTCGATTTTATAGCGGCGAACACTGATGCTCAGGCGCTTCAGGCAAACCTTGCCCCAGTGAAGATTCAACTAGGGACAACAATAACAAGGGGGCTTGGCGCAGGCGGTAACCCGGAAGTGGGTAAAAAATCCGCTATAGAAGACATGGAAGCGATAGAGGATCATCTCAGAGGGGCTGACCTCGTTTTTGTAACGGCAGGTATGGGGGGCGGAACTGGTACAGGCGCAGCACCAGTTATAGCCAGCATCGCAAAGGATTTGGGTGCACTCACTGTTGCTGTTGTTTCTAAACCATTCGCTTTCGAAGGTAAAAAAAGAAATATATTTGCAGATCAGGGACTTAAGTTTCTGAAAGAGCATGTTGACACATATATTACAGTTCACAACGACAAGATATTGGATCAGTGTAAAGAGAACACTCTTTTTGATGAGGCTTTTAAAATGGCTGATGATGTTCTTCGTCAGGGTGTTCAGGGTATCAGTGATGCCATTAACTCAAGTGGAGTTGTGAACGTTGACTTCGCAGATATCCGCACCATCATGGGCTCCAAAGGTATGGCGCTTATGGGAATAGGTGTTGCTGACGGAGACAACAGAGATGTTGTAGCTGCTGAGCGCGCGCTTAACTCTCCGCTTATCACTGATGCATCTATACAGGGCGCAGAAGCACTTCTTCTGAACATTACTTGCGGTATGGACTTCCGTATGCATGAAATGGAGAACATCGCGCTTAAGATTTATGAAGCTGCCGGGGAAGAGGCAAACATCTTTAAAGGTGTTGTTCTTGATCCTGGTATGACCAACGGCGAGATCAGAGTTACTGTTGTTGCAACAGGCCTGGGAAAATCTCGTGAAAAGAAATCTGTCGATCTTGAGTCTTTTGCCGAAAAATCAAAAGCCGGCAGCGATATCAAGCGTACACTCGGCAGTATTAGAAAAAATGATCACAGGTTAAAAACTCTGTCTGATTTCAATGAAGAGGAATCCGAACTGCCGGCTTACCTCAGAAATCAGGCGGATTAATAGAGTACGAGGTGCGTATCCTGAACGTGATAAACGTCAGGTGGTTTAACGCAACTGCCTGGTATGCCGTTAGCCTTTCATCTGCCCTTTGCGCTAAGGGGCACGATGTCGCTGTGCTCGGACTGCCTGGTACACCTCCTGTCCTTAAAGCTCAAGGTGTCGGCCTCGAAACTTTCGAGGCCGATATCAACAAATCTAACCCATTTTCATTTATTGCGAATCTGGGAGCTATGGACAAACTATTTATGTCTTTTGAACCGGATGTGGTGATCTGCCACAGAGGTGAGTTTTATCCCTATTTTGCATACCGCAGGATAACCAAACAGAAATTCAGACTTTACCGTGTCAGGGGAGACATTCGTCCACCCAAACCGGGCAGACTGAACCGTGCTTTTCATAATAAATGTACAGATGCCATTATTACATCTGGACAGTTCATAAAACAGCAGTATATGGACATTCTTGGCACTCCGGAAGCGGGGATAAACGTTATTCACTGTGGTGTTGATACTTCTGTATTCAAGCCTCTGTCATTCTCCAGAATAAAGATAAGGGATGAATTTAATATTAAAGAAGAGGATTTTTTAGTAGGCATTGTCGGCAGATTTGACCCTATCAAAGGACACGAGAATCTCATAAAAGCTGTGTCCAAGCTGTATAGTAATGGTATAAAAAACATTAAGCTGATGATAGCAGGGTTCGACGCTGTGAGCAGCTCGTCAGATATTGAAAAAATGATAAATGATAACGGTATAAAAGATATAACTATAATGACCGGAAAACGAGAGGATATTGCAGATATATACAACGCGCTTGATGTATGTGTTGTCTCTTCTTTAGGTTCGGAAGCCATCTGCCGTGTAGGGATGGAAGCTATGGCTTGCGGTGTACCGCTTATTACATCCGATACAGGTGTACTCCCTGAAATATCAAAGAATATCTACCCTAAAGACGACTGGGAAGCTCTGGCAGAGCTGATTGTCAACCACGACAAGTCAACTAAAGTCTACAGCCTAGAAGATTTTACCGAACAGGTAGAAACTATCATAAGTAAAAAAAACGATTAATTTTATAATCGAGACTCTTACACATCCCGCTTACTTCCACAGTGACTGAAAAGCTCTAAAACATAAGTGTGTCAAAACATAAGTGGTAGCTCTTGTTATCATCTGATTTAAGCAGGTTCATGTCTGAAAGTTTTTTCAAATCACGTCTTGCAGTCTGTTCCGTAACATCCTTATAAAGATATACAAAAGGCTTTTCTGTGTGCAGATTGGCCAGTGTTATCTCAACGTCCTCTTCCATAAGAAGAAGCACCAGATCATGCTGTCTTGTATTAAGCTCGCCGTCATTTTTCATGATATTCAGAAACTCTCTCATAGTAAGGTCATAAAGGTAGCCGTATACCCTGTTTTTAAGCTCGTCAAGGCTGGCATTCACAGCTTCCAGAACAAACTGGAGGAAAGGTGTGGTGTCTTTGCTTTTACGCTTGGTGGAGCTGAAAGAGAGGAAATACTGGTCTTTATTGCGGTAGTAATAGCTTGCAAGCATCTTTGAAACATGCTGTACATTTGCTGAGTGTAAAATGTAGGCTTCAAGCAGTCTTGCTGTCCGGCCGTTTCCTGCGAAAAATGGGTGAATGAGAGACAGGTGGTAGTGAGCAAGTGCAGCTCTTATGAAAGGGGATGTGCTGAGCAGTTCATCAGAGTTTATCCACTCAATGAAAGATGCCATAAGCTGCTCAATGTCGTTAAGGCTGGAAGGTGGCCTGTAAATACCCCCATGCTGTTCTGAACCTACTTTAATTAATTTATCTCTGTAAAAACCAGGAGTGTTCCCTTTGTAAGTGAGACCTTTAGTGAGTGAGTTGTGAAGCTCTTTTATGAATTCTTCTGTTATGATGAAGTTTTCACCTTCGTGTTGGAAATTATCTAATGTTTTATATGCTGCAATAAGATTTTCGACTTCAATTTCGTGGTTAAGCGAGTAATTTTTCACGTCTTTTTTGTTCATTACGTCCAAAATATCCTGTTCAGTGTAAGGATTTCCCTCTATAGCGGCTGTGCCCGTGATGGCTTCAGCAACTATTTCGTTGTCCATATCAGCTGCCTGCTGAGGAAGCATAGGTATGTCACTAATGGTAGTATTAAGTATTTCGGCTCTGGAAATAAGCTCTGAGATGACCTTTTTATCGTAGTAGTCGCTGAACATAAAGACCTTTGAAGTAGCCGTAACTTTTTTACTAACCATTGTAACCTCTTATAATAATAAATTTGTAATATGATTTATTAAATATCATAGTTATTTATATACCATTATATATAATCGATGTAAAGCAATTTTACATATAAAATGTAATAAAAAATGTAAAAAAATAAGGCGTAAAAAGAGCTTATTGGACAAAGGTTTATATTCGGATATAAAATGTATCTAATTGGGTTTATGTAAGATTTTGAAAGTGGACATGTAAAAGGTAATGTAAAAAACTAAGAAAATGCGCAGTTAGATTGTCAGATTATTTGGTTTTTAGTGGCTTTCCGGGTGTGATTAGTCGTTGCGAGGTTTTTTCAGGTTGTTGAACCCTGTGCCGCCCCATGCCTGCTGTGCTGTACCTATAACAAGAAAAGCGTTGGCATCTACCGCAGCTACATAATACTTCAGGTCACCGACCTGTGTTCTTCGAACTGTGCAGTAAACCATTGTCTTGTCTGTATCGGTGAAACCGCCTTTAATGGTCCATGTGCTTACCCCTCTGCCCAGTTCGGCCATGAGAGTATTGCTGAGGACTTTTGGGTGCTCTGTGATTATAAAGGCTGTTCGTACCTGACTTGTTCCTTCCAGAACAAAATCAGATGCCATACCGCACAGTAAGAGTGCTAGAAGAGCAAGCATTGCAAGCTCCCAGTTGAAGACAAAGCCTGCCAGAATAATAATAAACAGGTCTGTCATCAGGTATGTCTGTGAGAGAGGGAAACCGGTCTTTTGCTGGATTATTCTAGCTGGGATGCTTGTACCGCCAATTGTGCCGCCTGCTCGGTATATTATGCCCATACCTATACCGAATAATATGCCTGCATAAATAGAATCAAGCAAAAGATCATCTGATAATGGGTACTCGTCAAACATTGCAGGAAGATAGCTGGAAAAGATCTCTGTGAAAAAAGAAAAAGAGAGTACTGCCAGCAATGTAGAGCTGAGAAATTTCATTCTGCCAAGCTTAAAATATCCCAATATTAATAGCGGTACGTTAAGCAGCAGGTAGGCGTTCCCGGTGGATATAGGGAAAAGATCATGTACTATAATAGCGAGTCCAGTTATACCTCCAGCAGCCAGATAAAAGGGTATTTGGAAAAGTACAAAGCCAAGCGAGGCAACAGCACTTCCTATAAGGATAAAAAGATTAGATGTTAAGTATCTGAAAATAACGTATTTTTTCGGAATTATGAGTCGTTTTAGCTTTTTATCAACCTGATGACGGTGTTCAGCAGGGGAAAGCTTGTCTTTAATAAATTTATGTAACATAGGTGAAAGCTAGCATAAAACTTTGCGTTAATCAATTTAGAGATGAAATTAATTTATCTGTTGATTATCTGATATTTTTAAATATAATAGCCTTTCTTGTTTGGGGGTATAGCTCAGCTGGGAGAGCGCAACACTGGCAGTGTTGAGGTCATCGGTTCGATCCCGATTATCTCCATAATAGAAAGGGTCAGCCTTCCGGTTGACCCTTTTTTTATTAATCACGGATTAGTTTAATCGCCTACATACTCCAGCTCTATAGCTATAGCTCCGCCGACTCTTGGCCTGAAAAATCCGTTATTTCCATTTGCTGTGATAGTTACAGTCCTTCTGTCACCGGAAATTGTGCCGCCTCCAGTAGGATGTGTGCCGACAACCTCCCAATATGTTCTTGGACTCAGCCTGAAAGGGGTTCCTCTCAGGTCTATTGCATTGGTGAGTGATATGCCGCTGTCTCTTTTATGTCTTCCGTCTTTACTGCCGACACCGGTTCCGTATGGTGCATAAGTGAGCTGGTTGTTAGAGCATCCGAAACTGTGCCCAAGAGGCCATGTTGTAGTTGTAACCGGATACATTGCGTTTTCTGAAAATTTATTATCGCAGTGATCCAGATATATGGTATTAGCCCCTGTGTTGTAAAGTCTTACTCTGTTGTACACTGTTATCAGGTCTGGCCATTTAGGGGAGTTATGGGGTTTCCAGTTCCAGTAGTTTATTATGCCGGAAAAGTTTGAGCCCTGCTGATAGAAAGGGTCTGACATGTCGTCGCTTGCGTGCGCTGTTGTTATGGAGTTGTAAGGCACGTCCATATATGTAGACATGACACCGTTTGTGTTTTCACAGTATACGTCTATAGGTTTTTCAGAATCCCCGTTAAGGTAGACAGTTCTCTGATGGCCATTCACATTTTCGCCAAGTGTTTCAGAATAGTCCAGACAGTCTTTAGGATAAAAGTCTGTATGCCCAGGGAAATTTGCTCTTATTGCAGAGATGTCAGGAAGATCAGCTGAGTCTGGATAGTCACAATTAAAGGTTTCCAGTGCGCACACATCCATAGACTGCTGAAGAGTGTACAGATATC
>PKTM01000028.1:81958-129275 GCA_002869145.1 Denitrovibrio sp.
CAGTCATAAAGGGATGTGTTGTTAAGTATTGCTTCTATGTCTGTCTTAAGCGTTTCGTATGAGGCGTAGCTGTTTATAAGCCTGTCTATGTTTGTTTTTGACTGTAAAATATCTGATATAGTATTTGTTATGCCGAATGAATCCTGAATCATGGAATCCATTCTGTAATAGGTTACACTGGCAGCCATCGCCATTATGTCTGCCACACTTTTATCAGCCATGCAGTTGTTTACCTCATCAGGAAAGCTTTGAACAGCAGCAAGAAAAGAATCCATGTCGTTGCCGACGATTTTAGCATCACAGCCTGTTATAAAGGATGTTACAGTGGCGTTATAGTTGCTTACAACACTTGAGAAATCGCTGGCTGAATTCTCTGTAATAGATCCCCCTGCACCTGATGTGAGTCCGCTTATTGAGGCCTGAAGATCTGTCTTTATGCTCTGCTTCTCTGTGTCTGTGGTGGAACTGAACTGGAAAATACCATGGAGTCTGGCTCCTGAAGTTATAGTTCCTGCATAGTAGTCACCGCATATTTCGTATACATCCGTGGCGTTGTCTTTGCCTACCTGCACATTATCTGAAGTGTGAGTTTTCTGATAAGCCTCTTTCAGACGCACATTTGTGATAGATGCTGAAGGACCTTTAACATCTACATAGGCGTAAACGTATATATCGTGGGTGCTTTTTTCTGAAGAGTTCATGACATCGCCGCTGGTGGAGCCGCTGAACATTCCGTAGTTTACAGTAGCTCCCACAGAAACATCCATTTTTTCAGAAATTTCAGCGATGGATTCACTTATCATTGCTTTGTAATATGTTTTGGTTTGTCCTTCAACATTGATAAAACCTCCGTCAAAGTCTTCTGGAGCGTCATACTCTATACAAACTCCCTGACTCGGAGTGTCTTTGACGGAGTTGTAACCGTTTCCGAAGTTTGCAGCTATAGTATTCTCGTAGGTCTTAACAATTATGCCGGAAGTTCCTGCACTTCTGGCCATCATGTTTTCACTTGGGTGAATGGTTTCAGTAAGTGTTGTGTCGCCACTATCATTTGCCATGCATCCTGTGATCATTGTGAGCGCCGAAGCAAGAAGTATAAAGAGTATCTTCTTCATATTTAATCCTTTTAAACAGATTACCTATGCATAAATGGCTGTAGAAGATATGCTGTTTTAATTAAATAATACCATGAAATTATATTATTGGCATATAAAATGTGTGATTACAGGTTTTAGAGGCTATAGCTCAGTACGGGCAATGTTAATGTCGACCGATCCGGATTATCTCCATATAATTAATAAAAATTATAGCATATAAGCAAATGTTTGTTATTATCTATGTATTACTTTGAGGTTACTATTATTATGACAATTAATATTAAGGCAATAAATGATGTTTTTTATCACATAAAAGATAAAGCTTGGCGTTTTACGCCTGATGGAGATTCTAGAGGTTATATACAGCCGAAGCTGCTTAAAGATCTTTGGTTTCACACCGGCACAGCCTGCAACCTGAACTGCCCGTTTTGTTTTGAGGGCTCATCGCCCGGAAACGACAGACTGCAGATGGTTACTCTTTCTGATATACAGCCTTTTTTTAAAGAGGCTGTCAGTCTTGGCGTTAGCCATTTTTCATTTACAGGCGGAGAGACTTTTGTGAATGGTGACATGATAAAGATATTGGACTGCGCGCTTGATATAAACCCCTGTCTGGTGCTTACTAATGCCACAGATCCTTTGGCAGAGAAATTTGAAGAGATAGAAAAGCTGAAAGACAAAAAACATAAGCTCAGTTTTCGTGTTAGCCTCGATTATCCTTATGAAACTCTGCACGACAAAGGGAGGGGTGAAGGGAATTTCAGGCTGTCTCTGAAGATGATGTCTGAACTTAATAAACTGGGTTTTAAAGTGTCCGTGGCACGCAAACAGAAAGCGGGCGAGGATAAACAGGCCGAAGATAGCTTGTTTCTGCCTGTTTTGAAAGAAGCCGGACTTCCCGAAGATACTAATATTGTCTCTTTTCCTGAGCTTTACACACCAGGATCATTACCTGAAGTGCCGCAGATAACTGAGGCATGCATGACCACTTATAAAACAGAGGAAGAGCGTGCTCAGTTCATGTGTAGCTACAGTAAGATGGTTGTGAAGATAGACGGCAAAATGCTGGTTTACGCTTGTACTTTGGTTGATGATGATCCTGATTATACCCTGGGTGATAATCTGACCGATGCAATGCGTGCCCGTGTTATGCTGCGACACCACAGATGCTTCAGCTGTTTTGCATCTGGAACGTCCTGCAGTGAATAATCTAAATAATTTCTAATATGTTATCAGAAATATAGCTAATATAGTACAATTTAGTACTTGCTTATTCTAATAGTTGTAATATACATTAGTTGTAATATGCATCTGTAGAGGTTGAAAATGGATAAGAAAGATAGAGCGAAAAGACTCAGAGAGCAGGTGACCCTGCTAGAACGTAAACTGGGTATGCTGGAAGACGAGATAGTTGACTGCTGTGGACTTACGATGGCGCAGTGTCATGCCGTTGTTGAGCTTGGAACAGGCGAGCCGGCGTCACTGAATGATCTGGCTAGGTCGCTCAATCTGGAAAACAGCACTGTCAGCAGAACAGTGAACAATCTGGTAAACGGAGAGATTGCTGTGAGAGCAGAGAGTGCTGAAGACAGAAGATATGTAAACATCTCACTAACAGAGAAAGGTAAAGATATTTTTGAGAATATTGAAACGAATATGGAGTCTTTTTTTGACAATATTATCAGAAGGATACCTGATGAGAAACACGATCAGGTTATAGAAAGCCTGAAAGTGCTGCTGGACGCTATTAGTGAAGAAAAGTGCTGTAGATAAGGAGCTAAGTATGAAAACTGGAAAAAGAGATGCTGTTCGTGATTATTACGGAAAGATAGCTGCAAAAGTGCAGGAGAAAGAGAGTGGAGGCTGCTGCAATACGTCAGGCTGCTGTGGAGACGGAAATGTGACTGCAGAGTTTTATGAAAGCTCCAGTCTGGAAGGGATACCGGAAGACGCTGTAGAGGCTTCTCTGGGCTGTGCAAACCCTTTGGCTTTTGCCGGGCTTAGAAAGGGTGAAACGGTTCTTGACCTCGGCAGCGGCGGCGGCATAAATGTGCTGATGTCTGCTAAGCAGGTTGGCGAATCAGGTATGGTTTACGGACTGGACATGACTGATGAGATGCTAGAGCTAGCAGAGAAAAACAGAGCGTCTGTGGGAGCAGAAAACGTAAAGTTCATTAAAGGGTTCATGGAGGATATGCCGCTGCCGGATGAGTCGGTGGACGTTATCATCTCTAACTGTGTTATAAACCTTTCTGAAGAAAAGGAAAAGGTGATATCAGAAGCTTTCAGGGTGCTTAAAAAGGGCGGTAGGTTAGCCATAGCTGATGTTATAAGCCTGAAAAAACTTTCACACGAGTTGATGGAGATGGCTGTTATGTGGTCAAACTGTCTGGGCGGAACCCTGCTGAAAAGCGAGTATGAAAAAATACTGGAAGATGCCGGATTTTACGATGTGGAAGTAGAACCAGTGCAGATATACACAAAAAAGATCATAGAAGAGTATTTTCTTAATGTAAAAAATGTTCAGGGTTCAATAGACAGCGCAATGCTGGAAGATATAGATGGTGCTTTTGCAGGAGCCTACATAAAAGCTATTAAGAGGTAATATTTAGGAGATACTGGCAGTCTCTGCGACGGATTGAGGAAGTTTGATTATAAAACAAACGCCTTTGTCTGTGTTTTCAAATGATATTTTTCCGTCCATATGTTCCTCTATGATGGCCTTGGACATATAAAGCCCTATGCCGGTACCTTTACTTTCGCTTTTGGTGCTGAAGTACGGGGAAAAGATGTTTCCGATTATATTAATTGGGATGCCTCCGCCGTTGTCGCAGACTGCTATGGTTACCGTGCCGTCACCTTCAGATATTCTGACAGATATCAAGCCGTCTTGCTGGCCATTTCCCTTTATAGCGTCTATGGAGTTGTATATAAGATTTGCGATAACCTGCTTGAATTCACCTTTGTAGCCTTTGACAGTAGCATTGCTTTCTATACACTTTGGGTATTTGTCTAAATTTTCAGAGATAAACTCCTCATCTTGACATTTACATATTAGCTTTATGTTAATGTGACTGTTCTGTATCTGCGCTAATGTCAGCCGAAGCAGAGAGAATATCTCTTCCACAACGTTCAAGTTTTTGGCCTCTTTGTCCGGCT
Organism: Denitrovibrio sp.; assembly: GCA_002869145.1. Taxonomy (GTDB): domain Bacteria; phylum Chrysiogenota; class Deferribacteres; order Deferribacterales; family Geovibrionaceae; genus Denitrovibrio. Next base: position 86,215 of record PKTM01000028.1, read on the forward strand.
GGAAGAAGTATCTGAAATCGTCTATGGTGGTTGAAAGATGGTTAATAATATCCATGCTGTCTGATTCGAATTTTGAAAGATAATTTTCGTTAAAATCTCCTGACTGCACTGCGTCAGCAACATCTTGTATGTAAAATCCAAGTGCGTTAAGGGGTTGTCGCCACTGATGTGATATAGCGCTTATCATGTTTCCCATATCGGCTAGTTTTTTTTGGTTATGTATTATCTCTTCTTGTTTTCTGTTTTTATCTATCTCTTCGTTAACTTTTTTCAGGAGGTTTTTGTTAAAATCATGAAGCTGCTTTTCAGCTTTTCTTCTTTTGGAGATATCGTGGACAATGGAAAATATGAAAATACGGCATTTGTATTCAATAGGCCCGGTGTAAATTTCCACATCCCTGATCTCACCTGATGAGAGCTGATGTTTTAAATAAAGAATGTTTTCCTCTTTGTTTAATATCTGCGTTATTATATTTTTAGTATCGTCTTCACTTAAATTATTCAGATCGTTTGCCTTCATCGATTTCAATTTTTCAAGTGAGTAACCGTAATAGTTTGATGCTGCAGGGTTTGCATCTTCTATGCTTCCGTCGGTAGGGTCTATTAAGAGCATGGTGGCGTAGCTGTTGTTGAAAAGGGTAAAGTATCGTTCTTCACTTTGTTTGAGCTCTTCAGCTATCGCCTTAATGTGGGTAATATCTGTATGTGTACCTATAAATCTGACAGGGTTTCCTTCGTCGTCTCTCTCTATAATCTTTCCCTGAGCCAACATCCACATCCATGAGCCGTCTTTTGACAAGAACTGAAAATCTACAGAAAAAACTTCATTAGAGCCAGAGATGTAATCTTTTACTTGCTGCTCTATGGAATCTATAGTGTCAGGGTGTACACGTTTTTTCCATTCTTTGTAGTCCGCCGGAAACTCGTAAGGTTCATATCCGGCGATAATGTAGTAGTTTTCATCAAAAATCATGGAGTTGTCTGAAAGCCGCCAGTCCCATATCCCGCTTCGAGCGGCTGAAAGTGCAAATGAGAGCCTCTCTTTATTTATGTTTAGCTCTTCGGTACGCTGTATAACTCTTTTTTCCATGTTGTTTTTAGACTCCTGAAGCTTTAAATAAAACCATGCTATGGCTATAAAAAGCAGAGCTATAAGGAAATTATTCAGATGTGTGAAAATCATAATATTATAAAGCATAACCCTTACTTCGCCTATTCGTTCGCCTTTGTGGGTTATCTCGGTATGTAGGTTAGCTGTTCTTATAAGACCTAATTTCAGAAATGCTTTTTTCAGACCTGACAAAGGCTCATTGTGCAAGCCTATAAGCAGCATATCTTCAAGTGTGTATATCTGGATGCTTTTGTAAGCTCTGTCGTGCAATATTTCGTTAAGATATGGGAGTGTGGCATCAGTATACATGGTCCACACAGCTTCAGAGACTATTTGACTGGTTTTGTTCAGGTTTTCTTTGTGATGTTCCATAAATGATCGTTCAGTAATAATTACTGAAAATATGAAAGCTAATGTGAAGATTGCCGCTATAAGAAAGAATATTCTGTTTCTATTAAATGAATATTCCATATCAATAGTAGCTCTCCACAATATTTTCAATAATTCCCTGTTTTTTCTTCGCAGCGAGAATTTTGTCAAATTCGTCGATTATCTTGGTGTATTCGGAGTTTTTGTTTATGCAAAGGTAAAACTTTATTGATGAAAGAGGGTTTTTGAAAACGGTAAAATTTTCATTGTAGCCTAGTGAAGTCATTGTGTTTATGGCTTTTCTCGATGCCAGCACTGCATCAGCCTTCCCTTGGAGTATGAATGAAAAGATAGAATCATAGTTGGGAAGCCACGTTACATCCATGCCTTTCAGCACTACTTTTGAAAAGTCATTGCCGAGATAGTCCACAAGCTTAAAACTTTTAAGCTCGCTTATGCTTTTAACATTCGACAGCTCTTCGTGTCTGGGGTTATTTTTAGCAGTGGCCAGAAAGGTTTCAAAAGTAAGCACAGGTTCTTTGTTTACAATGGTATATGCCATTCTGTCAGGAGTGGGGACAGTTACAAAAGCATCAGCGCGGCCGCTTTTAACCATGGCCTGTGCTCTGCTCCAGGGATATCCATGGTGCTCTACTGGGATACCCATCTCTTTTACGATTATTTCATCAACAATATCTATGAGAATACCTTTCATCTGTCCATCTTCACTAAATGACCTGGGGGCATACTGATCGTAGTAAGCAAATTTCATAGGTTCAGCGAAGGAGGAAAAAGCAAAAAGGAAAAAAAGCAATGATGAGATTAGTGTGATTCTATTAGCCATAGCTATTCTCCCTGCGATATTGGGTATAACACCATTTTATATAGATATCACTAAAAATACAAGAATTTTTGGTTTTGGTTAATGCGCAAGATCGGTTTAAAGAGGAATCAGGCTGAGTGTGAAAGTGGGCATGCTTTTGCGGCATGCGCGGCTATAAGGCTTTCTTCTAACTGGTAAAGCGTATTTACTGCTGTTTCATATAATGCAGGTTTCCCCTCCTCACGTTTTGAAATGCAGCATAGGTGTCTCTCTCTTTTTAGTTTGAGATCATGAAGCTTATCTGCATTTTGCTTTAGTTCTGCAGAAATAATGCCTTTGCCGCAGAGCTTGAAAGTGGCCAGAGTAAAATTTGATTCTTTAGTTACAAACCCCTCCTGTATGGCATATTGAGTTGTGAGAGCAGATATAACGCCTATGACAGGCATGGTGTGGAAGTCCTCCATAAAACCTCCGGCAGATGAACGTACATCCCAGACATTGAATCCAAATTTTCGTATTATCCTGTTGATAAGTATGGCAAGAGCGATTCTTCTACGTTTTTTTTCAAGAAAAGACCATCTCCTGTTGGCTGTGAGGTAAACTTTTGCTATCCCATATGGGAGTATAAACTCGAAAAACTCAGCAATATTCGTTACTTCTTTAAAACTTTCAAGTTTTCCCTGATACTCTGCTATCTTATAGCTGTTCATATAGCACCATATTAAACGCTGTTATATTATAATGATAAAGTAAAAATCGGCAATATCAAGTCAAATATTAAGCATATTGTTGAGCTTAACTTATATTGAAATATTTAATTTAACGTGAGCATTTCTAGATGCTATGGTGTTAACAGTGATGTGTGAAACTAAGGTGTGTTTTGATCGATTAAAACAGAACATATTTCTATTTAGCTTTATATGCCTGCTGAAGAATAATGTCGCTGATCTTCAGATCGATAGAGTTTACGATATCTAAATTTATAAATAAATAGTCCTCAGCAGTCTCAACAGGCACTTGTCCCGGAGGGGTTCCTTTAAGAATGCTGTCAGCCATTCGGGCAGCCTGTTTACCAAGTTCATAGCCTATGAAGCCGTAACCAGTAGTGGCTCCTTGAATGACCTGCTCGTGTCTGGGACTGGAGAGAATTATCTTTTTTTCGAGGCACATTTTTGAAAACTCTTTGATAGCAGACATCACAAGCCCGTCTCTCGGCATAAATACAGCATCAATATTTTCCGGCATATTTTCAATCATTTCATAAATATCTTCTTTGCTCTCTACCGGATGTTTGATAATGTTTAACCCCATCCCCTTTGAAACCTTGCTGATCAGGCTAACTGTTATGTTTGAGCTAGTGTCGTTTTTCGTGTATGGAAGCAGGATGTTTTTAGCATCTGGCTTTATCAGTTTTATCCACTCAAGTCTTTTAGGATCACTGGGAGCCAGCCGCACACCGGTAATGTTTTCTCCCGGGGCTCTAATATTTTTTATTATACCAGCCTTAACAGGGTCATTAACAGGGCCGAAGACAACCGGTATGCCGGTGTTTTTTGTTTTTTGGTATGCACGCAATGACGCTGGAGTTGTGGAAGCATATATTAGATCGGGTTTCATCTCAATTATTCTGTCAAGAATTCCATTAATTTCTTCAAAACTATATGCATTGCCGAAATACAGGTATTCCGTATTGCTGCCATCCTGATATCCGTAGCTGCTCATACCGTCAACGAATCCCTGTCTGGTCATGTCATTTGTATTTGTATACTGAATAATTCCTATACGGAAATGTTTGTCTTCATTTTCATTCGTGGTGCATGACACAGCAAAAGTCAGACTTAAAACAAGAAGCAGTGAAATAAGTTTCATTTATTAAGCCCCGCTTACTATATATAATACTAATTATAATATGATTTTATGTGTTTATAAACAGAAATGCACACTTTTTTGATTAGCATCAAACCGAAAATTAGTGCGGGAAAGCATATTAAATGTGAGGTGAAAAATGGATTTTTATAAAATGCTTTCAAAACATTACGATGAAATATTTCCTGTAAGTATGGATTTAGTCAATATGGTCAAAGAGCTAGCTCCTGAAGGTGGTAGTGTGCTTGACGTGGGTTGTGCCACGGGCGCATTTATAAGAAAGCTTTGCAACGAGGGCTTTGATGCGAGTGGGCTTGAGTATGTCCCTGAGCTTGTTGGTTTTCCGGAGCGCACAAAGATAGGCGACATGCATCATCTGCCTTATGAAGACTCTACTTTTGACACATTGATCTGTACTGGTAACACTCTGGCGCATGTCAGCAGTAAAGAAGGTGCTGAGCAGGTTCTGAAAGAGTTCTCCAGGGTGCTTAAAAAAGGCGGAAAAGCTGTAATACAGATACTGAATTACGAGATGATATTAAAAAAACAACTCCGAGAGCTGCCACTTATCCAAACAGAAAATGTTCGTTTTAAGCGAAGTTACGAGTATTTGCAAAACCATATCAGATTTACCGGAAAGCTTACTGTTAGTAGTGGTACAGATGATTCATATGTTGTTCTTTACCCACTGACAGAGAGCGAGCTGAGCGAAATAGCTGATAATTTGAATTTAAGAGAATTAGGCACTTTCAGCAGTTTCGCAAAAGCAGTTTTCAGCAAAAATGATTCTATGCCGCTGATAAAGATATTTGAGAAATTTGACTAGAAAAGGGTAAAAAATGTATTACAATTGATTATCCAAGTTTTTAATATTCAATAAGAGCATTTTTATTTATTAGTAAATATGTGGGGCTGTTTTTATTTTGGAGGCAGAAATGTTTAAATTTAATATTAAGTGGCGTATTATTTGTGGTTTTCTAAGTATTTCTTTTCTTATACTTGTTATGGGTGGTTTTAGCATTGTTACGACAAAAGGCTCCCTTAATGAGCTTGATTTGCTTAAAAACGAGATTCTTGCCAATACTATGGATTTCATCCAGCTGGACAGAGATATAATTCAGATGCAGCAGTGGCTGACAGATGTTTCCGCTACCAGAGGAGCAGAGGGTTTTGATGATGGCTACGTTGAGGCAGAGAAGTATTATAAGTCAGCATCTGAGCTTCTTGCAAAATTAACCAAACAGCACAAGTCAGAGCCTGATATGCTTATAAAGCTTAAGAGCATGAAAGAGCAGCTAGACAGCTTTTATTCAGTAGGTCTGCAGATGGCGGATGTTTATGTTAAAGAAGGGCCTGATGCTGGTAATGTTTTTATGACTAAATTCGACCCATATGCCGAGAGTCTTGCTGAAAACATAGACGGTATAGTGAATGCTCACCGTGAAGAGCTGCAAAGCGTTGTTTCCGCACTGGCAGCCAAACAGAAATTTATATTCAATACATCAATCATTCTTAGTATTCTTGCAGTGATATGTTCTTTAATCCTGTCTTTTTTGGTTACCAGATCCATATTGAGACCGCTTTTTTTGTTCCGGGGAATATTTCTTCAGGGAGCATCAGGCGACCTTACTGTTAGTGTTAACTATAGAAAACCTGACGAGATCGGGGAGCTTTCTGATAATTTCAACTCTTTTACAGGAGCGTTGAACAAGCTTATTGTCTCACTGAAAGAGACTATTAATGAAATAAACGAAAACAGCTCAACACTCTCTTCAGCCTCAGAAGAATTTTCTGTGACCTTTAATGAGCAGTCAGCTGAGATAGGAAATATTGCCGCATCTATAGAGCAGCTTTCAGTTACGTCTATGGATACCTTAAAAAGGCTTGAGAACATGACTGGGCTTGTAGAGAGCTCAAACAGTGAAACAGAGAAAGCTTTCAGCCATCTTGAAAGTGTTATTAGCAAGACAGAAGAGATAAGCGCTGATACAAATAATCTTTCAGAAGTAATGTTGGGTTTGGTTGAATCATCCGGAGAGATAGAAAATGTTATCAAAGTTATAAATGATATAGCAGACCAGACCAACCTGCTGGCTCTTAATGCTGCTATTGAGGCGGCCAGAGCTGGTGAGGCAGGACGCGGCTTTGCTGTTGTTGCTGACGAGGTAAGAAAGCTTGCTGAGCGAACACAAGACGCCACCGGAGAGGTAGAGAAAATAGTAAATCAGCTTATGGCAGAGACTTCAAAAGCTAAAGAGAACATGGATGTTTCAGTGCAAAAGGTAGATGAAGGGATGGAGCTTATCAGAGAGCTTGAAGATTTCTATAAGCGAGTATCGGATAATATGGGCATGATAAATACCGAACAGGGGGTCATTGCAGATAGTATGACCACTTCAGTAACAAGCATAGAGCTGGTTAATGAATCTATTCAGGGTATATCAGTTAGTATTCAGCAGGCCACAGAAGCTGTGGGACAGATAGCAGGTGCTGCAACAAACCTTCAGAATAACGCAGTTTCACTTGATAAGAGTGCCGGTCAGTTTAAGGTATAAAATTTTTAAATAAGGCGGTCTTAGGGCCGCTTTTCTTTTTAATCTGTAAGTTCCTCTAAAACCCTAAGTATCTCCGGCAGAAGCTGCTTCTTTCTGGAGAGCACACCCGGTAGGTAAAATCTGTTTTCTCCAGATTTCTTATAACTTAGTATCTTCTCTGCCAGAGAGTATCCACTGGTGAGCAGAACTGATTCTTCTCTAATGATGTCAGTCACCAAAAGCATACTCCACGTGAGATTTTTTTCGCTTTTGACAGTTTCAAGAGCCTCTAAAAGTTTATCCTTCACACCTTCAAGCTCTTCCAGATTGACCACTTCCACCTGTCCTATGCCGACCTTTTTGTCGTATTCAGAAAATACTTTGAAGTCTGTGCTGATGATCTCTTTCGGATTGCGGGACTTCAGGCTGTCAGTGGAGGAGAACATCTCATATCCATATTTTTCAAAATCCAGTTTGGCAATACCCGCAAGCTCGTGAACGGCATCAATATCCTGCTTTGTGGTAGTTGGCGATTTCAGTATTATGGTGTCCGAGAGTATTCCCGACAGGAGAACCCCAGCGGTTTTTTTGTCCGGTTCAAGCCCGTTAATACGGTAAAGCTGGAAAACAAGTGTACATGTACTCACAACAGGTTTTGCAAAAAAATGTACAGGAGTCTTTGTCTTTATTGTGCCCAGTCTGTGGTGATCGACTATCTCAGATATTTTTGCTGTCTCTGCACCGTCCACAGCCTGTGAGAGCTCGTTGTGGTCCATAAGGATAAGCTCTTTTTGAGTCTTTTTTATGATGTCTGATCTGGTTAGTATACCTATCAGTCTACCATCGTTTGTTACCGGCAGGCCTCTATGGTCAGCCGTCATAAGCGTCTCCCTCGCCATGTCCAGATAATCATCCTCGGTAAGCTGGGGTATGTCTGTTTTCATGAATGATTTGGCAGGAATACTGAGCTGAAGATTTCTTACTGTCTCTGCTGTATCCAGTTCAGAGATGTAAACCCAGCCTTTGAATCCTGAGAAATCTATGTCGATATCAGCATCGTCCTTTATACCTGTGAGCACTATAGCAGGGAGACTGTTGTTTATGGCGTACTCTATTATGTCGCGTCTTTTCCCAACAACAAGTATGGCTTTTTTGGTCTCCAGTGTCTCCATGCGTTCTTTGAAGCGGTCATAAGGCATTGCCCCTATCATTATTGTCGCTTCAAACTCGTCTTTTTCTCCCCTCATGTATGTGTAGCCTTTGACAGATCTTTCAAAGTTTGAACCATGAAAAAGATAAACAGGCCTTCCTGCCTCGTCTTTTGGTGTGAAAAACTGTGCAAGCTCCAGAATACTTATAACACCTTTCAGTGTTGTTCCGCCTGTAATAACCGGAGTTATGCGTATTTTGAGAGATTCAATATTTTGAATAACCCCTTTGATGGGTTCGTTTTCGTCTATTGCTACCACTTTGTGGGTCATAACATCTTTCACTTTTGGGTAGATGTCGCTTATGAATTTAGGAGGTGTCAGGTTCAGCTTGTCAAAGATAAATCTGGTTTGTTTATTTAAGTTTCCGCATCTGGCTGCGGTGTATCTCTTCTCGTCTTCAAGCTGATTTTTAAGCACAGCATATGCATATGCTGAGCATACCGAATCGCTGTCTGGGTTTTTGTGACCTATTATAATAACTTCGGACATTTCAGTACCTCCGATCAACTAAATATATATGAAATATTTCCAGAATGAAACTAAAGATGTCTTTTGATTGATAAGATTTCAATGGATACTGAAATTATTTTAAAGCTTCTATATAGGCATTTACAGTATTTTCGTAAATTGTTTCATCTGAACCCATGTCCAGAAATGCTGTTTTTGATTTACTCTGCTTTGCCTCTTTTTTGAGATATGCCAGAATATTGCTGAGTTCGTCTGATGTGCCGCCTCTTTTCCCTTCCGGTATCCTTATAATAGCAGCACTTACTGTCAGCAGTGGGAAGTCTCTTACATTTCCGTTTCTGTCTTTTGCACAGTATTTTCCTTTTTCCACCTCATCGTTGTCATAAAAAGATGCTGCTGTATCAGTAAATATTTCTATGATTGTTTTTATCTTTGAGATTGTATTGGGGCATTTGTCCTGTACATCTGTCTGACAGTTTGTAGCGCAGAAGAAGTCGTCTCCGCCTATGTGCCCGATAAAAGAAGTCTCTTTTGACATGTGTTCTTTCAGGATATCCGCAAAAAGATTGATGGCTCTGTCACCCTGTCTGAATCCGAACCTGTCATTAAAAGGTTTAAAATTGTCAAAGTCGAAATACACAAATACATATGAAGCCTCTTCATTCTTGAATGCTTTATTCAGGTAACTATTTATGAGGTTGTTACCTGGAAGTTTTGTAAGCGGGTTCATGTCCCTGGCATAAGCGAGGTTTTTCTCATTCAGGGTATTCAGCAGTGACTGAGCAGTCATAAAGCCTTTATACTTTAGCTCTCTTGTGATTATTATCCCTTCAGATTCAGGATTTGCGACGTATATTTCCAACATCTGCTCCAGAGGGATTGTTATCTCTACTGTGGGACATTTGTTTATAAACTTTTTTATGGATGGTGTGTGGCTCTTATTAAAGAGCAAGTCCTTGCCGTATGGTTTATACAGGTATTTTTTAAGGTTGGATTCACTGATTATCCCCACAGGTATATCTCCAGTCTCAACAACAGGCACAAATGGTACTTCTGTGTTTTCTCCTATACGCTCCAGAAGCTCTTCCATAGTGCCGTTGGTTTTTATAGGAGTGAGTTCAACCATTTGGCTTCCTACAAGCTGCGAATCCTGAGTAATACGTCGTTTATTAGTTTTGAACAGTGTATCTATGTCTCCATAAGCAGACAGTATTTGCGAAATGTCTTGTGTCGGCTTTGCTATATAGTACCCCTGCACAAGGTCAACGCCCATATCTCTGCATGACAGAAATTCATTTTCTGTTTCTACCCCTTCAGCAATTACCGATATGCCGAAGAAGTGGGCAAGGTTTATGATGTGGGAGCAGAATTTTCGTTTTTTCACTTCTTTATCTATGTTTGTTATGAGAAATCTGTCTAGTTTAAGGTAGTTTGGCTCGCTAAAATAAAAAAGCTCAAAGTTTGCAAAACCTGATCCAAAATCGTCTATGGCTATCTGGCAGCCGGAGATTTTTGCATTGTCAAATATACAGTCTAGCTTCCCGTCTTTTGCCTGGTGTCTTTCACTTATTTCAAAACAGAAAACACCCGGGTCAAGCCCGAAGCCTTCAAGAATATTTCTGCTCATCCCGGGAGTGTAGTTGCACATCTCTGTTATTCGAACATCGAAATTATAGAAGAGCTTTATCTTTTTTGCACATTTTAGTGTTGTAAATTTTGCGATGGCTTTTTTTCTAAGCTCAAGATCAAGGTTTAACAGCTGTCCTTCTTCATAAGCCTTATCAAAAACATCAAAAATAGATGAAAATCCGGCTTCTTGATAGTTTCGCAGCAGACATTCCACAGCAAAGACCGAACCGCTAAGAGGGTTTACGATTGGCTGGTATGCGTGATCGAGTATTTCAATTATTTCATGCCAGTAGCTGCTTAATTTTGTATTGTGCATGTAGATCAATATCTACTGAATATGTCAGGTAGCTGTTAAAGATTCTTAAGACTAATATTCTTTTTTACTGTTGAATTTTTTATCCAGAGCCTTTCTGCGATAAGAAAAGATATCGTCAAGTTTTTTACTGACAATACCCCCCAGCAGAAACCTGCTGAAAGGTTCCAAAGGGAGTATGTAGTGAACAATATCAGTCATCTCCACGCCCGTTTCCGTCTCTTTGAAATGATGCTGATGATGCCAAAGCTTATAAGGGCCAGCCCTTTGTTCATCTACAAAAAAGTATGGTTCCTTTGAGTGGGTTATCTCTGTTGTCCAGCCAATCGGGATAGAGAGGAAAGGGTGGACGTTGTACTGAACGATTAGCCCTTCATACATTGTTTCAGGTACATCTGACACTATCTGAAAATTAAGCCAGTCAGGTGTTATTTCTGCCAGCTTAAGTGGTGTAGAGAAAAAATCCCAAGCAGTCTTTATGTCTGTTTTAAGATGCTGAACCTGTTTCAGAGATGAGGCTTTCATATTTTTTCCTTATGCTTTTTACATAAGTTACTATCTTACAAAAAAAATCCAAGTACAAACTTTTCATCTTTCTGTAACCTTCGTTGAAAAAATCTTATATAGTAGTAATATTTATATATTAAACTCGAATTAAGGAGATGCCTCATGGACAGAACACATTTCAGAAGCCACTTTGAGTTCGGCGGAAAAACTTATGCATATTATGATCTAAAAAAAGTTCAGGCGGCAGGATTTTCAGACATCCAGAAGCTGCCTTATTCTATAAGAGTCTTACTAGAGAACGTCGTCAGGAATTTCGACGGTAAAACAGTAACTGAGGCTGACATGAAAGAGCTGGCCGGATGGAAGAAGAGCTACGATGCACCTTATGAGATAGCTCATCATCCTGCCAGGGTAGTAATGCAGGATTTTACAGGGGTTCCGGGTGTGGTTGACCTTGCGGCCATGAGAGATGCACTGGCTGAAAAAGGTAAAGATGCGGCTCTCATAAACCCTATAGTGCCGGTTGATCTTATAATAGATCATTCTGTTCAGGTGGACTATTACGGTACGCCTGATTGTCTTGATAAAAATGTAAAGATGGAGTATGAACGCAACTCAGAGAGATATTCACTGCTGAAGTGGGCTCAGGCGAGCTTTGACAACATGCGCATAGTTCCTCCTAGGTCAGGTATATGCCATCAGGTAAACCTTGAATACCTTGGTCAGATAGTTCTGAAAAACAATGTAGCAGGTGAAGAGACAGCCATATGTGACACTTTGGTGGGTACAGACTCACATACCACCATGATCAACGCAATCGGTGTCATGGGCTGGGGCGTTGGCGGTATAGAGGCTGAGGCAGTTATGCTTGGTCAGCCTTATTATATGCCTATCCCGGAGGTAGTAGGGCTTCGGCTTACCGGAGAGATATCAGAGGGGATAACAGGCACTGATGTAGTGCTTACAGTTACCGAGCTTCTGCGAAGGCATAAGGTTGTCGAGAAATTTGTCGAGGTTTACGGCCCTGGGCTGAAATCTCTTAAGCTTCCTGACAGAGCTACAATATCAAACATGTCTCCGGAATTCGGCTCAACAATGGCTTTTTTCCCTGTGGATGACGAAACACTTAAATATATGAAAGACACCAACAGGGCTGAGCAGGCTCAGTTTGTGGAAAACTATACAAAGATGAACATGCTTTTTTATGATTATGACAATGAGCCTGAATACACAAAGGTTGTGGAGCTGGATCTGTCCACAGTGAAGCCGTGTGTAGCAGGTCCGAAAAAACCTCAGCAGCACATTCCGCTTTCTCAGCTTAAATCTGCTACAAAACAAGAGGTTCCAAAGCCGAGGGCAGTCAGTGTGGAGCTTGACGGTAAGACCGTACAGCTCAAAGAGAATGATGTTGTGGTTGCAGCTATCACATCATGCACCAACACATCGAACCCTTTTGTTATGATAGGTGCAGGTCTTGTGGCTAAAAAGGCGGTTGAGCTTGGGCTCAAGGTTCATTCACACGTTAAGACCAGCCTTGCTCCGGGCTCGAAAGTTGTCACAGACTACTTATCAGCAAGCGGTGTTGACAAATACCTTGATCAGCTAGGGTTTAATCTGGCGGCTTACGGCTGCACTACATGCATAGGCAACTCAGGACCTTTGAACCCTGCTATAGAATCAGCGGTAAAAGAGAACAAGTTATCAGTAGCTTCAGTGCTTTCCGGTAACAGGAATTTTGAAGCACGCATACATCCTCACGTAAGACAAAACTACCTTGCATCACCTATGCTTGTTGTTGTTTATGCTCTTGCGGGAACCATGAACATCGACCTGCACAAAGAACCTGTGGGCATAGGGGCAAATGGGAAACCTGTTTATATGAAAGACCTTTGGCCGGCAAATGACGAAGTTTGGGATTTGGTCAACACCTGTGTAACATCAGAACAGTATGCATCCAGATATGCAGAGATTGTTGACGGGGACGAGCTTTGGCAGGCACTCCCTATAACACAGTCTAGTATCTACGACTGGCAGAAGGATTCCACATACATCAGAAGACCGCCTTTCTTTGAAGGGTTCTCACTTATTCCAGAGCCTGTTACAGACATCAGAGGAGCAAAGCCTCTCGCTATGCTTGGAGACACTGTTACCACAGATCACATATCGCCTGCCGGAGACATACCCGCGGAGTACCCTGCTGGACGTTACCTTCAGGCAAACGGCGTAAACCCTGTTGATTTTAACTCATATGGTTCAAGGCGTGGAAACCACGAGGTTATGATGCGAGGAACCTTCGGGAACGTTCGGATAAAAAACAAACTGGCTGAACCGAAAGAGGGGGGGCATACAAAACTTATGCCTGACGGCGTTGATATGTACATATATGAAGCGGCAATGAAATATATATCAGACAAAACACCAACCATTATACTGGGCGGTAAAGAATATGGTACAGGCTCATCCAGAGACTGGGCTGCCAAAGGTACACTGCTTCTGGGTGTGAAGGCTGTAATAGCTGAGAGTTTTGAGCGTATACATAGGAGCAACCTGGCCGGAATGGGAATACTTCCTCTCCAGTTTACAGGTGACGATGGCTGGGAAAGCCTCGGTTTCGACGGAACAGAGTCATTCGACATAAAAGGCGTTGCTGATGTTACCCCAAGGTGCACAGTTACTGTGAAAGCGACAAAACCTGACGGACGTTCCATGACATTTAATGTTTTATGCAGACTTGATACAGATATTGAGATAGAATATTTTAAACATGGCGGTATTCTTGCATATGTATTAAGGGGTATGGCCGGAAAATAGATTATGTAATAGCAGTGTTTACCTTTACTGGTAAACACTGTGCATAGGTACCACAATGAAAAGGTTGTTGATTTTCTTTCTGGCAGCTGTGGCTGTAATAGCTTCGGTGCATTATGTGCTGAATTATTTCAAATCAGAACGTATAGAGTCGTATTATTCTCACAGGGTTATTATCGCCAAAAATAATTTTAATTCCACGATCTCTTCTTTTGAGAAGGTATTCAGGAATATACTTAAAGAGAACATTGATGTGGAAGAGGTGAAAAGCCTCATGAGTAAAGCGAGGGAGTACCCGACTGACAGGGACAAGTACAGGAATTTCCTTCGAAAGTACACTGAGCCCATCTTCGAAAGTATGAAATCAGTTGGTCTTACTCATATGCACTACCACTTTTCAGACGGAACAAGTTTTCTGCGCATGCATCGTCCATTTTATTTCGGCGATGACCTTAGTTTTAGAAAAGGGGTCATGAAGGTTAACGAAACAAAAGAGTTTACCAGTGGTTTTGAAAACGGAAGGCATCTTGTAGCATACAGATTCATTTTTCCTCTGGAGTTTGAAGGTGAACATATTGGCTCTGTGGAGCTTTCAGTGGGGTTAAGACAACTCATAGAAGTTATGAACAGAAACTTTGGTGTTGGCTACGCATATATTTTGGGAAAAGACAAATTATTTCAGAACTACACTGCAAGTGTTATGGATAAATTTGAAGAAAAATCAATATCGAATGACTATTACATGGAAAGGTGTGATGCCTGTATTGAACTTCGGGACGAGGTCAGCATACATGGTGACATCGAAGAAGACCTTGTAAAAGCCATCAATGTAAGAAACTATGCTGTTTTGAAAAATTATAAAGCCTTTGCCGAGATATCACCATTACGCGACAACGTAATATTCGCATATCTGCCAATAATTGATATGAACGGGAATGGCATGGGATATATTATAAGCCACAGTGATGTTCGAGGTTATGCAAATATCATCCGCACATATAGAATTCTCGCCATAACAATAAATATAGGACTGATCTTTCTTTTAATAATACTTTTTGTACTGGATAGAAGCAGAAGTAAAGCAAAAGACATGAATGCTATTTTGGAAATGCGTGTGAGCGAGAAGGTTCAGGAGCTGCGTGAAAAGGAGCAGTTTTTTGCTCAGCAGTCCAAAATGGTTACTATGGGTGAAATGCTCGCCTCAATTATTCATCAATGGAAACAGCCGTTAAACTCTATCTCTCTTGTTTCCGACCTGCTTCTGTTCGAGAGCGAACAAAGGAATGATGATCCTGAGACACTCCAGAGCTTAAAGATAATCAAAGAACAGGCACTTTTCATGAGCCAGACAGGTGAGGACTTCCGCAAGTTCATGAAACCGAGTAAAGAGAAAATTGTATTTAGTATAACCGAGGCTGCAAGCGAGGTAATTGAACTCTTTCAATTTAGTTTTACCAGATACGGAATAGAATTTAGTAAAGAGTGGGATCAGGAGATTGCAGAAAAAGCTTATATCTACGGTTACCCTAATGAGCTAAAGCATGTGCTGCTGAATATTTTCAACAACGCCAGGGATGCTATTGTAGACATGAGGGAAAAGATAGTAGAATCAAACGAAGATGTTTCATATTTCGACGGAGTCATAACAATCTCAGCAGAGATATTAGAAGAATCAGTAGTTCTCAAGATTTCTGATACTGGGGGTGGAATACCTGAGAATATTATAAGTAAAGTTTTTGATAAACACTTCAGCACTAAAAATGAACATGGGAGCGGTATTGGGCTTTTCATGAGCAAAGAGATGGTGGTTAAAAGTATGAACGGGAAAATGATTGCTAAAAACATTGTGGGCGGTGCCGAGTTCATTCTGGAATTTCCAAAAGCGGAAAAAAAAATAATATTTTAAAGGGATATAAAGTGAAAAAGAGAGTTTTATTTGTATGCATACATAACAGTGCCAGAAGCCAGATGGCGGAAAAGTTTCTGAATGAGCTGGCTGGAGACAGTTTCGAAGCTGAGAGTGCAGGGCTTGAACCGGGGAAGCTTAACCCTTTTGTGGTGAAGGCTATGGCGGAAGCTGGCTATGATATCTCCGGCGGTGCGACAAAAAGTGTTGCAGACATGCTGGCGGCAGGCAGACAGTTCGACCATGTGGTAGCTGTTTGTGACAAAGAGGCCGCAGATAAATGCCCTATCTTTCCAGGCAGCGGAGAAAAACAGCACTGGCCTTTCTCTGACCCTTCATCTTTTAAAGGGAGTGACGAGGAAAAAACTGCTTTTGCGGCAAAAGTGCGTGACCAGATAAAAAGCCGTGTCGAAAAATTCATTAAAGAAACTGTTTAATAAAAAAGTGTCCTCTTTTTGATATCAGTCAAATCTATTTTTATATATCACGTATATATTCCTTATCATAAGATAAAAAAAACGGAGACTAATTATGATAAAAGGAAACATTACAGTATTAGAGCTTTCAGAGAAACACCCAGAGGCGTTCAGCCTTTTTCTGAGCAAAGGCTTTGATAATTTCAAAGAGGAAGCAATGCTGAAGTCTGCTGGTAAATTTCTTAAACTTGAAACAGCTGTCAAACAGAAAAACTATGACTTAGAAACTTTTCTTAACAGTTTAAACGAGATAGACGCAGGTAACGATGCGAAGGTGGACATCACCCTCAGAGAATCAAAAAAAGATGGTGACATAACTGTAAAGGGTCTTCTCCCATGTCCGGTTCGTCTCCCTTTGCTTGAGGCTATAGATGCTTTCGCAGAAGGTGTCACAGCAGAAACCGGGTTGTCAGTGTCACACGATCTCATAGCTGCATCAGCAGGCCAGCAGTGGCTGACAGATAATGTTGAAAATATAAAGGCAGAAGATGTACCGGATGTTTTTGTATCTGCCGGGTTTGATGTCTTTTTCGATGAGCGTTCTTTTGGTAAACACGTCAGAAACGGCATGTTCGAAGATATGACAGGGGAAGCTCAGGATGGGTTCAAAGCTATGAAGGACCCGCAAAATAATTACGGCATGATAGCTGTTGTTCCTGCGGTGTTTCTTGTTAACAAAGACGCTCTTGACGGCAGAGAAGTTCCGAAAAGCTGGGCGGATCTGCTTTCGCCAGAGTTTGAAAATTCTGTGTCGCTCCCTGTTGGTGATTTCGATCTTTTTAATGCGCTGTTAGTGCACATTCACCACATGTTTGGCGAAGATGGAGTTGAAAAGCTGGCAAAGAGCATGGTGCTGTCTATGCATCCGGCACAAATGGTTAAAAACGCAGGGCGTAAGCACGAAGTGAAACCCGCTGTAACCATTATGCCTTATTTCTTTACAAAGATGCTTTTCGGCAGCAAGACCGCAGAGGTTGTCTGGCCTGAGGAGGGGAGTATAATCAGTCCTATCTTTATGCTTACCCGTAAAGACAGAGCGGATGTTGCTAAACCGGTAGCAGACTTCCTTTATAGCAAAGAGGTTGGCGAAATACTGAGTCACAGAGGACTTTTCCCTTCGCTTAGCCCGGAGGTAGACAACAAACTTCCTGAAAATGCAAAATTCTACTGGGCTGGCTGGGACTACATCTACAGCACAGACATAGGGAAGCTTCTTGAAAGGCTTAACGTGATATTTAATAAAAATCTTGAGTCATAATAAATGAGATTTGTAACAGTAAGCGGCCCCCCTTCATCAGGGAAGACATCAGTTATACTAAAGACCATAGAATCTTTGAAACAGCGTGGAATGAAGTCCGGCGTGGTAAAATTCGACTGTCTTTACACAGATGACGATAAACTATATGAGAAGCACGGCATACCTGTTAAAAAAGGCTTATCAGGCGCACTTTGCCCTGATCACTATTTTGTGAGCAACGTCTCAGAGAGCTTCGAGTGGGGAGTGAAAAAGGGTGTAGATATACTCGTCAGCGAGAGTGCAGGGCTTTGCAACAGATGCTCCCCGCACATCAAAGAGATACTCGCTGTTTGTGTCATAGACAACCTTTCAGGCATAAACACGCCGAAAAAGATTGGCCCTATGCTGAAATCTGCGGATATAGTTATCATCACCAAAGGTGACATAGTTTCTCAGGCAGAGCGTGAGGTTTTCGCAAGCAGAGTAGCTGCTGTGAACCCGACTGCAAGCATTTTGCATGTTAACGGTATCACCGGACAGGGCGCATATGAGCTCTCAACACTCTTTGCCGATGACAAAACAGAAACAGAGACACTGGACGGTAAAAGTCTTCGGTTTTCTATGCCTTCAGCACTATGTTCGTACTGTTTGGGCGAGAAGAGGATAGGCGCAAAATATCAGATGGGTAATGTTAGAAAGATGGATGTGGATAATGGATAGAAATAATTTGTTACATGAAAAATTTAGTGACGTGCTGATAGAAATACCTTTTGCTGGGGATTTTTTCGAGTCTCAGGGACTTGACGTTCCGCAGGGGAGTGTGGCTGAGTTTGTAAATTCACTGTCAGAAGCAAAAATGGAAGATTTGGGCATAGACCCTGATGAATTTCTGGATAATTTTGTCTCCTTTGTGGAGGCTGTGGGCTCTTTAACAGAAAAAACATCCAGAATAGATTCCCTGAAAATTATCGGCGGTATAAATAAAAGCGGCGAACAGGAAAACTTTGAGCTTGAGATCAAGGCTGGCGAAGTTATATGTATTGTAGGCCCTACCGGCTCAGGCAAAAGCAGATTGCTTGCAGATATAGAGTGGATGGCAATGGGGGACACCCCGACCAAACGCCACATAAAAATCAACGGCTCAGACCCTGACAAAAGCTGGAGGTTTTCACCAGAGCATAAGCCTGTGGCTCAGCTATCTCAGAACATGAACTTTGTCATGGATTTATCCGCGAAAGAGTTCGTTATGATACACGCGGAGAGCCGCTTTATAAGAGATTCCCAAGAGAAGGTTGATCTTATTATCCAGAAGGCTAACGAACTAGCTGGCGAGCAGTTTACAGCTGATACACCAGTGACATCACTCTCCGGTGGTCAGTCTAGGGCGCTTATGATAGCGGACACTGCATTTTTAAGCAAATCGCCGATAGTACTCATTGACGAGATAGAAAATGCAGGGATAGACCGTAAAAAAGCACTGGAACTTCTTGTAGGAGAAGAGAAAATAGTGCTTATGTCTACACATGACCCTATCCTCGCTCTGATGGGCGACAAGCGCCTTGTAATTAAAAACGGCGGTGTTCACGACATCATTACTACTTCTGATAAAGAGCGTGGTAATCTGGTGGGACTTCAGGAGCTGGACCAAAAACTTCAGGATCTCAGAAACAGGATAAGAAGCTGAGAGACTCTGGAACAGATATGAAAAAAGAGAAACGTATCAAGAAGGATGAAAAGGTACTGCAAGCCTTCATAAAGATATATTGTGAGCAGAAGCATCAGAAAACGGGTGGAGTGCCCAAAAGTAATGCGCTCTGCCCCGCATGCTATGACCTTCTGTCTTATGCACTAAAGCGGAACGAACTCTGTCCGCTTGACCCGAAGCCAAGGTGCAAGAAATGCCATGTTCACTGCTATAAACCAGAGATGCGTGAACGCATCAAGGAAGTTATGAAGTTCTCCGGTCAGTACTATCTTAGGCGCGGCAGAGTTGACTGGGTTTACAAATACTTTTTCTAAAATCTGTTTTCTTTCGTGCTTTTACGCTCCGGAAATTTGAAAAATGTGCATGGCAACTTTTTTACCAAAATGCTATATTGCACTTTATGACCACTTATGCAGCAACAAAGGCAAAGTTTGATGCACTCGGTGAAGAGTTGCGTGGTGTCTTGATAATGTTTCTGGCAGCTCTCTTTTTTTCAACTATGGGGTTATTCATCAAGCTTCTGAGCCTTCACCACAATACTTTCGAAATAGTCTTTTTTCGCAATATCGTAAGCTTTGCGCTGCTTGCCTGCTCTATGCTTTTTTATAAATCCAAAAGCATAGGCGGCAAACCGCTGCTGCTGGTTATGCGTGGTGTTTTCGGTTTCTCTGCTATGTTCTGTTTCTTCTACTCTATAAGTGTATTACCTTTGGCTACTGCATCAACTTTTGTTAAAACAGCACCTATTTTTACTGCTATTTTTGCAGGGCTCATTCTTAAAGAGAAATCCGGAATAAAGGTCTGGTCTGCTGTTATCATAGGTTTTTTGGGTGTTTTGCTGATTTTAAAACCTTCACAGGCGATAGCTCCGGCTGGAGCGGTGGCAGGTCTTTGCGGAGGTGTGATAGCTGCAATGGCGTACACATCAGTTAAAGGATTAGCTAATTTTTATGATGCGAGAACAATAGTCCTGTCGTTTTCCACAGCCGGGCTCATAGGCTCCACTGCATATTTTATATTTCAACTGCTTAAAGGCAACGAAAGATATATGTCCACTGCTTTTATCCCAAGAGGCGAGGATATCATTTTTGTGATCCTCGTTGGTGTGCTCGCATCCATAGCCCAATGGCTTATGTCTGTTGCATACAAATACGGCAGAGCATCAGTAATCAGCACTGTCAGCTACTTTGGGCTTATTTTTTCCACTATGTTCGGATATATGGCGGGAGACGGCTGGCCGAGCGGACTTGCCCTTGCAGGGATATTTCTTGTGGGGCTGAGCGGTATAATGGTAGGACTTACTAAGAAATAATATTTGTATTTCACATTGTTCAGCTTGACACATTTTCCCGATGGTTTACACTTTAATGAGAGCCATTTATTGGACATTGATTCTATCCCTTTTGGAGGGGAAATGACACTGATTAGGATAAGGAAGGGACTGAAACTGCCTGTTAAAGGGGCGCCTTCCACGGAAATGGTTACTATAAATAATATTTCTGAATCTGCCATACTTGGGGACGACTACCCCATGCTGAAGCCATCTATGATAAAACGCGAAGGTGATAGTGTAAAAAAGGGCGAACCTGTCTTTTCTGACAGAAAGAACCCAGATGTAATATACACAGCTCCTGTTACCGGCAAAGTGAAGGCTGTAAACAGAGGCAGTAAACGTAAATTCCTCTCTATGGTATTCGAGAAAGGTGAAGGAGAGCCTGTACGTTTTAACACAGATGTTCATGACCGTGAGTCTATCTGCGGTCTTTTGAAAGACTCAGGACTTCTTGCATCATTTACAGAACGGCCTTTCGCTAAAACACCAAACCTATCAAGGATGCCTCAGGCTGTGTTCATAAACTGCATGGACACAAGACCGCTTGCGCCGGATATGTCGGTTTTGCTTGCGGGGCGTGAGCAATATTTCAAAAAAGGCGTTTCTGCAATTAAAAAACTTTCAGATAAAACATTCGTCTGCGCAGGGATAGACATAAATCTTCCCGAGCTTTCTGATGTCGAAATACGAATATTTGACGGTCCTCATCCGGCAGGACTTTCAGGAACACACATCCACTTTCTTCACACTGCAGCTCTTGGACGTACAGTTTGGAGTTTGGATATGCAGGCTGTCATAGACATAGGCTATCTGCTTACTCATGGCGAACTGAACGAGACCACTAGGCTGTGCCTCTCTGGTGAGTTCGAAAACCCCTGCCATATAGAGACCTTGAAAGGTGCACCTGTGAGTGCTCTTATCGAGGGCAAAACAAAACCTGACACAAGGCTTATCCTCGGTTCCATACTATATGGACTGACAGTGGAAGATGGTGTGCAGCACATTTCATCACGTTTCCCGCAGATTACAGCTCTGGCTGAGCTCACTGACAGATATCTCTTCGGATGGGCAACACCCCGCAAAGACCTTTTTTCCGTAAAAAATATATTTGCATCAAGGTTTACAGGTGAAAAGAAGCTTAAATTTGACACATCTTTGAACGGTGCTCTCAGACCGATGGTTCCTGTGGGTACATACGAAAAGGTTATGCCTCTTGACATATTACCGACACATTTGCTGCGCGCTTTAATAGTGGGCGATCTCGAAACATCGGAGAAACTTGGCTGTCTGGAGCTTTCAGAGGAGGATCTTTCACTTTGCACTTATGTATGCCCCGGAAAGATAGATTATTCACCCATCCTGCGGGATGCTCTCACAAATATAGAGAAGGAGGGCTGATATGAAAGCTTTCCTTAACAAACACGCAAAACATTTTAAAAAGGGCGGGAAGCTCGAACGCTGGTATCCGGCTTTTGAAATGGTGGACACTTTTATCTACACCCCTCTTGAAAAAACCCACGGCAAAACACATGTCCGTGACGGCATAGAGCTGAAGAGGATTATGACCACAGTGGTCATAGCTCTGCTGCCTTGTCTGGTTATGGCTCTTTATAACACAGGTCTGCAGGCTAATAACGCTATAGCAGCTACAGGTGCAAATCCTGAGGGCTGGCGGCACGCAATAATGGCTATGCTTGGTGTTGGTTATGACCCTCACAGTATCTATGACAACTTCATACATGGCGGGATGTATTTTTTCCCCCTTTATATAGCCACAATGATAGTCGGCGGTACGTGGGAAGTGCTTTTTGCAATTGTCCGCAAGCACGAAATAGGGGAAGCTTTCCTTGTTACAAGCTTGCTGTACCCTTTGATACTCCCCCCCACAGTGCCTATATGGCAGGCGATGGTTGCTCTTTCGATAGGGCTTGTTTTTGGTAAGGAGCTTTTCGGAGGCACAGGGCGTAATCTTGTAAATCCGGCTCTTTTTTCCCGCGCAATACTGTTTTTCTCATACCCTGCGGCAGCTACAGGTGATTCTATATGGATAGCTCTTGACGGCTTTTCTCAGGCTACTCCCCTTGGAGGTCAGGCTCTTGGGCTTGAAATGAACGTTACATTTATCGACGCATTTTTAGGTTTTATACCCGGTTCCATGGGGGAAACCTCTACTCTGGCCTGCTTATTTGGCGCTTTTGTGCTCATAGTTACAGGTATAGGCTCGTGGAGGATAATTCTTTCTTCGGTGGCGGGACTTCTTATATTCACAGGTCTTTTTTATATAGCAGGCTCTGACACCAACCCTATGTTCCAGCTCGCGCCGCACTGGCACCTGGTTCTTGGAGGGTTTGCATTTGCCATAGTATTTATGGCTACTGACCCTGTTTCAGCAACCTATACCAACAGAGGTAAATATTATTACGGGTTCCTCATAGGAGCCTTGACCGCTCTGGTTCGGGTGGTAAACCCAGCATACCCTGAAGGAGCAATGCTTGCGATACTTTTTGCAAATATTATGGCTCCGCTTATTGATTATCTGGTTATCAGGGCAAACATAAAGAGAAGGGGGGTGCGCAGTGCAGCGTGAAAGTGATTTACGTACATTCATAATAGCACTTATAGTTGCAGCTCTCTGCTCGTTTCTTGTCTCTGGTGCGGCTGTTGTGCTTAAGCCTTTGCAGGAGAAGAACAAGGAGCTGGAACGTAAAAAGAATGTTCTTATTGCAGGCGGACTTATGGAGGAGGGGACAGATGTCGAAAAGGTCTTCAAATCCATAGATATTGTCTTTGCAGACATGAAGACAGGTCAAAAGACAGAAGGGAGCGTTGACAGATATTTTAATAACTTTAAACAGCTTTCAACAGGAGCTTCCTCTATAGACCTTAGCAAAAAGGAAGATATAGCCGGCATCAGAAGTATCCCTTCGAAAATACCAGTGTTTATTCTGAGAAACTCTGATGGCTCTCTGGACAAGGTTATAGTCCCTATATACGGTTCCGGGCTGTGGTCTACCATGTATGGTTTTCTCGCTCTTGAGAGCGACCTGAACACTGTGAGCGGAATAACATTCTATGAGCATGCAGAGACACCAGGCCTAGGCGGCGAGATAGATAACCCACGGTGGAAAAAGAGCTGGGAAGGTAAAGAGATATACGAAAATGGTGAAGTAGCACTTTCTATAGTGAAAGGCGGCGCAAAGGGGGAACATCAGATAGATTCTCTCAGCGGTGCATCACTAACCAGCCGGGGTGTGGAAAATACTATAAAGTTCTGGATGGGTGATAACGCATTCGGTCAGTTTTTTGAAAATATGAAAGGGGGTGCTTAATGACAGGGTACGGTAAGATACTGTTTAATCCTTTGTTTAAGAACAACCCCATAGCAATACAGATACTGGGGATATGTTCCGCACTTGCAGTCACTTCGAAAATGCAGACCACACTGGTTATGTGTATTTCTGTGATATGCATTTTAGGGCTTTCCAACCTATTCATATCGATGATTCGCAAATTTATGCCTTCCAGTATCAGGCTTATCATTGAAATGACAATAATAGCTACGCTGGTTATTATCGCTGACCAGATAATCAAAGCGTATATGTTTGAAATAAGTAAGCAGCTCTCGGTTTTTGTGGGACTTATCATCACAAACTGCATCATTCTCGGACGTGCTGAGGCGTTTGCTGTTAATAACCCACCGATAAAAAGCCTTCTGGACGGTATAGGAAATGCCGCAGGTTACAGCATTGTGCTTATACAAGTGGCTTTTGCCAGAGAACTTATCGGTTCGGGCGAGCTTCTGGGATTTACCATAATGAAGCCTGTTACAGAGGGCGGATGGTATACTCCTAATGGACTTTTTCTGCTAGCACCATCAGCTTTTTTCCTTATCGGTGTTATAATATGGGCTGCCAAACTGACAGTGGCAAAGGAGGATGCGTAAATGTTAGAAGCATACCTTGCACTGTTCATAAAAGCCGTATTTATAGAGAATATAGCGCTCACATTCTTTTTGGGAATGTGTACATTTATAGCCGTTTCCAAAACTGTAGAGACAGCTTTTGGCCTAGGTATTGCAGTTGTTGTGGTGCAAACCATAACTGTCCCTGTTAATAACCTTATCTTTGCATATGTGCTGAAGGACGGTGCATTAAGCTGGGCCGGACTTGGTAATGTTGACCTTACTTTTATCGGACTTGTTACATACATAGGTGTCATAGCTGCCATCGTGCAGATACTAGAGATGGCACTTGATAAATATGTCCCCGCCCTATACAACGCTCTCGGAATTTTCCTGCCGCTTATCACTGTGAACTGCGCCATTCTCGGCGGTTCGCTTTTTATGGTGCAGAGAGAATATAATTTCGGCGAGTCAGTTGTTTACGGTATGGGTTCTGGCGTTGGCTGGGCACTGGCCATTGTGGCTTTGGCTGGTCTACGTGAAAAGATGAAGTACGCTTCAGTACCGAAAGGATTAGATGGCGCAGGGATAACATTTATTGTTGCAGGGATAATGGCTATTGCCTTTATGCTGTTTTCGGGGATACAGCTATGACGACACTGATTCTCGGCATTGCCGTATTTACAATAATAATTCTGCTTTTGGTAGGGGTCATAGTTAATGCCAGACGTGCGCTTGTGCCAAGCGGTGTCATTACCGTAAACATAAATGAAGAGAAAGATATTGAGACTGGTGCAGGAACAAAACTTTTGAATGTTCTAGCTGATAATGAAATATATGTGTCATCAGCATGCGGCGGCGGAGGCTCCTGCGGTCAGTGCAGGGTGAAGGTTGTGGAAGGGGGCGGAGATATTCTGCCTACTGAAAAGTCACACATAAGCCGGAAAGAAGAGCGGGAAGGCGTTAGACTTTCATGTCAGGTGGCTGTGAAACAGGATATGAAGATTGAGCTTGAACCGGAAGTTTTTGCGGCAAAAAGATTTGAATGCGAAGTAGTTTCCAACAAAAATGTCGCTACATTTATAAAAGAATTCGTGCTCGCTATCCCTGAAAAAGTGGATTTCAGAGCTGGTGGATATATTCAGGTAGTTGTTCCTCCATTTAGTGCTGAGTTCAAAGAGTTTGACGTTGACGAAGAATTTGTTGCGGACTGGAAGAATTTCGGTGTTTTCAGATATTCGGTAGAATCCTCAGAGGAGATCCAGCGCGCATACTCTATGGCAAACTATCCCGATGAAGAGGGTATTATAAAGCTGAACGTGCGTATAGCTACTCCGCCGCCAAACAAAAATGTTCCGCCGGGGCTTGGCTCATCATATATCTGGTCACGAAAACCCGGAGATCCTGTAACCATAGCTGGGCCTTTTGGTGAGTTTTTCGCACAGGATACTGAAAAGGAGATGGTCTTTATAGGTGGTGGTGCTGGTATGGCTCCGCTCAGGTCTATTATTTTCGATCAGCTTAAAAGACTGAACACCTCCAGAAAAATAAGCTACTGGTACGGCGGAAGAAGTCTTAAAGAACTGTTTTACTTGGAAGACTTTGAAGAGCTGGAAAAACAATATGAAAACTTTAGCTGGAACATAGCACTGTCTGACCCTCTGCCGGAAGACAACTGGAAAGGGTATACAGGATTTATACACAAAGTTGCTTTTGATAATTATCTTAAAAATCATGAAGCACCTGAGGATATTGAATATTATCTCTGTGGACCACCTATGATGATTGAAGCTGTGAAGGTTATGCTTGACAGTTTAGGTGTTGAACCTGAGAATATATTCTTTGATGACTTTGGCGGTTAATATGCAGATTGTTATCATTTTTCTTATCTGCTTCGCCCTGATACTTTTTTATATGCTTGTACTAAGCAAAAAGAAGGCGAAAAATTCATGCGGATGCGGGCAAGGGAACTGCCAGTCGGGGCAGGAGTGTGAAAACAGTGAAGATGGTACTAAATGAAGTTTGATACAGATTCCATTCTTCTGCTTGTTGCAGGGATGATACTTGGAGGGTATGTCTATGTCAAAACAGAGAGTATTATCCTAAGCAGGTATTTCCCAAACGCAGAAGGGGAAGAGAGAATACAAGCACTTCGAAAAATAGGATTTAGACTGACCTTTATAGGTGTTTTCTTTTTTGTTTTAACTTTTTTTCTTTTAAAAAGTGCAGTCTTATCAGGAGTGTTTCTTGGGTTTGCTATTTTTGGAATAAAACCCTAAATAACGGTAATAATTTATAATGAAAAAAACAACTGACAATAAGACTAAGGAAAATGCTTTGATTGAACAAAACAGCCTGAATCTTGCACTGAAAGAAACCGAAAAGAGTAAAGAACAGCTCCTGCGTATTCAGCGGCTTGTTGGAGTGGGGGCTTTTGAATACCTTCCCGATGAGGAGATCATAATCCTTTCGGATGAGGCTGTTTCAGTTTTGGGACTTTCAGCTGAGCTCAAATATTACCCTATTAACGTGTTCGGTAAAAAGGTAAAACAAGGGCTTCATGAAAAGATGAATGTCATTCTGAAGCTCGCAGCAGAAGATAAACTCAAAGATAATATTCAATTTACATTCAGAGATGATTCCAAAAACAACAGACATATAGAGATGCTTGTTGAGAAACACGGAGGAACTGTAAAAGGGAGCATCACAGGCGTTTTTCGTGAAATAACCAAACAGAAGCAAGCTGAACTCTCTCGCAAGGCTAACACACAGGCTTTTGAGGCTATATTCTTTAACTCAAAAATTGCTATATTGGTTCTCAACCTGAAAGGGAAAATAGTCGACTTCAACAATAGTGCACTTGAGCTTTTTGGGTATACCAGAAACGAGATGGAGACAATAAACAGTGTTAAGCTTCTGGTGGAAGAAGACATAATAGATGGCGGCAGGATTTTTGCCCGTTTTATTAATAGTGCCGGAAAGCATAACTCCTTTGATTACCGTTTGAAAAAGAAAAATGATGAAGTGTTCGAAGTGCTTATTAATATTGAAATGACAGTCACCTCTGAGGGTGAGAAGATATATGTTTTTATAAACGACATCACAAACTTGAAGAAGATGGAGAGAAATAATCTTAATCAGGAACGGATGCTTGTTCAGCAGTCGAAAATGGCTACTCTTGGCGAGATGGTTGCTCTTATTGCCCATCAGTGGCAGCAGCCTATTAACTCTATAGCGATGATAGCCCAGATGCTAGAAGAGCTTATAGAGGTTGATGAAGAAAATAGCAAGATGCTTAACAAAAGTGTTGAGAGTATAATGGCTCAGGTTCTCTTTATGACTAATACCATGGAGAATTTCAGAAATTTTCTAAAACCTTCAGGGGTGAGCGAAAACTTTAACTTATTCAAAGCTTTAAAAGAAGTTATCGGCTTATACAGACCTCAGCTTAGACATCACAATGTGGACTGTGAGCTAGTTGTTGATGATGAAAAATTAAAAGATGCAGAAGTATATGGCTACGAAAATGAGCTGAAAAATGTTGTGTTGAATATTCTTACCAATGCTCGTGATGCGATAGAAAGTCATTGTCCTAAAAAAGGACAGATAAACATGTTGCTTTCTCAGCGTGACGGAAAGCTTAAAATAAGCATTGAAGATAATGGTGGTGGAGTATCAAAAGAGTTATTAAATAGTATTTTTACGCCATACTTCAGCACAAAAGGGGATAAAGGTACTGGATTGGGACTATATATGTCAAAATTGATTATAACTGACCGTATGCATGGTATAATAGACCTTGAAAATATAGAGAAGGGTCTGAGAGTTAACATTTATCTTCAGAGGGTTGATAACTAAATTATATAAAAAAAGGGGGTCTGCGCCCCCTTTTTTAATATTAAATTGTTTACTGCTCAAAAAGAGTATTATGCAAATGTGCTCTGCAGTGAACCGTTTATCTGTTCGATATAGTTATCAAATTTTGTCATTGTTGCATCATATGTGTCGTAGCTTATGTCTGGAAGATTTCCGCCAAACATAGCCTCCGCCTGTTTGAATCCTTTGGTAACAGCGTCTCTGGCTTTTTCCAGCTCATCAGGGTTGTTTCCAGAGAGTGCAACCGCGAAGTCGAACATACGTTGAGATGTTTTTTCTACGCCCCAGTAACCGTCTTCTGACAGAAGGTTATCCAGTTCGTTTTTTACATCTTTGAGGGATTCCCCCTCCTCCATCTCTATGGTAATACTGATGCTTGTGACACTTACAGAGTATTCCCCCGCCTGACCAGAAAGCGATTTTGATGCATGATCAGCTATCTTTTCCAGAACCTTGTTCACAGAATCCTGAATATAAGCTTTCATATTGGTTATAGGGGTAATATCTTTAGATGCAATAGACAGAACATCGGCAAAGCTAGAGCTTTTCTCTGTCTCTTTTGGTTTTTCCTGACCTGAAACATCTGATTTCTCAGACACTTGGCTGTCCATAGTCTTTTGTGTCCGGGGCTGTTCATAGCTCATACGCAAGTCTATTGTGTGAGCACTGAGATTGCTAAGATACATAATTGTCTCCTCTTCACCCAGAGGGGATAGGGCGAATTTTACGTTATACTGTCCTTAGTTTCGAATAATGCCTTTTTTTTTGCGTCGACGAAGGCATTGTCTTTAACATTGATATCAAATGTTATAGAAATTTAATCGGCATTTGGTGTTGAACCTTAAGCCCTAAAGTCATATGATAAGCTTATGTAATAAGCTGTGGAGGCGTAACTTGTTGAAATTATTCGAATACAGGATGCTTATTTTTCTTTCAATAATTCTCGGTCTTGCTCCTTTTCTTCCTGCTCCTCACCTTTTTGAAAAACTGGAGATGCTTGTTTCCGGAACACTTACAAAGCCAATAGACATCTTTGATCTGATAATGCATGCTTCCCCTATGGTGTTGCTGTTAGTGAAATATATCTATGACCGCATGGGCAAAAGGGGAGAGTAGCCCCAAGTTCCCTTTGAAAAGGCTTTTCAGTGTGGTATCAATATCTATAGGAGAGTTGCTTATGGCTATAAACAGACTAATAAACAACCTTATGGTAGATAACGTTAAAGCATCTGTTGATTTTTACTCACGCTTTTTTGGATTTCAGATGATGATGGCAGTCCCCGCAGGGACAGAGGATGTGGTTAACGTTATGTCCGAAGACGGAGAATATGCTTTTGCCGCTGTTAGAAACGGTGAGATAGAGCTTATGTTCCAGTCTGTAGAGAGTCTAAAGGATGAGTTCCCAGACGTTAGCTATGGTCAACCTGACAGCCGTATTATACTTTACATGCAGGTGACAGGATTAGAGGAGTTCTTTGAGACTATAAAGAATGAGATGGAGATAGTTAAAGGTCTTCATGAGGCTTTTTACGGCATGAAAGAGTTTTATGTAAGGGACATGAACGGCTATTTGCTTGGGTTTGCTGAAAAGGTCTGATAAACAGCAAAAATAATCCTCCTATAATAAAAACTTTTGTTATTCAGTATGTGTTTAAAAGAGAATCTTATTGATTTGAAGCGTTAAAGTTTTCGTTATTTTTTTCGATGAAGACCTTCTTTTCCGGTCTCCCTATGTAATATCCCTGCAGATAGTCTATCCCTAGGTTGTGTGCTTCTTCTGCAAGTGCCGCTTCAGAAATGAATTCTGCCACTGTCTCCATATTCAGCTTTTTAGAATAACTTACTATAGAGCGAACTATGTCCTTAGCTCTTTCATCTTTGTTTATAAGCTTTATGATGCTGCCGTCAATCTTGACATAGTCGGCCTTTACTTTGAGCAGATAGTCAAAATTTGAATATCCGGTACCGAAATCATCAATGGCTATCTTTGCGCCTGCCAGTTTAAACCTGTAGAGTGCTTCTGTTGCTTCCTGAGATGATGTAATGCTCTCTGTTTCAACAATTTCCAAAATAAGATTACGGATGACATGTTTTTCCAGTGCGTATCCGTATATGAAGTCCATAGTGTCCTGATTAAGTACATCTTCAGTGGAAACGTTAATGCCGAACTCTAAGTCTGTTCCAGCAAAGGTGTCTATGGCTTTCTTAGCCATAATCCTCGTAAGTTTTGGATAAAACCTTGTCTGCTTGCTTATATCCAAAAATTCTGAAGGTGGAACAACGCTGCCGTCATGGGCAATAATTCTCATGAGACACTCGTACTTTTCGCTTTTATTTTGTGTGCCTTCAATCTTTTGAAAGTATGGCACAACCCTGTCTTCTTCTATGGCTTCACTGAGCATTTTTATAATACTGGATTCGGTCTCATAGATTTTGTTTTTGTTTTCGTTTGATGGATCGTAAAAACCTAAGTCTATGTTGGTTGCCTTTGCGTGCTGAAGAGCAGCATCAGCATGAGCCAGAAGGTTTTTAGAACCGCTTGCAACCCCAATACTTGTCCGAAGAAGTATCTCTTTACCCTGTATAGTAAAAGCTGATTTGGTTATTTCCGAAACTGCCTTTTCAACATTTGCAGAGAATTCTTCTATGTTGCTAGAGTAAGAAAAAACAGCAAAAACATCCGAATGCAGTCTGAAAAGGTCATAAGAGGCAAGGTAGTTGTTTTGGTTCAGTTTTCTTGCAAATTCCATAAGCAGGTCATCTCCGGTCACCATGCCGTATGCTTCGTTTATGCGGTGAAAATTATCAATGTCTATCAGAGCAAGGTCTGACTGTTTAGAGCTGCTTATAATATTCACAAGGTTTGTTCTGCTTCCAAGACCTGTAAGGAAATCTACATTCAGCTGTTTCTGCAGTCTGGACTTGTTTTCAAAAACCTCTGTAACATCATGGCTCAGTGAAATGTACCTGATAATATCACCATTCATATCTTTAAAGGGGACTACTGTTGTTTTCTGGAAAAAATAACCGCCATCAGCAGTCATGTTTTTTATTATCCCTCTCCAGATGTTGCCTGAGGAGATGGTCTCCCACAGGTCTTTATATACGTTTTTCGGGTTGTCAGGATGGCCTATTATGTTATGTTTGTTCCCTATTAGCTTGTCAGCGCTGTAGCCTGTTATCTCGCAGAACTGGTCGTTTGCGTGTGTTATAATCCCGTTTGTGTCTGTTGTACTGACAATGGAGCTGCTGTCTATAACTGTTTTGTATTGGGTCAGAGCGTTGAGATGGTTTAGCTGAGCATTTTCTATACTTCTGATTCGCCTGTATATGGCTATGGAGATAAAGAATATTACAACAAAAACAGATACTATTATCACTGTGTTTTTTCTGATGCTTTCAGAGAGACGTCTGTTGCTTATCTCTTCTTCGTATTTAAGCTGCTCGTAAAAATCTTCGTAGTAAAACCCGGCGCCTATTACCCAGTTCCAGTCGGGATAAAGCTGAAGATAACTTATTTTTGTAGAAGGCTTTTCCGAGCCGGGCAGATTCCATTGGTATTCTGTAAACCCGGAACCTTTGGTGAAAGCTATGTCTATAAACTCTCTGAAAAAATATTTGCCATTTACATCCGCCAGATTGTAGTTGTTCTTTCCTATACGTTTTTTATTTACATTAAACACAGCATTATAATCCGTGTCGCTGATCCAGAAATATCCGTAATTTTTATAGCCAAATCTTTCATTATCGAGTGTTTCCACCAGATGTTTTTTGAGCTGAGTGTCTATCTTGTCAAGATATAGACTGGCACCTATTAAAAGCTTCTGCTCTGGGCTGTATTTTAAATAAATAAGTTCATTATTATCATATGAAAGCTTATCTGAGTTTTGGTAGGAGTAGGAGCCATTACCCTCATTGTATTCATCTGTTATCAGCTGTTTGAGTTCTGGATGCATTTTATCCAAGTCGCTGAGCTTCTTCCTTGCGTAGTCAGTTCTTGAACCATCGTAAAGGACATTTTTGTCAGAGGATAAAATGAAAAAATAACCGCTGCTGTTGTCCCATTTAAGTGAAGATGAGAGGATTTTGATTTTTTCATTGATGTTTTTGCCGGGCATGTTGATAAGCAAAGATTCCACTGTCTCTACCTGCTGCCTCAAAACAAGCTCTGAGTCTTCGTATGCGGACTGCCTGATTGTGTCTATCCGCTCTTTCAGTCTTTTGACCTCATTCTGGATAAGAATCTTTTGTTTTTGTGTATAAAAATCCTTAAGCTCATTTTCATGTTCATATTTGTGCTTCTGAAAGACAGTATTAAGATTCCAGATGATAATTGTGGTAAATGTAAGTGATATTAATATTGATACTACAAGCGTTACAGTAGAAATTCTTCCGGTCATTTTTTATCCAAGGTTATAAAAGCTGTTATTAGTCATATCTTTCATTAAATTATATTCCTTTAGTAAAAATATGAAAGTAGATATATTAGGAAAATTCTCATTTTATACTGTTGAAAGCGGCAGACTAATTGTAAAAATTGCACCGCTTGGAAGAGGTGAAGCACTTATTTGGCCGTTCATATGTTCCTCTATGATTATCTTTGACATGTAAAGACCAATACCTGAACCGTTAGATTTGGTTGTGAAGTATGGATCAAAGATTTTTGACACAACGTCATGTGTCATGCCTATGCCGTTATCTCTTATATATATATTGAAAGAGCTTGAGTGCTTTTCAATTTCAAGTGAGATATGGCCTTCTATATGTTCTGTATACTTACGCTTTCTTTCCAGAATAGCATCCACCGAGTTGTTAAGGATATTGATAATGACCTGTTTGTATTCGGCCGGAACACCTTGGGTATGGAAGTCTTTTATCTTATTAATAAACTCAAAAACCTCTCTGTCGTTTGCCTCTGTTGTGGAATCGTTTTTTGTATAGACTATATGGAATGAGATATCGCTGTTGAAAAGTCTCGCTATTATAAGCCCGAAGACCTCGCTGAGAATCTGAGGTACAGAGAAGACGCACTCTTCCTGACTTGTGCTGAAAAACCTGTTAAGATCCTCCATAGTCTTTGATATGGTCTTTATCATGCTCATGGAGTCTTCTGTAAGCTCATGAATATAGTCGCTGTCCAGCTCGTTGGTGGCGTAAGCGTCCTCTAGGTCTTCGATGTTTATCCCCAGAGCACTCAAAGGCTGCCGCCACTGGTGCTCTATTGCGCTGATCATCTGACCCATAGCAAGGAATCTGGACTGCTCAAAGAGTACCATCTCGTTCTTTTTTCTTTTATCAGTTTCTTCCACAACCGCCTTTGCAAGTTCCAGATTAAGTTTTTCCAGCTCTTTCTGCTGAGCTTTCAGCTCTTTTTCCGCTTCCACCTGCTCTGTTATATCATGAAAAATATGGACAAATTCGCCGGTAGGAAGTTTGTATATGTAGCTGTTAAACCAGCCCTTTATGGCTTCATCCTCGTAGTAGTGAGCTTTCAGCCTTTCAGGTTCCTCTGTCTGGTGCACCCTTTTGACAGTGTCAAGAAGCCCGTATTGTGTGGCATTCTTGAAAATATTATTCATCGGTTTATTCAGGATATCTTCTCTTTTTCTTTTAACCAAATCAGCTGCGGACTGATTGATATCCACCAGAACAAATCTGCTGCCAAAGTCCTGAAGCTCATATATAAGCACGCCGCTAGTCATATTATTAAAAAGTTCTTTGAACTTATGTTCACTTTCTCGAACAGATACGTCGTTTTTATGTTTATGAAGTGCCAGCTCTATTGTTGTCTGGAGTGTGCTTTCATCATATGGAGTATATATATATCCGTAGTGATCTGTTTTCATCGTCTGATATAGTGTACGGCTGTTTATTGCTTCGGTGAAATATATAATAGGTGTGGTGTATTCTGTCTGTATCATAGTTGCTTTTGCTATGATATTTTTATCAGCATGTACAGACATGTCCACTATGAGGAGGTGCGGATGAAATTCCTCCACTACATTGGTGATCTCATCCAGACGAAAGCTTGTCTTTTTGACATTATATCTTAAGGCTTTCAAAGCGCTGTCGAGTTTGCCGGTTGATTCTGTTTTGTATTCTACTATTAGTATTTTTCTGTTTTTCATATTTTGCCTGGCTTATAATAGCAGAAAACTGCTCAAATACAATAATTATGAGCATACTTCCACTACTGTTTTTTTTATTTTTAAAAGAGCTGTCCTATGTTATTTTGCTTTTTTTACATTAAAAACTACAATCAGGTTAAGATCTTCCAATAGATTATAAAGTCTTTCACTGTGAATGAGCAGGTTTATCTTAAGCCCGTCGCCGTGAACAGTTTTCGTGAAAAGTCCTATAATAGAAGAAGTTATGGTCAGAGAATCTTTTATTTCTATCGTAACAGATTCGCTTCCCTGCTGGATAACCTCATTCAAAGCATTTTTTATCGCAGTATAGTTTTCAATAGTCTTCATCTCACCAGTGATGGTAAGTTTATCGCCTTCCTCGTGGGTTATATTCATTGAAACACCCCTTGTATACAAATAGTTTTGCTTTTCATTTTATATTATTATAAACTTAATTTTTAAATATTAAAACTAAATGTCATAGTTAAGGATTATATGGCTGATAAAAAGATCTTGAAAGAGATCACAAAAGACCTCACTGTTTTATGTGTAGATGACGAACCACTCGCCAGAGAATACCTCTCATTGAAGCTGAAGAGAACCTTTAGTGAGGTTTATGTGGCTGACGATGGTGTCTCAGGTCTTGATGTTTTCCGCGCAAAAAAGCCAGACCTAGTTATCACTGATAACCGCATGACTTACATGGACGGTATAGAGATGATAATCCAGATCAGAGAGGAAAACAAAGACGTGCCAATAATCCTAGCAACAGCCTACACTGAAAAGGACGCTTTGGTAGATGCTATCAACTGCAATGTCACACAGTTTCTTTCAAAACCGATAGACTCACAAAAACTTGTAAATGCTATAGAGAAATCAATTCAGCCCATAATTAATGCTAAACTCGCTGAAAAAACCATGAAACAGGAGCTTGAACTTCTTAAATACAGAGAAAAATATCACTCCCATCAGGAGAATAATGCTTTTAAAAAGGAACTGAGCCTTATTGTAAACGACTTTTTTCTTCAGAAGTTCGAAGTAAAGAACAGGTTTGCTGAGGATTATGGTGTTTTTACAAATATCATGTATAAACCGCTTGATATACTGAGCGGGGATATTTATTCCATAAGAAAGCTTAAAGACGGCACTGTATTTATATTTTTAGCTGATTCCATGGGTAAAGGACTTCCGGCATCGGTCACATCTATCCTTACTACAGCGTACCTGAACCACATAGTTGACACAGAATCCTCTGATATCACAAATTCGCTCAAAAATATTGTATCTGAGTTCTGCAAATACATTAAAGGTATTCTGCTGGATGATGAGATACTCTCGATAACCTTTTTGAAGCTTGATTTTTATAATGAGACAATGGATTTTTCAAGCTTCAGCTCCCCGCCTCTGCTTATAAAAGACAGAAATGGTGAAGTAAAATCAATCAGGAGCAACAATCCGCCTTTAACAAAGTACATGGATGATTTTTCTTCTGACCAGATTGATATTACTGACATAAAAGGTATCCTGCTGATGACAGACGGACTCTACGAGTGTTCCACTAAAGATGGCGATACAGTAATGGGCAAGACAAAAGACGTTTTTGCTGCAAATGTAATGAAAACTGATTTTCATAACCACATGGACAAGCTTATTAGTGAGCCGGAGGATGATGTCTCCTGCATTCACATTTTAAAGATACCTCAGTGCGGTGAAGAGTGCGAAGCATTCTCTTTCAGCGCTTCTCTGGAAAACGTTGGTAAGGCTATAGAGTGGGTAGAGGGTTATTTTGCAAAGAATAATCTGGATGTGGAGGATTCCTCCATGCTGACACTCGCCTTTACAGAGCTGACAATGAACGCCTTTGAGCACTCAGTGCTGGAGCTTGACAACAGGCGCAAGTACAAGATGATAAACGAAGGCAAGTATGACGAATATATTGCTAATACAGTCAGTGATAAGAACATCCATTTAAATATAGGTATCAGAAACATGTATGGTAAAAGGTATGTTTTTATTAAGATAAAAGATGAGGGCACAGGCTTTGACCCGCATACTTTGAATATATGGATGTATGACAAAGATCAAAACGATGGTAAAGGCGTTAAGATTTCACGCAGAATAATAGACGAGATATATTACAGCCAGGATGGCAAAGAAGCCATTATAATAAGAGTTCTGGAAGACTAGATGAACCTCCTGCTCCTTAAGCCTGACGAGTTAAAAAACGGCAGGGCGCTCCTTTCTGATAAACGCGCACAACACATCATAAAAATTATCAAAGCTAAGACCGGAGATACTTTGCATGCCGGACTTCTTCATGGCTTAATCGGTAAGGCGCATATTCTGGACATCACTTCAGAAGGTGTCACAGTGGAATTTACGGCTTTGACTGATCCGCCTGCACCTGCTGATTTATCGCTGGTACTGGCATTGCCCAGGCCAAAAGCTTTCCGGCGCATACTGTTTGCTGCTGTTGCCTGCGGAGTTAAGGATATACATATAATAAACTCATGGCGTGTAGAAAAAAGCTACTGGGAAAGCCCATATATGTCACATGAGAGCGTTGAGAGGATATCCATGGATGCGCTCAGTCAGTCTAAGGATACTGTAATGCCTCAGGTTAGCTTTCACAGGTACTTTATGCAGTTCATGGGGGAAACACTGGAACTTCTGCCAGAACACCGGCAGAGACTTGTTGCGCACCCTTACGGGGCTAAAAGCGAAGAACTGTCAGCATCGTGTGTAATTGCTGTGGGGCCAGAGGGTGGTTTTGTAGAGCGGGAGATGGAAACTTTTGAAAAATATGGTTTCAAAGCCTTCTCTCCCATAGAAAGAGTACTTACCACAGAGCATTTTGTGCCGTTTATTTTGGGAAAGCTGATAATTTAGTTATTGACCTTAATAAATTAGTACGTTAACAATAAAGCATGTTTTTTGAATTTGAAAGACACTTTGATGTCGCAGACTACAACCATAAAGGACTACTTCGCACGGACAGCATTCTGAAGATTTTTCAGGAGGCAGCCATTAACCATTCCGCAAACATAGGTTACTCCACTCAGAGCTACATGGGGAGTGGAAATATCTGGATGCACAACAAAAACCTGTTCAAAGCTGATGTTCTGCCAAACTTCAGACAGAAACTGAAAATCAAAACATGGTCCAGAGGGATCGAAAAGTTCAAGGGATTCAGAAACTACGAAATTTATGCAGATGGTGAGAAATGTGTTACAGGAAGCAGTGTCTGGATATATCTGAACATTGAAAAACGCAGGCCAGTCCGCCCCTCTCAGGAGATGGTAGACAACTACGACAGCGAAGATGTTCCGGTTTTCAGCGATAGAGTAAAAAAAATAAATATTCAACAGCCCTCAGCAGATGCTGATGAGGTTGTTATAAAGATTCGCCCTTCTGATTTTGACGTGAACGGGCATGTTAGTAATGTTACATACGGACAGTATTTCGAGACGGTACTTTCCGATTACGATTTTGATGTAACAGGAAAATATTTTAGCATTGCATACCAGAGTGAGATCAAAACTTCGGCGAAAGAGGTTGCTGTCCGTTACGAAAAAATTGATAGCGCCTACAGGCTTGGAGTCTACTCAGATGGTGTGTGCAATTGCATAGGTGAGGTGTCTTATGAGTAAAAAAATAGTTATAACAGGTGTTTCCAAAGGACTTGGTTTAGAGCTTACAGAAAAGCTTACAGAGAGCGGACACAATGTTGCCGGATGTTCACGAAGCGGCAGTGGGCACCCTTCGCTTGCCATGTGCGAGAAGGTGGACGTATCAGTTTATTAAAGCGCAAAAGCTTTCGCTGATAAAGTGCTCTCGGAGTTTGGTACGCCTGATATTATAATAAATAATGCTGCACTTATGAATCGCCCGCTTAATCTGTGGGAGATACCATCCGGCGAGTTCAAAGAGCTTATGGATGTGAATGTACTTGGCACTGTTAATATAATAAACGCTTTCATGCCTTCACTTATCGCTGCGGGTGCAGGAGTAGTTGTGAATATGAGTTCTGGTTGGGGGAGGGCTACGTCTCCGCATGTTGCACCTTACTGCGCTTCCAAATTTGCAGTAGAAGGTCTTACTATGGCGATGGCTCAGGAAGTACCTTCCGGTATAGCCGTTGTGAGCCTTAATCCCGGCTTTATAGACACTGAAATGGTTCAGGGCGTTTTTGGTAAAGGTTCCGGTGCGGAAAACCCATCAAGCTGGGCTGTAAAGGCGGCTAAATATATTCTGAATATCGGGGTGTCTGATAATGGACACCAACTAACTGTTAGATGAAATCAGAAAATGCAATAGGGTTTCAGTCGGCAGTCCTTGCATTTGTTATGTGGGGTGCACTTCCTATCTACTGGAAGTTCCTGCATGATGTTCCGGCAGAAGAGATTTTGGCACACAGGATAATCTGGTCTGTTGTCTTTGTTTATCTGATACTTTTTTTTCAAAGGCGCACACATGAGCTTTGGTCTGCGTTAAGGGATAAGCGTACGGTTCTTCTTATGACATTTTCAGGCATAATCATTGGAACCAACTGGTTCACATATATTTGGGCAGTTAATAACGATAGGGTTCTTGAGACCAGCATGGGCTATTTCATATGCCCTATGGTTAGTGTGCTTCTCGGCTTTTTATTTTTGCAGGAGAAGATACGTGGGCTCATGAAGCCTTCTGTGCTTTTTGCGCTTGCAGGGGTTCTGGTGATAAGTGCAGGTTATGGAAAATTCCCTTTCGCAGGGGTATACCTTGCTATAAGTTTCGGTTTTTACGGGCTTTTTCGCAAAAAGGTAGGTGTAAAACCTCTCCCCGGACTTTTTCTGGAGACACTCACTCTTACTCCGGTATCAGTAATATACCTCGTATACGTACATATGAACAGAGGAGGAGTGTTTTTAACTGACACCTCAGACACCTTATTTCTCCTCGGTACAGGGGTTGCAACTTCACTCCCTCTTCTGCTTTACGTAGCAGGGGCAAGCCGGATAAGACTTGGCACTGTAGGTACACTTCAATACATAGCTCCGACCATCGCTTTTTTTATAGGCGCTTTTATGTACGGCGAAGCCCTAGGAACAGCAAAGATAGTAACATTTGTACTTATCTGGATAGGTGTTGTTTTATATCTGGCTCAGCTTTACAGGGACACAAAACGCCCTGCCTAGACTTCTCTGTGGATGCGGAAAGCATTCCAAGTCTGATAAACTGACATAACCTCCAGACTGTTTACATTCACATGCTCAGGTAGTGTTGAAACCCAGTAGACGGTCTCTGCCAGATCTTCGGCGGTAAGAGCCTGAGTACCTTCGTAAACCTTGTCAGCCTTCTCTTTATCCCCTTTGAAGCGTACAGTTGAAAATTCTGTGTCTGCCATGCCGGGCTCTATGTTGGTGCTGCGCACTTTTGTGCCGAATGTGTCGTTGCGAATGTTTCTTGCAAACTGCTGGACAAAAGCCTTTGTACTGCCATAGACATTTCCGCCCGGATACTGCCAGTTTCCTGCTGTGGACCCTATGCTTATGATATGCCCCTTGTTGCGTTTTACCATAGCAGGCAGTGCCGCTCTGGTGCAGTACATAACACCTTTAATGTTTGTGTCTACCATTCGTTCCCAGTCTTCAATATCTGTCTCTTGTGCAGGCTGAAGCCCTAGTGCAAGCCCAGCATTATTCACTAAAACGTCTATATCTTCATGCTTATTTAAAACCTGAAAGACTGCATCTTTATCTGTCACATCTAGAACTTCTGTCATGCAGCCAGTCTCTTTGGAAAGCTTTTCAAGCCTGTCTTTCCGTCTTCCGGCTGCTACAACTGTGTGACCTTCTTTTATATATCTTTTAGCTATTGCTTCTCCGAATCCGGATGTTGCTCCTGTAACGAATACTTTCATTGATCACCTCAATAATATTATTAATACATTATAACAATAAAAAAGGCGGTCATAAAGACCGCCTTTTAAAGTTATTTTTGCAAGGACGTAAAAGTAATCTAGATTACTTTGTACCGAATAAGCGGTCTCCGGCATCACCGAGACCAGGTACAATGTAGCCCACTTCATTAAGTTTTTCGTCCAGACCTGCGCAGTAAACCTGAATATCAGGGTGTGCTTCACAAAAGGCTTTAACACCCTCAGGTGCTGCGATCAGGCACATGAATTTAATATTTTTTATCCCTTCAGCTTTTAGTTTATCAGCAGCCGCTATGGCAGAACCGCCTGTGGCGAGCATGGGGTCTATCAAAATAAAATCCCTCTCTTCTGAGTGCGGCGGAACTTTGAAGTAATATGAGACAGGCTGAAGTGTTTCGTGGTCTCTGTAAAGACCTATATGACCAATACGAGCAGAAGGCATAAGGCGTAAGAATCCGTCCACCATACCGAGTCCTGCACGGAGTATCGGCACTAGAGCAACTT
The DNA here is from genome assembly GCA_002869145.1 of Denitrovibrio sp. GTDB lineage: Bacteria > Chrysiogenota > Deferribacteres > Deferribacterales > Geovibrionaceae > Denitrovibrio. The sequence goes on from PKTM01000028.1 coordinate 126,840, forward strand.
TTTTACCTTTAACCATTCTGGCTGTTGTTTTGCCCATAGGGGTCTCTATCTCCACATCCTCCAGCGGAAAATCGCTGGTTATCTCATATGCCATAAGCATAGCGACCTCATCCACCAGCTCTTTGAACTCTTTTTTAGAAGTGTTCTTGTCACGGATAATAGTCAGTTTATGCTCTATGAGCGGGTGTTTTATTACGCTGAAATTCGGGTATTCCATTACTTCTCCCTTGGTAATACAAGATTAAGGACTATACCAACGATACCTGCGAGACCGATTCCGCCGAGAGTAACCTTGCCAAGTGTGAAGGAGAGGTCACCTATACCTACTACGAGTATAATAGAAGCGATGATGAGGTTTCTTGATTTTGAAAAATCAACCTTGTCACGTACCAGTGTGCTGACACCTATGGAAGCGATCATACCAAAAAGAAGGATCATTATTCCGCCCATAACAGGAACGGGGATTGTTTTCAGTACTGCGCCGAGTTTACCTACAAATGCGAGAACTATAGCTGTTATAGCAGCTATTGACATGTATAGCGGATTGAATGCTTTAGTAAGTGCAACAGCACCTGTAACTTCTGAGTAAGTTGTGTTAGGAGGTCCTCCGAGTACAGCTGCAAACGAAGTGGCAACACCGTCACCTAGCAGTGTTCTGTGAAGTCCTGGATTTTTTAAATAGTTTTTGCCTGTTGCGCTGGAGATAGCAAGAACATCGCCCACGTGCTCAATAGCAGGTGCGATTGCAACAGGGACAATATAAAGGATAGCAGCGATATCGAAAACAGGAAGAGCGTATGTTCCAGAGTTGAAAGCTTCTACCCATGGCACTACAAACCATTTTGCGTTAGCAATAGGCTCGAAGCTTACAACGCCGAGTACCAATGATAGAAGATATCCAACGATGATTCCCATAAGAATCGGTATGAGGCTTAAAAGCTTTTTACCATATGTAACAGTTAATATAGCTGTGAGCAATGAAACGACAGCGATAATCATAGCTTTGCCGTCATAGTTTCCGGAACCGTCAAAGCTCTTTGCCATGTTAACAGCTACAGGAGCGAGGTTCAGACCGATAACCATAATTACAGGACCTGTAACTACAGCTGGAAGGTATTTTTCGATAGCTTCCACACCGCCGGTTTTAACCATTAAAGAAAAAAGGATATAGGCAAGTCCTGCACATGCGAGACCGCCAAGGGTTGCTCCCATCCCGAATTCTTTCACTCCGAAAGATATCGGTGCGATAAATGCGAATGAACTAGCCAGAAAAACCGGAACCATTCTTTTTGTTATTATCTGGAAAATAAGTGTACCCGCACCTGCTGTGAAAAGTGCGATGGATGGGTCGAGCCCGGTAAGTAGAGGGACAAGAACCAGTGCACCGAATGCAACGAAAAGCATCTGGACACCCAGAATAATCGTTTTAAAAAAACTTTCTTCCATTTTTGAAGATCCTCCTGATTTTATAATAAAACATGAGCAAAACAATTAATATTAGTTGTTTTTAATGTTTATGTAAAGTTAAATACTTATTTAAATAATTCCTTATTTGTCAGTTCTTTATAGAATTTGCTAATAAGATAAAAAAGGGTTGGTTTTTCAAGTTATTGATAATGTGTGTAGTAGTTGGTATGATAAATTTTTAAATAAAGGTGAATATATGAATAAAGCGTTTATGAGTGATAACACAGCACCTGTGGACAAGCGGATTCTTGAATTCCTGTCAGGTGTTAATGACGGTTTTGAGAAGCCATATGGCAATGACCAGTGGACAGAGCAGGCTGAGCTTTTAATAAAAAATGAGTTTGGTAAGGATGCGCAGTTCTTTCCGGTTTTAACAGGGACAGGAGCAAACGTCATCTCGCTGGCTTCCGTGCTTTCCCCTTTTCAGGGTGTTGTTTGCGCTTCAAGTGCCCATATAAATGTAGATGAATGCGGAGCACCGGAGAGATTTTTAGGCAGCAAGCTTATAGGCCTCGAGACAACAGACGGCAAAATTACACCTGATATCATTAAACCGACTCTTCACTCAATAGGGTTTGAACATCACAGTCAGCCTTATGTGATATCTGTTTCACAAACAGCAGAGACAGGGGTTGTTTACTCTATTGCAGAGCTGAATGCACTTTCAAAATTTGCGAAAGAAAACGGTATGATTTTTCATGTGGATGGCTCGCGGATATCTAATGCCGCAGCATACCTTTGGTGTTCTTTGAGCGATGCCTGCACGGGTGCGGATATTCTAAGCTTCGGAGGCACAAAAAACGGAATGATGATGGGCGAAGCAGTAATCATTATTAACCCTGCTATCGGTCCTAATCTGAAATATTTCAGAAAGCAGGGGATGCAGCTTTTTTCAAAGATGCGCTATATTTCGGCACAGTTCATCCCTTATCTGAAAGAGAGCATATGGAAAGAAAACGCTGAGCATGC
>PKTM01000029.1 GCA_002869145.1 Denitrovibrio sp.
AAAATAGGCGTAAAACTTACCACTCTTACCAAAGAGCAGGCAGAATATATAGGTGTACCAGTTGAGGGTCCATACAAACCGGATCACTACAGGTACTAGTTTGGATATTAGAAAAAAATATGCAGCAGTTGTAATTGGTGCCGGCCCTGCCGGCATCGAAGCTGCTAAAACAATATCAGAAGGTGGCAGAAAAGTTCTGCTTGTGGACAGGAGTATAGGCGGTAACTACTGCTCCGGCGGGAGTGTTATTTCAAATACTCTTTTACACATAAGTCATCTTTATGAGCGTTTTGTAAACAAAACATCAAACTTTGTCAGCACAGACTGTAATCATGAACTTTCCTTCGACTTCAAAAAAGCAAAAAAACATGTAGAATCAGTAACTTCTAAAGTTATCAAAGGCTTTATGGACGAACTGTCTTCTACTGATGTTGATATCGTGAAAGGTTTTGCGACATTTACATCAAAAAACTCTCTGATCATTTCCACTGCTGATGAAGGAGATATAGAAGTAGAGTTCGAAAAAGCCATAATAGCAACAGGTTCCAATAACATGAGTGCAAATGTGCCTTCTACAAAAAAACTTCTGGACACATCTAACATCTTTGATCTGGAAACAACACCAAAAAGTGTTGTCGTGGTTGGCGGAGGCTTCATAGGAACTGAATACGCTACTTTTTTCAAAAGAATTGGCTGTCATGTTACAATAATAGAAAAGAGTGACAGACTGCTTGGTTCGATAGATGCTCAGGTAGTAAAAGAATTTGAGGACCAGCTTAAAAAAAGCGGTGTGGAAGTGCTAAAGGGCGTTTCAGTGGATAGGATAGAGAAAGTAGGAAACAAAACCATTATCTTTCTAAATGATGATAATAAAATAGAAGGGGAAGAGGTCTTTGTGTCCATAGGCCGTGCTCCAAACATAAGTAAACTTTTGCCTGAGAATGCAGGGATAAAGTTTGATGAAAGAGGTTTCCCTAAACTGACCAAAAAACTTCGTACAACTAACAAGGATATTTATATGGTGGGTGATGCCACCGGTCTGAATATGTTTGTAAACTGGGCATATATGTCAGCAGAGATAGCTGCATGTGAGATACTGGAACACAAACGCAATATCTCGCCATACCTTTGCCCTAGAATACTGGAACTGGATCCGGAAGTAGCTTCTGTGGGGCTTTCTGAAGTTGATGCAAAAGAGGCTGGGTATGATTTTAAAGTTGTCAGGCACAGCTTTAAAAACTTTGAGAGGTCTGTTGCACAGGGGACTGTTAAGGGGTTTATTAAGATAATATATGATGCGAAAGATAAGAAAATTTTAGGATGTCACGCTGTTGGAAGCGGAGCAAGCGAGCTTGTGAGTACTTTTGCAATGATGGTTCAATCCAAAATGCCTCTGAACAGAATAGAAGATTTCATATTTAATCATCCTACATTTTCCAATGTCTTATGTGATATTGCCGGAAAAGTAAAATGAAAATATTATACGCTATATACAGCATCTTCGTTTGGATATCACTATCTCTGGCGACAGCTTTTCTTGTAATAGTAGGATTTTTTCCTCTTATGTTCGGCAAAAATATTTTTATGAATCTTGCAAGGATATGGGGGAAGATAAATCTTCTGCTTTTTGCTGTCAGATATGAAGTTGAAGGGCTTGAACATATAAAAAATGACAAACACTATGTTTTTATGGGTAACCATCAGAGTTATGTAGATATATTTCTGCTTCTTTCAATTATAGATAAAGACTTTGTCTTTATGGCGAAAGAGGAGCTTTTTAAAATCCCTTTCTTCGGGTTTGGCATTAAAACTCTTGGCTTGATACCTATCAACAGAGGCGAGAGCCGAGATGCACTCAAGAGTCTGTTTGCTGCTGCGAAAAAGATTTCGGAAGTATTTTCGGTACTGCTTTTCCCGGAAGGGACAAGGTCACCAGACGGAGATATGCTCCCTTTCAAAAGAGGTGCTTTTACTTTGGCAGTACGCACCGGGTTCGAAATAGCACCTTTTGTGCTTGAAGGTACAGCAAAATCTCTGAAAAAGAAGAGCTTTCTTGTAGTTCCTTTTCAGAAGTCCAAAGTACGCTTCCTTGAACCTGTAAGCCCTGAAGGTCTGAAAGACAGAGATCTCCTTAACATTATCAGAGAAAAGATGGAAAATGAGCAGAAAGAACTTCGCGATTCTTGGACTAGGTAGCAACCTAGGCCGCAAATCAGCCAATCTCTGCTGTGCACTGAAGCTTATAAGTGGTTTTTGCGACATCGTAGAGGTTTCCCCTGTTTATAAAACCGAATCCCTGCTGAAAGACGATCAGGAGAGTTATTTTAACTTATGTGCTTTGGTCAGAAGCAGCCTTGAACCTTCTGAGCTTCTAAACAACCTTAAGAATATCGAACATAAAATGGGGCGTGTTGACTCAGGCCACTGGTACACAAGAATAATTGATATAGATATAATCGACTATAATAATACGGTCTTCCAATCTGATAAACTAAATATTCCTCATCCTCAGATGAGCGTGCGAAGCTTTGTTCTTTACCCTTTACAGGATGTTGCCCCTGAATATGTTCATCCATCAAGTTGCTTGACCATATCAAATATGTTAAATTTAATTAAAGATAATCTAGGTATAAAAAGGTTGGGGGTTGCACTGTGGCAGTTATAACAATTTCCAGACAATACGGATGCGGTGGAGAATATGTGGCTGAACGTGTTGCTGAGATTCTGGGATACAGACTATTTAATAAAGAACTGGTAAAATTTGCTGCGATACTTACAGGCTCAGATGAAAATAAAATTAAAGCCTTTGATGAAGAACAACACTCTACTTTCCGTTCTTTTATGTCTAAATATTTCGACGCAAACATGTTTTCCGATCTTTTTAAAGATACAGACTATTCGCCCAAAACACTTCGAAAGATAATGTCGGAGGAGCATGAGGCTTTTTTTGATGTTTATAAAGGCAGTGAAAACATTGTTGATGCAGAATCTTTCCAAGAGATGATAAAGCGTATTATAAACAAAGCTGCAGAAGATATGAATGCTGTTATTCTTGGAAGAGGCGGGGTGTGCATACTGGAAGATAATATTGAAGCGCTTCATTTCAGGCTTGTGGCAACGATGGATGACAGGGTTAAATGGGTCTGCATGAGAGAAGAGATGAGCAAAAAAGATGCTTATGAAAAAATTAAAGATACAGACAATAGAAAACGTAAATACTTCAAGCACTATTTCGATAGAAGCATAGACGACCATTGGATGTACCATGGTATTTTAAACCTCTCAAAACTCGATTTAACCGAAGCGACACACGCTATTGTTGATATTGCTAAAACAAAATACAAAATTTAAGTTTTGCTTGTTGACTAGCGGTCTAAATTGGAATATTACTAGAGTTTTGGAGGATCATTTCAAGTGTATAAAAAGGTCAAGGGGTTCAGGGATATTTATGGTCTGGAATCCCGTTACTGGCAAAAAGTAGAGAAGGTTTTCAAAGAGACCTTTCAGACATTCAACTATCAGGAGTTCTTCCTGCCTGTCCTTGAAAAAGTAGAGGTTTTCGATAGAGGTATAGGTGCTTCCACAGACATCGTGGAAAAAGAGATGTTTGCCTTTGAAGACAGAGACGGCTCCTATGTTGCTCTCCGTCCTGAAGGTACAGCCTCTATTGTCCGTGCGTATGTGGAGAACAAGCTTTATAACCCTCCTTCAGTGTCTAAATATTACTACATAGGACCTATGTTTCGCAGGGAACGTCCTCAGAAAGGTCGCTTCAGACAATTCACTCAGGCGTGAATAGAGGTTTTTGGTACTGGCGGTTCTGCTGTTGATGCTGATGTCATATATATACTCTACAAGCTGGCTGTGAATCTGGGCATAGATAAATACATTACTATGGAGATTAATTCTATAGGATGTCCCGCTTGCAGGCCTGCTTACAACGAAAAGCTTATAGAATTTTTTAACAAAAATATAGATAACCTCTGTGAGGATTGTGTCAGAAGACTTGGTAAAAACCCGATGCGCATTCTGGACTGCAAAAATGAAGGGTGCAAAGCTGTCACAAAAGATGCTCCCGTTGCCATAGACAACCTTTGCGGTGAGTGCGAAGAGCACTTTGAAGGGGTTAAAGGCTATCTGGACACCTTAGAGGTTCCTTATAATGTTAACCCTATGATGGTTCGGGGACTGGATTATTATGTCCGTACAGCCTTCGAGATGGTTACAGATAAGCTTGGGTCTCAGTCTGCTGTGGGCGCAGGCGGCCGCTACGATGGGCTTATTAAACTTTTGGGCGGTCCTGATATACCCGGTATAGGCTTTGCAACAGGTATTGACAGAATGGTTGCGCTCTGTATGCTTAATGAGACAGAAAAGGAAAATGAAACTGATGTTTTTGTAGTTTCTTTTAAAGATGTGTCAGACAAGACTGCTATGAAGCTTGTAAACGGCTTCAGAAGTGCTGGAATTATAGCCGACATGGACTATGATTTCAAAAAGATGAAGAAGCAGTTCTCTCTGGCGGACAAAAACGGAGCTAGGTTCACCATTATACTTGGTGAGGATGAAATGGTTAAGAATACTGCGGCTGTTAAGGATATGGAAACAGGCTCGCAGGAAGAGATAGATATTGATAATATAATAAAATACATATCCGATAAACTCAGGAGGAATTAAATTGCTTTCACATATGGGCGATTGGAGAAGATCACACACTTGCGCAGATCTGAGACCGGAAAACATCGGGCAGGAAGTCTGTCTTATGGGCTGGGTGCAAAGACGCAGAGACCACGGCGGGGTTATATTTGTAGACCTCAGAGACAGAGAAGGGCTGACACAGGTAGTAATGAGCCCTGAGTATAATAAAGATGTTCATGCTGTTGCAGACTCTATAAGAAATGAGTTTGTTGTAGCTGTTAAAGGGAAAGTAGGCATGCGCCCGGAGGGAACACTTAACGACAAGCTCCCTACTGGTCATGTAGAAGTTATGGTTGATGAACTCAAAATCCTTAACAATTCAAACACACCTCCTTTCATGATTGACGATTTTACTAACGCCAATGAAGATATCAGGCTTAAGTACAGATATCTCGACCTTAGAAGAAGAAAGATACAGAATAACCTCATAACTCGTCACAACATAGTGCGAAACATGAGAGAGTACCTTTATGATAAAGGATTTCTTGATATAGAGACACCTTTCCTTACAAAATCGACACCAGAAGGTGCCAGAGACTATCTTGTGCCAAGTCGTGTTAACCCGGGTAAATGTTACGCACTGCCTCAGTCACCGCAGATGTTCAAGCAGCTTCTTATGGTGGGTGGATACGATAAGTACTTCCAGATAGTCAAATGTTTCCGTGATGAAGATCTCAGAGCTGATCGTCAGCCTGAGTTTACTCAGCTTGATATTGAGATGTCATTCATAGACAGGGAAGACCTGATGGAGCTTCTGGAAGGGCTGTTTATACAGATTTTTGACAGAGTTAAAGGGGTGAAACTTGATCGTGGATTCCCAAGAATGTCCTATGACGATGCTATGGAAAAATATGGACACGATGCTCCTGACACACGCTTTGATATGTTTCTTAAAACTATTAATGAGCTAGTTGCTGACTGTGGTTTTAAAGTATTCAGAGAGGTAGTCGCTGAGGGTGGTGTTGTTAAAGCTATCAACGCCAAAGGAGCAGGACAGAAATACTCCAGAAAGGACATTGACTCTCTTACTGAGCTGGCTGTTTCACTCGGAGCAGGCGGTCTTGCATATATTAAAGTTAATGAAGATGGCTTACAGTCTCCAATAGTTAAGTTTTTAGGGGATTCTGCCGATAAGATAGTAAGTGAAATGAATGGTGAGCCCGGAGACATTATATTCTTCGGTGCTGGAAAGAAAGATATTGTTAACCTCTATATGTCTAAAGTAAGGCTGAGGCTGGGTAAAGAGCTCGGACTTATAAAAGAGGGTGACTACTCATTTGTGTGGGTACTTGACTTTCCACTGCTAGACTACGATGCAGAAGCTAAGCGTTATGTCGCTATGCACCACCCGTTCACAGCACCTTTGGACGAAGATATCCCGTTGTTTGACACAGACCCAGGCCAGATGAGAGCGAAAGCTTATGATCTTGTTTTAAACGGCTCCGAGATAGGCGGCGGTTCTATAAGGATACACAGGTCAGACGTACAGGAGAAAATGTTTAGCGCTCTAGGCTTTACACCGGAAGAGAGAGAATACAAATTTGGCTTTTTTATAGAAGCACTTAAGTATGGTACACCTCCTCATGGCGGTATTGCCTTCGGGGTAGACAGAATAGCCACAATATTAACTGGTTCTGACTCAATAAGAGACGTTATCGCTTTCCCTAAGACCCAGAAAGCAACAGACCAGATGAGCGAGGCTCCGAATAATGTGGATGAAAAACAGCTTAAAGAATTATGTATGAAGTTCGAAGTTGTTGAGAGTGACTAAAAAATAAGAAAGTTTGACAACTTACGAATTTGACATATTATATATGGTATGATAGCATTAACTTAATAATAGGAACTAGAAGGGAGGACTCTAATGACTAGGATTTCCAAACTGATACTATTTGCTGCCTTAGTGGCTGCTCTTGTTGTAACAGGTTGTTCTAAACCGCCTGTACAAGAGATGGACAACGCTAGAGCTGCAATGAAAGCTGCACAAGCCAGTGGTGCAGAAAAATGTGCTACTGAAGAATACGCTAAAGCTAAAGAAGCTCTTAATGCAGAAGAGGCTAAAATGGCTCGTGCTGAAAGTTCTGACAACAAAGGCGAACTTTATGAAGAAGCAAAAGCTGAACTTATGACTGCTATTGCTGATTTTGAAAAGGCTAAAGAGGTCGCTATTGAGCGTTCTAAGATAAATGACAAAGCTCAGGCAGAGCTTGATGCTTATAAGAAAAACCTGATGGTTTCTGCGAATGCAGATGCAAGCAAATATTCCGCTACTTATAAAGCTACAATGGCTAAATTAGCAAAAGCTCAGGCGCTTATAGATGAGTGCGAAGGCATGAAAGCTATGGCTGTTTTAAAGCAGGTAGAGGTTGACAACGCTATGATTCAGCAGGAAATTATCGAAGGTAAAGCTGCAGAGATGAAAGCTGAAGCTGCTCGTAAAGCTAGAATCAGAGCTCAGATGATGAAGGCTCAGACTGAAGAATATACTGTTGTTAAAGGTGATAACCTTTGGAACATCTCTAAGTCTAAGTACATGAACCCATTTATGTGGCCACTTATTTACTGGGCTAACAAGGATCAGATAAAAGATCCTGACCTCATCTTCCCTAAGCAGGTCTTTAAGATTCGCAAATACTTTGAAGATGACGAGAAGTCTAAAGCAACAAACTTCGCAAAAACAAGAGGACCATGGTCACTCTTTGACGGAAAGTAAAAATCCTCTCAATCTCATAAATAAAAGGCGGTCATTTCGACCGCCTTTTTTGTGTCCAATATTCAAATGCTTATTTACAAATGTTATGTAATAAAAACTCACTTACGCTCTGTTAAATCCATTGTAATAGGTCATTAAATGCGTATATCATAATAGTTAGATAGATTGATAACCTTGTTAAATATAAATATTTTTATACTCTAAATATCTGTCAGCATAGTCACGTATACCTTTTATATCGTCATCTGAGAGTGTTTTTACAACTTTTGCAGGGCTACCCATCAAAAGAGAGTTTGGTGGATACTTCTTGCCTGGCGGAATGAGTGAACCGGCTGCTATGATTTAGTTTTCGCCAATTACAGAGTTATCAAGCACTATAGCGCCTATCCCCACAAGCACGTTGTTATGGATAGTGCAGCCGTGCAGCATAGCGTTATGGCCTATGGTAACGAAATCGCCTATGTTGGTGGGAAATTTATCAAGAGTTGTATGGATAACAGTGCCGTCCTGTACATTTTAGCATTTCCCTATAGTTATTTTTTCAACATCACCCCTGAGAACAACATTAAACCATATACTTCTGTTATCATCTAAGATTACTTCACCAATAACATCTGCGCTGTCTGCAACATACACGTTTTTTCCTATTACTGGTTTTGTTTTGAGCCGTCTTTTTACACTATCCATATTCCACCTATATAATATCTGCTATTAATAACCCAAATGATAAACAAGTTACAAAAAAGGTCAACTGTTAAAAATAAATTTGACTCAGACTTAATTATAATTACAATTATACTGGTAAGTTCATGGTAATCATCTAAATAATAATTTAACAAAAAACTTGACAATATTTAACTCTTTAATATATAATTCAAACCAATTAAATTATGGGGTGATGTATGTCTTATGGTATAAAACTCAGAGAAACAAGAAAAAAACTAGGTATGACACTTGAAGATATCTCCCAGAAAACCGGCTTCACTAAAAGCTTCATCAGTCAGATTGAAAACGGAAAGAATTCACCCTCTATAGCATCTCTTAAAAAGATATGTTATGCACTTGGAACAACCATAAGCGAGCTTTTTGAAGACGAGCGTAATATCGTTAATATTTTCAGTGATCAAGACTATAAAGTATTTAAAAATAAAAGCATTACAATGTCATTTTTAGCGTCTAAGCTTGTTAACCGTAAAATGGAGCCTATCCTTATAGAGATAGACACATATGGTGAAACCGGCACAGATTTTTACCACCACACAGGTGAAGAGCTCGGCTTTGTTATAGAAGGCGAAATTTGCGTTGTAATCGGCAAAGAAGAACATTTCCTCCGCACTGGCGAATGTATATATTTCAGTTCAAATCTTCCCCACAAAATACGCAACAGAACCGACAAGACTGCTGTTGCATTTTGGGTTGGAACACCACCAAGTTTTTAACCTTGACGAAGTTATTATAATATACTAATTTAGCTGTGCTTGGATCCGGAAGGACCGAGACACGCGAAAAGTTTTACTGCCTTTCTACGTGCTCGTACATACCATCTGGTATCCTTCTGCCGGAGGTAATATGAGCAAAATATCTGAGCTTAAAAAGATAAATGTAAACACCTTTAAACTTATGAAAGTTGAGGGTGAAAAAATTGCTACTCTTACTGCGTACGATTACACCTCTGCCAAAATCTTAGACGAAGCCGGCGTTGAGCTTATCCTTGTAGGCGATAGCCTCGGTTCTGTCATGAACGGCTATGAAAACTCTATACCTGTCACACTGGATGAAATAATTTATCACTGTAAATCTGTTAAAAGAGCTGCCAAAAGAGCTTTTCTTGTTGCTGATATGCCTTTCGGCTCTTATCAGGTGTCTGACGAAAAAGCTATTGAAAACTGCATCAGGGTAATCAAAGAAACAGGCTTTGAGGCTGTTAAAATCGAAGGCGGCAAAAACAGAGCTGCTCTTATACGTAAACTTACAGATGCAGGCATTTTAGTCATGGGACACATAGGTCTTATGCCTCAGATGGTAAATGTTATGGGTGGATACAAAATACAAGGACGCACTGGCCACGAGGAACTTTTAAGCGATGCTCTTGCACTGGAAGAAGCAGGCGCTTTTTCAATAGTACTGGAAGGAGTTGTTGCAAGTGCTGCCAGAATCATTTCTAAAAATCTAACAATACCAACAATAGGCATAGGTGCCGGAGCAGGCTGTGATGGTCAGATTCTTGTCTACCACGATGTGTTCGGGCTTTTTGATGACTATACTCCAAAATTTGTTAAAAAATACGCTGATCTCAAGACTGTTGTCAATGAAGCGTGTTCAAAATATATAGACGATGTGAAGACTGTAAATTTCCCAGAAGACAAACATACATTTTAAGGTTTATTTATGAAAATTATTGAAACTGCTGCAGAAACTAAAGCCGAAGTGAAAAGACTGAAAATGCAGGGTAAAACTGTGGGTATGGTTCCCACTATGGGCTTTCTCCACGAGGGTCACATGAGTCTTGTGAAACAAAGTGTCGAGGACAACGACGTCACTGTTGTAAGCATATTTGTGAACCCGACACAATTCGGTCCAAATGAGGATTTAGAGGCTTATCCAAGAGATTTTGAAAAAGACAAAGCTATGCTTACAGAAGCTGGTGCTGATATTATATTTTACCCTTCTGTAGATGAGATGTACCCAGAAGGCGCCATCACAATGGTTAAACTCGCCAGCATAACGGAGACTTTATGTGGTGTTTCAAGGCCGGGTCACTTTGACGGAGTAGCTACAATTGTTTGCAAACTTTTTAATATAGCATCACCGGACAGGGCTTATTTCGGATCGAAAGACTATCAGCAGCTTCAGGTAATAAAACGTATGGTGAAAGACCTTAACATGGATATTGAAGTGATTGACATGCCTATTGTCCGAGAAGAGGACGGGCTTGCAATGAGCAGCAGAAATATATATCTGAAACCTGAAGAGAGAGAATCAGCCCTTAGCCTCTCTAGGTCATTTGAAATAGTCGAAAGGCTTATCGATGCTGAAGAAATCAGTGCAGATGTTGTGCAGCTCAGTGTAGAGGAGTTCATAGCTGGATATCCTCATACAGAGATAGATTACATAGAGATAGTTCACCCTGAACGTATGACGGAGATGGAAAAATTAACAGAGGACTTTGTTGTTGCTCTTGCTGTTAAAGTGGGCAGAGCGAGACTGATAGATAACAAATTTTTTAGTGTAAAAAAATAGAGAATTTGCAAAATATATGAGGTGTTTAAATGCTTAGAGACATGTTTAAGTCTAAAATCCACAGAGCCACTGTGACCGATGCAGACCTGCACTACGAAGGGAGTATAGGTATTGACGAAAACCTTATGGAAGCCGCAGGTATCATGGAATATGAAAAAGTAGACATCTGGAACATTACTAACGGCGCACGTTTTCATACATATACTATCAAAAGCAGAAGAGGCAGCGGTGATATATGTATTAACGGTGCAGCTGCACGCCATGTACAGGTTGGAGATATGGTCATCATCGCTACTTTTGCCATGATGGACGAGAAAGATCTGGAAAACTACAAACCTACAGTGGTTCAGGTTGATGCGCAAAACAAAATTGTAAATAAAGATCAGGTTCTGGTTTAAACTACAACTTTGCTCCTGTTTATGGTTTGCATAAAACAGAAATAGTTGCTATATTTTAAAAAAAGGATACTGAGGTTTATTATGTCTGATTACAAGCAGTATGTTAATCTTCTTTTAAATAATGAAAAATACGGTATAGATATCATGGATATTGAAGAGATTCTCCGTATGCTTGAAATAACCAAAGTGCCTAAGGCTCCAGACTTTGTTGAAGGTATAATAAATATCAGAGGCAAGGTGATACCTATTGTTGATCTTCGTAAGAAGATAGGAATAACTGCCAATGAGTATACTAATTCTACCAGAATAATAGTTGTGGGTCTCAAAGGGAAGAAGGTCGGGTTGATCGTTGATCAGGTTGAAGAAGTTCTCCGTGTGGAGACCAACATTATCGACAAAGCTCCTGCGGCCTCAACAAGTGTTGATAATACCTACATCAAAGGTGTAGCAAGACTCAAATCAGGAATGGTCATCATTCTTGATGTTCACGAAATTTTCGGCAAATCCGAAGCGAATGCTTTAAGCATGTTTTAAATGACAAACGACAGAGGCAGGATACTCAGGCTTTTGTCTGAGATAAAAGATTCCGGCTCTGCTTTTTACAAAGAGCCTGAAAAATACCTTAAAAAGATAATAAATATCGAGACCCGTCAGAAATCACTGGCGGGTCTTGCTGCTTCTGCACTTGAGAACAATAATCCATCCACTGCTGAGCTTGATGCCATCCTTTCTGAGTTGACTATGCTCGCACACTCGCTAACGGTAAAAGATGAAATGAAGCCGGTAAAAGCTTCTGAACTTCCGGGTATTGGTAAAAAAGCTGAGGAAGCACTGAAAAAACAGCATATTGAGACTGTAGAGGATGTTTTATATAACTTCCCATACAGGTATGAATATATAGGGGAGTCTAGAAGCGGTAAACTGGCCATTACGGGGACTTTTCAGAGCGGAGCTGTGGTTACAACAAAAAACCGCAAACGTATTTATAAGGCTGTTTTTATCGGCGACAGCGGGCAGTTTGCTGCTGTATGGTTCAGGTTTTCTGCTGGTTATCCTGCTGGAGTTCTGAAAGAGGGGAAAAGTTATACTCTTTACGGTCAGTCCGGTTCATTTTCAGGCATGCCTTCAATAATCCATCCGCAGTTCATGAAAGAATCAGAAATGGGTAATATTATACCTGTATATTCACTGCCGAAGGCTGTGGCTCAAAAAACTTATTATGGAGCGGTGAAAGCGGCTCTGGAAAAATATTTAGACACAGTGCCGGACTTACTCCCGGCAAGACTTGAAGAAAAATATAAATTCCCTTCGGCTAAACAGTCTCTAATAGATATCCATACCCCTAAAAACCCATATGAGCTGGAAATGCTCGCTGACCGCAGGCATCCTGCTGCTATGCGGTTCATATATGAAGAGTTGTTTTACCTACAGATGGGTCTGCTTTATAAAAAACGTTCATACGAAAGACAAAAAGGAACAGTTTTTAACATTAAAACAGAATATCTTGACTGGATAAAGAAATTACTCCCTTTTAAGTTTACCGGAGCACAGCGAAAGGTTATGGCTGAGATATTTAACGATATGTCGTCAAACTGACAGATGAACAGTCTGGTGCAGGGTGATGTGGGAAGCGGGAAGACCATTGTAGCTTTTACAGCAGGGCTTGTGGCTGTAAAAAATAGTTATCAGGTGGCTGTGATAGCTCCCACTGAAGTGCTTGCCAGACAACATATGGCAAACCTGACTAAGCTTATAGCAGGGACAAACATTTCAGCTGCACTGCTGACAGGCTCAACCACATCTGCGGAAAAACGTCACACCAAAGCGCTGATATCAGCCGGACATGTGGATTTTGTCGTAGGCACTCACGCAGTTATACAGGAGGATGCCGATTTTGCTAAGCTTGGTCTTGCCATAATAGACGAACAGCATCGTTTTGGTGTTGAGCAGAGAAAATCACTGATAAATAAAGGTTATATGCCTGATATTTTATTGATGACCGCCACGCCTATCCCCAGAACACTAGCACTCTCTTTCTACGGCGATCTTGACATTAGCATAATAGACGAAATGCCGCCCGGGAGAACACCAGTTAAAACTAAAAATGTTAACTCTATAGAATTGGTTTATCCGCTTATGAAAGAAGAGATAGGCAAAGGACACGGAGTTTATGTTATTTATCCGCTTATAGACACCAGTGAAAAACTATACCTGAAAGCTGCAACAGACGAATATAGAAAGCTTTCTGAAGTTTTCGGGGTCGAAAATGTGGGACTGCTCCACGGCAGGATGAAGCATGAGCAGAAGCAGCAGCTTATGGATGCATTCAAGTCAGGCGGACTGTCTGTTCTTGTTTCCACAACTGTTATAGAGGTTGGGGTAGATATACCGCAGGCTACTGTTATGGTGATTGAAAATGCTGAAAGGTTTGGGCTTTCGCAGCTTCACCAGCTAAGAGGACGGGTAGGGCGAAGCGACAGACAGTCTTACTGTGTTTTGGTCAGCTCAAGTGATATTTCCGAAGAGGCGGCAGAGAGAATTAATGCTATGTGCACCACCACAGACGGTTTTAAGCTTAGTGAAGTGGATCTTGAAATGCGTGGTCCCGGTGACTTTTTCGGTACCAGACAATCAGGACTGCCGGAGTTTCGGTTTTCAAACATCGTTAGGGATGTAAAAATTTTACAGAACGCACGTAATGACGCCGCAGACATTCTTATTGATGACCCTGATCTTTCCCAATCAAAAAGCACTGTCATAAAAGAAGTTCTGGTGCGCAAGTGGCGCAGAGAGCTGTCATATATAGAGATAGGATAAGTATTATAAAAATGTCTTAATATGGATTGATTTCTATTCTCATCTGCGGTTTAATATATTAGTAAACAAATTCAGGAGGCATGCCGATGCAGTTAACAAAGTTGAACGAAGAACAGCTGAAGAATATCAGCACAAGTATCAACCTGCAAAGAGCTGAAAACTACGTAGGGAAGTTTCATGACTGCGCTGTAGACAGCTCAATGATCAAAGGCACCATCAAAGGAAACCACGGAGATTACACTGTTACGCTGAAAATCGACACAGACCCCATAGAGTTTGAATGTAATTGTGAAAAAGGTAAAAATATGTTCTGCAAGCATGCCGCAGCTTTGGGGCTCACATATATTTATACTCCATGGGAATTCGCCAGTAACCAAAAAATGGACAGAAAGTCCATCCGTACTACAGAAGAGATCAAATTTTTTATCAAAACCACACCTATGAAACAGCTTCTGGATGAACTGAAAAAGATTGACGTCTCTATATCTGAACTTGCAGATTTATCAGGCATTACAATGAAGCAGATATCCAGCATTGTAAAAGAAGACACCAACGGTAAGCACCATACGCTAACAGATCCTTTGAAACTCTCGTGCTTGTATCTTCTTGAAAAATATTCCTAGTTTTAAAAAAGCCCCTCATTTGAGGGGCTTTTCTTGTTATTTATAAAGCTTTTCTTAAAACTTGTTCTGAGACATTCAGATCAACATCTCCATGCTCGGAAAGTGCTGTCATTTTATGCTTTTTAAGGTTTTCTAAAATAGGTTCTATATCCTTTTCGCCAACACCATAGTCAGAAAGTTTTGTGCCTACTCCTAAACTGTGAAAAAACTCTTCGGTTTTTGCAATGGCTGAATCCACGCGTTCATCATCAGTTCCAGTTTTAATACCAAAAACTCTTTCGCCATATTGGATAAGTTTTTCTTTCTTTTGTGTTTTTCTCTCTTTCCACATAGCAGGGAGAACAATGGCTAGTGTTTTAGCATGATCTATACCGTGCAGTGCTGTCAGCTCGTGTCCTATCATATGCACAGACCAGTCTTGGGGCACTCCAGAGCCTATAAGACCGTTTAATGCCATTGTGGAACACCATACAAGGTTTGCCCTCGCATCATAATCATTTGGGTTATCAACGGTCTTTTTTCCTATTTCAACAAGAGTCTGAAGGATACCTTCTGCTGTTCTGTCCTGAAAACGTCCCTCAGCAGGATAAGTCACATACTGCTCAACAGTGTGCACAAAACTGTCTATGACACCGTTTGCCACCTGAGTTGCAGGGAGACTGAAGGTATATTCAGGGTCTAATATTGAAAATTGAGGATATGCTTCTTTATGGAAAAAAGGAAGTTTATCAGTGCCTTTTGTTACAACAGCGCCATTGTTCATCTCTGATCCTGTGGCCGGAAGGGTTGCAACAGTTCCCAGCGGAAGTATCTTTTCGGTCTGAGCTCCTGCGAAACCAAGATAAAGGAGTTCTTCTTCTTTGCCGAAATATTCATCTGATACGGAAGCAACTGCTATAAATTTTGTTCCGTCCATAACAGAACCGCCGCCCACTGCAAGCAGAAAGTCGATATTATTTCCCCTCACCGTCAGCACAGCTTTCATAAGTGTCTCAAATTTTGGATTTGGTTCGATACCGCCAAATTCAAAAACTGCTCTGTCAGACTTAGCGAGTTCCTTCTTAACAGCATCCATAACACCATTTTTAATAACACTGCCGCCGCCATAAGTTATCAGTACTTTAGCATTTTTTGGGATCTGCTTATCAAGCTGTTTTATCTGGCCTTTTCCAAAAATTATTTTTGTGGGGTTGTAAAAAGCAAAATTATTCATTAACTATATTCTCCTTATAAAATTGATCATACTTAATATACTAACCTTATGCGGCAATTTCACACCCCTTTTTATGTAAATTTTTTTAAATAATAAACTAATTTTAGAAAATAATAAGTTTCGGTGTATCTCAAGTCAAAAATATTTTATTATAACCTTGTAAAAATGCGTCAGATTTGTTAAAACACTGAAGTTTTATCCGCTGTTACCATTAAGACATGCACCGTCAGGGTAAACGGTATAAATATATTATGCACTAGTACTTTACAGGGAGGCTTGACTTGCCAAAAAGAGAAGATCTCAAATCCATCATGGTTATAGGTTCTGGTCCGATAGTTATCGGGCAGGCCTGTGAGTTTGATTATTCCGGAACTCAGGCGATAAAAGCGCTGAAAGAAGAGGGCTACCGAGTTATACTTATAAACTCTAACCCCGCTACAATTATGACTGACCCTGAGATTGCCGATGCCACATACATTGAACCTCTCACTGTGGAGATGGCTGAAAAGATATTGGCTAAAGAACGCCCTGATGCGATACTTCCAACCGTTGGCGGCCAGACAGCACTGAATCTGGCAAAAGACATCAATGATGCCGGACTGCTGGAAAAGTACAATGTTGAGCTTATCGGTGCAAAGATCGAGGCCATAGATAAGGCTGAAGACAGGGATCTGTTTAAAAAAGCTATGCAGAAAATTGGACTGAAACTACCCGCTAGTGCTGTTTGCAACACTT
Organism: Denitrovibrio sp.; assembly: GCA_002869145.1. Lineage (GTDB taxonomy): Bacteria > Chrysiogenota > Deferribacteres > Deferribacterales > Geovibrionaceae > Denitrovibrio. The sequence continues at coordinate 16,438 of PKTM01000029.1, forward strand.
ATCAGGACGCACTGGACTGTATAGAAGAGATAGGCTTTCCTGCTATTATCAGCCCATCATTCACTCTAGGCGGTACAGGCGGAAATGTAGCCTATAACAAAGAAGAGTACAAAGAATATGTCGAATGGGGGCTTGAGGCCTCTCCTGTCACAGAGATACTCGTAGAAAAATCCGTTTTAGGCTGGAAAGAGTACGAGCTTGAGGTCATGCGTGACCTGAATGACAACGTTGTTATTATCTGTTCTATAGAAAACGTAGACGCTATGGGTGTTCACACAGGAGACAGTATAACTGTGGCTCCGGCACAGACTCTTACCGACAAAGAGTATCAGGAGCTAAGAAACGCATCTATAAAAGTTATACGCGAGATAGGGGTTGATACAGGCGGTTCAAACGTACAGTTTGCTGTAAACCCTGAAAACGGAGATCAGATAATCATCGAGATGAACCCGAGGGTTTCCAGAAGCTCGGCACTGGCATCTAAAGCGACAGGATTCCCTATCGCAAAAATTGCTGCAAAGCTTGCAGTTGGATACACTCTGGATGAGCTTAAAAACGATATTACCCTGAAGACTCCTGCGTCTTTCGAACCCACCATAGACTACTGTGTAACCAAATGGCCTAGATTTACTTTCGAAAAATTTCCAGGCGCAGATAACACACTTACAACACAGATGAAATCTGTTGGTGAGGCGATGGCAATAGGCCGTACATTCAAAGAATCTTTCCAAAAAGCCATCAGTTCACTGGAGATAGGAAAATCAGGTTTTGATGAGATATATACTGCTGAAGAGCTTAAATCTGAGAAAACACAGGATGAAATTCGGGAGTACCTCAGAAGACCTACAGCAGAGCGCATGTGGTATCTTGCTGAGGCTTTCAGGTCTGGCTGGACAATCCAAGAGATACATGAAACATGCTTCATTGACCCGTGGTTCCTGCATAATATCAAACAAATAATCGACTTTGAGGCGGAGCTGAAAGAGCTCACCATAACAACTATAACCGAAGACGTTTTCAAAAAAGCGAAAGAGTACGGATTTTCTGACAAGAGGCTTGCTAAACTTCTCGGGTGTAACGAACTGGATGTATGGTCAAAAACAAAGGGTCGTGTGGTCTATAAAAGAGTGGACACATGCGGTGCTGAGTTTGAATCATACACCCAATACCTTTACAGCACTTATGAGCGTGAGTGTGAAGCCGAACCTACTGACAGAAAGAAGATAATGATCCTAGGCGGTGGTCCTAACCGTATCGGTCAGGGGATAGAATTCGACTATTGCTGTGTACATGCATCATTTGCTCTGGAGGAGATGGGGTTTGAAACCATTATGGTCAACTGTAACCCAGAGACGGTATCTACAGACTACGATACTTCTGACAGACTTTACTTTGAGCCTCTTACCAGAGAGCATGTGCTTAACATAGTTGAAAAAGAGAACCCTGTAGGGGTTATTGTACAATTCGGCGGTCAGACACCTCTTAAACTGGCTGTACCGCTGGAAAAAGCCGGTGTGCCTATTCTGGGAACATCACCAGACAGCATTGACTGTGCTGAAGACAGAGAGAGATTTAAGGCGCTGATGCACAAGCTGGACATAATGCAGCCAGCGAACGGCATAGCAAAAGCCGCAGAAGAGGCTTATCAGATAGCAGATGAAATAGGCTACCCTGTTGTTGTGCGTCCTTCGTATGTTCTTGGCGGTCGGGCAATGGAGATTGTTTACGACAGAGAATCGCTTGTTAACTATATGGTTCACGCAGTAAAGGCGAGTGAAGACCACCCTGTTCTTATTGATAAATACCTTATCCACGCAACAGAAGTAGATGTGGATTCTATAAGTGATGGCGAAATCTGTGTAATAGGTTCCATTATGCAGCACATAGAAGAAGCAGGAGTTCACTCCGGCGACTCAGCATGCTCTATTCCGACAAGAACCATAAGCGAAGACATCAGAGCCCAGCTTATGCGCAAAACCAAACAGATAGCGAAAGAGCTTAATGTTGTGGGACTTATGAACATTCAGTATGCTATAAAGGATGACCAGATATACATGCTGGAGGTAAATCCCAGAGCCTCAAGAACAATACCTTTTGTAAGTAAATCCATAGGAGTACCCCTTGCTAAACTTGCCGCAAAGGTAATGGCAGGAGCTAAACTGACAGATTTAGGATTCACCAAAGAGGTCAATATAAATTATCACACTGTAAAAGAATCAGTGTTCCCGTTTGTTAAATTCCCAGGAACTGATGTTGTGCTGGGGCCGGAGATGAAATCTACTGGTGAGGTCATGGGTATTGACTATGACTACGGCGCAGCTCAATATAAAGCACAACTTGCCGCAGGGAACAAGCTTCCGAAAGTAGGGAAAGTTTTTATCAGTGTAAAAGATGACGCTAAAGAAGACATACTCTCCATAACAAGAGACCTGTACGATCTCGGTTTTGAGATAATTTCCACCTCTGGTACATTTAAATATCTCTCCGAAAACGGCATAGAGGTAGAGAAAGTGGCAAAGGTTCACGAAGGAATAAGACCAAATATCGTTGACAAAATCAAAAATGGTAAGATAGCATTTGTTATAAACATCCCGGAAGGAAAAAAGTCACGTTTGGACGGAGAGTCCATCAGGCGTGTCATGTTGAGCTACAGCATTCCTTATGTAACCTCTTTAGAGGCTGCCACAGCATCTGTTATAGCCATTAAGTCTGGGCAAAAAGGGATAAATGTTACACCTATTCAGGAATATTATACCAGAGGGAAGTAATGGTTGGAAAAATAGTCCGTAATCAGAAACTTAATGATAAGTACTATCTGCTTGAGATAAAGTGTGAGGAATTTGTAAGGGAAGCGAAGGTTGGTCAGTTTATCATGATAAACACCCGCCATCAGGACTATACAAACGACCCTCTTCTACGCAGACCGCTTGGCGTAGCAAACATAGAGGGCGACAAATTCAGCCTTGTGTATATGATAGTAGGGAAGGGAACAAGACTCCTTTCCGAGTGTCAAAAGGACACAGAGATAAGCTTTTCTGCTCCTTTGGGCAGCACATTCACACTTCTTCGTAAAAAGCGTACGGCACTTCTTGCCGGGGGGATAGGTATTGCACCTGTTTATTGGCTGGCGAAAACTCTGAAAGAAGCTGGGTGCGTTGTTGATCTTTACTATGGCGGACGCACTATGGACGATGTTGTTTTGCTGGAAGAATTAAAAGAGACAACTGATCATTTAGTAGTGACCACTGACGACGGATCTGCAGGAATAAAAGGACTAGTCACCGATCCGTTTGGCGAAAACGTAAATTCATACGATCAAATATATGCCTGTGGCCCTAAAGGAATGCTTCGTGCTGTCAGCGAGATAGCCATGGGAGCTGATGTTCCTGTTGAGGTTTCTCTTGATGAAAGGATGGCTTGTGGTCTTGGCGCATGTCTGGGCTGTATCATCTATGTGAAAGAGGGTGACGAGACATTACAGAAACGCTGCTGTGTGGAAGGTCCTGTCTTTGACGGTTCCAAAGTTGTTTGGGATACAGTGTGTAAATAAGGCTAGTGCCCGGTTTAATTGACACTAATGAAACCTTTGGTTTTTCAGGTGTTCTTGAGTAATATTGTGAGGGGATCATGAGCGATATATTGAAAACTACATTTTGCGGGGTAAAGTTTAAAAACCCTGTAATAACTGCCAGCGGAACATTCGGATACGGTCTGGAATATGTCAAACATATAGACATAAGCAGGCTGGGCGGCATATCTGTTAAAGGTATATCCCTTACAGAAGTACCCGGAAACCCTATGCCCCGGATAATGGAGACCACATCAGGCATGCTGAACGCCATAGGATTGCAGAATGTAGGTGTAGAGCGTTTTCTAAAAGAGAAACTCCCTGCGCTCAGGAAACACGACACAAAGATTATTGTAAATTTTTGGGGTAAAACCCTGGAAGAATATGTAAAAGTAGCTGAGATTCTGGATGATGCAGATGTTGATATGCTTGAGATGAATATCTCTTGCCCGAACATAAAAGAGGGCGGTATCGCTTTTGGCACTGACCCGGAAATGACTTATAAAGTTACTAATGAAGTAAAAAAAGTCCTTAAAAATAAACCACTTATGGTGAAACTATCCCCTAATGTTACAAATATCAGAGTTTTTGCAAAGGCGTGCGAGGACGCTGGTGCTGATGCCATCAGCGCTATTAACACGCTGCTTGGAATGGCTATAAATATTCATACACGCAAACCTTATATTTCTAATGTTACAGGCGGTCTTTCAGGCCCTGCCATAAAGCCTGTTGCGGTTCGTATGGTTCATGAGACATTCAGCTCCGTCAAAATCCCTATTATGGGCATCGGCGGAATCACTAACTGGCAGGACGTAGTGGAATTCGCACTGGTAGGTGCAGGAGCCGTACAGGTAGGCACTGCAAACTTTGTTGACCCTCAAATACCTATTAATATCATTGATGATCTGGAAAACCATTTAAAAGTGAACAATATAGCGTCCTTTTCAGAACTTGTTGGTAAAGCGGATTTTTCTAAATAGGAAATTATTCTCACTTAACATTTAAAAAAATCATGCAGTAATTCAAAATGCGATTAAAAAAAAGTAATTGATACTAATTAGGTATCATCTGGTAAATATCTATCATGATAAATAAACCTTTATAAGATATTTTATCTAAAACCCCTTTGAGCACCTTGACTTGATCATATAAATCAATTAGTATCTCATGACGTATAATTTAGACAGTAAAACTGTATCCAGAAACGGAGGATTTAATGACTGGCAAGGTAAATGTAGGGCTTATAGGATACGGTACAGTAGGCAAAGGAACCGCTGAGGTACTTATTAACAACAGACTCACTATACTTGAAAATACTGGGGTTAACGTCAGCCTTAAAATGGTGGCTGACTTAGCAATAGATAAGTCGAACCTGGATGAACTTCTTTCAGAGGTTGAAGTAGTCACCAATAACGCATCAGATGTAATTAACGATCCTGAAATAGATATTGTTGTGGAACTCATAGGCGGATACACACACGCTAAAGACTTCATTATAGAAGCTTTGAACAATAAAAAACATGTGGTTTCAGCAAATAAAGCACTTTTTGCTATGCACGGAACAGAGATATTTCAAGCGGCTGACTTCAACGGCGTAAATGTTCTTTTTGAAGGTGCTGTTGCAGGCGGTATACCTATTTTGCGTGTACTTAAAGAAGATCTCGCTGCAAACAACATTAAAGAGATATTTGGGATTATAAACGGCACAGCAAACTATATCCTCACCAGAATGGAAAAAGAGGGGAAAGAGTTTAAAGATGTGCTTCATGTTGCACAGGACAAAGGCTATGCGGAAGCTGATCCTACTTTCGACATAGAAGGCATTGACACAGCGCATAAAATAGCTCTTCTTGCCTCAATAGGCTTTAACACTCTTATACCTTTCGAAAAAATATATGTGGAAGGTATCACAAATATTAAGCAGATAGACATCGAGTTTGCTAAAAAACTTGACTGTAAAATAAAGCTTCTGGCCATTGCAAAAAAACACGAGGACGATATTGAGGTGAGAGTTCACCCTACAATGGTTCCTGATATAGAGCTAATGGCTCAGGTTGATGGTGTTTTCAACGCAGTGGAGATTATTGGCGACATGGTAGACAAAACAATGCACTACGGCCGAGGAGCAGGTGGCAAACCAACTGGCTCTGCTGTGGTTGGAGATGTTATCTCCATTGCTAAAGATATAGCCTCCGGATGTACAAAAAGAACACCTATTCTTGGCTTTACCAGAGAATATACATATTACTACCCGATCAAAGACATAAAAGACATTCAGTCCGCTTTTTATCTGCGTTTCAGCGTTGTTGACGAACCCGGCACTATGGCTACCATAGCTGGGATACTTGCCAAATACGGCATCAGCATCTCAGAAGCTATGCAGACTGACGAACGTGACCCGGGCGAAGCTGTGAATATGGTCTTTATGACACATAAGACTGTAGGCAGAATGCTCCACGCCGCACTGGAAGAGATAGACAACTCAGATGTCATACGTGACCAGACAGTTGCTATCAGAGTTAAGGAGCTTGTATAAAATGAAATATCTGGTACTGCTCACAGACGGGATGAGCGACCACAAGCAGGACGAGCTTGGCGGTAAAACCATTATGGAATATGCAAACACGCCTAATCTGGACTATATGGCAGAAAAGGGTGTTTGCGGGCTGATAAAGACAACTCCAGACGGTTATTACCCCGGCAGCGATATCTGCAACCTCTCCATGATAGGTTATGACCCTACTCGATTTTACTCAGGCAGAAGCCCGCTTGAGGCTGTCAGCGCCGGAGTAGAGCTGAATGAAGGCGACATGTGTTTCAGATGCAATCTAGTCACATACGAAGGGGATATTTTAGAAGATAACTCAGCACATCATATAGATAACGCCACAGCTAAGAAGGCTGTCGCTGCTCTGAACAGTGAATTTGGAGCTGAGGGGCTAGAGTTCGTAAGCGGACTAGGCTTCAGAAACCTTATGGTAATGCGCGGTGTGGATTACGACATCAAAACTGCTCAACCCCACGATATAATTGGAAAAGACTCACTGCCTCATCTTCCAACAGGAGAGGGTTCTGAGAAGATAATCAAAATAATGAACCGAGCAGGAAAAATCCTTAACTCAGGAGATTTTGGCAAGGCAAACGGAATATGGATATGGGGAGAGGGGAGAAAACCTTCTTTGCCGGCATTTAAAGATATGTACGGTCTGGACGCCTCAGTTATAGCCGCTGTAGACCTTATCAGAGGTATTGGCATGTGCGGCGGGATGAAAGTAATAGATGTTCCAGGCGCAACAGGATTTATCGACACAAACTTCGCAGGGAAAGCGGAATACGCTATAAAAGCCCTTGAAGACAGCGATTATGTTTTTCTTCATGTGGAGGCAGCCGACGAGGCCGGACACATGGGAATTATTGAAGAAAAAGTGAAAGCAGTGGAGAATATTGACAGTAAAATGTGCCCTGTCATTCTTGAAGGGATGAAAAAATTCGGGGATTTCAGAATACTTGTATCTCCTGACCACCCTACACCTGTAAAGCTCAGAACTCATGTTCCGGAGCCGGTACCGGCTATCATTTTTGGTACAGGCGTAAACCCTGATGAAAATCAGGCTTATAGTGAATTTATAAAGCCGACCTTCTTTATAGAAGACGGGTATAAGATTGCGGAATTTTTTCTTAAAAGCACCGTAATAAACGGTTAGCCACACAAGGAGGGACCTGTGGGCATTGTTGTAATGAAGTTCGGAGGAACCAGTGTAGGTTCTTTGGAACGGATCAGAAATGTTGCGAAAATTATCGCTAAAAAGAAAGAAGAAGGGCACGATGTAGTTGTTACATGTTCAGCTATGGCTGGGGAAACTGACAGACTTATTAACCTTCTTAAAGAAGTTGACGAGGATTTTTCCCCTCGTGAGTATGATCAGCTTGTTCATACTGGTGAAACAGCTAGTACACCTCTTGTAGCCCAGACGCTCATCACTATGGGTTATCCTGCTGTATCACTTACCGGATACCAGTTTGGTATGATAACGGACGGCTCTTACGCTAAGGCCAGGATATTAGAGATTAACCCTGAGCGAATCTTTGAAGAGCTTAAACAGGGCAAGATTTGCATCTGTGCTGGTTTTCAGGGGCTTGACCCAAAAACAGACGACATAAACACTCTCGGCAGAGGCGGTTCAGACACCACAGCGGTTGCCATTGCAGCAGCACTTAACGCTAGCGTATGCGAAATATACACAGATGTGGATGGAATATATACAGCTGACCCCAGAATTGTTAATAATGCTAAAAAACTTGACAGGATTTCATACGACGAAATGCTCGAACTCGCTTCTCTCGGTGCGAAAGTGCTCCAGTCTAGGTGCGTAGAGCTAGGTATGAACCATAATGTTGATATTCTTGTACTATCCTCTATGGAGGAGAAACCAGGTACACTTGTCACAAAGGAGGACGAAGAGATGGAGCAGGTTATAGTAACAGGCGTTGTTTCTGATAAAAATCAGGCTAAAATAACAATTACAGCAGTGCCGGACAAACCGGGTATTGCATCAAATATTTTTAATAAAATTGCAGAAGCAAACATTAACGTAGACGTTATTGTTCAGAATGTCAGCAAAGAGGGTAACACAGACCTTTCTTTTACTGTTCAAAAGACAGATATAATAAAAGCTAAAGAAGTATGCACTATAGTAGCTAAAGAGATAGGTGCAAGAGAGGTTAGAGCTGACGAGAACATCGCCAAAGTTAGTATTGTGGGTGTCGGGATGAGAAGCCATGCAGGCGTAGCCGCAAAGATGTTTACACTTCTGGCTGATACAGGCATTAATATACAAATGATTACAACAAGTGAGATAAAGGTTTCCTGTGTAATAGAGGGTAAATTCTCAGAACTTGCAGTGAGAACTCTTCATGAGGCTTTTGTCGAGGCATAAACAGAAGAATAGGGGATTATTATGGGAAGACGAGTGGAAATATACGATACCACGCTCAGAGACGGTACGCAGGGCGAGGACGTAAACTTTACCATCGCGGACAAGGTTAAGATAGCAGAGGCTCTGTACGATTTTGGTGTATCATATATCGAAGGAGGCTGGCCAGGGTCTAACCCCAGAGATATCGGTTTTTTCAATGCTGTAAAAAAATCAAATGTTCCAGATGAATATATAGCGGCCTTCGGAAGCACTAGGCGTGCAAAAAGAACGTGTGATAGCGACGAGAATATTCAGGCTTTGCTAGAGGTTGAAGTTCCGAATCTTACCATTTTTGGAAAAACATGGGATTTACACGTTACAGAGGCTTTGAAAATTGATCTTGAGCATAATCTTGAGCTTATCAACGACTCGCTCTCATACCTTAAAACTAAGGTGGATAAAGCTTTTTATGATGCTGAGCATTTTTTTGACGGCTATAAAGCAAATAAAGACTACGCCATTAAAACTATTAAGGCTGCTATGGATGCCAAGGCTGATTGCATTATTCTCTGCGACACTAACGGCGGCACAATGCCAGAAGAGATCACAAGTATTATGCAGGAACTGATAAAAGTAACATGTAATTACCCACTAGGAATACATTGCCATAACGACAGTGACTGTGCAGTTGCAAACTCTGTAATTGCTGTACGAAATGGTGCTGTGCATGTTCAGGGTACAGTTAACGGATACGGGGAGAGATGCGGGAATGCAAACTTAATGTCTGTAATCCCAAACCTTCAGCTGAAATACGGTTACGACTGTGTCCCTGCTGAAAAGCTTAAAAACCTAAGAACAGTTTCAAGATACATAAATGAACTTGGGAACCTGAAACACAATATCCATCAGCCATACGTAGGGCGCTCATCCTTCGCTCATAAGGGTGGAGTTCATGTGAGTGCTATTATGAAAAATTCCAGCACATACGAGCATATTCAGCCTGAGATGGTTGGCAACCGACAGCGTGTACTTTTGTCTGATCTTTCAGGTAAATCAAACCTTATCTATAAAGCTAAAGATTTCGGGCTTGACGTAGACAGCTCTGATCCGAAGATAAACGCAGTTGTAGAATCTCTTAAAGAGCTGGAAAACAAAGGCTTTCAATATGAAGGTGCAGAAGCATCTTTTGAGCTTCTTATGCGTAAAACTATGGGAACATTTACTCCTTTCTTCGACTCTATGAGCTATAGAGTTCTGGACGAGAAAAAAACAGACGAAAGTCCTCTGGCAGAGGCTACTGTTATGCTTCAAGTGGAAGGCGAGAAGGAACACACTGCTGCTCAAGGTAACGGCCCTGTAAATGCCATAGATAACGCTATTAGAAAAGCTCTGCTGAAGTTCTATCCAAATCTTGCAGATATGGAACTGGTTGACTATAAAGTAAGGATACTAACTGCCGGATCTGGTACAGAGGCCGTCACCAGAGTTCTTATAGAATCTAAAGATTCTGAATCCGTATGGGGTACTGTAGGTGTAGCTACAAATATTGTTGATGCGTCATATCAGGCTCTTATGGACTCAATAGAATATAAATTACTTAAAGATAAAGAAAAAATAATATAATTTTAACTGTGCCGTCTGTCTAAAGGCAGGCGGCATATTACCACTTGACACTATTAATTTAAGAATTATAATTATTGTATAATCAATTTACTATTTACATATTTATAAATTTTTAGAAAACAGCTACTTAACAACAAAAAAATAAAATAGAACTTTAGCCCGGCTATTTCTATGCTTTATCCCTCCTCCCCCCTTAAAGCATGTAGCCGGGATTTTTTATTTCACCAAGCTTTTAATGTTAAAACATGATGGTCAGGTTGGATATTAGTGATAATTAAGCAGTAGTTATTTTACAGCAGGTGTTTTTTCTTGAATCCAGTCATTTTCAATAGCTATATCTACTATTCTCATTGCAACAAAGTCAACTGTTTTGGTGCAGTTCTTATATTTACCAAGCCCGAAGACTTTTGAACTGTTTTTAGTAATAACTCTGCAGCAAGCGCTTCTGAACTCGTGTCTGAATTCGTCATGAAGCTGTTTGACTATATCTTGAAGTTTTTCTGTAGATTCGTCAGGGGACAATCTTCCGCCCATAGTGCTTAAAACAAATGTCCCGCCGGCAAGTGCTCCGCAGATACAGCCTGAGCCGCCAATACCCTCAACAAAGGCTGACATACCTCTTTTCATAGCATCACTATATTCATTATCAGTATACTTTTCAAATGCTAGCAGAACAGCTTCGGAGCAATGATATCCGCTTTTGAAGAGCCTTACAGCTTCGATAGAAACTTTAACAGCTAATGGTTCAGGCATTAAATATTCACCATATTTTTACTATTAGAAACACTTTTGCTAAAATAGTATATACTGCAGTCATGTCAATATATATTTAGGGTACTCTTTGTTGTATTGTTAAACTCTTTTAGTTACAATAAATATATACTCAAAATATTGAGGTTTTAATGTTACGTTTTGTATTTATTTTAATTTTATTTATGACGTGTAATGCAGCTTTATCCCATGAGATCAAAATAACTGATCTCTTTGACAGAGAGGTGATGATCCCTGCAAAGATTAATAAGGTCATAGCTCTGGGTTCCGGCACTCTTCGCCTTTTGGTATATGCAGGAGCGCAGGATATTGTTGTTGGAAAAGAGCTTTATGAGGACGAATTGACAAAAGATTTCAGACCTTATACATATAATCTTTCAGACAAATACTATGAGCTTCCAGTGGTTTCAGCAGGCGGGCCTGGTGTCATGCCTGATATTAATCAGATTAAAACTCTGACTCCTGATGTAATATTCACAACAACACTAGATAAAGACCAGATAGATAACTTGTCAAAACTCACCAATTCCCCAGTTGTAGGGTTAACTTACGGAGCTGTAGTACATACTGATCTTGAAAAGATAAAAATGTCGCTCAGACTGATAGGCTATATAACACATACTCAGCAGCGTGTGCAGTACATTTTGAATAAAATGGCAATGCTTAGAAAAGACCTCTACTCCCGCTCTTTTGGGCAAAATAAAAAATCAGTTTTTATGGCCTCCATAGCCTTCAAAGGTCCCAGAGGCTTCGGCAGCACAGAAAAAGAACATCCATCATGTTTAATGCTGAACGTTACAAATATTGCAGATGAAATAATTGCTGAACCTGCAAAAAATAAACATATTGTACTTGAAATTGATACTATTATCAAAAAACAGCCAGATTTTATATTTTTAGACATATCTGGTAAAAATTCGTTAATCCAAAATTATCAAAAACTATACTCTGATCTTACAAAGTTAAATGCTGTAGAAGAGGGCAAGGTATTTTCTGTGCTCCCTTATAACTTGTATAACTCAAACATAGAAAACATATTTATCACCGCTTACTATATTGGAAAAAAAGTTTATCCTGAGCAGTTTGCGGACGTGAAACTGGAAAGTGTTGCGAGTGATATATACAACAGCTTTCTTATGACCAACCCATTTGACGATGTAGCATCCAAATATGAAGTTTTCAGGCAGGTCATCTTCAAAGAGAGCGGCATGAAGTTTTTTAAAAGATAAGACGGGTTTTTACACCCGCCTTAACATTTTAATTATTTTAAGCCGGAAACTCAAAAACAACTTTACCGTTTTTAATAGTATAAAGTGCGGCGCCTTTAAGCATTTTACCTATGAAAGGTGAATTGGTAGATTTTGACTGGTTCAGTTCCAGAGTAAACTCATACTCTTTTTCTGTGTCTACCACAACGATATCTGCAAGTTTACCTTCGGCTATCTCGCCTCTGTCTGCCTTTTTCAGCAGTTTTGCAGGATTGTATGATGTAAGTCTCACAAAATCGTTCATGCTTATTACACCTTTCGACACCAGCTCTAATGATAATGGTAAAAGTGTTTGAAGCCCTGTTATGCCGAACATAGCAAGATCAAACTCAACATTCTTCTCGTCTATATGATGTGGTGCGTGATCGGTTACAATACAGTCAATATCGCCGTTTTTAAGGCCTTCTATCATAGCTTCCACATCTTCTTTACCTCTAAGAGGCGGATTCATTTTAAAATTGGTATCGTAGCTTAGAAGCTCTGTGTCATCCAGTTTGAAGTGATGAGGAGTAACCTCACATGTGACATTGAGCCCCTTAGCTTTAGCCCAGCGAATAAGCTCAAGTGTTCCTTTTGTGCTGATATGACAGATGTGTACATGAGTGCCAGTCAGTTTTGACATGAGGATATCACGTGCGACCATAACCTCTTCTGATTCGGCAGGGATGCCTCTAAGACCTGTAACAGTGGCTGTCTCACAGTCGTTTATAACACCTGCACCTGCGAGCGATTTATCCTCTGCGTGGCTTATAACAAAAGAGTTAAACTGTGATGCGTATTCTGCTGCACGCCTGAAGACCTCTGCACTGCAAACGGGCTTTCCGTCATCAGAAAAACCGATTGCTCCGGCTTCTGCCATATCGCCCATCTCTGTTAGCTCTTCCCCGTCCATCTTCTTTGTCATGGCTCCTATAGGAAAAATGTCGCATACACCAAAGTCTTTCCCTTTTTCTATCATGTATTTAGTGATAGTAGAGTTGTCGTTTACAGGCTTTGTGTTCGCCATAGGGCAAACAGCAGTTACACCGCCCGCTGCGGCAGCTTTTGAACCGGAAATGATATCTTCCTTGTAGTCGAGTCCAGGGTCACGAAAATGCACATGCATGTCTATCAACCCGGGTACAACATATTTTCCTTTACAGTCTATTGTTTTATCTGCTTTTTCATCAGCAGATGCGCTCAAAGATGCGATAATCTCGCCATCTATAAGTATGTTTCCATCTATTGTCTTGTCATAGTTAACAATTTTACAGTTTTTCAGCAGTGTTTTCACTTTGTCCCCCTTTTTTCAGTCCAAGTAGATAAAGTGCGGCCATACGAACAGCCACACCGTTTGAAACCTGCGGCAGGATAACAGATCTGCTGCAGTCAGCAACGTTGCTCATAAGCTCAACACCTCTGTTGATAGGTCCTGGGTGCATAACTATAGCATCCTCTTTGGCGAGGTTTAGCTTCTGGTTAGTAAGGCCGAAGAATTTTGCATACTCTCTCGTTGAAGGCAGAAGTAGTTTCCCCTGACGTTCCCTTTGAACACGAAGCATCATCACAACATCAGCGCCTTCTACTGCTTCTTCCATAGTAGCGCACTTTCTGCAACCGAAAGGTTCTATGTATTTAGGAAGCATTGTCGGAGGACCAAAAAGACGAACGTTTGCGCCGAGTTTTTTCATAGCCCATATATCAGACCGTGCAACCCTTGAGTGGGTTATATCGCCTATGATAGCTATCTCAAGACCTTTTATGTCACCTTTGTGCTGTCGTATGGTCAGCAGGTCAAGCAGAGCTTGTGTTGGGTGTTCATTCAGTCCGTCACCAGCGTTAATAACCGATGCATCTGTGTTTTCAGATATAAATTTAACAGAACCGGAGTATGCGTGGCGGACAACAAAAACATCTGAGTGCATGTATTCCATGTTCTTTACAGTGTCGATCAAAGTTTCCCCTTTGGTAGTACTGCTGGAGGAAGCGGAGAAATTTACAGTATCAGCGGACAGCCTTTTTCCGGCTATCTCGAAAGATGTTCTTGTTCTTGTGGAAGGTTCAAAGAAAAGGTTTATAACTGTTCTACCTTTGAGAGTGGGAACCTTCTTTACGTCCCTCTCGTTAATCTCGCAAAATGTCTGGGCGGTATCCAGCAGGTAGGTTATCTCTTCACTGCTCAGATCTATCATACCCAGAAGGTCTTTCCTCTTATAAGACATCAGACACTCCTTTATATATTACGGCTTTTTATGTATTGCTACAGAGTCACTTCCAGCTTGTTCTTCAAGTGACACTTCAATTAATTCATCCATAGAAGTAGGCACAACCTTTCCTACAAAATCAGGCTGAACAGGTAGCTCTCTGTGGCCTCTGTCTATGAGGACTGCCATCGAGATCTTTTCTGGTCTGCCAAGGTCTATCAGTGCATCCATTGCTGCTCTTGTGGTTCTTCCGGTGAACATTACGTCATCCACCAGAACAATGTGTCTGCCTGCAATATTAAAATTAATTTCCGTTCCATGCAGCACAGGATATTCAGCAATAGTGGTTAAGTCATCCCGATAAAGCGTTATATCGAGATACCCCACCTGAATGTTTGTGTATCCCTCGTTTTTAAAAATTTCGTTCAGCCGATTTGCAAGATGAGCGCCGCCTCTGCGGATACCCACAAGGCATATCTCTTTGGCATCTTTTACATCTTCCACAATCTGATAAACGATTCTGTTCAGAGTTCTGGACATTTCATCTTTGTTCATTATCTCTTTGGACGGCATTATTTCCTCCGTTTATAAAAAAAAAGCCTTCTAACCGCTTAAATCGGCAGAAGGCTTTGCTATTCAAAAAATGTTATTATGTCTTATTTTTAATTTCATCTTACACCCGAAAAATAATAGCCTTCATGAAGCTTATTTGTCAACGAATTTTGTTGATAAAAAGTGTAGTATTTTATAAACTCACTATAGAATAAAGATTTTTAAAATGAGGTAGAAATGAAGCACATTAAAAACTCCGTCTTGTCCCTTGTATTGCTTTTTCTAGTAAGCGCATGCATACCTGCACCGCTTATCATAGCAGGTGGAGCGGGTGGTGGAACATACGCATTTACCAGCGATCATATAAAAGACAAATTTGACATCTCCAAAGAGCAGGCCTTTGAAACTTTAATAGGCATCATTACTTCCAATGACGGCAAAGTTGTTGTTTCAAGTATAGCAGATGGCAAGATTGAGGCTAGGATTGGTAAATCTATCCTTTTTGTCAGAATAAAGCCATTGAATGAAAGAACAATAGAAGTGAGTTTTAGAGCGAAAAAACATATAGAACTTATACCCGATAAAGAGACATCTATAAGATACTACAGGCTCTTTATAAAAGAAGTTACTAAATGATAAGAAAGGCAGTAATGGCTGATGCGAAAACTATCCAGTCCCTTGTGAATACTTATGCAAAGGACGGCGAGATGCTTCCGCTCAGCATAAACGATATTTATGAAAAGATACTGGAGTTTGTTGTCTGGGAAGAGGATGGAGTACTGCTTGGCTGCTGTGCGATACATCCAACATGGCATGACCTGGCAGAGATAAGGTCTGTTGCTGTGAGCCCTGATTCAAAGAAAGGCGGTATTGGAAAAGCACTTGTAGAGAAATCTATTGATACTGCACAGATGCTCGGTATTAATAAGATATTTCTACTCACTTATGTTCCTGAATTTTTCGCAAAGCTTGGCTTTACTGATGTAGAGAAGGAAGAGCTTCCGAAAAAAATCTGGTCAGACTGTCTCAAATGCACTAAATTCCCTGACTGCGATGAGATTGCAATGATAAAATCGTTATGACACAATCTGTTCAAAGACTCTTAGAAAAGCACAGTAGTGAATATGACAATATCTCTGTACATATATCTTTGTCGAAGTCGAAGTCTGTTCAGCTTGATGGAACTGCAATAGAATCCGTGGACTACAGCGACAGCGCTTCCACCATAGTCCGATGTGTGAAAGATGGCAAAATGCTAACTTATGCCTTAACAGGGACAGATGAAGATTCTCTGAAGGCTTTTTTTGCAGGCGCTGCAAAAGCGATATCCTACCTTCCATCTGATGTAAACAGGTTCATCCCATCTTACAGTTTGCCTGAAAAGAGTGCTGACTATTTTGATAAAAATTTTGACGATATCAGCATGGAAATGCTTACAACAAAAGCTGTAGAGGTTACAGAGACAGCATTAGAGAATGATAAAAGAGTGAAGTCGGTTAAACAGTCTTCAGTCGCAGCATCAAAATCAACCTCTGTCATAATATCTACAGCAGGTCCTGTACTCAAAGCAGAGAAGACTGTCTTTTCTGCCGGAGCATATCTTATAGCTGAGGATAATGGGGAAGAGAGGGACGGTTATGACTACGTCTCTTCAGTGAAAATGAAAGGGCTGGACTATAAAACATCTGCAAAAACAGCGGCCATGAACGCATGTTCGCTTTTAGGTGCGAGACAGATAAAATCAGGAAAGTATCATATAGTTTTTTCTGCATCTGTGATGGCAGATTTTATTGAGTTGCTGCTTGACCTTACAGATGGGGAAAACGTATTTAAAGGTGTCAGCCTTCTGGGTGGGAAAAAAGGGCAAAAGATAGCTTCTGAGGGGTTTTATCTGACAGATAACCCGCTTGTTCCTGACGGAATTGCAAGCAGAGCCTTCGATGATGAGGGGCAGCCATGCTTACCTCTTGAGATAATAAGCGCTGGAGTTCTGAACACATATCTTCACAACAGCTATACAGCAAAAGCTTTAGATGAAGAAAATAATGCCAGAGCAGTTCTTACTGACGGCGGATATACTGCTGTTGGCTGTACAAATATATCACTTAAGTCAACCACAAAGGAAAAACCTGGCAAATTCGCCAATGAATATCTTTTTATAACAGAGGTTATGGGGATGCACACTGCTGACCCTGTGAGCGGTGATTTCTCTGTGGGGATAGCCGGTATATATTATAAAGACGAAAATAATGCATTTCCTTTCAAAGAAGCAGTCATATCTGGAAATCTGACACATCTTCTGGAAGGTATGATACATACATTTGACAACAGACGAACTTTCGGGAATATTACAACTGCGGACACGCTTTTTGATAAAATGTCCGTTAGCGGAGTATAAAAACACATGATTATCGAAGATATCATTAATGAACTGGACGCTTTAGAGAAAGAGATAAAGAGTTTTCAAACGGCTATGAACGTCGAAGAACTCGAAAAAGAGATTGCAAAGGTAGATGAGCTATCCGTAAGCGACCATAATTTCTGGAATAATAAAGAATCAAAAGTCATGCTGAAAGAACAAGCCGTAATGAAAAGAAAACTGGAAGAGTGGAATAACCTTATTTCTCTGAAGGAAGATATTGATGTTCTTATCGAGCTTTTCAGAGAGGGCGAAGAGGGTATGGAGGGTGACATTGAGGAGTCTATCAATTCGCTTGCGAAGATAGTCGCTGATTTTGAACTGAAACTGGTTCTCTCTGCACAAAACGATGGAAACAACGCTATTATCACGATAAATTCCGGCGCAGGCGGGACAGAGGCCAACGACTGGGCTGCAATGCTCTACCGCATGTACACCCAATACGCTGAACGGCAAGGCTATAAGTATGACATCCTTGACTATATGGAAGGTGAGGAAGCAGGCATTAAAAACGCCGTAATAAACGTTAAAGGTCCATTCACATACGGCTACCTAAAAGGTGAAACAGGCGTGCACAGGCTTGTGCGTATATCACCTTTTGACTCTGCAAACAGACGGCACACATCGTTTGCTGCTGTTTTTGTAACTCCTGAGATTGAGGACGATATTGAAATTGATATCAGCGAATCCGACCTTGAGATAGACACTTACAGAGCAAGCGGAGCAGGGGGGCAGCACGTAAATACGACTGATTCTGCTGTCCGCATTACACACGTGCCTACTAACACTGTGGTGACCTGTCAGTCTGAGCGAAGCCAGCATAAAAACAAGGCTCACGCCATGAAGATACTGAAGTCCAGACTTTATGAGCTTGAAATTGATAAAAAGAACGAAGAGAAACAGAAACTCGAAAATACAAAGACCGAAATAGGGTGGGGTAATCAGATACGCTCATACGTTATGCATCCTTATAAAATGGTCAAAGACCTTCGTACAAGGCATGAAACAGGAAATGTTGACTCGGTGATGGACGGCAACCTAGACCCTTTCATCAGAGCATATCTACTTTATACAGCGGGCATCGAAACTGATGATTGATAAACTTAAAAGACTCCGACCTACTTATGCAGAGATAGACCTGCCTGCTTTTGTACGTAATATTGAAACTGCGCGCAAGCACTCAGAGACAGATGTAATAGCTATAATAAAGGCTAACGCTTATGGTCACGGGGAGCTTGAGCTTGCTGAATACGCATATATGCATGGCAATGTTACAAAATTTGGCGTAGCAACTATTTTAGAAGCCATAATACTCAGGGAACACTTGGGGAGCGGAGTTAGTATTTTTATTCTTGGTAAAGTAGACGAAATCTTTTTCCAAGAAGTATATGAACACCAACTCATTTTGACTGTTATGGATGATGATGCAGCATACAGCTATGATAAATTTTTAAAAGAAAACGGTGTCACAGCAGAAGTATCTGTAAAGATAAATACCGGAATGAACAGACTGGGGTTTTCAAGCGATATGAGCTGGTATGGTTTTACCTCAAGCTATACAAACCTCCGGCCTATACACGTTATGAGCCATCTATCTTCTGCGGATTCAGACAAGGAGTGGACAGAGCATCAGATATCAGAATTTAGTAACTTCATAAGAAAAAATGGAATAAAATGCCACACAAGCCTCTTTAATTCAGCGGGTATATGTGGATATGAAAATAAATTTTCCCTCAGCAGACCTGGAATAATGCTTTATGGCTATGTAGATGGCGAGAATGATGTTAAAATGGATAAAGTTATGCGGATATTCTCCCGCATTGTTCAGGTACAGCAGCTTAAAAAAGGTGATGCGGTCAGTTATAACCGCAGATTCTTTGCAGATAAAAACATGAAAATAGGGGTTGTCCCTATGGGTTATGCGGATGGTTACCCCAGACTGCTGACTAACAAAAGCCATGTCTTTGTTAATGGAGTCAGATGCCCCCTAGTTGGCACGGTTTGCATGGATATGTTCATGGTTGACCTGGAAGGGGTAAACACCGAAGAAGAGATGACAGTAGAGATTCTTGGTGATAATATAGATGCGAAAGAGCTTGCAGATATGGCAGGTACTATTTCTTACGAGATACTTACGGGGATACAGGATAGAATCCCTAGAATATATATGCAACAGGCGGAAGGATGATAAGACTGCTTAATTTCCTGGGCGATCACTTTATCGGCATTATTAATACTTCAGGGAGCATGACATTAATGTTTCTGGATTCCCTTCGTCTTATGTTTGTCAGACCTTTCAGAGTAAAACTTCTTTTCAAACAGATAGAGTTTATTGGCGTTAATTCACTTACGGTCATAATACTCACAGGTAGCTTCACCGGAATGGTATTTGCGTTTCAAAGTTATATAGGATTTCAAAAATTTGGCGCTGAACAGATAGTAGGGACTGTGGTTGCTCTTGGTATGGCCAGAGAGCTGGGGCCTGTGCTTTCGGCTATTATGGTTGCTGCACGTGCAGGTTCGGCTATGACAGCAGAGATAGGAACCATGAAGGTTACAGAGCAGGTTGATGCGCTAAACGCACTTGGTGTTGATCCTGTACAATACCTTTTTGTCCCTAGAATCCTCGCAGGTTTTATTGTAATGCCTATGCTGAACGCCATAGCGGTTTTCTGCGGTATTGTGGGCGGATTTGTTGTCAGCATTACAGTTTTGGGTATCAATAAGACCTTATATTTAGAATATATGTTTCAATTCATAGAGCTTGGAGATTTTATTAACGGAATGGTCAAGGCTTTTGTTTTCGGCGGAATAGTAACGCTAGTCGGATGCTATAAGGGCTACATGACCACCGGCGGCGCAGAGGGTGTTGGTAAATCCACCACAGAATCTGTTGTCATGGCCAGTGTAATGATACTTGTATTCGACTATGTGCTTACAGCATTTATGTTTTAAATTTATATATATAGTAACTATAGCTTGTTTTTCAAAAATGGAGTTGCAGTGGAATACGCACTTGAATGCATCGACGTACATAAGAGTTTCGGCAGGCACCAGATACACAAAGGGATAAACCTTAAAGTTGTGAAAGGCGCCATCACATATATTATAGGTCCGTCCGGAACCGGGAAGTCTGTGCTTTTGAAACAGCTTTGCGGACTTATGCCCCCTACTAAAGGGCGTGTTATTGTAAACGGAAAAGACCTTACATCATTAAACAGAAACGAACTTGTTAATATGAGGAAAAAATTCGGTATACTGTTTCAAAACGCTGCACTTTTTGACTCTATGAATGTTTTTCAAAATGTTGCTTTCCCGCTTGTAGAACACTCAAAAATGTCGAAAGATGAAATAGCAAAAACAGTCACTGAAAAACTTCGGCTGGTTGGCATGAAAGATGTAGAGGACAAAATGCCTTCTGAGCTGTCCGGTGGTATGAGAAAACGTGTAGGGTTGGACAGAGCCATAGCTCTTAACCCGGACATTATCCTTTACGATGAGCCTACAACAGGTCTCGATCCTATCATGTGCGATGTTGTAGATACTCTTATACACGATACACAAAAACAACTGGGGGTTACATCCATTGTTATCTCCCATGATATAGAAAGTACATTGAAGATTGCTGATTATATAGCAATGCTTTACGATGGAAAGGTTGTGCTTTACGGTACGCCTGAAGACTTTAAAAACACTGACAACCCTTATGTTAAGCAGTTCTTCTCTGCGAGCAAAGAGGGCCCCATAAGTATCATATAACGGAGCGGATTATGAATTTCGGACTTGAAGCAAAGGTCGGGGTATTTGTGATAGGCTGTCTCATGCTTATCGGAGCAATGTCTCTGAGACTTGTTGACTACACTTTTGGCAGCCAGGACGGTATGCATGTAAAAGCTATGTTGGATGATGCCGCAGGACTCACTAAGGATGCTACTATCATCTTCAGTGGTGTGGAGGTAGGCATAGTGGAAGATATAAGACTGGAACATGGTAAAGCTGTGGCTGATCTTCTGGTGCAGGCAGAACATGACCTCCCTGCAAATCTTAAGATCCTTGTTCGTTCCAAAGGATTTCTGGGTGAAAAGTACGCAGAATTAAAACTCGCTGGTGCAGACCGGATAGGTGTCTTGAAAGAGGGCGATGTACTTCAGGAATCAGGAGAAATAACAGATTTCGACCAGTTAGGTAACAAAATCGGCGACATAGCAGATGACGTTAAGGCGATAACAGCCTCCTTACGCCAAGTTCTTGCGACAGAAGAGGCAAGAAGCAACATGACCGTGACTCTTCAAAATATCCGCGAAATTACAGACTCTGTAAATAAACTTGTTTCAGACAACCAGCAGCGCATGAATATGATAATTTCAAATACAGAGAAGCTGACTGAAACCCTAAGCGACCTTACAGTTGCTAACGCTGGAAATATTAATGAGATCGTACGAAATATCAACTCAATAACACGTGACCTGAAAGCGCAGACACCTTTAATAGCTGAAAACCTTGCTGTTGTTACGCAAGCTCTCAGGCAGGACGGCCCTGACATCACCAAGAATATCAAAAACTTTTCTGGTGATCTGGACGATGTTATGTCCAGTCAGAAGGAAAACCTGAAAAAATCAATCGAAAACATAGCTACTGTTACAGGCAAGCTGGAGCAAACAGTTGACAACCTTAACAACATCACCGGAAAGATCAATAAAGGTGAGGGGTCAATTGGACGCCTTGTTAATGATGAGGACACTGTAGACAACCTTAACGGTGCACTTACAGGCATTAAAGACACTTTAGGCAAACTTGACCAGTTCAGGGTAGACCTTGCCTTCTCCGCTGAAAGTTACGGTCAGACAGATAATTCGAAAGGGCATGTTGATGTGAAAATAACACCAAGCCAAAAAAGATATTATCTTATAGGACTTTCCACTGACCAAAATGGAACTTCTGAAACAAAAAATACAAGTGTAACCAGAGATTATACTAAAGGCACCGAAACTGACTACACCTACTACGAAGAAAAGACTGAACAGAATCCGAATGCAATGCTGTGGACACTTCAGTATGCACACAGATTCTGGGACGATTTCTTTTTCCGTGTAGGGCTTTATGAATCTGATGCAGGTGTCGGCTTTGACTACCACCCACTGGGCGGAGATCTGGAAGACAAACTTAAGTTTACTGCTGATATTTACGATTTTCCTGATAATGATGATGACAGAGAGGTGCGCACAAAAATTGGCGCGAAATATAAGTTCTTTAAAAATCTCTTTGTAACAGCAGGTTATGATGATTTCCTCAACTCTGACACAGATTCATGGTTTGTGGGAGCTGGTGTAGAGTTTCGTGATGACGATCTTAAATATCTGCTTGGAAAAACACCTATACCTAACTGATATGAATATAGATATCGCTATCTCCACCTGCCCGAACGATACGTTTATATTTGGCGCTATGCTGAACGGGCAGATACATGTTGATCATAAATTCAAGCCTTATCTGGACGATGTTCAGGTGCTGAACAGGATGGCTCTGAAAAACAGCGCAGATATCATAAAGGTTTCATATGGGGTAATCCCGGACATTCTTGACAATTACAGTATACTCAAATCAGGCGGAGCGCTCGGTTTTGGCTGCGGGCCTCTGGTGGTAGCCAAAGAAGACAGACCTGTCAAAGAGCTGGAAAGAGTTGCTATCCCCGGTGTAAACACTAGCGCGTTCCGTTTTTTCAAAATGTTTTTCGGAGACAAATTTCACTTCATTCAGATGCGTTTTGACATGGTTATGCCTGCTATTTTATCAGGCGAGGTTGATGCCGGCGTTGTGATACATGAAGGGCGTTTCGTTTATGAAAAAATGGGACTTGTGAAACTTTGTGATCTAGGTGAAATATATGAAAATAAATTTAAATCACCTGTTCCTCTTGGAGCTATAGTGATTTCGAAAAGTATTATTTCAGAGGCAGAGCTCATTAATTTCCGCATAAGAAAATCTATAGAATTTGCAGAGGCGAATTACGAAAAAGTGCTGCCGTATATTCAGGAGCATGCAATGGAGATGGATGATGAGGTCATCTGTCAGCATATAGAGCTTTATGTAAATGAGTTTTCCAAAGACGTCACTCCGGCAATACCAGCACTTTGCAGCTTTCTAAATACGGATGATTCTGTTTTTGTATGATTTTGCTATCTTGCAGACAGATGAACTATCTGATATTATGAATATAAATATATCATGAAAAGAATAGAATTACTCCTAGGTATCAGCAATATAATTCTGAATGCCGGAGATACAAGTACAACACTTAAAAAAATTGCTACTTTCCTGAAAGAAGCAGTAGAGAGCGATGTCTGTTCCATATACCTTTTGGGTGGTGCGAACCGAGACAAACTCATTCTTTCAGCAACAGAAGGTCTGAGCGATTCCGCTGTAGGGTCTGTTATATTAGGGCTGAACGAAGGTCTGACAGGTCTTACATACACAGAAGACAGCTACACATTTATAAGAAATGCTACTAATCATAAAGAATTTCATTTTTTCCCGGGGATAAATGAAGAACCTTATAACACATTCATAGGCATACCGCTAAGAAGCAGAGATCACGAGTTCGGTGTCCTTGTTTTCCAGTTCCGCAGGAACAAAAAGAATACCAGCATACTTAGAAAAGTGCTTAAAACAGTTGCCTCTCAGGTTTCTGGTCTTATTCTGCGGCATTATCTTATGCAGAGTGACGAAGGCGAAATGCTTGCCGATGACGGCTCAGAGCGCATTGAAAATGGTGTACCCCTTTCAAGCGGTATAGCGTTTGGTGAGCCTGTGATGGTTATGGCGAAATTTATCGAGAAGACACAACATCATATGTCGCCGGAAAAAGAACTGAAAGCATTCAGGCAGGCTTTTGAGAAAACAAAGACTGATCTTGAAAATCTTATAAGCAAAATGGTCAAATCCAGACAGCAGATTGCTTCAAACATTTTTGAAACACACCTTATGATGCTGAATGACGCCACCTTCAGAAATGAAATAGAACAACAAATAAATGAAAAACATAAGAGCGCATCTTTCAGTGTGCGTCAGGTTGCGGATAAATTCATAAGACGTTTCAGAGCTATTAATGATGCATATCTCAGAGAGAGAGCTCAGGACGTCGAAGATATAGCATTCAGACTGCTTACCCACCTTGGTGCTGTTTCCAAAAATACAACTCTGCCTGAAAACTCAGTCTTATTTGCGGACAGACTGACTCCAGGTGAGACAGCTTCTCTTGACCTTGAAAAAGTGTGCAGTTTTGTTACCGAAAAAGACGGTGTAACCAGTCACACTGCAATTCTGGCTAAAAGCCGTAAAATACCTGCTGTGACAGGGATAGCTAATATCCTGCATAAGGTAGAATCTTCAGAAAATGTTATAGTAGATGGTTATGAGGGGCTGGTTATTTTTAACCCCTCACCTGAAACTATTGAGATATATAAAGAAAAACTTGCTTCAAAAAAACTCCCAGACGAGGACAAAGAGTACGCATGCAGGAATCTCATTCTGTCTGACGGCTCAAAAGTTCATTTTTATGCCAATGTATCATCTGTACTGGACTCTGAAAAAGCAGAACTTTTCTGTGCGGACGGTATAGGACTTGTAAGAACTGAAATTTTTTACCTTACAAAAGAGGTAAAAACCAGCATTGAAGAGCGTATAGAAGACTATAGAGGAATACTCAGAGCTTTTTCAGAGAAACCTGTTGTTTTTCGCCTGCTTGATATTGGTTCTGATAAAAAATCAGCTTACGAAGCTTTCGAAGACAATCCTGCTCTAGGTAACAGAGGTGTAAGGCTCCTGCTTACTGATTACCGTGAAATGCTGGAATACCAGCTAACAGCACTCATAAGGCTTAATAAAGAGTATGGAAACATAAAGATAATGGTTCCGTTTGTGGCTGATGCCAAAGAATTTTTTCAGGTCAAAAATATTGCTAAAGATATTGCGGAGAAAGAAGATGCTGTGCTGCCTGAAATGGGTGTTATGCTTGAAATACCTTCACTTCTTTTTCAGCTGGATCAGCTTAAAGGTGAATGTTCGTTTTTCAGCGTAGGAACTAATGACCTTTTCCAGTATGTTTTTGCTCTGGACAGAGGAAACCCAAAAGTAAGCTCTTTATATAAGCTTGACAACAGCTCGTTTCTTACACTGCTGAAAGTCATACTGGACAAATCAAAAGAGCTTGGTATCCCCGTAGAGATATGCGGCGAGATGGCTGCAGATTCAGAGATGCTTACCAAGCTGATAGACATGGGCTACAGAGATTTCAGTGTCAGCCCATACGCAATAAACGAGCTTAAATATAATATGCAAAAAATAGTCGAAACACAGCTATGATGACTGGTCTGCTCATATCTATATCCATTTACTGCATTATCCACAGTATTCTAGCGGATTCCGCCATTATGGGAAAAGTCTACTTCAAGTGGTGGTACAGGTTTTTTTATGTGGTTCAGTCAGTAGTGCTTCTTTTCCCTGTTTTGTATTTTTATCAGCAGATACCTTATGAGCCTTTCTTTCAGCCAAATCTTGCACAAAAAAATCTGCTCAATATAATATGGGTTTCAGCAACAGCATTTGCACTTTATGCCATGCGTAGCTACGATAACCAGTCTTTTTTAGGCTTTACTCAGCTTCGGGCAAAGATGAACGGTGAAACTTATAAATATGAGAAACCAGTACTCACCAAAAAGGGCGCACTCTCAGTGGTTCGTCACCCATATTATACAGCTGCATTGGTGCTCATCTGGTCAAGACCTCTCAGCGTAAAAGACTTATACTTAAATATTGTGCTTACAATATATTTTCTTCTCGGTACAATAAATGAGGAGCGCAAACTGAAAAAGGAATTCGGTCAAGAATACCGCGACTATATGAAAGAAGTTCCTGCGCTTATACCGTTTATTAAACTGAGGAGATAAATGTCTGACAGCGCATATATAATTCTCATTAAATACCCACAGGCAGGCAAGGTGAAAACCCGATTGGGTCAATCAATAGGGGATCAGAAAGCGGCTGAGTTTTATAAAGCTCTTGTGGAAAACCTTCTATCATCACACTCCGGCGTATACGACACACTTCTTTTCATACAGCCATATGATAAACTGAGTGATTTCGAAGCTTGGCTGGGGAACAGCTATAAATATTTTGCTCAGCGGGGGGCAGATATTGGCGAAATAATGTTCAACGCTCTGTCTGATGCCTTCAATGAAGGATACAGCAAAGTTGTCCTTACAGGGAGCGATATACCCGAACTTAACGGAGATATAATTAACGAAGCTTTTCAAAAGCTGTCTGATACAGACGCTGTAATAGGTGAGTCTGAGGACGGCGGGTATTACCTTATCGGTTTTAACAATACCAAGCTTGATATAAGCTTCTTTACAGATATTAAATGGAGCAGCGATATTGTTTTTTCTGAGACTTTGAATATATTTAAAAAAGCAAATTTATCGTTTAGCAAAACTAAAAAACTTCTGGACATAGATACTGTTGCTGATCTTAAAAGATTAAATTTAAAATGGGAGAAACCCTATGATGTATGATTTTATTGTTATTGGCGGCGGTTCTGCGGGGCTTGTTGCTGCGAAATTTGCGAAAGGGCTTGGCAAGAAGACCGCTATTGTAGAAAAAAATAAACTTGGCGGCGATTGTACCCATTCCGGCTGTATCCCCAGTAAAACACTTCTCAAATCAGCACACATGGCTGATAGTATCAAAAATCTCAAAGAGTTCGGTCTGACCATGGACACATCTTCACTGGATACTTCTAAGGTTATGCAGCATGTGCGGCAGATTGTAGCAGGTGTATATGAGAGTGAGACACCTGATGTCATTCGTGCGGAAGGTATAGATGTTATAGAAGGCTGTGCTGAGTTCAAAGATAATGACACTATTATTGTAAACGGGGAAGAGATAACCTCTAAGATATTTCTGATAGCAACTGGATCTTCGCCTTTGATACCTCCTATAGAAGGGCTTTCAGAGGTAACTTCATATACTAACGAAACTATTTTTTATATAGATGAGCTTCCATCATCAATAGCTGTTCTGGGCGGCGGACCTATAGGCATCGAGCTTGCCACAGCTTTCAATGCTTTGGGTGTTGACACAGCTGTAATAGAGATGGGGAGCAATATTCTGCCCAAGGAAGATATGGAGCTGTCAGAGCTTCTAAGGGCAAACATGGAAGAAGATGACATAAAGATACTCACAAATACTAAAGTTATCTCTGTGAGCCAGAACGAGGGCTTCCTGACGTTAAAAACTGAAGGAGCCGTGGAAGAGGTTCATGCAGAGGTGTTTCTTATAGCAGCAGGGCGAACACCTAATGTAGAAGGGATGAATCTTTCAAAAGCCGGTGTAAAGTATAATAAGCATGGGATAAAAGTCGGCAGGTATCTTAACACAACAGCACCGAACATATATGCGGCCGGAGATGTTGTTGGCCCCTATCAGTTTACACATGTAGCCGATTATGAAGCTGTAACAGCGACTCGCAATGCTCTGATTCCTTTCAACAAAGCGGTTGATTATTCGAATATTGGCTGGTGTACATATACCGAGCCAGAGCTTGCCAGATGCGGCCTGACTCAGGAAGAGGCCGAAAAGGTATACGGTAAGAATAAGATACGCGTTTTTAGATATCTTCAAAACGATGTTGATAGAGCTATTACCGATGGAACCTCTGTCGGCATGGCAAAGTATGTAACGAATAAAAACGGAAAAATATTAGGCATTCACATTCTGGGCGAACGAGCAGGAGAAGTTATTCACGAGCCTATGCTGGCAAAAAAACTCAATATACCTTTTCAGGAAATTGCTGATCTGGTGCACATTTACCCTACATACTCTTATGCGGTGAGACAGCCTTCCAAATATGCTGCCGTAGAAATGCTTCTCGATAATCCTAT
Organism: Denitrovibrio sp.; assembly: GCA_002869145.1. Taxonomy (GTDB): domain Bacteria; phylum Chrysiogenota; class Deferribacteres; order Deferribacterales; family Geovibrionaceae; genus Denitrovibrio. Next base: position 44,675 of record PKTM01000029.1, read on the forward strand.
AGTAAAGTTTATTCGGGGGCTTAAGAAGTGATCAAAAAGCTGATCATCCTTGCAATAATAGTTGTTATTGCTGTGTTTATAAGAAACAGTCCGTATTCAGAATATCTTACATTCTCATATCTGGAAGAAAATTCTGATGCTCTTCTCGCTTATGTATCTGATAATAGGTATATTTCTATAATATCTTATGTTTTCGTTTATATAGTTGTCGCAGGTCTTAATCTGCCGGGTGCTGCTGTCATGAGTCTTTCCGGCGGGTTCTTATTTGGCGCAGGCTTCGGTACTGCTTTTGCAGTCACAGGTGCAACCCTTGGCGCATGTATAGGCTTTCTGGTTTCCAGATATCTGCTTGGCGATGTACTTAATACAAAGTACGAAAAACAGCTTGCAAAGTTTAATAAAGAATTAGCAGTAAACGGATATTTATATATGCTCACGCTCCGGCTGATACCCATATTCCCGTTTTTTGTCATAAACATAGTGGCTGGGCTGACAAAACTGAGACTTTTTACATTTTTCTGGACATCTTTTATAGGCATGCTGCCAGGTGGTTTTGTATATGTTTATGCAGGCAGCAGATTAAGCAATATCGAATCACCTAAAGATATATTTTCACCCGGTATGATCTCTGCTTTCATCCTTTTTGGACTTTTAATGCTGGTACCTGTTGTTTATAAAAAAGTAAAGGGGAGGGTATGAAGCTCTCTATCATAATACCGGTTCATAACGAACAAGAGAGAATAAACAGCCTGATAGAACATTTAAAAAGCCTTGGTGATTTCGAGATTATAGTTTCCGACAGTAATGGCGAAACTAACAATATTATTATACATAAAGACATTATAAAGAAAACCTCAGCTAAAGGTAGAGGTAATCAGCTTAATGCTGGAGCTGAAAAAGCAACCGGTGATGTTTACTTATTCTTGCATTGCGATACTGTTTTGACGGAAGGGTTTGACTTTGAAATTGAAAAAGGTTTGAAAACGCACTCAGCAGGCGCTTTTGCATTGAAAATAGACAGTAAAAGTCTATTTTTCCGCCTGATAGAAAAAGGTGTCTCCATACGTAATAAAATAACAAAAATCCCTTATGGAGATCAGGCTCAGTTCTGCTCCAGAGAGGCTTTTGATAAAATAAAAGGATTCAAAGATATCCCTATTATGGAGGATGTCCGGATTATGAAAGATTTTAAGAAGTCAGGTATTAAGATATATCTATCCAAAATGCCTGTTCTGACATCTCCAAGACGATGGGAAAAAGAAGGATTGGTCTATACAACTTTACGAAATTGGTTTATCATCCTACTTTATAATATGGGCGTAAGTCCGCACGCTTTAAAGCGTTTATACAAATAAACACAGGGGTGAAAGGTGCAGGTTTATAAAGATCTTGTAAAATATGTTCTGGACAATGGAGTCTATTTACCAAACAGAACAGGTGTAGCAACTTATAGCGTTTTCAGCTATTTCTATAAAGTTAATCTGGCGGAAGGATTTCCGCTTCTGACAACAAAAAAAATGTTTTTCAACTCTCTGGTTCACGAGCTTTTCTGGTATCTTTCCGGCGAGGAACACATAAAAGACCTGCGCACAAAAACCAAAATATGGGATGCGTGGGCGGATGATGAAGGAAGACTGGAAACCGCATACGGAAGGTTCTGGCGAAGATTTCCTGTTCCGGAACGCGGGCTCGATGGCGAAAGCTGGGGGCGGCGCTGGACATATAAAGACCCTGAATCAGGCATGTTAGTATTTGATCAGATACAGTACGTTATTGATACATTAAAAGAAATTAAAATTAACCCGAACTGCTCAGGCCAGCGAAGAATGGTTGTGTCCGCATGGCACCCTGCAAACGCAGCCGAGAGCAAGCTTCCGCCTTGTCATTATACTTTCTGTTTCTCTGTAAAGGACGGCAAACTGAACTGCCACCTAACACAAAGATCAGGCGACATAGCCCTCGGCATACCTTTTAATCTGGCATGCTACGCACTTCTCACAACTATGCTTGCAAAAGAGACAGGCCTTGGACTTGGTGAGTTTGCACACACTATAGTAGATGCACATGTTTACGAAAACCACATAGAAGGTCTGAAAGAACAGCTTGAAAGAGAACCTATGGCTCTTCCTAAGCTTGAAATTGCTGACAAACCTTTCAACCAACTCAGTTTTGACGACATAAAACTTGTTGATTATCAGTCACATCCATCTATACGTTTCGAGGTTGCTGTATGACAACCGCCCTTATAGTTGCCATGACAAAGAGCAGGGTGATAGGCAAAGGCAACAGCATGCCATGGCACCTGCCGGATGACCTTAAACTGTTTAAAGCCAAAACTTCAGGTCATATTATAGCAATGGGCAGAAAAACTTATGAATCCATAGGCAGACCACTTCCTAACAGAGAAAACTTTGTGATATCAAGATCGGCAGAAAGCATAGAAGGGTGCAGAGTATTTCACTCCGCAGCAGAATGCATTGAAGCTGCAAAAGATTATGACAAAAAGCTTTTTTTTATAGGGGGCGGTCAAATATATGCTGAAGCTGTAAGTTTTGTGGACGAAATGCACATATCCTATGTTAAAAATGAATTTGATGGTGATACATATTTCCCTGATTTTGATTTAAATGAGTGGGAAGTAGCTGAAACTGTTGATCATGAAGACTTTACTTATGTTAGATACATCAGAAAATCAGGCTGAAACCAGTGCGTTGTAAAGCTTGATATACCTGGTTACCATAGCACCTTCTGAAAACTTAAGTGCTGTATGAAATGCGTTCGCAGAAAATTTTGACTCCATAATCATATCATCATATATTTCTAGAAGATTTTCTGAAAGTTCATCACTATTGCCGACTTCGCTCAAAAGTCCGTTGAAATTGTGTTTTACGAGCTCAGGTATGCCCCCGGCTCTTGTTGCAGCAACCGGTCTGCCCATAAAAAGGGCATCTATTATTGAAGTGCAAAGTCCCTCGGTTTTGGACGACATGCAAAAAACATCAAAAATAGAAATGTGTTCATACACATCTTCAACATGTCCTGTGAATATTATACTGTCAGCACAAGAGAAATCAGCTGAGTAATTTTTTATTTCGTCAAACATAGGGCCGCCGCCGACAATTATTAGTTTTGCATCGTCGACAACCTCGCAGAACTTATCAAAAGAGTTTATAAGTGTGCGGTGGTCTTTATGGTCTGAGATATTCGCAATATTACCAATAACATAGGTCTCATCGTTGATTCCGTATTTCTCTCTCAGCTCAAGAACTCTGCTGTAGTTGATGTTTTTTGGAAATCTTACGCCGCTTGGAATTACAGGAATATTGTCAGCCTTTATACCGTCATCAACCAGTATCTTCTTGATAGCATTAGATATTGCAACTATACAATCAACTTGGGAATTACTGTATTTTTTCCTGCTTAAAAAACCTTTGTTTATGCTGAAATCGACTCTTCTGGTGTTTATCAGTCTGAAGTTTCTGCTGGTAATCTTAGCAAACAGAGCAGGGGTTAGAGAATGTGCATCATGGGTGTGCACAACATCAGGTTTTTCATGTTTAATAATTGCCTTTAGCTCACTTAGAAAACTGAGATCTGTTTCACCTTTGAAAGATACAGGAATCAACCCCGGGAGGCCTTTTTTGCAGAGTTCGCCTTTCTCATTGCAGACGATAATAGATTCGATACCGGAACTGAGAAGTCCTTCGTGAAGAAAAAGTACCTGTCTCTGACCGCCTCTCCATTCTCTGCCTGTATCTATGTGAAGTATTTTCATAAGACCTTTATCATAATGCCTTTATAGGAAAAGTCAAAGTGATATATAAATCAGTATTGTAACTTTATGAATGTATTGTATATTTAATGAAAATAAAACACGCGGCATAATTTATGAAAACCGACAATAAATATTTATTACTAATTCCAAAATCTATAAAAATTCAGATGATCATAATGATATCTGTCTTTGTCTGCCTTCAGATAGCTGTTACTGTTGTCATTTTTAACGGTATAGTGGGCAAGTATCTGGAAGATTCTCATAAGAAAAGAACTATCGGACTGGCAAAAACCATAGCCAGAATGCCCCTTGTTATAGAAGCACTCGAAAGCGGGGAGACTAGCGAAACACTTCAAAAGACTCTAATCGATATGCAGGAAGCCATAGGGGCACGTTTTATAGTGGTAGCCAGAAAAGACGGTGTACGCTTAGCCCATCCGGTAAAAGACCGTATCGGAAAACAATTTGTTGGCGGTGACCAGTATCTGGCAGTGGAGAAAGGGGAAACCTATACATCAACTGCCGTAGGAACATTGGGACCATCACTACGTGGTTTTTCTCCGGTAAAAAATAAGGATGGAGAAATTCTTGGTTTTGTAGCGGTAGGGTATTTAGAGACTAGCGTAATGAAGGTTATCAGAAGTGCGCAGAAAGAGCCCGCGGCATATTTTTTCATAATGCTTTTCGTGGGGTTGGTAGCAGCCAGTATGATAGCTAATTATGTAAAAAAACTAACCCTGGGACTTGAGCCAAAGGAGATTGCATCCCTGCACAGGGAGCGTGAAATCATTCTTAACTCAGTGCGTGAAGGTATTATTGCTGTTGATATATCAGGCCGTATACGCTTCGCTAACAAAGAGGCTGGCAGGCTTCTTAACATAACCTCAGATATAAGAGATGCACACATAGACTCTATACTGCCGCAGGCTTATATAAGTCAGAGGATGAAAGACAGGAGCGAGGCTCTTGATGAAGAGATATTTGCAGCGGGTCACATGATGCTTTTTAATATTGTAACAGTAATCATCAACGAACGCCCTGAAGGCGCTGTGGCATCTTTTAGACGTAAAGACGAGATGGACTATATGAATAGCGAGCTTCGACAGGTAAAGGCTTGCTCAGAGCTTCTGAGAGTGCAAAGCCATGAGTATTCCAATAAGCTGCACACAATCAGCGGACTTTTACAGCTGGAGGAATACGATGAGGCAAAAAACCTTATTCTTAGTGAGTCAGAAGGTTATCACAGACTGGTGGAGTTTACCGACACCCGAATCAACTGCCCTATGATAGCAGGAGTGATACTTGGCAAATACAACAGGGCAGGGGAGCTTAAATGCGGGTTTCATGTTGATTATGATGGAGGCTGGCAGACAGCCCCGGCGCATCCGGAACACATTGTAACTGTACTTGGAAACCTTATCGATAACGCTATAGATGCTGCTAAAGGAAATAAATCTGTAAAACCAATAGTTTCTGTAAGTGTTTATGAAAATGAAACAAATTTCCTTATAAACGTGGAAGACTCAGGTTCAGGGCTGCCAGAGGAGATGGATATATTCCAGAAGGGTGTTTCAACCAAATCTGACAGCAGAGGGATAGGACTTTACAATGTATCAATGGCTCTGAAAGCACTTTCCGGAACAATAAAGAGCAGTGACTCGAAGAGGCTTGGCGGAACACTTTTCAGCGTTATTATTCCGAAAATAAACAGGGGGCAAGAGTGATCAAGGTCATGATAGTCGAAGATGATGTGGATATTGCTAATCTTCACAGACGTTTTACAGAGAAAGTGCCAGAGTTTGAAGTAACTGCTATAGCTAACAGCATAGAAGATGCCATAGAGATGGTAACTATTGTGAAGCCTGACCTTGTTATGCTGGATCTATATTTTCCAGAGGGCTCAGGCATGGATTTTCTCTGGAAAGTCCGCTCAGCAGGGCTTACCACCGACATTATACTCATAACAGCGGCAAGGGATGTTTCTGCTTTACAGGAGGCTGTGCGTGGCGGAGCATTCGATTATATCGTAAAACCTGTTGTCTTCGAAAGGTTTAAGAAATCCCTTGAGCGATTTAAAGAGTACAAGAAAGAGATGCTGTGTAAAAAAAGCCTAGAGCAGAATGATATCGATCATTTGCTGGATAGGCATGCAGATCATATTTCACATACAGACATGCCTAAAGGCATTGATCCTATTACATTAAAAAAGATTATGATCGTATTCGACAAGCTAAATGATGCCATGAGCGCAGAAGAAGTCGGCAGACACATAGGAGCAAGCCGTAACACTGCAAGGCGATACTTAGAATACTTAATTGGAGCGGGCCTTTTAACTGTGGATATAGATTACGGAACAGTAGGGCGGCCGGAGAAAAGATTTAAGAAAACTGAAAGCACGTGAGCAAAAAGTGCAAAATCTACTTTAATTACTTAAAAGCCCTTATCTCCGAATAGTTTACAAAATAAATAGCATATATATACTTCCAGTTATGAACTATGCGAAAGATCGCAGGTTACAACGGAGGTACACAATGTTATATATGCAATTTTTCTTTTTACTTGTAATGCTTTACCTCGGAAGCCGCTATGGCGGTATTGGTCTCGGGGTAGTTTCCGGTATAGGTCTCGTTATTGAGGTCTTCGTGTTCGGTATGACACCAACATCACCACCAATCACAGTAATGCTGATTATCCTTGCGGTAGTCACCTGTGCGTCCATTCTGGAGGCGGCAGGGGGGCTTAAGTATATGCTCCAGATTGCTGAAAGGCTGCTCAGGTCTAACCCAAAAATGGTTACAATCCTCGGGCCACTAGTCACTTACACAATGACATTCATGTTGGGCACAGGCCACGCAGTTTATTCTATTATGCCTATTATAGGTGACGTGGCACTTAAAAACGGTATCAGGCCGGAACGTCCAATGGGAGCAGCTTCAGTAGCATCTCAGCTTGGTATCACAGCCAGCCCAATCTCTGCAGCTGTAGTATACTACCTGTCACAGCTATCTAACATAAACGAAAACATCACACTTTTTACAATTCTAGGGGTTACAATCCCAGCAACACTTTGCGGTTGTATTGTTATGTCAATATACAGTCTTCGCAGGGGTAAAGAGCTCGCTGATGATCCAGAATATCAAAGAAGGCTTCAAGACCCTGTGTGGGCAGAGCGCATTAAAAACACAACAGCAACAACACTTGATGAAGTGCTTCCGGCATCAGCAAAACACGCCGTAATCATATTCATATCAGCACTGGTCTCTATTGTAATAATAGCAATGTTTCCTTCAATAAGAACTCTTGCAGGTGCAGCAAAACCTATCTCTATGTCTGTTATTATACAGATGATGATGCTCGCTTTTGGCGGTATTATCCTTATAGTGACAAAAACTAAAACCAATAAAGTACCAGAAGGGGTAGTGTTTAAGTCTGGGATGGTTGCAGCAATAGCAATCTTCGGTATTGCATGGATGAGTGATACATACTTTCAGTTTGCAATGCCAAGTTTTAAAACAGGTATCACAGCGATGGTTCAGTCATATCCATGGACATTTGCATTGGCTATGTTTGTAGTGTCCGTAGTGATCAACTCACAAGCTGCTACATGCAGAATGATGCTTCCGGTAGGACTTGCAATGGGACTTCCACCAGCACTTCTTATTGGTATCATGCCTTCATGCTATGGGTATTTCTTTATACCAAACTATCCATCAGATATTGCAACTTGTAGCTTTGACTCAACTGGAACAACAAAGATCGGGAAATGGTACTTTAATCATAGTTTTATGATTCCCGGGATACTGTCAGTAACCACAGCATGTATTGTGGGATATGCCATAGCAATGATTCTTATCTAGCTTATAAATTATAAAAGACCCATCTGAAAATATCAGGTGGGTCTTTTTTTGTGCAAAAATTCAATATAACAAGTTTGTAGTTTTCAGCTCCGAAGGTAAACACCTTACGCCGTATTTAAAAACGCTTTAAAACGCAAATAAACGGCTTGGATTTTGTAAGCCCCTGAAATCAAAGCTCTCCAACCAATTGATACATTATAATATTATTTTCCTAACAGGGCACAGTACTTCATATTCATATCAAAACCAATAACGTCCGATAAGATATATTATGTTAAGTATGATAGGATGAGATAGCAGGATAAGGGATAAAGAGCTAAGATTAATTTGGTGATTACAAGGTTTGATAAGAAAGGTGTCTTTTTTTTTAAGTATCCAGAATTATGTCCACTACCCTCTGAACATCTGCAGTGCTGAATGAATCGTTGCCACAGCCAACATCGCCAAAAGGTTCATAGTTTATAAGCCGCCCAAGCAAATCGTCCAGCATGTAGCTGTCTTTGTATTTATCCTGGTATGCACATATCTGTTTTATCTCAGCCAGCAGCACATCAGGCAGATCCTGTTCATTGCTTGCACGTTCAGCTTCTTTTAATATCTGTTCAAAAATTTCCATGTTTATTCCACTTGTTCTTTCATACTTATACAATAAATTTTTCTGAGCTGACTAGAGCCTTTTTAAGCTTCTTTTTTTTGTTTATCAACATGTTTTCCTTTTGTTGCTGCTAAAACTTCTAATAAAGCTTCTTATCATTAACAATCAATAATTAGACTATTCTACACATACAACTGTACAATATTCTCCATTATTTTTGCATTTTTATATTTGGAAACATTTTATCAGTAATTTACGGTGTTTTATTTCTGGCACGCCATATGCTTATATAAACATAACATAAACGTTTCTCAAAAAATAAACTCCATAAATTAGGGGCTGCAGCAGGCCCCTTTTTTATTGGGCAACAGCGCTTAAAGTGAAATATGTCAAAAGCGAGTACCTCGCAGCCTTTCCTGTAAAAACCAAAAATGTAAATTTAACAAAAGAATATTTCAAAATTCCACTGACAACACAAAGTGGGTCACCTATAACAGGCAGCCAAGAAAACAGGAGAGAATAGGCTCCGTATTTGTTATAAATAGTTTCAGCTTTCGCCCTATTTTGCTCTTTAATTTTTAAAAACTTGGCTCCGCTATAACCTATCAGATAGTTTGTAGCTCCGCCTAAATAGTTTCCTGTTGCAGCTGTAAAGACAAGAATATAAGGATCAAGCCCCTTAACGAGCAAAACGATAAGCAGCCACTCACTTCCAAGAGGGATAATAGTCGCCGCCACAAACCCCATAAAAAACATTCCGTAATAACCATAGCTTGCGATAAATTCATGCATATGTGTTTATACTCGTTTTTTTGCTTATCAGGTATAGGAATTATTGTATTATTTTATAATATTTTCATAACTTATCTTTAATGATAAATACTTAGAATAGGCACAAACGTATATATCTCCCTGTGCTAAAACTTGCTTTTACTCATACAGTTATGATAATCTGAAAATTGTGCGGCAGAGTTTACCGCTAATTCTTCTCTCGATACAAATTAAACTCCGGAGGTATCTTAGTGGAAAGAAAGGCTTATTATGCTGAGTATATATATTATCAGGGCGAAATGCATCGCGACTCCTACCTTCTGGTACAAGGAGACAGAATACATGGCATCTCAACCCACGCTGACGAAGAAGGAAACACTGGCTACACAATTGAGCACTTTCATAACTCGCTCATAATACCCGGATTTATAAATACACACACTCACCTTCCTATGGTTCTGTTTCGTGGGATGGCTGATGACCTTGCTCTTATGGACTGGCTGAAAAATCACATCTGGCCGGCTGAATCAAAATGGCTGTCAGAAGAATTCGCCATTACTGCTACAGAGCTTGCAGCTGCAGAGATGATTAAATCTGGCACTACAACATGCAACGACATGTACTTTCATGCAGGTACAGTGGCATCAGTGCTTAAGAGAACAGGGATGCGAGCAGTTATAGGTGTTGGTGTTCTCGACTTTGCTACTAAATTTGGTAAAAATGCAGATGACTATATTGAAAGGGCTGCTGAGTTTTATCTTAAATATGAGAAGGATAAACTTATATCCCCTGCCCTCTGCCCACACGCTCCATATACTGTTAAACCAGAAAACTTTAAAAAATGCATAGACTTCTGCGCCAAACATGATGTTCTGCTTTGCACCCATCTTTCTGAATCGCCTCATGAAAATGCCGAAAGTATCCAAAAACACGGCAGGACACCAGCTCAGCTTATGAATGACATGGGAGCACTTGATATAAAGACAAATCTGGCACACTGCGTACACATTAACGATGAAGAGATAGCTCTTTTCGCTGAGAAAGGCGTAAATGTATCCCACTGCATTCAAAGTAATATGAAACTCGGAAGCGGTTTTGCCCCGGTAAAGAAGATGCTTGATGCCTGCGTGAACGTATCCATAGGGACAGACGGAGCGGCCAGCAATAATGACCTTGACATGATAGGCGAAATGAACTCTATCGCTTTGGTACATAAAGGACTTAATTTTGATGCTACTGCCCTTTCAGCTGAAACTGTGCTAAAAATGGCCACGGTAAATGGTGCTAAAACTCTGGATCTGAAAAGGGTCGGAGAACTTAAAAGAGGTAATCAAGCTGATTTTATAGTGCTGAGCTTTGATGAACCCCACATGACACCTGTTTTCAACCCACTGTCACATCTTGTTTATTCAGCCAAATCTACTGATATAACTGCTACATATGTGGCCGGACAATGCCTTATGAAAGACAGACAGCTCAAAACTCTGGATGAAGAAAAGATAAAAGATGATGCCCGCAGATGGGCTCTAAAAATAAAAAATAATTAATTACCGATACGAGGAAATGATGAAAGACTATAAAAGCTACTCAAACCCGCTTCAGGAAAGATATGCAAGTTCTGAAATGCTTTACCTGTTCTCGCCGCATAAAAAATTCACCACATGGCGCAAGCTGTGGATAGCACTTGCCGAATCAGAGAAAGAGCTTGGTCTGAACATCACAGACGAGCAGATTGCAGAGCTGAAGGCAAATGTGGACAACATAGATTTCGAATATGCAGCCCAGATGGAGCGTAAATTCCGTCATGACGTTATGGCGCATGTACATACATACGGTGAGTGCTGCCCAAAGGCGATGCCTATTATCCACTTAGGCGCAACCAGCGCTTATGTAGGCGACAATACAGACGCAATAGTTCTGAAAGAAGGGATGGAGATAGTCCATAAAAAACTTGTAAACGTTATGGACAACATGGCGAAATTCGCTCGCCAGTACAAAAATGTCCCTACCCTCGGTTTCACACATTTCCAGCCTGCACAGCTTACAACAGTAGGCAAGCGTATGTGTCTTTGGCTTCAGGATTTTGTACTTGACTTTGAGTCGCTTGAGTTCGCTCTGGATAATATCCGTTTCAGAGGTGTTAAAGGAACAACAGGCACACAGGCCTCTTTTCTGCACCTTTTCGACGGTGACCACGAAAAGGTCAAAGCCCTTGACAAGATGGTTACTGAAAAGATGGATTTCGAAAAAGTACTCACAATAACTGGTCAGACATACACCAGAAAACAGGACACAAGAGTTCTCTCAGTTCTGGCTCAGATAGCGGAAACTACACATAAAATGGCCACAGACCTTCGTCTGCTTGCCAACCTTAAAGAGATTGAAGAGCCTTTCGAAAAAAACCAGATTGGCTCCAGCGCAATGGCATATAAACGTAACCCTATGCGAAGCGAGCGTGTTTGCTCACTTGCCAGACACGTCATAGCTCTCAGTATGAACCCATACATGACCCACGCTACACAGTGGTTTGAGCGCACACTGGACGACTCAGCAAACCGCCGTATAAGTATCTCTGAGGCTTTTCTATGTATAGATTCGATACTGGAGCTGCTTTACAACATCACTTCCGGACTTGTTGTGTATGAGCGGATGATAGAAAAACGCGTTATGGAAGAACTACCTTTTATGGCAACAGAAAACATAATCATGGAATCCGTGAAACGCGGTGCAGACAGACAGGTTATGCATGAAGTTGTGCGTGTTGCGTCTATGGAGGCAGGTAAACGTGTAAAGATGGAAGGTGAATCAAACGACCTTCTGGACAGGCTCGCCGACAACGAATCCGTACCGCTTAATAAAGAAGAGATACTCGGTCTGCTTGACCCTATAAAATTCGTAGGACGTGCGCCAGAGCAGGTTGACCAGTTCCTCACAGAAGAGATAGACACTGTTGTGGAGAAATACAAAGATCTGCTTGGTATGGATGTAGACATAAAGGTTTAAGCAGTTTTAAAAAACTATTTAATGTCAGCATATTTCAGTTTGGCATTCTCTTTGCTTAAATTTAAGAGCGAATTCTTTATTATAGGAGTGTATTATGTAGTATAGGAGTTTATTATGTTTAAAAGTTTAAAAATAGGCACAAAAATTGTGTTGGGTTTTTTAGCTGTACTTATAATTTTTGCTGGAGTTATTGGTTTTCAGCTAGATGGTATGAATAAGCTTGGAGCTCTACAGAAGGAAGGAGCCTCAAGAAACAAAGATGTTATTATTATTAAAGATATCGCAAATAGAGTAACTAATTTTTACTCAGACATTGCAGACGCAATAATCAACGAAAATCTTGAAGAATCAAAATCGAATCTAGCTCAGTTTAAAATTCAGGCAAAAAAAGATATGGATACCGTGATGGCTCTGGTTGATACAGATGAAGAGCGTCAGGAAGCAAAAGAATTTGTAGAAGAGTACAATAACTACATCTCTCTGTATGAAGATAAATTACTAGTCTTATTAAGCGAGAAAGATGACCTTATCACAAGGGCTGAAGAAGCTATAGCCTTCAAAAACGTTGCCCTGCATGTTGAGCAGGTTTATCCTGTCTTTGCTGATGCTATAATAAACAGAAACCTAGAGGAAACTATCGAAGCCCTTGCAGGGCTGAAAGAACAGGCCGGTAAAGATATTGCTATTGTAAATAAAATGGTTGATCATGATGACGAAAGAGCTATAGCCAAAGAATTTACTAAGCATTATATGGCTTTCATAGGTCTGTTTGAAGAAAAGCTCCTTCCAGAGCTTCGTAAAGGAACAAATGCATCTATTCCAAGAATTAGAGCTATCGATGAAGAGGCTGATATTGAAAGAGAAGATGCTATTGAACATATTTCCGAGCTCGTAGCGGCACTGGATGCAGAAAGAGTTAAAGCAAGAGAGGATTATCAAAGAATCAAAGCTATGGACGAAGAGATTGACAATGCAAAAGAGAAAACTCTTGAGCCGCTTACACACATAAACCTTTCACTCACAGAAGAATCTATAGAATCAGCAGAACTCTTTGATGAGGAAAAAACTCTGCTGCTGGAAGTTGCTCTGATCGTGGCAGCCATAGGCTTTGCTATCGGGCTGCTTTTTGCATTCATCATATCCAGAGCAATTTCTAAACCTCTAAAAGAAGGTGTCGCCATATGCGAAACTGTCGCATCGGGTGATCTGAGAGTAGAGATAAAGGTTAACTCTGAAGATGAGACCGGTCAGCTTCTTAAAGCTATGAAAAACATGGTGGAAAAGCTTAAAAGTATAATTTAAGATGTAAATACAACTGCAGAGCATGTAAACTCTGGCAGTCAGGAGTTGAGCTCAGGCGCCGCTACTATCGCACAGGGCGCTACAGAACAGGCCGCAGCAGCGGAGGAAGCGTCATCTTCTATGGAAGAGATGACTTCAAACATTGCTCAGAACTCTGACAATGCACTCCAGACGGAAAAGATAGCTAAAAAAGCTGCTGATGACGCTCAGGAGAGCGGAAAGGCTGTGAAAATGACTGTAGCAGCCATGAACGACATCGCCAGCAAAATCTCCATTATCGAAGAGATCGCAAGACAGACCAACCTTCTCGCACTTAACGCCGCCATAGAGGCTGCCAGAGCGGGAGAGCATGGAAAGGGTTTTGCTGTGGTTGCTTCCGAAGTCCGCAAACTCGCCGAGAGAAGCCAGGAGGCAGCAGCAGAGATCAGCGAATTATCTACAGAGAGTGTGGCAATAGCAGAAAGATCAGGAACTTTACTCGATAATATTCTTCCTGATATACAAAAAACTTCCGAACTTATTCAGGAGATTTCCGCATCATCCTCAGAGCAGACATCCGGTGCAAACCAGATAAATACTGCTATGACACAGCTCGATACAGTTATCCAGCAAAATGCAGGCGCGGCTGAAGAACTCTCCAGCACAGCGGAAGAACTTTCTGCGCAGTCAGAATCACTTCAGGAGATGATGAAGTTTTTCATCCTGCCACAAATGAAGGGACAGCAGATTGCGATATCAGGCAAAAAACCTGCTTTAGCTATTACAGATGAGAGTGATGACTACGAAGAGGATGAAGCATAATTTCGGGGGTTTTTTATGGATGATACTAAAACAGATGAGTCGATTCAGGTTCTCACATTTGAACTCGGAGAGGAATTATTCGGCATAGATATAAGCAGTGTCAGGGAAGTGCTTGACCAGTCTAACATTACAAAAGTCCCTCAGATGCCTGAATATATGGTGGGTGTCATAAATATCAGAGGTAATGTGGTTCCTATCATAGATATGAACCTGAAATTTTATAACAGACCCACTGTAAAAACTATTAAGACATGCATAGTTATTACTGAGGTTTATATGGGTGATGACCTTGTGGTACTTGGGGCACTTGTGGATTCAGTGGACGAGGTTATAACCTTTGACGCTAATACTCTTGAGCCAGCACCAAAGATGGGCACACAGCTTAACACTGCATTTATAAAATGTATGGCTAAAAAAGATGATAATTTTGTGATTGTTCTTAATGTAAATAAAGTATTTACCACCGAGGAAGCTGTGCTTGCGGAGACTATTGCAGAGTAAACTTAACTTTCCTTCCCCCCCTTTAACAAAGGGGGACTAAGGGGGATTTATATTAAGACTGCAATACAAAAATCCCCTCCAGCTCCCCTTTAAAAGGGGAGTGATAATACCTTGTTATGTGCTAGAACTCTACATTGCGGGTGCCGTCCGGTCGCCAGGCGGGAGAAATAGTCTTTGCACCTCTCCGCTTACAGTTCAGCACTGTGGCAAAAGAGACAGCTTCCTTGCCATATTTATTGTTTATTTTGTCAATAGTGTCATATATTTCAGGCCAATTCTGAAAGTCGTCCATTATGTTCGAAAGCATCACACACCCCGGAACCAGAGAACCGAGAGAGACTCCCAAAAGCCTGATAGATATTTCACAATCCCAAAGCTCATCAAATATGGATAGTGCGATATCGTAAATGTGATGGGTAGCAGCGGTGAAAAAACCGAATGTTCTCCTTTTGCCTATGGTTCCCATTTCGGTATCTCTGATAGTTACATGCAGTGTTTTTCCGGAATATCCGTTCTTTCTCGCTCTGGCCGAAACCATCTCTGATAGCTGTAAAAGGTAACCTGCGGCCTCTTCTCTTGTTCTGATGTTGTGAGGGAGTGTCATGCTGTGCCCTATGGACTTAACAGGGAGCTCTTCGTTTTCCACCCCGTCCGGATATTTGCCGTGTGCCATCATGTAGAGCCTGTTTCCGTTAATGCCGAACATCTCCGCCAAACGCTCTTCGCCTAACTGACGTAAATCTGCGGTATTAAAAATGCCTAGATTGCGAAATCTTTCATTAAGTCTGCGCCCTATTCCCCATATGTCACCAAGTTCAAAACTATCCATAAAATCTGCCATCTCGTCAGACTCCACCATGTAGAATCCGTCAGGCTTGTGAATCCCTGATGCCATCTTAGCAATAAGTTTGTTAGGCCCGACACCTACGGAACATGTGACATTAAAACTACGCTTTACATGGCTTTTTATCATGTAGGCTATGCTTGTGGGGTCACTTTCGCATTTTGATACATTAAGGAATGCTTCATCTATGGAGTAAGCCTCCACTTCGGGCGTTATTGTGCGAAGATATTTGATTATTTCGGATGAAACGTGTGTATATACTCTGTTACTGGCACAAACAAGCTGAACTGACGGGCAGGCCTTCATCGCTTCATATTTGCTCATTCCTGTTTTAACGCCAAGCGCCCTTGCCTCGTATGAGCTGGTAACAACAACAGTGCGCTCACGGGCTCCTATGACAGCTATCGGCTTTCCCCGCAGATGCGGGTTTGCCGCTTGTTCCACAGATGC
The DNA here is from genome assembly GCA_002869145.1 of Denitrovibrio sp. Taxonomy (GTDB): domain Bacteria; phylum Chrysiogenota; class Deferribacteres; order Deferribacterales; family Geovibrionaceae; genus Denitrovibrio. Next base: position 60,574 of record PKTM01000029.1, read on the forward strand.
GAAAAACGCATCCATATCCATACAGAGAATCATTTGCCGTCCCCTTCGTCCATAGCCTCCAGATACCAGCAGGCATCCATAGCGCTGAATGACAGCTCAAACACGTTAAAACCGTCTGTAACTGTATATTTATGGATTATGTCGGAGCCTGACCTCTCCTTCCAGCGGTAGCAAATCTCTTTTACCACTACCTTTTCACCGGAAAGGCTGAACCAGACAGGTTTGGGCGAACTGTCAAAAACCGCACCGACACGTACCCGCTCATGCAGGTTCAAAAGCATCTGAACCTTCTGTCATGCGGAGCACCATCTTAAGATGGCCTATGACCTCAAAATCATCATATTCTCCCACCGGAATGGGCTCAAACTCTTCGTTTGCAGGCATAAGGTAAACACCTTCTGCATTTTGTCGAAATGTTTTAAGGGTAACCTCTCCATTAATGCGGAATGCCCCTATTTGTCCGTTTGAAATGACAGGACTTGGCTTAATTAGTACATAGTCGCCGTCTACAATTGCTTCTTCTTTCATGCTGTCACCGTCAACTTTCAGAAAGAAGTGCCCGCCGGAGCGTATTGTCAGGCGATCGAGCTTCATGTAGCCTTCAACGTTTTCCGCCGCCTCAACAGGCACACCAGCTTTAATGCGGCCGATCACAGGGATACCTTTTTCAGGGATTTCTATCCCCCTTGCGATGTTGCCTGAACGGTTTAGAAGTCCGCTATCAGCGAGCCTGTCCAGCATCTTTTTAACACTGGCAGTGGATGACAGACCCATACCTTTTGCTATCTCACGGATGGATGGACTGTATCCGTTGTCTCTAATAAAACTTTCTATAAATTTGATAAATTTCTGCTGTCTGTCTGTCATGCCGTACCTCCTTGAAGGCTGATGTAAGTGCCAAACCCTTCATCTTCACTCAGGGCTGCAACAAGAGAACATGCGTTCGCCTATAATGTATTTTAATATAATATGGAGGAATGTCAAGAAAAAATAAAAACAGATGTTCGCTATTTTACAGGTGTGTTTATTGAAGTTCCTTACAGGAGAAGTCGTTAAGGATGACCTTTGTCATATTGGTTATTTTATATCTATCCGCATATCCGTCTTTAAGAGAGTTAATCAGCTTATACTGGTTTTCTGCCATCACTGCTTCTCTGGCGGTCATTTCACGCAGTGGTTTTGCAAGAAATACCGGAACGTTGTAGCGAAGCTTCATGACAAGCTTTGCATTTTTCCGCTCTGGAAAAAAAATCTGAAGATTTGTGTAGCATGAGGTTCCGACTTTATCTCTTCGCTCATACAGCGTTAACCCTTCCATGTAAAGGACATATCCATCTTCTTCGTTTTCTGCTTTATCTATCCCCATAGACACAAATTCGCCTGAAGGTACGTCCATTGCTTCTTCCAGAGTTTGCTCTACTCCGGTTTCTTTTACACCGTATATTACTACAAAATAAGCTATTATCAGGACTATGACTGATCCTGTGAGGTATTTTACCATTATTTGTTCCTTTGGGTTTGTTTTAAGATTTTTCTATTCCGTAGGCTTTTATCTTGCGGTGCAGATAAGTTCTTTCTATCTCGAGTATTCTTGCCGAGCGGCTGATATTCCAGTCGTTATTTTTTAAAAAATTAAGTATATAGTGTTTCTCAAAATTTTCCTTAGCATGCTTCAAAGGATATTCGTATTCAACGTCGTAAGTTTTTGATGGAACGCCTTTGCCTTGGATGAATTCTGGTGCATCATCCACTGTCATTGTGTTATCTTCGGAGAGGACAACCATGCGTTCGATAAGGTTTTTGAGCTGGCGCACATTACCCGGCCACTCAAAATGTATGAAAAGATTCATAAGCTCTTCATCCACTTTTTTCAGATCAAGTCCGTTCAGGGAACACGCATCTTTTATGAAGTGGTGAACAAGAAGCGGTATGTCGTCGTGTCTCTCTCTTAGCGGGGGTACACTAAGAGGCACTACGTTTATTCGGTAGTAAAGGTCTTCGCGAAAGTTTCCGGCCTCTATTTCGTCTTCCAGATTTTTGTTAGTAGCTGTGAGCAGTCTGAAATCAGACGACAGCGGTGAGTTCCCGCCTATTCTGGTGAATGTGTTATTTTCAAGTACTCTCAGAAGCTTAGCCTGAGAAGACATCTCCATATCGCCTATTTCGTCAAGGAAAACTGTGCCGTTGTCCGCCTCTTCAAAACGTCCTTTTTTGGCGGCGTGTGCACTGGTGAATGCCCCTTTTTCATGACCAAACATCTCGTTTTCTAGAAGCTCGGAAGGGATGGCAGCGCAGTTTATCTCTACAAAGGACTGTCTGGAGCGTTTGGAAAGCATATGTATAAGCCTTGCCACATGTTCTTTCCCTGTACCGTTTTCACCTGTAACCATAACCCATGCATTTGTAGGGGCTATCTTTTCTATCTTTTTACGCAGATCCAGAAGAGGCTTGCTGACTCCTATGAGATCATACTTTTTAAGCTGGTCGCCCCGGGATTCACGAAGGTCACGTATTAGTTGAAATTTGTCTTTTAAATGTTTGACAATAAGCAATATTCTCTCAAGAGAAAGCGGCTTCTCAAGGAAGTCGTATGCACCCAGACGAATAGCTTCAACTGCGTTTTCAATGTTACCGTGACCACTGATAATAACAACCTCAAGCTCAGGAAAATATTTCTTTATCTCTTTCAAACCGTCAATACCGTCTCTGTCGGGAAGCCATATATCAAGAAAGAGAATATCAAAGGAGCCCGACTTCAGCTTTGCTACTCCGTCTTTAAAATTAAGAGCGTAATCAGCAAAGTAGCCTTCGTCTTCAAGAATACCCTGAATGGTAGTGCAGATGTTTTTTTCGTCGTCTACTATAAGTATGTTTGCCATTAAGCTGCCTTATGAAACTCCATAATAAATCTGGTGTACTTGCCGTATTCACTTTCAACAGTCACCGAACCATTATGAACTTCTATGATCTTTTTAACAATCGCAAGGCCTAGGCCAGTGCCGTCCGGCTTCTTGCTGAAATATGGTATAAATATTCTGTGCAAATCTTCCTGTGGAATACCTTTACCGGAGTCTTGGTATATTATCCTTAATTTATCGTCATTTTCAACAGCAGATATTAAGATATCCCCCGTTTCCTTCTTCATAGCATCTATTGAGTTGTTTACAAGGTTGATAAAAACTCGCTTCAGCTGTGCTCTGTCACCGTACATCTCAATATCGTTGCAGTCTATAGATATGTTCACATTAGGGTGTGAGACAGTATAGAAAGACGCAATCTCTTCTAAAAACGGACAAAATGGAAATACAAACTTTTTTAGCTCCGGCAGTCTTGCAAACATATTGAACTCGTTTACAAGTGTCTGTAATCCTTCAACTTCTTTTATAATTGTCTCCATGCTTCCAATCATGAACTCTTTTGATTCTTCTCCAGCTGATGTTTTTTTACGAACACGTTCCGCTGTGAGTTTTATAGGGGTGAGAGGGTTCTTTATCTCGTGAGCGATTCTTGTAGCTATCTCTTTCCAGATATTCACCCGCTGGAAGTTCAGCAGGTCTGTGATGTCGTCCAGCACTATAACAAGGTTATCCGCCTTCCCTTCGTGGTCGTAGATTTTTGTAATATTGGCTGTCATTGTCCTTATCTCGCCATTTATCATCATCTCTATCTGGAACTCAAACTCACGCTCTTCGGTACTCACAAAGACTGATGCAGGGATAAGTACATTGTCGTTGAAGTCGGATTCGGCGTGTTTCAAAATCTCTTCGGCGTAGTCGTTGGTCTTCAGTGATTCCAGTCTGCTGGTGTAGTAAAATATGGCAGACTTAACATTTTTGAAAATGGAATCGATGTACTGGTTGTCTCTAGCTATCTGCATGAACATTTCTGAAAGCTTCTCGTTTTTAAGGTTAAGCTCGTCGTTATGCATTTTAAGTCTTTTCACCATAGCGTTAAAAGCTCTAGTCATAAATGCCAGTTCATCGTCACCCTGCACTTCCACCTCTATGTTAAGGTTTCCTTTGGAGACCTCCACAGAAGCTGATGCGAGCATCTCTATGGGTTTTGTGATACTTTTTGCGTACACAAGGCTCCCCCATATCCCGGCAAATACCACTAAGAGCGTCATCAGAACCAAAAGTATCTTATAAGAGTTTTTAACCGGTTCTGCAAAAAACTTTGTTTGGCGGTAATTGTTGTATGAATCAAGAATCTTTGTAACCTTGTCCGCTTCGTTTACTGGAACCAGCTTATATATAAAGAGTGCACCAATGGCTATATTGCTATTTTTATCAGAATAAATGGGGTGACCTACCCAATATAGTTGGTCATTGCCCATAAATTCGTATCTGGCGATGGACTTCTTATCGAGAATATCTTTTATAATGGTGTCGTTTACAAAGGAATTAAAATAGAAAAAAGTCTTCTCCTGAGTAGAGATACGTACGTTCTGATTGTTGTAAACAGCTATCCCGTCTATCCTGTTTTTTTCTATATAGTTCGCTGTAAACTCTTCCAGCTTATCGTATTTTGTTTTAAACAGGTACTCACCGGATGAAATGAACCCGGAGAGAATATCTGATTGTTCAACAATGTCCTTTTCCAGCCTGTTCTGATACTTCTGCATAAGGTCTATGGAGCTTTTCAGAGCCTGTTCTATCTGTGTATCAAACCACTTATCAATGCTGTTGTTTATGATGGAGCTTGAAAATATGAAGACAACAAGCACAGGAATGACTGCTAATAGTGTAGAAAATATTACAAGCTTACCTTGAAGTCTGGTACCGAAAAGATTTTTCTTTCTGTCTATGAAAAGCTTACCCAGATTTCGAAAGATAAGAAGCAACACCACCAGCAGCAGGATTATATTTATATTTACCAGTAGAAAGATAGAAACATTAGAATACAACGGGAAGGTAGTGTTAACTATCTTTGACCCGGCGAAAAAATTTACCAGCAGAAGCACAATAACCGCAAGACTGTACATAACAAGTTTGCGTATATTTATATTGTTTTCCCGCTGTGGGTTTTTCTTAAACCTGAATTTCTTCATTTATATCAGACTTCCATATCAAAAATATCTTTCCCTTCGTTTTCAGAAGGCGTTATGTCACTTTTGTCTATTTCTATCTTCTTCTGAGCTTCATAAGAAGGTTTTTTTTCTTTTTTTTCTTCAACAAGATCTGCAAACATGTCTTCCTGCTCTCTGCTTTCTATCTTTACATCAGACATGTCAATTTTTTCCACAATTTTTTCTTTGTCCTTCTTCTTTTCTTCATGCATTCCTTCGAATATATCAAGAGGTTTGCTCTGATCAGTCTTTTCTTTAGGTTCCTCAGCTTGTTCTGTTTCCAGATCGTATTCCTGCTTTTTTTCTACCGTCTGAACATCATCAAAAGCAGAAAATATATCGCCGCCGCCCTGCTTGTCATCACTTGCAAACATAGAGAAAAGGTCTTCTGCGGGTTTTTCAGGTACATCATACTCATCAATAGAATGAGGTTCCTCAGCAGCAGGAGTTTCCTCTGGCTTTTGTATCTCCTCACCTGACTTGACAGGGGCAATATCAAAAGATTCCAGCTCTTCGATGGTGGACACTTCGACCTGCTCTTCATCAGGCTCAAATTTCTCAAGCCCTTCTACACTGTCATCAACTTTCGGCTCTGTGTCATTTTCGTTAAAACTGTCGAGCTCTATTGCCTCAGTTTCAATATTTTCTTCAGCTGTCTGCATGTGTGTATCAAGCTCCACCTGCTGTGTCTTGACAACTTCCTGCACATCAGTCTCAAATGTCTCAAGAGCTGTCTCATCCACAGCACTGTTATTTTCCTCAGAATCCATGGCTGCTTCGATAACTTCTTCTGGTTCCTCTTTTAAAGGCTCTTCCACATTGTCTTTTTCTGCTGCAGGCTCAGTTTCTTTCTGCTCTTCAGGCTGCTGTGCCTCTATAATATTTTCATCAGCTGTCTCAGTTTTTTCAGGTGATTCTTCAGGTATGTTCTCAGGAGACGTCAGCGAAACTATCTTTGCTATTTCATTCAGTGCCTCACGACCTGTAATAGCTGCTATGTCATTGAAAAGCTTGTCATTTTTATGATCGGTAAAATATTTGATTAGTGAATTTTCTATTATCGACAGCCTGTCTGAGCCGCCATTGAGGAAGTGTAATATTTGATCCTTGAAAACATCTGCTGATGCGCCATTTTCAGCACAAAGAAGCAAAACGTCGTCCTTCTCATCCATATCGAAATTACCTGACGGAAAGACTTTGCTTTTTGCCACTTTAAACATCTTATCAAAGGCACCAATAAGCGCAAGGCTGGTTATCGTTTTTTTTATAAGCTCTGGCTTGTGAGGATACATGGCTGTCATTTCTGTATAAATGCCTGCGCAAGCTTTGAAATCACCTTCGTGACGATACAGATCAGCTATTTTAAGCTGCTGACGGATAGAAAGGTCTTCTTTATCGGCACGATCGTATATGTCAGCTATTACTTTCATATATTCCGCAGAATTCGGCCGGATGGAAAGTAAGCGCTCCATAATACCGATAGCCTTGTCGAACTCTTTTCTTCTAACAAAAAAATCCTTCATTTTATATAGGTACTGCTCACCTTTTTGAAATTCGTCTTTTATGAAATAGATATTTGCTATGATATTTAAAGCTGAATAGCTTTCAGGGTTTTTCGCAAGAATCTGCTCGCAAAGAGAGAGTGCTTTGTCATATTTGCCGCTGAGGTAAAGCTCATGGGCATCGAAAATAGTTTTCTCTTTTACGGCAAAAAACATAAATCACCAGTGATATTTTGATACTTTAGTATATCAGAAAACTTAATCATTCTCCCAGTATTCAGCCGCCTGAATATCTGTTTCCCACACAACAACCCTATCAGTAAGGCTTCCGAAGGTCTCTTTCATCTCAGTGAAAATATATTTTGCAATGTTTTCACTGGTGTGATTGTTACTTCTGAAAAAAACTACTTCATCGTTCAGATATTTATGATCAAGGGTGTCCAGTATCTCCTTCAGGCGTTTTTTAAGCACGCTAAAGTCTACCAGCATTCCTGTTTCGTCCAGACTGTCACCTTTCAGGTATGCCTCAACCTTCCAGTTGTGTCCGTGAAGGTTTTCGCATTTGCCGTTATAATTGCGGAGATTGTGTGCGCCTCCGAAAGACATAACGGCTCTCACTCTGTACATCAGACCATCTCCCTCAGCTCTTTAGGTGAAAACTCCCTGAACTCTCCAGGCTGTAGTTCGTTAAGGTTTACGGAGCCTATGCGGACTCTTTTCAGTTTTTTGACCCTAATTCCAAAATTGCGGAACATATGGCGTATCTGGCGTTTTTTACCTTCGTGCAGGACAACCTGATATCTGTCGTGAGAATGCTGTTCTACTATGCATTCGCGGTAATGTATCCCTTCGTAAGTGATTCCTTTGCGCAATTCTTCTATTTCAGATTTTTTAAGTACCCTGTTAACGGTAACAATATACTCTTTTTCAATCTTTTCCTCGGCGTTTTGAAGCTTACGGATAAAATCGCCATCGTTACTAAATATAATAAGCCCTTCTGAATCATAGTCCAGTCTTCCTGAGTATGCCGGCTTGTTTTCTCTCAGAAACGGAAACACTTCTAAGGTCTGTTTTCCGTGTCCGTCACCGTAAGCGGTAAGTAATTCTTTCGGCTTGTAAAATGCCCAGTAAAAGAAGTCATCTGCACCGGAGATATCATTTCCATCCAGTGTCACTTTGTCATTTTCGTCAACCTGTACCCAGGGGCCTTCTGGCATTTTGTTGTTTATGCGCACACGCCCTTCTGTTAATGCTTTATCAGCATCTCTTCTTGAAAGTCCTGAACGTGATGCAAGAAATTTGTTAATCCTTGTCATTGTCTTGTTTTTAACTCCTGCCACTCACGAAACGTGGGCAGCTCTGATATGTCGTTTATCCCCATGTATTCGAGGAAATGCTTAGTAGTGCTGTAAAGGAGCGGTCTGCCGGGAACGTCTTTTCTTCCTGTTACCTTTATAAGGTTCTTTTCTAACAGGTGTCTGACTGTACCTGAGGAATTTACCCCTCGTATTTCATCTATCTCTATCCTTGTTATCGGCTGCTTATAAGCTATAATAGCCGATGTTTCCAGTGATGCACGGCTAAGTGCTTCTGTTTTTTCACCAAAAAAAGGCTCCAGCTCGTTTAGAAGCCCCTTGTCTGTAACCATCTGATATCCGCCTGAAACCATACGAATGCGCATCCCCAGCTCCATGGCATTAAATTGCTCCACATAGCTGAGAAGTCTGTTTTCTAAGTTAATAGGTTCCAAAACTTTACGGAAGAACTTTTTATCCAGCGGTGTTCCTGAAAGAAAAAGTGATGTATAAAAGATTTTTTGTTCTTTATCCATTGTTTTCCTCCTTCATAAGCTCGCCCTTCTCTATTACTATCTCGCCGAAGGTTTCAGCCTGCATGGCTTGAATGAATTTCAGACGCATTAGCTCCAGAACAGCCAGAAGAGCAACAACAACTTCTCTGCGGCTTACACATGTTTTTACTATGTCAGTCCAGAAAAGTTTGTTCTTATCAAAGACTATCTCTTTTATTTTTTCTATTAAATCACCAACATCAACAGTATCTCTTTCCACTTTCATCGGTTTTACATCAGATTTTTCCAAAACAGAGAAGAAAGCGTTAGCGATACTGTACGGGTCTTCTGTGGACATCTCTTCTTTCGGAATATGAAGTGTGGATGAGCGCATGAGAAATTTCCCGGATTCTATCTCCAGCACACGAAGTTTTTCGGCTACATCCTTGTAAAACGAATATTCCACAAGCCTTTGAGTAAGCATGAATTTTTCTTCTTCCGGATCCATAGCTTCATCAGCATAAGAATCTTTCGGCAGAAGCATTCTGGATTTAAGATAGATAAGATATGAGGCCATATTGATAAATTCGGCCGCAACCTCAATGTCAAGTTTTTCCATGTCGTTCACAGCACCCACAAACTGCTCTGCTATGAAGGCAATATGTATGTCGTAAATATTAAGTTCGTTCTTATATATCAGATGTATAAGAAGATCAAGAGGACCTTCGAAGTTGTCCAGCCTGACATCAAGGAGTCTGCTCATATTTTAAGTGCTTTCCTCACTTTCTCCATCATAGATGCTGCCTCAAGGTTTGCTTTTTCCTGCATCGGTTTCAGAAAATCGTCAATATTATCTATTTCAGATTCAAGCTTGTTTCTGCGCTCCTGAATTGGCTCTAAAAGTGCAAACATGTGCTTTATTAATATCTTCTTACAATCCATACACCCCATAGAGGCTTTTGTACAGCCTTCTGTTATCTCTGCTCTCTCTTGCTCAGTGGATAGCACTTTATGATAATCAAATACCGGACAAAGCGCAGGATCACCGGGGTCTGACAAACGCTGACGGTTTGTGTCTGTCTTCATCCTTTTAAGCTTGGTTTCCACTTCTGAAAGATCTTCGGAGAGCAAAATGGCATTGCCGTAGCTTTTGCTCATTTTACGGCCGTCAAGCCCGGGGAGTTTAGGTACTTCTGTCAGTAACCCTTTTGGCTCTTCAAAAACTTCACAGCTATACATGTTATGAAACCTGCGTACTATCTCTCTTGATATCTCAATATGCGGAAGCTGGTCTTCGCCAACAGGTACATATTTAGCAGAATACATGATAATATCTGCTGTTTGTATTACCGGGTAACTCAAAAAACCGAGATTAGACAGGTCTTTATTCGACTGCTCATTCCTGATTTCTTTATAGGTTGGACACCTTTCAAGCCAAGGCACAGGGGTTATCATTGAGAGCAGCAGTGAAAGCTCCGCATGGTAGATGTTGTGCGACTGAACAAACATTGTACATTTTTCAGGGTCAAGCCCCACACTAAGCCAGTCAAGTACAAGCTGTTTTCTGTTTTCTATAATGTCTTCGGGGTTTTCGTAGTTTGTAGTAAGTGCATGCCAATCGGCTACAAAATAAAAACACTGGTATTTATCCTGCAGCTCAATCCAGTTTTTAAGCGCACCGTAATAGTGCCCAATGTGCAGCCTTCCTGTGGGGCGCATTCCGCTAAGAACTTTATCCATAATATATAAAAACCTCTATAGTAATATTTTCAATACAAAATTCATAATAGGTAAAATGATAACATCAATTGTACGGGTGAGGAACAGAACAATCAATATAATAAACCCGTACTTTTCAATTTTCGAAAAAGCTACAGCCTGGTTGTATGGAAGTAGCGACTGCACTATGCGACCACCGTCCAGAGGGGGTATAGGAAGCAAATTAAAAATAAACAGTGCAACATTTATCCGCACAGAAAGTATGGCCATATTATAAAGCGGCACGGCTATCTTCATACCTGTGCTGCCTTCTGCGAACTGCATCCCTGCCATAAGATGAACTATAACCGCTGAAACGATTGCCAGTAAAAGGTTGGATACAGGCCCTGACACAGAAACTATTGCAGGTCCGTATTTTCTGTTTTTATGCAGATTACCGAAATTTACCGGAACAGGTTTTGCCCATCCAAAAAGCCTTGTAATCACCAAAAAAAGTATCCCTACAGGATCAATATGCGCAATCGGGTTAAGTGTCAGACGACCTGCCCTTTTCGCAGTGTCATCCCCAAGCATATACGCACTGAGACCGTGGGAAAACTCATGTACGGTTACGGCAAGCAAAAACGGGACTATTGCCAGTGTTAAAAATCTTACATATTCAGCTATATTTAAATCCATCAGTATTTTTTACCACCTATCATATGTTAAGTCAAAGTATCATTAATACAATCTAGGCTATTTAAAATTTATTACTACAAAATATTAATGTGTATTTACATAAATGTGAATTTATTGTATTTATTAAAAGTATATACAATTAGGTAGATAAACTATGGATCATATTGCACACGATAATATTTTTGAATACCTGTCCGTTGATTTGGACATGGAAGAGGATGAACTCAGGATAAAACTATCAGAGATGGGTACAAGTGCGTTCATAGATTACCTTAGAAACAAAGAAGTCAGCCTCTTTTCCACTCCTACTCTTCTCAGCACAGAACTCCGCGATCTTATGGGGAGTGTCCTTATTAACAAAGATATCCCGCTGGACAAGTATCTGGATACACTTCTGGACAGATATGTTCTTGACGAATATTTCACCACAACACCATTTGCAATACAAACTTCAGCAGAAATTCTGCGGATTTACAGAACAAAGGCTACCAACAAAGTAAACAATGAAATAGAAAAGACTGTTACCAAACAGAAAAAATTTAAACGTTTTTATAAAAAAGTTGATAGTGGCGAAATTGATGCTCAGAATCAGTTCAACTCATTTATGTCTTCTCTTCTGGAAAAAACAGACGGCATCTCTTTTATGCTGAAAATGATAAAAAGGATAGATTTTCACAAGGATATCTTTATACAGACTACCAACTCCACGTATATTTGCATAGCTCTAGCCATGCTCCACGCCAATAAATCGAAGAGTGTTGATATGCGTAATTTTGTTCAGAAGGTAACTTGTACCAGCTTTATGCAAAATGCAGGGATCTTCACCGGACTTGTCTCCACAAAAACCAGTCAGGCCGAGAAATCTAAAAAATCAGCTATGATTGTAACTAAGCTCTGTAAAGACGAAAATGTTACCGAAGCGGTGCTAGAGAGGTACTCATACACTGATGACGAGGGTACTCCTGTTTTCCATAGGGGTGGAACCACAAATTTTTACAAAAACCTGCTGCTTACAAGCAATCTTTTCATCGACCTGGTTCGGAAAAACCAGTTTTCACCGGAAAGTCTTGAAGTGCACAAGGCAATGTACGAGCTTTCCAAAAAAGGTTATGCCGATCCTAACATTGTCAGTCTTCTGAGTGAGCTTTTTCTCCCAAAGATGAAGCACCAGCTTCTGGAGCACGCTTTTCAGATTCAGGAACATTGCAATGAAAAACCTGTCATATGGGGCGTTGCCGGAGATATGCTCCCTATCAGACTAATCTGCCGTAAAGAGGACTGCGAGCATGGCGGTGCTTATAAAACATTAATCCCGCAAGACATCTCTATTGTCGCTGAGGGGATATACGAAGCTAAAACTAAATCGGGTTTATATTATACATGCGAAAAGCTTACAAATAATCTTCAGTTTAAGTACCAAGAAATCAAAGGCACTGAGGATTAAGCACCAGATAAAGAATTTAACCCTAAAATGTCGCTAGGATATTAAACATTTCCAAAGTACTTTTTAATTAATGACTCCGCAAGAAATGTATCCTGCTGATAAGTCAGTTTAATATTGTCAGGAGTCGAATCCACCACGGCCACCTTTTTTCTATATAGCTCCATAGCTTGAGCTTCATCAGTGACAACTATGTCAAACTCTCCAGCGTTCTCCACGGCCTTTATCAGCACAGATGTTTTAAAAACCTGCGGTGTGTGTGAAAGAATATATTCGTCTCTATTTACAGTTTTATCCACCATGCCGTCCGTTACCTTTTTAAGGGTATCACGCACCTTAAGTCCGCATATGGCTGCTCCGTGCGCCTCACACGCATTAATAACAGAAACAACTGTCTCTGGGGCTATAAAAGGCCTTACGGCATCGTGTACAAGTACGGTCTCTGTTTGTACAGCTTTCAGACAGTTATAGACGGTCTCGTACCTTTCAGCACCACCTTTTATCAACCGGTAGTTATCTATTCCTGCAAGCTTAAGCTGACTGGTTATATATTCAAAATCAGAAGGGTTCCCTCCGAGAATAAATTCATCGAAGGGGTAAGCCCTGTTAAGTGCTGTAAGTGTATAATACAAAACTGTATTATCTAAAATTGCATAAAACTGCTTTTTAACATCTCCGCTAAATCTTTTACCTATCCCAGCGGCAGGTATTATGGCGGTTATGCTCAATTTTTCACCTTCGTAAAGATGATACGGCCGGATTCTGTCTGAAGAAGACTTGTTACAGATACTTTTACAGTCTTGCTTATCAGCTTTCTTCCGTTTTCCACAACAACCATAGTGCCATCGTCCAGATAACCAACTCCTTGGTTTTGCTCCTTGCCCTCTTTAACAACGTTTATGTCAAAGTCTTCGCCAGGTAAAACACTCTGGCGCATAGCCATTGCAAGGGTATTTATGTTCAGCACAACAATGTCCTGTATCTCCGCTACCTTTAGAAGGTTAAAGTCGGTTGTAATGATACCTGCTTTAAGTTTTTTAGCAAGAGCGACAAGTTTCTCATCGACAGTGCCAATATCTGAAAAATCTGTATTGTTAATGTCTACAGGCAGTATAGTCTGCTCCTGAAGCCTTTTAAGTACATTCAGTCCCCTTCTCCCCTTTTGTCTTCGCAGGTGATCGTGGGAATCTGCAATGTTCTGAAGCTCTTTAAGCACAAAGGTAGGTATGACAAGCGCACCCTCTATGATGCCTGTCTCTACTATGTCAGCCATTCTGCCGTCAATAAGTGTTGAAGTGTCCAGCACTTTGGCAGAAGCAGTGTATTTGGGCTGTTTGGGCTGCTTAACTGACAGTTTGGATATAAGTGCCTCAAATATCCATGATGATTTTTGACCTATCATTACTCCCGTATAAAGCACAAAGAAGTAAAAAGCCAAACGCAAAGCATCACTTGTGAAGTATGCTGCAAATATAGACGCTACGGAGTATCCTATGATTAAAAAAATTAAAGCTCCGAAAGCTCCGCTGAAAAAACGGTAGCTTTTTATATCGGAAATAAGTGTTTCAATAAAGACAATTGCAAAAATAACTCCGAACGAATACAGTACAGCCTGCTCCATTGTGATGCCGACAATGTCTTTGCTAAGAACAAAGGCGACCATTATAAAAATGGCATAGGCAATTCTAAAAATCCACATATTATCCTCTTGTTAAATAGTTATTGAGAGACTCGAAATCCTCTTTTCTGCCGAGGGCTATGAGCGTATCTCCGGAACAAAGCATCTCTTCTGATTTTGGGTTATAAATGAATGCATCGTTATTCTTTTTAATCGCAACCACTATTATCCCGTGGTCACGTATGTTTGAGTTTTTCAGCAGTACCTGATCTAACTTGCATTTTTCAGCTATAACAACTTCGTCTACCATTATATTGTACCCAGTGTTTCCCAAGGCCATATCAACGAAGTTTGTCACATTAGGTCTTGTTATACTTTGGGCGATACTCTGACCTCCTATAGTGTATGGAGAGACGATTTTGTCTGCTCCTGCCCACATGAGCTTTGAGTATGCCTCTTCCTGGGCACATTTAGAAACAACATACAGGTCTGAATTAAGGCCTTTTGCAGTGAGCACTATATACAGGTTTGTAACATCCTGATCAACAACGGTAATCAACCCCTTAGCACGCAGTATCCCGGCCTTTATCTGAACACTTTCATGCGTGGCATCTCCTGTCACAAAAAGATATTCGGTCTCTGCTGTTTCACTTTGCCTAGGCGTAGGGTCTATGATAACGAAAGGGACATTATTAGCTTCAAGCTTCTCTGCGATAATTCGACCCATTCTTCCGAACCCGCAGAGTATATAATGTTCCTTCAGCGCATCTATCTTATTTTCCATCTTCTTTCTCCCGAACAGGTTACGAAGCTCTCCGGCAATAATGTAATCTACAAACTGAGATGCGGTGTATGCCAGAGTTCCTGTTCCAATAATGATCAGCACAACGGTGAATATCTTTCCTGAGGGGGAAAGAGGCATCACCTCTCCAAAACCAACTGTGGAGATGGTTATTATAGTCATGTAAACTGCATCGACAATCGAAGAATCCTCTATAATCACATATCCAAAGACTCCTAAGAATATTGTGGCTATTATGAGAAAAAAGCCGATATATACGAACTTAAGTTTACTTTCACCCATTAGAACATAATCCCCACTAATCTAACCATAATAGTTTTGATAAAGTATACTACAAATATTAATATCATGGGGCTAATATCTATGGCTCCAAGAGGCGGTATCACTCTTTTAAAAGGTATCAGAACAGGGTCTGTAAGTGCTGCTATAAGCTGAACTATTGGGTTTCTGGGGTCAGGGCTGACCCAGCTCATAAGCGCACGAATTATTATCAGCCAGACAAAGATGTCCAAAAGACCTATTAAAGCTAAGAAATCTGTCTTAAAAGCAGTTCTCAAAGCTGACACAAGGTCAAAAGATGAGCTCATCATCTGCAAACCTAAAGATGCGCCTGTATTTACCAGTGTAAAAAATATAAATATTACAACAACTGAAGGGATAATAACCATATTAGTCTTAATAGGTATAAAAGTTCTGGTCAATTTAACCCAGAATGATCCAATTCGTTTAAAAAACATTGCATAGTGACTCATATTAGAATTACCAGCCATGCTGCCCATAAGTACACTTATTATATAAAATAACATCAGAAATGTAACAAGGTCTGCGAAACCAGCAATCATTGCAATAGGTAATGTGAGTCCGGTCAGCATAAATATGATAAGCCCGTTAAGTAAAACTGCGATAATTATAAATACAGGTAATATATTGTCAGCATTCTTTTTTGTGAGTTTAAGCACCTTTTCCAGCACAGGGTCTGTCATCTTGCCCACAAGCTTGCCAAGAGGGTTAAAGTAAAGTTCTTGTCTTGTCATAACTGTGCGGAAAATCAGAACCACCAGATAAAATTTAACTATTGATTGTAGTAATCCCATGTTTCCCCCTTAGTATTGTCTTTGTCCGAAAAGCGCTGTACCGATACGAACCATAGTGCTCCCCTCCTCTACAGCTATGAGGTGGTCGTCACTCATCCCCATGGAGAGGACGTCAATATTGTATCTCTTGATATCATTACATTTGTCAAACAATTTTTTCATTCTAGCAAAATGCGGTCTGTTCTCTTCTGCATCGTCCACCAGAGGCGGCATCATCATTAACCCTCTAAGGTTAAGATTTTCCGACTGCATTACATAATCACACATAAGAAAGGTCTCTTCTTCGCCAACGCCTGATTTGTTCTCGTCTGACGCTATGTTTACCTGTACCAGAACATCCTGAATACGGTTTTCTCGCTCAAAGTGTCCCTGCATTAGATTTGCAAGTTTCAGAGAATCAAGTGAATGTATCATTGTGAAATTATCCTTAAGATACTTCACTTTGTTTTTCTGCAAATGCCCTATAAAATGAAGCTCTATGGGAAGGTTTTTCAGTTTTTCAGCCTTCTCAAGCGCTTCCTGTATGCGGTTTTCACCAAATACTGTGTGCCCGCTTGTTTCATATGCGTTAGTGATGTCAGAAAGAGGAAAACGCTTACTCACAGCCATCACAGTGACATCCTGAGTGCATCCTTTTCTAGATTTTGTTTCTTCTATCGTGTTTTTGATATCTTCTAATCTGTCTTTAAACAACGCTTCTCCTCACTATCACACCGACCATACGGCCTGTGTTGCCATTATCTCTTCTGTGAGAGTAAAAATTCTTGTCGCCAAATGTACAAAAGTTCATATGCTCAATATTGTCAATGCCTTTACTTCTTAAATTCTCTTCGATAACTGTTCGAATACAAAGATGAAACCTGCCGTCTATGTATTTAACAGATTTGCTGCATATTTCATGAAACTTTTCAGCAAGCTCAGCGCCCACCTCATAGTTGTCAGCGGAAATACCAGGACCTATACCCGCATAAACAGGAAAATCATTATGTTTCTCAAACACATCCACAGCACTTGACATTATGTCAGCAGAAACTGACTTATGACCGCAGTGCAAAGCCGCTATACCTTTTTGTCCCACGAGAAAAAGGTTGTAACAATCAGCCGTAAGCACTCCTAAAGGCAAATCTGTCTCAGTAGTGAAAAGTCCGTCCCCTTCACTGAAAAGTACATCCGGTCTGTTATCAGATGTTACCTCCAGCACTTCATTACCGTGAACCTGAAAAAGTGTGGTCAGACTGTTCAGACCGAAAGCATCCTTTAGAAGTTCAGTATTTTTGATAACACGCTTTGGATCATCTTTGTTATAAACGGCCATGTTCATTGAAGAAAAAGTACCTGTGCTGTACCCACCCTGTCTGGTGGTAACAAAGCAGTCGACACCTAAAGGGGTCTTCTCATATCCCTGAACTGTAACTCCGCGTCTGATAATTTCCATAACTTCCCCTATATCTCTTTATGATACAAAAGGTTTTTTCATTCATCAAGTAAAAGATGTTTTTTATACTATTGATTAATAAATACTTTATCAAAGAGACCACAATAGTTGATTATATTCGATTTTCTGCTTTCAGGACTTCTTTGTCTATGAACTGTACAAAAATAAGTGAGCAGAACGCAAGAAATACGCCTGCAAAGAAAGATATCCGGTAGTCAAGAAGCCATAAAGCTCCTCCAATAACAGGTATAAAAACAGCAGCTATATGGTTGATAGTAAACCCCATAGCCATCCCGTTTGCAAAATCTTCTGAGTCTGCTATCTTCTGATAAAATGTTCTAACAGCAAAAGCAAAATTGAAAACGATATGATCTATTATATAGAGGAACGCTATAAATATTTTACTGTCTGAAAGTGCATAAGCGGTAAAAACAAATATCAGTGTCCCATATTCCAAACTAAGCATTTTTCTTTCGCCAAACTTATTTATACCTTTACCTATCAGAGGGTTAAAAAAATAATTGATAGCATTGTTTACTATGAAAAGCCCAGCCACCTCAGCAGCAGAGAACTCAAATTTCTCAACCATTAAAAAGACTGAAAAAGCTACAAATATCTGCCTTCTGGCACCGGAAAGAAAAGTCAGAGCATAATAAAGCCAATATTTCTTTTTCAGGTATAATTTTTTCTTTTGAATTGGTTTATCCGGATCAGTAGGGTCAAGCCTTAGGCAGTAGATACCAGCCAGCATCACCAAACCGCCAGCTATCAGGTAAATGTACTTATATTCCAGAAACTTCAGCAATATTATAACAAGTGCTCCTGCTATAATGTTTGTTCCGGCTGATATGCTTCGAAGCCTTCCGAAGATAAGCGGTGCATTCTTTTTATCGAAATACTGTATTGTCAGTGATTGATTCACTGTTTCATAGTAATGAAAACCGAAAGACATGACGACTGTGGTGAATATCAGTCCGTAAAAGCTTGGCATAAATCCCGTAAGGGCGACACCTAAACCAAGAGTTATGATGCTTACTGCCGCTAGTTTATGCTCTGAAAGCATAATAATTGCAAGAATGACAAGGAGTGCAAGAAAGCCCGGAACTTCTCTAAGGGACTGGATGACCCCCATCTGATACACGCCTATGCCCCCTACTTCCACAGCGAAGTTATTAAACATAGAGCGCCAGCTTTGAAATCCAACAAACGCGGCAATATTCAGAATCAGAAGGAAAGTAAACATTTTAGAGTTTTTCGAATCAGTCATTCAGCCCTGCTAGTGCTTTTTCGAAAGTCTTATAGTCTTTTTCACTGTAAAGGCAGAGTATTACCTTATCAAGCAGGACTCCCTCGCTTAGTGTCTCTAATATGGATGTAACAATAGCTCTGGCTGCATCCTCTATGGGGTATCCATACACCCCAGTTGAAACAGCCGGAATACCAATAGAACTAAGTTCTTTTTTATCAGCTAGTTCTATACTTTTTCTGACTGCTGACTTTAAGTATTTCTCATGTTCAGGATCCACTCCGTATCTTGGTCCAACAGCATGGATAACATATTTAGCTTTCAGTTTCCCGCCGTTTGTTATGACTGCATCACCCAGATCGCAGTGACCTATCTGGTCACACTCAACCTGTATTGACGCCCCGCCTTTGGACAAGATAGCACCGGCAACTCCAGCACCAAGCTGAAGCTGCTTATTCGCAGGATTTACTATGGCATCTGTGTCCAGCTCAGTAATATCCCCCTGCACAATACTAAAAAGTGTTCCGTTTATATAAGTATCTATGCCCATTTCACAAAATTCAGTTCAAATATATTTCTGACATACTCATGGCTTGGCAGTACAGCAAAGCCAACCTTCATCTTGCCCGCTTTCTCAACATTGTATGAAGTTTTATAGTAATGTCCGCCATTGTTATCATCAACATACTGAAGCTTTACAAACTCTGGTTTTTCCAGCACGCCGCTCTCACCGTCAAAATCCACAACAGCAAAAATGTCCAGATTGCTATGCTCTATCTTTTCAGATATAACACTAGCCTCAAAAGTTATCTCTGAACCCATCTCTAGTCCGTTGGTGACAACGTTGGTGTAGCTGAAGCTCACGCCGTCCCAGCCGGAAATAACATTCTCTTTCCAGTCCAAATACTTATCAATGTTTTCATAGTTATTTTCTGAAACTTCCATATGAAGCTCATGAAGAGGCATATAGTATTTATCAGTATACTCCATGACCATTCTTGAAGTGTTAAAAAAGGCTGCACATACCTTTATAGCCTGTTTCATCATATGCATCCATTCTCTTGGTACACCTGTTCTGTCACGGTTATAAAACATAGGAACTATCTCATTTTCGAGTTTATCGTATATCTCCATACTCTCGATGTAATCCTGATAGTCTTCTTTATCGTATTGTTCGCCTGCGCCTATGGCAAAGCCTGTTTCGCCGTTGTAACCTTCGTCCCACCATCCATCAAGTATAGAGAAGTTCAGTCCGCCGTTAGCGGCTATCTTCATACCGGAAGTACCTGAGGCTTCCATAGGTCTTCTAGGTGTATTAAGCCAAATATCAACACCGTGAGACAGATGTCTGGCCACTTCTATGTCGTAGTCCTCAATAAAGACGATTTTATCCCTGAACTGTGGTTTACGGCATATGTGGAATATTTTCTTAATAATCTCTTTACCGCCATCATCTTTAGGGTGTGCTTTACCTGCTATCAGGATTTGAACTGGTTTATCATGATCATTAAGTATTTTTTCAAGTCTAGCTTCATCCATAAAAAGCAGATAACCACGTTTATATGTAGCAAAACGTCTTGCAAAGCCTATTGTAAGCACATCGGGACGTAAAACCTCATCAGCTTTTGTTATCTCACTGCCTGTGCCGCCGCTTTTAATAAGGTGTTTTTTCAGCCTTTCTCTGGCAAACATAATAAGCCTGCTTCTCTGCTTCTCTTTCGCTTCAAAAAGTGCGGAATCAGGTATCTTCTCTATATCTTTCCAAACATCAAAATCATAAGGTTTGTAAACCCACGCCTCAGACATATATCTGGTGTAAAGTGTTTTAAAATTTTCCGCTATGAAAGTAGGCAGGTGTACGCCGTTTGTAACATGACCGATAGGCACATACTCTTCCAGAGCGTTGTTCCAGAGCTTTTTAAACATCTCTCTGGACACCTTTCCGTGCAGGGCACTAACTCCGTTGCGATATGTAGAAAGCCTTATACCGCAGATAGCCATAGCGAAACCTTCTGTTTCGTCAAATGGGTTTTCACGCCCGAACCCCATAAGCTGGTTAATATTAAATCCGGTCTCGCTGAATATCGGACCGAGATATCTGTTTATCTGATCTACGCTGAAAACGTCAAATCCTGCTGGAACAGGTGTGTGAGTTGTAAAAAGTGTACTTTTTTTAACAATTTCAGCTGCTTTGCGCAGCGGAAGACCATCAGAGACATATTTCCTGATACGCTCAAGAGCAGCAAACGAAGGGTGGCCTTCATTCAGGTGATAAACAGTCGGTGTTTTACCCATAGCATCAAGCGCTCTCGCACCTGCTATACCAAGTATTATCTCCTGTTTGATACGAGTATCAGTGTCACCGCCATAAAGCTGTCCTGTTATTTTTCTGTCTTATATGTGATTGGTTATGATGTCTGTGTCAAGCAGATAAAGCTGGATAACACCTACTGTCATCTCCCATATCTTCACACTAACATTTCTTTGAGCAATCTTTACGGTAACCATCAAAGGTTCGCCGTTTTTATCCTCTACAAGTTTCAGAGGCATACGGTGAAATTCGTTATAAGGGACAGACTGCTGCTGCCACCCGTCAGTGTTAAGGTATTGATGAAAATAACCGTTTCTATACAGCAAACCCACAGCCATGAAAGGTATGCCGAGGTCACTTGCTGATTTGCAATGGTCACCGGAAAGCACACCCAGACCACCGGAATACAGTTTACATGATTCATGTATACCGTATTCAGCACTGAAATATGCAACGCTCATACCTTCTGCTCTTTTGCCTGCATGAGCCAGGTCAAACCATTTAGGGAGCATTTTATATTCGTTCAGCCTTTCATAAACATTGTCCATATAGTTCATAAAGACCGGGTCTGCTATCAGCCTGTTGAAATCTTTATCTGTCAGCCTGGAAAGAACTGCCACAGGGTTGTGTCCGCACTCTTCCCAAAGATCATAGTCTATCATACGGAAAAGCTCTCTGGCTTCCCATGTCCAGCCATACCAAAGGTTATGGGCAATGGCCTGAAGAGGACGCAGTTTGTCTGGGAGCTTAGTTTTTACATTAAATTCGTAAACTTTCATTATATTCACCTATTTAAAAATTTTAGGTTCAAATTCCGGTGTGGCCGAATCCGCCTGCACCACGTTCTGTATCGGAAAGATCATCCACGCTGACAAAATCTGCCTGCACAACTGGCGCTATAACCATTTGTGCAATGCGGTCACCCTTTTTGTATGTGAAAGTTTCGTCTCCGTGATTAATAAGTATAACACCAATTTCGCCTCTGTAATCAGCATCTATAGTACCAGGGCTGTTTAAAACTGTAACCCCCTGTTTGTATGCCAGGCCGCTTCTGGGGCGAACCTGAGCTTCGTAACCTTCGGGAAGTTCCAAAGATATTCCAGTTTTTACCATAGCGCGTGAACCGCTTTCTATGCTGCCGCTGTTTGCAGCCATAAGGTCAACACCAGCTGCCAGTTCTGACTTGTAATCATGTATAAATGATTTATCAGTAGCTTTTATCTTTACGGTAAGAGTCTGCACAAGCTGTACTCCTTGCTTAGTAAATCTTCTGCTATAGAGTTTACACTCTTCACACTTAAAGAGTCAACCAGCTGCAATACATATTTTTCATCAAGCAGCGCACCATAGTGATACAGATGTCTAAAGTTCATCTGAACTCTTGATTCCAGAGTTTCAAAATTTGAAAAGTATGAAAATTTGAGCTGATTCTTTATCATTACCAGTTCATCTTCGGTAATACCACGAGAAACTATCTTATCGATCTCTTTTTCACAAAGACGTATAACCTTGTCATACTTCTCAGGTGCACAAGAGAACAGTATGCTCATGTAGCCGCCTTTTGCATATAGTATGGATTCGCTTTCAATGTTGTAGCAGAGTCCGCGCTTTTCGCGAACCTCCTGAAAAAGCCTTGAGCTCATAAGCCCGCCGAGGATCATCCCCAGTCCGCCAAGAGCAAATCTTCTTTCATCGCTGTATCTGAATGCCGGAAACATCATCTGTGCATGTATCTGTCCGGACTTAAATTCTTTGTCGTGCTGGAAGCTGTTGTAGTTAACAGTATATTCGCCGTTAGGAGCTGTTTCGGCTTTTGCAGATGGAAAATTATCTGAGATACGCATTGATACCTCATCAGGGTCAACATCACCACAGACAGCAATTACACAGTTCTCAGGGGTGAAATTACTTCGGTAATACTCTGTAAGCGTTTTCAGTGTAAGAGAATTAACACTTTCTATGGTTCCAGATACAGGATATTGCAAAGGGCTTCCGCTGAATATTTTTTCTTCGGCCAATTCGCCAAGATATTCCTCCGGGTTGTCCAGTGTGGAGTTTATCTCTTCAGCTATTATATTCTTCTCCTGAGACAGGTCTTTCGAAGTAAATTCCGGATAGAAACAGATGTTTGCTAGCAGTTTTACAAAAAGCTCCAGATTTTCTTTGAAACCTTTAATATAGAAAGACGTGATCTCTTTGGAGGTATATGCATTCAGATACCCGCCGTACATTTCAGAAAATCTGCTTATGTCTTCTGATGAGTAGTCTCTTGTTTGTCTGAACGCCATGTGCTCTATGACATGGGATATGCCATTAACACTGGTGGGTTCGTGAACTGAGCCTTTTCTGAAAAACACAGACATAGTGAAAAGCCCTGATGTGTCAGAAACTTTTTCATATATAACAGGAATATTGTTTACTTTTAATATTTTGCGCAAATTTAGCGACCTCATTAATCATCATTCTGGACAATACTTTAACAGTCTCACACCATAAGCGTATAATGCTCGTCAGGATGACAAAAATATTTATAAGGACGTAATACTACACTCTAAATATAGGCTGGTCAACGTATGAAAAAAAGGGGCACAGTGTGCCCCTTTGTAATTTATTACTCGCCGTCTTTCTCTTCTCTCTTTGGTCTTTCGAGAAGGACTTTTCTGGATAGTTTATATCTGCCATTGTTGTCTTTACCAACAACCTTAACCTGAACTTTGTCGCCCACGTTCAGGAAGTCAGCAAGTGAGTCGATACGCTCATGGCTATACTGGGAAACGTGAAGCAGGGCTTCTTGTCCAGGTATAACCTCTACGAATGCGCCGTATTCCATCATCTTTTTGACAGTAGCATCATAAACGCCGCCATCTTCGATCTCAGCAACTATCTCATTCACTTTGCCAACTGCTATTTCTATAGAAGCTTTATCAGAAGCGAAAATGTTGATTGTTCCTGTATCATCGATGTCTATAGCTGCGCCTGATTCCTCGATGATAGATTTAATCATCTTGCCTCCAGGTCCGATAACCATGCCGATCTTCTCTGGGTTGATCTTCATAGTAACGTATCTAGGAGCAGTAGGAGCAAGCTCTGTGTTAGGTTCAGGCATGTGCTCAGTCATCTTGCCAAGTATGTGCATACGGGCAGCCTTAGCCTGACCAAGAGCAGCTTCAAGAAGGTCTCTTGAAAGTCCTTCGATCTTTATATCCATCTGAAGCGCTGTGATACCTTCTTTAGTACCAGTCACTTTGAAGTCCATGTCGCCTAGGTGATCCTCTGTGCCGAGAATGTCAGAAAGTACTGCATATCTGTCTGCACCTTCGTAGATAAGACCCATAGCAACACCGGCAACAGGAGACTTAATAGGTACACCAGCATCCATAAGTGCAAGGCAACCGCCGCACACTGTAGCCATAGATGATGAACCGTTAGACTCAAGTACCTCAGAAACTATTCTGATGGTATATGGGAAGTCATCTTCGTGAGGGAGAACATAAGAGAGTGCTCTCTCTGCAAGTGCTCCGTGACCAATCTCACGACGGCCCGGGCCTCTGAGAAAGCCAACCTCACCCACACAAAATGGAGGAAAGTTGTAATGAAGCATAAACTTCTTTTTACCATCACCATAAATAGTGTCCATGATCTGAGTATCAGTCTTTGTACCGAGAGTAGCTACAACAAGAGCCTGTGTTTCCCCTCTGGTAAAAAGTCCTGAACCGTGAGCCATAGGCAGAAGCCTTGTCTCAATATCGATATCACGGATATCAGAGTATGAACGCCCGTCTATTCTGGTTTTAGAGTCGATAGTGAAGTCTCTGAAAGCCTTCTTTTCAACTTCATGATAGATGTTTTTGTAGAGTGATTCGTCGAAATCATCTTCGCCTATCTTCTCTTTCATGGTCTCAATGTATTCTTCGCCTATCTTATCAAGTGCTTCGTACTTTTCAAGTTTAGCAGGAATAACAAGAGCCTCTTTAAGCTTATCAACAAGCTGAGACATAGCTTCATCAACCAACTCATCTGCAACACAAAAGCTTGTGTATTCAAATTTCGCTTTACCGAGTTTTTCAACCATCTCGTTTTGTTTAGCTACAAGTTTTTTGATGTTGTCATGTCCAAACTGGAGGGCTTCGATGACATCTTCTTCACTTACTATATCCATGCCCGCTTCCACCATAACTATGGCGTCATCAGTACATGCAAGTATAATGTTAATGTCAAGTTCTTCCATCCTGTCCGCTGGCGGGTTGATTATAAGCTCGCCATCAAGACGACCCACACGAACACCTGCTATAGGGCCGTTAAAAGGGATGTCTGATATCATAAGAGCCGCTGAAGCGCCGTTCATAGCGAGCATGTCAGGAGAATTAACGCCATCGTATGACAGAACATGAGCTATAACCTGAGTTTCATTTCTGAATCCGTCAGGAAACATAGGACGAAGAGGTCTGTCTATCAGTCTTGATGTAAGAGTCTCTCTGTCGGTAGGTTTTGCTTCTCTTTTGAAGAATCCACCAGGAATCTTACCAGAAGCATAAAACTTCTCTATATAGTTAACAGTAAGAGGGAAAAACCCTTGGTTTTCTGAAGCAGTTTTTCTGCCTGCCGCTGTCACGAGTACAACTGTTCCGCCTTGTTTTACCCAAACACTGCCGTTAGCCTGTTTAGCTTTCCAGCCTGTTTCGAAAATAATTTCCTCCGCTGAGTCGTTCAGACGAATAGGAAATTCGAGGATATTTTTTTCCATATTTTAAACCATTACTTCCTTATGCCAAGTGCATCGATGAGCTTCTTGTATCTAATGTAGTCTTTCTTTTTAACGTAATCTAGGAGCTTTCTTCTCTGGCTAACAAGGAGCAGAAGGCCACGTCTTGAGTGGTGATCTTTAGGTTTAGTTTTGAAGTGCTCTGTCAGGTATGTGATTCTCTCTGAAAGAAGTGCTACCTGTACCTCTGGGGAGCCTGTATCGGAGTCGTGTGTTTTGTGAGACGCGATAATCTCCTCTTTGCGTTCTTTAGTCATTACCATCTTACTTTTCCTCCTAAGATAAGTATTTAAAATATCATATTTTAACCGGACAGACAAGGTGTTCATATATTTCCTTGTTATTCCGAGTTTTTTCCAAATTCAATATTATACCAGCAGCTTTACTATCTTCAACGGTGACTGATCACCTTGAGCATATTCTGCAAAAGCAAGCAGTTTGCCTTCGGGGTCTGCCATGAAATACATGTCAGATTTACCGTCTGGAAGCTGTATATAATTGTGCCTCTTTACAGAAACACCATTTTTAACCAGCCTTACCGCATCTTCGTGAATAACAGCAACTGGCCAGCCTGTAGCATCAACCACAGAGGTGAAAGCATTTTCGAGCTCACCTTTCTCTTTCATATCTTCCAGATGTGAAAGCTTGTATGAACCTTTGTGCTTAAAAGCACCGCTGACTGTTCTTATCAGTCCGCTCATAACACCGTAGCAGCCAAGCTTAAGTCCGGCTTCATGGATAACACTGCGGACGTATGTCCCTTTATAGCAGCTCATCCTGAACATCCCTTCCGGATATTCGTAGTCCATAAGAGATATGTCGTTTATCTTCATAGTCCTTCTGCCGGCATCTTCTATCTCGCCTTTTCTGGCAAGATCATAAGCCCTCTTACCGCCTATTTTAACAGCGGAAAACGCAGGGATTATGAGCTCCGGCTCGCCGACAAATGACTGAAAAACTTTATCTACTTCTTCTTTCGAAGGCTTAATATCATTATTTCTGTCTATTACAGCCCCCGTAGAATCATAGCTGTCGGTAGAATACCCGAGTTCAAAACGGGCGACATATTCTTTATCGGTAGCCATCATATAATCCACCAGTTTAGTCGCATAGCCCACGCAAACGGGCAATACGCCTTCCGCCATAGGATCAAGAGTTCCCAGATGACCGCATTTTTTAACACCAGTAAGCCTTCGAACTGCTTTCACAACGGCAAAAGATGTTAAACCTTTTTCTTTGTAAATGTTTAGTACGCCATTCATTACTGCTCTTGATTGATGTCTTTCAAAAGAGTATCAATCTTTTGGCCGTAATCTCCTGAATCGTCATAGATAAAACGGAGGGTTGGTACCTTTCTGAGACGGAGTCCTTTCAGGATGCAGTGTCTTATGAAGCCTGCGGACCTGTTTAACCCATTCTCGATACCAGCTTTAGCACTTTTGTTATAAGTGCTAAAGTAAACTTTTGCAATTGAGAGGTCTTTAGTGACATCCAGCTTAGTGATTACAACATCCTTAATCTTCGGATCTTTAATCTCTTTAAGTAGAACGTCCATAATTTCGGTGCGTAAAAGCTCTCCTACTCTTCTGTCTCTCAATTAAAAAATCTCCTGCTCTATGTCCAGAAGCACAGCATCACCGTAGTCTTCAATAAATGAAGCCACCTTAGACAGAACAGAATCTACTCTCTTTCTGTCCGGTGAAACCGTCACAACGGCCAATTCACTGCGGTTCCATGTGTCGTGCAAGCCGACCTCACTAACCGCAATGTTAAATTTATTTGTCAATTTCTTCTTCAGGCCTTCTATAACGCTTCTTTTATCTTTCAGCGAAAAGGCCTGATCTATAGCAAGCGTGAATACTACTGATCCTATAACCACACTTATTTACCTGTCAGTGCCGGGATTACTCTTCGGCAGCTGCTTCTTCTTTTTCTCTCTTTGCTGCATCTTTATGTACATCATCAAGAGTACGTTTCTCTTCTACCATGATATAGAACTCAAAAACATCGCCCTCTTTCAGGTCGTTGTATTTATCTATACCTATACCACATTCGTAGCCTTGTGCAACTTCTTTCGCATCATCAGTGAAACGTTTCAATGAAGACAGGACGCCATCATATATTACAATTGAGTCTCTTACAACTCTAACTTGCGCATTTCGCTGAACTTTACCGTCTGTAACCATAGAGCCGGCAATCTTGCCATGCTTTGGCACAGAGAAAACCTGACGTACTTCTGCACGACCGATGACCTCTTCGCGTTTGGATGGATCAAGCATCCCTTCCATAGCTTTCTTCACATCATCTATCGCCTGATAGATAACAGAATAAAGGTTAAGTTCGATCTTCTCCAGATCAGCCTTTGCTCTTGCCTGAACTCCTGGACGAACATTAAAGCCGATTACAACAGCATTTGAAGCTGATGCAAGGATAATGTCGTTTTCAGAGATACCGCCCACACCACTGGAGATTATATTTACCTTTACCTCCGGGTTGGAAAGCTTAACAAGGGAAGACTTAAGAGCTTCAAGTGAGCCCTGAACATCAGCCTTAAGAACAATATTAAGTTCTTTCAGCTCGCCCTCTTTTATCTTACTGAAAAGGTCTGCAAGAGAGACGGCAGATTTTTCTGCAAGAGTTTTCTTATGGTGCTCATCGCTGCGAAGCTCAGAAACCTGTCTTGCTGTTTTCTCATCCGGGGTTACAACAAATCTGTCACCTGACTGAGGCACGCCCGAAAATCCCATTATTTCAACAGGTATTGAGAGCCCTGCTTCTTTTATTGCTGCGCCTTTGTAGTTAAACATGGCTCTTACTTTGCCGTATTCTGTACCTACAACAAAGTTGTCACCTTTTTTAAGTGTTCCTCTGTTTATAAGTACTGTGGCAACAGCACCTTTCTGTTTATCCAGTTTCGATTCGATAACTATCCCTTCTGCATGTGCTTCTTTGTTTCCCTGAAGCTCAAGAAGCTCCGCTTCAAGCAGAACTCTCTCCAGAAGGTCTTCTATCTGAAGGTTAGCTTTGGCTGATATCTCCTGAAACTGATAATCACCACCCCAGTCTTCGGAAATAACTCCGTGTTCTGCAAGCTGGTTACGAACCATATCAGGATTAGCATTCTCTTTATCTATCTTGTTGATAGCTACTATAAGCTTAACACCTGCAGCTTTAGCGTGGTCTATTGCCTCTTTTGTCTGAGGCATAACACCATCATCTGCTGCGACAACTAGAATTACAATGTCAGTAACACTAGCACCTCTGGCACGAAGTGTTGTAAACGCTTCATGTCCCGGTGTGTCAAGGAATGTAATAGTACCTTTATCCATTTTTACTTCGTAAGCACCGATGTGCTGAGTGATACCACCCGCTTCACCTTCTGCAACAGCAGTTTCTCTAATACGGTCTAGCAGTGATGTTTTACCGTGGTCAACGTGTCCCATAACTGTAACTATAGGTGGTCTTGGGATAAGATTTTCAGGTTTATCATCGTGAACAGGTATAAGATCGTCCTCTGTGAGAAACTGAACTTTCACTTCTATGCCATATTCTTCACCAAGTAGAATAGCTGTGTCACCATCTATAGCCTGGTTAACGCTCGCCATGATACCAAGCTGCATAAGATGCTTAATAAGCTCTGTAGCTTTTACACCCATAAGCTTAGCAAGTTCCGAAACGATAATATTCTCGCCAACTGTAACGCTGGAAGGTCTTACAATTACCGGTTCCGGTTTATCCTCACGTCTCTTGCCTTTTTGTTTTCTGCCAGGTTTTCTGCGGTTGTCCTGATAGTTGCTGCGGTGTCTTTGCTGAGGTTTAGCCTCAACTTTTTCTTCAACTTTTACCTCTTCAGGCACTTCTTTATACTCTGCAGCAGCGTCAGTTTTTGACTCGAGTATTTCACGTTCAAGTTCGAACAATTCAATACCTTCATCAAGCCCCTTATGGATGTTCTTCTCTTTTTTCTGAACTGGAGCTTTAGTCTTTTTAGCCTCTATTGTAGGTGACTTTGGTTTTTCTTTAATAACCTTCTTCTTCTCAGTAGCAAGTGCTCCTGTGTCTTCACCCGGTTTAGGTCTTGGACCGCCCTGCTGACGATTATCGCCACCTCTGTAAGGTGGTCTGTCGCCCTGCTTACGATTATCGCCGCCTCTGTATGGTGGTCTGTCGCCCTGCTGACGGTTGTCTCCGCCTCTGTATGGCGGTCTGTCGCCCTGCGGACGATTGTCTCCGCCTCTGTATGGAGGTCTGTCGCCCTGCGGACGATTGTCTCCGCCTCTGTATGGAGGTCTGTCGCCCTGCGGACGATTGTCTCCGCCTCTGTATGGCGGTCTGTCGCCCTGCTGACGGTTATCGCCGCCTCTGTAAGGAGGTCTGTCGCCCTGCTGACGGTTATCGCCGCCTCTGTAAGGTGGTCTGTCGCCCTGCTGACGGTTGTCGCCGCCTCTATATGGAGGTCTGTCGCCTTGTGGTCTGTCACCCTGAGGTCTTCTGTCACCCTGAGGTCTTGTTGATCTTTGATCAGTCTTTGGTGCTTCAGTTTTTGGTGCTTCTGCCTTTGGTGTTTCAGACTTGGGTTGCTCAGACTTTTGAGTTTCAGTCTTTGGTGCTTCAGATTTTTCTGCCTGTTTTGTTTCAGCTTTGGTATCGGGAGCCTTCTCCTCTGATTTAACCTGTGAAGTTTCTTTTGGTTCCTGTGCGGTCTCAGCAGCCTCGGCTGGTTTAGGCGCTTCTACCTTTTCATCTTTCATAGTTTCACGGTTTTCATCAACCTTACGGATGGTCTTTTCAAGTTTTTTCTTTCTATCCATCAGCTCTTGTTTAGAAATCTTTTTAGGAGCCGATGTTTCTTCGTTAGAACCAACTTTTACTTCGCGTGATTTGGGGTGTCTCTTGTGTCTCTCCATAGCTTTTTTGAGCATCTCCTGTCTTCTGTCCAGACGAAGATGTTTCGGGTCAATACCTAAAGATACTGCCGCATCATCATCTACAGTGTTGTCATCTGCTATTTTTAATCCACCGTCAATAATTTTTTGTTTTGCTTCTTCTTCGCTGTTACCCAGCTTCTTTGCGATATCAGTTATTTTAATTCCAGCCATATATTTCACCCCGTTTTACGGTTGCGTCTATCAACTTTTTGCAGTGAACTGTGCAGTTTATTCTTTTTCAGCCCGGTTTCTCTGCATTTTTCATTTTTGCAAACATAAGCTCCACGCCCATGTTTAATCTGCCTTTCATCTTCACACACGTCATCTTTAAATACAAACCTTACAAGATCTGTCTTTGGCATTTTCTGCCTGCACGAAACGCATGTTCTCATGGGAGTCTCTCTCCCTGTCTTGCTCATTATTCTGTGTCTTTATCTTTCTCCGCTTGAATTTCTGCTTCTTCAACAGTTATTTCAGCAGTTTCTTGTACTGTTTCAATCACTTCATCAGCTTCTTCAGCTGCTTCAGTCTCTTCCTCGAGCTCCTCTTCTTCTTCCTCAAGTTCATCAAACTTACTGGCAAGATAGTCCAGAGCCATGTTAATAACAGAAACAGCCTGATCTTCTCCGCATTCCATAGCCTGTTTCAGCTCATGAAAGCTTGCATTATAGAGTTTTTCTATATCGTCGTAACCAGCCTCAATAAGACTATTTTGAAGCTCATCTGTCATACCGGAGAGGTTTTCAAGATTATACATTTCATAAAAGTCTTTGAGCTCCTGCTCCTGATCCTGCATACGTTCTTTTCTAATTTCAGCGTATTCGGACTCTTTCAGAACATCAAGTCTCCACTCTGTGAGTTTGGCTGCCAAACGGACATTCTGACCTTTTTTACCAATGGCAAGTGAAAGCTGGTCGTCTGGGACAACTATCTCTATGGTTTCTTCATCTTCGAAAACATTTGTAAGCACAACTTCCGCAGGGGATATTGCGTTGCAAACAAATTTAATTGAATCAGGTGACCATTCTATCACATCTATCTTTTAACCTCTCAGCTCATTGCTGATGGCGTTGATACGTACACCTTTAAGCCCGATACATGCTCCCACAGGGTCTATGCTGCTATGGGTTGTGTAAACAGCGACTTTCGCTCTGTCTCCGGGTTCTCTGGAAACAGCTTTTACATCTATGATTCCTTCGAAAACTTCCGGAATCTCTGTCTCGAAAAGCTTTCTCATGAACGCCGGGTGTGTTCTGGAGAGAATAAGCTGAGGCCAGCCTTTAATAAGCCTGATATCAAGCAGAAGTGCTCTTACATAGTCACCTCTATTGAAAAAATCGCCGCCTATCATCTCTCTCTTTGGAAGAACAGCTTCTGTTTTCCCTATGTTTATAATGAGGTTCTCTCTATCAGTTTTAAGAACAACACCGTTTACTATCTCGCCTATTCTGTCTTGGAACTGGTCAAGAACAACTTGCTTTTCTGCATCACGCAGTTTTTCAAAAAGTTTTTGCTTGGCCACAAGCGCCGCCTGTCTTCCAAGCTCCTCAAGCGTTGTAGGAACCATTACAACATCACCAAGCTGCGGATTCTCCTTGTAAGGATCAGCTTCATCTATGTGCACTTCTGTCCACTTATCGTCTACGCTTTCGCAAACCTCTTTATGCAGAAGTATTTCGATTGTACCTTTATCAATGTCTATATTTACATCGGGTTCAAGGAGTTTGCCGATTTTTCTGGCTACAGCTGCCAGTATTGATTCTCTCAGGGCATCATAAAGAAGCTCTCTGGCTATCCCTTTTTCCCTTCCGATTTCATCGACAACTTTTGTCAGTTCCTTGCTCATCTTTCCTCCTGAAAACAGACCATGCCTGTTCAGTATATATTTTATCTTTGTAACAGATGAACTTAGCTTATCAGAAAGAAGCCATCTCACCTGATTTTAAACACAAAAAAAGTGGGCACAATGCCCACTTCGATAATAGAAATATCACACCAAGCCTTATTATGCAAGGGTTTTTATTATATTCAGCAAATATGATCTTTTAGTCAAACTCAACCACAAGGTTTGCCTTTGCAATATTGTCCAGTTCAAGTTCAAAGACAGCGCTCTCTTTCACAACATTCAGAGTAACTTTGCCTTCTTCTGCCTACTCTATTATACCGGTATAGCTCTTTCTGCCGGTTTTGTCCTTTTCCCGATTGGTTATTTTACATTTTTTCCCGATAAACCTTTTAAAATCAGATTCACTGCGAAGAGGTCTTTCCAGGCCGGGGGTTGAAACTTCAAGGTTATACCTGTCAAACGGAATATTTGACTCATCGCTGTCCAGAAATTCGGATACAGCTCTGCTGGCTATTGTGCAGTCCTCTATACCAGGACCTTCCGGCTTGTCTATTGTAATACGGAGCACTACTCCGCCTCTTTCACTGCGGAGAGTAAGCTCAAATAGGTCAAGACCTTTCTCTTCAAGTGCTTTCAGAATATATGGTCTGATTTTATCTGTAATGTATTTGTTTGATCTTTTCATATAAAGAAGTAACCATGTTCCATAGATGTTAGCCTTTCTATGAACTTGTTTGGTACGGAATTATCTTTGCAGCCATGACCAGCAAGGTGTATCCCCGGCTTAATCCTTTCACCGTGAAAATCGCTTCCGGCAGTGATAAGAAGTCCTCTCTACTCTGCAATCTCTTTATAATACTGTATCTGTTCATCATTATGATATGATGAGTAAACATCTATCCCCGCTATCCCGTCAACAGCAAGTTCTTCAATCTTCCTGTCTGTATATAAAGATGGATGACCAATGATTAAAACAGCCTTGTCTTTAAGTTTTTCTATTGTTTCATGGAAGTGAAGCAGCGGTGCATCCACATATGCTTTGCCGCCTTTAGTAAAATAGTCAAAGTAAAAATTGGTATATGGGGACTTAGATTTCTCACCTGAAAGGTACTCATGGAGGGCTTCTCTATTTTCTTTATACTTTGCAAGCACCTTCAAAAATGTTACACCTGAAGGGAGTTTACCCCCGGAAGTCTTCATAACTTCTTTATAGTCAACTTTAAAACCTAAATCCTGAAGTTTTTCCACACGAAGTTCAGACTGAAGCACCCTATTGCGGTTATATGTTTCCAGAACTCCTGCCATAATAGTGCAGCTTTCGTTAAAACCGTAAGCACAAACATGCACTTCACGATCACCATGATATAGGGAAAGCTCTACACCATTAATGTATAAGGTTTTATTGCCGTATTTGCCTTTGTACCACTTCATAACATCCGCAGATGCCAGAGAATTATGGTCTGTAATAGAGAACATATTAATGCCTCTGGAGCGGGCAATGGTAAGTATCTCATAAGGCGTCAATACACCATCTGAACTGTGATCCGAGTGCATGTGC
Organism: Denitrovibrio sp.; assembly: GCA_002869145.1. Lineage (GTDB taxonomy): Bacteria > Chrysiogenota > Deferribacteres > Deferribacterales > Geovibrionaceae > Denitrovibrio. The sequence goes on from PKTM01000029.1 coordinate 94,371, forward strand.
AGATCAAACTTGTTTACCTTAAAATTCAAATGTTTCTCCGAATCAGATATTATATCCGATGTCAAATGCCTTCAGGTTCAAGTCGATAGTTTTCGGTGGAACCCTGTCTTTTATTGCCTGTTCCCAGGCTTCTTTTTTGAAAGGGACTGCTTTTGCAAGAATTCCTAAAATAACCATTCCGGCCACCTTAGGGTTACCTATCTCCATCGCTTTGCTTATAGCATCAGTTTCATAAACTTTACTGAAGATCTTCTTGGTCTGTGCAACTTTCTCATCAGGGTACTGTGCAGAACCGTCAGCAACGGTTGGAGGCGCGATAACCTGAGTATTCAAGATAAGAGTTGTCTCCTTTCCATAATATTCATCATACCGTAAAAATTCCATCCTTTCAAAAGAAACAACAATATCTGCACTTTTTTCGGGAATTGTAGGTGAAAAAACTTCTTCACCAACACGAATATGCGTTACAACACTGCCGCCTCTTTGAGCCATGCCGTGTATTTCACTTTTTTTAACATCAAAACCATTTGCCAGAGCAACATCGCACACAATGTTGCTTGAAAGGACAGTACCCTGACCGCCCACACCAACCATGAGTATATCAAGCTTCATTTATTTGCTCCTCTGCTCTATTGCGCCGAATTTACAAACTTTTATACAAAGATGACATCCTGTACAAAGATTTTCGTCTATATATGCCACTCTATCCTCTTCTTTCCAGAGAATAGCCGGACAGCCGAGTCTGGTGCAAATTCTGCATCCGCTGCATTTGTCTTCATGAATGAAATAAGGTTTATCAACAACAGACCTATCAGCAAATATACAAGGCTTGTTTGTAATTATAACGCTAGGTTCTTTTTTAGAGGTTTCTTCTTTTAAAACTTCCATACAGGCCGCTATGTCAAAAGGATCAGTAACCCTTATGTTTTCAGGTTTTACACCTATGGATTTGCACAGATTCACATAATCTATCTTTACTGTTGGTGCTCCGTGTATGTCGCAGCCAGTGCCTGCGTTCGGCTGATGCCCTGTCATGCCTGTTATGCCGTTATCAAGTATTATAACTGTTGAATGTCCGTTATTATATACTGTATTTATAAGACTGTTTATCCCAGTATGCAAAAATGTGGAATCTCCGATAACAGCAACTGACTTTTCTGACATGTTTTCAGATGCCTTATCAAGCCCGTGCGCCATACCTATACTTGCACCCATGCAGACTGTAGTATTGATAGCTTTTAAGGGAGGAAGCAGACCAAGTGTATAACACCCTATGTCTCCTGTCACAAAGAGTTTCAGCCTGTTTATGGCGTAAAAAATACCTCTGTGTGAGCATCCGGGGCACATGCTTGGCGGGCGGAAAGGCAGACTCATATCTGGCTCCACCTCATACTCTTCTGAGTTGAAGAGTGCTCTTACGGCATCCACGGAAAGCTCTCCGCAAAGACTACGGTCTATATGCTCTATTGCAATACCTGCCGCTGTTATCTCTGTTTCAAAGAAAGGATCAAGCTCTTCCACTACATAAAGTTTATCTACTAACTTACTGAATTTCTTTATCTTTTCCATAGGGAGAGGCCACACCATGTCAAGCTTTAAAGTGGAAGCTTCCGGGTTTGCCTCACGAACATAGTTATAAGTAACACCAGCGCATATAACACCCACAGACTTGTCACGTATTACATAATTATTATATTTGTCACCTTCTGCAAGCTCCTGAAGCTCAAGAAGACGATTCTCTACTATTCTATGTCTTTTGCGTGCGTTAGCGGGGATCATAACCCATTTAGGAATGTTGTTTTCAGGTTCGAAATGTGGTGCTTCAGCCCTGTCTTCCAGCTCCACCACTGTCTGTGTGTGCGATACTCTGGTACAAGACCTGACAAGCACAGGAGTACAGAACTCTTCTGACAGGTCAAATGCTTCCTTGGTAAATCTTTTAGCCTCTGCACTGTCAGCAGGCTCAAACATTGGCATTTTGCCAAATCTTGCATAGTGTCTGCTGTCCTGCTCATTCTGGGAGCTGTACATATTAGGGTCGTCAGCCACAACAGCTACAAGTCCTGCATTCACGCCTGTATATGAGAGTGTCATGATAGGGTCAGATGCGACATTGAGCCCAACATGCTTCATGCATGTCATAGCTCTTTTTCCGCCTAGACTTGCGCCTATTGCGACCTCCATAGCAACTTTTTCATTAGTCGCCCACTCTGTGTAAAGTTCTTTATAATGGGCGGCATGCTCAGTTATCTCAGTACTGGGTGTACCGGGGTAAGAACTTACCACACCTGCACCTGCTTCAAATGCGGCTCTGGCAAAAGCCTCGTTGCCGCTTAAAACTTTCTTCATTAACCATCCCACCTTTCTATCTGCTTAAGTAATTCATTTTCCTTATATTTCTCTTGAAAAACTGTGAGTATTTCAGTCTTTTTTGCATCATCAGCCGCAAGGTATGCTCTGTAGTACCAAAGTGGTGTCATAACACTCTCTGTAAGGTACTGTTCGGGATTTACATCTCCCATGCCTATGTCAAATCTTAGACCATCAGCAAGTTCTTTGAAGTCGCCGCCGGCGCTGGAAAGAGGGATATCTACCAAATCCATTTTCCCTTGTTTAACAAGAACCTCAGCAGCTTTCAGGTTTATGTAGTCTCCAGCATCAGGATATTGGTTCGCAACAGCGACAAAATCATTCAGCTGAGCCTCTGTCGTGCCGTTAAACTCGAAAAGCATCTCAAGCTGGCCGACCTTATTTACAAGAAGCTGGTCTTTTGACTCGTTCATAGATTTAAAAGCATATCCTGCAATGAATAAAACGAGGAGAACTGCAACTCCTAAAAGAAGTTTCCTGTAGTGTGTCGCAAGAAACAAGTCCATTTTATCGACAGGTGCTTCTTCGATCATTTGCTTTTGTTTTTTTCTGTTCACTTAACCCTCCAGAGAACGTAAAAATATTTTTTTATTATTATCAAGTACTTTTTTTATTTCTATATCACTCAGTCCGGCTCCTGCCAGGACCTTTATTGCCATCTCTGCACTAACCCTGTCGCCTGGTGAGTGATAGTCATTGTTTATCACCAGCTCGCCATTAAACTCAAGAACTTTTTTAACTACATGACCGTTAGTTATGCTGTGCCCTTTTCTGGTTGTTACCTCAAAATGTACGCCGTTTTCTACACCTTTTCTGACAACATCGTCTGTTATCAGCCCAGGGTGAGCAAGGACGTCCACCCCTGCCTCAACAGCTGCCATGTTGGTGCCTTCTTCCACGGGCTCTGTTATAGTCTCACCATGAACAACTACAATATCAGCACCAGCTTCACGAACTTTTTCAGTAAGCTTGCCTATGAGCGATGGGCGCACATGGGTTATCTCCACACCTACAATTACTTTAAAATCTTTGCTTAAAGAGTTGAACTCAGTTTTGAATCTGAGCTGATTCTCTAATATATTCATATAGTTAGACTCATCAGCGTGATCAGTAAATGCAAGTCCGGCATAGCCGTCCATAAAAGCTCTTCTGGCTGATTCTGATGGGATAAGCACTCCATCGCTGTAAGTGGTGTGGGAATGAAGTTCATACATTTTTATCATTTTTTCACTCTGCTTGTTTCAAGGAATTCTTTAATAATACTGATTACCTCTTCTGCTGTATCTACAACACGTAAAAAATTCATATCTGTCTCAGATACATAACCGCTTTCCAGCATACGTGCTTTCACCCAGTCTACCAAACCGCACCAATAGTCTGTGCCTACGAGTATAGTTGGAAAAGGGATTATCTTTCCAGTCTGAATGAGGGTTATCGCCTCAAAAAGTTCGTCCATTGTCCCAAACCCGCCCGGAAGGATTATAAATGCGTTGGCGTATTTCACCAGCATAACTTTGCGGACAAAGAAGTAATCGAAAGATATAGATTTTTTGACATACCTGTTTGGTTCCTGCTCGAAAGGCAGCTCTATGTTCAATCCTACTGACTGCCCCCCCGCCTCAAAAGCACCTCTGTTAGCCGCTTCCATAATGCCTGGTCCGCCTCCGGTAAGCACAGTTATACCTTCTTCTGCGAGCATTCTGCCTATATCCATAGCAAGTTTGTAGTATGGATCATCCTCTTTTACTCTTGCAGAACCGAAAACAGTTACCGCAGGATCAACTTTTGCAAGCTTTTCGAAACCTTCAACAAACTCAGCCAGTATCTTAAATATGCGCCAGGTGTCGCCAACCTTTATATCGTCAATAAGATACTGCATATCATTATTATTATATTGATCCATTCTAAGTTCACCTATTAGTACAGTTAGAACTGAATAAGATACACAATCCCTTGTTTTTAATCAATAGTTAGCTTAATGAAAATGGAACATTACGCTAAGAATAAAAACAGATAACTCAGCTTAAATTTACAAATTTTCAAAATGATGACTTTAAGTTTATACTTACAAAAATTAATAAATCTATATATTGACAATAACCTTATCTTTTGATTTTATAATCATCAAGAAAATAAATAATTAAAGTGCTAATATTTTCAAATTTATTTAATTTGATAAACTATTTTCTTGACAACTCAATATTAGCGCACTAATTTAGCTACATGTTAGACGACTCAATATTATTTTTAATCAACCGATGTGCAACTTTAGCCAGACAGGAGTTTGAATCAAGACTTAGAAAACTTGACCTTACACCTGCACAATGGGCTGTACTAGTAAGGCTTTCTGAACAGGACGGCCTGAACATGACTGAACTTGGTCAGCTTCTGTATTTTGACAAACCTACCACAACAGGCGTTGTGAACAGGCTTGTTAAAAAGAAATACGTGAAAAAAGTTAAAAACCGTAAAGACAGAAGAGTTACTCATGTATTCATAACTGATGCAGGTAAAGAGGCCATGATTCCAGTGGAGCCTATTATTGATTACTACCGGAAAAACTTCATTGCTAATATTCCGGATAGTGACTATGAAACAGCAAAAGAAGTACTTAGAACTCTGATTAAAAATATCAAATCAAGTAATACTGACTGATAGCTAAAAGGATTTTTAGCATGAAAAAAATATTGCTGCTATGCTTTACACTTGTCATTATATCTGCGTTATCAGTTTATGCTGCGGAAGAGAAACCTCAGGGCAGGCCGCCGGCTAATGTTGTAGTAGGCGAGACTGTTTCTGGTATGCTTGCGCCCACATCTCCTTTTGTAGGGACAGTGAGATTCTCAGACACTTCAAGTGTAGCCGCTGAATCTGCCGGAAAGATCAAAAAAGTAAATTTTGACGTTGGTGACGTTGTAAACCAAGGTGCTGCTCTTGCTATTATAGACAGTGAGCTCCTCTTAAGCTCATTAAATCAGGCAAAAGCATCTCTGGAGCAGATTGAGGCAAACCTTCAGCTTGCTAAAAACGACTATGAGCGTACACAGAGTCTATTCAAAAGCAATGCAACATCTGAACAGTCATATGAAAACAAGAAGTTCGCAGCAATATCTCTGGAGAAACAGGTCGCAGCTCAACATGCAGCCATAGCAAATCTGAAAGCTCAGCTTGAAAAGAAAATTGTTTATGCACCTTACAATGGCATAGTGGTCAAAAGAAATACATCACTTGGGGAATGGGTGAACGCAGGTTCTGTAGTGGCAGATATTGCTAAAACAGGCAGCATGGACTTCATCGTAAATGTCCCCGAACATATTTTAAAATATCTAAAAAAAGGCCAAAACATATCCGCAGAGGCAGCAGGACGAAACATAACAGCTAAGTTTGAAACTGCTGTACCAACGGGTGATGTAGGAAATAGAACCTTTCCTGTAAAACTACGTACCTCAGATTCTGCCGGGCTGCTTGACGGTATGGAAGTAAAGGTTAACCTCCCCTCTTCTGAACCAACTTCTGTTCTTTTCATAAACAGAGATGCAGTGGTAAAAGCCAGAGGGAACGTCTTTGTCTACACTGTTGCAGAAGGCTCGGCTAAGATGATACCTGTTCAGGTTATAGGCTACGAAGGTACTAAAGCTGGAGTATTATCTGAAGGGCTAAAAGCTGGGATGAAGGTTATTGTAAAAGGTAACGAAAGAATTCAGCCGGATCAGTCTGTAAACATAATCGGTAACTGATATGGACTTTATCAGATTTTCAATAAAAAAACCTGTCACAACAGTAGTTATAGTAATCATGATAATCCTTTTCGGATTTATCAGTATCAATAAGCTGTCATATCAACTGACTCCAAACGTCAGTGTTCCGGAAATAACCATTTCCACTATATGGCCGTCCGCTACGCCTTACGATATCGAAAGTGAAATCATAGACGAGCAGGAAGATGTGCTTAAAGGCTTGTCCGGACTTAAAGGTATAGAGTCAAACTCATATAACAGTATGGGTGAAATATCTCTGGAGTTCGAACTTGGCACAGATATAAACGATGCCATGCTTCTGGTTTCAAACAAACTTGACGAGGTTTCCTCGTACCCTGACAATGTTCAAAAGCCTATTATAAGCGCATCCGGCGCATCTGCATCACCGGCAATATGGACGATACTGAAAGCCACAGAAGGCAACGATAAGACTGCAAACTACTATATGACCTTCTTTGAAAATGAAGTCAGGCAATACCTTGAAAGAGTTCCCGGTGTTTCATCTCTGATGGTGTTCGGCGGTGTGGAAGAAGAACTTCATGTGCTTGTCGATACTTCGAAAATGGCTTCTTACGGTCTTACATATGACGATATTCTCTATGCGATAGGCTCCGAAAATGTAAACACCTCCGCAGGTGTTATGGGTGTGGGCAGAAAAAATTATCGTATAAGAACTACTGGCGAATTCACCTCACCAAAAGATCTAGAAGATCTTGTTATCCGTTCAGACGGTCAGCTCAGAGTAGTTATGTCTGACATAGCAGAGGTAAAACGGTCTTATCAAAAGCTTGATGCGGCTATGATGCATAATAATACACAAAGTATCGTTTGCGGCTTCAGACCGGAATCAGGCGCAAACATAATAGATATGACCAACAGGGTCGAAGAGGTTGTAAACAGGGTCAACAAGGAAATACTTAACCCCAACAACCTGCACCTTCAGTGGGTTTATGACCAAAGACCATATATCCAAGGTTCTATAGACCTTGTCCAAAGAAATATTCTTATTGGAGCTATACTTGCGATATGCGTTCTTCTGGCTTACCTGAGAAGCCTTACTTCCACTATTGTTGTGGCTACAGCTATTCCTATCAGTGTTATAGGTACTTTCATCTTTCTGAACATTTTGGGCAGATCGCTGAATGTAATATCACTTGCGGGAATCTCTTTTGCAGTGGGTATGCTGGTGGACAACGCTATTGTTGTACTGGAAAACATTGACAGACACAGGAGCCTCGGGAAAACCGCTTTTAATGCTGCATATGCAGGTGCTAAAGAGGTGTGGGGAGCAGTTATTGCATCTACATCTACAACTGTTGCAGTTTTCCTGCCTATAGTTTTTATGCAGGAAGAGGCAGGACAGCTTTTTAAAGATATCGCTATTGCTATTACAGCATCTGTGCTTATCTCACTTTTTGTATCTGTATCTGTAATTCCGGCTTTCATGTATCAGCTTTTAAAACGAAAAGAAGGGAAACCTAAAAAGGAAGCCAAAAGTCTTGGTGTTATAGATAAATTCGGTTCTTATGTTTCTAATGTGATAATGTTCTTTGTGAATGCAAGTATTAAAAACTTTGCTACCAGAATAATCACCATAACGACCCTTGTGGGTTTTTCACTTGCGATGGCATATGTGTTGTTCCCACCAAAGGAATATCTGCCGCAGGGTAACAGAAACCTCCTGCTGAGCATCTTTATACCGCCTCCTGGACTTTCATATGTTGAGAGGATGGAGATAGGTCATAACCTTTTCGATTCAACAGAAAGGTTTCGCAATGAGAACGTTGATGGTCTTCCTAAGATAGATGATATGTTTTACGTAGGTGCTGAAAGATTTATGGTTGCAGGTGTCATAAGTGACGAAGAAGAAAGAGCAAAAGAACTTCTCCCCGTGCTGAACCAACAGGTGAACTCTATACCTGGTATATTTGGTGTAACCATACAGGCTGGTATCTTTGAATCAGGAATAGGTGAAGGACGTTCCATTAACGTAAACGTATCCGGCAACGACCTTAACCAAATAGCTGGCGCTGCTGGAATGATGTACGGTATGTTATCCAAATCTATCCCCGGGTCACAGATAAGACCTGTACAGTCGCTGGAAATTTCGTATCCTGAGATGAACTTCGAACCGAACAGAGACCGACTTAAATCAGTAGGCATGAACAGCACTTCTCTGGGAAAGACGATAGATATCATTATGGATGGCCGCAAGGCTAGCGACTACAAAGAACCGGGTGCTGATAAAATAAACCTAGTGGTTAAAAATAAAGACTCTGAAGACCTCACCCCAGAAGCTATAGGCGACATTCTTATAGCTACACCAATGGGCGGCATAGTGCCACTGAATACTTTGGCTGAGATGGTTCCTGGTTCAGGGATACAGCAGGTTCGTCACTATGAGATGGACAGAACAATAACACTGCAGGTAACGCCCCCGACCACTATACCTATAGAAACCGCAATGGCGACAATTGACAAAGATGTTAAACCGAAAGTGCTTGGCACACCGGGGTTTGAAAACCTTAAAATAGGCATGAGCGGTACTGCTGATAAGCTTACTCAGGCTATAGACAGCCTTAAGTGGAACTTTCTTCTGGCTGCTGTCATTATCTATCTGCTGATGTCTGCTCTTTTTGGCAATTTCCTATATCCATTCATCATAATATTTACAGTACCTCTTGCAGCCGCTGGGGGTGTTATAGGTCTTAAAATGGTAAACGTGTTCCTTATACCTCAACCGATGGACATCCTTACAATGCTCGGTTTCATTATCCTGGTAGGAACAGTTGTGAACAACGCAATACTTATCGTTCACCAGACACTAAACAACATCAGAGAGCAAGGGATGGAGCATAAGGAAGCTGTACTTGATTCTGTCAGAACAAGGATCAGGCCTATTTATATGTCAGCAACAACATCCATATTCGGAATGCTCCCTCTTATACTCTCACCGGGAGCAGGTTCAGAGCTTTACCGCGGTCTTGGCGGTGTTGTGCTTGGCGGTCTCGCCCTGTCTACTGTTTTGACTGTGTTTTTAATACCTACAATGCTTATGTTCGTTATAAAATTTGAAAAACTAAGAGGTGACTCTAATGCATAAAATTATATTAGGAATAATTATATCAGTGCTGTTCAGCTCAGCATCTTTTGCAATTACAATGGACGAAGCGGTTAATAGTGCACTGAAAAATAACCTTGAAATATTAGCAAGCGAGCATAAGACTGAGTCTAGCAGATATTCTGCTGAAGCAGCAAAAACACCTTTCCTGCCGCAATTAAATGCAAACTACTCATATCTTTCAAGCTCAGAGGACGCTTATGGGATGGAAGATCAATATTCAGAATTCAACGTTAAAGTCGGGTATAACCTTTTTAACGGCTTTTCCGACAAATACAACATTGAGGCTGCAAAGAGTGCTTACGAAGCTCAGAAGTATAATACAGAGGCTGTAAAGAAGGATATAATACTGTCTGTGAAAAAAGCATACATAAATGTACTTGCCGCGCTTTATAATTTGACTGTTGCAGAAAATGCTTACCAGCTTCTGGAGAACCAGCTCAAAGATATCAAACTATCTTATGATGTGGGTTATGTCGCAAAAAATGAAGTACTTAAGGTCGAGGCAGAACTTGCGTCCAGCATGCAGTCAGTTCTCTCGGCAAAAAGCAAATACAAAATGGCTATTTTCAACATCGAAAAACTTACCGACACAGAAATATCAGAAGCAGAGCAGTTTGCTATACTTTCTGACTATATAAAACCACTTCCGGAAATGGATGCTTTGAAAGAAAAAATGTACAACAACAGAAGCGAGATTAAGTATCTGGAAGAACTTCTGAAGTCTAAAAAATACACTATAAAGGCTACTAAAGGCGGGTACTTTCCTAAAGTAAACCTCGGTGCTGGGTATTACTCATACGGACAGGACATGAACCCTTCCGATAGAGAGTACGCCTATGACAGCGAAACCGTGCTTTCACTTACAGTTAGCATGAATATTTTTGACGGCATGAACAAACATAACACAACAAAACTGCTCCAATCTGACAAAATGTACTTATTAAATACTATAAGAAACGCTAAATCGGAGATGACGCTTCAGCTTAAAAACGCCATTGAAAATTTTTATCTGGCTGGCGCAAGCCTGAAAGCCGCAGAAAAAGAGATGGTATCAGCGAGAGAGAACTACCGCATTACACAAAATCAGTTCCAGCAAAAAGTTGCTACTAACACCGACCTGATAGATGCCAGAGTTATGCGAACAAGAGCGGAAAATACATTTAATACAGCAAGATTCAACATACATAGAGCTATTGCGGATATAGAAAGAATAATAGAATCAGACATATAAAAAAGAGAGGGGTGCGTATGCACCCCTTTTATAATCTGAATTATAAGCCTTCACGTTTAATTGTCTGTTTGACCTCTTCAGGGTAGATCGCCCTGTTTATCGCCTCTTCTTTGGTAATCAGCCCACTTTTCAATGCTTCTACAAGAGACTGGCTCATGGTCTTCATTCCATGCTCGCCCTGCCCTGTCTGCATAGAGCCGTAAACCTGATGAAGTTTGTCTTCTCTAATAATGTTTCGTATTGCCGAAGTAGGTATCAGTACCTCACAAACCATTACACGCCCTTTCCCATCGGCTGTCTGCACTAGCTGCTGAGAAATAACACCCTCCAGAACAAATGAGAGCTGCGCCCTTATTTGAGGCTGCTGATGTGGCGGAAACACATCAATAATACGGTTTATTGTCTGTACAGCACTGTTTGTGTGAAGTGTGCCCATACAAAGGTGACCCGTCTCTGCTATTGTAAGAGCAGCTTCGATAGTCTCTACGTCACGCATTTCACCTATAAGGCAAACATCCGGGTCCTGACGAAGCAGATATTTCAGAGCAAGCTTAAAGGATTTAGTGTCAGCGTTGATCTCCCTCTGATTCACAGTGGCCATCTTGTGCTGATGTACAAACTCTATAGGATCTTCGATAGTTATTATATGAGCGGGTTCTTCTGAGTTTATCTTGTCTATCATAGCAGCCAGAGTACTTGATTTGCCGCTTCCAGTGGGTCCGGTCACAAGCACCATACCACGTGGCCTGCGGCAAAGCTCAGCTACTACTGGGGGGAGTTTCAGGTCTGCGAAAGTTCTTATTTCATATGGGATAATGCGGAAAGCAGCAGCAACAGCGCCACGCTGCATAAAGACATTTGCTCTGAAACGGCTGATATTTTTAATTCCGAATGAGAGGTCAAGCTCCCACTCTTCTTCCAGCCTCTTCTTTTGCGCCTCGTTAAGAATACTGTAACAGAGAGCACGAGTGTCTGCCGCTGTCATCGGTTCACCTTCCATACGAACAAGGTCGCCGTTCACACGGAACACAGGGGGTGTCCCTGCTGTTATATGCAGGTCACTTGCACCTTTTTCCACCATTGACGATAAAAGTTCCTGCAGACTGTACATGATATACTCTCCTTAAATAAGTCCAAGTTCTCCAGAGATCTTTTTCACAGAAAACTCAGGGTAAATGCCTGTCCAAATCTCAAAGGCTTTAGCCGCCTGATATACAAGCATGGAAAATCCGTCAAGCTTCCCGCAATCAGCATCACTGTAGCACTTCAAAAAAGGGGTAAGTCCTTTTTTATACTGGATGTCAACTGCTGCCTCACGGCAACTCACCCTGCTCATATCAGGAAAAAGACCATCTTCCAGGCCTATGGATGTACCATTGATAACATAGTCGAATTCACTCTCAGCTTTTATAAAATTATAATCCTGCAAAACAGCATTGTCAAAGCTCATAGACTTCAGTACTGACTCGGCCTTATCCAGAGTTCTGTTAACTACTGTCAGTTTTACACCAAAGCTTTTCAGAACATAAAGCACAGCCATGGAAGCACCGCCGCACCCGAGCAAAAGAACTTTTTTTCCGGAAAGGGAGTAACCTGCATCAGCAAGCATTCTCTGAAACCCTTCAGCATCGGTGTTAAAGCCTTCCAGTTTGTCAGATATGCGAACAACGTTAACAGCGCCAATATCTTCTGCTGTTGGTTCCAGAGAGTCCATCAGCCCCATAACTTCCTGCTTGTGCGGCACAGTCACATTTACACCTTTGAAAGAATACCTTTTCAGTGTATCAAAAGTCTCTTTCAGAGCTTCACCGCCGCTTGTTTCAAAACAGCAGTAACCGCCATTCAGTCCGGTATTTTTAAAAAATCTGGTCTGTATAAAGGGTGAAAATGTATGATTCAAAGGCTGTCCGATCAGCCCAATATTTATAAACAAATCAACTCTCCGTTTCTTCGCTTTCATCAAGCAGAGGTTTTATGACAGAGGGGTCAACAGTCTTCGCAAAAGGCTCTACAAGACCAGCAGAGATGATAAACTTTATGCCGTGTTCAATAGGTATCCCCGGGTCTATAACGTCCTTTTTAGGCACTATAAGTATAAAGCCTGATGTTGGGTTTGGTGTAGTAGGTATAAAGATGTTTACACAAACCTCGCCTGCTGCCTCATTTAAAAATTCAGAAGAGTCTTTGGTGATAAAACCAAAACTGTACAATCCTTTACGGGGATATTCTATCATTACAACTTTTTTAAAGCTTGATCCGCTTGTAGTCTGAAAAGCATCAACAATCTGTCTTATAGAGCTGTAGACACTTCTTACAATGGGAATATTGTCAGTCAGCGATTCAATCATCCCCAAAAGCTTTCTGCCGATATAGTTTCTGGCTATCAGCCCTATGAAGATAAGAACAAACAGTATTACAGAAAATGAGATAATTTTCTGCCCGTATACTGGAATATTTATATCAAACTTAACCATAAGAAGCTCAAGATATGGAAGAAAGAAACCTGAGAACTTTTTAAATACAAACGTTATAAACCAGTAAGTGACAGCAAGCGGAAGTGTCGCAAGAACACCTGCAATGAGCGCACGCTGAAAGAATGACCTAACCCTCATTATTTTTTTCCTTTAAGTTACATATGTTTGAACAACTTACGTTCAAGCAGTCTATCATACCCGCTCCAGCCTTTTTCAGTACCTTCTTTTTCGAATATAGAGTTAAAGGTGTTAAGCTTTGCATCCATGTCGTCCAAATGATGAAGAATAAAAGCTTCGGGTGTTTTAGGTTTTTTCGGTGAACCAAACTCAAGCTGGCCGTGGTGGCTTAAAATAAGATGGTTCAGCAGATATTTAAGTTCATCAGGAAATCCGTTAATGCCAGATATATAGCTATTCATCAGCTCAACGCCCAGAACCAGATGTCCCAGAAGCTTTCCGCTGTCTGTGTATTCAAGACCTGTTCCGGCCTGAAGTTCCTTTATCTTTCCTATATCGTGAAAAAGAGCACCTATAAGCAGATGTTCTTTATTTACAGTATCTTTGTAGAAATCACCGAGCATAACAGATATTTTCACCATGCTGAGAGTGTGTTCCAGAAGCCCGGACATATAAGCGTGATGAACAGACTTTGCAGCAGGCATCTTTTTAAAAAGTGCCACAGAGTTATTATCACTCAGAAAGGCATCCAGAAGCTGAGTGAGGTGCTCGTCGTTTATGTTTTCTATAAGTATCTCTGTGAGTTCAGCAAACAAAACTTCTGGGTCAAGTCCAGCCTTTTTTGGTAAAAAATCCGCCGGATCAGCATCTATAATCAGGCGCAGTGAATTTATTTTAAGCTGCTCCTGACCGGAATATGTTTGTAAAACACCAATGGCTTCTACTATTTGACCATTTTCCGGCTCAAAATCCAGTTTGTCACTTTCAAACATAATACCGTTTTTTCTGCTACCTTCCTTATCGCACATTATCGCCCGAAAAAATGGTTTGCCATCTTTTGTTTTGCTCTTTATAAGGTCAGTGAGCATATACTTAACAGGTATTTCCAATTTATCTTCCCCCTACAGTAATCTCCGGTATCCTAAGCGTAGGCTGTGCGTCAGAAACAGGTACACCCTGCCCCTCCTTACCGCATGTGCCAATGCCAAAACCCAGATCATCACCTATCATATCTATCTCACGCATCACTTTAGGGCCATTGCCTATCAGTGTGGCATTTTTCACAGGTTCACCAAGCTTACCATTTTCTATCAGAAAACCCTCAGTAACCTCAAAAACAAAATCTCCAGTGACAGTATTAACTTGTCCGCCACCCATACGGGTGACATACAGGCCTTTCTGTACTGATTTTATTATACCATCCGGAGAATCGCTCCCCGGCATTATTATCGTGTTTGTCATCCTTACTATTGGCCTAAATCTGTAACTCTGTCTTCTGCCGTTTCCGGTGAGTTCTGTACCCTCTTTCAGTCCATACAGCCTGTCAGACATATACTTTTTAAGTATTCCATTTTCTATCAGCATGTTGGAAGATGCCTGAACACCTTCATCATCATATAAAAAACTTCCTCTTTTTCCAGATAGAGTTCCGTTGTCTGCAACACTGACGATACCTGCTGCTACCTTTTTTCCGATTTGTCCAGCATAAACACTCATGCCGTTGCATGCAAGGTCTGCTTCAAGTCCATGCCCTACAGCTTCGTGAACCATTGTTCCGCCGGCTGAAGAGGCTATAACCACTGTCATAACGCCAGATGGTGCGTATTTTGCACTCAGGTTTTTCATTGCCAGTTCGGCAGCATCCTTTGATACTTTTATAAAGTCCAAACCTGCTGCTTCCTCAGCTCCGAAAGTACCGCCCAGCGGTATATAGGCCTGCTGTATCTCCTTGCCTGAAGAGGCCACAGCAGCCGCATATCCAGTAACATAACATAAACTTTGTGAAATATCACAGCCTTCAGTGTTGAGTATTCTGGTTTCCCGAACTGATTCGGCATACATACTGGTGAACTGTATTATTTTTTTGTCAATTCTTCCAGCTTTATCCATGCTCGTCACAAGCTTAATCTTGTCCTGTATATCAGTATCAGCAGGCGTGGTGAAGTATTTTACGGATTTTTTATCATTAAGCGCAATGTCACGCATCTCACCAATTTTTACAGCGTTAACAAGCTCCGACACCGCATTCTTTATGTTTGACTCAGCAAATGAGTTCGTGTAGCCGAAAAAAGTTTTGTCCCCTTCTATCACACGAAAAGATATTCCGCTGTCAGTTGAATTTTCAACTCTATCAAGCTGATTGTTTTCGTAAACTGCTGCCTGTTTGTTTGAGTTTTCTAAAAATATTTCCGCATACTGACCAGCCCCAGACAGTTTTTTAAGCATGTCATAAAGGAGCCCGTCAGACAAATTACCACTCATCGACATTTTCACTTACCTGAGTGGATATATTATCTATGTGCATCCCGTCATTTTTCAGCTCTTCCAAAACCTTCAGCACAGTCTTGTACGAGCTGTCTGTGGCGTAAAGCACAACAGAGCCTGTTGAAGCGTCCACTGTACGCACTATAGCTATCCCTTCGTAAGAATCTATGAAGCTGTTAAGCGAAATAACATCCTTTTTAAGAATGTTACACTTGATTTTAACCGTGTGAGGCATCGTCAAACTCCAGCAGGTGTAACCTGCAGGGGATATCAGAGACGATATCTTCCATCTGAAAACGGTGAGAATTTTCCAGATAAACAACCTCAAGGTTCATATTTCTGATCTTATTTATAAAACTATCTTTATCTGAAAATATATAATTAAAATCGAAAAGAAAAAAGCCGCTGTCGAAAAGAAGTCCCTTCTTCCTGATGAATACCCCTTCCTGTTTGGCATATTTAAGCTCTTGTTCAGAAAGTTTCTCTATCTCTTCAGTAAGAGTGCCGTAGCTGAAAAGGTCTACCTTTGCACTCATACCCCTGCATTTCATTCTGTCCATGTCATAGTCAAGAAAAACAGGAAATCTATCCAAAGAGTTAAAGTTAATTCTTGTAATAGCAATCTCAGGACTCAACTTTCCCCTCCGAGAGATTATAATTCTTTCTGATGTTTTCCAGAATACCGTTCACAAGCGCTGCTGATTTTTCTTCGCTATACTTTTTTGCAAGTGTTACAAAGTCGTTGATAACAGCGTAATAAGGCGCTTCTAAACGAAAAAGCTCATAAACTGCCACACGCAAAATACTCTTCTCCACATCACCCATGCGTTCGTATGTCCAGTCTGAACGGATGTATTTACAGATTATATCGTCATTGGCTGATACCGATAGTGCGGCTCCGCTGAAAAGCTCATTAGCAAAGCTTATAACTTCCTCATCACTCTCTTTCACAGATGCCCAGAAGTTCTTTGTAATCTCTTCTGGTGTATAGTCAGCCATAAAGTACTGGTACATCATCATATATGCAAATTTACGCGCTCTGGTGCGCCCTTTAAAGTTTTTCTTCATTTATACCATCTTCAAAACACTGACCATCTCAAGTGCTGACATAGCTGCCTCTGCGCCTTTGTTTCCGTGTTTTGTTCCAGCCCTTTCAATAGACTGTTCAATAGTGTCTGTAGTCAGTACTCCGAATATCACAGGAACACCTGTATCAAAAGAGGCTTTAGCAACTCCCTTTGAAACTTCTGAACATACATAGTCAAAATGAGGTGTTGATCCTCTGATAACAGCGCCAAGTGTTATAACAGCATCATATTTGCCTGTATCAGCAATCTTTTTGCTTAAAAGAGGGATCTCGAAAGCGCCTGGCACTTTAAATACCTCTATGTCTGATTCTGAAACCTCATGGCGTACAAGAGCATCAACAGCTCCGCCGATAAGGCTTTTCGTTATAAAGTCGTTGAAACGTGACGCTACTATGGCATACTTCTGCCCTTTGCCATTATACATACCCTGATGAGTTGTTACATTCATACCCATCCTCCTTAATCTAAATCGAGATGGTGTCCCATCTTTTCTTTTTTTGTTTTCAAATAGGTTTCGTTGTTCGGGTTTAGCCCGCAAGTAAGACCTACTCTCTCTACTACTTTAAGCCCGAAACCTGATAAGCTTCTCATCTTTTTAGGGTTATTGGTTACCAGCTTAATATCTTTTATACCCATATGCCGTATTATCTGTGCTCCGAAACCGTAGTCTCGAAGGTCTTCTGCAAAACCGAGTTCAATGTTAGCCTGTATCGTATCCATCCCTTCATCCTGAAGGTGATAGGCATTAATCTTATTAAGTATACCAATTCCCCGGCCTTCCTGAAACATATACAGGATAGCACCACGTCCTTCAGCTACAACCATCTTCATAGCTTCATGAAGCTGTGAGCGGCAGTCGCACCTTTCGGAGCCGAAAACGTCCCCTGTGAGGCACTGTGAGTGCACTCTGAGTAAAACAGGCTCTTCCGACTTAACATCGCCTTTCCAGATAACAACAGCCTCCTGACCGTCCACTACGCTTTTATATCCGGTAATATTAAAATCACCAAACTGTGTGGGCATCTTTGCAGATGTCGTCTCTTCTATAAGCTGTTCATTGTCCATTCTATATTCTATAAGCGATGCTATGGTAAGTATTTTTAGATTATGTTTATCTGCAAATTCTTCTAGCTGAGGCATTCTGGCCATTGTTCCGTCATCGTTCATTATCTCACATATAACAGCGCCTTGATTATTCAGCCCTGCAAGACGTGCAAGGTCTACTGAGCCTTCAGTCTGACCTGTGCGAACCAGAACACCGCCATCACGGGCTCTAAGAGGAAATATGTGCCCAGGTCTAGCCAGATCAGCTGCACCTTTTGTAGGGTCATTTGCTACCCTCACCGTCTGTGCCCTGTCGTGAGCGGATATACCGGTTGTTACACCTTCTCTGGCCTCTATAGATACTGTGAAAGCAGTTCCAAATCTAGCTGAATTGCTGTCCTCACGAACCATAAGGTCCAGCCCAAGCTCGTCACATCTGTCGGACGGCATTGCAAGACAAATAAGACCTCTGCCGTATTTAGCCATAAAGTTTATCTTTTCAGGGGTAACAAAATCAGCGGCAAATACAAGATCGCCTTCATTCTCTCTGTCTTCATCATCTGTAAGTATAATCATCTTGCCGTTGCGGATATCTTCTAATGCTTCCTCAACGGTGGCAAGTCTACTGCCTGTCATTAATAATCCTCCTGATTAAGCAGCCCCATTAGGCTACTCTCCAATGTACTTGTCTTTTCGGAACTTTTCAATAATTTCTCTAGGTATCTTGCAATCATGTCAACTTCCAGATTCACTTTTGCGCCGTGACGTTTCCCTTTAAGAGAGGTACCTTCGTAAGTATGCGGAATAACAGCTATCTCGAAGGTTCCCTCTTCACATTTAGCAGTGGTAAGGCTTATGCCGTCAACACATATTGAACCTTTATCGACTATGTACCTGTCTATATTTTTCGGATATCTGATGGTCAGAATATACGCTGAATCCTTCTGTGTAAATTTCTCAACAACCCCCACAGCATCCACATGACCGCTCACCAAATGGCCGCCAAGACGTGATGTAAGAGTTAAAGCTCTTTCGAGGTTTACTTCTGAACTGTTTGATATATCAGCGAAAGTGCTCTTCTTTATTGTCTCGTAAGATATATCTGCACTAAAGGTATCTGACGCTATGGATGTGGCAGTTAAGCAAACACCGTTCACAGCAATTGAGTCACCAACCTGTGCTCCTTCCAAAACTTTGCTGCACTTTATTTTAAGCACTGCAAAATTACCTTTTCTATCGATAGAGGCAATTCTGCCCACTTCTTCCACTATGCCTGTAAACATATCAGCAACCGTCCCTTCCGCAGCCACAAGCACATCTTCCTCTCACTTCCTCAGTAAGATCAAGCACCATCTGTTTATAGTCTGAAATCTTTCCGCTTATAAAAAGGTCATTTTCAAACTTTTTCGACTGTATTTCTTTTAATTTAAACCCTTCAGCAACAGATTGAGCACCTTTACCGCCAACAGATACGGCATCTCCGCCAAGTATCAAAGGAGCTATGAAAAGATTTACCCTGTCGATGATCCCTGCATCAAAGAATTTACCGGCGGTTTTGCCGCCGCCTTCTATCAAAACATTCAGTATCTTTCTGTTTACAAGTTCATCAGAAAGCAGCTCAAGATCAAGCTCTCCGTCACCGCCAAGGATTATTACATCTGCCCCGAGGACGTTCAGCCTGTCTGAAACACTATTGCTTTTTGCTGTAACATATATCAGCTTGTTCACACTGTTTTTGACCAGTTTACAATCGAGCGGCATGCGTCCGTTCGGGTCAATGACTATTTTATAAGGGTCTCTGTCTGACTTCATAAGTCTGACATTAAGCTCAGGGTCATCGCAGATTACAGTGTTCACACCGACTAATATCGCATCTGACACTGCTCTCAGGTAATGAGTGTATGTTCTTGATGCTTTTGATGATATCCACTTAGAATCAGTTCCGGCAGCTATCTTGCCGTCCAGAGACTGTGCGGTTTTGAATGTATAGTAAGGTTTATGCTTTGTTATAAATTTTGCAAAATCTTCTATTAAGGATGCACACAAATCTTCCATATAACCGACATAAACCTCTACGCCGTTGTTTTTAAGATAGTCTACCCCATTCCCTGCAATGGCAGGATTAGGGTCAACACAACCTATGAAAACACGTTTTATGCCTGCTTTTACTATTTTCTCTGCACACGGCGGAGTTTTGCCGGTGTGTGAGCAGGGCTCCAAGGTAACGTAAAGATCAAGCCCCTGTGTTGGCACAGGTGAGTTCTCTATTGCGTTCACCTCTGCGTGAGCACCACCGTAAAGCTCGTGCCAGCCTCTTGATAATATCTCAGTTTCGTTGGCAAGAACAGCCCCCACAATAGGGTTTGTCTTTGTATACCCACGACCCAAAAGAGCCAGCTGTGCGCATTCCTGCATTACATCAAGCGGATTAAGCAGATTTCTTTCCAACCTTCCTCTCCGTACCTTTTAATATTCGGTCAATATTACCCTTATGAAGGAAAATAACAAGTGCTGCAATGATTATTGTAAATATTCTTAAATGAGACCAGTCAGATAAGAACCATACAGATATGGCTATAGTTACAGCCGCTGTTATAGAGCTAAGTGAAATCATCCTGAAAAGAGCCAACATGGCAAAAAAAGCTAAAGCAGCTATTAGAGTTGGAAGCGGAGCCAGGGCTATAAAAACACCAAGAGCTGTGGCCACCCCTTTGCCGCCTTTAAAGTTAAGAAATATCGTAAATGTATGCCCCAAAACAACAGCCACTGCCGCTAGAAGCGCATAATCGCTTTCTCCATAAAAATGTCTGACTACTAAAACAGGAATCATCCCTTTAAGAACATCAATCGTTAAAACGACTATAAAGCCCCATTTACCCAGTATACGTGCTGCATTACTTGCGCCTACATTACCGCTGCCTACTGTACGTATATCAACACCTTTCAGCTTTTTGACCAGTATATAGGCAGTAGGGACGGAGCCTATCAGGTAACATAAGATTATTATAAGGTAAATCATTTACTCACCAATAATTTATGCAGCCACGAACGCTCAAGCCCAACAGCATCGGACTCGCAAACCTCATGGCAGCAGAAACATTCTATACACTTTTTATTATTCACAAATGGATACCCATCAACAAGTGTAATTGCATCCACAGGACAGCTATTTACACAGAGCATGCATTTGATACAAGGTTCATTTAAAACCAAAGGCTTTACATATACCTGTTTAGCAAATAACGCCTTTAGAAATGGGGGCAGATACATTTTTTTTGTCATAGGAAGCTTTATCACTGGAATATCAGCTTTTGGAGTTTCTATGTGTGACGGATCGTAACCAGCCGAAAGAGCTGCTTTAGTAGTCAGGCAGAAATCATCTTTCAGGCCGATCATACGTGTCACTGTTATATCCAGTCCAACAGCATCACTGGACGCCGCAGTTATCCCAAGTTTTACAGGTGTGCCTTTCGAAGGGCCGTCACCCTCCATTCCAACAATGCCGTCTATTATGTTCATTGTTTTACTGTCAAGCAGTGCAAAAAATTTATAAAGTCTGTCTGCAAGCTCCTCGTCCACAGGAAAATCTCTGTGGTATCCTACTTTTGAAGTGCCGGGGATAAGCCCGAAAAGGTTTTTTACAGCCAGAGTCAGCCCTGTAAGTGAATGAGTTTTTAATTTTGCAAGATTAAGGATAATATCTGGCTCATCTGCCAAAGATGAGTAAGTGAAACCGTCTTTTGTAATAGGTTTAAAGCTCTCCACACGGACAATTTTAACACCTGTCTCATCTGCCGTTTTTTGTATGCCTGTCACTTCAAGCACACGTTCATACTTACCAAAATTAGCCCCGGGGCTGTCGCCCATCCAGAGCTCAGCATCGGTATAACTTTTGAGTATATTAATTACGGTTTTTATAAAATCAGGGTTTGTTGTGACTGCTTTTTCAGGCGCAGCCGCTGAGAGAAGGTTCGGCTTTATAAGGATGAGCTTTGCTCTTTTAAGCCTCTCAGATTCACTTTCAAAATAACTTTCAATCAACCCCGGCAGTGCGTCATCCGCGTAGCCGGAACACTGTGCAGTAAAAATGTTTTTATTCATTATCTGTTTCAGCAGTCCCTGTTTCTGATTCTTGGTAGTTTTTATAGTATTCCCAGCCTGAGTGAAGTGAAAGTATTACTGAAACATAAACTATCACTTTTCCTATAAGCAATATATCAAGACCAAGCAGCTCATTTTTCCAGATAATCATACCAACGCCTATCATCTGAAAGACAGTTTTTGTTTTTCCACCTCTGCCGGCTGCTATTACAGTACCTTTGCTTGCCGCAACGTTCCGCAAAGCACCTATGAGAAGATCACGCCCAATAAGGATTATGACCACAACAGCCTCAAGTCTCCCCATCTCTACAAGGAGCACAAGTCCTGCTGTGACAAGTATTTTGTCTGCCACCGGGTCTAGTATCTTCCCGAGGTCGGTGACCATATTATGTTTTCTGGCTATATGACCGTCTACTAGATCTGTGAGGGCTGTAACTGTGTATATTACTGTTGCTATTATGTTTGTCCAATACCTGTCAAAATACAGGATAGCAATAAAGACAGGAACCATCGCTATTCTTGCAAGTGTTATCTTGTTGGCTGTATTCATCTGATTACGAAATGGCATAATAACTCCCCTTGGATTGGCTGATTATACATACTTGCAATATATATATCCAGAAAATATTTATCAGAAATTATCAATGGAAATAAACTGATGAACAGTGTTCTTCTATGAATTTCTCAACGTGTTCTTCGGCAAGTCTCGCTATTTTGATTTCACTGAGTTCGTCTATCAGTTTTTCACAGTCAGCGATATTTAAAGCCCTGATTATCATTCTGGCTTTAAGCAGTGCTGCAGGGCTCATACTGAGATGTCTGTATCCCATACCTAACAGAAACGGGATATATTTAGGTTCTCCAGCTATCTCACCGCATACTGTACACTTTATCCCAGCATTTTTTGCACTATCAATTATCATTTTCAGTGAGCGAAGCACAGCCGGGTGTGATGGTCTGTAAAGGTAGGCTACAAATTCGTTGTTTCTATCTATGCCAAGCGTGTACTGGATAAGATCGTTTGTGCCCACACTGAAAAAATCAGCCTCTGTGGCTAAAAGATCACTTATAATAGCCAGTGACGGCAGCTCCATCATAACCCCTGTTTTTATATCAGGATTAAAGTCAACCCCTTCTGCTCTCAGTTCGTTCTTCGCTTTTTCCAGAGCTGTTCTGCATTTCATCAGCTCCTCTATACCGGAGATCATCGGAAAAAGAATACGCACATCGCCATGGACAGATGCTCTTAGTATTGCCCTAAGCTGTTTGTTAAAAAATTCAGGATATTTCAGTGAGTATCTTATTGCGCGAAGCCCCATAGCTGGGTTCTGTTCCTCAGGGTGGGATATATATTTTGAAAGCTTATCCGCCCCCAGGTCAAAAGTACGCACCACTAGCTGTTTGCTGCCAGTCTCTTCTGCGGCCTCTTTTAAAATTTTGTACTGAAGGTCTTCACTAACGTCACCATGTTCCATATATATATATTCGGTTCTGTACAGTCCAACTCCGTCATGGTTGGACTTTTTGGAAAGATAAAATTCGTCATTCAGCTCTATGTTGCTGTATGTAAAGACTCTCTCGCCGTCCTTTGTTACAGAATCCTCATGCTGAAGCTTATTCAATTCGCTTATATAGTTACTATATCTAGTGTCTTTATCTTTGTAAATTTCCAGAGTTTCTTCATCAGGGTTTATTATAACTACCCCTTCAAAGCCGTCTATTATTATAAGATCACCATCATCTGCCAAGGACGATATGTCACCAAGGCCAACAACAGCAGGGATTCCTAATGAGCGGGCCAGAATTGAGGTGTGAGCTGTTTTGCTGCCCAGATCAGTAGCAAACCCTTTTATCTTATTCTTACTCATCTGAGCTGTATCTGATGGTGTCAAATCGTGAGCGATGATAATGTCTGCATTCTCAGAATTCATGACGGTATCCATAGAATTATCATTCATAAACCTGAGCACCTTCTGTACGATGTTGTTTATGTCCGACTTTCTTTCTCGAAGATATTCGTTTGGTGATTTGTCAAACTGAGCCATAAGTTTAGCGCCCGCCATACTCATGGCATATTCTGCGTTCACAAGGCTTTCTGAGATGTTTTTTTCAGTTTCACCTATGAGCATATTGTCACGCAGAAGCATAAGGTATACGTCGAAAATAAAAGAATGTTCCTCTGCGAGTGAATCTTCACTCATGGATTTTGAGTTTTCGATAAATTCAGCTGTACGTTTTATGCCTAACTTCAGTTTTTCCAGCTCAGCAGGCACACCATTGGCGGGTATATTATATCTGCGCACATTTATCTTCTGTCTGTCCAGAATATAACAGTGACCTATAGATATACCGTCGCTGGATGCGATACCTTTTAGTTTTCTCAACGTCCCTCACCGAATTTGTTACATATTAGTTCTTTCAAAGCGGCAAAAGCCTCTTTTTCATCTTCACCCTCAATGTTCAGGGTGATTGATGAGCCTTTCTGAGCAGCAAGCATCATAAGTCCCATTATACTTTTTCCGTTAACCTCTATACCATCCTTGGCGACCTTAATCTCCGAATGGAATTTTTCTGAGGTTTTGACAAAAGCACCAGCGGCTCTGGCATGCATCCCAAGTTCATTAACAATTTCAATATCTTCTTTTATACCCACACTATACTCCTGTAAAATATAGGAAAAAGCCCGTAATAATAAGTATTAGAATCAATCCGAAAACTATATCAAGCTTTCTGGCTATGGCAAGACCAGCAAGCAGGTAGACAGTGGAAACCCCAAGCACCAGAGGGTTGAAATCAGAGCTCTCTTTGACTATAAACGACAAAAAGAACCCTAGCATAAAGGTAGAAAGGGTATCAGTGTATTTCGGCCACCGGTTAAAATTTATCCTGTTGAAAAATATAATCACATCTCTTCCAAGTTCATAACCTATGGCAAATCCGCCAAAACGGAAAAAAAGATGAAATGCGTTATACAGTACCAGATAGGTCAAAAGCCCAAGAAAAGGGTCGTTATATCCTATCAGTGCAGACATTATAAAGCATAGAGGGCGGAGTGAATGCCAGAAAAAGCTGTCTCCGAGAGCACCGAAAGCGGATGAATATACTTTTTTATAAAAATCAGGCTCACCGCCTATCTTCTTCTCTTTTACCCACATACCTAAGATAAAATTAGCCAGAAATGGGTGAGTGTGAAAGTATTCGGTCTCTTTTACCTTCGTATCCTCATCCAGCTCAACACCTTTTAACTTAGCAGCTTCTTCCACCATATATGCAAAGCCAGTCCCCTGCATGTTTTCATGGTTCAGATTTGCCTGATAAAAAAGAGACTTAAGAGCAAGTATCATGTTTTTCATAGTATCACCCACCCGACAAGAAGCCCTAAACCGAAAACGATGTACTTAAGAGACGAGTGAACAGTAAGAAAACGAAGAATATACCCTGAAAGAAAAGTAAAAACCATAAGCACAAAAATGAGAAGATTGAAATTGCTCTCAAGATGACCATGTATAAATGTATAAAGAGAATAAAGAATTAACGTTCCAGCAGAATATACTACCACACCCCTTATAAAAGAAATAAGCAAACCTAAGGCAAGAAGCTGCCCAGGCCTTACTTTACCTTTGGCCTGTTGACGCTGAAGCAGCTGTTTGTTCAGAGTTCTTGTGAAAAGAGTTGTAAAGGTCACAGGAAAAATAAGAACTATCGTCAGTAGAAAACCTAGTATAAAATCGTCTGAGTGGCTTATGGGGAGGATAATAAAAAGCATACAGGCTGCGAAAGCTCCAAAAGAATCTTCCTTTGGCACTCTGGTTCCAAAAGGCACGTCTATAAGCCCCAAAGCCTCAAAAACCAAGCCTATATAAAAACATTCGTAATGGTTGCCAAAAATAATACTGAGAACAAAACCTATGACTATGGGTCTTGAAAGCATGAAATTGAACGCAGCAAACCTGTCTACAGATATTAGACCGGCATAGATTGCTGCAAGAACAAAATTCACAGATTACCCTCCAGAAGGTCAGTAAAGTTTCTTATTTCTACGCTGGTCTCCCAAGGCACTTTATGAATAAAAACTTCATAATCATCTCTTATCCTACAGACTTTGTATATCTCTTCAGGATTAAGAAAAACTGTGTTGGAAACTTCTATTTTATGCTCACGGCTTGCCACACAGCCTATGTTTATATAAATCTGGTCGTTAAGAAGACTCCGAATCTCGTAAAGGTCGTCCACAGTCTCTACAAGCACTAGGACATACTCTCTGGACTGTTTCCGTTTTCCAAAGCTCTCAATGAACTCATCAATAGTGCATATAGTCAGCTCTGTACCTGGAGGCAGAGAGCTTGAATATATCATTTTTTGAAGAGGATCACCGGAAACTTTATTGTTGACCAGATAGACGTGGTTAATTTTGAAATATTTAACCCAGCCTTCTATCACCTGTCCGTGTATCAGTCTATCATCTACTCGAAAAATGACTTTTTTCATGCCTTACCTTTTAAAAGCTGCCCAGCTACAATTATACTGGTTTTTCCTGATTCTGCACAATCTTCACAAATAGCAGATATGGATTTGTTCTCTTTTCTAACACTTATTGCTTTTATAAGCATAGGGAGGTTAACCCCAGAGACCACCTCAACGTTTTTTTAACCGAGATAAGCCATTGATATGTTTGAAGGACTCCCTCCGAACATATCTGTGAAAACAATTGCCCCCGAGTTCGCATATTTTTCGATGGCAGACTCAATATCGTCGGCTATTGCTGCTAGAGATGAACCTTCCTGCATAGATATCGTCTCTATGCTGTCCTGTTTACCTACTATCATCTCTGCAGTTTTAATAAGCTCCGATCCGAATGAGCCGTGTGTAACCAATATAATTCCGATCATCTGATCACCTATCTATATCCCTATGTCTTATATTTACCTTATGGGTCGTCTTCTTTTCAAGATAACCCGCTATAAATTCTACGTTAGCTACAGATCTGTGTCTGCCGCCGGTACAGCCAATTGAAATCGTAAGAAACTTCTTCCCTTCCCGTATGTAGTTAGGGATGAGAAATCCCAACAGCTCCTTAAGTTTTTTTAGAAATTTTTTGGCAGCTATGTCAGCAAATACATAGTCTCTGACTTTATCATCTTTGCCAGTAAAATCTCTGAGCTCTTCAACAAAAAATGGATTTTTAAGAAAACGCACATCAAAAACAAGATCCGAATCCTGAGGCAAACCATATTTAAAACCGAAGGACTGAACAGTTATAACCATGTCTGAGTCTGTCCCTTCAGAAAATGCTTCTTCTATTCTAGATTTAAGCTGGTGGACATTCAGCAGAGAAGTGTCTATCGACAAATCAGACTGCTCTCTTACAGGCCACATTATTTCAGCCTCTTTAGCTATTGCCTCCACAAGATTTTCACCCATAGGGTGTTTGCGTCTTGTCTCTTTATATCTTTTAAGTATAACTTCTTCTGAGGCATGAATGAAAACAATTTTCGCCTCGTATTTCTCTTTCAATACAGTTATATGCTTTAGAACCTTGTCTATATCTTTGCTTCTGGAATCTATTACCAATGCGACCTTATGCAGATCGTTTTCAAAAATATGCATAAGATCAACGAGTTTATCAAAAAGCATTAGAGGAAGATTATCTATTGTAAAATATCCAATATCCTCCAGAGTCGACGCTGCGTTCGATTTGCCTGCGCCGGAAAGGCCTGTCAGAACTATTAGTGATTTTTTAAAACCTTTCATTACTCTACACTTTTCCTTCTTATCATTCCTGGTGTTTTTTCACTTTTTTCCGCTGCTTTTCCTGGGTTTATCTGCTCCAGAAGGCTTTCAGAAAAAGACTTAGCTGAATCGTATCCCATAATCTTCAGAAGATGGTTTCTGGCAGCAATTTCTACAATAACAGCCATGTTGCGGCCTGCACTGATAGGCAGAAAAATCTTAGGTATTTTTTCTTTCAGTATCTCTTCATGTAAATTATCCAGTCCGAGTCTGTCATAGCTTCCGTCAGCTTCCCAGTCAACAAACTCAACAACCAGTTCCAGCTTTTTTCTCTGTCTTATATAAGTAACACCAAACATGTCTTTTATGTTAAGTATTCCAAGCCCGCGAACTTCCATATGGTACTTAAGAATATCAGAGCTTCTACCTTCTAAATATTCCTGAATTTTTCTGAAATGTACAGCATCATCAGCAACAAGCCTGTGCCCTCTTTTAATAAGCTCTATGGCACATTCACTCTTCCCTATTCCGCTTCGGCCGGTAATAAGCAGCCCAACACCGAAAATGTCCATAAAAACGCCATGACAAGTAGTTTCAGGAGCAAGACGCTCTTCCAGAAAAGACATTATAGCAGATATAGCCTCAGAGCTAGGTAAATAAGTTTTAAAAATAGGAATATTGGAATCTTTGACAGCCTCAAGCAGCTCTTTAGGAAGGTGAAGGTTTTTTGTTATCAGAAAACAGCAGATATTCTTTTCGCAAAGTTTTTCGATAGATTTCAATCTTTCTACAGGCGTAAGAGTCCAAAGGTAAGACATTTCTGTATTTCCCAGAACCTGAACCCTGCCTGCGTGAATATGGTCTGCAAAACCAGAAAGCGCTAGTCCGGGTTTCTGTATTCTGTAATTAAGTATGTACCTGTCTTTAAGATGTTGTTTGCCGTATATAAGCTTCAAATGCAAATGTTCAGCATCTGCACTCAGAAGATCGGCTACAGGCACCTTGTCCATTAGAGTCGGGCTTCCTCCTCTTTCAGGATTCTGCTTATCTCTGCCGCAGAGACACCATCCTGCAGAACTTTCTTTTTAAAATCTGTTATCTTGACCAGTCTGCTTATTCTGGCAAGGGTTTTCAGATGCAAATTCATCTGTTTTTCCGGTGCTAAAAGCAGAAAGAAAAGCCGCACTGGATCCCCATCAGAAGATCCGAACTCTACCCCTTTGTCACTGATACCTATCAGTATGCTTAGGTCTTCAAGATCTTTCATCTTTGCATGGGGGATAGCAACCTGCTCGCCCACACCAGTGCTGCCGAGAGCCTCTCTCTCTATTAAAGCAGAGAGAGCGGCATCGGAGTTATTTATTTTACCATTTTTAACTAAATTTTCTGTAAGCTCTTTCAGCACACCCTCTTTATCTAATGAGGATATACTTACTATACAATTTTCGTCAATATATTCGCCGAGTTCCATATTTATAATGCCTCTTTATGACTCAATGAGTCCTATGTTTCCGTCATCACGCTGGTATACAACAGCCACTTCATTTGTCTCGGA
Organism: Denitrovibrio sp.; assembly: GCA_002869145.1. Lineage (GTDB taxonomy): Bacteria > Chrysiogenota > Deferribacteres > Deferribacterales > Geovibrionaceae > Denitrovibrio. The sequence continues at coordinate 123,288 of PKTM01000029.1, forward strand.
GTTTCTGAACACAAAGAATGTTTTGTTAAGAAGATCCATCTGCATAACAGCTTCTTCGGTGTCCATAGGCTTCACTGGGATGTCTTTTGTAATGATAACTCTTGTTTCGCTGTCTTCTACACTCTGGGAATCTAGAATGTTGAGTTTTAGAGGCAAATCGTAGTCTTTGTCCTGAATTTTTTTGTTTTTAAGCTTCTCTTTATATTTTATGAGCTGCTTTTCTATCTTATCAACTGCAAGGTCGATTGATGCATAAAGGTCTTCGGATTTCTCCAGCCCTTTCATGAAAACGCCCTTTGCTGAGAGTAAAACCTCGACCATGTGGACATTTTTCTGCACTTCTAAAAGGACGCTCGCCTCTGTTATATGATCAGAGTATTTTTCAAGCTTAGAAACCTTCTTTTCTGCGTATTGTCTGATGGCATCTGTTAACTGAATGTTTCTGGCAGTAATTTGTATGTTCATGCCTACCTCCTGCTTCTTTTACGTTGAGATTTAGTAGAGATGTTGAGTTCATCTCTGTACTTTGCAACGGTTCTCCGGGCTATCTTTATACCCTGACCGTTCAAAAGTTCAACAATTTTCTGATCACTGTATGGTTTTTCGGGATTTTCTGCATCCACAATGGACTTTATCATGCTTTTAACTTTCTGAGTGGACATGTCACCATCATCTGTATCCAGTCCTTTAACAAAAAAAGATTTAAGCTCGAAAAGCCCCTGCTCAGTCATAGCATATTTTCCTGCGGTTACCCTGCTGACAGTCGATTCGTGCAGTCCGGTCTCTTCTGCTATGTCTTTCAGTTTAAGTGGTTTCAGATAGTTCACCCCCCCTTTAAGGAAATCAGATTGAACTTCTGTAAGTACCTTTACTACTTTATATATTGCTTTCTGGCGTTTGTTAAGACTTTTAATCAGCCAAATAGCATTTTTAACTTTTTCTTCTATATATTCTTTAGTTATATCGTCCAGCTCCTTATTTCTCAGCAAGCTCATATAATAACTGTTCATTCTGAGAGTCTGCATGCCGTCCTCATTAAGAATAATATCATACCCTTCGTCTTTTTTTACAATGTAAACATCGGGTGTTACGGAATGATTTGAGTCTTTAAGGTAAGAAAGTCCCGGTTTAGGGTCGGTTTTGCGGATGAGAAGCATCATATAGTCAAAAGTGTCGTCCTCTATACAGAGGCTGCTCTTTATCTCGTCGTACTTGAATGCTATTAGTTCTTTTTCATGGTTTTCAAGCAATTCTGCTATGAAGTCTATATAAACCTGATCCACTTCAAAAGCTGAAAGCTGAATTGAGATGCACTCTCTGAGTGTTCTAGCACCTATCACTGCCGGATCAAATGACTGAACAAGCATGAGTGCTTCTTCAACCCTCTCTTCATTTACACCTGTTTCCTGGGTGACCTCAGAAAAAGGCATATCAAAATAACCTTCATCATTCAAACTGCCGATAATGTATTCTCCGGCTTTGTATATGTCCGGCTCACAGCCGATAGTTTTGAGCTGATACATCAGATGGGAAAAAAGATTATCAGTTCCGCTAACAAATTTTTCAAGATCATACCCTTCGTCATCCGATGGGTTGTATGCTATCTCTCCTGAGTCCCTATACAGCTCTTCCCAGTCGATCTTTTCCAGGTCTTCACTGAGAACATCGTCTTTAGCATCTTTCTCTTCTGCTTTTTCGGTAAGCTCTTTCTCTTCTTTCTCTTTGTCCTCATCTGGTTCCTGTTCTGTCTCTTCCAGCACAGGGTTTTCCGCCAGAAAAGTGTTAAGCTCCTGCAAGAGCTCTGTGAGTGGCATTTGCAGGATAGACAAAGACTGCTTCATCTGAGGAGTGATGTGCAGTTTCTGTGACAATTTCCCGCTGATTTCAAGGTTAAGTCTGCCGCCTTTCACAGTGCAAAGTCCTTACCCAGATACCTCTCTTTTACTCGCTGGTCGGCAACTATATCTGAAGGGTTCCCTTCAGTCAGAACGCTGCCGTCAGCAATGATATAGGCTCTGTCGGTTATTTTAAGTGTTTCCCGTACATTATGATCAGTTATCAAAACGCCGATCCCCATCTCTTTAAGAGAAAAGATCATATTCTGTATGTCATTAACAGATATGGGGTCTATACCAGAGAATGGTTCATCAAGAAGAATAACTTCCGGTTCTGTGGACATACACCGGGCTATCTCAACCCTGCGCCTTTCTCCACCGGAAAGTGAATACCCTAAGGAGCTTACAACTTTCTGAAGCCCAAAACCCTCTATAAGCCTTTCCGTGCGCTCTTGTATGAGGCTTTTGTCGGTGTATTTAATCTCCAGTGCGGAATATATATTGTCATAAACGGACATTTTTCTAAAAACAGATGGTTCCTGAGGCAGATAACATATACCTCCAAGGCTCCTTTTGTGCATAGAGCTTGAAGTTATGTTCTCTCCATTAAGAAAAACTGATCCACCGTCAGGTCTCACAAGCCCTACAACCATATAAAATGTAGTTGTTTTACCAGCCCCGTTAGGACCAAGCAGTCCAACAATTTCGCCTTTTTCAACCCCAATACTGACATTTTGAACAACTCTTCTTTTTTTATAAATTTTGACCAGATTTTCCGCTTTTAGTGCCAATTCTTAGTTCTCCTTATTAGGAGCAATGATAATTTTAACTCGTTTGTCATCATCGCCTTTATCAACAAAAAGCATATCTGACTCGTTAAAAAGTGTCACTTTTTCACCTTCTAGATAATTTTCACCCTGCCATATCCTGGCATTCTCGGAAAGAATTATCTTCTGTTCCTTTTGAAAAACATGAGCTTGCCCAGCCAAAGCTGTAAGACCCTCTCTTTCTATTTTAACATTCCCTCTGCTGAAAATCTCTTTGACCTCTTTGTCCTCAGTAAAAAAGACCTCCATCTTGTCCGATGTCATCTTCATACTGTCATTAGACACAACAACATTTCCAGTGAAAAGCGACATATTCTTTTCTCCGAAATATTTCATATTATCAGCTTCTATCTGTATGGGCTGATTATTATTTTCTTCGCTGTACACAGTCATGCTTGAAAAGATGACTACCAGCATCAAAAAACTAGTTTTTATAAATAACTTTGACATTACCATCAAACTCCATGCTATTTGCTTTGTGATAAATATGGGCTGTATCACTCAAAATAGTTACTTCTGCACTGTTAACAACTACATTTCCTTTTATAACACCAATCTCTGTGTCGAAATCATAATTAAACTCTCCATCAGAGCCAGTTTCAAATGACATTTCGTTTACAGTCCCTATTATCTTCCCGCTAACATCTACCCTGACTTCTTCATGGATTACACCGTGCTGAGAGCTGGCTCTCAGGTCTGTTTCACCTTTTTTGTAAACAAGAGTAAAATCTGTCAGTTCTGCTATGCGTTTCTGCCTGTTCAAAACAGCAATCTCAGCATTTATTTTATAGAAATTATTTTTTTCATCAACAACTTTAGCCATTTCAAAGTTGTTTATCACCACTTCATTTTCATTAACTTTAATGCTGATTTTGTTCTTGTCACTTTTGAAAAGCACAATAGAACCCAAAAAAAGCAATAGTATGCTCAGGAGCAGAATGAGTTTTGTATATCTTCCCATTTTCCATTTCTTCTGAGGATTTCCTCTATTAACTCTCTCACTGCAGCATTGCCGCCTTTTCTTGATGTTATGAAGTCTACTCTCTCTTTGATACAGTCAAAAGCATCGGCGACAGTAGCAGAAAAACCTACCTTTGCAAGTAATGCAAGGTCGTTAAGGTCGTCGCCTATGTATGCGGCATTTTCATCTGATATGCCAAGTTCAGCCTTTAGCTCTTCGTAGCATTTAAGTTTATCCTTAACTCCGGTAAAAACTCTTTTAATACCCAACTCTTTTGCTCTTAATTCAGTTACAATAGATTTCCGGCCGGATATTATTATAAACTCTAAGCCGAATTTTTGCCCAAGCTTAATTCCAAGACCATCCTTCACATCAAACCTTTTAGTTTCATGTCCGTTTTCGTCATAAATAATGCCACCGTCTGTTAAAACTCCATCCACATCCATGATTAGAACATTGATCATAAATCATTCACTTCATCATCTGAGTTATCTTTATGATAGTTATACGCAGCCTCGATAAAACTCTTGAAAAGAGGATGCGGAAAAAACGGCTTCGATTTAAATTCCGGGTGGAACTGACAACCCAGATGCCATCTGTTGGATTTCAGCTCAAACATCTCTGCGAGGTCTCTCTGTTCATTAACGCCTATAAGAGACAGCCCATTATTAACCATCACATCTATATAGTCGTTATTGAACTCCAAACGGTGCCTGTGACGCTCATGTATAACCTTTTCCCCATAAGCTCTGTATGCTGTACTATCTTCGTCCAGAGTGCACTCATATGAACCAAGCCTCATCGTTCCGCCCATCTGGGTGATGGTCTTCTGCTCTTTCATATAGTCTATAACAGGATTTTTCGTTTTCGGGTCAAACTCCACACTGTGAGCATCTCCAAGCTTCAGAACATTTCTTGCAAATTCTATAACGATACACTGAAGACCAAGACATACACCAAAACACGGAATGTCTTTTAGCCTGGCAAAATTGATAGCTTTAATTTTACCTTCGATACCTCTTTCGCCAAACCCGCCGGGAACAAGTATGCCGTCCACATCTTCGAAAAGAGTATCAGGGCTTGCACCGTTCTCAAGCTTTTCAGCATCTATACGCTTAACATTAACTTTTACCTTGTTAGCTATCCCGCCATGTATCAGTGCCTCGTTTATGCTGATATAAGCGTCTTTAAGATCCACGTATTTACCTACAAGGGCAATGGTAACCTCGCCTTCAGGTTTTTTAATACGGTGCACTATCTCTTCCCACTTGCTTACATCAGACTGACGTTCATCCATACTCAATTTTTTAAGAACCAGGGCAGCTATCCCCTCCTCTCTCATCATCAGAGGGACTTCATAGATTGTTTTAGCATCTAAGCAACTAATAACTGAATCTTTGGAAACGTTGCAAAAAAGTGCAATCTTCTTTTTCATGTCATCACTGATGGGGTATTCCGAGCGGCACACCAGTACATCTGGCTGAATACCTATCTCTCTGAGAGTTTTAACAGAGTGCTGTGTAGGTTTTGTTTTTAGCTCACCAGCACTTTTTATATATGGAACAAGGGTAAGATGAATGTAGCAGACATTCTCTTCGTCTATGTCAAATTTAAACTGTCTGATAGCCTCCAGAAAAGGAAGAGACTCAATGTCGCCTACTGTTCCGCCTATCTCTATTATTGTGATGTCATATTTTTCAGAATCTTTAAGTATATTTTCTTTGATCTCGTCAGTAATGTGAGGAATAACCTGAACAGTTCCGCCCAGATAATCTCCGTTGCGTTCTTTATCAAGTACAGATTTATATATTTTCCCGGCTGTTATATTGCTAACTTTTGAAGTGTTTGTGCTGAGATATCTTTCGTAGTGACCAAGATCAAGATCAGTCTCTGCTCCATCTTCAGTAACAAAAACCTCTCCATGCTGAAAAGGACTCATAGTTCCAGGATCAACATTCAGATAGGGGTCATACTTCTTTATAGTAACTGTGTATCCTCTTGATTCTAAAAGTGCACCTACTGATGCTGCTGTTATCCCCTTTCCAAGTGACGATAACACTCCTCCGGTAGTAAAAACAAACTTTGACATCACACCATCCTGTTTAATATTTCTTCAGCTTTTATTAAGTCTTCTTCAGTATCTACAGATACTGGTTTATAATCTGTTTCAATAACTTTTATTCGAACTCCGTTTTCAAGGGCTCTAAGCTGTTCAAGCTTTTCAATCTGTTCCAGCCTAGAAGGTTCTAAAGATGAAAACTTCTGGAGCCATTCACTTCTGAAACCGTATATACCTATATGCCTGTAATATTCTACATTACCAATGCCGTCTCTGTCATGAGGAATCGGTGCTCTGGAAAAATAAAGTGCATTACCTTTGCTGTCTGTTATTACCTTCACAGAGTTAATGTCTGCCGGATCTTCATCTTCTGAAAATTTAACCATAGCTGTGTTCATCATAACGTCGGGATTTTTCTCCAAATCTTCTATCAATAGGTCAATAAGAGCAGGATCTATAAAAGGCTCATCACCTTGAACATTTATAATAATATCATCATCGGAAAACTTCGAAACAGCTGCAACCCTGTCTGTGCCTGACTGAATATCAGCAGAAGACATGGATGATTCCAGTCCGTCCATGTGTCCGCACACATCCAAAATCTCTGTTGAATCGGTGGCTACTATAACCCTGTCTGCTTTTGACTTCAGGCATTTTTCTGCCACACGCAGGATCATGGGTACTCCGTTTATATGTTTCAGGGGTTTTCCGGGCAGTCTTGTAGATGCAAACCTAGCAGGGATAACTACGATACTCATGTTTACCTCAAAATGTTACTGACAGCCATTGCAGTTGTTTTGCTGTGAGAGATGCTCACTTGGATATCTTCCCGAAGCTGTCCGCACAAATATACAACAGGAGCCCCCGCCTTGTCATTCAGTATCTCAATATCAGTGAAAGAAATTTTACCTATCCCTGTCTTAAGGGATTTTGAAATGGATTCCTTTGCGGCAAATCTGCCAGCGAGGAAAGTTATACTGTTGTTACGTTTTTTGAATGTCTCTAATTCTCTTTCGGAGAGTATTCGCTTCGCAAAAATCTCGCCATGCCGGCTGAAGGTGTCTTCGATTCGGCAAATTTCAATTATGTCACACCCTAGCATCCATCAATGCCCTGTGAATAAGCTCTTTCATCTCTCTGACCGCACGCTCCAGCCCGACAAAAACAGCTCTTGATATTATGGAGTGGCCGATATTTACCTCATTCATCCCCGGTATGGCTACTATTTCTGAAATATTTAAATAGTTAAGTCCGTGTCCAGAATTCAGTATAAGACCAAGCTCGCGGCTTTTTTCACCTGCAAACATTATTCGGGAAAGCTCTTCTCTCTGAACAGCGCCTTTAGTGTCTGCATATCTGCCTGTATGAATCTCAACAGCATTAGCTCCAGAATCAGCCGTAGCTTCTATCTGAGCGTTATCTGCATCTACAAAGAGGCTCACAAAAATTCCTTCAGAGCGCAAAGTGGATACTGCGTCTTTTACAGGCTGAAAGTTACCTTTAACATCAAGTCCGCCCTCTGTGGTAAGTTCTTCCCTTTTCTCTGGAACCAGAGTCACCATATCAGGTTTTTGTTCAAGGGCTATCTGAACCATCTCGTCAGTGCAGGCCATCTCAAGGTTCAGCCTTGTTTTTATTGTCTCACGAAGAATGCGTAAGTCTCTGTCATTTATGTGACGCCTATCCTCACGCAGATGTATTGTTATCTGATCCGCACCGCCTAACTCTGCAAGAACTGATGCGTGAACAGGGTCTGGTTCTGTAGATAACCTCGCCTGTCTAACTGTTGCAACGTGATCTATATTTACCCCAAGTCTGACCATTTACGAAAGCCCCTCTATCTCTTTAACAGCAAGGCTGCCAATATTATCAGCATATTCTGTTATTTTTGAAAGGTTTTCACCCTCCAGCATCACACGCAGCTTGTTTTCTGTGCATGAATACCTGACAAGAACCCTTCCGGTTCCCTCAAGTTCTTTATTTATAGCTTCTATCTCTTTTGATGTTTTTACAAGTTTTTCAAGGGGAAGCTTACGCTTTACTTTAACGTTTTTAAGCACCTGAGGATAAAGTGTAATGAATTTCTTTAGTTCGCTCAGAGGCTTGCCAGTCCTCACTATCACTTTTAAAAGCTGCATAGCACTCACCAAGCCGTCTCCAGTTGTATTAAAATCACTAAAAATTATATGCCCGGACTGCTCACCGCCTAGGTTGTATCCGTTTTTCATCATTTCTGCCATGACATATCTGTCTCCAACATCTGTACGGATAAGTTTTACGCCCTCTTTTTCCATAGATTTCTCGAAGCCGAAGTTACTCATTACGGTGCAAACCATAGTGTTTTTCTTCAAAAGCCCCTCAGAGTTCATATGTTTAGCACAAATACCCATTATGATATCACCATCAACAATATCACCATTTTCATCTGCAAAGATAACTCTGTCGCCGTCACCATCAAAAGAGATTCCTATATCTGCACCTTTCTCTTTAACAAGTGAACACATCTGTTCTGGATAAACAGACCCGCATTCAGCGTTGATATTCACACCATCCGGCTCATCACCAATCACAAATATCTTTGCCCCAAGCTCTTCAAATGCCATCGGTGCTACTTTGTAATCTGCGCCGTTACCACAGTCCACAACAAGCTTAAGCCCTTTGAGGTCAATATCTTTATCGAAAGTATTCTTCGCAAACTCAACGTACCTGCCCACAGCAGTATCTATACGGTAAGCCTTGCCTATTCTATCTGTAGATATAGGAATCTCGCCATTTTCTATCATAGCTTCGGTTATTTTCTCAATCTCAAGTTCAATTTCATCAGGCAGTTTAAAGCCGTCACCGGAGAAGAACTTAATACCATTGTCGTAGTATGGGTTATGTGATGCAGATATAACAACACCAGCGTCCGCTCTTAGCCCACGTGTAATAAATGCTATCGCAGGAGTTGGCAAAACTCCAACAAGTACAGCATCCAGCCCCATGGAAGTAATGCCTGATACTAAAGCTGACTCGAACATATAGCCTGATATTCTTGTGTCTTTACCTATGACTATTCTGTGTATTTTTTTTCCACTGTTAGAAAAATGCTTTGCAACTGCCTGTCCAAGTCTGAGGGCGAAAGTTGCTGTCATAGGAAACTCGTTTGCTTTCCCGCGGACTCCGTCAGTCCCGAAGTATTTTCTCATCAAAAACCTCTACTCTAACCTTTTCAGGTTCTATGTTTAAAATTTCAAAAAGTTTAGATTCGTTTAATTTAACCTTTCTAAGGTACTTACCTTTTGTGCTTATTGTACTTAAGTCCACAGATGGGGAAAGTTCGCTCTGAAGCATAGACTCTTCCAGAAGGTCTACTCTGCCAGAAACTGTTAATTTAATAGTATCTTCTATTTTAGCCTGAAGACCATCCGCCAGAACACCGGGTCGTACTTTTATATCTTCAAGTGTCTTTTGCTGAATATCCTCTTTAAAAACAACAAAAACCTCTACCTGATTCGGAATATATTCCTGTATCCCCTCATATGGTTTTAAACCAATGCTGTAAGTTATAGATTCGTTTTTCTCAGAAAGGTTTACAGGGAGAGTTTCCACTGTGTTCTGCGATACTATTTTAGAGCTGGCAGCTTTCACCTGTACGTTTTCAGGGAAAACATTCACCAGGCCTACCTTATAGCCCAGAGCAGGTTCGCCTATGAAAGTTGGAGCGACCTTCATCTCTTTAAGCACAAGGGAGTCTACTATAATCTCTATAGCCGCAGGTTCAATATTTACAACCTTGATACCGGGCGGCATTTTTATATCTTGGACATTAATAATTGAGTTGGTATATCCGGGCTTCATTTTAGACACATCTATCTCAATGTTAACATCAGAAAATTTTTCTTCGCTAATAAGATTCCTGGGGCCTTTGGCATGTACGTTTATAAGATGTTCATCAGTAACAGCTACATAGCCTTCTGGGATATTTGTGAGCTCCACTGGAACATAAAGAGAGAGCTCCTGTATTTCACCTGTTACAAGACTAAGCCATAATAAAATTGCAAGAAAAATGCTTGTTATCTTAATAGGGAGGTTATTCAGCATTATTAACCCCCGGAATATTCAAGCCAACGGTTCTTTTGCCAAAGATCTCCTCAAGCTTTTCTCTGAGTTGATCTGCATCAAGCTCTTCTGAAAGCTGACCATTTTGGGCAACTGTTATAGAACCTTTCTCCTCACTTACAACTATAGCAAGGGCATCTGTCTCTTCGGTAACGCCAACAGCAGCTCTGTGTCTTGTTCCATAGTTTTTACCCAGATCGGTTTGACGTGTCAGAGGGAGGATACTCCCTGCTGTAGCCAGTCTTCCTTTAGAAATAATAACGGCTCCATCGTGAAGAGGTGAATAAGGAATGAAGATACTGATAAGTATCTCTCTTGATATTTCGCAGTCGATGTTGTGACCTGTGTCATCCAGAAAGTGAGCAAGATCTGTGTCGCGCTGAAGAACAATAAGTGCACCTATCTGTCTGTTGGCAAGGATAGTTGCTGCCTTTACAATTTCATCAAGAATAACACTTTTCGCCTTTGCAGAGCTTCCAAATACTTTTGTTTCGCCTATAAATGCAAGAGCCCGGCGTATCTCGTGCTGAAAAAGCACCACGATAATAATAAAAAGATAACCTGTGAAGTTGTTCAGAACCCAGCTTGTGGTCTTAAGGCCAAGAAATTTCGCAGCAAACGATACCAGAACAAGAAGCATTATACCCATTAGCATAGGGAGAGCTCTTGTCCCTTTGATCAAAAGCAGGGCGTAATATATGACTATAGCTATAATCGCTATGTCGATAACATCAAAAATCCCCACTGATTTGATCAGCTCAAGCATTTGCCAGCCCCCTAGCAATCTGGTATACATTTATCATATCGACAGTTTCTGCAATATCATGTGCTCTAATTATGTCTGCACCGTTCATTAGTGCAATTGTTTCCGCTGTGAGTGTTCCAGCAAGTCTTTCAGCAGGCGGACGGTTCACAGCACCACCTATCATAGACTTTCTTGAGAGCCCTGCCAAAACAGGGAAACCACCCTCTTTAAGCCTGTGAAGTGATGCAAGAAGCCTGTAATTGTCTTCCAGTGATTTGCCAAAGCCAAATCCAGGATCTATGCAGATAGCATTTTCTTTAATGCCATCTTTGATGCACTTTTCCGCAGCATCAAACAAAAACTTTCTGACATCTTCTACAACATCTATATATATAGGATTGTTCTGCATGCTTTTTGGTTCACCAAACATGTGCATTATACAAACAGCACAACCGTGTTCAGCGCATATTTTGCGCATTTTTTCGTCTTTCATGCCGGTAACATCGTTTATCATCCCGGCACAATTTTCAAGAGCAGCCTCTGCTACAACTGGCTTATTCGTATCCACAGATACAAAAAGCCCGCTTTCCGCCGCAAGTTTAAGTGCGGGCAAAACCCTCATAAGCTCTGTGTCTGCGTCAATAAATTCAGAGCCTGGTCTGGTGGATTCTCCGCCAATGTCTGTTATGTCTACACCGTGAAGCAAAAACTCTTCAACACGGCTTATCATACCATCTATATTATTATACACCCCTCCGTCACTGAATGAATCAGGAGTTATGTTCAAAATACCCATCAGTAAAGGTTTTTTCAGTGAAAATGTCTTCACATTTGAAGTTAATATATCAGCCTCAATTTACACAAGGAAATGGCGTACTTGCGTACGCCTGATTTCCGTTAATTCAACAAATATTATTATCGAGGAAGAGGAACTCTTAGTCAGTAGCCTTTTCCTCGTCGTCTATTGTTATATCAACTTTCCCTTCAGACTCTTTGGCTTCTGTCTTTTCGGCTTCTGGCTCTACAGGTTCAGGTTCTTTGGCTTCTGTCTTTTCGGCTTCTGGCTCTACAGGTTCAGGTTCAATACCCATAATGACATCTATCTCTTTAGCGTCTATGGTCTCTTTATCGAGAAGCAGTTTTGCAACACCATGCAGACTCTAAATATTGTCTTCAAGCAATTGCCTGGCTTTATTATAGCCATCCATAACAAGTGCTTTCACTTCCTCATCTATGTTCACAGCGGTTGTTTCACTGTAGTCTTTTGCATGCCCTATCTCTTTTCCGAGAAAGACCTGCTCTTCTTTTTTACCATAAGCCAGAGGTCCCATTTTTTTGCTCATACCCCAGCTGCAAACCATTTTTCTGGCTATATCAGAGGCACGCTCAATATCATTTCCGGCACCGGTCGAAAGCCTGTCGAAAATAATCTCTTCAGCTACTCGGCCACCCATAAGCACAGCAAGCATGCTCTCCATATACTCTTTGGTATACATGTGCCTGTCGTCCTGCGGAAGCTGCATTGTAACACCCAGCGCCATCCCACGAGGAATTATACTTACTTTGTGAACAGGGTCAGCATCAGGGATAAGTCTAGCCACTATGGCGTGTCCTGCCTCATGATATGCTGTATTTTCTTTCTCTTTATCGCTAATAGCCATACTTCTGCGTTCTTTACCCATCATTACTTTATCTTTCGCTTCTTCGAAGTCTACCATCTCGACACTTTCTTTATTTTTTCTGGCTGCAAGCAGTGCTGCTTCGTTAACAAGGTTTGCAAGCTCGGCACCTGCATATCCCGGAGTGCCTTTTGCAATAACAGATAGATCTATATCGTCAGCTTTTGTAACATTTTCAGAATGTACTAAAAGTATTTGTAAACGTCCGTTCATGTCAGGTCTTGGAACCACTACCTGTCTGTCGAAACGACCCGGCCTAAGAAGTGCAGGGTCAAGCACGTCAGGTCTGTTTGTAGCTGCAATAAGTATTACACCTTCGTTAGACTCGAAGCCGTCCATCTCTACCAGAAGCTGGTTAAGTGTCTGCTCACGCTCATCGTGACCGCCACCAAGACCTGCGCCTCTATGGCGACCGACAGCATCTATCTCGTCAACAAATATAATACAGGGTGCGTTTTTCTTCCCTTGTTCGAAAAGATCACGAACACGGGAAGCACCAACACCAACAAACATCTCTACAAAGTCAGAGCCGGAAATAGAGAAGAAAGGACATCCCGCCTCACCTGCAACAGCTCTGGCAAGAAGTGTTTTACCTGTTCCTGGAGGCCCTACCAAGAGCACACCTTTAGGTATTTTCCCGCCAAGTTTCTGGAACTTCTGAGGATCTCTGAGAAACTCAATTATCTCTTCAAGCTCTTCCTTAGCCTCTTCCACTCCTGCAACATCTTTGAATGTGACTTTATGCTGGTCCTGCGTTAAAAGTTTTGCTTTTGACTTTCCGAAGCTGAAGGCTTTCCCGCCCCCTCCCCCTTGCATCTGACGCATGAAAAATATCCATACACCGATAAGAAGCAGCATTGGAAGCCATGAAATAAGTACCTGCATATACCAGGGATTTCTATCTGGTGGGAGTGCTGTTATCTGTACTTTGTTCTCGCGCAGAGTTTTAACAAGATCAGCATCGTCAGGGCTGTAAGTTTCAAACTGACCACCCTCAAGAAACATACCGCTTACCTTGTTCTGTTTAATAGTAACAGACTGTACGTTATTATTTGCTACCTGATCCAAAAACTCAGAATAGCTGATATTTTGTCTGGCTGCCTGAGTTCCGCTGATTACATTGAAAAGGAACACCATGATAAAAGCTATTATCAGCCACAGTGCCAGATTTTTGTAAAAACTATTGTTCATCAATCACTCCGATAAGTCTAATCTGTGAATTCCACAGTACATATATTTTTTAAATTTCTGTAATATCCGTCATAATCCAGACCATAGCCCACTACGAACTCGTCTGGAATCTCAAACCCTTCATAATCGAGTCTTATATCTGCAACTCTTCTGGAAGGTTTGTTCAAAAGTGAAACAATCTTGATGGATGCTGGTCTTCTTACTCGCAGCATTTTCTTAAGATAGGAAAGTGTATTCCCAGTATCAAGTATATCTTCTACTATAAGTACATGAACATCGTCTATGGGCCTGTCAAGGTCACTAAGTACCCTGACTTCGCCTGTAGTTTTGGTACCTGCGTAGCTTGAGACAGTTAAAAAGGCTATTTCAACATTCACATCTTCCATTTCACGTATAAGGTCAGACATAAAAATAACAGAACCTTTAAGAACTCCTACAGCGAGCACATTATGCACTTTGTAATCAGCAGATATCTGCCTGCCGAGCTCGATCACTCTCTTTTTGATCTCACTCTCGCTTATCATCTCATTGAGCACATGGTCTTTCAAAATCATAACTCCAGATTTTTCCTGTTCACAGACAAAGTTATAGTATCATCATGAGAAATATTTTCAACCCATACAATGCAATTATCGTAAAGAATTATTAATGAGCTGTCCCTAACAAAAAGATCCAGTTTTTTATTAATGAAAATATCTTTTAGTTTTTTACTTTTAAGCCTATCCCCAACCCTTCTGTTTCTTACTGTAAGCTCTTTTTCAGGCCATTCACCGGAAAAACTCAGCTCTTTGCCAATGTGGGGTATTTTCAGATTAGAGACGCCTGCGGACTTTTTAAGTTCAAATTTATCAACCTGCCTCTTATGAAAAAGTCTAAGAAGAGTTTCGCTCTTTTCAAACCTGTAACCATCAGGAAGATCTATTCGAACAGAATAATCACTCTCCACAAGACCGCTCATCTCTTCTATATGTCTTCTCTCAACACGAAAGACTTTAGCACACATAAAGTGCAGAAGATAGTCCTTCTCTATTTCTTGCAAACTATCAAACACTTCTCTCTTAATGGATAAAACTGAGCTATCAGATGTATCTATAAGCGGCTTAAGTTTATCCCCAATATATTTGTCAAGTTTGACAGAATCATTCATTATACCCAGTATGTTATTTTCGAACCCAGGCCTAAACTCAGAAAGAGCATTTGTTATATTATTGCGGATAAAATTACGCATATAATTTTCGTCTGCGTTGGTTTCATCCACAGCAAATTTTATCTTGTACTTGTCTAAATATTCATATATTTCATCGGTAGATATATTCAGCATGGGTCTTTGGACCAGACCGTCCTGCTCTGCTATACCTTTCAGAGAAAAGACTGATGAGCCTTGCACTGAATGGATAAAAAAGGTCTCCACTACATCGTTTTTAGTATGTGCTGTCAGTATTACATCGGCATTGAAATTCACCATAGCAGACTTGAGAGCTCTGTAGCGAACGATCCTAGCCCCGTGTTCGAAGCTTAGTTTTTTCACTTCACAGTATCTGGGAACATCTGCACGGACAGACACAAAAGGGATTGCCATTTTTTCGCATATGTCGCGGCAGAACTTTTCATCCCAGTAAGAAGTCTTACGAAAGAGATGATTCACATGGCAGGCATGAACACGGTAACTGTTAATCCCTTCGTTCTTTTTAAGAAAGTGCAGAAGTGAGACAGAATCTTTACCGCCTGAAAATGCTACCAGCAGCTTTTTGCCGATAAAATCGCCCAGTTTAGCTGAAAGTTTTTTTTCAAATGATAAAGTCATCCCTTTTAACAAATATCTCCTCAAATTTACTTTTCATATCAGAGTATCCCTCTTTGTCGAGAAGTCCGTATGCGTAATTCTTCCCCTCTTCTACTCCCGGCTGGTCAAAAGGGTCTATGTCATTTGCAAGACCTATCACGGGGACAACATACTGCCAGAGCATGAAAAGGTGACCAAGGGTAAACTCGTCCAGAGAATCTATTGAAATTTTCACAGACGGCTTTCCGGTGTTTTTAAGTGCGGCTTCTGTAGCAAGAAGCTCAATGTTGCAAAGTTCACCAAGAGAATGCCCTTCAAGGTAACCATAGTCATCGTATTCGGCCATTATCTTTTTATCTTTCTCGTGTTTCAGCACTTCGATAAAAGTGACAACTTTGTCTTCCGGCCCCTCTTTGAAAAGCTGAACCTGTGAATGCTGATCGATAGCCCCAACAGCCTTAACCGGGGTGCTGCCAAACAATATCTCTTTACCGTTTACATCTGTTCTTTTTCCAAGGCTCTCACCCCACAGCTGGCAATACCAGTCAGCAAAAGATGAAAGTCTTGATGAATAAGGCATTAGAACATTTATGTTTTTCCCTTGATCCATAAAGTACATATAGATAGAGCTAAGGGTTATTACTTTTTCATATTGGTCTTTTGCTACTGTTGCAGCACCTTCTAAAAGCTTATCTATGTCAATGCCCAAAATAGCAGCGGGCAGAAGCCCAACTGTGGAGAGAACGCTGAATATGCCGCCAACATTTGCAGGTACAACAAAAGAGCGAAATTCCTCTTTATCTGTTATTTTTCTCAATGACCCGTTTTTTTCATCTGTTATAGTGCATATATGTTTTTTCGGATCTTTTACACCATCGTCAAGCCATTCGTAAATAACATTAAAATTCGCCGCTGTCTCAACAGTGCTTCCTGATTTTGTAATGACACAAATAAATGTGTCAGCAGGTTCACACTCATGAAGTATTGAAGATATTTTGGAAGGATCCACGTTATCTGCAACCCAAACTCGGGGTGACGCGCCTCGCTGAGCAAAATTTCTGGCATTATAACCGAAAGGCAGAAGTGCGTTACAGAGAGTCTCAATGCCTAGTGAGCTCCCGCCTATCCCTATAAGGATAAGGTCATTGAACTTGCCGCTGAGCTCTTTGGCATATTTTTTCATAGCAGAGGTATCCTGAGAAGGAAGATTTGCAAAACCAGCTTTATCTTCATCTACCTGCTTAAGAAGTCTTGAAAGCCCCATGCGTGCTTTTTCTCTATAGTTCTCAAGAGCGCTGTCATCCAGCCCTCCTTTAACAAATGCTTCCATAGCATAATTAAAATCCAGCTTCATTCTATGCATGTTTTTCCTCCAAAAATGCGGTTGCCTCATCTATAGAATCAATTCGGGGAACATCTTTTAACACACTTGAAAAATACTTTCCATAATTTTTAGTATCCAGCCTTTTATCAAGAATGATCCAGACACCTTTATCGTCTTCGTGACGAAGAAGTCTCCCAACAGCTTGACGATAGTATATCACAGCACGTGGTAAAAAATAATCCATAAAAGGTTCCTGACCATTCTTTTTGATGTTTTCAGCGTGTTCCTTCAGCACCAGATCGTCAGGATACTCAAAAGGAAGTTTATCAAGAACAACATACGAAATTCCAGTGTGAGCGAAATCCATACCCTCTCTAAAAACAGCACAGCCAACAAATATAGTGTCAGTGAGCCCTTCTGTATCTTTTATGTCTATATCTCTCTGGGAATAGACCTTACCAGGGCGCAGTTTTTTTAAAAGTTTGGTCAGCTTCGTCATTCGTCCAACACTATTGCATATTATCAAAACTGTACCTTTGGCTTTCTCCGCCAGCTCTTCATAAATACTGTCGTCACTGTCAGATACCAGAAGCCTGCCC
The DNA here is from genome assembly GCA_002869145.1 of Denitrovibrio sp. Lineage (GTDB taxonomy): Bacteria > Chrysiogenota > Deferribacteres > Deferribacterales > Geovibrionaceae > Denitrovibrio. The sequence goes on from PKTM01000029.1 coordinate 140,392, forward strand.
TGGCGAACCATGTCAAAAACAGGGTCAAGAGACAGCTTCTTAACTTCATCGGTCTCAAACCCAGTCTCTGATAGAAAATAATCAAAGTTGCCTTTGCCGGAAAGTGTTGCACTTACAAAAACAGGAGAAAGGCATGCATTCTTAAGCCCTTCACGAAGTTTGTCTGCTGCATTCAGAGGAATGTAGTTTAAAAGGATATCACCCCTGTCCTGATCTGTGAAACGAACCCCTTCTGTCTCTCCAAGGGCACTTTCAGCGTTTACCAGAAGCCTTTTATGACTATTTGTCATCTCTTCAAGATTTTTTTCCCCTATGGCTCTGTTTACAAACTCAATATAAGGAAGAATGTCAGTTTTTATTTCGCTGGTATATCTTCTTTCATTAATAGACTCCAAAAGCCCAGAAAGCATTCCGGCGGCTATCTCTATCTCTCTGGGGTCAAAAACATGTCTGTTTTCATTCATAAGCTTCAGAAAACTTTTTAATGAAAGCTCAGTTCCTGCGAATCTGGGGAATATATCTGGTATGGAATGTGCTTCGTCCATTATTATATGTTCTGCGAAGTCAAATATGGAGGCGTGTTCATTCTCAGATTTCAAAGCGAAGTCGCTCATAAGAAGATAGTGATTGGTTATTACAATATCTGCACTGTTTGCATGTTCTTTTGCCCTGTAAAAAGAGCAGATATCATAAAACTCACATTTTGAACCTGTGCACTGCCAAGAATCTGTTGTGATATGCTCTATCTCATGTTGTGAAAAAAGACCGATTGGAATATCTATGATCTCTTCATACACAACAGTTTCATACCAATGTGCAACCTTTTCAAACCTCCCTTGATTTGGATATACAAACCTAAAAAAGCGGAGGTGACAGAAATAGTTACGCCTTCCTTTCAGCACTGCCGTATATTTTTCCTGTCCAAAAATCTGCTGAACGGTAGAGATATCCTTGCCGGCTATCTGAGACATAAGCTGTTTGGTTTTTGTTGATATAATAGTTCTCCGCCCTAGCTCGAAAGCGGGAATGAGGTATGCAAATGTTTTGCCTGAGCCTGTAGGAGCTTCCAGCACAGCCGGCTGATACTCTTTCATCGACTCAAAAATAAACTGGGCGGCATCTCTCTGGGCATTTCTCTGCCGAAATCTTGGCAGATTATCAGAAAGCGCTCCCCCACTTGTGAAGTAATTATCAATGGACATTTAAATACAATAGTTGAATAAATCTTTTGTTTCAAATATATTTATAATAATTTTACAAAGTACACGAATAAACAGGACACACTGATGAAAAGAGTAATAAATTTTCTCGCAATATTATTAATAGCATTTACAACAGCATGTGCCAGCCCTAATGAAAGTGAACCTTCTAATAGCAATAGAGAGACACCGGTTGTTAAAGCTGTGAGAAAGATCGAAAAGGCCGTGGTAAACATCCGGTCTGAAAAGATAGTGCAAAGGCAAAATCCTTTTGGTGAAGGTGTCTTCAATGATAATTTCTTTAATGATTTCTTCGGATTCAGCCGTTCATATAAAACTCAGTCACTAGGCTCTGGAGTGCTTATAAAATCTGACGGCACTATAATAACAAACTACCACGTAGTATTTGAGGCTACTAAGGTTATTGTTATGCTTGCCGAAGATCAAACATATGAAGCCGAATACGTTGGCGGTGATGAGATACTGGACATCGCTATACTTAAAATAAAAAATGCTAAAACCGAATTTCCCACTGCTATTACAGGCGACAGCGACGACATTATGCTCGGCGAGACTGTTATAGCCATGGGTAATCCTTACGGGCTGAACAGCTCTATAACTACCGGAATAGTCAGTTCCACAAACAGAGTCATAAATGTAGGTAATGGTTATTCGGTATTTTTGCAGACCGATGCTCTTATAAATCCGGGAAACTCAGGCGGTCCGCTTGTAAATCTTGATGGTGAAGTAATAGGCATAAATACCGCAATATTCAAAGAAGCTCAGGGGATAGGCTTCTCCATCCCTGTGAATACAGTACTGCGTATTCTGCCTGAGATAATGACCAACGGCCGCATAAGAATGGGATATATGGGCTTTACCGTTACAGAAAAGAAAAGTGACGATGAGGCTAAGCTTGTAGTTACCCGTGTTGAACAAAAATCAAACGCAAACTATATAGGGGTTGAAAAAGGTGACGAGATTATTCAGGTGGCCGGTATTCCTGTTTCGTCTCTTCAGGCTCTCAGTAACATGCTAAGAAGCTACCCGCCCGGCTCGAGCGTGTCTGTTGTCCTTAAAAGGGGTGAAAAAACACTGAAAGGGAAAATGGCCATATCGGACTATCCTGACAACTACGGTATAAAGGTATTGAAAAACAATTATGGGCTGGACTTTACTCAGGAAGGGAAATTTATTGTTTTGACGGATACTGACGAGAAGGATTTCTTTCAGAAAGGTGATATTCTTATAGCTATAAATAACAAAGAGATCAAAAATTTGAAAGACCTCAACCGCATTATAGTCGACAGTCTCGGAGAAGTTGTTGTTTTGAGTATATACAGAGAAAAAGCACTTATCAGAATAAAACTTCCGCTTTAATCATTTAAATAGATATAGACTTCTTTATTATCAGTTCCAAAGCCGATAAGCTTAATTTTGTCTCCGGCGGAAAGTGCTGTTATCTCTGTGGTCAATATGCCGCTGAATCCTATCAGCTCAGAAAGCTCAATAAGCTCGGATTGACCGCAGTAGGCAGATATATTCTTCTTGTCATTGTCAGGAGCCAGAATCTCCGGCAGACCATCACCGTCCACATCAACCGCAAGCCCCATACCTAGGTTTGCAGAGCCTATATTATGCGTGGAAACGCCATTTATTGATGATTTCCTTATCAGTTTACCATCGACCGCTTCCAGAAATTCCAAAGTGCCGCCTATATGAGGAGTTATAACATTCACAATCCTCACAAAACCGCCACTAAACTGCGCAGCGGCAAAAACATGACGCCACCTGAATCCTCTGCCTATAGGCTCACTCTTATATTTTAGCTCTCCATCAACAGAGTAGGCATAAACCTGTGCACCATTATTTTTATTACTAATGGTAAGGATTATCTCTATTGAACCGTCTCTGTCAATATCAGCAAGAAGTGCTCCCTTTTGCTCAATAACACCTAAGTCTGAAATACTCGTTTTAGTTACAATTTTTTTATCTATAAGGTCAATAACAGCAAAACCCTCAGACTCTACTCTGTCCCCCAGCACACCATGAGCATAACTGCTTGTCGGATTTGTAAGAACCACTGCATATTTATCATATACTGCAATCTGGTTGTCCTTTGTGGCATCCAGAGGGTACCTTTTTGTGCTGTCAGATAGCTCGCCTCTGCTTGTAATGTAGAGCAGTCCGTATCTGGACATGACAGGAGCAGAAAACCTTGAGGCATCATCAGGAAGTATATTCGTGTATATCTCCGCGTGTGGACTGGCTTTAAGCGATGTTATGGCAGTTTCAGCCTTACCATTACTTATAACAGTCTTATACACAAAGCCATCAGAATCCATAGTAAAAATGACGGGAACAGAACCGTTCAGAACAGCCTTAATACTCACTGGTGTGTGGTTCAGTTTTATTATATGTTTCTCCGCCTGAGCAAGAACAAACTTACCTGAGACATATCTGTTGCCACTGTCAAAGTATGGCTGGGCATATGAATATAAGGTCAAGGCTATAACAAAAATAGAATATAAGAGTTTTTTTATCATATTTAAATCATGGTTATATTTGTGAATATTTCAAGAGGATTATTAATAATTCGTCGCTCTGCTCCTCCTAATGACGGGAGTCTGTATTAATTAGCCGAGAGTTACATAAATCCCCATTTGTTAAAAAGGGAGAAAAATCATGAAATTTTATTATTTCGCTTAATTGATACAAATCAATTTAAACAGGACAAGAATGCTCTAATCTCCATTTACGACAAAGAAACAAAGGAGGAATAGACTATGAGTATGTTTTGCTACCAATGTCAGGAAGCAGCCAAAAACACAGGCTGTACGGTAAAAGGGGCTTGCGGGAAAAAAGATTC
>PKTM01000026.1 GCA_002869145.1 Denitrovibrio sp.
ATACCTTAGAGGCCCTTTTCTCACTAACAATGTCAACTAATAGACAGCATTAAAATTATGTTCCTACTCAAAAGAAGGCCGGAAATTATCCGGCCTTTTTTTATGTTTAAATGAGAGAGGTTCAAGGGAGAATCATTAACTGGAAAAAACGCCTGTTGATAAATATCTCTCCCCAGTATCTGGAAATAAAACCACAATGCGCTTCCCTTTGTTCTCATCTCTGGAAGCTATAACTTTTACAGCATGAAAAACAGCCCCTGATGAAATTCCCGCAAGCACACCCTCATCTTTGGCTAGAGCAGCAGCAGAAGCAAAAGCATCTTCACTTTTGACCTGTACAATCTCGTCCACTACACTGCTGTCGTATATCTTCGGAATAAAACCTGCTCCGATACCCTGTATTTTATGAGGTGAATGTGTTCCACCTGATAAGACGGGTGATTCTGCTGGTTCCACAGCCACTATTTTAACATTTGGATTTCGTGATTTAAGTACCTTCCCAGTACCAGATATTGTCCCGCCAGTTCCAACACCTGAAACAAAGATATCAATATTTCCATCTGTGTCAGCCCATATCTCCTCGGCGGTGGTTTTAATATGTACTGCCGGATTTGCAGGGTTATTAAACTGGTGAGGCACAAATGAATCTCTGAACTTTTCAGAAAGCTCTTCAGCTTTTTTAATAGCTCCTTTCATACCTTCTGCACCAGGTGTCAGCACAAGCTCAGCACCATAAGCTTTAAGAAGTGCTCTGCGCTCAACGCTCATAGTATCAGGCATTACGAGAATAAGCCTGTGACCTTTCACCGCACAAACAAACGCAAGCCCTATTCCTGTGTTTCCGCTTGTGGGTTCAATAACAACTGTACCCTCACGAATAAGTCCAGCCTGTTCAGCGGCTTCTATCATAGCCAGACTGATTCTGTCTTTCACGCTGCCCCCGGGGTTGAAAGACTCCAGCTTTGCAACAATTTCAGCATCCGTATCTGTACTTATTTTGCGCAGTTTCAACAGCGGCGTTCTGCCTATAAGTTGTGTAAGGTCTTCAGCAATTCTCATCATTTTTACTCCATTTATGTTTTTTGTTGTTCAATTTTAATTATATACTTTTTCTATAGATTTAGTGAACAATATAACCTATACTCATATCTGTCAATGACTTTTTTTTAATTGAAATAATAAATAAGTAATCTATAGTTGTATTGATACGGAGGTATCTGCCTGTGTTCTCTATGAAAACGGTTTATGCGCTAAGAGCTTTGCAATTTCTTGCTGAAAAATATGAAACAGGGCATGTCCTGATTAGTGTAATTTCAGAAAATGAAAAGATTCCGAAAAAATTTCTGGAAACAATACTGCTGACACTTAAAAATGAAGGACTCCTAACGAGTAAGATAGGAAAAGGTGGAGGCTACATATTGGCGCTCCCGCCGTAACAAATACATCTTGATGCTGTTGTTAAAGCACTTGAAGGTGATATAGCACTTATTTCATGTGCAGACAGCGAAAACGGTTCAAATAAATGTGAGCACTGCGAAAGTTACAACACGTGCGGAACAAGACTCGTAATGACATCCCTTTCACAAGAACTAGCCATGTCACTGAAAAACAAAACTGTAAAAGACCTGTTAGAAGAAGCCAGAACTGCCAGACAGCAAAGCTCCGGTTCATATGACTACATGATCTGATTTCTTATCATTTCTATATTTTAATTATTATATATTTTTAAAAAAATCTGTAACCATTCTAATCTCCGTTCGTTATGTAGTCAAATAACGTGTGATACACAAAATACGGAGGTTCAGAATGAGAAAGTTTTTTACAGTGATTTTTGTTATAATGATCGCAGTTGCAATGAGCTCAGTGGTATATGCCAAAGGTGGAAAAGGTCACTCTGGCGGAATGGGTTCAGCAGGCGGAGCAAGCTCTTCTGGCGGAACGGGCGGAAGCTCAAGTTCTGGCGGAATGGGTTCAGCAGGCGGAGCAAGCTCTTCTGGCGGAATGGGTTCAGCAGGCGGAGCAAGCTCTTCTGGCGGAATGGGTTCAGCAGGCGGAGCAAGCTCTTCTGGCGGAATGGGTTCAGCAGGCGGAGCAAGCTCTTCTGGCGGAGCGGGCTCAGCAGACGGCGCAAGTTCTTCTGGCGGAATGGGCGGAAGCGCTTCATCCGGCAGTAACGGCGGTTTTGGTGCAATGGGAGCAGATGCAGACCATGAGCCAGGCACAGGCATAGACACTGATGGCGACGGAGAAGCTGACACATTTGGCGGATTCCAGGGTATGAACGAAGATACAGACCGTCAGCCCGGTTCAGGCTACATGGGTGGAACAAACCCTGACTACGACCCTGCTACTGACACAAAAATGCTCGATCTAGGTGCTACATATAACGATGGAACATGGACTTTTCCTGACGGAACAGAACATGTACCCGGAAGCGGTGATATGATAGGAATAGGTGCTGGTGACGGAACAATGCCGCGCCCACAAAATGGAACAGGATTCGGTAATAGATGGATCGATGCGGATACAGAAGAAGGCTTCTCTACTGCAGGCTAATTTAGCAGAATAACAGAGGCGGGGAGCATAAACAGCCCCCGCCCTTAAAATGGATTAAGATGAACGATAAACGGCTTGTCCGGAAATTTTTCGAAGAGAACAGCGGTAAGCTTTTTGCATACATGCTGAAGATGGCTGGGAACAGAGACGATGCAGAAGACTGTTTTCAAGACTGCTTCATAAAGTATACCGAGAAATATCCCGACAAACTGAGTATGCCGCTTCTGTACACTGTGGCAAAGTCCATATGTCTGGACAGATTTCGTAAAAACAGAAGATATGAGCACTCAGAGGTAGATTCTGAAAGCACCTCACCGTCTCCTGAAGAGGCACTTATTTCGAAAGACGCTAATGCTTCTTTGAATAAAGCGATGAGTATGCTTGAAAAGGATGAGAAAGAACTCCTTGCCCTCGCAGGGCCACAAGGGCTTAAGTATTCCGAGATATCAGAGATAACAGGGCTGAGTATAGCAAATGTTAAAGTTAAAATACACAGAGCAAGACAAAAACTGAAAAAGAACCTTGGAGAGATGAACTATGCATGACGAGAAAGAAATACTTATCAGCCAGTTCATAGACAATGAGCTGAATCTGGACGAAAAGATAGAATTTGTGCAAGAGGTCAGACAGAGTGAAGATTTTACTTCTGAAGCACTCGAAATGCTGGAGCAGGAAAAGCTTTTAGAAAAAGCTTATAACACCCCTGCCCCTTCATTGCCTAAGGCTAAACAAAAACCTAAGGTTATAAAAGTATCTTTCGCTAACACTGCATCTTTGACAGCTCTTGCTGCATCTTTACTTTTGGTAGTAAAAGTCTTTTTCCTTACTCCTGAAACAATGCCAGATAACAAAGAGCTCCACCGTTTTGTACTTCATATGCCCGGTGCTGAAAATGTTTCTGTTGCAGGATCTTTTTCTGCTTGGCAAAATATAAAAATGCAGCAGGCAGGCGGATCAGGATACTGGCAGGTGTCACTACCTTTGAGCGAAGGCGAACACACCTACTCTTTTATTGTTGATGGTAAAGAGCAGATGGCAGACCCTACAGTTTCCGCAAGACAAATGGACGACTTCGGCGGCGAAAACTCAATATTAAAGGTGGGTGACAAGGTTTGAGAAAAGTTTTAATACTCGCAATTTTACTGATTTTTTACGGATGCGCCACAATGAGAGTGCAGCAAAATGACCAATCAGTGAAAATGAGCTTTAAAACAGAAGCAGAAGAAGTAATATTTTACAGTTCAGCGAACGGTTTCAAGCCTTTACAGGCCAGTAAAAACGGTGAATGGTGGACTGTTACAATAAATAATACAAAAAAGATGAAGTATTTTCTGAAAACAGATGAAAATATTTACATCCCTGAATGCAAAATGAAGGAGTTTGACGATTTCGGCGGCGAACTTTGTATTTATGAAAGGTGATAATATGAAAAAGTTAATTATATTAAGCATGTTAATTATTACGTCGGCAGGTTTAGCAAATGCCGAAACTATATATGAAAATCTTTACCAAAATGCTCTAAAAGCAGGTGTCAGTGAAAGCACTTCCCGTATGCTTGCTGAAAGAACAGATAATGCCGGATTTAACGAACAGGACACTGCAAAAATATCAGAAGTAATCTCGGGTCTTTATAAAGCAGGCGCTCAAAGCGCAGCTGAAAAAGTTCTGGAAGGGATAGCGAAGAATATTGCTCCGGCAAGAATAACAAAAGCTCTTGAAAATGTACAAACAAGATATAACAAAGCTATGCAGATAGCTTCTCAGTCAGGAGTAGAAATGAAAAATCTAGAAACAGTTGCAGGTGTTCTTGCTGAGGCTATGGCTGCTGGGGCTGATGAGGATAATCTTGCTCAAATATCAAAATCTATAAAAACAAAAGCAAGCGATAAAAACGACTACTCAGAGTCTGTTTTTGAGCTTTACAGAGATATGGTGCGTTATGGCGTGGACAACGATAAAACCTATGAGGTCACTACTAAGATGATGAATAACCTGACCAGCAACGAAATCAATAACCTTAAAACTAATTTTAATAAAAAAGCTCCGTACTCAAATGTTAATAATATGGCTGAAAGCATGGGTTATAATGCAGAGCAGGGGATGCGTGGATCATCTGGACAAGGAAGCATGGGTGGCTCTGGCGGTTCTGATGGTTCTGACGGTTCTGGAGGCATGGGAGGCTCAGGCGGCTCAGATGGTTCTGGCGGATCAGGCGGTTCTGGCGGAATGGGAGGTTCAGGCGGCTCAGATGGTTCTGGCGGAATGGGAGGTTCAGGCGGCTCAGATGGTTCTGGCGGAATGGGCGGATCAGGCGGTTCCGGAGGTTCTGGAGGCATGGGAGGCTCAGGCGGCTCAGATGGTTCTGGCGGAATGGGCGGATCAGGCGGTTCCGGAGGTTCTGGAGGCATGGGCGGATCAGGTGGTTCCGGAGGTTCTGGTGGTGGGAAAAGATAGCACCATAAAGACTACACAAAGCTGAAACATCATGTAATCACCACAGCCATAAAAAAATTGATAAAACAAACATCAATTAAACTTCGCAAATGATAAAAGGATCATTTTTTCTATCTGCAAACAACGAATTAAGCTATTTAATTACTATTGATATTGCGTAATATCCTTTAATTTCTGGTAACGAGACACTCATGAGCTTTAGCACAGTCTTCACAGTTAAAAAAGTTTTTAATAGCACCTGTCACAGACTGAGGGCTGTTCTTATCAACAACAATAAGGGGTATATCGTTCTTTTTGCAAATATTTTTTGCCTTGTTTGCCATGTTATGGCTTGAGCAGGTTGTTAGAAGTACAACACAGTTAGAGCATTTTACTGACTTCTCGAAACTGCTGTTTAATGTATTAAAAACCTTAGCTTTGCAGCCAATATCTTTGAATGAATTCTTGTATTCTTTCTCCATCCTGCTAAGTCCGCCAACTACACTTACTTTCATAACTAGCCTCCAATAATCATCTCTATATAATGATTATCATTATCAATAAGCAAAGTCAAGTATAATATTAAGATTATATAACTCTTTTTTTACTTTATTTGGAAATCTGCAGTTTGCGTCCGCTTTTCAAAAGCTTGATGGTATCTTCTTCGCTCATAGGTTTGGCAAAATAAAATCCCTGAATAAAGTCACAGTCCAGTTTCTTAAGATACTCCAGCTGACTCTTGTGTTCCACACCTTCTGCAATAACAAGCATTCCAAAGTTTTTGCCAAGAGAAATAATTGCATCTGTTATATGCTGTTCGTCCTTGTTATCTGTCAGCTCTCTGGTGAAGGTTTTGTCTATCTTTATAATACTTATAGGAAATTCTTTAAGATAAGCCATTGATGAATACCCTGTGCCGAAGTCGTCCAGTGACAGTCTGGCTCCATAGGATTTCAACTCTTTCATAGTGTCGATGGCCGCTTTTACATCCTGAATAACAGTGTTCTCTGTTATCTCCAGAATGAGTTTGTGGGCGCGTATACCTGTTTTTTCTATAATATCTTTCACCTGATTAGGAAACACTGGGTTCTGAAACTGCCTGCTTGAAACATTTACAGAAAAGCTAAGGTGTTCATAACCAAGCTTGTTTATCTTTTTCATTGTTTTACAGGTCTCGTTAAGAACAAATTGACCTATTGAATTTATTAGCGGGCTCTGTTCTGCCACATCTATGAAACTTCCCGGTAAAACAAGGGTTCCGTCGCTTTTCTTCCATCTGATCAGAGCCTCAAAACCTTTAATCTCGCCATCCCTTAAACTGACAACAGGCTGATAATACATTACGAACTCTCGTTTAAGAAGTGCTCTGCGTAAATCTTATTCTAGCCCAAGTTTGTCAATATCGGATGTATCCATCGACTTGTCATAAATAACGAAGTTTGCCTTCCCTTTTTGTTTTGCCTGGTACATGGCCATATCCGCAGCCCGCAGCAGGTCTGATGCCTCAGTTCCGTCTTTAGGGTAAAAAGATATACCTATGCTGGCGGACGGTTGAAGCCTGAAGTCATTAATAACGATAGCATCTGTAAAACTTTCAAATATTCGTTTAGCAACGTTTACTGCGCTATCTTCTGTCTCAGCATCAGGCAGCAAAATAACAAACTCGTCACCGCCTACCCTTGAAACAGTATCTTCTTCTCTGCAAGAATCCTGTAGAATACCGGCTATCTTCTGAAGATATATATCTCCAACGTGATGCCCGGCGGCATCATTTATGTGTTTAAAATTGTCTATATCTATGAAAATAATAGCTAATTTTGTTTTATGTCTGGTCGAAAATGCCAAAGCTCTCTCTATCCTGTCATGCAGCAGCCCTCGGTTAGGAAGTCCAGTCAGTCCGTCATGGTATGCCTGATGCTTCAGCTGCTCTTCATTTTGCTTAAGCTCTGTTATGTCATGGCTTACAAGTACAAAGTGCTGTATATTGCCGTCATCATCTTTAATGGTTGTTGCAGACACCCACTCAGGATATATCTCGCCATTTGACTTTTTACTCCAAACTTCACCAGACCATCTGCCATTTTTGAAAAGTTCCTTCTGAATATTGTAGTAAAAGGACTGAGGATGTTTTCCGGAGCGCAGTATCCGTGTTGTTTTACCTATTATCTCCTGAGGCAGATAACCTGTAATTTCTGTAAAAGCAGGGTTTACTTTATCAATAACACCTTTGTTGTTCGTTATCACAATGCTCTCTACTGCTGTGTCAAAGATAATGCCCGTAAGCAGAAGCTGCTTTTCATATTCCTTTCTGTGTGTAATATCCCTGAAAATACCTTCTATAGCTGTGGGGTTGCCTACTGAATCAAATATAACCTTGGTGTTCATCTCTACTATCACAGGCGTGTTATCCTTTTTGCGAAGCCTTATCGCATAGTCTTTCACTTCTCCTTTTTCAGCAAGAGTTCTCAGAAATTTTGTGCGCTCTGCTTTGTCATAAAACATGCTCTGTCCAAGGCCATAGCGCTTCATCTCGTCTTCGTCATTATAGTCCAGAAGCTTAACTCCCGAAGGGCTTATAAGAGTGAGATTCCCGCGAATATCAGTACTGTACTGAACATCCATAATGTTTTCAAACAGCGAACGAAACTTCTTCTCACTCTCTTTTACAGCGTCTTCTGAAACTTTCTTTTTTATAATATAATAAAACATATAAAAGAATATGAACATTATGATGCCGCTGAAGATAACCATGTAGTAAGAGTTATATGAGAAATTTGAAATATCTATAAGCGCCCTTCTGCTTAAGGCGACCTTATAAAAGGAGTTTATCTCACCCTCTTTCCATCTCGTGTGACATCTTGTGCAGTAAGCACTTGTAGTTACCGGGAAGTAGTAAGTATTATTGACCATGTCTGATATCTGAAGTTTATCGCTTAGTCCAATAACATTACTGTCATTTGTACCTTTTTTATCGTTATCAGATGAGTAAATAATCTTTCCCTCAGGCTTAACAAGAGAAAATTCGTCAACATATTCATACTCTCCTATCTCATTAAGAAGATTGGTGAAAAGTCTCATATTGCCTTTTTTAAGAGAGTCATATGTGCTGCTGAAGATCATGTCCTGCAGATAGCTCATGTATCCTGTAAGTGATTTTTCTATAACCTGAAGTTTTTTGCGCTCGTATGCAATATTGAGCAAAACAAGGCAAATAATTAAGAATGCAGCAAGCATTGCTAATATGATCTTTGAATCCAAATGTTTTGCAAATTGTTTGATTTTATACACGTACAATTACTCAAACCTCTGCTTCATTGCTGACCAGGGAAGGTCTTCAACATCGTTTACATCCAGATATATATCAGAGTTAAAAGGCCATCTTTTATGAATACAGCCGACACACGGGGTGTTACTCTCAACACAAACACTTGTTTTCCTGTTCCATCTTCTGGTGGGACAGTCGGAATAAGTAATTGTTCCTCTGCAGCCTTTTTTCAGCAGGCACGCCTCTTTTTCTCTGTCAAAATCTTTTAAATAAATGTCCTGAGTGAAAAACTGGTGTCTGCTGCAGTGATTATGGATAAGATCTTTATAATACATTGCGGGTTTGTCATGAACCAATGGCGGGAAAGCACCTGTAGCTGCTATATATGCTACAGTCCCCATAAGTCTATCAGGGTTAACAGGGCAGCCGGGAACAATAATATGGGGTTTATTTACCCCTTTTTCTTCCATAATCATATTAACAGACACAGCTCCGGTGAGGTTTTCGCCTGAAGCAGGTATACCACCGTATGATGCGCAGGTTCCTGATGATATAACCATGGAAGCCCTCTGCAAAATATCTTCGATGCGGTCATATAACGGGGAATCTCCCAGATAGCAGGCCTCTTTAATGATTGTCGGTACAGGCCCTTCAACCACAACAATGCAATTACCACTGTCGAGAGCTTCCTCCATCCTTTCCAGATATGCATCCCCTTGACTAAAAGAGAGTGTCGGGTGCACCTGAAGGTTGATAACACGCAAGATGAAATCCAAAAAACCTGATTCGTTGCCATATGTAAGCGAAACAGAGCAGCCGGCACAGCTTAGGCCATGTATGAAAACCACATTCGGCTTTTCAGCATCAGAAAGTGCAACAAAGCCCTCAGCTACCTGCGGAGCAAATATCTCACTGCCGAAAGCGGTTAATGAAACACCTGCACACATCTTCATAAATGCTCTTCTGCTTAGCATAGACTCTCCTAATGAACCGCACAAGCTACGCACGGATCGAAGCTTCTCACTATTCTACCAGCAACAATACTACTGTCTTCTTTATCAATTACACTGCCGTTAAGTGCGCCTTCCACTATCCCAGGTTCTTTTATTCCGGGACCGAAGTTCCATGTGGACGGAACTATCATATTATAACCTTCTATTTTGCCGTCTTTTACTATTGTTTTATGGTAAAGCATCCCTCTGGATGCTACAGATAATGCAGTACCTTCACCTGTTAGCATAATTGAAAGATCAGGGTTATTTATTGTGGATTCGTTCAGTCTGTATCTGTTCAAAATTTCACTTACATAATCCGCTATCTCTATTGATTCGGAGGCTCTGGAAAGTATCCTTGTTGCCACTGAAGAGACATATGGATCAGTTTTATGTCTGGCACACATTTCGAAATATGTTTTACTTTTCTTAATAACAGCCCTTGCAACTGGTCCTGTCTCAAAGGACTGTCCGTTATATTGCGGTGTTTTTATCCAGCTGTATGCATTTTTCTTCTCAGGGTCAGGAAGGTTCTCATTTGTTATAAATGTAGATGTGTTCACTTCTGCAATCATATCAGTATCAAGCGCACTTAAGACACCTTCACTGAAAACGCCCCCTTTAAAAAGAGGTTCGTCTAGCATTAAAAAAGAATCAGCAGATATGAACCTCCCATATGAGATGCCTTTGTACCTGTACTCAGGAAAATAATCCAGGAGAATATCTGCATCACTCTTCATGGTTTTAGTGAGAAAATTATAAACATCATGTACAACACTGCGGATTTTCAGAAGCTTGTCGGGAGTTATGCTTGTAGTCACACCGCCTGGAAGCAAAGCGTGACAGAATGGCGTTTTTGCACCTATGGATGCCAGAGCCTCACCCAGATTACCACGCATATTTATAGCTGCCTTATAGTTATCTATAAAATTTGAAGTGAGTTCTTTCTCAGTTATGAATTTTGCTTTAGCACTTGAGGAAAAATATCCTGATGTTTTAGAAAGAGCAGAAAAATCTACATAATCAGGAACCATTAGTTGGTAAAAATGTATCATATGATCGCTGATAATGCTAAGTCCGAGTATTATATCTCTAAGAAGTGAACCGTTGAATGGGGGCTGTATCCTGTAAAGATCCTCCACTGCCATACAGCTAGCGACACCGTGCACTTCATGACAAACACCGCAAACCCTCTGTGTAATACGTACTGCGTCAAACGGATGCCTCCCTTTCAGAAAACTCTCAAACCCTCTATACATTGTTCCTGCAAGCTTAGAGCCTGTTATTTTATTGTCAGAAATAGAGTAGTCGGCTTTCATGTGGCCTTCTATCCGTGTCAGAGGATCAACTTTTATTCTTTCAGCCATAAGCTCTCACCAATAATTTTAAAATCTCTTTGTTTATGTCTAGTTAATATACAAACACAGTTATACTATATCAACATATATTTCATAATAATACCTGTTTTGGAAGAATATAAGAAAGTTATATTGTAACTTACACAAAGTTAACCTATTCTTTCCTTAGGCAGTATTTCGGGAGGATGAGATGAGAAAAACTAAAATTGTGGCCACTCTGGGGCCTTCTTCTTTCGACAAAGAGACCATATCATACATGATTGATGCCGGAGTAAACGTTTTCCGGTTTAACTTTTCACACGGAACCCACGAAAAACATGGCGAGATGATTGACCTTGTCAGAGGAATCGCGAAAAACAAAGAAGTTTGCGTAAGCGTTTTACAGGATCTTTGCGGACCAAAAATCAGACTGGGCATTCTTCCCGAAGACGGAATAAGACTAAACCCTGGAGACACATGCGTGCTGAGCTCTGAAGGTAACGAATCCGAAGGTGAGATACCTGTTCAGTATGATGGCCTTGAAAAAGACCTTGTTGTGGGTGATAGAATTCTTCTGGCAGATGGCGCTATGGATCTTATGGTAGAAGACATAAAAGGCTTAAAGGTGCATTGCCTCGTTTTGAACGGCGGGATTGCACTCTCTAAAAAAGGTGTAAATATGCCAACCACAAACCTTAGTGTGGTTGCTTTCACAGATAAAGACAGACAAGACCTTGAGTTTGGTCTTAAAAAAGGTGTGGATATGGTAGCTCTCTCATTTGTGAGAAGTGCTGCAGATTTGAAAGACATCAAAGAGATGATAGCAAACGATCCCAGCCAGCCTCTTTTAATTGCAAAGATTGAAAAACCCCAAGCGGTTAAAAACATGGAAGAAATTCTCACAATGGTAGATGGTGTTATGGTCGCCAGGGGAGATTTGGGCGTAGAGATGTCCCTATATGAAGTCCCTGTCATCCAGAAAGAGATAATAAGCAAAGCACGCAGAGAGGGGAAAGTAATTATCACCGCTACTCAGATGTTAAAAAGTATGGTAACAAACTACCGTCCAACAAGAGCGGAGTGTACTGATGTTGCAAATGCAATATTTGACGGTACATGTGCGGTCATGCTTTCTGAAGAAACTGCTTCAGGTCAATATCCAGTGGAGGCGGTTGCTGTTATGGAGAGGATAGCCCTCTCTACCGAGCCACACGTTCAATATAAACTTGATGTTTCAAGCGATGAACATATTTCAGACAAAAGTGTTGCGTGGGCAGTGGGACGCTCTGCAAGCTGGCTTGCGAAAGATCTGAACGCAAAGGCTATAGTGGCATACACAAACTCCGGCTTCACAGCGAGAAGCGTCTCCCGCTTCAGGCCTTCATGTCCTATTATTGGTCTTACGCCAAACGAAAGCACTTTCAGACAGCTTAATATTTTCTGGGGTGTACAGCCGGGACTTAGTAAAAGTTTTGAGGATTCCGACGAAATGTTCTCTTCTGCTGCTTCGATAGTTGTTGAAAAAGGAATTGCTCAAAAAGGTGATACAATTATAATTACATCAGGAATACCATTGGGAGCAAAAGGGTCTACAAACCTTATAAGGGTTTATGAAATATAAAAAATCGGGGTGGGGGGTGAACCGCCCCCCAACATAAGCAGACAAAGGTTTGATTGGGGTGACACATTGCCTGCCTACTGCCCCGCAATTTAAAATTTATTTAATTGTCTAATATCTTATTCATCATGTATTTAATATCTCTGAAAACGAAAATATCTTTACCTTTCATAAGACAATAAATAGGCCAGCCAACTTCTGCTCCAGATATCTTTGCTTCTCCGTTAGGCAGAAGAAGTGAAACAAGCCTGTTGCCTGAACGTATGTTCATGCTTGTGGTTATGTTCCCTACGTCTATATCTTCGCAGACACCTTTTATAAGTTTATAGCCTTTATTGCTTAGAAGTTCAGCGGTTTGTGCCGTCATTTTGTTCTGAGACATGTTTTGTGAAAACTGCATTTAATCTTCTCCCTTTTATGCGGTCACTTTTGAAATGCTATCGTTCAATCTTTTTATCCCCACTGACCAAGCAGCGTCTTCCAGGAGTTTATATCCCCCAGTAGTATCAATTATGACACCTCTTCTGCGCATCTCTTTTACTGCGCTCTTTCCGGCAACAGAGCAAACAACCACTGAGCAGTCACTAAGAAGTTCAAGCACATTCTTAAGGTGTCCAGAAAGCTTTATGCATGCTTCGCTGTCTTCATATTTTAGAGTGCGTATCTCTCGAAGATGCGCTCCCCATCCGGATACTTCATATACGTAAAATGTCCGTGCGTTCTTAAATGTAACGTCAGACATATATTTATTTTCAGTAGCAACAGCAACCAGAATCATCTTGTTTCTGGAAGCTCTTGAAGAGTTTTTAGTCACAGATTCAGATGCTAAACTGCGTGAAATGCTCATCACTTGAGATTTAACAGTGGCAGAATTCTCTATGACTTCATCAGAGAGGCTGTTTATATCAAACTCTTCTCCCAACTTGCCAATGGCATCCGCTCTGCACTGTCTGCAATGCTGCATAACACTGTCGAAACCGCCCATTATTTCAGCACATTCAAAACGTGCCTTTGCTATCATCTTAATGTCTGGTTCCGGTACTCCTTCCTTTGCAAATTTCGTGCCGTATTCCGGTTTGCTCATGAGAGGGATTATATTATGTATAAAAACTCCAAGCTCTTTTATTTTCTTTGCTACTTCTGAAATGTGTAAGTCGTTGATACCAGGGATAAGAACTGAGTTAATCTTTACAAGCACTCCTTTGTCTACCAACATCTTTATACCTTTAAGCTGGCGTTCAAGCAGTATCTTAGCTGCCTCCACACCTTGGTATGTGACCCCTTCATAATGTATCCAGCTGTATATTTTTTGACCGATTTCAGGATCTACTGCACTAATTGTGACCGTTACATGACTGATGCCAAGCTCAACTATCTCATCTATATGGTCTGGAAGGTTTAGCCCGTTTGTGCTTATGCATGGTATAAACTCGTTATTGTATGCTTTCATAAGCCTAAGTGTCTGAAAAGTTGCAGAAGGATTAGCAAGTGCATCTCCAGGCCCCGCAATGCCTATAACACTGAGGTTCTCCAAAGACTGCTTTACCATAATCACTTTTTCGAGAGCCTGCTCAGGACTTAAAACGCCGCTTGTAACCCCTGGTCTTGATTCGTTTGAACAGTCATACTTCCTGTTACAGTAGTTACACTGAATGTTACAGGCGGGAGCAACAGGGAGATGTATCCTTGCAAATTTGTCGTGTGCGTCCTTACAGTAACACGGGTGTTTCTCAATTCTTTCTTTTACAGTGTCTTTATGCATTTCCGCCTCCGCAAATACTAAAGCAACCTGCATGCCACTTCGTTAAACACTGTTAGATATGGTTTTTTCTATTATTACATGTGTAATGTTTCTTACAATTGTAACTAAACACACCTGACAATTTGTAATATCTATAATGTTACAAAAGCTCACTCTGCTGTCATGCTGAGTAAAGCAATACAGATGAAATCATTGTTAATACAGGTGTTTCAGCACACCCTCTCTGTCCTTGGTGACTGCAGCCATATCTGGCACACCCTTTGCAAAGCATATTTAAGGAGATATAAATGATTATAGATGACACAACGCTAAGAGACGGCGAACAGACACCAGGTGTCGCTTTTACAAAAAAAGAGAAGATGACAATAGCAAAACATCTGGATGCTATCGGAGTGCAGGAGATCGAAGCTGGTATTCCGGTTATGGGTATCGCAGAATCACGTATGTTCGAATCTATAATGGATATGGGACTTTCAGCTCGCATTATTGCCTGGAACAGGGCACTCATAGGTGATGTTCAAGCATCTGTATCAGCAGGAGCTAAAGCTATAGAAATATCTCTCCCTATGTCTGATGTGCAGATATACACCAAGCTTGGCAAAACAAGACAGTGGGTTCTTGATCAGGTAAAATCCGTGCTTGATTTCTGCTCTAATCACAATCTATATGTCTCTGTTGGCGGAGAGGATGCATCTAGAGCTGATTTTGATTTTTTATCTGAATATGTGAAAACAATCACTGAACATGGAGCAGACAGGTTTCGGTTCTGTGACACAGTCGGCATACTCGACCCATTCAAAACATATGAACTAACAAAAAAGATAAGAGAAATTACAGACATAGATATAGAAGTACATACCCACAACGACTTCGGTATGGCAACTGCAAACGCTATGGCAGCTATAAGAGCTGGTGCCACACATGTGAACACAACTGTTATAGGGCTTGGTGAACGTGCAGGGAATGCCCCCTTAGAGGAAGTTATTATGGCTTCCAGCCATGTCTACGGCAAATCGGATACTTATGACACCAAAAACATGCGGTCACTCTCTGAATATGTAGCAAAAGCATCCGGTAGAAAGCTGGATCCACAAAAACCTGTCATAGGTGAATTCATGTTCACACATGAATCTGGAATACACACTGACGGAGTTATAAAAAATCCTAAAAACTATGAACCTTTTGACCCGGAAGAGCTGAACATGAAGAGAAATCTGGTTTTCGGCAACCAGTCAGGGATAGCTGTTTTGAAACATATTTTAGAGTCAGAAGGATTTGTGCTAGAGGATTACCAATTGAAGGGACTGCTTATAGAGGCAAAAAAACTCGCCCGCAAGAGAAAAAGCATACTGAGTAAAAAACAAATGATGGGACTTTACAGTAAATTTATGAACCTGCCGGCATAGCAGATAACTTCTCCAAACATTTAGCGACTAACTTTTCGCCCTCTTCCTCTATTTTACCAAGGTCTGCAAAACCGAATTTGTGTGCATTTCTGTGCACCTTTGAAACGAGAATAACATCCTCATAAACAACAAGAGCACGTCCAAAACCTTCAGAGTTGATATCCAGAACACATATTGCCATCTTTCCTGACTGCCACTCTGCGTTCTGGGCAACAGCCTCATAAAACAGCCGCATCTTCGCCTTTGTATCCTCGGGCATTCTGCCATAGACATCTATCTTTTTTTTGTCTTCCTTGGTAACAACAAAATGCCTTGAGATAATTGTATCGTCATCAATTTTTTTCCAAACTCCGTAAGCATCGTGTGAGCGAATTTTTGCGTTCAGAGTCTCCATGAACCTCATAAACCACCTATGAAGTTTTCAGCATAGCTTTTTTCAGCCATGGCGCAGGACTGCCCGCCAGCGTCTCTTTCAGATTGTTTAGAACATCCTCTATTTCAACAGGGTCAGTAACTTTTACAGTGTGTATCTTGTTTTTTATCACGTGTGCCGCAGCTGGACCGCCTATCTCTGCAACATAAAGAATTGCACAGTCTTTAAGCGCCTGAGCCTTTGTTTCAGTGTCTACCTTGTGATCTTTTTCAGGGTCGATAGGGATAAACTCTCTAACCTCGGCCAGTGAGTATTCTTTGTCATCTATATCGAAGATAGCAACCTTATCAGCTCTTCCAAAGTGCTGGTTTACTGTTTTCATGTCTGTTGTACAAAATGCGATTTTCATGGTCATCTCCTTTATATTCTGTGTGATTCTTCTATATCCAGTTCCAGACAGATATTGCCCAGATCAAAAGTTAAATTCATTGCACCAATGTATCCTATAAAATTTCTATGGAAGTGCCCAAGCATATCTTTTATAGGGTAGCCCACTTTGTAAAGCGGAAGTCCTTTTCTTTTACAGATATTTAGTGCGTTTGAGTTTGAAAGAACAAAATCAGAATCTGAAAGATGTTCCTCCAAGTCCTCCATATCTCCGCAGATGATATGTTCTGCATTTAATTTTTCAAAATTACCCTCTTTAGCAGTGGTCACTACACTCTGAAGTTTTACCCCAAGCTCTTCTGAGATAAACCTCCCAAGAGAATATGCCAGGCTTGGTTCAGCCGCTATAGAACAGCTCTTTCCGCCAAAACTGAAGTGTGCATCCAGCATTGCATCAACAGCACGCTTTCGCTCTATCTGTACCCACTCAGGTACAGGCTCGCCTGTGTAATCTATTAGCCAGCTTATAAGCTCGTCAGTAGCCTTAACCCCTGTCAGTGTATCGAATTTTTTATATGGGATACTGCACTTTTCAAGAAGAACATCAGCAGCGCGCTCCATGCATGAACCTATTGCAATGGTAAAATCAGCACCACCGGCCTTAGCAATACGCTCAAGCGGCGCACCCTCTTCCGGCAGCCCGTAATACCTTGTCACCTGACCGCCCATACTTGAGGCAAGGTCAGGCAGAACAAATGCTTCTATGTTAAAATCAGCCATTAACCGTTTTAGCCAGTCTATGTCTGCAGCAGTCGAGTGCATGCCTGAAAGTATGTTCACTTGTTTTTTTGTATTATATTTCTTTACATTCAAACAACTCAGAGCAGTCTCTAAAAGCGCTGCAACCGCCTCCCCATAGCCCGTCTCCGCATCACCTTTAAAATCAGGCGTTGAAACAGGAACTATAACAACGTCCCCATACTCAGGATATTTCTCTCTGAAACGTAAAATAGTTGCTTTTGTGTCATCACCTCTTGTCTCTGTCATCCCTGTTGTCACAAGGCCTATTATTTTAGGGCTTTGTTTTTCAATTACGTTTTTTATCCCATCATGCAGGTTCGAATCATCACCCAGAATTGTCGCAATATCAAAAACCGCAGTGGACTGCATTGGTGTTACTTCTCTAAAATGCTGTGTGAGAAAGTTTTTTGTAAATGCCATACACCCTTGTGAACCGTGTACCAACGGCATACATGAATCAATCCCAAGAAATGCTGTCACAGCGCCAAGCACCTGACTCTTCTTCAGAGGGTTTACGCTGAGGGGTTTATCTATTACCTTTACCATCATGCTACCTCCCACGGGGCTTTACTGTGTGCTACCTCAAATACCGGAGATTCCAAAGTATATGTAATATGTTTTGCAAGCTCCACCATCCCTTCGTACCCGGCATAAGCAAAAAGTCTCTCCTGATTTACGTCCAGAAAAGGAACCTGCCCCTTCATAGCTGTGTACATGTTTCTACCCCCAGCCAAAAGAAGACTTGCATTATGCTCTTTTAAGAGATTTAGGATTGTTTTCCCATCTCCTTTCGGCATAAGGGCAGATTCATCACCATCAAAATGTTCAAGGATACGCTCTATGTCTTCTTCGGTAGATTTTCTAGTGCTGGATTTTATGACTTCCATGCCAAGCTCTTCTAATTGATAAAGAACCGACCAGCTTTTCACTCCGCCGGTATAAACAAGCACTTTTTTATTTTTAAGTGCCGGCAGGTAAGGTTTAAGCTGCTTATAAGTCTCTTTCTCCATTTTGGAAGTATAGCTCTCAATATTTTTCTCCAGCTCTTTGCTTTCGAAAATCGAAGCTATTTTAAGCAGAGTCTCTTTGATCTGTTTCATTCCGTAAAATGAACCTTCAATATAAGGTATGCCATGGGTCTCTTTCAGCTGACGAGCAATGTATATAAGCGCCCTGCTGCATATAACAACAGACGCTTTAGCCTTATCAGCGAAACAAAGCTCCTCATAAGCGGCGTTGCCTGTCATTTTGGAAAGTATATCTATCCCCACTGCTTTAAAAATAGGCTCAACCTGCCAGAGCTCTCCGGCTATGTTGTATTCACCAATAAGGTTTATTGGGAATTTACCTATATCTTCTGGTTCTGCAGTACCTACGACATGTTTGATGAGAGCTTCCCCTGCAAACTTGTTTCCGAGGTTCTTGCTGCCCGAAAATCCGGGGGAGTCGACCGGGATAACAGGCAGCTTAACCTCACTGGAAGCCTCTTCGCACACTCTCTCTATATCTTCGCCAATCATAGAGGTAACACAAGTACTGTATACAAAAACCGCTTTTGGTTTATATTTCTCAGCTATATAGATTATTGATTCTTTTAGTTTTGATTCGGATCCCATGATGATATCCATTTCGGATATATCCGTAGTGAAACCGTATGTATGCATGTCCCCCACTGTGGAGCGGGTTCCCCGATTATTATAACTGTGACCGCAGCATGTGATAGGTCCGTGGATAAGATGCGCTGCATCTGCCACAGGAAGAAGTACGATCTGAGCACCGTCAAAGGCGCACCCTCCGGCTGTTGCACCGGGAGTAGGTTTTTTACATGCTTCTTTCTTCTGTTTTTCTGTTTTAGACTGGTTATGATCGCAGTCCGGTTCATTAACCAGTGCCTGTAGTCGTAATTTCATTGTAAGACTCCCCTTACAGTTCAAGTTGTGCGAAATACTCTGCAACTACTTCCAATTATTTTAATTAGACGCCCTCTGCTTTTACTCGCCCTTACTGACAATTGTTATGTTGAATGTCTGAGGTAGTGACGGTTCAGCTTCCAGTTCACTGAAATCCAGCACCCAGCCATTGCTCATGGTAAAAATTCCGCCCCAGTCGTTTGTCTTTTCGACAGAGACAACTTCGAGTTCCATATCTTTTTTAGGGACGTATACAGTGTATACGTCCCCTTTTTTATTTAACGTACATTTCATTCAGATTACCTCAGCAGGTCGTAGCTTGGGCCATCCTTTGTTTTGTCGTCCATGTCATCGAGTATCTCATTGACTATCCATGTGAGGATCTGAACGCCGCCTTTATATCCCAGTGTCGGATACCTGTGGAGGTGGTGTCTGTCCTGAAGAGGGAAGCCTATACGGATGAGCGGTGTTCCAGTATCACGCTCAAGGTATTTGCCGTAAGAGTTACCTATTATGTAGTCCACTGGCTCAGTGAAAAGTAGTGAACGGAAATGCCACATGTCTTTTTGAGGGTAAGCTGTACCGCCTTTTCCATACTCTGTGCTTTGCAGAAGTGCGTTACACTCTTTCTCCCATGTCTTGTTGCCGTTTGTAACAAGAACATGTACCGGCTCGCCGCCGAGTTCTGTTACAAATCTTGTAAGTGCAAGTGAGAAGTCAGGGTCTGCATTAATACCGAAAGTCTTCCCGTGTATCCAGTAATAAGAATCGCCAATTGCATCCAGAAGCTGACCACGCTCTGTTTCAAGCTCCGCAGGTACAGGCTTTCCAGTAAGTTCGGATATTGCCATCATAAGTTCGTCAGTACCTTCGATACCATAAGGGCTTACAACTTTTACATCCTGCCCCCAGCCTTCTAGAACCTCTTTGGTTTTTATAAGCGAGTATTTCTGCATAAGGATTGCGCCTTTTGCATTAGGTGCATCTTTAACATCAGCAAGCGGTGTTCCGCCGCGATACATTTTGTATTCGCCGTCTGTAGGCGAGTTAAGAGTTTCTGAAGGATCACTCAAAAGGTTGATCTCAGCTCCGAAAAGTTTGAATATACGCTTGATTTCGTTGAAGTTTTCTATGTAGGTGTCAAAACCCATAATAACGTTTATCTTATCGTTTTTCTCTTCTTTCTTCTCCCCCATCTGGGTAAGGATAGCAGCCATCATAGCATCGTAGCCCACGACATGTGACCCGACAAAAGAAGGTGTGTGAGCATATGTCACAGGGAAATCTTTCGGAATGTAGTCTTCCTCTTTAGCATTTTTTACGAAGTTGTTAAGGTCATCACCAATAACCTCTGCCATGCAGGAAGTCACTATAGCGATCATCTCTGGCTTAAAAAGCTCATAAGTGTTCTGAAGACCTAGGTAAAGGGCGTTGTGCCCACCGAAAACCGCAGCATCTTCTGTCATCGCATCACATGAACCTGGGAAAGGCTCACGGAAGTGACGCATGAAGTGTGAACGGAAATACGATGCGCAGCCCTGGGAACCATGCACAAAAGGCATTGTCTTTTCAAAACCTATGGCAGCGTAAAAACCGCCCAGCGGCTGACAGGATTTAAGAGGGTTAACAACTAAGTCCTTCCTTTCGAAATTAATCTTCTTATACTCTTCGGTCTTTGTCCATTCGAGTATCTCAGCAACTTTTTCTGCTGATTCACCGTTTTCGTACTGCTTCTTGTTTTCAAACAGGTCTATGTAGTCCTGACGTTTGAAAAGATTTATGTGGTCATTTATTTTAAGTTTATCGCTCATTTTACTAACTCCCTATTATTTCCACGGTGGTGTGAGTTTTTTCCAGACCGGACCGTTCACAGCCATGTCCATGTCTCTTGCAAATACCGCAAAGCCGTCAAGACCGTGGTATGGACCACTGTAGTCCCAAGAGTGCATCTGACGGAAAGGAATACCGGATTTTTGTGTGGAATACTTCTCTTTGATACCTGAACCGACTAAATCCGGTTTAAAGTTATCAAGGAGCTTCTCCATTTCGTATTCGTTCATGTCGTCTACTATAAATGTTGTGTTCTCAACATATTCCAGTGTTCTGGTGTAGTCGTCATTGTGTGCGAATTCGTAGCCGGATATAGTTACTTCTACACCGAGGTCACGGAAAGCAGGTATTGTGTGACGAGGTCTCAGACCACCCACAAAAAGCATACAGCTTTTGCCTTCCATTCTTGGCTTGAACTTCTCTACGATCATCTTGAAAGCCGGCTCGTATTTCTCTTTTATGATTTTTTCTGTCTTCTCTTTAATCTTGTCATCAAACATATCAGCGATCTTTCTCATAGATTTTACAATCTGAGTAGGGCCGAAAAAGTTAAACTCTACCCAAGGTATACCGTGTTTCTCTTCCAGATATCTTGAGATATAGTTCATAGAACGGTAGCAGTGGATAAGTATCACTTTCGCTTTTGATGTGTTGGCTATTTCACTCATTGTAGCGTCACCTGTTGACTGAGCCACAACGTTAAGCCCCATATCCTCAAGAATAAGACGTGACGACCATGCATCACCGCCGATGTTATAATCACCGATGAGCGCTATGTTGTAAGGACTGTCCTCTATAGGAGCACCATGAAGGTCTTTCTCATAAACCCAGTCTCTCAGTGAGTCGTTTGCAATGTGGTGACCAAGTGACTGTGAAACTCCTCTGAAACCCTCACAACGGCAAGGTATTACAGGTTTTTCAATAGCCTTTGAGCTCTGTCTTGCAACA
Source organism: Denitrovibrio sp. (assembly GCA_002869145.1). Lineage (GTDB taxonomy): Bacteria > Chrysiogenota > Deferribacteres > Deferribacterales > Geovibrionaceae > Denitrovibrio. Next base: position 21,619 of record PKTM01000026.1, read on the forward strand.
GCCTCGATGTCGTCACCGATAAGCCCGATTGGGCACTCAGAAAGAACTGAAACACCCTTATTAAGAGGAAAAAGCGTGTTAGCTTCCTCTATCATGTTTGTAAGTTTTTTGTCACCGCCGAAAACAATGTCTTTCTCCTGAAAGTCAGATGTGATCTGCATATTTACAAAATTGTCAACGCCGCCAGTACCGTTAGCAAAGTTACGTCTGGCTGACCATGAGTACTGTCCGCAGCCAACAGGGCCGTGTGAGATGTGTATCATGTCCTTTATCGGACCGAAAACCACACCTTTTGCTCCAGCATAGGCACATCCTCTCATGGACATAACCCCGGGGCGTATCTTTCTGTTAGCTACTATTCCGCATTTTTCAGTATCAGCAGAAACAACTTCCAGTTTCTTTTTGCGGTCTTTTTTGGTTTTATCATTATACCCGTCGAGGATCTCTTCCATCACTTGGGTGCCGTGTTCATGTACATTTTTCTTTGGCATGTTATTACCTCTGTTTAATTATTTACTCTTAAGCTTCGTGAGCTGCTTTACCAACTATTGTCTCGTCATCTTCTGTGATGATACCGAACTCCATAAGGAGGTCTTCGAGTTCCTGCATGCTTACAGGAGTTGGAATTGTGAACATCTTGTTATCGATGATCTTTCCAGCGAGAGTTCTGTACTCTATAGCCTGCTTGCAGTTAGGGTCATATTCCACAACTGTCATTCTGCGAAGCTCCGCATGCTGAACAACGTTGTCTCTTGGTACGAAGTGGATCATCTGTGTGTTAAGCTTGCTGGCAAGCGCAGAGATAAGCTCGTCCTCACGGTCAGTCTGTCTTTCGTTACAGATAAGACCTGCAAGACGAACACCGCCTGAGTTAGCGTATTTAAGAATACCTTTAGAAATGTTGTTAGCAGCGTACATAGCCATCATTTCACCAGAAGTAACAATGTATATCTCCTGAGCTTTTCCTTCGCGGATAGGCATTGCGAAACCACCGCAAACAACGTCACCAAGAACATCGTAAGAAACGAAATCGAGCTCTTCTTCGTATGCGCCCTCTTCCTCAAGGAAGTTGATAGCTGTAATAACACCACGTCCAGCGCATCCAACACCAGGCTCAGGACCGCCCGCCTCTACGCAGCGGATGTCTAGATAACCGGATTTGAGTACGTCATCCAGTTCGAGGTCTTCAACTGAACCTGCCTCTGCAGCCATCTCCATAATAGTGGACTGTGCTTTTGAGTGAAGTATAAGTCTTGTAGAATCTGCTTTAGGGTCGCAGCCTACGATCATAATTTTTTTACCAAGCTCTGCCATAGCAGCGAGTGTATTCTGGGATGTTGTAGATTTACCAATTCCGCCTTTTCCATAAAATGCTATCTGTCTGATACTCATAATTGAGCCTCCTGATTTATTTTAGATAGCTCTCTATTAACAAGTATCGTGCCAATTTGTAAGTTATTGATAGTAAAAGATTGTAACGTTTCTTTGTAAGGTTTTGTAGTGTGTATGATATGTGACAATTGTAATGTTACAGACATAAAAACATTTGGAAATTAAGATCAGATTATATCCTTTAAAGCTATCTCAATGTTTATTATACATCTTGCTTAGTTATATTTGTAGAAGTAGTGTTTAATTAATAGATTATGGAGGTTACTATGGGAAGAGATAAACAGAAAGATGACAAGCATTTTAATTGTTCTCAGGAACACGAATTTCAGTATGTAGCAAACCTATATAGTGACTATAATAAAGTTTATGACTATTTAAAAGAAAAATGTAAAAATGGGCAAATTAAGAACTCTACTCATTTAGAAGTTTATAATATGATCAAAGAAGATTTAAAATTTGCTATACCGATAATAAGCTTCAAAAGCTTTATTGGATAATTCAACCGGCAATTGATTTTATTATCTCAAGGTTAGTCTTCTGCCTTGCCACCCAGAGGTCATAAGCCTGCTGCATGTTCAGCCAGAACTGAGGAGACTGGTTAAAAAGTTTTCCAAGTTTAAGAGCCATCTCAGGCGTTACTGCTCTGTGCTTATTACAGATAAGGTTTATGGTGCGGGTAGACACACCTATGCTCTCTGCCACCTTACCCTGTGTCAAACCCGAAAGCTCGTCTATTATCTCTGCTAACATCTCGCCCGGGTGCTCCGGTTCATATTGTGGTATTTCATTTATGTCTCTTAAAATGCTCATATTACCCCTCTTAGTGGTAGTCAACTACGCCAACGTCTTCCGCATTACCATCAGCCCATCTGAAAATAATGCGAAACTGGTTGTTAATGCTGACACTCCAGAAGCCATCCAAATCACCAGACAGCTTATGAAGCCTGTTGCTAGGCGGCATGTAAAGAGACTCTACATCGTCAGTCTTATCAATACGCCCTAACAGCTTCTTTGCTCTCTCAATAATAGATGGTGAAAACTTTCTGCTTTTACCAGTCAGAAAGAGCTGTTTAGTCTCTTTATCCTTGAATGACTTAATCATCACTAAGTATATGAACCCTCAGTTCATATGTCAATGATTTTATGAACCCGAAGTTCATATCATTGCTCAAAAAAAGGGGCAGACTAACCTGCCCCCTGTTTTATCAAAAATAATATGTAATCACAGTATTTTCGGGATATCCCCTTTATTTAAAACGATAAATCTGTCGTCAAGGATGGGCGCAATCTCATTTATTACCGTTGACGGACGAAGGCCTCCGAACCCGCAACCGGGCAGAGGCATATATACTTTTTCCCAGCCTTGTTTATCTGCCAGCCTCTTCAGCTCTTCGGCGGAACGCTTCACAAGCATGATATCTGCTTGTGATGTCCAGGTCTCCTCCACAGGGAAGCTGATAAGCATCTCATCTATATGGTGAACATGATTGCCAAAGTTTGTCACTAGATAGCCAAGTTTTTCTGCTAGCCAGCTAACTGCTTTGCCGACTTCTTTTGCATTGCCGCGCCCCAGGTTCGCCTTGCCGTCCTTTTTTACTGTTCCATTTGTAGTAACAACAACAGGGGCTTTCCCTATGTAATCAACTAAATTTGCAGTTTCAAATTTCATCTGTGTACCTCACTGGGATATCCATAAGTTCTCTGCACTGTATCCTTATAGCTCTTAAAACTTCTGTATCTATCTTTTTTGTCCATTTGGCCGGTATGCTGGAATAGCCGTAAAGTGCTCCTGCCATCATTCCGGCTATAGCGCCGTTAGTGTCAGCATCTCCCCCCTGATTCACCACGCCAACGAGTATTTTCTCGAAACTGGTTTCATCAGAGAAGTAGTGCATAACGGTTTTGAAAGTATCAACTATATATCCTGAAGACTCACCTTTGTATCTTGAATAAGAAAATTTGGGATTAATCTTTATAAGTCTGTTTGCAATCTTCAGAGCATGCAGTTTGTCGCCTGTCTCTAAAAGTATTTTAGTCATCTCGCCGAAACAAAGTGTTATAAGGTCAGATTTTTTATTATTATGTGTAAGGTGAGACTGCAGCCTTGTCATCTGTTCAAAATATCCCCACTTTTTCAGGCAATATATTATAAGGGGCAGGTTTCGCATGGCAGCACCGTTTCCGGCGGCCATCTCCGATTCCATCTGGACGGTTATCCCTTTCAGCATATAGTCCCTGATACCTTTTCGCACAGTGCTGCCTATGTCAACAGGCTTTGACCTCATCCACTGCACATAATGATCCCCTATGCAGTTCAAATTAAACCCCTGAGACTTTATAAGGCTGTTGCCCAGTGCCAGACTCATCTCGGTATCATCTGTTACACGTCCCGGTTTAAGCCTCAGCCAACCTCCTCCGGTGATCTTATTGTGGACACCTATGTTGACCTGTATCTCTCTGGGAGTCATAAACTCAGTAGTGGCTCCGAGGGCATCGCCCACTGCCAGCCCCACATAGCTGCCAAGAATTTTGTCATGTATATCATTTTTCATTTGCAAACTCTGTTAACTTCTTTCATGATTCATTTATGAGCATAAAGAAAAAGACCATTAGTAAGCTGAGCGACCTTAAAAGGTTTTATCACTTCACAAACCAAATCAATATTCCTACCGGAATGTTTGTGAGCAACGAATACAACCTGAACGTTCTCCCTATAACCATCAGCGGCGTGTGGGAATATTACAGTGATATCTTTAATGCTATTAAAAAAGCTGGAAACATTGAAGATGCAGCCTACATTTTCACAGGCGCTATGAACTCTCTGTTTTCTCTCTCCGAAAAGCACAACGGGAAGAAGCTCGGAAGCTATACCAGACTCCTCAAAGGGTGGCTTTTTGATTCTAACAGTGTCGAAGGCGCTGTTTTGAAAGGGTGGGTGGAGAGCCGATTCGGCATTACTCCTTTTTTTCATAAAGAGATTATTCCTGACGTAAACTCCGAACAATACTACGAATATATGGTAGAGAAGATGAACATTAAGCATAATAAAAACCTTATTTTTCATCAGCTTGACCTCCTGTATACATATACTCAGGTAATCCTCCACACATTTTATAAAGAACAACTTCCCAAGCTGACTCTCTACAGGGGAGTTAATGATCTTTCAGAGCATCTGGTTGTCAAAGAACTGTCTGATAGAAACTTTTGCATTGAACAAAACTCACTTGTTTCATTCACATCGGACAGGGACATAGCCTCCCAGTTCGGAGACTATATCCTAACATCCTCTATACCTTATACAAAAATAGTCTTCTTTTCAGAGCTTCTGCCTAATGTTAAATTCACCGGCGAGAAAGAATTTCTTGTCCTCGGCGGGCGGTATGACACAGAAGTTAGCTACTATTAAACAGATAAAATTATCTGTCCTAGATAATTTTATTAAGAGCTACGCATCAACAAGTCAATGCTTCTCTCCCTCTCCGCTTGCCCCTTCGCAACAAGTTGCTCAGGCGCACTCCGAGAAGTACATCCTGTACTTTGGCAGACTTTAGCTAGTAGCCTTTTCGACCTTTACCCATGTTTCAGTCTCTTCATCAAAGTCTTCCACAACATCAAGTTCGCCTGCACGGAAACCGATACGTCTGTTTGATTCCATAAAATGAACCACATAAACCGGCTCAAAAAGAAAGTCCTGAATGTCACATATGAAACCTTCAAGCCCGACATAAGCTATCTCTTCGCCTCTGCTGCATCCGCCACAGGTTCCATCGTTGCGTATGACCTTGTTTACTTTTACAAGCTGATTTATTTTCAGATCCATATTACGCCTCCAGAGGTTCGTGTGTAAGGCAACCTTTAGGGCAAGCCTTAGAGCAGGCGCGGCATCCTATGCAGTTTCCATCATTTGTCACCTGCATAATCATTCTCGCATCGTCTTCTTCCTCTATTTCGTATGGGCCAAGACAGCCATATGCGCAGGATTTAAAACATCTGGCACAGCCAATACATACCTCTTTGTCAATAGTCACAACAAACTGCGGTGTCCATGATGATCCGTTTTTCTTCACTCCTGTTACGTAAGCCATATCTTCACTCCTTATTTTTTCAAATTTAATAAGCAAAGGGTGTGCCTGTTTTATATGTTATTATTTATCAGTTGTTTATAAAAAACAGTCCTGATTTTTGTAACGTTATATACATTACAATGTAAAGAACATTACACTAAAAAAGCGATTAATTATTAAGCTTTAACGGTTAAATAGTGAGCAAATGTTACTAAAAAAACATAATCGAATATCTCGGTTTAGTACTGATATGTAAGGATAATTGCGAATATTTCAGCAAAAATAATAGGACACTCTATATGGCATCAACATTGCTTTTATAAAAATATGAATGCAAATTACTATAAAACCGCTTTAAACAGTATTTATGAAATAAGCGTTATACTTAACAGCTCCAACATGGTGCAGCACTCACTTTACAGATCACTGCTCCAGATGGCTGACACTCTTTCTATGTCCAGAGGCGTTATACTCCTTATGGATAAAGAAACAAACGAGTTGGTTGTTGAAGCCTCCATAGGGATCGGCACAGAGGAGCACCCAGTTAAACGCACAAGGTACAAGACTGACGAAGGTGTTGTAGGCAAGGTTTTCAGCTTAGGATTGCCAATACTTATTCCAGACATCTCAGAAGAGCCTCTCTTTTTGAATAAACTAGGCCGAATTAAATCAGACGAGGAGATCAGCTTTATCGGTGTACCCATAAAGCACGAGGGTGTGACATATGGTGTTTTAGCTGTTGATAAGGTCGTCTCCAAAATGTATTCCATCACTACAGATGTGGATATACTAAAGATGATATCCACACTAATGGCATCTTACCTATACAAAATACAGTATTTCGAAAGCCAGATAGAGGCCATAGAGCAAGAACGTGCCCGTATTGAAGCTGAAAAGATGAAGCTTATGGGTGAAGTGAGCAAGAAATATCAGTTTGAAGGACTTGTTGGCTCTGGAAGGCTAATGGGAAAGGTTCTTGATAAAATCCAGATGGTAACAGCCTCTGATTCTGCTGTTTTAATACGTGGTGAGAGCGGAACAGGCAAAGAGGTTGTTGCAAAAACAATTCATTACAACAGTGTACGCAGCAAAAAGCCTTTTGTAGCTGTAAACTGTGCGGCTATCCCTGGTGAGCTTATAGAGAGTGAGCTTTTTGGATATTCTAAGGGTGCATTCACAGGCGCAGCGGGAGAAAAAAAGGGTAAATTTGAGCAGGCAGATGGCGGAACAATATTTCTGGACGAAATAGGCGACATGCCTATGGAAGCTCAGAGCAAGCTTTTGCGAGTTCTTCAGGATAAAGTTGTAGAAAAACTTGGTGGAACCAGACCTGTTCAGGTTAACGTTCGAATACTTGCGGCCACAAACAAAAATCTTGAAGTTTATGTTCAGTCCGGAGAGTTCCGGCTTGACCTTTACTACAGGCTCAACGTGTTTGCGATATTTCTGCCGCCACTCAGAAAAAGAAAAGAAGATATACCTTAGATCGCTCATCATATAATAAAAAAGCTCAGCAGTCGCTACGATAAAAATTACTCAATAACAAATGAAGCTTTAACAGCATTAATGGGATGTAATTATCCGGGTAATATCAGAGAGCTGGAAAACTGCATAGAGAGAGCCGCCTTCACAGCCGTTAACGGAAATATCAAACCGAAAGACATTTCATGTCAGCGTGGAGAGATGTGCCTGTCTAACCTTATGGAAAAGAGCATGTCGACTGAACAGTCTAAACAGCACATATCACCACAGCCTATTGATAGCTTTGATGATGACAGCACAGAATATTTCAGCGAAGACTTGGACGAAAGAGAGCGTGTGGTTCAGGCGCTTGAAAAAGCAGGATGGGTACAGGCAAAAGCTGCCAGAATGCTGAACATGACAGTCCGTCAGATGAACTACCGCATCAAAAAATTTGATATCACTGTAAAAAAAATATAAATCTCAGTATGCCCTGAATTTTTGTTGGTTTTTCCTGTCAGTATCATTAGAATCCATATACTAATAATATTTCAAGAGGCATTACAATGAAGAGATTTCTAATACTACTTGTAACACTGCTTGTTTTTACAGGCACATCCTACGCCAAAGATGTTAACGTTGTTCTCCAGACCAATCAGGGGGATATAACTCTTAAGCTTCTACCGCTTGTGGCTCCGAAAGCTGTTGAAAATTTTACCACACATGTGAAAAACGGCTACTATAACGGCATAGCATTTCACCGTGTTATTAAAGGCTTTATGGTGCAGGGGGGCGATCCGACTGAGACAGGCAGAGGCGGAGAATCCATATGGGGAAAGAGCTTCGGTGACGAGTTCAACCAGAACTATACCTTTGATAAACCAGGAATCTTAGCAATGGCAAACGCAGGACCAGGAACAAACGGAAGCCAGTTTTTCATAACAGTGGCACCAACACCATGGCTGAACTTCAAACACACTATATTCGGGTATGTGACTAAAGGATATGATGTTGTTGAACGCATTTCAAAAGTAAAAGTTGACGGTCAGTCCAGACCTTATGATGATCAGGTAATACAAAAAGCATACATAAAAAAGTAACGGAGAATATTAATGTCAAAGACTAAAGAACAGTATATCACAATGAAAACAACACAGGGGCAGATCATATTTAAACTATTCCCTGAAATAGCTCCAAAGACAGTGGAAAACTTCACTACACACGTTGAAAACGGATATTATGACGGGATAGTGTTCCACAGGATAATAGAAGGCTTTATGATACAAGGGGGCGACCCCACAGGTACAGGCCGAGGCGGCGAATCTATATGGGGGCACACTTTTGAAGACGAGTTTCACGAGGATTTCGAGTTTGAAGCTCCGGGAATTCTGGCTATGGCAAACGCAGGTCCCGGAACCAACGGCAGTCAGTTCTTTATTACAACAGTACCAACAGAGTGGCTGAATAACAGACACACAATTTTCGGCAAAGTTGTTGACGGTATGGATGTTGTAAGAAAACTTGAAACGGTTGAAACAGGGATGGGCGACAGACCTATAGAGGAACAAAAGATAATCAGCGCAAAATTACGTAAGACACCGCCGAAAAAAAAGGCATAATACTTCCATTTTTTTGCAGACTGACCTATCAGAATGATGTAAACAATTAAAAGCTCCTAACAAAAGGGGCTTTTTTTTAACAGGCAAATATAAATAAGAGAAGTTGTATCTCGTAACAAATAAGAGGAAGCAGAATGACAGATATAAGCAGAGATAAACCAGTTCTTGTAACAGGAGCCACAGGCTATGTGGCTGGACGTCTTGTGGAGAGGCTTCTTGCAGAGGGGCTTACAGTTCATGCAGCAGTTAGAAATATTTCAGACGAAACAAAACTTAAATATCTAAACAAGCTTGCAGAAGAATCTGATGGTGAAATTAAATATTTTAGTTCTGACCTGCTTATAAACGGTTCATATGCAGAAGCCATGGAAGGGTGTGAGCTTGTTTACCACACTGCATCCCCATTTACATCAAAGATAAATGACCCACTAAAAGACCTTATAGAGCCTGCTGTTCTGGGTACTAAAAATGTTCTGGAACAGGCAAAAATGACTGACTCTGTTAAAAAAATTGTAGTAACAAGCAGCGTTGCAGCAATTTATGGCGACAATGCAGACACTGAGAGAGTACCAAACGGCATCTTTACAGAGGAGCACTGGAACGTGTCCTCAAATGCTGGCCATCAGGCTTACTCCTATTCGAAAACAATCGCAGAACAAGCCGCCTGGAAGATATCAAAAGATCAGGACAGATGGGAGCTTGTAACAGTAAACCCTTCTCTGGTGATAGGCTCAGGGATTAACCCTGACGGCACATCTGAAAGTTTCAGCATTGTAAAAAAACTAGGTGACGGTTCGCTGAAAAGCGGAGTGCCTCACTGGGAGATATCTTTGGTAGATGTGCGAGACCTTGCCGAAGCTCATTTCCAAGCAGGTTTCAACAAAAAGGCTAAAGGGCGTTATATCGTTTCAGGACATGATTCCAGCCTGCTCCAGATGGCACAGCTGCTTAGAGAACACTATGGCAAAGCTTATCAGTTCCCAAATAAAATACTGCCAAAATCAATTGTGTGGCTTGTGGGGCCGTTACTGGACAAAAATATGACCAGAAAAGCAGTCAGCAGAAATGTTGGTCATCCGCTTAGAATAGATAACAAAAAAAGCAGAGAAGAACTTGGGATAACATACAGACCTCTGAAAGAGTCCATTGTGTATTTTTTCCAGCAGATGGTAGAGAGCGGTCTAGTCGGTAAATAAATAATTACACTATAAAGAGCTTATAAAGCTTTTATGACCTGATCTGCAAAGTTGCTGCATTCGTCTTCAGATATTTCGTCACGCATTTTTCTTCGTTCCGCCTTCTGCTCAGGAGACAGACCTATGCTGTCGTAAAACCTCTCCAGCCCTCCCCTGTCCTTTTCTGTCAAAACAGAAAAATCCATCCTACCGTGAAGCATCCCTTTTACCAACGGATTAAGCTCATATTTATCCAGAATAAGTTCCCCGCCGAACGACCTGCCATTCTTATGGATCACTTCTGTGCGCATGGCAACGCCAAACATCCCTAATCTACATGAGGCCAGAATGCTTCTTTGCTCAGCTATAAACTCTTCCATTTCAGGCAGAAGCTTATGCGCATAGATACCAGAACCGAGCAAAACCATATTGTGTCTGCTCACATCCGGCGCATCTTTGACATCAGCTGTTTCAGCCAGATGCCCCTTCTCATTTAGAAAATCCGCTATCATCTGCGCCACTTGTGCTGTACTTCCATATCTGCTTGCATAAATCACTAAAATATCTGACATTTTCCTGCTCATCTTTTGAAATAAATTTTATATTGTCTATTATATAACAAAGAGCGCACCGGCTCAACAAAAGCAATCGATAATATCATGAAAGCAGGCATAGCTATATAGGTGTTGTTTCCATCGTAAAAAAACTCTAATATCTTCACATGGAAGCAATAACAAAAGACACTGTCTCAATCATCCTTTCAAAAAACGGTCTGAAGGCTGTTCGTTCAGGCCACCCATGGATTTACAGCAAAGGTATATCCAAAATTAATAAAAATGCGGATTCAGGTGACATTGCTGTTTTATATGACGAAAAACGTAAATTCGCAGGTCTTGGGCTTTTTGATGCGCACTCCCCCATAATGGTTCGTGTGCTTTCCTCAGGCAAGCCTGTCACGCTGAACAGAGACTTTCTTAAAGAACGTATTTACAGCTCTATCCAAAAACGAACTGAACTTATAAATGATGAATCAACAACAGGCTACAGACTTATAAATGGGGAGAATGATCAGCTTCCTGCTGTGGTTCTGGACAGATACGACGAAACACTGGTGCTGAAACTCGACTCTGTCTGCTGGCTGAAACATCTTGATATACTTACAGAAATTTTTATTGAGCTGTTAAACCCTGAAAGAATCGTTTTGAGACTCAGCAGATCTGTAAAAGAATTTTCAGATACGCCTGACGGCTCCGTCATTTATGGCGAAGAGTTAAACGGTCAGATCACTTTCAAAGAGAACGGTATACTCTTTTATGCAGACCCTATTCGAGGTCAAAAGACTGGTTTTTTTATAGATCAGCGGGAAAACAGAGCAGAGGTTGGCAAAATATCTCGCAGCAAAAATGTTCTTAATGTTTTTTCATATACCGGAGGTTTCTCCATATGTGCGGCAAAAAACGGTGCACTATCAGTAACCAGTCTGGACATCAGCAGACATGCACTAGACGGGTGCAGCGAAACTTTTATGCTGAATGATGAAAAGTGCCCCCATGAGATAATTTGCGGAGATGCTTTTGAAGAGATGGAGAAGCTTGCAAAAATTGGCAAAAAATACGATCTGGTTATTGTGGATCCGCCATCGTTTGCCAGAAAAATGTCAGACTTGGAGGGCGCACTGAAAGCTTACGCAAAAGTGAATATATTAGCGTCTAAGCTTGTAGAAAAAGATGGGGTTCTGGTTGCTGCATCCTGCACTGCTAGGGTTTCATCAGATGATTTCTTCGGCGCTGTTTTACGGGCTGTAGGCTCATCAGGAAGGCCATATAAAGTTATAAAGAAAACAGGCCACGCTTTAGACCATCCAGTTGGCTTTCCAGAGGGTGCATATTTGAAGTGCATATATGTAAAGATTCAGTAGTCCTCTACCATCAGGTTCAAATCTTCGATACTCTGCTTTCCGTACTCAAGGTCAAGCTGCTCACCCTTGTTGCTGTAAACAATAGTCAGAGGCACAGCATCTATCCGCTGAAGTTTGTCATAAATATCTTTCTCACCTATAATAAATCTGAAAGGCATCTTCTCATGTTCAACCAAATTTTCCGCTTTCCCTTTATCATTTAATTTAGTAATGCCTATTATCTGAAGATTATTATCGCTGACAAACTTGGGATTATCTCTGATTACTTTTAGTTCCTTCAAGCACCATGGACACCACGGAGCCCAAAAGATAACCATTGTCTTGCCATCGTGGGATTTAACCTCTTTCATAAGTCCGTCAAGATTAACGCTGGGCATATCAGCTGCAAATGCAGAAAAAGAAACCATAAATATAAAAATAAATGCAAATAAACGCATGGGAGTCTCCTGTATCTATTAATAAGAATATACAATTTAATACTGAATAACTCAGCAGTCAACTATATAAAGTTGGATTGACGAAACGATAAATAGAACTGATACTATAGTATAAACTTAATAAACGGTGATACATGGACGAACACATTCTGCACAGTTTCATTTTGGATAACGATGGCAAATGGATAAACCTTAATAAAAAAATGCCTGAAGACGTCAGGTACAAATTTCACTGGCTGCACTTGCACCGCGAAAGTGTAAACACGCAAAAATGGCTTTATGAAGCAGATTTTGACGAGATGATAATTGACAGCCTTACAGATTCTGACACCAGACCAAGAACAACAGTTTTTCCTGACGGTGTTTTGCTGAATATGCGGGTAGTAAACACTGACAACGAGGACTATCCTCATAACATGCTTTCAATGCGCTTGTTCATCGAAAAGAACCGCATAGTATCAACATCATTGAAAGATATCCACATACTCAAAGACATAATAGAGGTAATGCACGGTACATATCCGCCAACGAGCAAAAACGAATTTCTGTCGTATATGATAGAGCTGATCACCGACAGGATTGAGCCATATGTGGCCGAAAACAGAGAAATCATTTTCGATATGGAATGTAACCTGATAGACGACAGCGAACTGCCAAAACAGAGCACCATCTCTGAGGTCAGGCGTTCCGTTATTACTTTTGCCAGATACCTGGCCCCTCAGAAAGAAGCACTTATGAAACTGATGACTCTCAAAGAACACAACTTCTCGCAGGACGACAAAATTGTTGTAACTGAGAGTATAAACTCCACCAGACGCTATCTGGAGGATCTGGAATCGACCAATAACAGATGCCACATCATGAAGGATGACATAAGCGCACTTTCTGCAGAAAAGATGAACAGAAACATGTATATGCTCTCTATAGTTACAGCGGTGTTTCTCCCCCTTAGCTTTCTGACAGGATTGCTGGGCATAAACGTAGGAGGCATACCCGGCTCTGATAACCCTCATGGGTTCAGGAACTTTTCGCTGATCCTTATTGCGGTTTTTATATTGCAGTTTATACTGATACGCATATCGAGAAAGTTTAAATAAGGAGTCATCATGAAAGCAAAGTTTATACACACAAACATAAACGTATTTGATCTGGAAAAGAGCTTAAAATTTTACGAAAAAGCACTCGGCATGAAAGAGAAACGAAGGTTTGAACACCCAGAAGGTAATTTTATACTCGTATACATTACCGATGAAACATCTGACATAGAGATAGAGCTCACTTGGCTGAGAGATAGAGAAAAACCTTATGATCTGGGTGATAACGAGATCCATTTAGCTTTCCGTGTGGATGATTTTGAAGGTTTTTATAAGCTGCACAAAGAGATGGACTGCATATGCTACGAAAACATTGAGATGGGACTTTATTTCATCAGCGACCCTGACGGCTGGTGGCTGGAAGTAGTCCCTGAAAGACTGAAAGTATAAATGAAAAGCCCCGTTAGCATTTTCAGCTGACGGGGCTTTTTTATCATGAGGTCACCTTATGTTTAAGGTGATGTATGGACCTTATTTAGGAATAGCGTTTACCCATTCAGGGAGCACTCCAATCTCTATACCGAAAATAGGAATAACTATAAGGTATGTTATAGCTACTGTGATTATAATTCCGATGACGTTGAGACCGATACCGGACTTAACCATCTGAGGTATAGTTACATATCCCGAACCAAAAACAATAGCGTTCGGAGGTGTAGCAACAGGAAGCATAAATGCACATGAAGCAGCTATAGCAGCAGGTATAACAAGCAGAAGCGGTGACTGGCCAAGACCAATTGCAACAGCAGCAAGAATTGGCATAACCATAGCTGATGTAGCAGTGTTGGATGTTAGCTCTGTAAGGAAAATGATCAGAGTGGCTACTGCAATAACCAGAACAAGTATAGGAGCATTATCGAGCAGTCCTACCTGAAGACCGATCCAGTCAGCTAGCTTTGTAGCTTTGAATCCGGCAGCCATAGAGAGACCACCACCAAAAAGGATAAGTACTCCCCAAGGCATCTTAGAAGCCCAGTGCCAGTCCATTACGAACTGATTTTTCTTAAGATTAATAGGGATAACAAACAGGATAAGTGCGCCTGTCATAGCTATAGCAGCATCAGTAACAAGCTTTGGATCTGGGAATATAAATCCTACCTGTTTGCGGAATATCCAGCCAAGTGCAGTTACAAAAAAGACAAGTGCTGTCCACTTTTCGCCCTTGCTCATAGAGCCCATCTCTTTAAGCTCTGCATTGATAAGTTCTCGTCCGCCAGGAACTTTTTTAAGTTTCATCGGGTTCGCTACTCTTGTGAGCCAGAGCCAGCAGATAGGGAGGAATACCACAACAAGAGGAACACCAACCATTAGCCACTTAGCAAAAGTGATCTCATAGCCGTATGTCTTTGTAAGGTATCCGGCAAGAACTGTATTAGGAGGGGTACCAATGAGTGTAGCAATACCACCAATGGAAGCAGCGTATGCGATACCAAGCATAAGGTTAAGACCGAATGCGAACTGCTCAGGTGAAAAGTCTATATGTTTATCGAGTCCCTCTTTCTTACCTTCAGCCACAACGTGGTGAATGATAGCAAGACCGATAGGCATCATCATAACTGTTGTAGCAGTGTTAGAAACGAAAGCTGAAAGAACAGCTGTTGCTGCCATGAAACCGAAGATAAGTCTGGATGGTGAGAAACCAACAACTTTAACAATGTTCATAGCTATTATTCTGTGCAGGTTCCAGCGCTGCATTGAAAGAGCAATGATAAATCCACCCATGAAAAGGAAGATAAGGTGACTAGCGTAAGGCGCGGTGGCCTTTTTAGTATGCATAATACCAAGAAGAGGAAAAAGCGCGATAGGCAGCAGTGATGTTGCAGGGATTGGAATAGACTCGCACATCCACCATGTTGCCATCAAAAATGCAACAGCAGCCATTTTCTGAGCTTCCGGTGTCATTCCACCCGGTGTAGGTATTACAAGCATAAGTATGAAAAGTAAAGGTCCGAGAACAAGGCCTATTTTCTGGCGTTTTGTATATTCTTTCGGATCTTCTTCATCAACACCACCAGGTGTTGTTTTAAGACGCTGATTGTGCTCAGCTGGTGCATCGTCCATTTCGTCAGCAAGATCAACGTCGTGCTCGACATGGTCTTTACCAAAAAAGATTTTCCCCTTCAAGATGTCTTTTACAGCCGTTGGGGTAAAAGAAAACAGTGCTTTTGTTTCGTAGTGCATATCCCACATACGATTCCAAACGTTAGCAAACATATAGATTCTCCTTATAAAATAAAATGAGCATGTAAAGAAAAGCAATGAGTGTGCCAAGGTTATTATTTTATAAAGAGATAGTATTACGGTTATTTTACAAACAATTGATACACAGGGGATTGATATAATAATTTTGTGGCAATATATAATTTAGTTATAAAAAACAGACACATTAAGCAGACGCAAAAAAGGCTGATTTCCGCCATATTTATCAGCAAAATCAGCCTATATTATTTATAATATTCTATTTTTACTTTAAAATCTATTGCTGGCTAATTTTAGCCATCACTTAAAACCAATTAACCGCTCAGTCCATACTTCTCTATTTTATACCTGAGAGTACCTCTGGGTACACCGAGCAATCTTGATGTTTTTGCAACATTTTTATCAGTGTTATTAAGTGCTGTGCTGATCATCTCTTTTTCTACATCACAAATAAATTGCTCCAGATCAAGACCTTCTATTGGTATCTCAAAAGAAAACGCATTATTGTTTTTGTTACTATTTCCAGATATTTCCACTGGAAGCATCTCTCTGGTTATCACTTCTGCGTTCTGCATTATGCATATACGTTCAACAACATTCTTTAATTCTCTAACGTTACCAGGCCATTCGTATTGCATTAAGTAATTTAATGCATCTCTGGAAACATCTCTTATCTTCTTTTTAAACTCTGTACTGAAACGGTTCAGGAAAAAATTAAGGAGTGGCGGAATATCATCTTTCCTCTCTCTGAGCGGTGGAATATATATAGGAAACACATTAAGTATGTAGTATAAGTCTTCTCTGAAATGTTTATCATCTATAGCTTTTCTGAGTTCTCTGTTAGTCGCAGCTACAACTCTGACATCGATTTCGATGTTCTTTGTGCTTCCAACCCTTCGAAACTTTCTATCCTCAAGCACACGCAGCAGCTTAACCTGAAGTCCCATATCCATTTCGCCTATCTCGTCAAGGAACAGAGTACCACCCTCCGCCTCTTCAAAAAGTCCGGTTTTACGGCTTTTAGCGTCTGTAAAGGCTCCTTTTTCATGACCGAAAAGTTCAGATTCCAGGAGGTTATAGGGCAGTGAACCGCAATTTATCTCTATGAAAGGTTTATTTTTTCTTGGTGAAAGGTTATGCACTTCTCTGGCTACGAGTTCTTTCCCTGTTCCACTCTCGCCTGTAATCAGAACTGTTGATGTCTCGTGTTTTGCCACCTCTTTTATCTGGTGGTAAACATCTAAAATCTGAGGGCTGGAACCTACTATCTGTGATGATGTCAGCTCTGACTGGCCTCCCCTTTTCAGCTGCCGAACCTCACGGCGCAGGTTTTGTGTTTCCAGTGCAAGTCTCACTATAAGGTGTATCGCATCCGCTTTAAATGGTTTCTTTATATAGTCATATGCACCCATTTTAAGGGCTTCAACGGCGCTTTCTACAGTTCCATAACCTGTTATTATAATAACAAGAAGCTCAGGGTCGCTCTCTTTTAATTCTCGAAGAACATCAAGCCCGCTCTCCTCTCCCAGATTTAAATCGAGAAGGACAAGGTCTATCTCCTCCTCCTGAAGCATCTGTCCTGCACCCTTACCGTTTTCTGCAGAATAAAGCTTGTAGCCTTTCCCTGTAAGTATCCTCTCAAGGTTGTCTCTTATAAAAGCTTCATCATCTACAACTAATATTTTTTCCATATGAACCATCTTTTAAAGTTTCAGCTATAATAGTAATAGATTTTAAAATATGCAATGAATAAGTGGTGAATTTTCGCCACTTTTATATGCGGAAGATTATAATGAACTCTGTCCCTTTATCTTTTGTGCTTTCGACTCTAATTTCGCCGTTATGCTCAGAAATAATGTTATGTGTAATGGCAAGCCCCAGACCTGAGCCTTCTTTTTTTGTGGTGTAAAACGGCTCAAAAATATGCTCAAGCCTCTCTTTTGAGATACCTTCACCTGTATCTTTAATATTTGCTCTGACGGACTGCCCTTTCTGGTAAATCCTGATAGAAAGCTCACCACCTTCTTTCATAGAGTCTATAGCGTTTGTTATTATATTTATAAAGGCCTGTTTCAACCTTGCAGAATCCTGCGGGAATGAACTGACAATTCCATCATATTCAGTTTTTAGCTTTATGTTTTGTTTCTCACACTGTTTCTGCACCAGAAAAACCACGTCAGAAACCACAGTCCGAAGGTCACCCTCTTCAAATTCTGAGCTTTGAACCTTTGCAAAACTTAGCAGTTCATTCACAAGCGTCTCAAGCCTCTCCATCTCTTGCAGAGATTTTCTGATCAGCACCTGATCGTCCTGTCTGTCGAGCATCCTGTCGTGCAGGTCGTCCAGCAGTATGCTGACCCCTGTAAGCGGATTTCTGATCTCGTGAGCCAGCCCAGCTGACAGCCTCCCCATAGATGCCAATTGCTCCATGCGCCCCATCTGTTTGCGCATGATCACTCTTTCTGTTAGATCTTCCACCGTCAAAATTCTGCCGTGTAAAGACTCATAATGCAGCGGCAGCACAGCCAGCCTGAAAGTAATTTTTCGGCCGTTACGCTCCATCTCCAGATAACCATCCCACTTTTTATTATCATCATTACGCAGTGCTTCCTGAAGAACATTAACTATCTCCGGCCAGTCTATGTTTAAAAATCCACACAGCTCAGAATTAATAGCTTTCTTGTCATTAATTTTCAGAATTTTACATGCAGGCGAATTTATAAAACTTATTATATTATTCTCATCAACAGTAATGATGCCTGTCTCTATATTCTCAAAAACGGTAGTTTTAAAGGATTCCTCTTTTATCAGCTCTGCTCTGGAGACCTCAAGCGCCCGCAGTGAGCTTACCAGCCTGGCTCGTCTGGTTTCCAGTTCATTTGCCATAATATTAAACGAATCAGCCAGCTGCCCAACCTCGTCGGCAGAATCTACATCTACACGGGTGTATTCATCTGATTTTGTCATATTCTTTGTTGCCTGATACAGCTTGTTAATTGGTTTTGTGATGCCATGTGCAAGCCTGTAGCTGAATATTATAACTATAATAGATATAATCCACACCATGCCCCAAGCACTGTTTATAAATTTACTAATCTCAATATTTATAATCTCAGCAATATCATCCGCAGGTTCATGAAATATATGCATCTCTGAGCCTATGGTAATGCCGCCAAAAACACCTGCCTCTTTATAAACCCCTCTGGAATATATAATAGGCGCATACGCCATCATCTTTTGTGACCCGCCGACATTCGTAACGTCAACAACACCTGATATCCCTTTTGTGATATCGCTGGCCACCAGAGGATAGTTCTGATGGATAAAACCTGCGTTGAAAAGATTATATGGTATACGACCAATCCTGATATCTTCTTCAGTAGAGTTTTCAGTATATGGAGGCACCAGTTCGCCGTTTTTATCCACACCTCTGATATCCCAGTGTTTTGGATGAGTTATTATCCAGCCCTGGTTATCAAACATAAAGCTGTAGTTACCGCTGCTGTAAGAAGGAACTGGCACATATTTTTCACTGGCTGGTGTTATGTGCTGGGTAAATTCCATGAGGTGTCTGTGATCCAGAGCAATTGTAACCACACCCGCCAGCTCTCCATTTTCATATACAGGCTGAGCAAAACGGATATGTCCTTTGAATTTTGTACCGTAATAATCCTGCCCTGCCATAGTTTTACCCACATGGAAACCCGTAACATGACCGACGTATATCTCTCCTTCAGGAAGCTTTTTTGCTTGCTGAAAATAATCCTCTTTCAAATATGTCGTGTTGGCAGGATTTGACAAATCTTTCAGGTCAGTTACTATACGGCCTTCTGAAATCTTTATCTGTTCCACACCATCGGGTGCAATAAAGGCTATCTCACTGTAAAGACGTAGATTTTCTCTCTTTTCGATGTCACCACTCAGATACCAAACCTCTTTGTCGTGGATATCGCTGAATTTCTTATATATCTGCGGTGTGCGTTCTAAAAGTTCCGCCTCATGCAGATCGCTCTCTATCTCTGCCAGAAAAGCTGTCATCTGCACTGCGACCATCTCTGCACGAAAAATAAGAGCTTCAGAAGCTACAGCATCAAGTGCATTAGCCGCATTAGAGCGAAGTATGTTCTCTACTCTATGCAGATTGACGGAAGAGTAGTAAACAACCATTGCCAGCGGAATTATGGCAAGAAAGATAAAAGCTGTAAGTACTTTTTGCCTCAGATTCAGTTTCAACATAGAGGTAATATAACAACATAATCTCTTTTAATGAATAAAAATCTATTTCAGTCACAATTAGCAAATTTTCACATTAGTGAAAAGTAGCTTGTGTTAGCAAAAAAAATATATAATATATTCAAATATGAATTAACCAATATTAATTATTAACTGAGACTGACATGAAGAAATTGTGCCTTATTATGCTTATGATCGTACTTACAGCGATCAGTGCTTTTGCATCTACCCTATACCTTGGTGAAAAGCTCACACTTAATGAAGTAACCAAAATGTCTGAAATTAATGCTAACCCTTCCAAATATCTGGGCAAAAGAGTTCTTGTTGAAGGACTTGTAATAGAAGTATGCTCCACTAGAGGCTGCTGGATGGATCTGGCAAGTGACGTACCTTTCCAAAAAATGCAGATAAAGGTTGTAGACGGTGTTATTGTCTTCCCTATGGAGGCGAAAGGCCGCACTGCAAAAGTAGAAGGGATTGTAGAAGTACTTGATTATAATCTTGAAGAAACCATTGAATATTACGAGCACAAGGCATCTGAAAAAGGTCAGAAATTTGACCCCTCTTCTGTAACAGAACCTTTAAAGATATATCGCATTAGAGGGCTCGGAGCTGAGATCCGCTAAGATGAACTGGCGCAAATTAAACTACGTTCTCCACAGAGATATTGGATTTCTATGCATAGGGCTTACTCTTTTGTATGCTGTAAGCGGCGTGGTAGTGAACCATGTCTCTCACGACTTCAATCCCAGCTACAAAATTGTCAAGGTTGAATCTTCTGTAGAACCTATACCTGACGGAACATCACCAGACATGGATATTGTCTCTAACATCCTTGACCAGGTTGGTGAGCACGGCAAATTCAAAAACGTCGCAATGACCTCACCTGACAATATGAGAATATTTGTTGAAGGTAACACATTAGATGTCCAGCTTTCCACCGGAGCAGTCGTGCAGGAGAAAGTCACCAAAAGACCTATTCTATTTGAACTGAACTATCTGCAACTGAATAAACCGAAGAAGTCATGGACAATAGCGGCGGATATCTATGCTGTTCTGCTTGGATTTCTGGCTATTTCCGGACTTTTTATGATAAGAAAAAAGACAATGAAAAGAGGCATAGTGCTTACAGCAGCGGGATTTGCTATCCCAGTATTTTTTCTAATATATTTGCTGTAAAATAAGAGTGATTAAGCTCTTTTCTCCACTTAACCTGTAAAAAATGTCTGAGATAGTTTTAGGCACTTACTAATTAAAAAGCCCCGCCATGTGACGGGGCTTTATTTGTATAAGCTTATATATGCTTACTGGCAGGCAGCAGCATTATTAGTTATCGGGTCTGTTTCATCACAAATGTATTGCTGCATCTGCTCTTTGAAATTTACTGAATCTATCCCTTCGGAGCAGGTGGTCACATCACCTGAACCGCCGAGACGTTTCTGTGTACACTCATTCACATTAGGAATTGAATCAAGATCCACACTGGCAAAATCACCTGTGGATTCACAATTCCACGGATCAGATATTGTCGGAATAACAGTTGTTCTGGCAGGAGCTGAGAGGTTATCCCCGAAATAATTTGCCAGCTCTGTAGCATTGTTGTCTTCTATCATGGAATACGCCAGCCAACCTTCTTCGACAGCACTGATAAAGCTGAAACCGGCTTCTACAGGTACGGAGTATACAGTATATCCATATCCGTTTGCCATAGCTGTTGCAAATGACGTTCCTGCAAAATACAGCCCTTCGTCTGTGTTGTAACACTTCTCAGCAAAAAGGCCGTTGTAAATACTATAGTCGATCATCTGCTGTCTGCCGTTTACAATATTCCCTTCGTATCTGAGAAAACACTGATTATCATCCTCTGTAAGGGAAGCACCGCTTGCGCCTGTACAGTTGGAGCTCTGCTCATTCAGTGTATGTATAATATATGAGTATATTTCACGATTGCCCGTAGTAGCCGCACTTGCGTAAAGTTTTAGTCCTTCTGACACTTCGCCGCCGTCTGCTGCGCCGTTGTAGTCATTATCTCTGACAACAACACCTTCCACATCATAACCATTCGTAGACTTTGTGATACTCACATGCACGTTCTCAGTCTGCTGATTGGATTCAGCATCTGCATTGTAACACATGCTCATTGTCACGTTGCTTCCGGAATATGTCAGTTTTGTTTTCTGTTCCAGACCGTCAGTCAGGAACTTCACATAATAAACTCCATCTTCTATCCCCGTCAGCATGTCAGCATCAGCTGCCTTAGCGAGAGCACAGCGGAAAAACTCAACATCATGGATATAGAAGCTTGCATTGTTTCTTACAGCGTTTGTGTAGCAAGCACCTGTGGAAAGATCGCCTGCTGCTCTGCTGTATATATTGAAATTATCAGCGGATGCCTCAATGGCATCACTGCCGAAATCATACTTTATAACAGGTGAATCAGCTATCATAGCCTGAACATCACTCAGGTCTCCTGTATCTGGATTAACTGTACCGCCTGTGTCTGTGTCGCTGTCATCCTCAGTGTAGCACATTGGTCTTCCGTTAGTGTTCATCTTCAGACCTTTGTTACAACTAACAAATTCAGAGTACTCGCTAAATGCTTGCTGCATAAGTGTCGAGCTGACCATATTGTTTTTAATAACTCTTTTTATGTATTGAGCAGGTGCTGTGTTATCTATAAAAGTGTCAAGGTCATTGTTTTTAAAAGATTGTACAGCCGCCATTGCCTGACCTAAGTTCCCACTGGAGTTATACTCATTTTCAGCAACTTCCATAATATGGTCGCAAACGGTAACAGCAGTGTTAATAACATCCATAATATCTATATCAGGCACATTTGCGCCATTTGGTATCATGTCTTGAAAAGTAGATATTTTATCTACTGTAATGGCTTCAGTAATTGTTGACATCATCTCTTCTGCTATCTGCTGAACCTCAGTGCTGTCCACTAACTCTTCACCTGTAAGCGCAGCCAGATCAGGGTTATTTTCGATCATACGCAGAAGCATATAAGCACCTATATTCGCCCTGATAGCTGCAAGGTCTTCGTCAGTTATGTCTGTATCGCCTTTAATAACAGGTATAGGCTCGGTATTAACAGCAGCAGGATGAAGCCCTAGTAATCCGTCGGGATCTAAAAGAGCAACTACTTGTTCGTTTGTAAGCTCTTTCTCTGCAAGAGTGGTCAGTGGAGAAACAACCAGCTCGCCGCCTTTAAATTCAGCAGTCATTTTATCAAACTGATATGGTACCCCAAGGTGCGTACCTGCAGTTTTCATTACTATTTTATCACCTTCCTCGAGTGCCTCAGAAAATGTAAAAACACCATTTTCGTCACTGGCAGTAGATTCTGGCTCTCCTGCATCGCAGGTTTTGTTAAGATTTTCATCAATACAAAAAACAGCACCGACTATATATGGGTCTACAGCAACACCTGATGTTGTTTTACCTGTACTCCCTTCTGTATTGGTGTCTGGACTTGATCCAGAGCTTGACGACCCGCCGCCGCAGCCGATTATAACGGTCATGGCAAAGATCGTTAATATTATTAAACGTTTCATATATACATACCTCCAAATAATTGTAATTATAATAATACCATATTCGCATTTCCACACGAAAGTCTGTTATTTTTCACATGAAGCAATTTTTACTATATGTAACTTTAAGCAACTTTTAGAAAATGACGGCATATTATATTGTCAAATATATTTTTTTAAATATTATGTGTTTATGACAAATTTGCCTATACATTACACAGATTCATTTGAGAATGCTCCTGAAAGTATCTGCATACTAACAGAAGACTTAAATATTTTATATATTAACAATGCTTTTTCCAGATTCTTAGAAACTTTTACAGATTAAAATTCTGATTTTTTTATCGGAGCTGACTTCTTTGATAAAATAAGCAAATTTATGCACAAAGACGACCTTATCACGTCAGGTATTAAAGAAGGTATTCAGGAGATTAAAAGAACGCCGGAAAAATGTTTTACTTATGAATTTCCATTTTATACATTAAAAAACTGCTTCTGGTTTATGTTCGTGGCCTGTTTAGTAAAAGATGCCGAATCCGGCAATGTTTTTATAATCACTAAATACTACGACATTACAGACCACCACAATAGGCGCAAACACGAAAATAAACTTGAAGATAATAATATTGTAAGACAGATAATAGGTGAATCCATGCACACATGGAGACAACCGCTAAACAACATCTCTTTGTTTGTTCAGGATATCAAAGAACAGTTTACCGACAGCACACTGACTGAAGACAGCATGAATTTTTCTTCCACACAGATAGTTTCTGAGATTGGCAGACTTTCAGAATCAATAGATGAAATGGCTGAGTTTTACAATAATGATACTCTTGAAGACACGATCAATATTTCTGAGGCGTTGTTTCGCAATATACATAAAGTAGATCATATTATCAAAGAATCCAAAATAACAGTTGGTGTTGACTGTCACGCCCTCGGCAACGTCGATAACGCAAAATTCGTAAACATTACAGACAGATTCAGGATTAAATGCGGAACCGGTACAAAATTATGCTTTAAATCAGGCAACAGGGGCAACCTCTTAGTATACGGAGACAAGGTATTGTTCAACTACCTGATAAGAATGATTATAGGTTTAACTAAAGACATACAAACAGAAGAAGCAAAATATATTCACTTCGATCTTTCTATAAAAAACAATAAGTTTACAGTGGCTGCAACCATTAACCATAACCCTGATAAACCAGAGACATTGGAGTTTCTAAAAAGCCTGTTTGAGCAAAATTTCAAAGGGACATGCCTAATATCTGAAACTGATGATGAAGTACAAATTGAAATGAGATTTCAGTAATACAAAGCGAAAAACCCAATCTAAAAGTTATTGCTTGTACAGCTTTTTGACAAGGTGAAGAAGCATCTCCTTCTCATCATCTGTATATATACTGAGAATCCCATCCAGATTTTCCAGATGCACAGGGAAGAAATCTTCCATAAACTCTAAACCTTTATCAGTAAGGCTTATAAGCTTTGACCTTCTGTCTTTTTCAGAAATTATCGACTGCAGATATCCATCTTTGACCAAGTTTGAGATAACCAGAGAGATATTACCTATACTTGAAAGAGTTCTGTCTATGATATTGCCTACGGTAAGCGGGCCAAAGTGGTATGCAATTACTAAAACTTCGAACTGGGCAAAAGTCACACCTGTTTCACTGATTTTTGCAAATTCTTTCCTCCGCAGAGCTTTCAGTGACCTGTAGAGAGACGAGACAAGCCTCATATTTAGCATCTCTGTGTCGTTGTATTCTTTCATTTTAAATCCTTTATTTTCTGTATATATCTATCAACACTGAACTTTGATCTGCAACCATTGTAGTTCATGTAGCGTATCTTTCCAAAAACCGGTCTGTTTTGCCATGCTCTGTCGTGCACCCCGCAAATAGACCATGCAACCCCCGTGTAGCCATTCGGATCACGACCATCCAGCGAATATTTGTCATTCAATGCCAGAGCAGTATCAAATGCGGTCTCAACATCAGGTGTCCACTCCAAAATCTTCTTTGCCCAGTACATACGCATATATCCGTGCATTTTTCCTGTTATAAGCATCTCCTTCTGGGCAGCGTTCCATAGTTCGTCGTGTGTTCTTGCCCGTTCAAACTCATCAAAACCGTAAATGTATTCTCTGGTATCGTCCCTGTGCTCTTCAATGGTCTTTTTAGCCCAATCGTGTGCGCCAGCTACACTGTCGTAGTTTTCATTATAAAAGCAATAGTTCTCTGCCAGCTCGCGTCTGACTATGAGCTCTTCCAGAAAAGCATTAATATCATCCGGTGACCAAAAAGCCTCTTTAGCGTTTAGAGCCACCCTCTGTGCAGAGATGTTGCCGAAATGCAGATATGGGGATAGATTTGATTGGTTATCAAGATTCGGATCGTTACGTTTAGCACTATACCCATTCAGCCCGCCTGTCAGAAAGTTCCGCAGCTGATCATCAGCGTTTTTTATTCCGGCAGGGTAAAATTCGTTAGGTTTCCCGAATGAGTTAATGATGCGATCCCAGTCTATGTGAGCCACATGACCTTTCCATTCAAATTTTTGCCTGCGCAGCTCAGGAAACTCCACAAGAAACTGCGGAAGAAGTCAGTTTATCTTGGGTCTGATGGTTCTGGCTGCGAACTCCTCTTTGTGGCTGGCCATACGACAAGGCACTATGTTATGGGCATCCACCTCTATTACAGGAATATTTATTGATAAGGCAAGTTCGCTTTTCATTTTACGGCTGTGTTTCAGTGGAGAAAAATCTGTAACGACAGCGCCTGCACCTATTTGTTTGATAAATTTGTTGAGCTCAGAAACAGGGTCGCCCTGAAGCATAAAGAAGGGTATTTTCAGATCTTCGAGCTCGTGGTCTACATCACAAAGACCTTCTGTCATAAAACGAAAATGCTCATGGGAAGCGCTAGGGTAGTCTGGAATCAGGCAAAATACTATACACACTGCGCACTGACGGCTCTCGGCCAGATGAAGCGCTTTAATGAGTGCCCAGTTATCACGAACACGCATATCTCTGGACATCCAGTAGATAACCGGTCCGCCAAAATATGTCACACCTTGATTTAATTGATGCTCTCGCCTGATGTCTGTCATGTATAAATCCTTGTAAGGATAAATATATCATATTAGATACAGATGGAAAGATAAAAGCCTAAATGATTAACGAAACCGCCACAGACCACATCACTGCACATATGGAGATATCCAGTATCTTCCATGTAAGCGGTTTGGAGAAGAAAGGTGCAAGTCTGACACCTGCAAATGTCAGCAGATAAAACCATAGTGCTGAGGCTGTGCAAGCGCCAAGTGCAAACATAAGCCTGTTTGAAGCATCAAACTGCGATGATATACCACCAAGCAAAATCACTGTGTCTATGTAGACGTGAGGGTTTAAGACAGTTACAGCAAGGGTTGTCAGTACCACCTTTTTCAGAGAATCATCACCTCTGTTAACCATACCGAGAGATTTTCCGGTAAAAGCCGAACGGAGCGAGAAAAAACCGTAAACAAAAAGAAATGCAGCCCCGCCGTATGCTGCAATTTTCATAAGAAGCTCGTTCTGAGCGAAGAAAGCACCTACACCAGCAACGCCCACAGAGATGAACAGGATATCAAAGAAAGTGCACATGAGAGCTATTGCAATGTGATGATTTTTCCTTACGCTCTGAGAGAGCAGATAAGCGTTTTGAGCCCCTATTGCAATAATGAGTCCTGCGGTTGTTCCAAGTCCTGTGAGATATGCTGTGGTCATGTTAAAGTCTCCTTATGAGTTATTGTTAATCCTTTTCGTTAATAAAGTAAAATTAATTGTTTTAATATTTCATTAGATTTGCTAATATTGACTATGTACGATTACAAGCTTCTGGAGGCTTTTGCTGCGGTGGTCGATTTCAAAGGTTTTGAAAAAGCGGCGGCAAACCTTTTCATAACACAGTCTGCCGTTTCACAACGGGTGCGCCAGCTTGAAGAATCTCTGGGGCAGATACTCCTTGTACGCTCCAACCCTCCAAAACCAACGGAAGCCGGTAAAAAAATCATTGCACACTGGGGGAAAGTAAAACTTCTGGAGAGTGGTCTCGCTGAAGAACTCTCAGAAACGGGCGGGTCAGATTATACAACCCTCTCCATAGGTCTGAACGCTGACACCCTTGCCACATGGTTTTTTGATGCTGTAGAAAATGCTATACGTAAACACAGAATACTTCTGGATTTGCACGTGGATGATCAGGATGAAACTCACAGGCTGATGCGTGACGGTGAAGTTGCAGGTTGTATCACCACCAGAGAAAAACCTTTTCAGTCGTGCACCTGTACATATATAGGCAGCATGACATACAGGATGTACTCTGCTTCTGATATTTATGATAAATTTTTCCCAAACGGGCTGAGTGCTGATGCTCTGAAAGACGTGCCTGTTATAATATACAACGAAAAGGATACGCTTCATCTTCAGATGTTTGAAAAGGCTTTTGGTAAAACTCTTATAAACTGCCCAAAAATGTATATCCCCTCTGTGGAACAGTATTTTGATGCAGTCAGACGGGGTTTCGGTATAGGAATGATGCCCGACAATCAGTGTAAAGACCTTCTGGAAAATGGCGTTCTTAAAGATGTATTTGCACCGCATGTGGTAAAGGCACCACTATACTGGCACAGGTGGAGCATCTCTTCCTCACCCATGGATGCCCTTACTAAGGCACTGATTAATAAACCTAAACTCTTATAAGTCTCTGCTTTAAAAAAATTAATACTTTCTATATAATGCAATATGATTTTTTAAGGATAGCTAATGAACTTTCAAGATAACATGAAAATTTTCAAAGCGAATAGGTTGCCAGAGAAACATTCAGTAATACTTTGGAAGTGCACACCGGCACATCCTAGCGGGGATAAATAATGCTGGAGCTTGACCAGATACTTTTATTTGCCTCCACAGCCATTTTGTTGGCATTGGCTCCGGGGCCTGACATCTTATACGTTGTTACGCGTGGAATAACCCAAGGCCGATCATCAGCACTGGCTGCTGCCGCAGGCTTTTCAATAGGCAATATAGTCCACACCACATTCGCCATAATAGGTGTTTCTGCAATAATAAAGGCTTCTGCCACTGCATTCACCATCATTAAAATAGCAGGTGCTATATATCTAATATATATAGGCATAAAAATATTCAGGAGCGGCTCTGCAAGCGCAGAGAAAGATAAAAAGCTCTTAGCCCCGAAAACTGTCTTCATACAGAGCTTTACAGCAAATATCCTGAACCCGAAGGTGGCTATCTTTTTCATAGCACTCTTCCCGCAGTTTATAAGGAGCCAGAACGGACACGAATCTATCCAGATGGCACTGCTCGGAGCAGAATTCATATTATGCACATTCTTTGTCTTCTCAGCATGCGCTCTCTTTTCCGGACATATAGGCGAATTTCTGAAGAAAAAGCAAACTAGTGCAGGACTTCTGAATAAACTTGCAGGAGCAGTACTTATTGGATTAGGCGTGGCTCTCGCTTTTAGCAAAAGGTAACAATGACAAACTATCAATCATTTAAAAACGGTATTGTTATGGGCTTCCCTCTCGCACTTGGTGTTGCCACCTACGGTGTGGTTTATGGGATTTTGACTCAGAATGTTCTGACCACTCCAGAAACAATACTTTCATGCCTTATGGTATATGCAGGTGTTTCTCAAGTGCTTGCCCTCGACCTATGGAATCACCCTTTACCTATATTCATGTTAATACTCTCTACTTTCATTATAAACTTACGACATATGATCATGTCTGCATCTGTATACCCGTATGCTATTAATGAAAACAGATGGTTTGTGTATTTCAGTACCTTTTTTATGATAGATGAGGGCTGGGCTCTTTCTATGAGCGAGTTTGCAAAAGGAAGACAGCGCATAGGTTTTTTGCTTGGAACAGGTGTTATAAATTATTTCCTTTGGGTTTCATCTGCAATGTTAGGGCGCAGCATGGGAGCACTGGTTCCTTCACCAGAATCCATAGGGATAGATTTTGCACTGACAGCACTTTTTCTTACTATAGCAGTAGGAAGCTACAGAGGCCGTAAAGATATCCCTATAGTTTTAGCTGCTGTTATCGTTTCTGTAATAACATATAAAATTGTAGATTGAAAATGGTACATACTTGCAGGCGGCATAGCCGGGGGAATAGCTGGGTGGGTGTCTTATGACCGCAACTAGTTTTTTTACGATATTAGGCATGTGCGTTGCCACATATATAACAAGAGCCTCAGGTATTTTCATAGCCAGCAGGTTTAACATGACACCGCGCTTTAAAGCTGCTCTTTCAGGCATTCCTATTGCGATTATTATCTCGATAATTATTCCGAATATTTTAAGCGGAGGGGCTGCCGAATATATATCGTCTGCAATAGTTGTCGTTCTGGCATACAAAAGACTTAATCTGGTGCTGTGTTTGGGAGTTGGGATTGCAGCAGTGAATGTTTTCAGATATTTTTTGTAATAAACAAAAAACAGGAGCATCCAATAATCAGACACTCCTGAAAATGTTTACAGTTTTTTGTTTAGCCCGAAGAAGCTTGCTTCTTTGCCCAGGTGTCTTTCAAACCTACTGTTTTGTTGAAAACAGGTTTACCGGGCTTCGAATCTTTATCGCTAGTAAAATAGCCTATGCGCAAAAACTGATAGTGGGTCATCGGCTGAACTTCACTTAAAAAAGGTTCAGCATATGCAGTGACTACCTTCAGTGATTCAGGATCTACATTATCAGTAAAAACTTCACCCTTCTTTCTACGGTCAGGGTTATCTATTGTGAATAAGTGTTCATACATTCTTACTTCTGCTTTAATGGCATGTTTTACAGAAACCCAGTGTGCTGTACCTTTAACTCTTCGCCCGTCATCTGTCCATCCGCCTCGGCTTTTCGGGTCGTAAGTACAGTGAAGCTCAACTATCTCACCGTTCTCGTCTTTGATGACATCTTCGCACTTAATATAATAAGCATGCTTCAGCCGCATCTCATTGCCGGGTGAAAGTCTGAAATATTTCTTCGGCGGGTTCTCCATAAAATCATCTTTTTCAATATAAACGACTCTGGAAAATGGCATCTGACGTGTCCCGTCCGCCTCATTCTCTGGGTTATTTTCTGCATCCAGCATCTCTTCTTTGTCTTCGGGATAGTTTGTTATAACCACCTTAAGCGGGTCTGTCACAACCATAACTCTTTGTGCTTTTTTGTTCAGGTCTTCTCTGATGCAGTACTCAAGCTGTGCAAAATCGACTTTTGAGTTTGCTTTGGAAACACCTATCATCTCTGAAAAATTTCTGATGGATTCTGGTGTGTAACCTCTCCTGCGCAGTCCTGCAATTGTAGGCATCCTAGGGTCGTCCCATCCGCTGACATAACCTTCCTGAACCAGAGTAAGCAGCTTTCTTTTACTCATTACAGTATATGTAAGGTTCAGCCTTGCGAACTCTATCTGCTGCGGGTGAAAAACACCTAGTTTTTCCAGAAACCAGTCGTAAAGAGGTCTGTGGTCTTCGAACTCAAGAGTGCATATAGAGTGAGTGACTCCTTCTATGGAGTCCTCTAGTCCGTGGGCAAAATCGTACATCGGATATATGCACCATTTCTCATCTGTTCTGTGATGTTTTGTGTGTGATATACGGTATATTATAGGGTCACGCATGTTAATGTTTGGGCTGGACATATCTATCTTTGCCCTCAAAACACATTCTCCGTCTGCAAACTTCCCATCTTTCATCTGCTCTAGCAGTTTTTCATTCTCTTGGGGAGTTCTGTCTCTGAAAGGAGAATTTTTGCCCGGCTCCTGAAGTGTCCCTCTGTTTTCCTTTATCTCATCAGGGGACTGATGATCCACATAAGCATTGCCATCTTTTACAAGCTGCACAGCACATTCATAAAATTTTTCAAAATAATCTGATGCGTAAAATTCTTTTTCACCCCAGTCGAACCCAAGCCACTTAACATCCTCTTTGATGGAATTCACATATTCAACGCTCTCCTTGAGAGGATTCGTATCGTCAAAGCGAAGGTTGCACCTACCGCCAAATTCCTCTGCAACACCGAAGTTCAGGCAGATTGATTTGGCATGTCCTATATGCAGGTAGCCATTTGGTTCCGGCGGAAAACGAGTGTGTACACGTCCGTCATTTTTGCCTTCTGCAAGGTCTTTTCTGATAATGTTCTTTATAAAATTCGATGGTTTAATATCTTCATTGTTTTCCATATATATTATCCTATATAATCAGATGCATTTTTGATTCTTCTTACACTACAGTCTTTTCCGAGGTGCAAAAGCATATCCAGAAGATCTGGGCCGCCGCCCACACCAGTCACAGCCAGCCTTAGTGCAGGTTTTATCTTTCCTGCTGACATCTCAAGTGATGCTGCTACAGAGTCTATTGTGCCTTCTATGTCTTCACGCTCCCACTTTATGGCCGGAAGCTCTGCTGTTAATTTATCAAGAGCCGGCTTAACAGCTTCTTTTAACTGCTTACCAGCTTGCTTTTCATCATATCCAGTTGGATCTTTAAAAAAATAATCGGCAGTCTCTGCAAGCTCAGTCACTCTCTTTGACCTTACCTGAAGCAGCCTTACAACGCCCGCTGCATATTCTGTGTCATCAACAGAAAGTCCACGCTCCCGCCAAAGAGGTATAACCTCTTCTGCTAGCTTTTCAGCAGGATATGTCTCCATATATTGCCCGTTCATCCACTCTAGTTTCTGCTCATCAAAAACAGCAGGTTTTGACGATATTTTTTTAGCACTGAACGAAGCAATAATCTCAGAGACAGTCATTATCTCTCTGTCGTCTCCCGGATTCCAGCCAAGAAGCGTAAGGAAATTAAACAGTGCTTCAGGCAGGTATCCGGCCTTTTTGTAGTCCATAACGCTCGCAGCGCCTTTCCTTTTGGACAGTTTTCCGCCGGTAGGCGAGAGTATAACAGGCAGATGAGCAAATACAGGCATCTCCCATCCGAAAGCTTTATATAATAATACGTGTCTTGGTGTGCTGGCTATCCACTCATCACCGCGCATTACATGGCTGATTTTCATAAAATGATCGTCCACAACAGATGCAAGGTGATATGTCGGGAAACCATCGGTTTTTAATAAAACAGTATCATCCACCATGTTTACAGGTGTCTCAATAATGCCTCTTATCATGTCTTCAAAAGAGATGGAACCGTCAAGAGGTGCTTTCAGTCTGACGACATAAGGCATCCCTGAATCTATATTCTCATTGACCTCTTCAGCTGACAGGTCACGGCATTTTCTGTCATACCCGCCGTGTTGCTCTTTTCTCAGCTCTTTCTCTTTACGAACCTGCTCCAGTCTTTCAGATGTACAGAAGCATTTATATGCAGAACCATCAGCGAGAAGTTTTTCTGCGTGTTCTTTGTATAATGTCAGCCTTTCAGACTGAACATACGGACCGAAATCGCCGCCTACTGAAGCACCTTCATCCCAATCAAGACCGAGCCACTTAAGGCTTTCAAATATCTCATTAAGGGAATCTTCCTGAAATCTGGTTCGGTCGGTATCTTCTATTCTGAGGAGGAATTTCCCTCCGGCTGCTTTTGCAAAAAGATAGTTAAAAAGTGCCGTTCTAGCTCCGCCCACATGAAGGTATCCTGTAGGTGATGGCGCAAAACGTACTCTGATATTTTCTGTATTCATCTCGACTCCTGTTAATTCTTACGGATGCTAATACTAGACTACTTCAGCGATGTTTTCAACAATTCTTAGCATTTTAGCTCTTGTTTTCAGATATAAAAACAGGTATTATTTATTATGAGTATTGATTTAGAAAATCACTTTTATGATAAATATGTTACATCTACATTTGACATTATATATTCTTTGTCAAAAGCACTCTACCTTGTAAATCCGCTCATAAATGATCACCACCAAAGGGTTGCTTTTATAGCAGGGTCTATCGCTAAAGAAGCTGGCTATAGCGAAGATGAGATTGAAGATATAATACTTGCATCACTCGTTCATGATATAGGTGTTGTCGTGGAGAAAGAGTTCCACGAGCTGGTTAACGATGAAGAACAATATGAGTGTGAGCTTTCTCATGTGCTTGTGGGTTCATTTCTTATGAAAGATCTTCATTTTTTCCCAAACATCCCAAAACTAATTAAATATCACCACACACCTTACCGCATAGAGAAGAATCTGATAGACGAAAACGAAGAAGTACCGGAAACTTCAAACATCATACATTTAGCTGACAGAATTGACATAGCACTGAAAAGAGATGTACCTGCTCTTGACCAAAGAGAAAAGGTGACCGATAAGATAAAAAACTACAGCCCTAACAAGTTTAACCCGGCACATGTCGAAGCGTTTTTGAGGCTTGCAGACAGGGAGCACTTCTGGTTTGAGATAGAAGAACATGACAAATATCCGCTGATAAAATATAATTTCCATTTCTCACATATAGATATGACTATGGACGATGCCCTTGAGATGTCGAGGCTTCTCAGCCGAATAATTGACTTCAGGTGCATCTTCACCTCTACACACTCTGCTGGGGTTGCAACCGTTGCATATACTGTAGCGGAACTGATGGGGATGAGCCCTGACGAGTGCAAAGCCGCAAAAATAGCAGGATATCTTCACGACATCGGAAAACTGGCTATTCCCTCATACATACTTTATAAAACTGACAAGTTAACACCGGAAGAATCTCTAATATTAAAAAAACATCCTTACTACACTTACAGAATACTTAATTCTTTCCAGATATTTGAGACCATAATAGACTGGGCTTCTTACCACCACGAAAAGCTAAACGGTAAAGGATATCCTTTTCATCTCCACGAAGACAAACTCAGCAAAGGCTGCAGAATACTTGCTGTTGCTGACATTTTCACCGCTCTTTCTGAGGAGAGGCCATACAGAAAAAGTGAATCCAAAGAAAACCTTACAGCTCTTTTAAAAAAACTGGCAGAACAAAACGAACTGGATCATGATGTAATCAATACATTTATAGACAACTTTGACATTATCTCACAAAAAAGGCAAAAAGCTCAGAATAAAGCCTCTGAAGAATTTAGCATGTTCTGCAAGAATGTTTTTTCAAATAATGTCTGCAAGAGCAATATTACCTACGTAAGTGTACTTACAGCTGACTAAATAACGCCTTGTTAATAATTTTAAAACGACCAACACAGTTTTGTTTATTTTCCAGTTATCATTAATGCCATAATTTACAAATATTTACACTTCTTTTTAAAAAATATAGTTAAAAAGCACAACATTAACTATTGAAATTAATGACTTTTCTACAATATTATATAATTGTTAATTAAAAAACACTTTCGGCTTTACAAAAACAAATATAAGTGCTAGTTACCTGTGTTTCAAATTTACAAAAAAGATACAATATAAATCCTCGGAGTTATTTTATGAAAATGGGCATTAAAACTAAGGTTATTATGCTGGCAGCACTGCCGGTCATCATAACCACCATAGCTATGACAGCTTTCTTCTACTTTCAGATCAACTCTCTCGGCAATGCACAAATTGCTTCATATGAAAAAAACATGATAGAAAGTAAAAATAATGAGCTTAAAAATTATCTTGATCTTGCCTTCTCTTCTATCAAAGTATACTACGACGAAACAGACTCTAACCAGTCACTGGTACAGAACATGTCTGTGGATATACTTCAGAAACTCAGATACGGCTCAGACGGCTACTTCTTTGCCACTGACTACAACGGCGTTGTTACAGCACACGGTGTAAAGCCGGAACTTATCGGAAAAAACCTTTATGAGTTCAAAGATAAAGAGGGCAATCAGCTTTTCAAAGAGCTTATTGATGCTGCTAAAAAAGGCGGCGGGTATGTTGAGTACGTGTGGCCGAAAGGTTCAGATGGCGAAATTGCTCCCAAACTCAGCTATGCTATGCAGCTTAAAAACTGGGACTGGATGCTTGGAACAGGTTTTTACATTGATGATGTAGAAGATGCTGTAGCTGTTAAAAAGGCAGAGTTGGCAAGCAGAACCACAAAAGTTATTGCTACTGTGCTTGTGGCAGGCTTAATAATAATTATTGGCGTTGTATTAATATCTCTCTTCCTGTCTGGAATGATAACAAAAGGAATCATTCAGGCTAACACCTTTCTTAAAGAGGTTTCAGAGGGAGAAGGTGACCTTACTAAACAGCTTCCGGTGAACTCAACTGATGAAGTAGGACTTATGTCCACACACTTCAACGTGTTCATCAACAAATTAAATGACATTATCTCTGTGGTCAAAGAAGGCTCGCAAAGTGTTGCATCAGGCTCTACAGAGCTCGCAAGCGCAACAGAAGAGCTTTCTGTAACTATGCACGATCAGGCCTCACAGATAACATCTGTAGCAAGTGCAACTGAGCAGATAAGCGTGTCTTCCACTGAGGTGCTTCAGGCTCTTCAGGAAGCAAATCATCAGACAGCAACAGCGGACAAGCTTACCACAGAAGGCAAAGATAAACTTCTTGTCTCTGTAAATGAAGTTATGGCTATTAAAGAACGTGTGGAAAAGCTAGGTGCAACAATAGGCAACCTGTCCACATCGTCTGAAGAGATAGGAAACATTATAAGCGTTATCAACGATATCGCAGACCAGACAAACCTTCTGGCTCTAAACGCAGCCATCGAGGCAGCCAGAGCCGGTGAACACGGCCGCGGATTTGCAGTTGTTGCTGACGAAGTGCGTAAACTTGCTGAAAGAACTCAGTCAGCTACAAAAGAGATAGAGTCCATCATTTTTAGCCTTCAAAATGAGACAAAAGCTGCAAATAATGATATGAAAGAAGCAACACAAAAGGTTGTAGCTGGTGCTGAGACCATTAAAGAAACTGAACATATATTTGAACAGATTGTTACTTCTGTGGAAGCTATCCACACTACAAATGACATAATCACAGGCTCTATAGAGGAGCAGGTGACAGCTATAAACAACATTAACGATAACGCTCAGGTGATCTCCTCCGGAATAGAGCAGAGCTCTGTGGCGGTTCACCAGATTTCAAAAACAGTTGTTGATCTTCAGCAGCAAGCTGATGATCTTCATACACTTGTAGATAAATTCAAAACAGCATAATTGAAAAACTTCTAAATAAAAAAAGCGGGCTTTTGCCCGCTTTTTTTTGGTAGGAGTTCGTTTATAACGAGAAAACTTAACTGTCTGCCAGCTCTATGTTATGATTTGACTTAAGTTCACTTATGAATGATCTGAAAAGCTCTATACGCTTGCGAGAAATTAACTCTCTCTCCGCCGCCTGCAGATCTTTTAATTCTTTATTGCTTTCAAGAAGAGCTCTAACCTCTTCTTCTGTATATTTAACCTTGTCGTTTACTTCTTTTTTAAGGACTGCACTTAAAATTGCAGATTCAGTGCTTACATTGCCCATAGTGTGAGAAGCGACAAAGCTGTCATTCTCTTTAATATTTTCTTTGGCAAACTTGAGCAGTATCGTTCTGTTGACGTAGTGTCCGAATAGTTCTTTTCTGCCCTCTTTCGACTTCAGCTTGTCTTCGTAAGCCTCACCAAGCAGGCTGTCCACATAGTTCTGAAGATCAGACACCATTACTGCCTGTCCGTCAAGATAACCCACTGTACCTTCTGCGTCCTTGCTGCTGAATGCTGAAACGCCTACAACTCCTGCAGCGGCAACTATAACAACTAAAAGAATAATTAATTTTTTCATCAGGAAACTCCCTTTAGAGTTTTTTTAAAAGGCAGGGGACAAAAGTCCCCCGCCGTGTAATGTTTCTTACTTGATCAGCTCCTCAGCCGGTGTCGGTGATGGAAGTCCAATCTTTATTGCTTTTGAAAGCGGTGTGTTAGGATCGTTCAGGTTAAGCTCCATAACTCTGCGCTTATTGTACTCTTTCCACATTGGATGCTCAGGGAAGTTTTTACCGAGATACTGATCACGGTTGTCATATCTGTTCTTCCAGAGAGCAAATGCGTCATCAGAAAGGAAACCTTTCTTGTAAGCCTGCTCAACGTTTGCAGCTATCTTCTCCCAGTAGTTAGGGACGATCTGATAAAGTGCAGGAACATCAAACTGCTCGGCTGTCACTACAGAGAAGAGGGAACCAGGGATATCATATAGCTTGTAAGTGAAGAATTTCGCAGGAGAATCTGATTCATAGATCTTCTTAGCTTCTTCTACACCGTGCTCAGCACCCCATGCTATCATTTCCTGAAGATTATGCTGGAGTTCCCAGATACCGTGCCACTGTACATAGTCTGCAGCAGCCATGGCGGATCCCATACGGAACCTTCTGCCTTCGTGGTGCCATGAGTTATACATAAGCTCAGAAGCTGTTGTGTACCAGCTGCCGTTGATAACTGTACCGGAGTATGTCTTCTCTTCGCCTGTGGCAACTACTTTATCTTTAAGTACTTTCACAAGACCCAATGCCTGATATTTCTTGATCCAGTATACGAACTGTCTTCTGATTTCGTTGTACTGAAGGTTTACAAGGTCATATGTAAGGATATACTCATCTATAAATGTAGGAGAGTGGCATGAGTAGCAAGCAGCCTTCATACGGTCTGATTTCTCTTCCCATGTACCTAGCTCTTCTTCGTACCATATAGTTCTGTATGACCAAGGAGCCTGAGCTTCCCATGCTAGACGCTCTGATACGTTGTGTGTAGACATAACTTTTGTACCAGGAACTGCATCCATGTGGCATGTGGAACATACTGGAGCTTCTATAGGAATTCTGTCGACCTCTTCTGAGTCATAGCTGAGATCCCATTTGCTGCCTTTAGCTGCGAAGATGTTACCGTGCTTTGATTCATAATAGATCTCTTTCTGTGGATGGTCAGGACCGAGGTGACACTCACCGCAGGTATCAGGGTTTCTTGCTACTGATACGTCAAAGGAGTGTTTTGTGTGACATATGTCGCACTCACCAACTGATCCGTCAGGCCACATAGCTGAAAGGTTGTGACAGCTTTCGCAGCCCTGCTTTGTACCAACTATAGGCTCAAAAACTGATCTGTCAGCAGAAGCCATAAGCCAGAAAGGATAAGCGTGTTTTGACTTTGTGTGCTCTTCAACTTCTTTTTCGTGGCAGCTTGCGCAGTCTTTTGGTGTCGGGTGCGAAGCGATTACCGGGTGTCCGTTCTTTGTAAAGGCGTCAAAATCGCCTTTCTCAGCGGAGTGGCAATCCATACATCCGATACCGTTTTTAGCGTGTGCGCTTTCTGCGTACTGGTCGTGGATCTTCGGAGCAATCCGCTCATTTTCGTGGCAGGTCACACATTTCTTGGATTCGCTGTCTAGATCGATGTCTTTGTAGGAAGCTGCGAATGCGCTGCTTGCTGCAAACATCATAACCAATGCCATCAAGAAAAGTCCGGCCTTTGGTAAAACAAATGAATACTTTTTCATATACTATACCTCCTGTTGTAACTATTTAAAGTTTAAAGATAATATTTAAAAGAAGGTGTAAAGTATGTTGAGTGGATGTAAAAGATGAAAAGAACTTGTCTTAACATTTTTAACAGGTACTTTTATTGTTAATTGAGGTAAAAATAATATATGAGTAAAAAAATATTAGTCATTGATGATGATCCGGATATTCTTGAGGTCTTAAGGCTGCTTCTGGGTCTTGAAAACTATGAAGTGACCACCGCTCTGAGCGGCATAACTGGCCTTTCACTTGCAAGAGAAAACAATCCCGACATTATAATATTAGACCTGAATCTTCCTGATATTGACGGGCAGCAGATATGCAAAATAATCAGAGGTGAACTGAACGTTCCCATACTTATATTATCAGCGAGAGACAACGTGTCCGACAAAGTCGTATGTCTGGAGTACGGCGCAGATGACTACCTTACCAAACCATTCGAAAACATAGAGCTGATAGCAAGAGTGAAGGCCATCTTAAGAAGATCAGAGAAAGCTGATAATCATACTGAAGGGGACGACTCGGTAGTTGTTTTCCACCACCTGAGCATCGACAAATCAAGCCGGCAGGTTTTTTCGAAAAATGAAAAGATCAGTCTGACACCAAAAGAGTACGAGATTCTCCTGTATTTCATTAATAAAGCAGGACAAGTATTGTCCAGAGACGACATTGTTAACGATATATGGGGTAAAAACTCTATATATTCATGGTCAAGAAGCCTTGATGTCCACATCAAGAACCTCAGACAAAAGATAGAGATTAACCCTAAAAATCCGGACATAGTCAGCACTGTCTCCGGAGTTGGATACAAGATTAAAAAATGAAATTAACTGCAAAACTGATCTTTAGCATTACAATTGTAAGCATTGTTATCATTTCAGCAACGATAAACTTCTTCTGGGTGAGCCAGAGGCAGCTCCTGCTTCAGCAGGCGCATGCTCAGGCAAAAACACTCTTTGAAATGCTTGTTGTTACAAGGCAGTGGGTAGCAGAAAATAGAGACTCAATAAAACCCGTCCCTGCTGTTGCAACCAAAGAGCTGTCAGAATATGCTAAAGTCATGACAGATTTCAGATTTCATATCACCAGTGACATACTGATAAACCCTGAAAATGCTCCTGATGATTTCGAAAAAGATGCTATGGCAATGTTCAGAAAAGATGCCAGAGAATACAGTGAAATAACAACTGTAAAAAAAGAAAAATACTACCGATATAT
Organism: Denitrovibrio sp.; assembly: GCA_002869145.1. Taxonomy (GTDB): domain Bacteria; phylum Chrysiogenota; class Deferribacteres; order Deferribacterales; family Geovibrionaceae; genus Denitrovibrio. The sequence continues at coordinate 61,428 of PKTM01000026.1, forward strand.
GGCTCCGCTTTATGTAAACGAGGCCTGCCTGGAGTGCCATGAATACCAAGGATATAAGTCCGGTGATTTGCGCGGCGGTATCTCTATCATGCTTCCGCTGAAAGATCTGGAGCAGGCACTGGCACAAAACAACCGCAACTATTATATGATAGCTTTTTTATCTTTCATTGGGATATTGGTAACCATGACAATGCTTATGAAGGCACTGGTTCTTAAAAACGTCGACAAGCTCACTGCCGCCGCGTCCTCTTATAAAACTGGTGACTTCTCGGAAAAACTTGTTATGAAAACAAGCGATGAGATTCAGGAATTGGCAGAAGCCTTTGAAATAATGCGTCAGAGTATTGTTGAGAATGAAGACAGGCTGAAAGAGGAACTAAAGAGAGTTACCGGGCAGTACCAGACTGTCATGGAAGAACTTAAAGAGCGGAACAAAGAGTTGAAAAGTGTTAACCTCTTTAAAACAGACATTCTGGATTCACTTTCACACGAGCTGCGGACACCTCTGACCAAAATAATAGCATTTTCCAACCTGCTCATGCAGGAAAACGTAGAGAGTGATACAGAAGTAAAGAGCAAGTCACTTGATGCCATAAACAGAAGTGCAAAACTCCTTAATACTCTTTTTAATGAAATTATCACACTTTCAAGACTGGAGAGTAAGCAGTACACATATCATTTTATCCCTGTGGAGATATATAAACTGACATCTGAAATAATTGAGCTTTTTGAAAAAGAGATATCAGACAAAGAGCTGGACGTTACCATAGAAATGCCAAAGGATATTGTGATTTGTGTTGACGGTGAATCTTTCCGTCATGTGATAACAAACCTGCTTACCAACGCAATAAAATTTTCAACGCCCGGCGGTAAAATAAATTTCTCATATTACATAGAAGGTGACTATAAGGTGCTTGAGGTAAAAGACACCGGAGTGGGTATTCCCGAAGACGAGATAGGAAAGATAACCGAAAGGTTTTTCAGAGGGTCTAATGTAAAAAGGGAATACTCCGGAACCGGACTTGGACTGTCTATAGTTAATAGAATCATAGACGGTCATAACGGAAAATTTGAGATAAAATCTTCTTTGGGTCAAGGTTCTGTTTTCAAACTTCTCATCCCTATTGATCTTGAGTGCAGTAAAAACCTTGAAAGTGACGAAGAGTAAGTAGCGATTTACTAATCAACTTGAATCAAGCAACCGCTGCAGGTATCATTTATATAAGGTGATATATGCCAGGACTTGAAATTGGTAAATTTTACAGCCAAATACTCAATGTAGTCACGTCAAATCTAAAATTATCCTGTGACGATAAAAGTCTAACAGAATTAATGCGTTTAGTTACAGAGCTTGCCGAAGAGGAAGCAAACAGGTCTATTTCAAAAGAAGAGAGAGACCATATGGATTGTAAAGAAGGATGCTGCATATGCTGCAGGGTGCATGTCCCTGTACTACGGCCTGAAGCACTCAGAATTAAACATTACCTTGCAGAAAATCTAAACGAGCAAGAACAAAATGAGCTATTAGCAAAGATGAAGAAGATGTGTATAGAGATACGCTGTCTGGATGAGATAGAGAGGATATTTGTAAATAAAAAATGTGTCTTTTTGGGCTCAAACGGCCAGTGCACTATATACCCTGTACGGCCTCTGCTTTGCAGGTCAGTAACATCTGCTGATGCAGATGCGTGCAAAGAATCCATAAGCATGATAGCGCTTGATCAGGACAGAAGTATCCCTATGAATATAAAACAGAAAAGTATATACGACACAGCGTTCAAAGCTCTGGCTGACGGGCTTGATCAATACGGAATATCTTCTAAAAGTAGAGAGATAACAGGTGGAGTTCTTTTAGAAATAGACCCGATGAAAATTTAAATAATAAGCTTTAGCAAATAGTGCAATGTTTAAGTTGACTGTTTGCTTTTGCAGAGCAATACTTAGTAATATAATAAATTTACGAGGTGCTACATGAAGAAGTTTCTAATCACAATCACATTTTTACTCGCAGTTGTCTCTTTTGCAGTTGCATCTGCAGACGGCGAGGCTATTTACGCTAAATGCAAAGGCTGCCACGGCGCCGATGGATCAAAAAAAGCAATGGGCACTGGCTTGCCTTTGAAAGGTCAGTCAGAAGATGAGCTGATTTCCAAACTTAAAGGTTACAAAGATGGTTCATACGGCGGCGCAAAAAAAGCTATTATGGCTTCTCAGGCAAAAAGACTATCAGACAAAGAGATTGAAGAAGTTTCAGAGTATATATCTAAATTCTGATACAAAACATGAAGCAAGACTTATATAAAATACTGCTGGTCGTAAGCTTTGCAGTTCTCTTTTGTGTTCCCCTTTATGCAGCTGAGCATAACTCCGCCAATATGGATATGCCAAAATCCGAAATAAACCCGGAGACGGATAAAGGGGACGCTCACGAAAATATGGACATGACAGATAATGAGCATGCCCATAAAGAGACAACAAAAGAGGAAAAAGCTAAGATAGGCGTTACAGAAAAGCTTGGTGAATATATCGAGCTGTCGGCTGTTTTTAAAAACTCTAAAGGTGAGACAGTCACTTTGAAAGAGCTTGTGGATAAACCAACAATTTTTGCCCCGGTATATTACAGCTGTCCAAATGTCTGCAACTTCCTCCAGACCAGTCTGGCTGATGTTATACCGCAGATAAAGCTGAAATCTGGTGATGATTATCAGGTAATATCTGTAAGTTTTGACGAAAACGACACACCGGAAACTGCCGCAAGTAAAAAGAAAAACTACATGAAAGCTGCGGACGGCAAAATACCTGATAAAGGTTGGTTATTTCTCTCCGGCGACAGAGAAAACATTTTGAAATTTACAGATTCTGTAGGTTTTAATTTCATGAGGCGTGGCGTTGACTTCGCTCACCCTGTGGCTGTTATGGCTGTCTCCCCAACAGGGAAAATCGTCCGTTACCTTTACGGTACAGATCCTCTCCCTTTTGAATTAACCATGGCTGCTGTGGAGGCATCCAAGGAGCAGACAGGTCTTTCTGTTAAAAAGCTTGTCGCATACTGTTTCAGTTATGATCCGGAAGGGAAAAAATACGTCTTTGATATAATGAAAATCTCAGGAATTGTGGTCCTGAGTGTTCTTTTTATTTTCGCCGCATACCTTATTTTCGGCGGGAAAAAACGCAAAAAATAGAAGAGGTTTTCCTATGCAAAACCAGACAAGTGAACCAATTCCAACATTCTTCGAGGATTCAGGGTCTGACAGAAAAGGCTTAGCGGCTTGGCTTCTGTCCACAGACCATAAACGTATCGGACTGATGTATCTGTATATGGTGCTTGGAATGTTTATTATCGGGGTGTGCCTTGGGCTTGCCATAAGGCTGGAGCTTTTCTCTCCCGGCAAGACCATTATGGAGGCGCAGACTTATAACGCAGTATTTACACTGCACGGTGTTATAATGATCTTCCTTGTGGTGATACCAAGTATTCCGGCGGCATTCGGCAATATTATACTCCCCATACAGCTTGGAGCGGAAGACGTGGCATTCCCGCGGCTTAACCTGTTCTCTTTCTGGCTGTACCTCACAGGAGCAGCACTTGCCATCATCTCACTTTTCGCAGGCGACGGACCGCCAGATACAGGCTGGACATTCTATGTGCCATTCAGCGAGTTTACCACCACAAATGTAAACACCGCTATTTCAGCAGTATTCATACTCGGTTTTTCTTCTATCCTTACAGGGCTGAACTTTATAACCACTATCCACAGACTGCGTGCGCCGGGGCTGAAATGGAGCAAACTAACACTCTTTTCATGGTCACTTTATGCCACAGCTTGGATACAGGTTCTTGCTACACCTATCATAGGCATAACAGCGCTTCTTATAATAGCTGAGCGTGTGCTTGGTGTTGGTCTTTTTGATCCGGCAAAAGGGGGCGACCCTATTCTCTACCAGCACCTGTTCTGGATATATTCACACCCGGCTGTTTATATTATGATACTTCCAGCAATGGGAGTGGTTTCAGAGATAATCCCTGTTTTTGCCCGTAAAGCTATATTCGGATATAAGGCGATTGCATTTTCAAGCCTTATGATAGCTTTCGCAGGCTCGCTCGTTTGGGCGCACCATATGTTTACATCAGGGATGAGCGACACCGCTGTTCTCATCTTTTCACTTCTGACCTTTATAGTGGCAATACCTTCTGCTATCAAAGTTTTCAACTGGGTAGCAACACTCTATAAAGGCTCAATATTCATAGAACCGCCGCTGCTTTATGCACTCGGCTTTATCTTTCTGTTCTCCATAGGCGGTATGACAGGGCTTATCCTAGGCTCCGCCGGAACAGACGTGCACGTGCACGATACATATTTTGTCGTTAGTCATTTTCACTATGTTGTCTTTGGCGGGACAGGGTTCGGGCTTTTCGGAGCTATGCACTACTGGTTCCAGAAAATATACGGACGTATGTATAATAAAAATGTCGCCACAACAGCATGGGCAATCCTTATGATAGGCTTCAACATGCTTTACATGCCTTTGTTTGTCATCGGCATGCAGGGTATGCCTAGAAGATACTACGATTATCTTCCACAGTACACAACAGGTCACCAGATATCTACATATGGCTAGTGGATACTAGCTGTGGGGCTTATCATTATGTTTTGGAATCTGTTTGCAGGTATGCGCAGTGGTGAGAAAATAGGCAGAAACCCTTGGGGTGGTGCAACTTTCGAGTGGTATACACCTTCTCCTCCGCCTCTTTTGAATTTCGACATAGAACCAGATGTCGAAAGAAACCCATACAGTTTCAAGGGGGTAGAAAGAGATGAGTAGCGTACATAAAGATTATGAAGGTGCAAAACTCGGCATGTGGCTGTTCCTCTTCACAGAGGTTCTGCTTTTTGGCGGTATGTTTGTGCTTTACTCTGTGTATCTGCACAGATATCCCACTGAGTACCACGAAGCAGGAAAAGAGCTGAACGCTTTCATTGGCGGTCTGAACACTGTGGTTCTTCTTATATCAAGCTACTTTGTGGCGCTTGCTATATCATTTATCCAGCAGGGAAAACAGAAGAAGGCTATACAGTTTACATACCTTACAATTATCATGGCGTTTTTATTTCTGGTAAATAAGTTTTTCGAGTGGAAGGCGAAATTTGGGCACGGTATATACCCCGGCTCTGAGCACCTTCGGGAAATTCCACAAGGGGAATCTGTCTTTTACTGACTGTACTTCCTTATGACAGGACTGCACGGCCTTCACGTTATAATAGGCGGTTGTGTGCTTGGCTATGTTATATATCTAATGAAAGTAAACAAGGTAAACAAAACAGATTTTGTTATGCTGGAAAATGCCGGACTATACTGGCACCTGGTGGATCTGATCTGGATATTTCTGTTCCCTCTGTTTTATCTTGTACTATAAGGAGGACTGTTATGGAACATAAAGAGCATCATATAATGAGCGTTAAAGTCGCCACAGCAGTTCTTGCAGCGCTCCTTTTCCTGACCTTTGTAACAGTTGCTGTTTCAAAGGTTGATCTGGGGTATTTTAATGTTGTAGTGGCACTGCTTCTTGCAACTACTAAATCATTGTTTGTAGTACTCTTTTTTATGCATCTCAAGTATGAGAACAACACAATGAAGGCATTTGTCTTTATATGTTTCCTTATACTTGCGATATTTATAGGGTTTACATTTTTTGATGTGGCGTACAGGTAAGGTGAAAAATGTTAGAAACAATTAGTAAAGTAGATTTTGCGTTTCAGTTTATTTTCGGCATATCATTTGTGATTTTAATACTGATAACACTGATCGCCATATATTTTCTTTTCAAATACCATCATAAGAAACATCCCGACGCAGCGGACATAGACGGCAATGTTATTGCAGAGCTGACATGGACAATAATCCCTACTCTCATTGTACTTGCCATGTTCTGGTTTGGTTGGACTGGGTACAAAGGTCTGCGTGATGTGCCTGAAGATGCTATGGAAGTAAATGTTACCGCCAGAATGTGGTCGTGGAAGTTCGAATATCCTAACGGCAAAACCAGCAAGGAGCTTTATGTCCCTGCAAACACTGCCGTAAAGCTGAATATGACCTCATTAGACGTTATCCACAGTTTTTATGTGCCTGCGTACAGAATAAAAATGGACACAGTGCCCGGCATGAACACATACGTTTGGTTTAATTCAGGGGAACCCGAAGAATACGACATCCTATGTGCAGAGTACTGCGGAGTAAGGCACGCTTTCATGCTTTCAAAAGTAAAGATCCTCCCCCAAGAGGAGTATGCCGCATGGCTGAACGCCGACAAAAAGAAGCAGGACAGCAGCGACGCTGTAGCAATTTTAGAAAAGCATGGATGTCTCGACTGTCACTCGCTTGATGGCACAGAGCTTGTGGGTCCTACTCTGAAAGATATTCTCGGACGTGAAACTGTAATAGTAACCCCTGAGGGAGAAAAAACAGTTACCGCCGATGAGCAATACATAACTAAAGCTATATACGATCCATCGTCTGAAATAGTGAAAAACTATGAAGATATGATGCCGCCATACGAAGGTGTGGTTACAGATGATGAGATGGACATTATTATTGAATACTTTAAAAACGGCCAGCCCGAAGAAAAACCGGGAGAAAAAGGCGCGGTTATAGTCGAAAATGAAGGCTGTCTTGGCTGCCACTCCACAGACGGTTCAGTGCTTGTTGGACCAAGCTTTAAAAACATGCTGGACAGAGATGTTACTGTTACAAAAGATGGAGAGAAGATGACGGTGAAGGCTGACACCAGATACATCATAAGCTCCATAGTAAATCCTAACGAATATATCGTAGAGGGTTTCGATGCATCCATGCCGGCGTATGACTATCTGGACGATAAACAAATAAAAGATCTTATAGAATATTTCAACACCCTGAAAGATTAATGGGTAGTTTTTTAGATCTTTTCCGAATTAGAATATCTTTAATGGTAGGCCTCTCCACTTTTGCGGGGGCCTGCCTTTCCAGTTCTAATCTTCAGTATTCTCACCTTTATATAGTGCTGGGCGCACTTTTTCTGTCTGCCGGAGTCTCTGCTTTAAACCAGTATCAGGAAAGAGTCGAAGACGGGCTTATGAAGCGTACAAACAACCGGCCGATACCAAGCGGAATGATATCCCCTAAATCAGCACTCATTGTTTCATCAGTGCTGATAATAATCTCCATATGTTTTATAATGCTGACTGGATCTCTGGAAGCTTTGGGACTTGCATGTGCAACAATCGTAATTTACAACTTCATATACACTCCGCTGAAAAAGAAAACCCCATTCGCCCTTCTGGCTGGGTCTGTGACAGGTGCTATCCCCCCTATGCTGGGCTTCACGGCTCTCGGAGGCAGCATGAGCTCTCCTGATATATTAACAGTATGCGCTATCATGTACATCTGGCAGACTCCTCATTTTGCCATGCTGGCAGAAAAATACTCAGAAGACTATATAAAAGCAGGGTTTAAAACCCTCTCATTAATTTACGGCAATTCTGCGGCATTACTTTTTATCATCATATGGGTGTCGGCTTTCATAAGCTCACTGTTTTTTGTCCCTGTGGCAGGTTTATATACTTTGCAGACCTCCGCTATGATACACACCATATTGGCTGTGCTCACCACTCTTATGCTTCTTGTGTTTTACAAAAGCTCAACAAAAGTATTTCATATTCTAAACTTATCCATGGTTCTTTTCTTCCTTCTGCTTGTAGTTGACCGCATTATCATTTAAACTCATCAAATAAAATTTACAAAAGGGGCTAAAATGAGTGATAACACCAAAAAAGTAATGAAAGAACATCTGCAGATAGCAGAAAATTATATAAATGCTCTGGATACTGCTGAATCCAAAAAAGATCTTATAAACGCTATAAACACCTGTAAAAAAGAGATACTTGCTCAGTATAAAGACCTTGAAGAGATTTCAGAAGATTTCTATGAAAAAATTACTGGTAAAAAAGACAAAGAACTCTTTGAAATAAGCGACAGAGTTGGAAATATCTTCAGCAAAGAGGTTACAGCTTATTATGTTAAAATGGGACCTTACATGGCAGACCAAGACTTTATGGCAGCATTTGCTGAATTTGACCAGATAATCGGCAGCAACCCGCTTTTTGGTCAGAACGAATTTGGCCAAGACATAGCAGCTAAGGTTTCAACAGCCATTGCCGGTGAAATGGATAGTATGGCTACAAGAATGATGGCAGACAGCTCAGAAACAGATGAAAACATCGTCACCGAAATAGCTGAGCTAATGAACAGGTTTCTTGATATTTCTAAAAGATACATTGCTAAGCTGGATGAAGCTGTCACTGCAAGGAAAGTTGTAACTGCCACTGACGGCTATGTTAATGCTATAACAAAAATGATCCCTGAAATGAAAGCTCAGGCTGACCAGCTAAAACTTATTATGGCAAGAAATGATAAACCTGCACAGATAACTAATGCGGCAGACGAACTGAAGAGAGTTCTTGGTGATGATTTGAAAGAAGTGATGAAGAACAAGCAAGAGCTTTTTAATGAACAAAAAGTACAAAAATCTGTAAGCAAACTCGGGGATATCCTGAATAAAGTGCCTTTTTAGGGAGTAAGAATGAACCTGACAGTACTTGGCAGCGGCAGCGCTGTTCAGTTTGAAAACAGAGGTTCTGCTTCATTCCTTTTAGAATCGGGCGGGAAAAAGATTTTGCTAGATGCCGGGTTTTACGTTTTGGACAGGATGGAAAAAGCTGGAGTAATGGCTGACGAGATAGATGCAGTCTACATTTCGCACAAACACCCCGACCACTTCATGGGGTTGATACACCTCCTCTTTGCTCTCAAAAACAATTACTACACTCAAAAGGATGAGCTCCTTATATTCGGTTTCAAAGGTCTCAGCGGCTGGCTGGATTCTTTCAGAGCGATTCTTGGAAGCTGGATGGAGCCTGATATAAAAATATCAGTCTCAGAAGAGAACTTTGGGAGTTTAGAAGATATACACTGGCAAATGTTTGACACCGTGCACTCAGATGAAAGCACAGGGGTTGTTATTGAACGTAAAGGGAAAAGGCTGGCCTACACAGGTGATACAGAATATTTTGATGAACTGCCGGAAAATGTGAAAGGGGCAGAGCTTTTGATTGCTGAGTGTGCAAGTGGAAACGACTATGGGATAAAGGGGCATATGAGTCTGAATGATATAAAAAAAGTTGTTCAAATAGCCTCAGTTAAAAAGGTGTTGCTTACGCATATATACCCTGAATCGGATAAAACACTTATAGAGTGGGAGGAAGGCGAAACGAAATTTACACGTTCATACGACTTATTAAAAATTTCACTTTAGAGCATATCTCTTTCTGATCTTTCAAGCTTATCAGGAGTCTTTTTTCTTTTTCTTTTTGACCTCAAAGAAGCATTTATAGATTGAACCGCATTCGTCACATCTTGCAGCGCCTTGCTCTTTAACCACAATTTTTGTACCGCACTCTTTGCATTTAAATGACATTTTGGGCATAATATTCTCCTCGTATTTAAAAAACTGAAGGCGGTCATAACAACCGCCTTCGAGCTTCATATAAACAATAGCATAATTCGTTTTATACTAATGTCAAATATTTGCAAAAGATGTACATAACAAATTACGGATTCAAAGGAAGTAAATCGACCTCCGTAATGCTCTTTTCAACAAAAGTAGCTGAAGCGTCAGCCAAGCTCACACTGTAGCTATTAGTGCTCATAGTGCCGCCTGTCACAGCTACATCGGGTAATGGATAAATACCAGTGCCGCTATCTCTTACAGCAAGGCCTGGAAGCTGGTCAACCAGAGTTGCATCTGTTATAGTGCCGTCCGCATTCATACCCCCATACAACACACCGATAATGTCGTTAGTCAGGTCGTATGCACTTCCGAAGAAAGCAATATTATCAGCATCATCTGTGGCAATACCCTGTGTGTCAAAATAGGATACATCTTCGTAAATAGATGTCTGCCAGTCGACTGTAAAGCCTGAAGTATCTGAGCTAAGCTTCATAAATTGAGTATAGTCGTTTGTAGTTCTGACTGTGGAGATATTTGCTTTAAGGAAGTAACTCCCAGGAGTCATTGAATTTACAAGGCTTACTGCATTTGCTTCCGACCCGTCAGTGGTGTAGTTGTCAAATATCTCGTAATTGAATGTAAAAGAATCACCATCAAACTCAGCTAAGAGGATGTCGCCACCGTAATAGTCGCCTACATAACCAGAAAACAGTAAATTACCTGTAGCAGTAAAAGCTACCCCTTCAAAGACTGACTCATATGCTGGGTCGCCAACGCTGTCAGTATACTCAGTGGCAACTATGTTGAACGCACTAAATGAAGGTTCAATATAAATGAACATAGGATTAAGCACACTTCCGTCAAAGAAGGCTCCAGTAACGAGTACTTTATTCGAATCTGGGTCTACAAACATCTTTTTTGTGGAAAGATAATATGATGAACCGCTGTATGTACCATCAAGTGCCATCTCATACTGACCTATAAGACTGCCAGCAGGGTCTATCTCAATTATGTATGGGTTTTCGCCATCTAACAATATCAGAAGGTTTTCATCATTAATGATATCTGAATCAACAAAATATGATCCGAATCCATTACTATCAGTAAAAACTTTAGACCAAACGACACTGCCGGTATCATCTACCAATATTACCGCTACATTATAGTTATCAGTCGACCCAACCAAATAAGTATAGCCATACTGAGGGTTGGTTGAATCTGTAATAATATTTACTCCATCACAGGTATACATAATGTCAGAAATATCTGTGCTAATCATATATCCTGTTACGTTGCCGTTAGCATCCCCATTAACAATACTTGGGTACACGGCTCCATCAGAAGTAGAATTATACGTTATTCCGCAAATTATAAAGCCTTCTTCATAAATAGCCGCATCATGGCCATAACTTATTTCGTCAGCTGCATAAACCATTGCAAGAGCTGATGGGTCTGTTTCAGGTATAGCAGTGTCATCATAATCCAGTTCATAAACGGTCATAAATGCTTTACCTTCTGAATCGAATGCAGTAATGCGAATAGTACCGCCCTCTGGAGTGAAATATGTCATCAAGTTAGAGATATCAAGGACAAAGTAGTCTTTATCATTAGTAACTGCCATATCTGTTTGGTTATAATTACCGAATGAATCATAAACATCAACTTCGACCTCTATCATATCTACGGTATAGGAAGGTCTGGAAAAATGTAATGTAACAGGCCCTGATTCATAGTCGTACAGATTTGTACTGGCTGTTGAGTTTAGAGTTATAAAGTAACCAGCCGTAAGCATATCAGCAGGAAGCAGTGTCCCGTAAATTGTATAGTCGAATGTCTCTGATGAGCTGTCGACATAGCTAGTGTCTATGGTAAACATAGGGTCTGTTATAGCTGTATCACTTGATGTGTAGTTATCAAATGCCATGAAGTGGTATTGCAGACCATTCAGGAGAAAACTCTGGTTAGGAGTCACTATTTCAATGCTGTCACAATCAGTACAGTCTGCAATAGGCTCAAAGTAGAAGTCTGAGGTAAATCCGTTGTAAGCAGATACTGTAATATCAGTGACTAAACCTTTAGGATCATAGAAATCAGCCATGATACCTGACTTGAACTCAGTGGCGCCATTTACATCAATCTGATACACAGCAGCAGGCGTAAGTTCTGCTTCATAAAGTCTGCCGTCACCTACAATTACCCAAGATCCCAGTTCTTCGGTCATATAAATCCGCTCATGATCAATTGTGCCGTCACTAAAATAAAAATCGAGAAGCATTTCGCTAACACCATCTGCTGATACTGAAACCTCTGTTGCATTAACAGACAGGAGTTCCACATAGCTTTCAAAGTTGAAGAAATCATCACTGACTGCATCAATAAGAAGCTCTTCGATAAACTCTTCTCTTGTCTCGCCTCTTTCTATGCCAAAATCTACTGCAATATATTTATCAATATCATCAGCAGTTACAAAATCTGATTCCATCATTGTATAGATGAAATTAAATATAGTGTTGTTTATAGTGTCCGCTTCAGAAAAAGCACAGTCGATTGCTATCTCCTGATCTAATGAGGATGAATATTCGATTGTTGCAGAGCCCTCACAAGCAAGAGCTTCACTTTTGTCATAAACTCTCAGGGTGAAGCCATATGTTTGCCCGTCTACGTAAACGGCACTGTCCAGCTCATATATGTCGGTAAACAGATGTGCTGTAACGTCTTCAGTAGTTGCGCTTGCGCCTGTTTCAATTAACAGCTCTGCGTTCAATATCTCAGTATTTCCAATATAAATGCTGCTGTTATATTCACGTACAACATCAAATGGAAATTTAATGTAGGTAAAATCAATTGAGATGTCATTATCATAAGATGTTCTGTATTTTCTGAATGCACTGTCGAAATAGACTGTCTTTATGGAACAGAAATTCAACTCAGACAAATCAGTGGTCGAAATGCCTGAAAGGTCAAACACCATATCTGAACCATCAAGCGGCAGATAAGTCTCAACGTTGAAAGATGAACCTGCTAGTGTCTCACAGTAAAGCTCACCACCACCATAAAGAACATCAGCTGCTGGAAATGCCAGTGTTGCTGAGAATTCGCCAGTCGAAGCGAGAATATCATGACTGAACTCTGTCGAATCAGTTATCTGCACGAAATAATCTTCCGGTGATGCAGTGATATCTGCTTCATCAGGAAATGACTGAAATACGTTATGATTAATTACTTGAAGTGGCTCACCAATTGGTTCCATAGTTAATGTATCGTAACCAGTGTATGCAGCATATTCATACACTGCATAGTTGAACGCAGCAACATCAAAATTATGTTCATATATCTCATCATCAGTTAAAAAGTATTTACTGGATTTTCCATATAGCCCATCGGCTTCGTTATAAACTACAAATTTACCATCAGTGTTTTTAATAATCTTAAGACCGCCCTCTGGAGTTCCCGGTCCATCGACAACAACCATTTCGATGCCTTGTGAGGATCTGTCAAAAACATCAAACTGAAGCCCCGCTTCGTATGAAACATTTCCTTCAGGATCAACATCTTTATCGATAACGAGAATAGTTTTTCTTGCAAACAGCCAACCATTACCAGCTATATACCATAGCCCGTCATCTCTCTTGGTTAGCCAGTAATATTTAGGATATTTTTCCCCTGAGGAATTCAGCATATTATAATGAACAACTAAGTCATTATTCGGCAGCTGTGTATATATTTCAAAGTCTTCTACAGAGACTGATGTGCTTTGTATGAAACCGTTTGATACAAACTGGTCACGGGTGAATCCTGCGAAATAGTCCATATCCGGATCAACATATTGCTCATAGCTGCCTCTTGTTCTGGCAGAGTATAAATCCACAAAAAATGCTTCAGTTTCTGCAAGGAATGAAGGATCTGTAAGTTCATTTTCTATAACAAAAAAGCTATATGAAAATGTTTCAGATGCAGTACCAAGAACAGCCGTGGCATATATGTTTACTCCTACGTCACCAAAGTTATATTTAGGTCTTGTAACTGTACCGTCATCTGCAATAACTTCTGGGTAATCGGATTCCCAAGTGATTACAGTGCCGTTAGTGAAAGTAGTTTGAAGCACTAAATCATCAGTTACGCTTGCGGCACTGGCATTTGCACCTAAAATATCACTAAGGTAAAGTGTTGCAAGATCCTGAGCCAGCAGGTCAGCATCTGTATCAATGGCAGGCGTTACATCTATTATAACCGAGCCATCACTAACACTCTTAAATCCTGCGGCCATATTTGAAAAACCAGCTTGGGCTACAGTCTTTACAATTTGACCAAATGCAGCCAGTTTAGTGTCTGTCATTGAATTTACAAGTGATTTTATTGAGTTAAAAACTGTTGCGTCAACACTGTTTGCACCTGTCTGAAAAGCTGCCACTAGCTGGTTATATGCTTCAAGGGCAGGTCCAGATGCAGGTTTACGTACACCAGCCTCTTCTGCGGCCTCTCGTACTTCTGCGGATGTAAGTCCGGCATCTGCAGCATCTGAAACCGCTGTCAGAACATTTTGGACATTTACATCATCTGATGCAGCAAATACCGTTACAACATCACTCTGCTCAGTCGAATTGAACGGTTCAAGGGATGAAGATATTACTGCGACCGTTTCAGAATCCAAGGAATCATCTACGTTTGAAGAGTCTCCTGTTTCCAAAACAAATACTGATGTAAACTCTTTTCCATCTGCATCGTAAGCAGTCATAGAAAATTCTGCTTCAAGAGGAGTAAAACCTAAATCTGAAGGGAAACTAAGTGTAAATGTGCTGTTGTTTAGAGGTATCATCCCCTCCATATCATACCAGTTTCCTTCATAATCACGAATCTCTACCCTGTATTCGATAAGCCTTGGACTGTATGCTGTAGGTTTTATAAGCTGGAATGCTACAGTCTGACCTAAGTAATCAGCCAGAGCGGTACTTGTTGTTTCCGGAACCATTGGAAAATAATTCGCAGTAAGTCCTGTTAAGCTCACAGGCTGGCCGTATACTTTGACGTTGAGATTATCGCTGGTTCCGTCGGTGTATGTGGTTGAAATAGTGTACACACCATTAGTGGTAACAGCACTTGCATCATTGATTGTGGTGTCATAAAGGTTTATGAAATCATCATAAAGCCCGTAATCTTGATTAGTCTGGGTAGGTGTATCTATATAAAAACCGTCACAATCAGTACAGTCGTAAGGCAGGAAAGAGTAAGCTGTGCCAAGACCAGGTCCTGTAACAGATATACTGCTTACTATTCCCTTCTCATCGTAAAAATCACTATTGAGACCTGAGTAAAATGATTGTGCATCTGCGGTCATTATGTAATATGCCGATGCTGTGAGTTCTGATTCGTACTTCCTGTCGTTACCGGTTATAACCCATTTGCCGTTCTCCTTTGCCATCCAGATGTGCTCGGTTATCACAGAGCCGTCACTGAAATACATGTTAAGGAATGCCTCTTCGTCAGTAGCTGCTCTGGCTGCTGCCCTATCAGCCGCCATTACAATATCAACCTTGTCAAGAGTCACAGTATCACTTGTAAACTCAAAATTATCTCCGGAAGTGATATCTGATATAAACTCGGCTCTGGTTCTGCCGTCAAATGTTCCAAAATCTGATGATATAAATTCATCTATCTCTGATTCGCTTACATCTGAGCCAGAAAAAATTATTGATGTAAAGTCATAAGCTGAGTTTTCCATAGCTAGTTAATCTGTAAAGGTGCACTCTAAATCAACTTCGTTCTCTATTTCAGGGACTATAGCTATTGATGCTGTGCCTGAGCAAGCCTCACTGCCGTCAGTTCCGAAAGCTTTTACAGTAAAGATATATGTAGAGTCAATTGTTAGCTGTGTAAGCTGAATAGTACCGCCTTCCGCAGCTGAGGTGATATCCATTTTGCCGGAAGAATCAGCGTTGTTGGTATAAGTAAGCTCAACAGAATCTATCTCGGTATTGCTTACAAAAAAAGAAGTGTCGGTGCTTCTTGCATCTTCAAAGTCTACATTTAAGGAAATGCTGGCTTCTCTGGCAGAGCTGCCTGAAGATCCACCGCTGCTTCCGCAGGAAACTAAAATCATGCTCAGTGACAAAAGGATTGTAAATATAAGAACTCTCATAAAATATCTCCACATCATGTTTATTTTTTACTTTTACGAGTATATTAAGCTAATATCGCATATGAAATTGTATTAAATAATTATACCCGATAAAGATAATGATGACAATAAAACATCAGCCAAATTTGATGTGATTTGGAACATGGTTATAAAACATTATTAAAGAATGTCATCTCTGAAATTTACAAGACACGGCAGAGTTTTGCGCACCTGCTTAAGATACTTTAAACTAATATCGCAAGTGAGAAGTCCTTCATCGTCCCCCAGATTGTCTGTCATCTCGCCAAAAGGTGCAAAAGTAGCAGAGTTTCCGCAGAAATCGCCACCGCAAACATTTGAAATCAAAGAGTATGAAGTGTTCTCTAAAGCCCTTGCTGAAAGGAGAGTTTGCATGTGCTCCACTTTTCTTTCCCCGCCATACCATGCAGCAGGGATGACAAAAAGCTCTGCTCCCCTTTTTACAAGGCTACGGTAAATCTCTGGGAAACGAAGGTCATAACATATAGAAAGACCGCATGATACACCGCCGCAATTAAAAACAGGCGGCAGACTTTCTACTCTGAGCATATGGTCAGACTCTTTAACGGTAAAGGCATCAAAAAGATGAAGTTTACGATATTTTGAAATGAGCTTTCCTTCGGGAGAAAACACCACGGCAGTATTAAAAACTCTCTCGGAACCGCTGTCTTCCCAAAGACAGGCACAGACAGTTATATTATTTTCTTTTGCGGCAAGGGCAAGAGCTTTTGCAAAATGACCCTCTTCTACATTCTCTGCAAGTTGGTAAAGCTCAGTCTCATCCGTTCTCTTCCCCATCAGCATCTCAGGAAGAACAACAAGGTCAGAATCTTTCGCTTTTTCTATCATATTGATTGCTTTTTGTAGATTTTCACCTTTAGAAGGTGAAAGTGTTATTTGCGCGGCTGCTGCTTTCATAATCTCACCTAAAAACTTTACATTTCTTATGTTTGCATTATTACCTAAAACCTGTTAAAACCATAGTAAAATCTTATGAGGTGATATATGAGCTGCTGTGGCGGTGATGAGCATCAATGCGGATGCGGAACAAACGACAAAGAGTCAAACGAAACAAATGAAGAGATGATGAATTTCGCCTTTGCTATGGACAAAGAGATGTTCGCAGAGATAAATGAAGCCGCAAAGACCAACAATATGGCCTTTGAAGAATTTATATACAACTGCATAGAGGTGGGACTTGCCATTACTGCGGGTGAGCTTGCACTCATAGATACTGATCAGCTGGAGATGGAAGAGGAAACAGATAGCGAAACAGACAAAGAGGACTAGAGCCTTTTTGCTCTGTATATAGCAACTTCGTTACTGCTGATATCGGTTATCAGCCTTAGAGGTCTCTTAGGGAATCGGTAATATTTTATAACCTTTTCAAAACCTTCAGTGTCCTCCATCGCTTTCCAGAGCATATTCTGCCTTTTGGTTATGGTGTTGCTCATATAAAAGTTGTCCTTCTTGTCCAGTACAGAAATATACACAATTCTTGATTCAACTACATCATGAAAAAAATGTGTACCGTAAGAAAGCTCCGGAACCATCCCTTTTTCTATACGGCCAACTTCTATTATAGCCTTCATGGAATCTATCTGGCTGAATTCTACAGGAACGCCAAGGGCTGTAACACTGGAGCCCCATCTACCGTAGCCAATAAGCATACAGTTAAGCTCACGCTCTTTCACTCTTGAGTTCAGAAGGCCTATAATATCTGCGCAATGCCTTTTTTTATCAGGAGCAAGCTTCATATACTCTTCCCAATCCACATAAACCACTGTGTCTATCGTCAACGAGTTGCTGCCGCCAAGGAAAGTGCCCTGCGCTCTGAAAACCTCATATTCTGCTTTACTTCCTCCTCGTAAATTTTCCAAACCTATCTTTTGAACCTGCACAGGCCTGCACTGCAATATATTAATTCTATATTTCTCTTCATCTTTGAAATTTACAGTAAACTCTATCTCAACCGGATGGTTATATGCCTCTTCCAGTGTCTTCATCATTTTACCAAGGGATTCCAGGACATTTGTTTTGCTAATGACGTAATCATGCGAGATGTACCAGGCTTTTATTGAAGAACTCGTTGTTCCTTGAAGTTTTTTCTCTATCTCTCTGTCTCTGGCAGCTATAAACTTCATAAACAATTCTGAATTATCGCTTTCATCTAAATCTGCAGGTTTTACTTCCTTCACCTTGTTTGCATATGTATCCACAACATCCATATATCTCTGGCAGTAAGCTCTCCTGTTTTCGATGCCTGGCATAGGATAGTCTTCCGGTCTGTTAAGAGCTATCATTCTGGCATAATCGCCTCTTGCAGAATCCACAGCCTTTGTGCCTAGCCCAGAAACCATCCTGACAAGTCCTGATTCAGGATCAATCTTTCTGTCCCATATATAAGAATTATAAGAGTGTCCCACACCTGACAAATGAGGGAAATAATAGTCGTCATTATAAATCCCTGAGACTCTCTGGATTATAATAGACATAATATCAGAACGGCCTTTAATGTCGTAAAACCGTCTGTATTTAACAGCTTCCTGCCCGAACATACTTGCGTATATAGCTTTGAAAATATCCGAAAGCTGACGGGTCATATTTTCGTCATCACCCGTGAGAATACAGAATTTACTCTCATACTTGCCTGCAAAAGAGCTCTCAAAACTATCTTCAAGCAGGCTGCTCGATCTTGCTATAATCGGATAGTGACCAAAATAGTCTATGATGTCGTCCATGCGCTCTATAACCTCAGGCGGCATCTTCGCATTAAGTATCAGCCGATGAAGTTTTTTCGCCATCATTACATCTGCTGAGGATAAAAAACTTTTATATTCGTCCCAGAGGTCGTTATATATCATAAATGTATAGAAGATATCCGAACCCAAAAAGAAACTATCATCTGGTTCTGAATGTTTATCGTAAAGCTCCGGGTGGTGATGTTTGATTATTTTTCTGGCTATAAGCATCCCTGTGGCCTTTCCGCCTATATATCCGGACCCTATGGTTCTGCGTCTCACAAGCTTCAGCTCAGCCAGATTAAAGTATTTTGAAGCCAGATCAACAATCCGGGAATCCTGCCCCATCATTATCCGGCAAAGTTTTTTTACAGCTTCTGTGTCTTCCAGTTTTTCGTCGTCGGAACCAAGAAACAACCTGTCCAGACAGTGGTAATACTGCATGTCGCTGCGTTTGTCCGGGGGGGTTATTATCTCCATGGCTTCTACATTGTCCGTAACAGGGCGGACACTCATTTCAACATCAAGAATATAAGGTTTATACATAACATTCGAGTGTCTTCCGTCTGCTTTTCTAGGGAGCAAACAGTGTCTTCCAACATTGTCTTTGATAACACGCACAATAACTGATGCAGAATCCGAAACTTTTTTCACAGTGAACTGTCTCTGACATTTCTTTATCATGCCTACAAATGAAGTGACTTTTCTCTCTCTGGTCTTTTCCGCTATCATCTTATAAGCATAACCAGCAAGCCAGTCCGAACCCCAAAACGACATAAGACTTGTCAGGCAGTCAAAAAAGACTAAGTCTTTCTCGCCTAATTTATCGATAATTTTAATGCACTCTTCTACAAAATGCTCAAAGCCTTTGTCCGGATCTACTTTATGTTTTTTTATTTTACCGGAATCATAAGAAAGTCGGTTGCGGCCATTATAGAAATTTATGTGATGTATATTTAAGTCGTGGTTTTCAAGGTCGTCAAAAATTGATTCGGAGATAATCTTATAACCAAGCACTTCTTCGGTCTGAAACACAACAAGATCACCAAACCTAAGCCCTCCGGCAAGTGTAACTATCCCATCTCCGGGTATCTTTTTCTCCACAGTGCCCCCTTGTTTTTAAAGATCATTTACAAATTGATAAAAAAAGTGAACAGGTCAGAAATTAGTGCAGTTGTCAGGCGAAACCGTTTTAAGAATTTTAAGATCAGAGATAACCTGTTCTTCATCGTTCATATATTTTATAGCCTGATCAATAATGTCTTTAACAATTTCATCTTTAGTGTTCAGACTGTAAATTATCCATCTGCCGTCTTTGAGAGAGCTGACCAGCCCGGCATTTCGAAGTATTTTCAGGTGGGATGAAATGGTGGACATAGATACATTTAAAACTGCATTTATTTCACACACACACAGTTTTCTCACAGAAAGCATGCAGAGTATCCTAAGTCTGTTAGAATCTCCTAATGCTTTGAAAATATCGACTTTTTTTTCCATATTAACTCGCGCAGACATTGTAATTTAAAAAAATAAGACTTAAAGGTTCAGATCCATCACAGCCTGCAGAAGAAGCTTCCGGTTTACAGGCTTATAAACTATCTCATTCACTTCAGCAAGTGACTCCGCCTCGCTTCGGTATGCTGTTGTAACAACAATGGGAATATCTTTGTTCTCTTTCCGGATAAGCTCTATCATCTCAAAACCGCTCATCTCTGGCATTGATAGGTCTGTTATGATGATGTCTGGCAAATTAACATGAAAAATGTCCATACCTTCTCTTCCATTTGAAGCTGGCAAAACAGTTTTAAAAAATTTTGAAAGCATTCGGCATGCCATCTCTCTGGTAATTTCATCGTCCTCAACATAGAGAACGGTCAGCTCACTAAGAGTTTCCTGAGATATCATATCCACTCCGAAAATAATAAGTCTCTTAATATTATCATATGAAAAAAAAATGTCTATAAGCGAAAAAAGAAAAGAGGTGATTGCTCACCTCTTTTATAAGTAATTATCAAAAATTTGATGGCGGTGTAGGTGCAGTAAATGCACTTTCGTAGTCAGAAAGATCTCTTAGGTTATTAGTCAGCAAATCAGCTGCATTCTCATCCGCAAGGTCACTGTCCGCATCCGAGTCATACACAAAAGATCCTTCATCATTACAGCTGACAGCAGGTGCGTATAAAAGGTTGTTTGTTACAGGTTCAAAAATAAGTGTCGCTGCATCCTGCAAAAGTGACTGATACTGAACTTTATCTGCGTATGCGTGAGAGTTGCCAGGTCCCGCCCAGTTGCATATGAAGCCACCTATTGAGTTATCTGAAGATGCCGCATCAGCGCCATAGCCAAACCAAGACTCACCGGCATAAGTACCTCCGCTATCTTGCGTCACAGCAATATTAAGCACTCTTGTATTATTGTCGCCAAGTCCTGCCTGCCAGCTGTAGGTGTAGTCACCTAAAAACGTGGACTCTTCGAACCCTGCAACGAATCTATTGAAATTGTCACCCCATCCATCGGGGTTTGTTGATGCGTTATATTTATCAGAGGGGTCTACAAGACCGCTTACAAAACCTGTGGCTCCGTTGCCGCAAAAATTTGCATATCTTGCATCTATTGCAAAGTCAGTACCTGTTCTTGCGTATAAAACTGAACCGGCTACTGTCTGTGGTATTACACCACTAACAACAGGGCAATTCCCTGCGTCTGTATCCATGTCAAAGCTGTACTGAAACTTCCCAGTGTAGTCTCCACCGGAATCTGAACGATGGGTAACCTTCATATACATCGGATAAACTGTTGCATCAGCGGCAGTGTAGCTATAGTCAAGAGTGTATGTAAACTCGTTTTGAGAAGAAACTGTTTGGTGAGTTATGGTTGCTGTTGTAAAAGTTGCATCAAGAGAAGCCGCAGCAGCCATATCGTTCATATCGGTAACAATATCATTAGTGGTTTCACTAGGAATACCGTGACCGTTAACGAGATTAACACATATCATACTGGCTAACGCTGTAAAGGCAGCATAAGATTTATTGCCTATACCTTCCATTCTGGAGTTCATCTGAGATGCAGAGCATGCTTCAGAACTTCCTGCGTTTGTCTCCAGCCATATTCCAAGGTCTCCGCCAGGAAGCTCCCCATCGCCGCCCGAACCATCAGGATGGTTTTGATAAAGCATAGCAGGACCATAGCATGGCGCCCTTCCGGGTTCCTGGAGAAAAAGCTCAGGATCAAAAGCACATGAAGCTATTGTACTGCCTGAAAGCATGGAAATAATAGTTGATAGCTGACTAGAAAAGCTTGTTAGCGGTATCGCTCTCTCAGCCACGGGAGCTGACTGCGCTTTAAGAGGTGAGGATACTGTAAGATTTTCAGGGTAGTAAACAGAAGTATCAACAGTTTCTGCAGTATCATCAGTTTCAGGAGTGTCAACAGTGTTGTCCGAAACCACATTGCTAGAAGAACTGCCTCCCCCGCATCCAAAAGTTAAAAGCCCTATCAAAAGGAGTGTTAAAAACGATAATAATCTCATACTGCTCATAAATACCTCCCGTATTAACAGTTGTTTATTATTGTATAGTGCTGTTATGAATAGTATAACCATAAAAAAAAATAAAAAAAAGTTAATTTGCACAATTATTTTCTTAGGAATATAAAACTAAAAAATATTAACATTTGATAAACGTTAAACAGATAGGCAAAAAATCTGATGGTATTGAATTACAAGTAACCATAATGAATCAACAAAAAAAACCCCGGGTAAAAACCGGGGTTTACATTTTATTATCTTAGTGTTTCTTTTAAAAAACTTACAAAACGATCCCAAGACTTTTCATCTGCTACTTTGTGATATCTGCTGGAACCGAAAACTGAAAAAGCATGAGGCGCGCCGCTGTATGTTGTCATTTCATGTTTCACACCATCTTTTTCAAGACTTTCTGTAAGGTTAGCAAAGTCAGTCATAGTAACAGCTGTGTCTGCTGAACCGTGAAAAACAACAACCTCACCTTTGGTCGAGGAATAGTCCTGCCCTTCCGGGGTTGAAAGTCCGCCATGAAAAGTTACAAATGCTTTCAGATTTGCACCTGAACGTGCTTGCTCCAGAGCTACAGCACCACCAAAGCAATATCCTATCGATACTGCATTGTCTAGGTTTGCTCCAAGTTCCTCAGCCGCATCAAGCCCGCCTTGCAGAAGCTTCCGCATTCTCTCTCTGTCTTTGTAAAGTGCACCTGTAAGCATTTTTTTATCTGCTGTTTCAGTAGGTCTGACACCCTTGCCGAACATATCCACAGCAAAAACTGCATAGCCGAGATCATTTAACATCTGCGCCCTTTTCACCTCATAATCAGTGAGTCCGTCCCAGTCGTGAACCATAAAAACCAGAGGAGCATTTTTTGATGGTGATATGTAGTAACCTTCAAACTCTTCTGAGCCTACTTTGTACTGAACGGGCATTCCGCCGGCAAAAACCACAGATACCGTAAAAAGCATAACTAGTAAACTATATATAATTTTCATATTTGACCTCCAATTAATACCTTTTTAATCTTGTTATGTTATACAATTTCGTCTGATTGTGAAATTTTGCAATGGCTTTGTGGTGGTTAACTTTGAAAAAGCGGGTGACCGGACTCGAACCGGCGACCTTCAGCTTGGGAAGCTGCAACTCTACCAACTGAGCTACACCCGCTTACAGGAAAATTATATAACCTTTTGATATAGATGTACAAGTTTATTGTGCATGTTTAAAGATTTGATTGAAAAATCAGAATATTGAATATTTTTCAGAATCACAAAAATTTAACTAAAGTATTTAACATAAAAATGCATATATCCGCATAAAGCTTTATGGCGGTTAATTATTATAAAGTTTTTCAATAACAGTAGCTATTTATATATCCACGAATAAAAACTTTACAAAAAATTAACAAATATCATTGAAATTACTGATAAAAAAAGCTTTAATATATATACTAGTAAATAGCCATATATAAAGGTGCAGTTAAATGAGTGTTAAAGAGCTTAAAATCATTGTTGTTGAGGATGACCCAATCATTAGGTTCACAATGGTGAGAATGCTTAAAAATCGCTTTTCTGAAGTTGACAGTGCAGAAAATGGAAAGGAAGGGCTCAAAAAAGTAACAGAAAATGACTATGATATTGTAGTGACTGACCTTCAGATGCCAATAATGGACGGTCACAGCATGATAAAGAATCTTAGAGAAAACCAAATTGATACACCAGTAATAATTTGCAGCGCATATGACTTTGAAGAAACAGAGAAATATAAATGCAAATGGATGTCTAAGCCAATCATTATTGACAACCTGATTGACATGATACAAGACAGCACTGCCAACATTTAGCAATTCAGCGGAGGGACCTTTATGAAAAGGTTAATTATCGCTACCATTCTTATTACTCTTATAATCTCATGTTCTAACCAAAGCAAAGAGATAGACATAGGACTGATGGGAATTTACTCAGGCAGATATTCAGAGGTTGGGGTCGCTACAAGAAACGGTGTTTCACTAGCCATAGAAAAGATAAACCAGCAAGGCGGGCTTCTGGGCAAAAAGATTACCTTCACACCTTTAGACAACAAAAATGAAAAAAATCAGGTCGTTGCAAATTTCGAACAACATATCTCAGAAGGCAGAAAGTTCATAATAGGCCCAAACATAAGCAAGTTGGCCAATGAAACAAGAATGTTTGCTATGAGGGAGGACATACTCATTATAAGCCCAACGATGAGCGCAGATATAATGGCTGACATCGACGACAATTTCATCCGGGTAATAAGCAGAACCAGCCAGGAAGGGCATATTATTGCCAAGAAAGCTCTGGATATGGGTCTTAAAAGAGCAGCAGTTGTTTATGACCTGTCAAATGCAGAATACACAGAGCCTATATATGAAGTTTTTAGAGAAACCTTTGAAAAAGCCAGCGGCAAGATAGTCTATGTAAATCATGTCAGCAACAACATTAAAGAAGACTTTCTAGACATGGCTGAAAACATAAATTCCACTCAAGCAGACACGCTTTTCCTTCTAACAACAGCCATAGATGCAGCTTCCATAGCTCAGCAGGTAAGGAAAACCAACACAACCATTCATTTTTTCGGCACAAGATGGGCAAAAACACTGGACATAATATCAAACGGCGGACAAGCTGTGGAAGGTATGATTCTTACATCCATGTACACCCCGGAAAAAAGATCTGACAAATACATATCTTTTGAAAAAGACTACCAAGATAAATTCGGAGTAAAACCTTCTTTTATCGCTGCCTATGCTTACGAGGCTGTTATGCTTCTCGCAGAAGGGATAAAAAAAGCCGGTTCCACTAATGTTGATAAAGTAAAAAATGCTCTCATTAACATGCAAAAATTTGATGGACTGGAAGAAACATTTACCATAAACAAATTTGGCGATTCCGTCAGAAAGAGTTCAACTGTACAGATAAAAAACGGAACCTTTGAGGTTATTGATGATTAGTCCAAAAACCATAAAAGGTCTCCTGGTTCAGTACATACTAATCGGAATGCTTGCAATAGGTGCAGTCGCTTTTATTTCGATGAATGTTGTTTCTACTTACATGAAAAAAGAGATCTCTGACAATGGCAAAAAGCTGATAGAAATGCTCGTCAGTAGTGTAAATCCCACTCTTAAACATCCGGTATCAGACCTTTACACTATCAAGCAGATTATAGAAGACTATGAGATACAAGCAGACAAAGCACATATTCTGTCAAACTTTCTAGCGAACAGAGAATACTTTATAATCCTGCAGCTAGCAGATTTTACTGGTCACATACAGCACATTGCACCCTACAGTGAAGAATATATGGGGATTGATGTATCGAGACAGGAATATTTCATAAATGCTATGAATACAAACTTGCCATACTGGTCATCCACTCATCTCTCATCGCAGCTGGACAAACCATTTGTAGGACTTTCGATTAAGACAAACTCAGGTATTCTTACTGCTTTTCTGCTTCCTGAAACTATACTGTCGGATATTCAGCAACTTATAAATATCAGCAAAAGCTATATAACCGTAGCGGACAGAAACAGTGTATATACTGTTCACCCTGACATATCCAAAGTGGAACAAAGGGTTAATGATCCCTCATTTAAAAATCTTAAAGACACATATAACGGTAATATTCTAGAAACCACCGAGATTATTGACGGCCAGGAGATGATTGTATATGTAGACTTCGTTCAGCAACTCGGATGGATGGTTAAGGTTCATCAGTCGCTTGACACTGCACTGGCTCCAGTAAAAAAAATTATAATATATCTTGGTATTCTGGCGCTAGTGGTCACATCCCTTTTCTCATTAATTACAGCCAAATATCTTTTCCGTGTAGACAAAGCACTTGAAAACCTTAATCACAGCACAGTTATGCTGTCAAAAGGTAATTACGATGTCAAAATTGACGACACCGACTTCAAAGATCTGAACAGCCTGATCTACTCTTTCAACGGGATGGCATCTTCGCTTTCTGAGAGAGAAAGTCAGCTTGTAACAGTTAATAAAACTCTTCAAGTACAGATAGAACGGGTAACACACGCAGAACAGACATTCAAAACTCTCATACAGAGTACCACCGGCAGGTATGGAAATGAGTTCTTTGATAATCTGGTTAAAGAGATAGCCGGCTGGTTTGGTGTGGAGACTGTTATTCTTAGTCTTTTTGATTACGAAACAGGAACAGCTGATGCAATCTCTATGTACTCCAATGGAGATATTGTCAAAGGATATAAATACCCTATCAAAGATGGACCGTGTGAAAAAGTTGCACTAGAGGGTTTTAAATACTATCAGTCAGATGTAGCTAAGCTTTTCCCGGAAGATTCAGATCTTGTTCAGTCAAAAGCAGAAGCGTATCTGGGTACTCCGATGATCACAGCAAAAGGGGATGTTAAAGGTGTCCTTTGTGCAATCAGCACACGGCCAATGACTCTGCCTGAGTGGGGTAAAGACCTGCTTGAGATTGTGGCTTCAAAGGCCATTGTCGAGCTGGAGCGGATGGATGCTGATTTTCAGATTCGCAAATCTCTGGAAGAGAAAGATATAATGATCAAAGAGATTCACCACAGGGTAAAAAATAATATGCAGGTTATAGTAGGACTGCTTACTCTGCAAATGGACAACAGCTCACCGGAAGTTGTACAACAGCTCCGTGAGTCAATAAACCGGATATATGTAATGTCTCTTCTGCACCAGAAACTTTACCAGTCTAAAGACCTTTCAAAGCTTGAGCTAAGCGGATATATAGAGTCATTAGTGGAAAGCATAATAAGCACTTCCAATATATCTTCAGAAATAAACGTCAAAATTGAAGTGGATGAAATAAAACTTACAATTGATCAGATAATACCTATTGGCCTTATCATAAACGAGCTGGTGTCAAATGCCATCAAACATGCCTTTGAAACAACAAGTTCTCCTGAGCTTTATGTTAAGCTGAAAGAGTCCGAAGGTAATAACCTGCTCACTGTAAAAGATAACGGCGCAGGATTCCCCAAGGGATTTGATTACAGAAGCTCCGATTCTCTTGGTCTTGCTCTTGTGGAAAGCCTTGCATCAACCATGAACGGCAGCCTCATTGTTCAGCCGGATGATTCAGGAGCCTGTGTAAAAGTGACTCTCGAAAACAACGAGCAATAGAATCTATAATTTTTTTTAGGACACTTTCTTTTATATACCGCCACACGCAAATCTATTTATTCGAAGTTCCTGAGTTTATAAACGAAAAAGGGGGAGCATAAGCTCCCCCTTAATATATAGATAATTGATGTTATCTTATTAGGATTTCGATCCACCTATAGTAAATTCTGGGTAAGCTGCTACACCGCATTCAGCCATGTCAGCACCTTCATATTCGTCTTCTTCACTGATTCTGATACCCATAGTTTTCTTAAGAACAAACCATACGATAGATGAAGCGATGAATACCCATACGAAAATAGTGAGTGCACCTACGAACTGTCCGCCGAATGTTGCATCAGCATCTGTCAGAGGAACAATCATTACACAGAAAAATCCGCATACGCCGTGAACAGATATCGCACCAACTGGGTCGTCAAGCTTCAAACGGTCTATTCCGATGATAGCGAAAACAACTATTATACCAGCTACAATACCGATGATGGTTGCTGTAAGAGGTGATGGATCTGCAGGCTCAGCTGTTATTGCAACTAGACCAGCCAGAGCACCGTTAAGCAGCATAGTAACATCAGCTTTTTTAAACAGTATCTGAGCAACGACCAGAGCAGCAATTGCACCACCGGCAGCAGCAGCATTAGTGTTCAAAAAGACGTTCGCAACTTCGTTCGCTACTTCCATACCGCCAAGCTTAAGTGTGGAACCACCGTTGAATCCAAACCAGCCCATCCAGAGGATGAATGTTCCGAGGGCAGCAAGTGGAACGTTTGCACCTGGAATCGCATTAATTTTACCATCTTTAGAATATTTTCCTTTTCTAGCACCAAGAAACAATACACCAGATAATGCTGCAGCAGCACCAGCCATGTGAACGATACCGGAACCAGCATAGTCACTGTAATTAAGTGAAAACATACCAAATACTTCTTTACCGCCCCATGTCCAGCTACCTTCAAGAGGATAAATAACACCAGTCATAACTACAGCAAAAAGAAGAAATGCCCAAAGCTTCATTCTTTCAGCTACAGCACCAGATACTATAGACATAGCAGCGCCTACGAAAACAACCTGAAAAAAGAAGTCAGATGCTCCGGCGTATACTGAGCCGCCGTCAAAACCGTTTTCAACTGAGGCAGCAAGTGCTGCTTCTTTGCTGAAGGTTGCTACTGTTTCTACACCTGAAAGAAAAATACCGCCGTCATACATAAACTGATATCCGCATACCAAGTACATAATACTAGCCACTGCATAAAGAGCTACGTTTTTTGTAAGTATTTCTGTTGTGTTTTTGGCTCTTACCAAACCAGATTCCAGCATGGCAAATCCAGCTGCCATCCACATTACGAGTGCACCACAAACTAAAAAATAGAATGTATCGATTGCAAATTGTAGTTCAAAAATTTGATTTTCCATTATATCCTCCTACTTAACTAAGTGCTTCTGTACCGGTTTCACCAGTACGTATTCTAACGGCATCAGCGACATCGAGAACAAAAACTTTTCCGTCCCCAATTTTTCCTGTTTTAGCAGCTTCGGTAATAACTTTTACACAATTAGCTGCAATATCATCATTTACGACAACTTCAAGCATAACCTTTGGTACGAAATCAATCTGGTATTCTGCACCACGGTATAATTCGTGGTGACCTTTTTGCCTTCCGTAACCTTTCACTTCAAAAATTGTCATGCCTGAAATCCCAAACTCGTTGAGTGCTTCTTTCACCTCATCAATCCGAGATGGCTTGATAATTGACTTGATTAGTTTCATACAAAACTCCTGTATGGTTATTTGAGGTAACTGAAGCAATTAGCATACCAGAATGGATAAGACCCTTATATTATTGGATATGTTGTAACTGACTTGAGCTTAACTGATATTTATTGATTAATTATTGATCATTAAATCTGACTGCTGGTTAAAGAAGCATCAAATATCTCATTGGTTGAGAAAAAAATGGAAACAACTTGGCGTTAATACATAAACTACTAACAATATTTAGTTATTTCTAATCGAGATAGTGTTTAGTTAAACATAAAGAAAATTTCAGCAAAAAGGGCATCACCATAAAGCAATGCCCTTTATCAATTGTTATGTAATTTTACCTTAACTAGCTTATCTAATCCTTGGTTTAATTTTTGGACGAATTATCTTAGGCTTCACTCTGGAGGCGATCCTAGCTTCCTTAGAGCTCTCCAGCACTGTAAAATCATCCAGCATCCAACCTCTAAACTTGTTAAAGCTCATATCAACAGTATTAAATACAAACTGAACATATACAGTCTCTCCAGCATAGTCAGTAAGGTCAATAGTCTCTGTAGCCCACACAGGAGCTCTGTTGTATCCGCCTGAAGTAAAAGGTTTTGCATCCCTATTATCATCATTTGGGTCAATATAAGGGTTCAGCTTAGAAATGTTCACAAAATCAGTTCCATTTGTGGATACTTCCACTGCCATAATATCATAGCCGAAACTGTTCGGGTTTACTGACTCTATCTCCCACCATGTTTTAAAGCTTAGAACTGGTGATTCTGCGCTTGAAAGATCGATAGCCGGTGAAGTTAGCCTGCCTCCGTAAAATGAATACTGGTAGTTATAATCAAACTCTGCTTCGGGGTCTGCATATGGAGCCTCAGTCTGGCTGTAATCTATGCTGGAATAATCTGTGCTGGAGTAATCTATGTTAGAATAATCGAAAAGAGTCGTTATATTCTCATATGATCCAGTAGCCTCTTCTCCAAACCAGTACGCATATGAACCGCTGTAAGCAGCAGGCAGGAATGGAACATCAGTCTCCTCATCCGGAGCCAGAGCAACTTCTACACCTTCATCATAGAATGTGTTAGCAATAGTTTCCTCAGCAAGCTCCTGTCTGTGCCAGTAGTAAGTGGCAGTCCAACCCTTATCAGTCTCGAAATCATCACTGAAATATACAGTCTGAGTCTCTTCTTCTTCGGCAGTGTTTAAGATTATATTTACCTTTTTATCTTTACCCGACAGGAGTATTACGTCTGTAATAAGCTTGAGCTCGTACCCGTCTTTTGACGCCATTATCTCAAAATCAGTAATTTTCACATTACTTGGATCCAGCTTGCTTATATTACTTATACTGTATTTACCAAAACTGTCAGTTTGGGCAGATGCGAAAAAGCCGTTTGTCTGATCGCCTCCGGATATGCGAACAGAAACATCACTAATAGGGTTGCCTTCTTCGTCAGTTATCTTGCCGCTGACTGATGCTGTGTTGGCAAATTGCTCAGGAGTCATTTTCAGCTCAATATCTAAATCCTCTTGGGGCAATTCAGGGTTGTATTGTGGAACATTTATATTCATTGCAGCTTTTACAAACCCCTGCTTTAAACCAAAGAGCCTATAGTTGCCTGGTTCAAGAAACATTCCCACAAAGCTCTGATCATCTTCCGCTTCCGCTTCATCATCTATCTGAGGGACGCCAACTTTATTAATTTGAACCCTCACACCATTAAGGGCCTCAAGTGCTACATTGTTTTTCGGAGCCATGTTATAATATCTCACGAAGAAGTTATAATCTTTACTTACACTTGCAGTGTTGTTTGTGTCATTGTTGCGCACTTCTGCATCCACATGAACTTTGTAAAGCGGATAATTATAATTAAGTCTTATTGTAAAGTCATTCTCATGGTTCAAATGCCCTACATCTATCACATGCCAGTCATCATTTCCTCTCTGTCTGCCGTACGAAACGTAATCTATTGATGAAACATGGAAATTATTGTTTATTGGGCTTACTGTTATATCAGCTGTCCCTTCAAATCTATCGGTAATCTCATGATCTATCCTTATGCGTTCATTGATCCTCTCCTGTGCCAAAGCAAGCGCAGCGCCGGCATTAAGCTTTGGGATGGCATGATTAATATCAGCGACTAAGTTGCCGTCCCATCTTTCATCACAGAATTCTGATGCAGAATCTATAAGTATCTCTTTTACCTCAGCAGGTGTAAAATCTGGATTCAATGAATATATTAGAGACGCCACTCCTGTGACCACAGGTGAAGCAGCTGAGGTGCCGTTAAAAGCCCCCGAATAGTTGGTGCTGTATGGCCACCTGTCTGCAGTATAATATGTAGAGAACCCATCTACAATATTAGCAGGAGCCAGATATTCCGCAGGAGCACATATATCAACACTTCTGCCATAGTTGCTATAAATGGCTAGTCTGCCATCTCCGAGATGTGCAGCTACAATAATAAGATTATCAAGAAAGCTATAATCCCCAAAATCATTAATGTGCAAAGCACCGTTTCTTACAAGCGCATCGTCAGAATCATTACCAGCAGCCCATATATGAAGCACATTATCAAAGCTCTCCATTATAGCTCTATATACACTAGTGATTCTTAAAATAGGCCCTAAAGGAGAACTATCGATTTGAGTAAGCCCAGCTGGCAGCCATGAATTGTTCACTAAATTAACACTTTTCCCTCTGGTTGAGTATCTTAGTAAGTTTAGGTACTTGTGATAGTCAGAAATGGACTGGTATCTGTCGGAATATATACTGCTTGCAACGATATTACTTGCCCAGTTAATGCCTGCTGTACCTTTCTCGTTGTTTGCTATACCTGCTATTGTTCCAGAAACAGCAGTCCCGTGAGACAGGTCATTGTCAGAATACACTCTGTCTCCATCCATACCCAACAAAGCTATAAATTTACCTCTGAGGTCTTCGTGTTCAGGCACAAAGCCTACATCCGCTACCCCAATGAGTATGTCTTCTGATCCGGTTTCGACATCCCATGCCTTTAAAATATTTGCTGCGGCCTCTTCCAAATACCAATTAGAGCCTGCACTATCATAAAATGATTCATCGCCAAAATCGTTCACCAGAGTATCAAGAGCAATATCAACATCAGATCCGGTAAATGTTCTTTGGTAAACTGAATCTATGCCTACTTCATATTTAAGAGCTTCAATTTGTTCCAGCGCTGACGTGTCAGTTTCATCATATTGTACAAGTAAGCCTAAGACGTCATCCGACACAACAATACTCAGCAAATTGTAATCGTCTATTAAATCAGAAAGTTCCTGCACATTAAGTGACTTTGAATAAACCCAGCTTTGATTGGAAAATATGCCAGACATTTCACTTATATTCTGAGTACCATCATAGTTTTCAATTTTTGACTCATCAAACGGAAGAGGTTCATATGCTGTTAACTCTATTGTTTCAGAGCCGACACCAGACACGTCTACTTCTATCTTGTATTTACCTCTGACATCAGGAGTCATATTGACAGCTAAACCATCTTCCGACACATCTAGGACAGCTGATGAGCCAGATGGTAAGCCTGTAAGCTTCCATGAAACATCATAATTAATATCACTAAAAGATAATGATATTTCTGAAGACCTGCCGACTGAAGGTGTATTGTTAACACTAACTTGCAATGGCTCAAGAGCTGTTTCTGTAGTAGTTTGAGAATCTGACATATTATTAGTGGTGCTGCTGCCACCGCAAGAAACAGTTATAAAAATTAAAAAGACTGAGATTAGCTTTAATAAATATTTCATAATTTCACCATTAAACTAAAAATAATATTAAAAAATAACATCTGGAATTAAGCATTTCAACCTATCTTGGGTAATTTGTCACTGGTAGAACTTAAGAAATCAATAATATCAAAAAGGATAATAGCTCATAAAGGCGGTGGATTGTGCTTTACAAATTCTTAATAATATTTATTATATTATTATTATTATTTTTCGAGCAACATAATGCATAAAAAATGTTTTAGAGATGGTTACAAAGAGATAGCAACCATTTACGCTGGCGAGTACATTAGTGCCAAATTGGAGCAAAGGATAGTTCTGCACACTTTGCTGGGCTCGTGTATTGCAGCCTGCCTTTATGATGAAAAGAACAGCATTTTTGGCATGAATCATTTTATGTTAACATGTGAAAACAGCACAGACCCGAGCTCAAAAACAGCCAAATATGGTGTCCATGCTATGGAGTTGCTTATTAACGACATGACATCCAAGGGCGCTTCCAGAAAAAATCTTAAAGCTAAGGTCTTTGGTGGAGCCTCCCCATTAAAAAGCATGAAAAGCTGTACTGTTGGGGGCGACAATATAAACTTCATAACAAACTTTCTAAAAGTAGAATCTATCCCCCTCGTGTCTTCCAGTGTAGGCGGCGAGCACGGCAGGGTTATTTATTTCACTCCGGAAGACTACACTGTCTATGTTAGAAAAGTTATTAGCACAAGCGCTGAGAAGCTAACTAAAGAACAAGCCAGCAAGTGGAATAAAGCTGTAAAATCTTATGAAAATAAGAATCTCCAGAAAAGTGAACTTTGGCATAAATAGCTTAAACACACTCATAGAATCATACATAACGGGCTCTACTATCTCCGCAGAATCAGAATTTAAATATTATAGTAAAACTGACGCCATCTTCTTCATTTTCGCACACCAGCTTACCATTCATATTCTTTTCAATAATTATCTTGGACATATATAACCCTAAGCCAGTTCCTTTGCCTTATTCTTTTGTTGTAAAATAAGGATTAAATATATTTGGCATAACTTCGGCAGAGATTTGTTTCCCACAATTAAAAACACGAATTTTATACTCATTCATACCTACAGATATAAAAACACCAATTTTTTTCTTTACGCTATTATCATTTGAAGAGGCTTCGAGAATTGCATCTTTGGCGTTACTTATCAGATTAAAATATACTTGTATAAGCTCGTTGGGGTAACCAAATATACTATATTTTTCTTTATCACAGTATTTTGACGAAAAATATTCAGTACATTCAAAATTATTATTAGAGCAATCACATCTGAAAAATATCTCTATTCCATTATTATCAAGCTGAGCTTTTATTAAATCTGTTGCTGAAAGTATCTCTTTAACAATCGAATACCAGACTTTTTGTTTATTTGGTGAGAAAAAGTTCCTGAAATCATCTATTGTCTCAGACATATGCTTAACCATCTCGGTAAGCTGTCCAGCCAAATAGTCGTACTCAACATCAAAATCATGTCCATGGTATATTTCTTTCATCATCTGCGAGGTTAGTGTTATATTGTTGAGAGGTTGTCTCCATTGATGTGCTATTGCGTTAATCATCTGCCCCATATCAATAAACTTTTTTTGTTCAAATATGGTTTTCTCATGCATTTGTCGTTTCTCGATTTCCTCATTTACTCTTTCTTCCAGATGCTTATTAATATTATCAAGTTCTTGCTCTGCTTTTTTAAGGAAAGATACATCAGTCCCAGTACTCATGAAATATTCCCCAAACGGGACACTGGTCATGTGAAGATTTTCATCCGTTGGTTGAAAATACGCTTCCCATGTGTATGGTTTGCCTTCTGAAAAAATTTTTTCTACAATAGGCATGAACTGCTCTGTTGCATTGTGTGAGAAGATATCATCAGTGGTTTTACCAATAACTTCAGAAAGGGTTTTGCCCCATGCTTTGAGAGCGGCAGGATTTGCATTTACCAATCTCCAGGTCTTAATATAACCTTGCTCGTCTCGAACAAGTTTCCATAAATGCACCTCGTGCATCGTATTCTCAAATAAACTCCGATATTTATCAAGATCTACTTTAAGTGCGCTAACATCCATAAATGTTGTAACTATTTGGTTAATCAGACCTTTCTCGTCAAGTTTGGGAACAGATGTGACAGAGGCCCAAATCGGATCGTCTTTGTCGCTTCGCTCAATAGCAAAAACTAAATTGTAGACTGGTTTTTTTGTAGCAATAACCTGCGAAACAGGATATTCCTCAACAGGCAGTGCACTGCCATCCTCCCGTGAAAACTTCCAAACGGGGTCAACCAACTCTTTCCCAATCATCTGCTTACATGTCAGACCAAGCATTGTTTGCGCTGCCGTGTTGCTGTTGATTACCGTTCCATCCGCTCCATGAACCACTATCCCTGCTTGAATGTTTTCCATCAACCCTTCAGTACTGGTCTTTTCTTGAAGTGTTTTATATGCTTCCAGCTCGCGAACCCGCTGTTCCAGTTCTTCATAAGATAATTTTTTAGACATAAAAACTCCTTAGAGAGTATGGAATTAACAAGAAAACTACTCACACTTTAAGAAAGATGCCCCAAAGTCACTCACAAGTAAAGCTATACTTTTCACTTTCAGTTTGACTAATGTCGAATACAGGTCCAGTTATAAAGACTGACAAGCACTGCTTATAGATGATTTTTTCTTTGCCTGTATGCTGGTCGATATCACAACACTTGTGTTATCTAAACGAGGAGCGAAAATCATATAACTTTTTCTCCTCGCTTCACCTTTCTGCCAAGTTTGTTCCACTTCTTCATACCTGCTACATGTGAAGCATGTTATACATGTTATTGTAAGCAAATATATCTTCATTTTTTTCATAAAATATACCTCACAGCACCATTATGCGGTTCTCTTGTGCACATTCACCAAGACAATTATGTTTGTTTATAGGTTTAATATGGTGCTTGTGAGTAACTATGAAGAATCAATCTCTGATTGGCGTCCTGTTGAATAAGCTAATGGTATTCAAAGAATGATGTTTAGATTTAGACAGTATTCAAAATATAAATTTGTTACATAAGGCTTTATCGGTCTAGTGCTACCATACTAAGGTTATCATTTGGTAAATTTCTTTTGATAGAAAATAGTTGTTGTTAAGTAACAACACATTATAAACTAGTTATAAAAAAACACTTGTAGGACATCATACAATATGGTAATAGTACATATAGTTGATTATTTAGGATATTAGCATTTAACTGGAGCGCAAATTTCCGTTTATCAGCGAAATTATTTTCTAAGTGGAGGTTGTCAATGTTGAAGAGTAATTACCAATTAGCCCCAGCGTGCGCCGGTCCTGATCCGCACACAAAAGTTCCAGTTCTAAAAGCGCCGAAAGGCTCTTGTGACTGCCATTCGCATATTCTGGGACCGCTTGATAAATATCCTTATGTTGAAAACAGATCCTACACACCACCGGTTGCTTCGTATGAAGACTACACAAAAATGCTCGGAATTCTTGGTATAGACAGAGCAGTCGTTGTTCATCCATCAGTTTATGGTATAGATAACAGAGTTACTTTAGAAGCTGTCAAAAGGGGTGGGGATAACTTTAGAGGTGTTGTCGTTGTTGATGAAAACATTACACCTGACGAAATCGAGTCTATGAATGAGATCGGCATTAGGGGTGTTAGAGTAAATTTATTGTTTGACGGCGGTGTTGAAGTCTCTGTTCTGGATAAAATAGTAAAACTCATTGAGCCATTCGGGTGGCATGTGCAGTTGCTTATAGATGTGTCTGTTTTCGAGCCTTTTGAATGTTTGATGAATCTGCCGGTTGATGTTGTTTTTGATCATATGGGGCATATGCATGTTTCTAAAGGTTTGAATAATCCCGGTTTCCGGAAGATGGTTAAGATGATTGCTGAAGGCAGGGCATGGGCAAAGCTTTCAGGCGCATATAGAATCTCTGAATTGGACAGACATCCTTTTGAGGATACTGATATATTTGCAAAAACAATTATCGAAGCAAATGAAGACAGAGTTGTGTGGGCAACAGACTGGCCGCATCCGAGTGTTGAAATAGATATGCAGAATGACGGTGATCTTCTTGATATATTATTAAGATGGGCTCCTGATGAAAATCTCAGGAAAAAGATACTTGTTGATAACCCGGCTAAACTTTACGGATTTTAAATACAAATAACAATTGTTTTAATAAGTTTCACAATAAACTAGGAGGAAACTAAAATGAAAAGAAATTTAAAATTATTTGCATCACTGGCAGTTGTATGTTTATTACTTATGGCGGCTACTGTGACTCCAGCAATGGCTGAAGCAAAAAAACTTAAGCTGGGCTTCGTTACAGCAGCAAACGAAAAAGACCCGTACTACATCGTTTCAAAAAAATATGCCGACTTAATTAACGAATACACTGACGGACGTTACACAGTCGATTTATTCGGCAGTGCACAGCTTGGCGGTGACTCTTCAATGATAAAGAACCTGACAATGGGAACAATGGATATCGGTGTTATTACTAATGCACCTGTAGGTTCTTTCATAAACTCTTTTATGGTACTCGATCTGCCATTCATGTTCCCGTCAGCTGATGTTGCCCATAAAGTGCTTGATGGAGAAGCCGGCCAGATGCTTCTGGAAAAACTTGATAAAATCTCTATAAAAGGTCTCGCTTTCGCAGAAGGTGGTTTCAGGCATATGATAAACAATGTCAGACCGGTCAATACTCCTGAAGATTTAAAAGGTGTAAAATACCGTGTTATGAAGACCCCTGTTTATATCGGAATGTTCAAAAGCCTCGGCGCCAATGCGGTACCAATGCCATGGGGTGAGGTTTTCTCAGCTGTTCAGCAGAATGTTGTTGATGGACTTGAGATACCTGTTCCGGTTATATATGCTAACAAATACTTTGAGGTTACAAAACATCTCTCACTTACAGGACACACATACTCACCGCTTGTAATGATGATGTCTTCAAGAACATGGAACAAGCTTTCAAAAGCTGATCAGGAAATATTCCAGAAAGCAGCTATTGAAGCTGCAAGATATGAGCGTAAAGAAATCGCTAAGATTATCGATGCTATTCTTGTTGATCTTAAAACTGAAGGGATGGCAATTAACGAAATCGAAAACAAGCAGCCTTTCATGGACGGCGTTAGTCCTATGTACAAGGAATTTGAAGGAAAAATAGGATATGATGTACTTAACTCTTTCCTTGAGGCAAGAGATAAATATACCAAATAATATCTTCGAATAGGGGCTGCAAAGCCCCTATCTGTTTTAAAGCTTTGAGGGTATGATATGAAAATTTTTAAAACTTGGTTAGACAAGATTCTCATGGCGATCCTGGTAGCACTGGCTTTTGCTTTGATTATTATAATAGGTCTTGCAGTATTTTACAGATACGTATTAGGGGCTGCACTTTCGTGGCCTGAAGAAGTGGCAGGTATTATATTCGTATGGTACACACTTTTAGGGATTGTCGTTCTTGCAGGTACAAAATCTCATATAGCTTTTGATTTTGTTGAAAAAAGTACGCCTCCGATAGTTGGCTATATAGTCCGTTTTATTTCCCAAGCCTCTATTCTTGTGTACGGCGGCGTTATGGTAGTTTACGGTTGGGAATATTTTCAGCTGTTTCCCGGTGAAACAACCGCAGCTTCCGGCATAAATATGGGATGGCTTAAAATTTCTATACCGGTTGCCGGTGCCTTATTGGTTATTAACATGTTTTTAAACTTAATGATTAAACCGGACAGCGATGAAAACGAGGTGCTTGTATGACTTCAGGTGTAGTAGCTTTAATCCTTTTCGGCTCTTTTATTTTTCTTGTTGTTCTTGGAGTACCTATAGGGTTCGCATTGGGACTGGCCGGTGTACTCGGTCTTGTTCTTATGGATGTTACATTTATGATGTTTTCACAAACATTAATATCAGGTATAGATAATTTCGCATTACTTGCGATACCATTTTTCGTCTTGCTCGGCTCAATTTTGTCCAAAAGTCAAATGTCCAAGTCCCTGGTAGAGCTTGCCGATGAGCTGATAGGGTTTCTTCCCGGAGGCCTTGCTGTCGGAACGATCTTATCATCAATGCTTTTTGCAACTGCATCCGGTTCAGGGCCAGCCACTGTAGCATCAATCGGGTCCATAACAATACCTGAAATGGAAAAAAGAGGCTACCCCCGTTCATTTTCAATGGGTGTTGCAGCTTCCGCCGGTGCTTTGGGGCCGATAATTCCACCCAGTATCCCGCTTATCATCTACGGAGTTGTTGCAAGTGAATCTATTCTGAAACTGTTCCTTGCAGGTCTTGGATGCGGGCTTCTGTTTGCACTTTTGATGATGATATATGCTGTAATAAGGGCTTATAGAGAAAAAATCCCAAGAAGTGGAAATCTCCCTTCTTTTAAAAGGCTTGCAAATCTTGTGTGGAATGCAAAATATGCGCTCGGTGCTCCCACTCTTGTACTTGGAGGGATTTATTCAGGCGTGTTCACTCCGACTGAGGCGGGAGCTTTAGGTTGCCTGTATGTACTTATTATCGGATTTTTTGTTCAAAGAACATTAACTTTCAAATCAGTTTATGAGTGTATTGCAGAAGGTACAAAGAACTCTGCCATGATCATGTTTGTTATAGCAAGTGCGTATCTCATGGTTTGGTTAATGGCCTCTGCACAGATACCGGCAATTGCGGCAGAAGCTATCTCAGGTATTTCTGCTAATAAAATTGTTTTCTTACTTCTGGTCAACCTACTATTTCTGTTTATAGGCTCTATCCTTGATACACCTGCAGCAATAGTTATAATTGTTCCAATACTGGAGCCGATTGCAGTTAATTT
Organism: Denitrovibrio sp.; assembly: GCA_002869145.1. Taxonomy (GTDB): domain Bacteria; phylum Chrysiogenota; class Deferribacteres; order Deferribacterales; family Geovibrionaceae; genus Denitrovibrio. Next base: position 100,924 of record PKTM01000026.1, read on the forward strand.
TGGTATAGACCCTATCCATTTCGGTGCTGTTATCGTGGTCAACTTTGTTATCGGATACATTACTGCGCCTTTCGGCTATAACCTTTTTGTTGTAAAGACTATAACTGGAAGGGGGATGGGCGAGGTCAGTTTGTCTGTATTGCCGTTCCTTGTGATATGTCTGTTCGGTCTGCTGTTAGTAACATTTATTCCGCAGATATCGCTCTTTTTTCCAGAACTGTTGATGAAGTAAATAATTTACTGCTCTCGGGTTTTATAGCCCGAGAGCAGGATATGATTCTATTGTCAGTTATTTTTGAAGATAGTATTTCATTTACACGGTTCATGAGTCTTTTTAAACAGGATCAAACTCATAAAGTTTTTGAGGGTTATCCACTAGTATTTTGTTTCTGATCTTTTCATCCGGCTCCCAGATTGAAAGGAGATCTAAAATGTCTGCGTCACTCGGCATAGGTACATTTATATAAGGGTGAGGCCAGTCTGAGGCCCATAGTATTCTGTCCGGATTAGAATTAATAATCGCTTTTGCATACGGGATAGTATCTTCATAAGGATATTTGTTTGATGTTGTTATACGATATGCACCTGAGACTTTTGCCCACGCCTTTCCTTCGGCAAGCATTCTGAGCAGTTTATTAAAACCGACGTGTTTTGTGCCTATAGATGTAGGCATATGCCCCATGTGATCGAACACAACCTCTACCGGTAGTTTTGCCAGTGTATCGAGGTCAGAAAACTCGGACACATCAACAAGCATCTGCAGATGCCAGCCGAACGGAGCGATCTTGTGAGCCATTTTGCGCACATCAGAAACCTCAATCCCGCTTTTATATAACAGATTTATTCTAACACCTCGAACACCGCACTCGTGCATCCGCTCCATCTCTTTTTCATCAATGTTTTCATCAACAACAACAACTCCCCTAAAGTTATCACCACCATCCCTTATAGCATCTAGGGTGGCTCTGTTGTCTGTGCCGTAGACAGAAGGCTGTACTATTACAGCTCTTTCTATGCCCAGATAGCTGAGCATCTCTTTATACTGGGTTAAAGGGGCATCAGGTGGAGTATAGGAGCGGTGAGGACTGTACGGATACTTGCTTTTAGGTCCGAATATATGTGCATGTGTATCACAGGCGCCTACCGGGACTTTAAGTTTTGGATGTTTGAAGTTCAAGTCAGCCTGAGCACATGTCGGTATATATAGATCGCCAATGAGTGTCATTCTGCTTTCTTCCCATCCCTGCAGACCCCGCAATCCAAGGTTTTCAGCTGTTCTCAGAATGGCGTACCATGCCGCCCTGCGTGATTTGTCTGGATCACCTATTCTGATAGCCTCATAGATTTTCTCATAATCTCGTATGCTTTTTCTTAATGAATTTTTATCTTGAGGCGCTGCCACATTTTTAATTTCAAGACAAGGTCTTATTCTTTGGGCAAGGAACTGCATAAATTCGCTAAAATGTGAGTTGTGTGTGGCTTCTGCAATGATCTGATGGAATTTTTCTTCTAATGAGGTAAATTCTGTTAAATTATCTTTAATGTTCCTCATCTGCTCCATGATTTTGCCAAGTTTTTCTATCTGCTCAGTAGTCCGGCGTCTTGCAGCCATGGCAGCACCACCCACTTCCATTTCAATTCGCAGTTCCATAACGCTTCTGAGACCTTCAACAGTGTCCAGTTCATTTGAATCTATCTTGAATGTCTTAAATTCAAAATCTTCGGCAACGTATGCTCCGACACCCTGTCGTGTTATCACCCATCCTTCTTGTCTGAGGCTTGCGACCGCCTCCCTTACAACATTACGGCTTACTCCGAAATCTTTGGCAAGCTGCGTTTCAGAAGGGAGTTTTGAGCCCGGAGGAAAAATCCCTTCTTTAATTTTATGTGAAATTTGTGATGTGATCTCAGCTGGCAGGCGCTTAGGACGATTTAATGGCGTAAAACCTCTTTTAGCATCATTTTTATTAACCATTTTCTCTGTAATTCCTTTATAGCCATTATTTATAAGTTATCATACAACTAGACATCATACAATGTCAACAATAGCAAACCCTTTTCAGTAAGATGAATACGAAATACATACAGATATTGTCAGATTACCAGTCAGGTGATATTGATATTGCCAGAAATGAAGGCACATACAAAAAGACGATTACAAGGTACTCAAATCCGATGTTGTTAATCATAGACGAATTTCCGCTTCTCAAGCCCAATGAAAATGACGCAAAGACATCTTCGAGCTTCTTCATCGTTGGCGAAAAAAATCGTCAGCTATTTTATGCTCATAACAAGATACGCTAAATATGTGAAAGCAGTAGAGTTTCGGCAGTCCAAAATCGTGGCATTTCTTTCCTCAGAAAAACCTATCGACAGCGAAGCTCGGAGCAGAAATGCATCCGATCATGATGCATTTTGTCAGAATGCTGTCAGAAACGAAAAAACCCTGTCATCAAATAATTGATAACAGGGTCCTTTTTAGAATGCCGAGAGAGCGACTTGAACTCTAATTCATATGGGAATCAGCGGGAAGTACAGGGAGCTAAAGTGAACAACAAGAATCACTTAACTCGACATGCTATTTCCCGCATATTCCCGCTATTTCACTCAATCTGTCAGAATCCTGTCAGAATGGATTTATACGCGAAATAAGAAAAGAACGGTGCTAATTAACTGGAAGCTCGTTCTTAGCTACCTCAAAAGCAATTTAGCAAAGTATATAGACGTTATAAAAAAGCCACTGTATAAAATATTCAAAAAGTCTTATGTGATAAAACCCATTATTATTATAGCTTTACTCGACTAATCAAAAAAGACTAAATTATGATTGACAGCATAATAGACATAAGATATCTTATATACATAAGTTACACATGTTCTCCTGTGGAATTTTTATTAAATTTTTAGATCGCAAAAGGTCTTTAGAGAGGAAAGATATGCCGATAGTTAACATTGATGGAGCTTTCGATCTTCATATTCATACAAAACCATCCCTATTCAACAGAACTCTTAACGATATAGATATGGCAAAACATGCAGCAGAATCAGGACTGCGCGGAATCCTTGTGAAAAACCACTTCGAATCGACAGTGGGCAGGGCAGAGCTTGCTGATTATGTTGTCGATGGGACACGTGTTTTTGGTGGACTAGTTCTGAATAGATTTGCAGGGGGAATAAACCCTGTTGCTGTAGAAAATGCTCTGGGGCTTGGTGCAAAAGAGATATGGATGCCGACTGTTGATGCAAAACAGCACTGTGATGTTTTCGGCGGATGCGGCGGCTACTCCTATCAGAAGACAGACGCTAATGTTGTCCATGAGCCTGTCAGCGTTCTCGGAGAAGACGGCGCTCTCACTCAGGATGCGAAAGATGTTCTCACTCTCGTGAAAGAGGCAGATGTTATCCTCGGTACAGCCCATATATCAAAAGAGGAAGTTTTTCTTCTGGCTCAGTTTGCAAAAGATATCGATTTCAAAAAGCTTCTCATAACTCACCCATATTTTGACCCGCCAAAGCTGAATATAGACGAACAGAGGGCGCTTGTTGACCTCGGTGCAACACTTGAGCTCTGCGCAGGGAACATTTATCCGATCCCTGGCACTGCAAGGCTGGATGATTATCTGGCTACTATTGAAGCTCTTGGGGTAAAAAATCTGATTATTGCAAGTGATGCAGGCCAGCCGAGAAAATCTATGCCTGCAGAAGTTATCCGTGTTTTTACCCAATGCCTTATGGAGAAGGGTGTAACTCAGGAGATGATCGACATGATGATAAAAATTAATCCAGCCGTATTGCTTGGTTTGGAATAATTATATATCCTTAGGAGGAATTGAGATGAAAAAGATTACTGCTGTTTTTATTATGGCTATTGTACTTATAAGCTTTTCAGCTTTTGCTGCTGAGTTTCCGTCAAAGCCTGTAACACACATTATCCCTGCGAAAGCGGGCGGCGGCTTCGACCGTTCATCAAGAGTGCTGAGCCTTGGCTGGCAGGAAATACTCAGACAGCCTGTAAAATTTGACTATTCTCCGGGCGCATCCGGTGCTATCGGTTTCGGTAAGATGATGTCTAAGCCTGCTGACGGCTACACAACTATCATGACAACCATCGCAATGCACGCTATGGGTGTTAATACTGGTGCACAAAAATTTGGATGGGACGAGATAGGCTTCGTAGGAAACCTTATCACAGACCCGAACGTACTCCTTGTACATAACGATTCTCCTTATAAAACCATACAGGACTTTATTGAGGCGGGTAAAAAAGCTGAGAAACCACTTACAATCTCAACATCTCACCCGAAAGCGGTTTCATCACTCGCTGCGAAGATTTTCATCGAGCTGACAGGAATCAATGCGAAAGTTGTTGCTTTCAGCGGTGGTTCTGCTGCGAGAAATGCACTTGCCGGGAAACAGGTTGATGCCTGCGTCGGTCCATATTTCTCATCATCCTCGCAAAAGGATTTCATTCATGCAGTAGCTTCCTTTACTAAAAAGAAGGTTTGGGACGGGCTTTGGGATGTTCCTACTCTTACAGAAGCTACAGGCAAAGAGTTTCCAGTACTTGTTGAGCCTTTTGCTTTTATGATCAGAAGAGACACTATTAAGAAGAACCCTGAAAACTATGAGAAGATGGTTGCCACTTTCAAAGAAGCGATTACTTCAGAAAAGGTAAAAGTAGCTGCTGAGAAGCAGGGGATGGCTCCTTTTATTGACTATTGGTCACCGCAGGAGTGTGATCAGTACGTTCAGGACTTTCAGGCTGTTTGGGCGAAATACAAGCACTTGATGGATTAATACTACATAAATAAGATAGTTACAATAAAGCGGGGTGATCTCGTGCCCCGCCTTTCATTAACTGCGAGGCAGTCATGGACAAACAGAAAAAATCAGTCAATTATGGAGAGCTGGTTATTCCGGCACTCACAGTTTTATTTGCCGTTGCGTTCTTTATTCAGACACGCGAGGCTCCTATGGTCGCTATGAAGTGGCCTCTAATGGTCTTTATAATGCTGGCGGTCATGCTGGCACTTGTTATCTATAATTTTATCTTTGTAAGCCCAGAGACGGGAGGCAGATCTCTTAATCTGCAAACCCTGAAAAAACCTCTGTTGATACTCATATTTCCAATCGTGTACATCTTGTCCATGAACTACTTAGGTTTTGCTCTCAGCAGTCTTATATTCTTAAACGTGATGTTCAGGCTGCTGGGTGCGAAATCTTACGTCAGAAACTTGATAGTATCTATTATTCTGGTCGGGCTCCTTCATTTTGCCCTTAATATTTTAATGCAGATGTCTTTCCCGCAGCTCGGGATTGGCATACTGAATCTTTAGGAGGCTGACATGGATGTTATGAGTATAGATGTCTTTTATCAGGGATTAGCGCTTCTGATGCGCCCTGAAAACCTTATGTGGATTCCTATCGGCATGTTTCTCGGTCTTATGATCGGAGCTGTGCCCGGATTTAACGATACAAACTTCCTAGCTATAGTGCTTCCATTTACAGCCTATATGAGCCCGATGAATGCAGTGGTGTTTATGATGTCCTGCTTCTGTGCTTCTCAGGCTGCGGGTTCCATACCGGCCATCCTCCTTAATATACCCGGAACCCCTTCGAATGCGCCGACCTGCCTGGAAGGATTTAAAATGACCCGTAAAGGCAAAGCGGGCTACGCCCTTGGTCTATCTCTCGGAGCTTCCACTGTGGGCGGAGTCATAACAGCTATTATAACACTTATCATCACTCCAGTTGTAGGCGTGTATGCACTCAACTTCGGGCCCGCTGAGCTTTTCATGATGGCGCTTTTCGGAATGACAGCTGTAGGTTCACTTACGGGTAAATCCCTTACGAAAGGTCTTATGTCATCTGCGCTTGGTCTTTTTGTTGCCTGCGTGGGGACAGAATTCCAGCAGGGGTATACAAGAGCCAGTTTTGGTTTTTTTGAGCTTTATGAGGGTTTTCCGCTTATTCCGGTTCTTCTCGGTGTGTTCGGCTTCAGCGAGCTTTTCAGTCTTGTAGAGCAGAAAGCGATCGTGGCAGAATCCGAAGACGGTGAGAAATCAAAGAACGGTTTTGATTCTATACTTGAGGGTGTTTATGCATCATTTAAATATAAGATGAATATCCTTCGCTCCTCACTTATTGGGCTTCTGGTGGGACTTATACCCGGCACAGGTGCTGCGATAGCCACTTGGGTCAGCTATGGTCAGGCTAAACAATGGAGTAAAACACCGGAAAAATTCGGAACAGGACACGACGAAGGTCTCGTTGCTACTGATGCGTGCAATAATGGTGTGCCGGGCGGAGCGCTTATCCCTACAGTAACACTTGGCATCCCCGGTTCCGGTACAACACTTGTGATAATGGCTGCTCTGATGATAAACGGCATAACACCTGGTCCAAGCTTCTTCAGTGAACATGCTGTTGAGGCGTATGCAATTCTATATTCTCTGGTGGCTGCGAACTTGTTTCTGCTGCCTGCTGGGCTTATCGTTGCCAGACTGGCAAGCAATGTGACTGTTGTTCCAAATAAATATCTTGTTCCTGTTATAGCTATATTCTGTATGATTGGCGGTTTTGCATGGCGCCAGATGCCTTTTGATATGTATCTTGTGGTTATTTTTGGTGTCTTTGGTGCACTCTTGTCTAAATATGGATATTCTGTTCCGGCTTTTTTGCTGGCTATGCTTCTTGGTCCTCTTGCAGAGCGTAACTTCTATTGGGCAATGGAAATCAACGGAGTTGAGTCTTTCATGCGTCCAATCGCTCTGGTTATCTTTATAGCCACAATATGTGTTCTTATTCTTCCCGGTATTCTTCAGAAAATGGCGAATAAAGGAAAAAACGGATAGATCTTAATGCTGCCTGCGCTGGCTAGTACAGATGCGTGCAGCTCTCTTCAAAATATATTGTCTTGATAAGAAGTGCTTTTTTTGGCAGAATATTCAAAAAAGATATTTCAGACCTTAAGAGTGTAAAACAATCATGGCTATAAAAGACCTCAACGTACAAAATGAAAAACCTCTGTATATACAGCTTGTTGAGCTTATTAAAGAGCGCATAGCGGATAATATCTGGAGCATCGGGATGATGATTCCTTCTGAAAATGAGCTCGCAAGAGAGCTTGATGTATCCGCTGGCACAGTAAAAAAGGCTCTGAATGTGTGTGTGCAGGACGGAGTACTCTTTCGCAGACAGGGTAAGGGGACTTTTGTAGCCAGCCCTGATTTTTCCAAGAGCTTTAACAGATTCTTTAGGTTCGCCTCAAAAGATGGTGAGCAGAATATCCCTGCAACTGAAACGCTTGTTTTGGAAGTTATCGAAGCACCATCTGAGATTGCTGAAAAGCTTAAAATTACAACAGGCGAGAAGGTAATCAAGTATCGCAGAACAAGAACCCTTAATGGAATAACTTTCGTAGTAGAAGACATATATCTTATTTATGAAACTTTTAAAGGGTTTGAAAACTATAACCTTAGCGGTAAATTTCTTTATCCTATTTTTCATTCTGACTTCGGTACACCTATCCTCTGGGCAAAAGAAGACATTCACCCTGATGTGGCAGATAAAAACACTGCTGAGCTTTTAGGGATCGAGCTTAAAGCACCTGTAATGTGTATCGAGCGTATCGCATATACACATAAAGATCAGCCGGTGGAGGTTCGTTTCAGTATCGGCCGCGGTGATACTTTCAGGTACAGTATTATTGTCCGTTAATCATTTACTCCTGACTAATTAGTTGTACACTTTGAGATTTTTATAAGATTTCCGTAAATTTACTTATTAGATTTTAAGCTCAAATCACAATATTGACTTAAATGAACAACAATTATATTTAAATTGAAAAAATTACAACACTCAGTGAGTTTGAGGTATTCAATTGGACATAGAGCTTTTAGCAACAACAGCTGTCAAGCAAAGTATCTCTACTACAGATGTAAGCTCTTAAAAACCAGAAGCAGCATACTTATCTGAAGTCGGAATTCATCTTCGTGAACCAATATGGAGAGCCGTGGAAATCATCAGAACATATCATGCGTCAGGTTTGGAAACCTACACTAAAGAAGCTTGGCATAGCTTTTAGGATTATTTATCAGTGCAGACATACTCACGCAAGCCTGTCTATTCTGGCAGGTGACAACCTTGCTCACATAGCTGAGCGTATGGGCCACAAAAACGTTGGTACAGTCATTACAAGATACGCAAAGTATGTGAAAGCAGTAGAGTTTCAGCAGCCCAAAATCGGGGCATTTCTTTCCTCAGAAAAACCTATCGACAGCGAAGCTCGGAGCAGAAATGCATCCGATCATGATGCATTTTGTCAGAATGCTGTCAGAAACGAAAAAAGACCCCGTCATCAAACAATTGATAACAGGGTCCTTTTTAAAATGCCGAGAGAGAGACTTGAACTCTAATTCATATGGGAATCAGCGGGAAGTACAGGGAGCTAAAGTGAACAACAATAATCACTTAACTCCATATGCTATTTCCCGCATATTCCCGCTATTTCACTCAATCTGTCAGAATCCTGTCAGAATGGATAAACAAAAATGTTTAGCATTATGTCAATATATTTTAGTTTTGTATAGTGACATTATTGTTTATGAATATATTGTTTAATCGTGTTCCTTATTAAGATTATTAAATAGCCACCCATTATTGAATACAACCATTGCCAATTTTTTCTAACAAAACGATCAATATCTGCTAAATAGCTACTTTCAAAATTGCAACTGTAGCCCTTCTTAGTTTCTTCTACTGAATCTATATTATAGTTTTTTAAATAATACAGAGGCATAATAAGCCTTGTCTTGATTTTTTTGATTGTTTTATGGTTCTCAATTAAGCTTTTATATTGACTTAGTGATACTTTTCCTGAATTCAGTCCCCCTGTAATTGAAATATTGTTGTCACCCTGCTTATCATTAGCATCCATGCTCTTATCTGTAGCATTAATGTATTCTAAATAGGTTTCATTACTATTAAGTATATCTCTTAGGGCATAGTCGAATTTATCACCAAGTTGAACTTGATCAACCTCTAATACTCCAGCAAAGAAAAAACTTTGCTTTGTTTTATATTGAACACTATTTTCTAACGCTTCAGAGACTCTACTATAAATAATATTGCCTATATCAAAATATCCACTCCCCTCAAGACATTCTGATATCTGCAGTTTTTGAAACTTTACTTTAGTAACCAGATCATTTTTTGAGTATATTTTAGGTTCTTTTATGCAGAAAACGCTATTATTGTTGATATGTAACTCATACTTAGAGCCGTAAGCTTTAGATATTAATCTTGGCATAGCCACCCCAACCTCAATAACTTTCTTGTCGTTTATCTCAAACTTATTATATAGTAATATCTTGGCAGGCTCAAAAACTGTGTTATTTACAAATATCAGGCTAAAGCTTAAATAGAGGAAGACTAATAATAATATTTGCATTGTTTTTATAGTAAAAAATTCTTTAATCGAGTTTTGTTTATATTTAAAACCCAGCAACACAAGATAGAGTACTAGACTTAAAGCTACGACAATCTGAGTTATGAAAAATTTAGTTTCATAACGCATAATATACCTTGTAAACCATTGTGCAATAGCTGCAACCACAAATATAGAAAAAACCACTCCAAATCGATTTGTGAAGTCTTTGTCTAATGTAAAGTATTTACCTATATCAGATACTTGTTCTTTATCAAATAAATCATCGTAGTTAGACTTTTGTTTTTGTGCAATTGATTGTGTGCAATTAAGTTTGAAACCATGACATAATGCAAACTTATATGATTCAGATAGTTGCCCAGCTTCGTCACAAATAAATAAGCTTTTGAATAGTTCTATCTTTTCCAGTTTTGATGTTTCATTTGCGTTAGATAATGCCAAGCAATCTTGTTCTTTAATATTTTTGACACAGTTTGCAAAATAGCCATTTAAGCTTGATTTAAATGTGTTGGACTTTATTAGATAGTCATAATTTAATTTTTTGCAATTTTGAAATTTAAACTCACTGATTACATTTAAAATAATCTGAGGATTCCCTATGCATAACTTATGTACTTCTTCTATGTCACTTGGTATTTTTAGACCATGATTGGTATATAACATCTTAAATTCATTAACTGTAAATGGTTCAATTTCGATAACTTCCACATTATTAAGAAACTCTTTTTCCCCAAATATATCTGTTATTTTTAGCTCACTTGTAATAATTAATTTGCCATTATTAGTCATTGATGAAGAAATATCTTCGAGACGTTCTATAGTAATAAACTCCGAATTTCTATAGGTCAGACCTTCCAGTATCACTACCTTATTATGTAAATGTGCTAAGGAGGACTGAAAATCTAACGAAGAACTTAATCCCAAAGCCTTTAAGATGTTGGTATTTAAGTCATCAATACCTTTTATATCCCTTATTGAAACAAATATTGCTTTATCACTGTTTTGTATGGATTGTTGTAAATTTATTTTTTTTCCAGCACCCTTTTGACCATAAACATTTATTAAGTTTTTGGAGCCTAAGCTATTCTTTAACGTTTGTTGGCTTGATCTAATTAAAAATGTATTTTTCTTGTCAAATCCACTATCCCTGTCTTTTTTATCATTTTTTAAAAGACCAAAAATATTATGAATAAAATTGTTCATCACTTAATCCTTGATTTAATGTAGTATCTATAGAAAGGTATTGATAGTACAGCTGTGGTATTATTTTCCTTAAAAATATTTGCTTCAATTAAGTTTGTAATTTTTCGATAAGTAGTGTCAATATCGGCACTGCTTCCTTCAGCTATCGCTTTCCAGAAGTCTAGATCCTCATTGAAATCGATATCACTGAATATACCTTCAATACCGTCAATTTGTCTAAAATTTAACCTAGACATCACGTATTCTATTAGGTTGCAATCAATAGTTATTTTTTGGTTTTTATTAATTAAAACAACAAGTTCGTATATTACATGTAACGCATAAAGAGGGATTCCATTAGTTTCATTTAATATTTTGTCATATATGTCAGAAGATAAGACTAATTCTGAGAGTAGCCTGTTTTCAATTAATGTTCTAAGATGCTCTGTTTTAAAAGCATTAAGTTCAATTATATCAAACCCGTCAGCTTTAATGTTTGCAATTGATTTTTTTGTGTCGGTCATTACAACAAAGATTGTGCAGGCTACTTTATTTTCTTTTAAAATATTTATTAAGGACTTTAGAGGAGAGCTTAAATTCTTTAGGTTGTTGAACTTTAAGGTGTGATCAGTGCTGTCTATAAAAATATTTATCGGAACTTTAATATTTTTTTTATTCTCGGTAATAAAAGCTGCAAGCTTTGTTAGTTCCATGTTACCATTTGATGCATAATCAGTATGCCTTTTAATAATACTATTAAAAAAGATATGGTGGGCCTGTAGTTGAGAGTATATGCGTTCAGAGAGAATATAAAATATAGTTGTTAACGTATCGCTTTCTTCTATGGTGATGCTGTCAAAATCAATATATATCTGTATAGAATTATTATTCGCTCTAAGCGTATGTTTTACATACTGAACGAGAGTCGTCTTGCCTGCTCTTTTGGGTGCTATTATCATTGTGTGGTTATTTGTGTTTACATTATGAATCATCATTGATATTTCATCTTCTCTTCCATAAAGTTCATTTGTCCATACGCTACTTTTGGGATGTATATTTAATATATTTAAAAACGGCTCAATTTCTTCTATTTCTGCTCTTAATAATGACAACTCTGGTCGGTCTGTAATTCTAGTTTTTTTACATTTTTCGAAAATAAGCCTGCTTGGTTTGTCAACATTTATCATAATTGTTCTGAAAGATTCTGGCTCAAATGGTGGGTCAATGCTAAATTCAAGATAAGAAACTAATATTCCCAGTAAATAAACGCACGTCTTTTCATAGTCAACATGATTAAAATAGTCATTTAATATCAAACTCCTTTCTTTTGTGTTTTTATTTCTGAATTCTGGTGTTTGAAAGTATTGCTTTTGCAGTTTTATTTTATCAGCAATTATTAAATGATCCATTTTGAGCTTATTGATTTCAGTGGCACATAATCTAAAATCCAGTTCATCTTTAAGTAGCTTCTCTTTGTTAATAAATATGTTATCCATATAAAAATTAAGCAGATAGCTTTTTTTATCTTTGGCTTTATTACAGAAATCAATTAAACTTAGAAGTAATAGTTTAGTCTTTTTCTCAGACCACTGACCTTTTTTTACAAGTTGCATTAATGGGATATAATTATCTAAATATTCTTCATAAAGAAAAACAATTTTCTTTCTTTTCTTTTTGATTTGGTAAGAAGGCTTCTCTAATGGAGTAGCTAGTGGAAAATCTTCAACTTTTACAGGAAAATCATCAAATACAATTTCACTATATTTTGCAATTCGTAATATTGCCTTCGTATTATTCTGTTTATTTATAACCAAGAAGGTATCAAAAGCGTTATTTTCGCTTAATACTTCTATAATTGAGTATTTATTATCAATTTTATCAGAAATTTTATAATGTTTATATACTGTTTGCAGAATGATAGTTTCAATTTCGTTTTTATATGTGTCTTTACTAGTATTATTGCAAAGAAATCGAAGCAAAGATATTTTCTCGGTAATTGTCTTGATGTTTTTGTTACATAGAAATTTTTTGATGTTTTTAGAGAGCTTGTCTGGTTCACAATCAAGCATCTTTAACAAGTCTGAGCATTTTGACTCATAAATGTAGCTGTGTTCATTTTCCTTAAAACTTAAAGTGTAATAACACATTACTATCAGCTTAAATATATATTTATTATTTTTTTTATTTATTGCATAGATTTTAAGAATTGAGTACATCATTTCAAAGAGAAGTAGCTTTTTCTCATTTACTTGTTGCATAGTTAAACGCTTTATGGTTCTAAGTTTGAATAGATTTTTTATTCTGATTTTAAAAGTGGACTTTAATAAGATCCCAACAACAAAATTAGATATTTCTTTTAATTATTTTTTTTCTGAACTTGTATAGTCATATTCAAGGCCTTTGCTCAAGATGCTGAATGTTTTCTCGTTTATCTCGCTTATGACAGCATTAATATTACTTATATATTGTTCTACGATAAAAGCGAAATATGCTTTATGTACCAATTGGTTATATTTTTTTGTATCAGTGAAATTGCAGTATTCATTTTTGAAAGTATCTATCCCTATTTTTTTAATACTCTTTTTACATTCTTCTATATTTTTGTTTTTCTTTTTATTTTTTAGTATCAAATAAATAATTGGAGAAAGTAGTATTAAGAATATTATTAAAACTAACACGATCATTTGTGCAAAATAGATAATAATCGTTTTTTGGGGTAGAATTTCGTAGTCAACGAGTTTTTGCCTTTGCTCTCGGCTTGTTCCGGTTGTTATATAGTAAAGTTTATCTTTCCTTGCAAATAGCTTTTTATATAACGCAAGTTCCCTTTTAAAAGAGTCATACATATCAATAATACTTCTATCTGTTGGATATTTAGATAAGTAAGATCTGATATAAGCTTGCTTGGAGTTATCTTCGAAGTTTTCTTTATTATACTTAAGCATTTGTATGATTCTTTTTCTGGTTGATAAAGAATAGCGTAAACCATAATGGTTGACGTCGATATATTTTAACTTTGGATAGGCTTTACCTAGCTCAATAATATTGTTGTTGATGTCTAGTAAATAGATATTCTTATCTGAACTTCCAAAGTCAATAATATTCTTATATTTTTCCAAATATTTATATTGACCAGTTTCTAAATCAAAAACAATTAGCTTATTACTGTCTAAAGTAGTAGCAGGTATAAGTATTTGATTATGGCTTATATATTCAGGTTCAGTATGATTTCCAAGTTCTAATACTTTTTCTTTTGATGCTGAAGATAGTAATTCCTCTAAGTCATAGATATACAAGAAGCTGTTATTTGTTTGCGAGTCAGATGTAAATAATAATGATTTTGATGTATTATTATTAAAAGAGAGTATTTTGCTAATGTATTTTTCATCGAAAGAATTTGTGTCTTCTGTAAGTTTAACTTCATTCAGTTTTATTTCTTTATTACTACGAAATATGTCTTTATTTTCTATTGCTATATGTAATATAAAGCCAGATGAGTATGTTGGTGCAAGTAGTAAAACCTTATTATCTATTTTATTTCTGAGAACTTTAAGTTCTTCACTGATACTATAGTTATCTATATCAATACTGTTTACCGTTATTTCATTACTATTTATTTCACCAAATACAATGCGTGATGTGATATCTTTATTACTTATTTTATTATTGTTTTTGCTACTTTCGTTAGTCTCTCTACGTTCATTTGTTGAGAGTTCTGCTGTGCCATGATACATATTGGTATTGCTTGCAGTATTTTCAGTTTCATCACTGTCGGCCTGTTTCCCTTTTTCATGATCGTCTTTCTCTATCTTTATGTCTTTTGATAAGTAATATGCCCAAAAATATACTATTTTGTTTTCTATTATTTCTAAAACAGGGTTTTTTCGTGCTATCCCATTAAAATCAGCTGATATTGTTTTGCCTTTTTGAAGATAAATTTTTAATTCTGATTTTGCTTTAATGTTATTGTAATATCCAACCACTATGTCAAGTTTACTGTCTTGGTCTATATCAAGCATTATTGGCTTACCTGTGATGTTGCTTTTAGTAGTAAATTTTCCTATTTCGTTTAATCGGCATAAATCATAGATGTAAAGGTCGCTTTGAATAGGTACTGTCTTATTGTTAGCAGAGTAATTCTTACCAAATATCACATCCGGGTTTCCATCAGAATTATAATCATATATCAGAGGTTTGAATGCACTAGATCTCATTGAATTGTCTGCAGAATCATGTCTGCCTATTGATGTACAGTTATTATTAATTGTTTTATTCTCACAAAGATGAATATCTCCATTTGTGTTTTGTATAATAAAAGCATCTTTATCACTCATACTAATAGGGACAATATACATTGCAGATAATTTTTCAGTGCTAGCGTGTGTATTTTGAATAGGTACAGAAAGTATGCAAAATAGTGTTGTTAAAAGGATATAAAACCTCATCTTCCACCTCTATATAAGAATCATAATTATATACATATAAAAATGACTAGAGCAACACCTAAGGTGTGTTTATTTAACTTTGTGTTATTTTCACATGTAGAAAGCTTGTGAGTAATCCGGATCAAATTACCCCATAAGTCCGGAGCTTGGAAACCGCCATTCCGTCTAAATGGAAACCGCTGTACCGATGCTTGGAAACCGATAATAACTCATTAGAATGTATGTATGCGCAAAGTCGCAAATACATTTTAGGAGTTGTCACGATGACAAAGTATCGAGAAATCTTACGGCTGAGTGAGCAAGGCTTCAGCCAGCAGAACATTGCCTACAGCTGTGGAGTATCAAAGAAAACGGTAAACAAAGTTCTTAAAAGAGCTGCAGAGATCAATCTGAGCTGGCCACAGTATGCGGAACACAAAACCGACGGCGAACTATGTGAGCTGCTTTTTCCCAAAAATCAAGAATCCCATACCAAAAGCGCCTACCGGATTACGAGTATATCCGGAAAGAACTCTTGAAAAACGGAGTCACTAAAAAGCTTTTATGGACAGAGTATATGGAAGAGTGTCGGCTAAACAGCGACGAACCTCTGATGTATTCCCAATTCTGCCACTATGCCCAGCAGGACGAACAAAAACGTCGGGCAACTATGCACATCAACCGAAAGCCAGGAGAGCAGATAGAGGTCGACTGGGCAGGAGATCCGGCTCAGATTGTAGATCCAGATACCGGCGAGGTAGTATTAGCACATGTTTTTGTAGGAGTGCTGACATACAGTCAGTATGCCTACGTTGAAGCCTTTTTAAATGAAAAGACATCCTCTTGGATAAGTGCACATGTGCATATGTTTGACTTTTTTGGCGGCGCAGCAAAAATGCTAGTGCCGGATAATTGCACTACGGCGGTAAACCGTGGCGGTGATTGGTATACTCCTCAGCTTAACACTACTTATCATGAAATGGCCGAGCATTATAATACGGCCATAATTCCCGCAAGAGTTCGTAAGCCGAAAGACAAACCCTCTGTTGAGGGAACAGTTGGCAACATATCAACATGGATAACCGCCGCCTTACGCAATGAGCAGTTTTTTTCTTTGGCTGAATTGAATGCAGCAATATCTAAAAAGCTTTCAGCCTTTAATTCGAAGCTATTCCAGAAGAAAGACAGCAGCCGTATCAATCTTTACCGTAATGAAGAACTGCCTTCGCTTATGCCTCTTCCCCAGACGCCATATGAGCTTGCCAGGTGGAAACAGGCAACGGTACAGTTCAATTACCACATATCAGTAGAAACTATGATGTACTCAGTTCCCTATGAGTATTTGAAGCGGAAAGTAGATGTCAGAATAACCGATAAGATTGTTGAAATCTTCTACAAACACACCCGAATAGCATCTCATCTGCGGCTATACGGCAGAAAAGGTCAGTACAGCACAACAGTTACACATATGCCCGCAGATCATCAAAAGTATCTTGAGTGGAACGCCGACAGATTCAGAAAATGGTCAAATCAAATAGGAGACAACACCGCCAAAGTTGTCGATGCGATTTTATCATCAAGCAAAGTAGAGCAGCAAGCTTATAGAAGTTGCATGGGACTACTTAAGCTATCAGATAAATATACTGCCGCAAGACTTGAAAAAGCATGCATCAAGGCCCTGTCATACACTGCTTCCCCCAGTTACAAGAGCATTAAGAACATCCTTGCCACTACTAAGGATAAGTCCTTGAATGATTCCGGTAACAGTGATGAGCAGAAGGATATACGGGGCATCACCCGTGGCTCCGATTATTACGGGAGGTCGAAGGTATGGCAAATCAAAGTACTATAGACAAACTTATTTCTATGCGTCTGACAGCTATGGCAGATGCCTTCCGAGCCGGACTGACAGATATTAAAATGAAAGAGATCCCCTTTGAAGACAGGTTTAGCATGCTTGTGGATATAGAGTGGAACAGTCGTAAAAATAATCGGCTGAGGCGGTTAATCCATAACGCCTCTCTGGAACAATCAGACGCAAGCATCGCCGACATAGATTATGTCTCTGGCAGGAAGCTTAATAAAGAGCTGATTATGAGGCTGGCTTCCTGTGAATACATAGCTGAATACCGCAATCTCTTTATTACTGGAGCTACGGGAAGCGGAAAAACATACATGGCCTGTGCCTTTGGAATGGAGGCATGTAAACAGTATTACAATACGAGATATGTTCGTCTGCCTGATCTGCTTATCGATCTTGATATTGCCAGAAACGAAGGCACATACAAAAAGACGATGGCAAAATACTCAAATCCGATGCTGTTAATTATAGACGAATGGCTACTTCTCAAGCCCAATGAAAATGAGCGCAAAGACATCTTCGAGCTTCTGCACCATCGGCTAAAGAAATCGTCTACAATTTTATGCTCACAATACTTACCTGAGGACTGGTACGAACAGCTTGGCGGTGGTGAAGGACCTCTTGCTGACGCCATCCTCGACAGGGTAATTCATGACGCATATAAAATTAACATCGTCAGCGTGGATCAATCAAGAGACATTTCAATGAGAGAGGTATATGGATTGGATAAATCTATTTCTGAATAATTAAAGGGTACTCATGTCCGGACAGGCGGTTCCCTCCTGACCGGACACCCGGTTTCTTCGAGTCGGAATATTCAGCTTGCATTTTTTAGTAAATGAGTTGAAATAACTGAATAGCCATTGTATTAGTAGGAACAATTTTAATCAGGCAGGATACTTCCAGAAAACAATTTGAACATCATTCGAAATAATTGAACTCTATTGGTTTAATGATTTTCAAGCTCAAATATATATGGAGAAATAATAATTCAACACATTTCATTTAGTATGATAGTATTATTTATGAATAGTCACTAATTCAGTAGACACATTCTTTGCACACATCATAGTTCTTTTCAAATGCAACTGGAGATATATTTTCACTCGCTTATAAATTATTTCTTACTTCGACCTTTACGCTCTGCAATCTCAGGGACACTGTCAGCTGCCGCTATGATAGTTTTTGTAGTACCTAAGTCTCCGATATATTTATCCGCTAAGCTTGCAATAGTCTTCCCCGTCCGTTTGCTTTCATCAATCATATCCTGAATAACATCACCAGAGATACCCTCAGGACTGTTTGCTTGAATAAAGGTAGAAAAGTGATATGTCCCCTCGCTACCATCTGAAGCAATAGAACTATCGATAATTTCATCAGGATCCAACGACAACGCATCCTGCATACCTGAACCACCGGCACCACCTAAGCTATAGGAAGCCGGAATACTATCATCCTGCGTAATACTAATATTAAACAAATCTTCATCGCTAAAACGTATATGGTGGCTATTAAATTTTATGAAAATCTGTCCGTCTATTTTCATCTGAAAATGATAGTGCGGAAAGCTTGCCTGAGTTCCTTCATGACCAGCATAATCACTATGAGTACAACTAAAAGTCCACTCGATGTTTTTCCACTTGATAGTGCTCTCAATAAGCATATTATCACGCTTTTCCTCTTGCAAATCGTTTATGTTTCTCTGAAAACACTCTGTGTTTGCTATCCATCTCAAGAAAGATACTATCTGATGATAATTATATTTTTTATATATTTTATGAAAATCTTTTGCCCTAAACTTACATTGTCTCAACAACCAATGAAGGCAAGGGTTATTAGTGCTTATAGTCTTAAATGGTTTACCGCAAAGATAACAAATCCCATTATCATAGGCATCAATAAACCTTTTATACTCATCTTGGTATTTTTCATGTTCTTTGTCATTAATTTGTTTAATATCTTCCTCAGAGAACTGGCTCATAAATGATATGATATCTTCTATATTTGGCTTACTCATTAACACTACCCTTATATGTTTTCATGTTGCTGCCGCGTATGTTTTTACTACGAGAATAAAAACAACGTAAGTTTTCTTTCTGGAACTACTAAGTTATCATAAAAAAGGCTAGCCACTGCTAATAATCAATTCAATGTTTGTTATTCCTACATCCCTGAAATGCACTGGTTTAATTACCTCATTACTGATTGTAGTTCTAGGGTTATCCTCTATCCAAGGAAGAACGAAAATACAAAATGAGTTAGACTTATCAAAATTTATAGACTCGATAGGGATATTAAATTCTGATACTTGCTTATCTCTCATAGAATATGTCTTCGATGGTATTAACGAAACATAGTCATTTATCTGAAAATAGTAATTCTCTGATTGTCCAGGTCTTAATCCGCCATGAAAAGTATCAATAAGAATCTTAACTTTTAGTTTGTCATCTGGAGAAATGCCATTTTTAGCTAATATCGACCCTAAACTAAATGTTTTAAACAAAGCTATGGCTGCGTATTGACGGTAAAAGTTCCCCTTTAGTTCACTGGAGCTAATTAGAAAATTACCAGGGCTCAGTTCAATACTATTTTCTGAATATTTAGAGTACTTCTCATTAAAGTCTTTATCATTAGCTGAAATTGTTTGCACATACTTATATGCGCTAAAGTCCAACCCTTCTATTATCTTAGAGTATTCTGAAATCCACTTATAAACTACTTGCGTATTAACTGATTTATCTCCTTTAAAACTATTGTTTTCTTTATCAAAATAAATGATCCCCTTTTCTTCTTGGGGAAAGATATCAAGATTGTCGGGATTATAATTTGTCCCTGCTATACCAGGAAAGATGTTATCTCCTAAATGAACCTCAGTGCTTTCCAGCAAGCTTAGACTAACGGCTTTATCTTCTTGAACATAGTTATATACGATATTCCCTTCAGCATAAGTATTGTTATCACCATTTATAGTAACGATTTCCTTATTGTAATTACTCAGGCTAAATATTCCTGTAACAACTGCGGCAATTATTACTGCTGCTGCACCAATTAAGGCAATTTTATAATCTTTCATTCCTCATCCTTATAAAAGTTATCATCTGTCCAATACTCACCCTGAATTCCTGTTTCATCGCACCAGTAAAAACCACCAATCTTCTTTAGGCCTTTGTGTCGTAAGGTAAAATTATTAAACAACATCTTTTCTCCTAATATAAACCAAACAAGCATTAAATCATTATCATTGAGCCACCTTTCAAAATATACTTTATCAATCAGCGCAAAGTCAGACGAATCAGGCTCGTTCTCAAAGTTAATAAATACATCTTCACCATTTGAGTCTACCCATGTTCCGGGTTTATCTAGATCTTTTTGTAACCTAAGCTCTTCAATCAAATATGGTGATGGGCAATAAAAAGAGAGACGTGACTCAATTGATTTATCTTTGTTGTATGAATCCCATTCATAATTTCTCAGTATTGGTAAGAGAGGAACTTTAATATTCGGATATTCACTATCATAATATTTATCCTGCTCTGGTTCAGTCCATAAAGGGCTAGAGTCCTCAAAAGTTTCTCTCCAGGGATATTCGCCATAATACAAGCCACTCGAGACATTATAATGTGTGTTAGGATTATCATTGTAGAAGTACTTCCCTTTGGTCTCTTTAATTAGCTGTCCTAAGTCTTTTTTGTATATTACTATAGACTTGACAATGAACCAAAAATCACGTTTAGGCTCTTCCTTATCACAACCAAAATTATAATAACCGTACAATATGCTCCAAAACCGTGAATTAGCATCTTTTGCCAATAGGAGTTTCTTTATATCTGGAATATCACTCTCAGACTGTATCCAATCCTCTTTTTCTTTAGTATTCTGAGCACCATAAGGGCGATGGTTGAAAATACTCATTTTCTGATTATTACGAGGATAGCAAAGGATGGAAGGATCGATATTGTGCATATATATATCAGAGATATTTTCAAAAATGCCAAAAACAGCTTCTGAAGAATACTTATCAACTTCATAATAGAATTTATCAGCTAAATGGGCTAAAAATTCATAAAGCCCAATGTACATATATTTTTTATTGAATCGCTCGGTATTATACCTCTCACGCCCAAAGTTACCTGCAAGATATCTTTCTGCAGCCTCGAACAACACCTTATCATAGCCAATATCATTTACTTTTTGACAAATCCATCTAGCAGCCCATTGCCTGCTAAATCTTGCATATCCACCATGTCTACCAGCACCACTTAACCATCTATAATATTCAGCATCCTTGCTGGAAATAGTATCTGTGAAAGCTGTCGTAGCAACTCTCTTTCGCTCCCAGCTATCATCTGAGCTTGATACAAATTCTATCTGTATATTGTCCAATTTTGAGGCTTTTTTTAATAACCTTTCCCTTTTTGCTTCCTCTTCTATTTCAGATTCAACATGCACCATATTATTATATGCCTGCATTTGAGCTTCATTTAAAGACTCTATAAACGGTTCCATTAATTCTGAAACAGTTTTTGGCCGGACCTCTTTTAGAGGTGTTGCGAACCAATCATGAACTTGATTAAGCTCATGTTTGCAAAAATCGCTAAAAGTGCTTTTCAGAGTATGCCAAGTGTCACCAAGCTTTTCATCTAGCTCTTCTATTTCAGATATCTCAGGATCATGTAGTTCGAAATCGTTATCATATGGGGGAGTAATATTTTTTATTACATCTTCATCTTGTATTAATCCCAAATATATAGCGTATTCAATTATTCCTTTAGCATAATGCCTGAGCATTATATTGGGGCATGGGGAGTGGTTCGAGAATACGAAATCATATGTTATATCTGCTATCGATTTAATTGAGTTTTTATCGTCAATATTTAATACAAGACCATATGCTATTGCATAAAGCCTTTCAGTTACATAAGGATCATTAACATCATTGAATTGTTTAATTAGCTGCATCATTGAGATAGGAAATTTCAGCAAAATTGATATTGCTGCTTTAGTACATTTGTCGCGTATTAATCTATTGTTAGTTGACGTAGCCCAAATTAGCACTATTGAACATAGCTCAACTGTCACTTGATCTGTATTGCAATGGTTTGCTTTCCATGCCCAGTTTATAATTGTCTTAAGCGCACTATGCTCATCTTCTTCCATCGTAAACCTTGCTATATCTTTTGACCAAAGCAAATCTCTATCAATTATAGACATAGTTATAAGGCGATCGTGAAGATATTGGGCATTTAGGGGATGATCCTGTATTGGAGATAACATAAGTAGAACATCAAGTTTCTCGAACTCGTCAACTTCTAAATTCTTGAATACATTAATCGTACTTTTATTAACTGAACTAGGTTTACGCCATAATAAACTTTCAATAAAGGCCTCTTTAAAAATATAATAATCATACCCTGCTTCTGGATCTACTAGTTCAACTAACTCAATATTATACTTTTCTGGGACTAATACGCTAAGTTCTTCGATAATACCAGCATACCTAGAGGGTTCTTCAAGAACTACCGTCTGCAACTTTGCATCATCCTTGATTGCTACTTTAAGTGCATCTAGATTATTTATGTCTTTAAGAAGCTCTTTTGTAATAATATGATCACTAAATCTCTCAAATGAAAAACGTATAAATTTAACACCATCAAAGTCATCATCATCTGTGTAAACAACATCTTCAGCTAATGCGCCCTCATCAATTAGAAAATATAGCAATGATTGATTATAGTTATTTGCAGGTAGTACATTGTTTAAGAGTTCATATGTCTCATTTTTCGTTAAACGAAAATAATTATGATGCAACATTTCTTTGGCTAATTTATTCAATCCAACTGAAACAATTCGGCTATCAGGGTCTGATTTATATTTTAACACTGCCTTCTCATCTAAAGTTTCTAAATAAAATTCAAATATTGTATTTTTACTTCCAAGACCTTTAGGAAAGGATGTTAGGCCTCGATTTAAAAGCCCTTCAGTACATATCTTTAACATCAAGGGATTCGAGAATTCGGGAGCTAATATAGGCATCGCTGGTCGCTGAAGTCCTTGTTTGTCTAAATATATTTCTGCAGCTTTTTCTTCATAACCTTCAAAACCATATTGAATAATTTGAGGTAAAATATCTTCATTAAAAAGAGTCTTACCTAAAATGTTCTTTAAAAAAGTGTCTCTGCAGCTAAAAACAATTGCAAGGTTATCAAAACGATCAATTTGTTGTAATATGGAAGGTATATACTCCTTCCATGTAGAACTATGCTCACCTTCATTTATTGCATCTATCAAAATTAAAGTTCTTATGCCTTTAGCTTTTCCTGCTGCGTCCAGCGCACCAAGGATAGTATCAACAGGGTATTGCCTCAAATCAAGATTTTCAATAATGTTACTCCAAGGATTTACGCCCCTGTAGTGCCATCCTGGAAATAATACAACAGGCAGCTTAGATTCAATAAATTTAGTCGCGATATCACACATAAGATGTGACTTTCCAGAACCTGCTCGCCCAGTTAAAATAGCCTTTTTTTCTATAAACAATCTCATACTTAGAGTACCAATGTAATACTTTAAATCAGAAAAGGTCGATTTTATTGCATAAAGAATTCTTACTAAATTATCTGCTACCTCGTCTTTATTAGGTTCTTCCATTGCGATAGTTGATAATAGCTCAATATATAATTGATTCTCTTCGATATTTCGTTGATAAAACGTCCCGACAGTATTATCACAAATACTAAGAACCTTTGCAGAATTTTTTAAAATGTATTCTTTTGATAAGTATTTATTAATTTCAGAAATTGGACTGCTCAAGAACTCTAAAATTTTGGATTTTATAACAACCGGAACTTTGAAATCTCTCCAAATTGAGCTTGATTCTAATTCACATAACTCATTTAGCTGTATTTCTAATTTTGTCCAAAATTCTGGATGGGATGAAACAGCATATAGTTCCTCAATAATAGGCAACTCGACATTAAGTTCAGGAGTATATCTTTCTCCAAATGCTGCGCGAGACTCTTCATATCTATTATAGAAATATTCATCAGTAAAATATGTGAGTCCAAACCAGTATAACAACTTGCCCGTATATCCTGGCTCGCTATTGCTCAGCTTACTTATCAGCTCAGATGCCCCCCAATAGACAAACTCGACATTCTCACTTGTCATTCCTTTCCATTCCTCTACATGCTTGTCCCATTCTTTAAGCATGGAGTTATATTTTTCACCACTTTTTGTTATTTTTCTTGAGTCTGTTCTGTCTAAAGGTATACAAATATAATATTTTGTAGTACTAGGATGTTTTTATGAAAATGCTTTTACAGATTTAGTTACTTGTGCCCATTTATTGGAGTCCATACCATCAGGAAAATATTTCGCCTGTAGAGAATACTCTTTCCCATCAGGTAGCTTCCAATAACATTAAACTCCACCATCTCCCACTGCTCCTTCTTTCCGAATATAAGTGGCATCAGGATGTGGGGGTTCCATACTGAAAAGTTGACAACAAAGCTCTTCAAAACCTATGTTCTGACTTCCAGCGTGTGGTCTGATTTTTTTAAAATCAACATTAGGTAACTGCATGTGTAATTATAAGAATTTACAATCATGAATTGCAAGTCTAAAACACCTATATTGCGACAAATAATTTACTTTCACACAGAGTTATTCTCAAAGTTGGGAGATTTTTGCTTTATGGCATTACAGACAAATATTCTATAAATCATTAATACTCATTATCCCCCTCATACATGGAAAGATGTATCCGTATATGATATTATAATAAATTGCCTATTGAATAAGTAGGTAAAATCAAATCCACTAAAAAGGTTAATAAGTTATGTCAAAAGAATATTTAGCTAATGAAAATCAAATAACAAAAAGATTTATATGTTTCCCCGATAAACTTGATTGTGAATTTGATTATGGTGAGGGCAAAAGAGGGGTAAGATTAAAAGGATTTCAAGTTGATTCACCACTTGACCTTTTTAAAGAGGCAACCATATACACATTCGACATAGATTCCACTGATTTTTATTCCATCAAATCTACTGGAGGCAAGTTATACACGTACAGATTTATTGATAGCTTTATCTCTGGAGAAAGATACGCTTTAATCACCATTATTGAAAGTGAAGGTAATAGTTATTATTATCCATCATTTAGCACGGAAAAGCCAATATACATAAAGATTGAAACTATTGCATTTCAATATTTCTCAGAGCCTGAGTTTAAACATAGTAAACAAGTTTTACAATTTATTACTGATAACAATATTAAAAATGATGAAAATTCATTTCTTGATTTAAGCGATTTTGGAGACTTTAAGTTTTGTGCATTTGGTGTAGGACAAGGCATGTGCTCTTTGGCGTATAATGAAATAAATAAAATAGGTATATTATTTGACTCAGGAGCTGGCACTCCGGTAAAAAGATATCCTTACCAAAAAAACAAAATACAAAATTCTCTACACTCAGTAATAGACAATCTTGAAACACTGTATTTAATATTATCCCACCTCGACTCTGATCATTACAGGCTACTACATTGGGATAAAAATCTTTTGTCTAAGGTAGACTGTATCTTCATTCCTGCTTATGAAAATTGGCTGGATGCAAAAGATGCAAAATTTAAAGCATTTACCATCGGTATTAATAACCTATATATCAAAGGAAATAATTTCAGAGCTCTTGCCATGAAAACTAACCCAAACACAGGCTTAGATCAGAAAAATAACAAAGCATTGGTGAGCATGATTGAAATCGATCAAAAATTGATGCTCCTTCCTGGAGATTACTCTTACAGCATGATGACACTGGATAACAATAAAAAAATAAATGATTTAATGCAGATAGGTTACGACTTTATAAACGTTCCACATCATGGAGACTATGCAAGTCGCCTTAATATTCCAACAGTGAATTGTGATGGTATTGCATTTTTTTCTGCTGGAAACCATGAAGGTTATAAACACCCTAACTCGGATTCTTTAGATGAGCATCAGAATCAGGGCTATAATAATATAATCTATGGAAATAGCGGAAATATAACAATTGAATATTCAAACAAATGGAGCGTGTCATGTTAAGTGTGTAAAGTCGTAATTCTGTCTTCATAGTTGATATACAGCTGAGAGTATATTACACCCCAATCCCTGATTGGCATAGTCCACTTTTTTTCGATACCTAAAATAGCTAAATATAAGAGCTTTATAAGGGAGTCTTCCGTCGGGAAGGCTCCTTTTCCTTTGGTCGATTTTCTAATAGCAGAATGAAAGCTCTCAACAGGATTCGTGGTATAAATCAGCTTCCTGAGCTCCTTGGAGTACTTAAAATACGTGGAAAGCTCAGTCCAGTTATTCCGCCATGATTTTGAGATGTTAGGGTATTTGCTGTCCCACTTTTCAGCGAAAGCATCCAGTTCAGATCTGGCTTGTTCCTCGGTCGCTGCAGCATAGATTTTCTTAAGGTCAGACGCTACAGTCTTACGTTCCTTCCAGGGTACAAAGCGGAGAGAATTACGTATCTGATGTACTACACATTTCTGTATCTCAGACTGCGGGAAAGCGGCATTTATAGCTTCTGAGATGCCCTTAAGGTTATCTACAGCAAAGATGAGGATATCTTGTACACCACGGTTCTTAAGCTCATTCATAACAGAAAGCCAGTATTTTGCAGACTCCGTTTCAGCAAGATACAGCCCCAAACAGGATTTATGGCCTTCCAGACTGATGCCTATCACAAAGTAGATAGTGACGTTACGGACGGCTCCATCCACACGCATCTTTAAAACCATGCCGTCCATAAAGACGATGGCATAAATCTCTTCTAATGCTCTATTCTGACACTCCTTAGCCTGTGGAAGAATCTTGTCGGTGATAACGCTTACTGTCTCTGGAGAGATTTCATGACCGTAAATTTCATAAATATGCTCTTTGATGTCACGATTGCTCATCCCTTTGGCATACATAGATATTACCTTAGCTTCTATGCCTGATATATCAGTTTGCCGTTTCTTGACTATTTCAGGCGAAAAGGTCTATAGGCGGTCTCTGGGAACTTCGAGTTCCATTTCGCCTACGTGTGATTTGACTTTCTTAGATGAGTGACCATTACGGTTATTGCCTGATTCACTAGCATTCTGCTCGTGTTTCTTGTAGCCCAGATGAGCTTCTAGCTCCCCTTCGTATAGCGTTTCAATGACCTCTTTCATCATCTCACGCATAAATACCTGTAGGTCTTCTGTTGTCTTTACATCGTTCTCGGCAAGGATATCTTTGAGCTTGTTCTTATCAAATACCATAGCAAACCTCGTATTATGTTATTTTAACACAGACGACGTTTACACACTTCTATTTACACGCTCAACAAATGACATACCTTCACATGAACACATTTATGTTCGCTAGCTTACTGTATTTGCTTTAT
Organism: Denitrovibrio sp.; assembly: GCA_002869145.1. GTDB lineage: Bacteria > Chrysiogenota > Deferribacteres > Deferribacterales > Geovibrionaceae > Denitrovibrio. Next base: position 128,263 of record PKTM01000026.1, read on the forward strand.
TGATTTACTGATATATGTAGCGCGATGACGGATAGAGTATTGTACACTCTTCACATCTTTAGATATTTTATTGATCGCAGATAATACTTCAGTAAAGTGTTTATCCCATAAATCTTGATCCTTATTAATGTCAGTCTGAAGAACTCTTTCTTGATTACCCCAAAATATGTTTGACTGACCGTAAATTTCATCTAACGCCCCTGACACATCTGGGTAATAAAGAGCAGCAATAGCTTGAGCTTCATGAAGCCGCTCACAATTTTTGAAGTAGCGTTCATGTAAGTGATCTACACTTATATTAGATGATGATTCGACAATACTCTTTGTTTGAGAATACTCTAATGCTATAAAAGACAATATAGCATGTAACTTTTCTAATTTATCCCGCTCAATTTACACTTCATTCCTAAGTCTTTCATCATAAATTTTTAAGTTTTGAAGTTCAATATCTTTTCTAGCGTTTAACTCAGCAATTTTGATTTGGTTTTTAATTGTCATTTTAGCAGTTATATATGCTGCGATAGCACCTATTATCGCACCTAAAAATATATAAATAGTCTCTGACATATACTATTCTCCGCAAAATTTTTTGATTAACCGCTCTAGTTATTGATATAGCACAAAGGTATTAAACAACTATAATTTCTTGTAAATATTGCTGCTTTTATTTGCCCCGCAGTGGGGTAACAATGTTGAGTACCACCATGCTTTTTATAGAAGACACGTCACTTCTTATCCCCTCATAAACATGAAAAGATGCCCCCCACCCGCCTACGAGCAAAGGGTGTTCTCTTTTGCACCGAAAGAGTACGGAAGCAGAACAAGCTGCTCACAACTATAAATCGAAGATATAGTATGTGTAATACGTAATAATATCCGAACATTTATACATTTGTCAAGTTCTTATATTCTATTAAAATCATCTGTTTAGTTTTAATAATAATAATAACTTAAATTACTATTATAAATATATTTATTGAAAAATATTTCTATGTATATTATACTGCATTAAATATAAAACAAATACATCAATGGAGGTTTCACATGCCAGCATACATCCCAGGAATCATCTTCCTTCTCTTTGTGGCTTGTCTATGCTCTATTTTGACGGCAAGTCTATTCCACCTTCACCTTTCTAGTGCAACGAAAATGTCTGTAGATTTGAAAAGAAAAACTACAAACCTAAAATCTGCAGTAAATTGCTTGAAGAGAGAAAATAGAAATATGTCGGGCGTTCTGAGCGATCTGCTTAATTCAAACAAACTCACTAAGCAAGAACTCACTGAGCTTCTAAAAAAACAGTCTGAAAAAAATCTAGAGGAACAAAAGTTTATTTCAAGTATAATAAGAAAAATATCAACGGAGGTTTAGTATGCTAGCCGGACACTGGTTTATGCCAAGCGGAGGAATGGACTACAAAAACTACACAGAGATGATACAAACAGGGAAAGATACTGTCGCCTTCCCTGAAAGACACGTAAAGATCTGTAATGAAATATACGCAGAAATACATGACAGGGCCCGCTTTCATGACAAAAAAATTTATGAATGTGATAAGCAATTTTACAAGCCCGTAGATATTGCAATTATTCAAACTAGAGTCAGACCTGTGTTTGCTGGTCTCATACATGCCGATGCATTAGAAAAAAATTGTCATAATGGAGAGTTCACGCCACTTCAAGCCATAAACCTTCTAGCTGTAATAGAATCGTTTATCGTGAACGGAATGAATAAAGTACTAACTTATAAACAAGGTCCTTTTACTTTTTCAGTAGAGAAGCGACATGAAAAGAACGTCCTCTGTATTAGCTATGGGGAAGGTTTAAAGAAATCATACATTGATAAGTGTTATTGCAAAATGGCAGCAGGGGTACTTAGATCTATTATTAGCACCAGCGAATATGGGTTATATTAATGACTGTTTAAAAATGATACTATCCAACCCTGCAACACTGAGGCTGTTTCTAAAAAGCTAAATGTATAATTAATTAGATAGTGGTATCATATTAAAAACGGATAATAATATGGATTTTTTCACCCCAATTGTTAAAGAAGAGGTACAGCATCCTAATTTTAAACTACTTTCAAGTTTAAAACATCGAACATATGACATAGACGAATTTAAAAGATGGGCTGACGGCTTCGTTGACAGAGACAATAAAATTGTTAAAGAATTCCAGACTACATTCAATTCATCATTTTGGGAAATCTACCTATATGCGTTATTTAAAGAGTATGGGTTTGAAATTGACTTTTCGCATCGCTCACCAGATTTCATTTTAAAAGCTAAAAATATAGATTTTGTTGTTGAAGCCACGACGGCAAATGCATCACAGGATAAGCCTAAAGAATGGGACATGGCGCTTTCCTTCGAAGAAATCCAAAAAATTGATCTTAATTTAATGAACAAAGAATCGATAATCAGGTTATCAAATTCGATCATGAGCAAATACAAAAAATACAAAGCGAACTATTCTACCCTTGATCATGTAAAGAATAAACCTTTCATAATTGCTGTGGGACCTTTTGAGCAACAATTCTTTTCTATGCAATATGACCGTGCAATCAAAGCACTGCTATATGATTATTATGTTGATGAGGAAAGTTATCTAGCTAATCCAAAAATTTATCCAGATGGTCCCCCTGCTATTGAACTTGGTTCTGTAGAAAAAGATAACGGCAGGGAATTACTGTTAGGATTTTTCAATGATGATCAAATGGCAGAAGTAAGTGCAATAATGTTCACAAATTCAGCTACATGGGCAAAAGCCTCCGCTAGAGGAGCTTATTTCGCAGGAATATCTAAACCTCTGACCTATTTATGGGCTTCAGAACCACATGGTGCTCACAAACTAAGGATTCTTTCTTCAGAAGATTACCTTGAACCAATCAACGCTGGATTACAAATATATCACAACCCTTATGCTAAAAAACCTTTAGATCCAGAAATATTTCGGAAGAGTGGAGTTGTTCAGAACTACATAGAGAACAATGGAGAATGGGTACACGAGGGGCGTAACGACGCCCTACAAATAAGGATCATGCTTCCTCTACCATCTAATATTTCACGTAATACTCAGTAAAATTAATCAATGCAGAGCCAGCTATTAATCGCTAAAAGCAAGAAACTTTGAAAAATATATAGCCTCGCAGATAAACTTAATTAAAAGATTCATTTGATCGTTATGTAATCCAAAAGTATGCTAATTATGCATATACTTTCAAATATTATACATTATTATGATATGTAATGGTGATTAATCATTTAAATCGCATTATGAATAAGTTATAAATATTTATTATAGGTGTTAAATGCGGGCAAAAAGTACGAGCAACAATGTTAAATACATACTTGAATTATCAACGCTTAAGAACGGTGATATTGTCTTATCAAGATCAAACAATCCTATAAGTTTCACGATTCAGATGATGACAGATGGGGCATATTCTCATGCAATGATTTACTATGATCAATCTCTGCTTGAAGCAACACTGTCCGGTGTATTTGCGACCAACCCTCAAAGATTGATTGTTGATACTGAATCAGATTTATGTGTCCTAAGACTTATTCAAGACGTTGATAAAGAAACAATAAATTCAATAGAAACTTATATTAGAACTGAAGTTGGTAATGACTATACTATTACTGAAGCAAGAAAAGTTCCATTTGAATCAGAACATACTCTAGCGACTAGCAAACAATTCTGTTCTAGATTAGTTGCTAGAGGCTATGCATCTGTTGGCATAAATATTGTGGATAATCCAGATTTTTGTTCCCCAAATGATTTATTACATAGCCCGTTACTGGATAAGGTTCTTAATTTTTGTAGGCTTGCCAATAACGCTGAAATAGCATTCGCCAATTCAAATAATCCTGTTGCTTTAAATCAAGCCAGAATGAATGATTGGTTAATTCCTGCTAAAAAAATTGCTAAAAATACAGGATTTAAAATCTATACGTTCAAGGATGTTTTCACATTTGTAACAAAGTACCCTAAGTATGCTGATAAAATAGCTTCATTAGTTGTAGAATCAAACTACCTAAAAACTATAGATACAATCATTTTACAAGATCATAAAATGTATAACTCAATGTCGCAAAGTATCGCTACTGGTCAGTTATCAAATGAAAAAAATCAAATAACATTCATTTCGGATGTCGAGAATTTCTATAAAAACACACTAAACCAGTTCAATAAGGCATTCGCAGATTTTATAGCTTTGCAAACATATCCTAAAAATCAATTTGTTGAATTATTTATATCTCACAGCCTAAACATGATGGAATTCTGTGTTGTTCGAATGGGATGCATGCTCAGTATTGCTGGAGATTCGGGACTTAACTTTAAAATCGAAGAAGGGGTCTTTCCAGATATTTTTATGAAATGCAATGAACTATATTCAACATGTTCTCAGTTAATCAACGATAAAAAGCCATCATCCCCTGACCCACTAGAGGATTTATTTCTTTAAGTAATGCTCAGTAATGTCTGCGCGCTCGTGGCCCATTTCTTGGCTGACGATGACTAAGCCCTGCTCGTGGACTTTGCCCTCTTTCTGGACCTCCTGCATGCGGTTCTGAGCGAAATTCCAGCGGAGACCATGCGAAGCATTGTATTGCTGATCGCTCTCATCTGAAGCCATTTTAAGATGATAAAGGTATTTGCCTTTATCGAATTTGAAGTGACCATCTTTTTTCAGAATTTCGGAGAGCAGCTTGTGATCTTCAGGTTTAACCCTGATATCTCTGACCTTGCCCCCCTTCCCTTTAACGGTCACACGGTTATCTGCCTGTAATGAATCTGGCATTATGCCGTAAACTTCATCAATGCGTGCTCCACCGAAGTACTGAATAGATGCAACAAGCTTATATATAGGGTTATCTAACTTTTCTATCAGCTCTCCCGGATTCTCATATGACCGTACGCCATCGAACCTCTGAAGTGTCTTATGCGCCTTCTTACGGGCAACATCTATGTCATCGCTAAAATCATATTTATTGCCTGTCTCCTGCTTCTCTGCGTACATATTGAGGGCTACAGCGAGCTTCTCAAGGGCTGCTGCATACTGCATGAAGGTCGCATGTTTGACCTCTTCATTAATCTTTGCCATCAAAAACGCCTTAAGATGCTCTCCAGAGATAGTCTCAATATCCTTGACTCCAAAGTGTGCTTTCGCATATTTGAAAGCTGATATCCAAATCTCCCGGTAATCATCAGCAGTGGAATATGAATAGATACCAGTATTCTGACCTATCTCATGCCAGTTAACTTTTTCATCTGTGCTGTTTCTGAACGCTTCTTTATCGGTATGTTTTGATGAACCTATCCGGTTGATGCCGGAATCTTTGAAAATTGTCTGAACTTGGTATACAATACTTCCACGCATACAAAATGATAGCGTTTCAGAAAATTATTTGCAATACTATATTATTACGAAGGAATTACAGGGAAATATATGTACGATTATAATTTGGCATACATAAAAGAAATAACTGGAATAACTGAAAGCGAGGCAGAGTCCCTCTCTAAATATTATGCCAAACTCCCTATAAAAGTCCGAATAGAATCCTATAAGCTCCAGACTGACTACGCCCGACAAAACAAGCCACTATTCAACAAAGAATACGCGAGTGAATTCTATTTTGCCATGCATTTACTAGCACTTAAGGCTATGAAGCGAATTGAGACCGCTCAGGCAACAAAAGACTCATTGACCTTAGAAGAAGCAGGAAAGCTTCATCAAATTCGCCTAGAACGGATCAAAGCCGGCAGAGGCAAAAAGGACAGCAGAAAGGCTAAACTGGTAAAAGAAAAGTATTTCGAAGAGATAAAGAAAATGTATATGGAAGACGGTCTATCCTGGCGTGAGATATCTGAGTATATAGACAAATACCATAAAACTAAGATATCCCACGGATACATTCAGCAGAAATTCAATGAAGCCATGTTTTACGAAGAGGACAAGTAGCCCTACCCGTAAGTAAGTATAGCATACAGCTTAAATAATCCACTCATAACAAGAGCTAAGACTGAAAAAAACATAATCACAGCAGAACCAAGTCGGCCGCGCTAAGCAATTGAAAGCCTATAGTAAGGCTTGTGCATTAACTCTCTAATTTCAGATATAAACTTTAACATAACACTCTCCTATTTATCTTTTTCCGGCACGATACCGTGCTTTACAAGGCTCTCTTCAAAAGCCTTTTCCATATCTACAGCCATTTCGGCAGGATTTATCGGTAATTCTAAAAATCTGCATAACTCAGTGCTTAATATTGATAACTGATGCAGGTTGCTGGCTCGTCTCTCGGCCTCGTAGCAGTCAGAATCTTTCATGTTGACCTCTCATACTAATAATGTATATTATACAAAATAAAATACAAGACTTAATTGCGATAAATACTATATAAATCGCTAATATTAATAAAATAAGATCGAAATGCTATAGGAATAATAAGTGAGATGAATCGAGAGTTATGACTTGGTAGTTTCCTGCTGCTCTATCCATTGGTCAATGAGCATGCGGACAGTATCAGAAACATTTCTGTGGTTCTTCTCAGAATATTTCTTCAAGAGTTTGTGTTTATCAGAGTCCAAACGTATATGGATCATTTCGCGTTTTTTAGGCTTCATGTATCTGAGTATATATACGCATAAGTTATTGTCAAATAGATATAAATACCAAATTGCATATTGAAAAATATTTAAAAACAACAAACACATCAGTGTATATATAAAGATATACATCTAAGTAGTTGATATTTATAAAAACAGGAGATAATATATGTTCGTTATGATTAACTTATTTGCGAGGTGTAAAGAGATGAGATCAGCTAAGACATTATTAATACTGCTATTATTAATGTACCCGTTAAATATATTTGCTCTAGATTTTCAAAGTGCGCTTAAAGCCGCGGAATCAGGCAACAGTGAAGCTCAATTTGCCTTAGGTATAGCTTATTATAAAGGTGATGGAGTTAATCAAGATTTCCGAGAAGCTTTTAAATGGTTTCTAAAAGTTGCAGAAAAGGGGAATGCACCAGCACAAGCCATCATTGGCAACATGTATTTTACTGGTTTAGGTGGAATACATAACTACCAGGAATCCTTGAAGTGGTACATAAAATCTGCTGAGCAGGGTTACTTAGAAGCTCAACATCATCTTGGCCTAATTTACTCTAGTGGCCAAGGAATAACTAAAGACTATAAACAAGCTTATAAATGGTTCCAAAAAGCGGCAGATCAAGGAAATGCGGACTCTCAGTATAACTTAGGAATATTATATCAAAATGGTACTGGCGTAGTTAAAAACCAGAAAGAGTCTATTAGGTGGTTTCAAAAAGCTGCCGACCAAGGAAATATGTTTGCACAGTATAATTTAGGAGTGACATATCAATTTGGACAAGGAGTAATACCCGATTATTTAGAAGCTATTAAATGGTATGAAAAATCTGCTAAACAGGGATATGCGCATGCGCAATATAATTTAGCTGTTATGTTTGAGAATGGCATAGGTGTTAAGCAGAATTATACAATAGCTGTTGAATGGTATTTAAGAGCTGCTAAACAAGGACACTCAGGGGCTCAAAACAACCTTGGTGCAATGTATGGAGAAGGTAAAGGTGTCTCTAAAGATTATATTGAGGCATACGCAATATTATTAGTAGCACAGGCGAATGGTAGCGAATTAGCCATGCAAGGACTAAACTTTTTACAAGAACAGATGCCTTCCTATGAAATAAATAAAGCTCAGGCTAGGGCTAAAGAGCTATATAAAAAATGGAAAGCAAAGTCAGAGGAGTAATGGTAGTGTATAGATTTACATTTAAATAGCTTATATCATTTTTTTCTTGCTATGTATGATAGCTAATGTTTGTCTTTCAGCGTATAAGTATTGCATATCTTCAGTAGTCATTTTATTGATCTCGGTATAGTCAGCAGCATTTTTAAACCAATCAAGCATGACCTCTCTTTCTGTTCGTCTAGCAGTGTCATAAAGAAATGTATACAGCTCAATTGGATCTTTGCATCCCTTAGGTACCTTTTTAATTGTTCCAAAAAATGTTTCCGGGTGAGCTTTATATGCTGATATTTCATCATCACTTAAGTCACATTTATAAATTACATTAGAGCTGCCATTGACTTCGAAAATAAGGTAAGCAGTTTTTTCATTTTCTATAACAGTCCCGTCTCTTAATATCCCAACCTGATCACCTAATTGAAAACTTTCTCCTATGATAAGCTCTCGCGGTATGTTTCCAAAAGAGAATTCTGCCAACTCCCCATTAAAAGTAATTGGTATTTGGTAAGATTGAATTGCATCGAGTACAGCATAAACTTCCGAATGTTTTTGTCTAGCCTTGAACATGTCAGTTAATGTTGGAAAAGTTTTGAAACCAAAATCATCTATTTTAAACCCATCAGCTAATAAGGCTCGTTTTGCACTTGTATCATCCAGATGGAGATGATGAGGTAAGTTGGTTATAAATAGATAAGCTGAAGGAGTGTCTTGAGATGCGCCGAATTGTATAGTTTGCTCCAGCTCCCTGATTCTCCTTGTCATTTCATTTATGAATGTATTTTCATCTTTAATAATATCTTGGGGAATATTCATTTCAATACAGATTATCCTAGTATGTTCTGTATCTTTTTTTAGTGCCTTATATAGCTGATTTCTAATTGCGTATACGTTTTCTTTACCCTCTTGCCTGCATTTTGCCTCTACTGAATATAACTTGCCTGAAGGCGCTTCAGCAATAAACTCACAATGGGAAGTTGAAGGATCTTGCTCATCTTCAAGTGTAACCTTGAACCCAGCCCTAATAAACCATGCCACAACATGAGTTTCATAGTATGCGGCATGAAACTGGTCTTTGTTTTTGATTCTTTTAATAAGGATTTCTTGTAACTCAACATCATGCTGAAGTAGGTATAAATTATATGCAAGATAGGTGTAAGCCAGCATTGCTCCATATCCGGGTGTTTTTGAGGGAGTACCTTTTGTAACGTGCCGTTTTTGCTGTATGCACATGTAGTGATACCACACTAGTAACGGATGCCTTTCATCCATCGGTTTTTTTAGTTCATCATTCCCCCACTCAGGAGTGAGTATGGTTTTTAAATAAGTGTTTAATATATCAGGAAATGTTTGATTGTTTTTTGCATCGCTTCTTATAAGCATGTTGCCTATGGCTATATAACGTTCATTATCAAAAACATCTGTTATTATAGGTCTTCCTTTCCCTTGAGATGCCTTACGAAGCTCTTCTCTAGCTAAATGTTTGTCACGAAGCAGTTTAATTTCGGCAGGATTCATAATTGGTGCTACAGTAATTATGTCTTGCTTCAAATGGCATTTTTTGTATTTTTTCCCTGAACCACACCAGCAAAGCTCATTTCGGCCTCTTTTTTCCATAAAGGTAATCCTTGTCTACTTAATTATTATAATGATTATAACAAACCTACCCATAATTTGGAGGCTTACAGTACTTCCGTTTGAGAAAAGTTCACCAAGAAACACAGACGACTTAACACTAATTTCGTTACTCCATATAAAGCTTGATCAATAAATCCTGACAGGTTTTTAAAATGAAAATTTATCAAAATAAGTGTAGCATTTGGAATCCCACACATGGATACTCATCGAAATAGACCCATAAGAAGCTTACCTACAAATAAGTTACCTCAACTGAATCACCAAAGTTTCACCACGTATTTTTTTCTCATAAATTGCAAAAACAACACTTATTGCATCAAATTTACTGTACTCATTTTGTATCGACATGCGGAGGACAAAATGAAAAATGATACAAAATCAGTAAATGATGAACTTCTCACATATGAAGAGCTTTCTGTTGAGCTGAAAGTATCAGTCAAAACACTTCAGAACTGGAAAAGTGCTGGTCGTTTTCAACCTTCTGAATATATCAAGTTTGGAAACAAGAATCAGGCTGCAATAAGATTCAGAAAACATAAAATACTCGAAAGAATAAGAAGAAATTCTTTCTAATTTACAGTATAATAGAAGCTAAGGAGGGTAAATTTTGGCACAGACTAAAACGAAAGATGTGCGTGTACGGACTGATAAGAATCAACTGTTCCTTGACTTCTATTATAGAGATGTAAGATGTCGTGAATACTTAGCTGTAAAAAACGACACCAAGGGACGAAATTATGCCGAGCGACAAGCTAAATTGATCGAGAAAGAGCTACTGAACGAGACATTCGAATATGCTGAGTGGTTTCCGCTTTCAAAAAAGTGTATCCGATTCGGCTCGAAGGTAAAGCTCCACCTCACTTTTGATCAGGTCGCATCAGAATGGAAGAGTATTGCGGAAAGATCATTAAAGGTAGGCGAGATGAAGGCAGGCACTTATAAAAAGTACATGTCTGATTTGAAGCAACTACTGCCACGCTTTTGAGGAATTGTGATAAACAACATTGCAGTTGAAGATGTCGAGAACTACAGATATGCGCTTCTTGATGACCTGTCAAAGAAGACAGTCAACTGCCGTATGACTCCACTCCGGCGAATCTTTGAATACGCTTATACCAAAGGCTACATCAAAGAAGATATTATGGGCAGAGTGAAGAACTTCAATATCGACCTGCCAGACATCGAGCCGTTTAATCAGGCAGAAGTTAATGCGATACTCACGCACCTGAAAGAGAAGAACCAGAAAGCGTACAATATGTTCGTCATACTGTTCCATACTGGGATGCGGATTGGCGAAGTGCTAGCCATGAAGTGGAAGTACTTTGATGAGATGTTCCAAAGCTATAACGTCAGAGAACAATTCACTGACCGTAAGCTCGAAGATCCTAAGACTAAATCATCAAAGCGGACTGTCCCGCTCACTGAGGAAGCAATGAGAGCTCTGAAAGACCAGAAACAGCATACCTATCTGAAATCAGAGTTTATCTTCTGCAACCAATACGGCGAACCGTGGCTATCATCAGAGCATATCATGCGTCAGGTTTGGACTCCGACACTAAAGAAGCTTGGCATAGCTTACAGGATTATTTATCAGTGCAGACATACTCATGCAAGCCTGTCTATTCTGGCGGGTGACAACCTTGCCCACATAGCTGAGCGTATGGGCCACAAAAACGTTGGCACACTAATAACAAGATATGCAAAGTATGTGAAAGCAGTAGAGTTTCAGCAGCCCAAAATCGGGGCATTTCTTTCTTCAAATAATTCAATCTGTCAGAATGCTGTCAGAAACGAAAAAACCCTGTCACCAAATAGTTGATAACAGGGTCCTTTTTGGATGCCGAGAGAGAGACTTGAACTCTCACGCCCTTTGACAGGCACAGGATCCTTAGTCCTATAAAATACACTTCTCATTAATTCTCATCATCTCTCTTAAATCTGCAATTCTCTATTTTTTTCCATCTTGCCAATACTTTATATAGAAACTCCATAAGGATAACCTTCTCGTCACCTCTCAATACTTCTATTTCTAACTTGATTTTTGGCACCAGTTATGGCACCATTATACAGAGGTGAAAAATGGATGATAGTAATGGTATAACTTGGAGATGCTATTGCACTAAAAGAATCGCTTATAAAAATAAAAAATGCACTTGTGGTAAAGATAGACCAAAATACGCAAAACTTTCAAAACGATTTGCTTATCCAAAAACTAAAAAAAGAGTGTATATACCAACAGAACAAAAAGTGTATTTCAACAACAAAGATGCTAACGAAAACACTATATCTGTAGCCAAAGCATTAAATTTTTTTGAAAATTACGGGAACAAGCAGGAAACCATTACCCCATATAAAGTTCATAAAGCTAAACAAGAAGAAATTTTCACTTCTCTGTTCTCTGATCACCAAAAAGCATTTAATAATTATATTAAAACTAAAAACTCTGAATCCTATTTTAATAATAATAAACATATTTATAATAGTTTTTTTGATCAGTTCGGCGGCAAAATGCTATTTGAATTAACTAGGCACGAAATTCAATCCTTCCTTGAAGATATAGTAGAAGAGAGAGAGGTCTCTGCCAACACTTTCAAACATTATAAAAATTATTGTTCTTCAATCTTTACTTTTATCTCGACTGAATACGATATTTTACTCTCGAACCCAGTAAGCAAAGTAATATTGCCAGAAATTATAGAATACCCACCCTTCTATCTATACCCCAACGAATTCAGGTTATTCTTCAGTCTTACTAAAGAATTAGATTTCCCTCTAAAATTACAGACTGCCATATTACTATGCGCTCACTGCGGAGCTAGAACAGCGTGCGTAGAGAATTTAAAATTAAAAGGTATAGATTTCGAAGGAAATGTAGTCCACCTGCAATCCAAAGGATCCCCTGTGCGCATAGTGCTACTAACACAAGCTCTTAAAGAGGCACTTATTGAATACATCGATTTATATGAGATAAATAGCTCTGATGATTATCTGTTTACTACTTTCCCCCGTGATCTGTTTAGAGATGTTAAAATACGGTTTTTGAGCGAGGCTAAAGCTAAACATAAAAAAAGACCTCTTGAACAATTGACCCCACATAAACTACGCCATACTTTTGCGACATGGAGATATATAACTACTCAAGACGTAAGGAAAGTCCAAAAAGAACTAGGACACACTAGTGTCGTTACAACTGAGATATACGCTCAGACGGATGACAATATAATTAGACAGGTGCTGAAAGACGGTGACCCATTTGATGAAACTTATAATGAAGAGGCTACTGAATAGTTACTCAACATTGTTTTGATTGATTATAATCTCTCTAGCTCTCCAAAGAGATTCTTCAGTATACCAAACCTCCTTACCAATCTTTATATTTTTCAAACCAAGCTCTTTGCGCTTTTTGTTCAAAGTAGATTCTCCTCCGAGTGCTAAAAATTCTGTAGCATCCTCTTTAGACAAATACCGACCCAGACGTCCCCAATCCTTCCACTTAAACCCAGAGGCATATTTATGATCCTGAAATTCCTTAAGCTCTTCTATTTGTTTTTTATTTTCAAATGAAACTGAAATAAGCTGATCCACTTTATCTACAAGCTTTTCAATAGCTTCAGTATTATGATCTGTTGACTTAGACTGATTAACGACTTGCTCAAGCAAAGCTTCAATTATTGATTTTTCTGATATTAGATAATTTTCAGTTGAAGTCTCTACGGGCATTTATACACTCCAAGTTTTTTGGAGTGCCGCTAAAGGAAAATGCGAATATACACTCCACTATTATATCACCTATTTCCGACTTTTTTTCAAGNAATTAAAAATATTTTTAACCTGTTTTTTTTAAATATTCATAAGTAATAAGACTTGTTTTCTTCGGCTTATGAGTCGCTTATGTAATCTGTGATAAATAGAGGGGAAAAGAAAACTTAGCAATCTAGTCCCCATATTTTTTTAAAAAAAATATTTATTTATCTGTTTATATCAGTGTCTTCTGGTTCTATATTTTTTTGCTCTTGTCTGTAATTATGCTCAAACTGCCCTCTTGGTTCGTTGTCGGTAGTTACCCCCACGGTTAAAGAGAATGAGTTATTTGAACGAGTAGATCCGTAGGCGGTCTGGCTTTTGACGGACTGGTGCCCCATGTATTTAGCGACTTCTTCTGGGGGCAATTCTTTAGATAGAGATGACCGCATTTGATGGCGAAACGAATAAATATCAATCTCTTTTCTGATTCCAGCCTTTATTCTCAGTTTTCTGAAGTTGTCCTGGGCAGTTCTTGTTGAGTTATACATTTCAGACGTATTTTGATATTTCAGTATTTCAAGGTCAGGACAAAGCTCTTTTAGTTTATTTATATCGACAATTACAACACGGTCAGCGCCGACTGTCCCTTTATCGTCTTTCTTAGAAGATTCAATAGCCACATAAAGCATTTCATTTTGTATCTTTAATGAGGCACCTTTGACTAATTCTGAAGTTCTTATCCCAGTCGCCAGTGCAATTTCAAGCAGGGCTTTCTCTCTTGGCTCAGCTACAGTGTACATTTTATTGAAGTGTTCTTTTGAGACTCCTTGTTTTCTGCGTTTGGTGACTTTGCTCTTATATGGTGGCAGACCTGCATTCTTCCTCAAAGTAGCATACCCTGAAGTCTTAGTCTTAAAACCTATATAGAGTTTGTCATATTTTGCTTTCAACTCCTTATTTTCTTTAAACTGTATCTTCCTCCCGTTTATATAATATAGGAGAGCACTTTTGTTCTTGTAAAAGACACAGCTGCTACTGTTGCGATATGTTTTGATCATGAACAGCCTAATTGCTTCGTACAACGCTTTAGGATCATCTGATTGTGTTATTTTTGGATAGTCATTTTCGAATTTCTTGATTACTGACTGATATGTTTTTTTGGTTGATTTTGCTAATGCCATTTGGGCACCTCCGTTATAAAAAGTATCTCTACTTTTTATATGACGGAGAAAATCACATCACCCAAATCTAAATGATAAAAACTTTTCCCTAATCGGGAAATTTTTTATCACGAGCACCTGAAACTCTGACGAGTTTAAGATGCTTTTCGCCCTGTGGGCGATTCGTACCACGCAATCGCAGCAAGGCTGCGTGGTACGAAGAAGGCCCCTAACGGGGCACCTTCCACGCAATTCGAAAGNCAATTCGAAAGAATTGCGTGAAAGGTGATGTAAAACCAAACTTATACAATTAATTGTTTAAATATTTTTCTGCAGTATTTAGTCATTTTTATACTTGCAGGCAAGTACATATTTTGTTATATTTATCCTTACTAGGGAGGACATATATGAAAGAACTTTTCAAAACACTTATAACTAACTTTCAGGAAAGAGAACTCAAAGGAGTAGTCCCTAGAGAATACCATATACCCACTGACAGCGACAAAATAATTTCTCTGATAGGAGTTAGACGCTGCGGAAAGACATACATACTTTTCGATATCATCAACATACTAAGGGGTTCAATTCAGCCTGAAAACATAATCTATTTGAACTTTGAAGACGACAGATTGTTTCCTATTGAACTTAAAGATCTCGACTCACTTATGGAAGGCTATTATGAAATGTACCCTGAAAAACGGAATGAGCTAGTTTATATTTTCCTTGATGAAATACAAAATATACCACAATGGGAAAAATACGTAAGAAGGATACACGACACCTTAAATATAAGAATCTTCGTCACAGGATCTTCTTCAAAGCTTCTTAGCAGTGAAATAGCAACATCCCTGAGAGGCAGAACTCTCACATACGAAATATTCCCATACTCTTTTACGGACTTCCTTAAGGCTAAAAATATTAAGGTTAATCTTCATAGTTCAGAATCAGTCAGCTACATCAAAAATGCTCTTCAGGAGTTCATTACAGATGGTAGTTTCCCAGAAACCATATCACAGGTTAAAGATATAAAAAGGCGCATCCTTAGAGACTACCTAGACCTCATAGTTTATAAAGATATAGTTGAAAGGTACGGAGTTAAAAACAACAGTCTCCTGAAGCACATAATTAAATATAGCTTTTGCAATATTGGTACATTAGTCAGCCTTAATAAACTCTATAATGATTTCAAATCTCAGGGGTATAAGGTCGGTAAGGATACCGTCTTTGATTACTACTCATATCTTGAGGATGCGTATGCGCTGTTCAGCATACCTGTGTTCAGAAATAACATAAGAGAAGAGAACCGGAACCCTCGGAAGATTTATTCAGTAGACAACGGCTTCAAAGGCGTTTATGACGCATTTGTCACAGACGACTATAGCAAGCTCTATGAAAACGCAGTCTTTCTACATCTGCGCCGTCAGACACCGGAGGTCTACTACTACAAAGGGAAACAAGAAGTAGATTTCTACTGCATAATCGATGACAAACAGCTTCTTGTGAACGTCAGCTACAAAATCGACAGCCCAGCTACGAAAGAACGTGAAAACAAAGGTCTTATAGAAGCCATGAATTACTTCAACATATCAGAAGCCTGGCTAATAACTGACGATACCGAAGAAACTCTAAACGTTGAGGGCAAGACCATATACATAACCCCTTTATGGAAGTGGCTTTTAAATTAGAGTCAATTCTCTGCAAACTACGCTATTAATACAAGGACTGTTGCAATTAAAATTTGAATTTAGCATCAAAACTTTTTGACTTTTCTTCCATTTCAAGGCAACGTTACACAAAAAACAATTGCTGTTTTGTACACAAATTTGTACACGCCGACCTCGTAAGTGAAGTTAAAATCCTAATTAACTACCGTTATCTTAAGAATACATGCACGTCTGAAAAACAATAATGCCCCTTCTCCATTTTTACTGATAATACCAACAGCTTACACGCTGATTCTGACGTAATCCTCTGAAAGTTGGTCTCTGGTATCTTGGAGTCTGGTGATCGTTCGTTCTGAAAGTATGTGACCGGATGTGAGTATTATAGTCCCTTTATTGGTTTTTACTGCTTCAGCAACTGCCATACCTGCTTTCAGGTCACCTAGCATAACGCAGATTGCCTTATGAGAAACCCCATCATCACCAATAATATGCACTCCCTCTTTCTCTTCTTCCTGTGGTTCGGCTTCTTTTTCTTCAGTTTCTTCAAGCATTTCCTCTTCTTTTGGTGGTTCTGGTTCGTCAGGTTTATCTATCACCTATGTGGAGATAACACTGTAACCAATAGCTCTTCGGGGTTTAAAATCTTCGTCAAATGCGGCTTGTATCTTTTCAACTGTCTTGTCGAGCTTCGCAGGTTTTACAAGGAAACCGTTAGCGTCAAGCGCAATAGCAGTACCCAAAACCTGTGTGCTGGCGTGTGAAGTAAGTATAATAACTCTGGTATCAGGACTGAGAGGAGTTTTACCGCTTCTTACCATCTTTAAAAGCTCTATACCGTTCATTTTTTCCATCTCAATATCTGTAATAATGAGATCATATTTACAGTTAATCATCAGATCAAGGGCAACTTCCGCACTGGGCGCTCTATCAACATGCTTGTATCCTGCGGACTTAAGCAACTCGTATATAACATTTAATATAAAAAGCTGGTCTTCAACCAAAAGTATCTTTTTATCCCTGATAGTCGTCATACATATCTCCCTTTTATAGCCTCGTGAACAAGCCCCATCTCCTCGCAAACCTTTTCAGCAAGTTCTTTTATATTTTCGCCTTTTTTTGCAGATATTTCAAGCTCTGCGCAAAAATCTGCGAGTTTTTTAGCACCAACCATCTTTGCTGCACCCTTTATTTTATGTGCGGATTTTGATACTCCCTCGCCGTTGCTGTCGGCAACCCTCTGTGTCAATTCAGCCATATCACCTTCGTTTGCAGAAATATATGTTACTGACATCTTTTTTGCCATCTCAGCTCCGCCAAGCATAGCTTCCATAGCGTCAAAATCAATACGAACCGCCTCAGCAACATCTTCAGTTTCTTCCTCTGCTTCTTTATAAAAAATTGAGCCGTTCTCCAGCATCCGCTTAATACTTTCGGAGCTGAAAGGTTTAGCGAGACAGTCATTAAAGCCTTTTGTCTTAAGCTCTTTCATTTTTGCACAATCAACCGTAACAGCGACAATAGGGATATCTTTATCAGTCTTTCTGATATTTGCCACCAGCTCATATCCGTCCATCACAGGCATGTTCAGGTCGGTAAATATCATATCAAATTCTTCCTTTTGGAACGCGTCCAGAGCCTTCTGCCCATCCTCCACAGCAACAACCTCCAGCCCTTCCGCCTCGAACTGACTCTTCATCACTTCAAGGTTAATCTCGTGATCTTCTGCAAGGAGTATCTTCTTAATCACTTTCAAATCTTCGAGCCCCTGTGAAAGTACCTCTACCTCTTCTTTATGGTCTGCGTATTTAATTGCTATGCCTCTTAGCTTCTCGTTTATATCCACAAATGCTTCAACCACTGTGGGGTCAAAGTGTGTCCCGCTGTCTTTCTGGAGGATATCCAGAGCCTTTGCATGTGGAAATGGCGGTTTATATACACGCTTGCTTATAAGAGCATCATAAACGTCTGCAACAGCCATTATGCGTCCTACAAGAGGGATATCCTCACCCTTTGTTCCGTTTGGATATCCTTTGCCGTCCCATTTTTCGTGATGGGTGCTTGCGATATCTTTTGCAATGGTAAGGAATGATATCCCCGGTGCTTTCTTTATCGCGCTCATGAGAGCGTCATGACCATACAGGGCGTGCTTCTGCATGGTTGCGAACTCTTCGTCAGTGAGCCTGCCAGGCTTCAGCAGTATATCATCCGGTATCCCCACTTTGCCTATGTCGTGCAGAGGGGAAGAGATATAAATCAGCCTGATGTTTTCATCTGTGAGAATTTCGGGGTAGAGCCCTTTGGACTGCATATGTTTCGCCAGTTCCAGCATGTAGCACTGAGTCCTGCGAATATGTCCGCCTGTCTCCGGGTCTCTGTATTCTGCAAGTGCAGCGAGGCTCTCTATGGTCACTTCCTGAGTGAGCTGAAGCTCATGTGTGCGCTCCTGCACCATGTGTTCAAGGTTGTCCCTGTGCATCTTCAGTTCTAGCTGATTCTTAACACGCATCTTTACAAGAGGGGGATTTATCGGCTTTACGATAAAGTCTACTGCGCCAAGTGTTAGCCCCTTCTCCTCGTCAGATGCTTCTGATAGCGCCGTGATAAAAATAACCGGAATATCTTTGGTATATGCATCTGCTTTCAGTCTGGTGCAAACCTCATATCCGTCCATCTCCGGCATCATAACATCCAGCAGAATTATATCCGGTCTCTCATCTGCCGCAGCCATTTTGAGGGCTTTTTCGCCGTTTGTAGCTGCTACAACCTTGTAGTCGTCCTTAAGTGTCTGCATCAGGACATGTATATTATCCGGCGTATCGTCAACTATCAGAATCTTTGCTTTTTGATCCATTATCAATTACCACTCTTTATTTTGTTTATAATGTCTTTTGCGATTATTCCCGCTTCGTCAGTATCAAAGCTTTCCAGTGCTTCCATCAGCTCTTTCCATGCATCAGCTAGTTTATCTGAAACATTCGCACCTATACATTCTGCAATATTCATCGCCTCCGAAAGATCATCTTCCAACAGCCCTGCCATAGCCTCAACCTTTGTCAGAAGTTCGCTGTCGCTTGCGGACGGCTCCTTCTTTTCTGACTGTTTTTCAACTTCTGCTGATGCTATAACCTTTCTGAATGAATCAACTGCTGTGTGCATCTGCTCGGTATATTTATCTAGTATCTCCTGAGTATTGTCATCGCCGCCTGATTTCAGATTAATATCAAGCTGTTTCGCTATATCTGAAAGATCTTCTGCACCGAGGTTTCCAGCCACACTCTTCATGGTATGGGCTTCAACCTTTGCTTCAGATACCTTTTTATCTTCCAGAAGAGCTTTTATCTTTTCTGCATTGTCAGAGCTTTCAGAGAGGAATTTTTTCACAAGTTTCAGATAGAGATTTGTATTCCCTCCGAGTCTAACCATAGCCTGCTTAACAGAAACGCCCGGCAGCTCATCAAGTGATATCTCAACCTTATCTTTCTTTCCAGGTATAATCTCAGGCACATCCTCTATAACTCTATCTACCGGAACTTTGCCCCATTTTACGAGGGTTCCGAAGAGTTCATCAGGGTTGATCGGTTTTGTTATGTGATCGTTCATCCCTGCGTTCATAGATTTCTCTCTGTCCTCCACCATAGCGTGGGCTGTCATGGCTATCACAGGTAGTTTCTCTTTGTCTATCTTAAGCTCGTCTCTGATAGCTTTCGAAGCTTGCAGACCGTCCATCTCTGGCATTTGGATATCCATCAGCACCGCATCGAACTCTTGCTTAGAAGCGGCTTCTACAGCTTCTCTACCGTTATTTGCAATAGTAACCCTGACTCCGACACTCTCCAGCATCTCTGTGGCTACCTGCTGATTTATCTCATTATCTTCAGCAAGAAGGACATGCATACCTTTCAGCTTCTTATAACCTTCGGAATCTTTGGCTGATTTGACCGCTTTCTTCTTACGTCTGGATGATTCTTTTCCGAATATCTCCATCACGGTGTCAAATAGCACAGACCTGTTTATAGGTTTCACCAAAAAGCCTTTGATGCCTACATCTGCGGCCTCTTTCATTATCTCTTCTCTGCCGTATGCGGTAACCATCATAACCTGCGGAATTTTCTCCAGCCCTTTCATATTTCTGATCTTGTCAGAGGCTTCGATACCGTTCATACCGGGCATTTTCCAGTCCATGACTATCAGGTCATACGGCTCTTTCAGGTTCTCTTCCACTTTCTCAAGTGCTTCAAAGCCGGATGATGCCTCGCTGACGACAAATCCGAACCTAGTCATCTCAGTTGAAAGAATCTCTCTTGAGGTTTCGTTGTCATCAACCACAAGTACTTTCGCACCCTGAAGATCAACTGTAGCAACATAAAGGGATGCGCTCTCTTCGATCTCTTCCGCTATTTCAAACCGAACAGTGAAGCAGAATTTACTCCCTTTTCCTATTTCACTCTCTACCCATATCTCGCCGCCCATAAGCTCTGCGAGCTTCTTACATATAGCGAGCCCAAGCCCTGTTCCGCCGTATTTACGTGTGGTGGAGGCATCAGCCTGTGCGAATGACTGAAATAGTTTGCCAATCTGTTCCTCGGTTAGCCCTATGCCGGTATCACATATGCTGAACTGAGCCATTATATGATCTTCAGCTTGTTTTACACTATCCACCCTAAGAAGCACTTCACCCTCTTCTGTAAATTTGACTGCGTTACTCATCAGGTTAGTAATTATCTGGCTTATCCTTATAGGATCACCTTTTACTCTTTGTTGTATATCGTCTGCGATACGGCTAATAAGCTCCAACTCTTTCTCTTCCGCTTTCACTGTCACCATATTAAGGACGTTATCTATAACCTCTTCCACATCAAAATCTATATATTCGATATTCATCTTTCCAGCTTCAATCTTTGAGAAGTCGAGGATATCATTAATTATACCCAGCAGTGACTGAGCGGAGTTATATACCTTCACAAGGTAATCGTGCTGTTTTGTAGTAAGCTCCGTCTGGAGGCACAGGTGACTCATACCTATAATAGCGTTCATAGGTGTGCGTATCTCATGGCTCATCTTCGCAAGGAAATCGCTCTTTGCGGCATTCGCCTCTTCCGCCTTCTCCATAGCTACTTCCAGTTTTGAAGTAAGCTTATTCAGCTCTGTCACATCTCTGAAGGTGACAACAGCACCGATTGTCTCGTCGTCTTTTGTTATAGGGACGCTGGTGTAATGAACATCAAAAGGTTGTCCGTTTTTGCGCCAGAGAACTTCGTCTGCAACCTTCGTTGCTATCCCCTCTCTGAAAGCTTTACCCATATGGCACTCTATTGCGGGATAAGGTGAACCGTCTTTTTTAGTGTGGTGGACTATATCGTGAACACCTTTCCCAAGAAGCTCTTCCAGCTTATAACCGAGCATATCGGCTCCAGCCGGGTTAATGAATGTGACATTTCCTGAAAGATCCACACCGAAAATTCCTTCTCCGGCGGAATCAAGCAGGAGTCTGCTCCGTTCCTCTGCTTCTTTCAGGCTTGCCTCGGCAAGTTTCCTCGCCTCTTCGCTCCGCAGAGCGAGAATACCGTGGGAAAGTGCCGCTGCAACCCTATGTAGCGAGACTATGTTGTCATCATCAAAGCCGTCCACTTTTGCAGCGAATATATTCAGTGCTCCGAATGCATCACCTTTCTCCACTAGCGGAAGAGAGATCATAGACATATATCCCCGCTCATCCGCCTTATACTTCCAGTAGACGTCAGATTCTTGAATATCTGCGAGTATGGCGTACTTACCGGTCCTGATAGCCTCTCCGCAAGGAGTACAGTCTGCATCAACTGACCAGCTAAAGTGAGACTCTTCCAGAAAACCTTTATTGTAACCATATGATGCCACAGGTTTTATTGTTTTTTTATTATCAAACTCCGCGTAACCTATCCACGCAAAAAGCTTTTCATTCGCATCTACTATAATGCGGCAGACTTCGTGTAGAAGCTGGTCTTCGCTTCGGGATATCATTACGGATTCGTTACAATCGTTAATGGTTGCGAGGTCTCTGTTTGACCTTGCCATTTTCATATCCAGCTCTTTTCGCTGGGTGATGTCTCTGATGGCTGCAACAACTATAGTTCCATCGTCTGTGTGTATCGGGCTGAGGCTTATCTCCACTGGAAAAACTGATCCGTCATGTCTTCTGCCTCGCAGGTCAAAACTCTCCCCCATAGGGCGTGTCCTAGAGTCTTTGATATATCCATTTCTCTTGTCAGGATGCCCCTCTTTTATCTCATCCGGCACAAGAAGCTCAATTTTCTGTCCCAGCATCCCTTCCCTTTCATATCCGAAAAGCTGTATCGCCTGATTATTCACAAGGATAATCTCCCCTTCGTGATTAACCACAACAAATGCATCCGGAGCTGATTCCATAAGGGACTGAAAGCGTTCCTCGGACTTCTTTTTATCCGTAACGTCCATGAATGCTGCACGCAGTTCGAATGGGTTATGGTCTTCATCCAGATGTATCGAAGGAGAAATTTCTACGTATCTGAGATCGCCTTTCAGAGTTTTCATCATTGTCTGAACAACCTGCCCGCTGTTTGCAGACAGAATATCCTCTATGATATCTTCGAAACTCTGAAAATCATCTGAGAAAAGTTCATCGATACTCATCACAGATTCATCAGGCTTCAGGCAAACGAGTGACGCAAAAGCTTTATTATATTTCAGCAGTATCATTGTGGATAGGCTGATTGATGCGTATGCCACCGGAGCATCGTCATAAAGGTCGTTGAGGTACTGCTCGCTCTCTTTCAGTTCGATTGTTCTAAGCTCTACCTTCTCCTCTAGCTCCTCTTTCGCTCTTCGCATAGCCATGTTTGCATTCTTCCCTATTATAGAGAAAACACTCGTCATAAGCGCGCCGAGGAAAAGTGTTATACCGAGAACTGTATAAATGGTGTTCCGAACATTATAGAAAGATCCAAGTGCTTCCTTTTCGTCCATCTCTGTGGCAATACCCATACCCAGATTTTCCATCCATGACCATGCCCCGAAAACAGCTACTCCTCTATAATCTAGATAACCATCTGTATCTATTTTTGACTCGCCACTAAGAACGCTTTGAGCCATTTTGGTCAATCTTTCAGTACCATACTCAACAATTTTTATTTTCCTTACAGGAGATTCCCCTTTTTTCAACAGACCACGCTTTATGAGTTCATCATTAAATCTGGAGTCACTGATCATATACCCTTCACTGTCAATAGCGTAAGTTTCACCTGTATCACCGATGCGGGCTGACTGAAGAATGGAGCGGAACTCGTCATAACTTTTTTCCAGTGCAAATGCAGCGACTATTCTGCCACTGTCATCCCTTACAGGAGCGGCAAAATACACTTTTGCAAACGTTACATCCTCAATATCTTTTGCAAACGTTATACCCACAATATCTTTTGCAATAGGTGGAAAAAAAGCTGGCTTTCCATCAAATAGTTTATCAAACTGAGTGTTCCTGTATTTATATAAAGGGGACTCTTCACCTATAACATCATTTTTTCCAGAGGCATATATTGTCCCGTCTACGGATATCAGCTGGAAGTTATCTGAATCGTAACCTTTCAGATCAGTATAATAGCTCTGCAGGTCTGCCAGTTCTTTACTATTAAGCAGCACCTTTTTATCCGGGAATAATTTTTGCAGTCTGACTGACCTTTCTTTTATACCAGTGTCAAGAGTAAGACTGAATACCTTATCAATATTGGAATCTATCCACTTATCCAAAACATTTTGGGTAGACTGCTCCACAACAGCGAGGACAGCACCTAAGTCTTTTCTCGCAACTTTCTCCATGTTATTTACTGATACTATTGTTGCTGCGGCAATTATCAAAACGAAAAGTAGGATTATGCCGGATGTGGCGGATTTAAACTTTTGAGAATTATAAACAGCAGCCAGCTTTTCATTGCCGACCCTTCTAAGAATAACAATAACAAGACCGTAAATAAGGATAAGGCATAGAAAGCCAGCTACAATTGCATACAAAAAGAAATAGCTTTGAGAATCAGTGAATTCTTGCTGGATGTATCCATCTTTGTCAACCACGCCGGTGAGCCATCTTTTCTGAAGCTTGATCTTCTCTTCCTCTGTAATGGAGTTCATAGCCTTTTGCAGGGCACTCATTAGTACTGACTGGCTACTATGCACAGCTATATATATTGAAGGATTTACATCTTTTTTAAAATCAGGAAACATTGTCAATCCAACATTAGGGATACCATACTCTGTCAGCATATACTGCATAAGAGTTGCGCTGTCCATTGTATAGTCTGCCTTCCCGGTGGCAACCATCTGTAGTGCTTCTTTCATATTTTGCACATCTAAAAATAAGGGCTCAAGACCTTCATCACTTAGAATAGTCCTTACGCTGTACTCTTTCGGCAAAGCTACGATTTTACCCTTCAAATTTTCCAAACTGTTATAAACGACCCCTTTCTGAGTAAATACACCGAAAACATTATTAAAATAAGGACTGCTGAAGAGCATTGTCTTCTCTCTCTGCTGAGTCTTATAAACTGCGGGTAATATATCCAATTCATTATTTTTAAAAGCATTAACAAGTCCTTCCCAGCCCATGCCGTTTACATATTCAAACTGGACACCCAGCCTTTTAGCTATGATATCCATCATATCTATTGTATAGCCGGTCGGCTCACCGTTTTTTACAAAATCAAATGGAGCCCAATCCATTTCATTTGCAACCTTAAATACGGCTTTATTTGCGAGATATGTCTTTTCCTCATCAGTTAATTTAAGATTTACTTTATCTGCACTATTATTATCAGCGGCCAGCTTCAGCCATCTACCGAGGATGCCGTTAAGCTCCTCTCTGGTAACAGCGTCAATCCCTTTCTGCATTATCCCTGCAAGTTCCGGCCAGTCTTTACGTATACCGAAACACATCTTTCCGTTTTGCTCTCCAAGCTGGAAGCCGATCTTAATATTACTGATAAAATTCCGCTCTATTTCATAGCTGGCAGCACCTATATTGCTAAGTCCGGCATCCACCTCACCTATAGATACTGCTCTTACTACTTCTGAGTAGTTTTCATAGACCNATAGACCTGAACACTGATATCTGGAAAATCCTTCTCCAGCATTACCTGATTACTATTTCCTCTCTTTACTGCAACGGTCTTACCGGAAAGGTCGGCTAATGAAGTCAGCACAGTTGCATCTTTTCTAACCAGAACAACTTCCTCTATCATGAAGTAAGGGTTTGTAAATACCATATATTCCCTACGTTCTTTTGTATTGGTAGGTCCCACCAAACCATCAATTTCTTTATTTTTTACCATCTCCTGAAGTTCATCCCAGGCTCCAAGCTTAACTTTGAAGTCTATGCCGGTCTTCTTCCTGAGTAAATCCAGATAGTCCGCATCAAATCCCGCGTGCTTGCCAAAACTGTCTTTGAAATCAAAAGGTTTCCAGTTTTGGTCAGCGCCAAGGGTTATCTCCATTTTATTAGCCAGAAAGGCTCTCTCTTCATTTGTTAACTGAAGAGTGTCTCTATCAGGCTCAAAATAAGCCTTCAAAATACCAACAGTTTCATTTTGATAAATGACTTTGCTCGTAAACTCTTCTAAATCTTTAATATCATCTGGCAGGTCGGCTTCGACCATTTTGCCTGCATTATCACGCACTAGGGACAAGAAGGTCTCTTGTGATATGCTTTCCTGTATTATTAATGCATAAAGTCTTGAGTTGCTATTAGCATAAACCGTCACTGTATCTGTTAGTGCAATAGTATCGAGATTATAAACGGCACTGCCGCTAAGCTTTGCAATGTTGTCTGATTCTTCCTGAGANGATTCTTCCTGAGATGCAAAAGCATGTAATGAGCTGAAAAGAAATACTGCCATTAATAACAATAAAAGTATTTTTCGCATAATAAGTTATCCTACTGTTCGTATTTTACAACTACGTCGTGTTTCTTCACCATTCTATCGTAAAGACCTTCTTTCACGAGTTTATTGAAAGCTTCATTGTACCTTTTAACTAATTCATCTTTTTTGCCAGTCTTGATAAGGTCCTCGATCTCTGACTCTTCCTGTGGGTTTTTCTTTATTATTGTCGTCTCTTCATCTGTCAATATGTCGGAAAGGCTATTTATTATGGAGAAATCAAAATCATATATGTTTCTTAACTGATGTTTCTGAAGCTGATGAATCCTTTTTTGAATGCTTCTGAAGAAAGTAGCATTTGACTTAACTTCATT
>PKTM01000003.1 GCA_002869145.1 Denitrovibrio sp.
TCAGTCTTCTCTTCAAACGAAATATCGACCATAGCTGCAGACATGCAGCAGGCAAAAGCTTTGAAACAGGAAACTGTATCGGCTGAAATGTAAACTAAACACATTATATTTTTTATGCCCTGTGCTTTTAGTGCGGGGCATATTTTAACTTAGCACTATAACGCAAGCCCTCAAAAGCTGAATAGCAAAAAAAAACACTCTACAACGTAAACTCGTTGTTTGACATATACAATTGCTTCTAAAAGGAACTTATTTCGGAGGACGAAAAATGTTTAAGAACATGAAATTAGCTACGCAGATAGCGGTAGGCTTCATAGCTGTGCTTCTCATTCTTGCAGTAGTAGCTGGGGCATCCTTTTCAGGGATACAAAAAGCTGCAGCAGGATTCCAAGAATACAGAGGTATCGCAAGAGATACCAACCTTGCGGGGAGACTTCAGGCGAACATGCTTATGGTTCGCATGAATGTAAAAGACTTTCTTATTACTAACAGTGATAAAGATCATCAGGAATATTTAGAGTACGTTGAAAAGATGAACGGTTTTCTTAATCAGGCCAAACAAGAGATCAAAGACCCTGACAGGGTAAAGCTTATCAACTTTATGGATGAAAGCGTGGAGAAATACGAGGTCGCATTTGAAAAAGTTGATGTAGCTATAAATGAAAGAAACGAGCACCTTGCTGAGATAGAAACCATCGGTCTTGAGATGCGCAAAGACCTCACAGAGATTATGAAAACAGCATATGAAGACGGCGACCCCGATGCGGCATATTATGCAGGCAGGCTGCAGGAACACCTTCTTTTAGGAAGATACTACACTCTGATATTCTCTGGATCAGGAACACAAGCCGATGCAGACCGTGTCCGTCAGGAATTCGTACCTGAGATGGATATACTTATCAAACCTCTGCAAAGCGGCCTAAAGAACCCTCGCAGAAGAGAGCTCCTGGCAGAGTTTCTGAACGATCACAAAAAATACATGGAAAATTTCAATCAGATAGTGACAAGGGTTAATCAGAGAAACGACCTTGTTATAAACGTTCTTGACGTTATAGGACCGCAGATAGCCCAAGCTGTTGAGGATGTAAAACTAGACATCAAAGCGGCTCAGGACGAACTGGGACCGAGAGTTCAGGCAGGCAACGAGCTGACTATCAGGATGATATCAATAATATCTGTTATAGGTTTTATTATCGGCATATTCTTCGCATGGTTCATCACAAAAGTTGTTAAAGCACCTCTTGGCGGAGAGCCAAAAGATATGGCAGCCATAACCAAAGAGATAGCAGACGGTAACCTTGATGTTCAGTTTGAAACAAACGGCGGCAAAGAGCCTACTGGACTTTACGGTGACCTGAAACTCATGGTGGACAACCTTCGTAGCATCGTGTCGGATGTTAAATCAGCATCTGACAACGTAGCATCCGGTTCAGGCGAGCTCAGCTCAGCAGCTCAGGACATGTCCCAGGGCGCAACAGAGCAGGCAGCCAGTGCCGAGGAAGCATCTTCATCTATGGAAGAGATGGCTTCCAACATTAACCAGAACGCAGACAACGCTCTCCAGACTGAAAAGATAGCTCTTAAAGCATCTAGCGATGCTAAAGAGGGTGGCGAAGCTGTTGCTCAGACTGTAAGTGCAATGAAAGATATTGCAGACAAGATCTCCATTATAGAAGAGATAGCAAGACAAACTAACCTCCTCGCTCTTAACGCAGCCATAGAGGCAGCCAGAGCAGGCGAGCATGGTAAAGGATTCGCAGTAGTTGCCTCTGAAGTACGTAAACTTGCAGAGCGCTCACAGGAAGCAGCAGCAGAGATAAGTGAACTCTCATCTTCCAGTGTGGAGATTGCAGAGAAAGCCGGATCGCTTCTCGATCAGATACTGCCGGACATTCAGAAGACAGCAGAGCTTGTTCAGGAGATCACCGCAGGAAGCTCAGAGATGAGAACAGGCGGAGACCAGATCAACACAGCTATACAGCAGCTTGATCAGGTTATTCAGCGCAACGCAGGCGTTTCAGAAGAGATGGCGGCAACATCAGAGGAACTCTCCGGTCAGGCAGCAGCTTTACAAAGTGCGATATCGTACTTCAGAATGGAAGAGAGCGGACGAAGCAGAGCAAAAAGACCAGCAATGTCCAGCAAGCCTTCAAGCGGAAAACTAGCTCCTATGGCTTCTAAAACTGTAAGGCCAAAAGCTATCTCAGCAGGCAGTAAAGGCAAAAAGAATGGCAATGATGACGGTGTTTTTCTTGAAATGTCATCAGACGATCAGAAAAAAGATAAGTTTGACGCAGACTTTGAAAGCTTCTAAGGGGGTATAAGAATGTCTGAAAAAAACGTAAGAACACACGACAGCTGTCAGGTACTTACCGTCAAACTTGAAAACGAGGTTTATGGGGTTGATATAATGTCCGTTCGTGAGGTGCTTGATTTCACTTCTGTAACAAAAGTGCCACAGACACCTGATTTTATGGTCGGAGTTATCAATCTCAGGGGTAATGTTGTCCCTGTGATAGATTTGAAGCTGAAGTTTGGACTGGGCAAGACCGTAAAGACAGTGAACACTTGTGTGATCATTGTCGAGGTAGACATAGACGAGGATACGATAGTGCTTGGCGCACTGGCG
>PKTM01000008.1 GCA_002869145.1 Denitrovibrio sp.
ATACAGTAGCCAAAAGCTGCCCAGGCTTTAATGCCGCTTAGTTTGATATATTTGTGAGCTATAGTGGCTGTTCCTACCTGAGAAAAACGCATCTTGCTTCTTGTATACTGCTCTGTTAAAAGGATTATTACCGCTATCAAAAGTGTAAAGCTTGATATCTGAAGCCCGGTTTGAAAAGAAAACATAGCAAACCAAGCCTGGTATATTGCTGTTGTTAATGTATTATAGTTTAAAACAGATACTGCACCGAAATCTGCAAGAGATTCCATTATTACAAGTAACGCGCCTGCCGCTATGTAGCTTCTGGACATAGGGATTATTACAGTTACGAAAGTTCTTAGTTTGCTGTAGCCATAGAGCTCTGAGACCTCTAACGCTTTTGGCCCCTGAGATATAAATGCGCTTCTGGTAATGTAGTAAACATATGGATATAAAGACAATGACAGCACAACTATAGCTCCTGGGGCTGACCGAACACCATCAAACCAGAAACCTTTCATTCCGAATAATCGTAAAAAATCCTGAAATAAACCCGAATAGTCAAAAAAACCTACACCCACAAAAGCGAGTACGTAAGTAGGTAAAGCTATGGGAAGTACAAGAAGCCAAACGAAATATTTTTTGAATGGAAAATCATAAATTGCTGTTAACCATGCAAGAGTTGTGCCTAGGATAACTGATAGTATCCCAGTTCCTAACGCAAGTATAATAGTGTTTTTAGCAACCTCTGGCAGTATCGAAGATGCAATGTGTGTAAAAACATACTTGTCAACCAGCAGAAATGAACTAAAAATGTAAACAATCGGCACAAAAACAATTGCAGCAATGAGAGCAGGAAAAATTACTGCTTTATACCCGGGAGAGTTGCCCCTCCCGGACTTTTTGGTTTTGAACATTTTATTTGTAGTCGTACTTGTTCATAAGAATAATTGCTTCAGTCTGAAGCTCGCCTAGCCAGGCTACATTAATATCATTCCCTTTAAAATCTCCCCACTTTGTAATAACACTGCTGTATGGTGTTTCTTTAAGAACAGGGTATTCAAGGTTGTTATCAGCAATATCAGTCTGAGCTTTTTCAGATGTAAGCCACTCAAGAAGCTTTACTGCATTGTCTTTATTTTTAGCGTATTTTGTAACGCCAGCACCTGAAATATTTACATGTACTCCGTCTTCATCCTGATTTGGCCAGAAAACACTCACTGGAAAGTCAGTGTCTTTTTTGAGTATTCTGCCAAGGTAATATGTATTAACTATGCCGACGTCGCAACTTCCAGCACTTATTGCTTCTATCACTTTGGTGTCACTGGAAAGCGGGGCAACTGCCAGATTATCTACCCAGCCTTTTATAATCTCACCGGTTTTCTCTTTGCCGTTTTGCTTGATAAGCATAGCAACAAGGGACTGGTTATAAATTTTCTTTGATGTTCTGAGGCATATTCTATCTTTCCATTTTTCATCGGTAAGTGCTGCATAAGTGCTGAGCTCTGAAGGTTTTACTCTTTCAGTGCTGTAAACAATAGGTCTGGCCCTTACTGAAAGTCCATACCAGCGACCATCTGCATCTCTGAGGTTAGCAGGTACGTTATCGTTAAGCTTTTGTGAAGAGACTTCCTGAAATATCCCTTTTTCGGCAGCATTCCATAAGTTTCCAGCATCTACTGTCATAAGAACATCTGCTTTAGTATTTTTACCTTCAGCAGCGATACGCTGAAAAAGTGCGCCAGCTTTGCCTGTAATATATCTGACTTCGATACCTGTTTCTGATGTAAATTTGTCAAACAAAGGTTTGATCAGGTGTTCTTGTCTGGCACTGTAAACAGTAACTTCAGAAGCGTTTGCGAATGTGGTATTGGTTATTACAAGTGCAATCAAAATGAATCCATACAAAAGATTTCTCATATTTTCTCTCCTAAATAAATTAATTGTTTGTTTTGTTAATGCGGGTACATTAGCGATATTGATAATCAATGTCAATAAGAAAATAAAATAAAATGGTTCTGTAGTTAAGTAGCCTTAGAATATTGTGTATTTATTAATCTTTTTATGATAGGTTTACATTACATTAAAAGACACATTATGTGTTATAAAGAAAACTTAAAACAATTGTAAAGTAATCTTGTTCTCTTTTAAGAGGTATATATGGTGAAATTAAAAGATATTGTAATTTTATATGCAGAGGATGAGGTTGTTACAAACAAGATTTTCACTAAAAAACTGGAAAGAATAACAAAAAATGTTTACTCTACGTTTAATGGAAATGAAGCTTTCGAGAAATATCTGGAAGTTAAGCCTGATTTAATTATTACAGACATAAATATGCCGCTTATGAATGGCGGTGAATTTATAGCAAAGGTCAGGGAGTTAGATAGCACAACCCCTATTATTGTTGTTACCGCTTACGCTTACTTTGGCGATCTTGACATTAATTTAATAAAAAAACCTATAAATTTTAGCTTATTTAATAGTATTATTCAAAGTGCCATTTCTAGTGAAAATCTGCCAAATGTCACAGATGAGTTAAAAATACAAAACATTTACGCTTTAATCCATTAATAATTTATAGAAAAATCCGTACTGCCATCCACAGTAATAAATATTATTGCTTGTAATATTCTTAAAAAGCAGACCGCTGTCTAAAGTTATCATACTAAGTTAAAACAAGCATTAAATCGGCTTTGTTGACCTGAAATATTCTTGATGCTACAATATAGTATATAAGTAGGCTAATACAATAATGTCTACTATAAACACAATTTGTCATTATTTAGGTTTTCGGAGTAATACGTGTTTAGTTTATTAAAATTCAACTTTCTAATATTTTATATAATTCTTTTTACATTCATAGCCACAAGTGCGTTTTGCGCAGTCCCTACTATGCGAATTTCTGTCGAAAACCTTGATTCTCATATTCAGTCCAAAGCTGTCAGAATGTTCGCTGAAAAGCTTCAAGAGAGCGCTGATGGCGAGATAAATGTAGAAGTGTATACCTCTGCTAAACTTTACCAGGGCAAAGATGTTATCGGCGCATTGGTCAGAGGCAACATTGAGATGGCTGTCCCCGGCAGTTGGCATATGAGTAAATATGTGCCAGATGTTAGCCTTCTCCTGCTTCCTGCATTTTACTGTAGAGATAAATCCTATTCAGAAAAACTTCTGAATGGCGAACTTGGTAAAAAACTTAACAGATCTATTGAAAATAAACTTAATGCCTATATTCCTGGCAGCTGGATAGACCTTGGATATGCTCATCTGTTTTTTAATAAGAATAACATTAAAAGTATAAACGGCTTGCAAGGCTTGAATATCAGAGTTGCAGGGGGATATGCTAATGAGCAAAGGAACAGGCTTATTGGTGCGGAGGCTATCACCATTGCATGGCCGGATTTGAAAACAAAGCTTTCACAGGGGCAAATAGACGGACTTCTGACATCTTACATGACTATAGATACAGCAGAACTCGACAAACTAGGTGTTAGCTCAGTTATAGAAGATAAACAGTATTTCCCTAGATATATACCTATAATAAGAGCAAGCTTCTGGAAAAGACTTGACTCTACTCTTCAGGAGAAAATACGTAAAGCTTGGTCAGAAGTAGCAAAATGGCAGCGAGACGAGGCTGAAGCAATGCAGCAGGCTTCCAAAAAAGCACTAATCTCAAGAGGTATAGAAGTTGTTATCCCCAATCAGAAACAAATACAAGAGACAAGGGAAATGCTTTTAAAACACCAGAGCGAGATTTCGTCAAGGCTTGGCATCAGCTCAGAAATGATTGAAATGGTGCATTAGTATGGCAATGAAGTCATATTCTCATATAACCACAATGGTTGTGCTTTTTGGACTTCTTATTTTTCTCAGTATTTTTTCTTTTATAAGTATTACAGGTTACATAGAAAATAAAAAAGATTTATTAAGGGTTATAAAGGAAAGGTCACTTTCGCAGGTTGAGCTTATTACAATACAAATGGAGAGGACTATTGAAAGAGCTGATGTGGCTCTTTTGCAGATAGTAAATTCTGTAAGTAAAGGTGATCCAGTCGAGAATAATAAATCAAATCCGTATAGCATAAATAGTGATCTACATGTTTATTTACGTGAGTCTAATTTTGATGAATTTAACGAAAAAAACGAAGATTTTAAAGATTTTATAATTGAACGATATACTGTTCATTTAGAGCATATTTTTGAGCTTACGTTCAGTCAGTTCACAGAAAAGTCCAGTGGTTTAAACAGTTTTGTTATATCAAGATCACTTTATGACGTTAAAGGTGATTTTACTGGTATAGCTGTTGCAGTTATCAAATCTGACAATTTTTTTAAAGAACTTCATGACTATAGGAATATTGAAGCCGATAGCATATATATCTACGATTTTAACCATAACCTCCTTTCAGCATATAACGCTGGAAATCCTATTAATAATTTTCAGGCTGAGACTTTTCTTGAAAGTGGCGGCTTAGGGTATTACTCAGATGAGCAGAAAATATTAACAACTAGTCAGGCAGATTTATTTCCATTAAGGGTGGTAACTTACCGAGATATGACGCCTGTTCTTAAAGAATTCAGAGATAATCAGAAAAAGCTTATGAGCATAGTTCTTGTCCTTGTAACCATAATGGTAGCAATAGTTAATATCTTTTTCGCAAGATATGTAATAGTTGCGCATCAGAAGGAACAGCAAAAAAATATGATACTGGCACATCAGTCGAGGATGGCTCAGATAGGTGAAATGTTCAGCAATATTACTCATCAATGGATCCAGCCTTTAAACACTATGAAGCTTCTTTTTAGTTCTATTGAGCAAAACCTCTCTGACCCAAAAAAAGATAAAGAGTCTATAAAGGGGCTGTGCGGTATTGGGATATCTCAGACAATGCAGCTATTTGATACAATAGATACTTTCAGACGCTTTCTTAAACCGACGAAAAACACTGAACCTTTTAATCTTTGCAATGTTACTACTGATACACTTAAGATTTGCATCCCTCTTTTTGCAGCCTCCAACATCAGCATCAAACTTTCATGTGCTTATGGGAAAAAAGACAGCTTTGAAGAGATAAACAACATGCTGTATGTAAACTGTTCGAAGGGTGACAATAATAAGCTGCTGCACGGCAGTATGATTGTTAAAAACGGATACAAGAACGAGCTTATTCAGGTGCTTTTAAACCTTTTTGCAAATTCAAAAGATGCATATATAGCCAATGCAGACAATTTGCCTGCTGAACAGAATAAGGATATAGTTGTAACTCTGACCAAACTGGAAGATAGTGCTGAAATTACCGTTACAGACTTTGCTGGCGGAATGCCTGAGCATATCCGGAAAAGGGTTTTCGAAAAAGATTTCACAACTAAAGGGGATCAAGGAACCGGTATTGGCCTGTATCTATGCAAAACTATTGTGGAAGATCTTTTTGAAGGTGAGATTAAGTTAGAATCATTTGATGGTAAAACAAAAATAACTCTGACTCTCCCTTTATATGAATCCTCAAGCTCAGATTTTCAGGAAACTTAATAAACATATATACGCACATTTTTATCAATGCTATCTATAATTTTTCAGGCTTAGTTGCCTAAGATGATTTTATATACTATTTTAATATATACATTACTATTACAATTTATTTGGAGTATAGAATGAAAAAGATATTATTTGCATGCTTACTAATACTTTTTTCAGTAACACTTTATGCGAAACCTTTAATTAAATATGGAATATCTTCAATGCTTTCAGCATCTAATACTTTTATCCATTATGAAGAGCTGAACAACTATATAGCTGAAAAGCTAGGTGTTGAATCTGAAATAATACATAAAGAAAGCTATAGCGATATGAATCAGCTGCTTGAAAATCAGCAGGTGGATTTTGCAAGTATCTGCACAGGTGCCATGTTATATCTGAAAGATGGAAGCTATTCGATTGTTGTTGTACCAGAGATAGACGGGAAGAGTACCTATAAGTCACTAATTATCACTAATAAGCATTTAGGAGTAAATTACACTTCACAGCTAAAAAATAAAACATTTGCTCTCACAGACAGGCTTTCAAACACGGGATATCTGTTTCCGAACTATTATTTTTCTAAGAATTTCAGCAAACCTGAAAGTTTTTTCTCTAAAATATTTTTTACCGGAACACACGACAAATCGATTTATCTTGTGAACAAAGGTGTTGTGGATGCGGCAGCAGTAGATAATCTTGTTTATGATAATCTTAAAAGTCAGAATATAAAAAATGTTAAAAATATAAATATTATCCACACTTCTCCAGAGTTCGGGATTCCCCCTATAGTTGCCTCTAACAAGATGAATAATGAAGACATTCGCAGACTTCAGGAAGTGCTGCTTAACATGCATAAGGATGAGAAGGGGAAGTATATATTGAATGAACTAATGATGGACAGGTTTATACTGCCATCTATGGAAGCTTACGAAAATGTGTTGATAATGAAAGACTATGTTGAAAATACTAATTAAATATCTGCCGGATTCCTTTAAAAACAGGTTTCTGGTTTTATTCATTTTATTTGCTGTGCTTGCAGGATTATCAAGTGTCTTCACGCAATATTATTATGACAGAGGAGTGTTCAGGGAGTATGCAGCAGAGACTATTTTGAATATCCACAGAAGCAACGAAGACAGACTTAAGGATGCGATTCTTTTTGATGATATATATACTCTTTTCAGCGTAACCGAGAACATTTCTAAGAGTGTTTCTCTTATTAGTAACGTCTATGTACTAGATAAATCAGGCAAATACATCACAGACGGTCTTGTAACTAAAAAATTGCCAGAACCAAACCACTCAGACACGGAAAGATATGCTCTTAGACTGAAAAACGGAAAAGAGATCGGTTTTGTTGTTTATCAGGTAGATACCAATAAGATACATCAAACAGGTTTAAAGCATAGCTTGACGAATCTTTTGTTTATTATCCCTATAATTATAATATTTATATTCATAAGTATTAAACTGATACTCTTTTTCACAAAACCATTGAATATAATTTCTAAAAACATAAAAGACGCAGATATTGCTAATCTGCCGTTTACATTTAATTTACCTGATTATGCAAGCGCAGAGGTGAAAAACCTTTCAGATGTATTTTTTTCCCTTTCAATGGAGCTGGAACGCCACATCAAGCATAATATCGAGCAGGAAAAGGCACTTGCAAAAGAAGAGAGGCTGGCTGCGATAGGGTCGATGTCTGCCGGACTTGCCCATGAGCTGAGGAATCCCGCAATGAGTCTGCAGATGCTGATGCACAGCATAAAAAATGCGGACAACACCATTGGCAAAGAGGATATCGAAGTTATGGACAGGGAGGTGTCGAGAATAGCCTCCACTGTAAATGAGTTTCTAATGATATCTAAGCCGATAACCATACATAAGGCAGAAACGAATACTGCCATACTGAAAAAGCAGGTTTCAGAGCATGTCCAAAGAGTGCTGAAGGGAGCCATAAAACTGACACATTCCGCAGATGATTTTGTGTTTATCTCTGACCCTCTTATGCTTTTTAACATACTGGAGAATCTTTTAAATAATTCATATGAAGCAGGAAGCAGTAAATGTTTTTTAGAATTTACTAAAGATAATGAAGACGTTACTATTATTTTCTCTGATAATGGCTCAGGTATTCTTGAAAAACATCGGGACAAGATATTTCACCCGTTTTATACTACTAAAAACTCAGGTACAGGCCTTGGTATGAACATGTGTGAGAAGATGGCATCTTCTTTGGGCGGGAGCATTGCGCTTGACACAAACGTGGAAAAGGGAGCAAAGTTTATCATTAAGGTGAAAGATTTAATATGAAAAAAATACTTATTATAGACGATGACACTTCTCTGACTTACTCACTACAGAGAGCCTTTTCATCGCAATATAACATACTTACAGCAAATAATGCCGCTGATGGCTTAAAACTTTTGGGAAAAGAATCAGAGATAGGGCTTGTTTTTTTAGATTACAAGCTTGGAGAAGAGAACGGTCTTGATGTTCTTGAGCGCATAAAAAAAGATTATCCTGAAACTGCTGTTGTTTTTATGACAGCCTATGGAACAAGCGGAACAGTTCTTGAGGCTGTAAGGGTTGGCGCGGCAGATTTTCTTGTAAAGCCTGTTACACCTGATGAGTTTGTGAAGGCTGTGGAATCATACTATACAGTCCCCGCCATAAACTGTGGAAAAGGTTTTATAAGCGTACCGCAATACAACAAATCCAATAAGCTTGTGGGCATCTCGAGGGCTATACGTGACGTTTTGAAACTAACAGCTTCAGCATCCATGTCTGATGCACCAGTGCTTTTGACTGGTGAGAGCGGAACAGGTAAAGACCTGGTGGCAAGCCTGCTTCATGAATACAGCGACAGAAAGAGTAAACCGTTTTTAGCAATAAACTGTGCTGCGATACCTCAGGAGCTGCTTGAGAGCGAACTGTTTGGTTATGTGAAAGGAGCATTTAGCGGTGCTGTTAATTCCAAGATGGGGCTTCTGCAGTCTGCAGAGGGTGGGACAGTTTTTTTAGATGAGATAAGTGAGATGCCTATTGATTTGCAGGCAAAAATGCTGAGGTTTCTTCAAAATGGAACTATACAAAAACTGGGCGAGCTGAAAGAGATAAATGTTGATGTACGTATAGTTGCTGCCACTAACAGAGACATTAACATGCTTGTTGACAGCGGCAGGTTCAGACACGATCTTTTTTACAGGTTAAGCGTAATTAATATCAATATCCCTCCGCTTCGTGACAGACGTGAGGATATCGAAGAGATAGCTCTTCATTTGATAGGCAAGCACAGCAGCAAACGCGGCAGAACAATATCCTGTGTGGACAGGAAACTTATAGAAATGCTAAAACAACAGAACTGGGCGGGAAACGTCCGTGAGCTTGAAAATAGGATCAGGGAAGCGATAATACTTGCGAAGACAAACTACCTTACAGTTGACGATATAAATGTTGAAACCTTGTCTGACGATAGCTCAGAAATAGATCTTTTCAGTTACTTCGAAGCAAAAAACAGTGATGATATCTATAATAAAAGTATAGAAATGTGCGAGAAAGAGCTGATAAAAGGCGCTCTAAAAAAGCACGACGGCAAGCTTGCAAAGGCCGCCGAGTGGTTAAATGTGTCCCGTGTGACACTCAACACAAAGATAAAAAAATTCAATATAAAAGCCTAAAACGTAAAGATAGTTTACGTTGATGTAAAGATGTTTTACGTATACCTGACTCTGTATGCCTCCATATTAAATGTTACCAGTCACTTACTCCAAATTTTTTTTGGCATGTCTATTGCATATACTCCTTTGACGAAAACTCGTAGGAGGTCTTTATGAAATTAAGAAGACGAGACTTTCTGAAAGCAACTGCCGCAGTAAGTGCTGTTGCTATGGTCGGATGCGGAGCACCTAAAAACAACGCTCTTGCACCCATGGACCCAAAGAAAGCTATAGGCGAAGATCCAGGCAAATGGATTTCTACCACTTGCCAGGGATGTACAACCTGGGATCCTATCCAGGTGTTTGTTCAGGACGGACGTGCTGTAAAGGTAAGGGGTAACCCAAACAGCAAAGGAAATATGGGAACCTGCTGTCCAAGAGCCCATATGGGGCTTCAGCAGCTTTACGACCCGGACAGGGTTAAGGTTCCAATGAAGAGAACCAATCCGAAAAAAGGACGTGGTATTGATCCTAAATTTGTTCCAATCAGCTGGGACGAAGCTCTTAATATTATAGCTGACAAGATGATGGAACTCCGTAACAACGGTGAAGCTCATAAGTATATGCTCAACAGAGGGCGTTATACATATATGAGAGACATGATCTATGATGCTATGACAAAGATTTACGGTTCACCTAACAATATTTCTCACTCATCCATCTGTGCTGAGGCGGAAAAATCCGGTGCATTTTACACTCACGGATACTGGGACTACAGAGATTATGACCTGACAAGAACAAAATATCTCCTTATCTGGGGACTTGATCCGCTTGTTTCAAACAGGCAGGTTCCTTTTGTTATTAAAACTTTCGGAGACGTACTTGACAAGGCTACAGTTACTGTTGTTGACCCGAAGCTGAACGCTTCCGCTGCGAAAGCACATAACTGGCTCCCTCTACTTCCGGGAACTGACGGTGCACTTGCTGTGGCTATAGCACATGTTCTTCTTACAGAAGACCTCTGGTACAAGCCTTTTGTAGGTGATTTCAAAGACAGTGTGAACCATTTCAAAGCCGGTGTGACACTTGACGAATCTTCTTTCGAAGAGAAATACACTAACGGTATCATTAAATGGTGGAATCTCGAACTGAAAGACAAGACACCTGAATGGGCAGAGAAAGAGTGCGGTATATCAGCAGAGGTTATTTATAAAACAGCAAGAGAGATGTCTGTTGCTGCTCCTTCTGTTTGTGTATGGATGGGGCCTGGTGCTGCAATGCATGTTCGGGGTACATATTCTGCAATGGCTGTTGAGGCTCTCTGCGGTCTTCTCGGCAACCTTGACAACATCGGCGGAACAATGATGAAGGGTAAGACCCTCGCTGCAAAAATGCCTAAGCTTGATGACTACAAGGACAAGATAGCTAAGATAAAGCATAAGTACAAAATTGATCAGCGTGGATACCTTGAATTTCCTGCTCTTAATAAAGGTAAATCCGGTGGTGGTGTTGTGACAAACAACCTTGCTGACGGTATGCTCCAGAAAGACCCAATGGAAATCAAGATGGGTATCGGTTACATGAACAACTTCGCATTCTCAGGAACAGGCGCCCAAAGATGGGAAAAAGCCATGAGCGAGCTTGAATTTTACGTTCATATCACTACAAACGCTTCAGAAATGACACAGTTCGCAGATATCGTTTTGCCTGCTACTATAGCAACTTTCGAGAAGTGGGGTTACCTTAAGAGTAAAGCAAATCTTCACTCTCAGGTTTCTCTTCTTCAGCCTGTAGTAGAACCTATATGGGACGTAAGGACTGACGAGACAGAGATTCCTTTCCTTATCGCTGAAAAGCTTGCCGAAAGAGGCTTTGATAACTTGCTTCGCTACTACAAAGAGCAGATCAAAGACCCTGAAACAGGTAAAGGCGCATCCAACGCTAGAGAATTCGCTGAGATATCTGTTAAATACTACACCGCTCCTGCATGGGACGGTTCAGGTAAGATAGGCGACAAAATCAACGGTTGGGAAGAGTACAAAGCTGTTGGTGTGTGGAACGACGACAGGTATGGCTATAAGAAGAGCTGGGGCAAGTTCAAAACTGAAACCAAAAAGTTTGAATTCTACAGCGAAACACTGAAAAAAGCTCTCGGAAAGCATGCGAAAAAGCATAATGTTGATGTAGATAAAGTTCTTGAGGTCTGCAACTATGAGGCAAGAGGCGAGAAAGCGTTTGTTCCTCACTACGAGGCTCCATTCAGATATGGTTCATTTGAGGAATATCCTTTAACATTCATAGACCATAAATCAAGACTTAACAAAGAGGGCAGAAGTGCCAATACTCCTTGGTATCAGGAATTTAAAAAAGTAGACCTGGGTGACGAAAGCTGGGATGACGTTCTTAAAATCAACCCTGATGATGCTGCGAAATACGGCATTAAAAATGGCGATATGGTGCGCATCACCTCCACAAACGGCAGTTTCACCATTAAAGCAAAACTTTGGGAAGGACTGCGCCCGGGCACAATTACAAAATGTTATGGGCAGGGTCACTGGGCATACGGCCGTGTGGCGGCTCTTGACTACAAAAACGCTGAACCGAGAGGCTTCAACAACAATGAACTGATGCCTTGTGATTACGACAGACTCTCAGGAAGTACCGCAAGAAACGGCGGCTTCTGCGGCGTTAAAATCGAAAAGGTATAAGGAGTAAACTATGGCTAAAATGGCAATGGTAATCGACCGCCAGAAATGTGTCGGC
Source organism: Denitrovibrio sp. (assembly GCA_002869145.1). GTDB lineage: Bacteria > Chrysiogenota > Deferribacteres > Deferribacterales > Geovibrionaceae > Denitrovibrio. The sequence goes on from PKTM01000008.1 coordinate 11,926, forward strand.
TGCGGCGCCTGCGGTATTGCCTGCAAGACAGAAAATAATACTCAGGGCAGAAAGGACGGACAGTCATTTAACTGGGCTGATTTTATGTTAAAAACAGAAGGTAAGTTCCCGAGTGTCAAATTCACTGCTTTGCCTGTTCTTTGCAATCACTGCAGTAATGCAGCTTGCGTGGATGCATGCCCAGTAACACCAAAGGCTATGTTTAAGACAAAAGACGGTATAACAATGCATAACGATGAAAGATGCATCGGCTGCCGTTCATGCCAGGAAGCATGTCCTTACAGTGTATGGGATCTTAGAGAAGAGGGTGAATACAGTGTTATCAGCTTTAACTCTGATGACGAAGAGACACATCCAGCTTACAGAGACAAAACTGAACTGATAGCAGGATGTACAAGCTCTGGCGCTGAGATAGCTGCTAAAACAGGATCTCTGCCCCCTATGGCAACTGCATATAAACACCCTGAGTACGACAGCGTGAGACGCAAGGGTATTGTTGAAAAGTGTATCCTGTGTTCACACAGATTAGCAAACGGCGAGAATGCATACTGCGCTGATTCCTGCCCTTCGGGAGCAAGAATAGTAGGTGATATCAACGATCCGAACAGCAAGGTATCAATACTTTTGAAAACATATGATTATGAGGTTCTTAAACCTGAAGCTGGAACAAAACCTAATGTTTATTACATAAGGAACTACAGCATAAAGTAGCATAAAACCTCCTTGCAACACGAGGCGGCTCCAATACAGTAGGATGCCGCCTCATTTTTAAACTTATAACGGAGAAAACAATGACAACAGAGTCTTTATCAATAAATGCAGAGATATGCAGGCTTTTTTCTATTATGTTTTACAACCCGGAAGAGACATTCCTTTCAGAGCCGGAAACTGTTAAAGCACTTTCCGGGCTTTTAAAAGAGGCTGATGCCTCTCTTAAAGAAGATGCTGAAACTCTTGTGAATTCTCTTGAGGGAGTTGACAGGCAGGAGCTTATGCTTGATTATGCCGCACTTTTTGTGGGACCATTTCAGCTTCAGGCACCGCCTTACGGTTCAGTATATCTTGACCTTTCTAAAACAGTGAACAGCGAATCCACAGCAAAAGTAGTGGATGTTTATAAAAAGTTCGGTCTGAATGTGGATGCGGAAATGAGAGAACCTGCTGACCATATAGCAATAGAGCTGGAGTTCATTCATACAGCACTTATCACCATAGGCAATATGAAAAATCAAAACAGAGATGCTTCAGAGCCTGAGCAGGCTTTACGTGATTTTGTTAATAAATTGTTTATGCCATTAGTATCCCAGATGTGTGAACTTATGCAGAAGAATGCATCTACAGATTTCTACAGAACATTAGGGCGTATACTTTTAAAATATTCTGATAACATTTAATATAATTCATCACTATAAAGCCAGTCACATGCAGACTGGCTTTTTTTTATGACCCTCCCTTTCTGTAATTTTCAAAATAAATATACATTTTTTTTTAATACCTAATATATTATTCTGAACTGGAAAATTTTGGGGAATATGTGAGAAAAATTACTTTAAAATATCTATTTATAGTTTTTGGTTTCCTGTCTCTGGCGGCGGGTGTTATCGGGCTTTTTTTCCCTGTGCTGCCTACAACGCCTTTTTTGCTGCTTGCTTCATACTTTTTTGTAAGAAGTTCTGAGCGGCTTCATAATTGGCTAATTAATCACAAAGTATTAGGAACTTACATAGTCAACTATTCAAAACACAGAGCAATGAAACGCAGTACAAAAAGAACCGCAGTAGCAACCCTTTGGCTTTCTATGTGTCTTTCCATGTTTCTGGTGAAAAATATATATGTGACAATATTGCTGGTCATTACAGGTGCTTTTATTACAAAGCATATATTATCTCTCAGAGATATGGAGAGTGTCGAAGGTTCAGACTGATTTACTGTTTCAATTTCTGGCGGTATGCTATATATTCCAAATCCGGTGGTGAAAAAATATGAATTTTAAAGAGAAAAGCGAAATACTGGTAACCTGTCCCAAAGAGATCCCTCAATATCTGGAGCAGGAGCTGAAAGAGCTGGGATACCCAATAAAATACACTCGTAAAGCGGCTGTTGCCACTGAGGGCACACTTGAAGACTGTATGTTTCTGAACATGCATCTGCGCACAGGGCACAGGGTGCTTTATCTGCTTGAAAAAGCCCGCGTCCAAAACGGTGACGTGCTTTACAAAAACGCAAAAAAGATAAAATGGGAAGAGATAATCCCGAAAGACGGATATTTCAGTGTTTCTGCAGCAGTTTTAAACTCCACCATAAAAGACACCCGTTTCGCCTCATACAAGCTGAAAGACGCCATAGTAGACCGCATGCGTGATAAATTTGGTTCACGCCCTGATTCCGGCCCAAACGAAGAGAACACAGTCATATTTCTTTACTGGAAAGAGAGCGACTGTACAATATACATAGACACCTCAGGAGAACCGCTCACCAGAAGAGGCTATCGTAAAAACCCTCACAAGGCGCCTATGCAGGAGACACTTGCAGCAGCGGCTCTTATGGCTGCCGGTTTTGACGGCACTATGAACTTTGCAAACCCTATGTGCGGAAGCGCCACGCTGCTTATAGAGGCTGCAATGATGGCAACAAACACACCATCCGGAGCGTTCAGGACAAATTTCGGCTTTATGCATCTGGTTGGGTATGACGAGAGAGTGTTCAGCAAAATATCCGAAGAAGCAGTAAAAAAGATAAAACCTTGCGAAATAAAACTATCCGGTTCAGATATAAGCAGGGACGCTGTTCAGGCATCTTTGGCAAATATTCAAAACGCAGGTTTTTCACATCTGATACACGTGCAGCGTTGTGATTTCAAAGACAGTCACATACCAAAAGGCGGCAAGTTTATGCTGATGGTAAACCCTGAGTACGGCATGAGGCTTGGAGACGAAAAAAATCTGGAAACAACCTACCGGGATCTGGGCGATTTCTTTAAAAACAAATGTAAAGGGAGCACATGCTTCATCTTCACAGGGAACCTTGGGCTTGCCAAAAAAGTAGGCCTTAAAGCAGATAAAAGACATATCTTCTGGAACTCTAATATCGAGTGCAGACTGCTGGAATACGAGATATACGAGGGTTCTAAAAGGTTCGATAACGAAGCCTGATAAATTACTGAAAATTAATTTTCACTAAACATTGCAAAAATCTTCACCTGTATTATAATTATATATATAAGAAAGGTTTAAGGAGATTTAACTATGTTAAAGGCTGGATCAATTCTGTTTATCATCTCTTTAATTCTCGGTTTTAAGTTTGAGGTTTTCCAATACCTCGCGCTTGGCATCATCGTGTTTTATGTTGTCTATGTCCCATACTTTTTCCTCTATTTAAAAACATGTCACAACTGCGGAATAAAAAACGCACCGAAACACTCGCTGTGTCCTGTTTGCGGAGAAGAGGACTGGATGAGACGCTGAAACATATTGACCCTTTTGCCGGCACTGACTAAAATCTGAATTATATGAGTAAAGTCAGTGAAGTTGCAGGTTACATTAAAAACAGCAAGATAGGCTCTTCGGTAGCCTTTGAGTATGTTTTTCCCGAAAAAGGCGCAGAGACCTGCGGTCTTGATATTATAGAGTCGCAGATAATACGTGATGCGGTCAAAGATAGCGGCATACCAGCACTTTTTTCACATCAGTCCGAAGCCTATGAAGCTGTAAAAAGAGGTGACGATCTTCTTGTCACCACCCCCACATCATCAGGGAAAACACTCTGTTACAATCTCCCCATCATAGAAGACATGTACCACAACAGAGAAATTACCGCTTTATACCTTTTCCCCCTGAAAGCTTTAGGGCGTGACCAGATGAGGAATCTGGAAGATTTTCTTTCTAATATCCCGCTCGGCGAAGGTATTGGGCTTGCTGTGGTGGACGGTGACACAGACAAGAAGGTGCGCAGGAAAATACAGAAAGACAGACCAAACATCATATTCAGCAATCCAGACATACTGCACTACGCTATGCTTCCTAAAAGGAGCGAGTGGTCAGATTTTCTTAATAATTTGAAATACATAGTGGTTGACGAGCTGCACACCTACAGAGGGATATTCGGCAACCATGTTTATAATCTTTTTGCGAGATTTCTCAGGCTTTACCCTAATGTGCAGGTGATAAGCTGTTCTGCAACAATAGGCAACCCGAAAGAGTTCGCAGATACTATGTTTAAACGGGATTTTTATCATATATCTGAAAGCGGTGCACAATCCGGCAGAAAGCATTTTCTGCTTATGAACTCTGATCTTCCTGTGGTGAGCATTGCTAATTATCTTTTGAAGGTAAATCTGGAGTCTGGACTGAAAACTATCTGTTTCACAAAATCCAGAAAACAGACAGAACGAATATTTGCAAACCTGCTGGCGTCTGACCCGGGTTACGGCAAAAAAGTTTCTTCCTACCGTGCGGGGTTTCTGCCGGAGGAGCGCAGAGAGATAGAGGCTGACTTAGCCCAAGGACGTTTAGAAGCTGTAATATCCACATCTGCATTTGAACTGGGTATAGACATAGGCGGGGTGGACTGCACCATTTTGGCAGGCTATCCGGGCTCGCTCATGAGCCTTTGGCAAAGGGCAGGTCGCAGCGGAAGGCGAGGTTCTGATTCTCTGGTTATAATGATAGCGGGATACGACGCTCTGGATCAGTATTATGTAAGGCATCCTGAAAAGCTGTATAAGGCTGAGTTTGAAAATGTAGTGATAGATACAGACAACGAAACAGTTAACACAGCCCACATCCGCTGTGCCGCTTACGAAGCCCCTATAGAAGAGAGTGAGCCTTATTTTGATGCGAACCGAAAATATATTGAGAAGATGATAGGGGACAGCGTTATCTTCAGAGATGAGCAGAACGGCAGGTATTTCACTTTGGCAAAATACCCCTATAGCAGTGTAGATTTGCGCATGGCAGGTGAAAATTACAGCATGTACTGCGGTGACAGCCTGATAGCCACTACGTCCGGCAGAAGGGCTTATATGGAGAATTTCCCCGGCTCGGTATATATGCATCGCGGAGCAAGCTTTATTATCCGAAAAGTTGATAAAGCGAAAAAGGAGATAAGAACCGAACCGTTTGAAGGGAATTATTACACAATGCCCGTAACTGATAAAAACACAATGGTCGAGAAAGACATATGCGCCAAAAAAGAATCAGGCATGTCGGTCTCTTTCTGCGGTTTGAAAGTTACAGAACTACTTACCGGATACACCCGGATATCTGGGAAGACAGGCGAGAAGATAGCTGATGTACCGCTGGAGGAAACGCCTATACAGTTTTCTACAAAGGGTTCTTATGTTTTGATACCCGACAGCATAAAGCGAGAATTAACCGATGCTGATCTTGATTTCATGGGGAGTATTCACGCCTTTGAGCATGCCATGATATCTGTTGTGCCGACATTTTATCTGGCTAGCCGTGACGATATAGGCGGCATATCATACCCCTACCACCCACAGCTAGGCTCTTCGGCAGTTTTTATGTATGATGCTTACCCCGGAGGAATAGGAATTAACGAACGAGTCTATGAACGTTATGCAGAGGTGGTGGAGAGGACACTTGATCTGGTGAAAAACTGTGACTGCGAATCCGGCTGTCCGGCATGCATATACAGTCCAAAATGCGGGAGCGGCAACTATCCGCTTAGTAAGGCGGGAGCGGTTAAGCTTATGGAGCTTCTTTTGTCTGGTGAACACCTTCCGGCAAAGCAGGTAAAGATCGAAGAGCAGCCCAGAACAGATGTGCTTGTTTACGACATAGAAACAAAGAACTCAGCAGCAGATGTAGGCGGGTGGAATAACTCTCACAAGATGGGCATTTCGGCGGCTGTTATATATTCCTTTGAAAAGGATGAGTATGAGGTATATACCGAAGATAAGGCGGAAGCTTTCATTAATAGACTTGAGGGAGCAAAATGCATCATCGGGTTTAATAATGTCGGTTTTGACAACAAGGTGATTACGGGATACCGCATACCGGATTTTGGCAAGACCATGGTCTTTGACATGCTGGCAGATGTTTTTGCTACCACCGGCCGCAGGTTTTCTCTGGATAATCTGGCAGGGGCAACCATAGGTGCTGCGAAAACTGCCGACGGACTTCAGGCGCTTGAATGGTATAAAAACGGCGAGATGGAAAAAATAATCGAATACTGCAAAATGGATGTGGAGGTAACAAAAAACCTCTTCCTGTCTGGTGCAGAAAGAGGTTTTGTGAATGCTTTGCTGAAAGAGGGTGCTGTTATAAGGATACCAGTGTCTTGGAGCTCCCTAAACGTCTTTTAAATAAGTTTCTTCGGAATACATCATAACCTGAGCTATGTTGAAGACGTGATCGCCAACCTTTTCTAGATTATTTATTATATCTACAAAAACAACCCCAGTATTGATCTCACAAACGCCTTTTGACAGACGTTTCATGTGGTTGTTCTTGTACTTCTTACGCATGTTGTCGATAATATCTTCGTCTTCTGTGTTAAGTGCTGACACTGATTCTGGGTTGTTATAAGCGTTTATGATATGCTCAGTGAACCTCACAACGACATCTATCATTTCATCAATTTCTTTATCAGCCTCTTTGCTGAACTCTAACCCTTTCTTTCCGGTTTTCTCTTTAAATTTTGCGATGTTTTCTGCATGGTCGCCTATCTTTTCCAGATTATGCATAACATGCGTCAGGTCGGTTATTATGTGAGATGTGGATTGAGAAATGTTTTGCTGAGTTAGCAGGGTAAGGAAGTCCGTAAACTCGTGGTTCAAATCGTCCAGTTTGCTTTCAAGTTTTTTTATCTGTTTAAGATTGCTCGTATTTTCTAAAAATGACTGCTGTACAAGCTTAAGCATCTTAATATGTATGTTGGATATTTGAGCAATTTCTTTTTTAGCCTGACCGACAGCTATAGAAGGTGTTTTCACCATGTTGGGGTCAAGCCGCAGCCGTCCTTTTCTCTTATATGTGTCGGATTTAATAACCTTCTCGCAAAGTTTCGCAAGCAGGTGTATAAATGGCAGAAATATCACCATATTTATTATGTTAAAAGTAGTGTGCAGATTTGCCACATGTCGGGCAATATAAGGCTTTGTCCCGTCGGCTGCTACAAAATCAACTGCTCCAGGCGTATATATTTCCACAAAATGTATTAACACCTTTAGGAAAATGAGCATATATGCCACACCGATAAAATTAAAAAGGAAGTGCCCGAAAGCTGCCTGTTTAGCAGTTCTGCTTCCGCCTATCGCTGCCAGGTTAGCTGTGATAGTTGTTCCTATATTTTCACCAAGTACAAGTGCCGCCGCCGCAGGAAAGTCAAGCAAACCTGTGGATGCCATCGCAATGGTTATACCTATGGTTGCAGATGAGCTCTGTACAATAACAGTGAGCAATGCTCCGGCTGCTGCAGCTGCAATGGGGTTTACAGAGAAGAAAACGAAAAGCTGCTTAAATTCCTCAGCGTTATTCAGAGGGATAAAAGCATGCTTCATTGTGGTTAGTCCAAAGAAAAGCAGACCAAAGCCTAAGACGATTTCTCCGTAATATTTCTTTCTGGGATCTTTTGAAAACAGAGCCATCGCCACGCCAATGCCTATTGCAGGCAGGGCGTATTTTGTGATCTTAAATGCTATAAGCTGAGCTGTAATGGTTGTTCCTATGTTTGCCCCAAGCACAATACTAAGTGCTTGGAATAGGTTCATAAGGCCAGCATTCACAAAACTGACCACCATAACTGTTGTAGCAGACGAGCTTTGAATGATAACAGTAACCACTGTCCCCACAAGAACGCCTATAACTCTGTTAGATGTGAATTTTTCGATGATCTTTTTAAGGCTGGAACCAGCTGTTTTCTGGAGTCCTTCGGACATAAGTTTCATTCCGTAAAGGAACATACCTAGCCCGCCGATAAATCCAAAAATTATTGAGGCCCAATTAAGTTCGTGCATAACTACACCACCACATTTTTGTGTCAGAGCTACAATAGCTTGGTGTCAGAAAAATGCAAGAAAAAAGTAAACTTATTGTATGTCAAATATTTGTCAAATCAGGAAATGTCTGATAAGGGGAACTTTTCTCTCAGTTTGATTATAAAAGTATTACCGCCTTTGTCGTTTGAAACAACTCTGGCTTCACCATTATATAGTGTTGCGATATGTTTTACTATAGACAGCCCAAGACCTGTGCCTGTGTCGTTTTGATTTTTCGCCTTGTCCATGGTGTAGAAACGTTCAAATATTCGATCTTTTTCGTTTGTTGGTATCACAGGGCCGTGGTCAGCAACATTTATGCTTATCATGTCTTTATCTTTCAAGATATCCAGATGTATATGGTCGCCGGTGGAGTATTTCATGGCATTATCCACAAGGTTGGTTAATATGCTCAATATGTGTTCTCGGTTGATATATATTTCGTCTAGCCCTTCCGCTTTGAAAGTAACATCTTTTGGTCTGTCCACGTAATATGACCTAATCTCTTCGGCAAGTTCGCCCGCAATAGTAGGTTCTTCCACTGCTATGCTGTCTTTTTGCATTTCAAGCTTATGAAGCTGAAGTATGTCATTTATGAGAATATTCAGTCTGTTTGAGCTGTTGTATATTATGTTGATGAATTTATCATGAAACTTCTTGTCCATATCGGGGTCGTTTTTTATGGTTTCTGAGTAACCCATTATCATAGAGAGTGGAGTTTTAAGCTCATGGGTGATATTGCCTATCAGCTCTGTTTTAAAATTCTCGTATTCAGCTCTTTCTGTAATATCGAAGAAGACTATCAGTTTTTCATTGTCAAAAACTCTTATATATATTTCGTAAATTCGCCCTTTATACTCTTTCTGGAGCCTGCGGTCTTCGAACAAAGGGACTATTTCGGAGAAAAATGACAGAAAATCCATATTATTGGTCTGTTGAAGAATATTTTTATCAGTTTTGAGCTCTGTCTCCAGATTTTCAATGGCTGTGTTATTGAAGTGCTTCACGTTGTTTTTTGCATCCAGAAGTATTATCCCTTCATCAAGAATAGAAAAGATGTGGTTCAGCTTCAATTTCTCTTGTTCAAGCTGTTTTGCCTTCATGTTCATTGAGTTGTAAATTCTATAAATCACGCCTACTAGCTTTGTAATTGTTTTATCCCTGAAAGACGGGAAATATATCTTTGATTCTCCTGCTTCTATCTTATCAGCTATTATGGACAGCTGCTGGATGGGTCTGTTGATCCTTCTGGCAAGATATATAGTGAGCAAGGCTATCATTATCATGAGGATAAAATAGACGGTGAGGTTCTGCTTCAGCATCCCTGCACGTAGGGACTCTATGTAATCCATAGGGTAGGATACTCTCACAATGAGGTTTTCGTCATATTTGGAAGCGAAGTAGTACATTCGTTTCTCTGCAGTTGTGCTTCTGCGAATGACGCTCCCAGTGCCTGTGGCAAAAGCCTCTAATACCTCGGGTCTGTTTGCGTGGTTTTCCATCTCACTCACCTGTTCAGGTGTATAGTAAGAATCGTCAACAACAAAACCGTCTTTCCTTATTATGGTTATTCTTAGTTTAGATTTTTCTGATATATGAGAGAATTTGTCATGAAGGTTCTGGTCAAAAGTATATTTCAAGTCGTAACCTTTAAGTATTTCAGCTTTGGAGGCCATCTCATGTGCAAGCTCTTTTTGCGCAGCTTCCAGTATCAGCTTATCAGTTATGCTCCAAGTAACACTTAGCAGTATTCCGATAGGTACAAAAATTATAAGGAAGACTTTAATGAAAGATCTCATATGTCTGCTCTGTATCCAATCTTTGGCACAGATTTTATAAATGTGCCCCTTTCACCCAGTTTCTTGCGAAGTGATGACACGTGTGTGTCGACTGTTCTGGTATATACGTCTGATTCGTAGCCCCATACAGCGTTCAGTATCTGGTTTCTGGTGAAAACCCTCTTTGGTTGATTCAGCAGAAGTTGGAGCAGTTCGTACTCTTTATTTGTAAGGTTTACCTCGTTGCCGTCCACTGTAACTTCGTAATTGTTAGTATCTATACTAATACCGTTGATAGAGATAACTTTTGACTTTATGGCGGGGTTTCTGCGGAGTATAGCGTTAATTTTTGCTATAAGTATTTTAATGGAGAAAGGCTTTGTCATGTAGTCATCGGCACCAGCCTCAAGTCCATTTATTATGTCCTGCTCATTATTTTTAGCGGAGATAATTATTATGGGTACGCCTGAGTATTTTTTGTTGTTTCTGACTATCTGAAGAAACTGCATACCTTTAAGGCCAGGGAGCATCAAGTCCAGAAGAATAATGTCTACATCGTCACTTTCAAGGTGAATGAGCCCTTCGTTTGCATTATCGAAGCATATGGTCTCGAAATTTTCTTTAGCGAGGTTGTAAGAAATAAGGTCTCTTATCTCTTCATGATCTTCGATAACAAGGACTTTAATCATAATTAATCTTCCTCTTCAATTTCATCTATATATGTGTGTCTTATAATCTTTCCTTCGACCATATAGTACACCATTTCAGCTACGTTTGTAGCGTGGTCTGCAATGCGCTCTAATCTTCTTGAGATATTCATTAGCGAAATTACTATGTGGAAAGTTTTTGCATTTTCCGTAGAGTATGTAAGCAGCTCTCTTGTTACCTGATCGTCAAGTTCATCTATTTTTGAGTCCCTTTTTATAACATCAAAGGCAAGCTTTGTGTCACCATCAAAGAACGCCTGAAGTGATTCGTTGATCATTTTGATTGCATCATGAGCCATTTTGGGCAGATCGATGTATGGCTTAAGCTGAGGCTGTGCGTTTAGCTTTAAAACCTCACGGCAAATGCTTACGCAGTGGTCGCCAACCCTTTCCAGGTCTATAATAATCCTTGTGGCTGTAATTATGTATCTCAAATCAACAGCTTTAGGTTCATAAAGGGCCAGCATCCTGATGCAGTGCTCATCTATTTCCACATCCATACTGTCAAGTAACTCGTCTTTCTCTATAACCTTTTCTGCAAGCTCTGTGTCTCTATCTACAAGAGATTTAATAGCATCAGATACCATAGATGATGCCAGAGTTGCCATCTCTGCAAGCATTCCTTTAAGCTGCACATATTCTTTTTCGTGTCTGAAAGTTGTCATGTAACGTCACCTCGTAATCATACAGAAGAAATAAGGGTATCTGCATGTGCTATGGTTTATAAGTTAAAACATGCGTGTAAAGACTCTGTGAATATAATGTTAAATAATTGTAAAATAGTAAAAAGAGCTTATTTACTACACATTTTCTTTAGGTGATTATACCTTATTGTGCTTTTACCTACAATAGATATGAGAAGCTCCGCCTCTCTTGAGGTGAGGTCTTTTGATTCGATCGTTTGTTTGATTTCCTGCCAGATAAGGTCAGGATTCTGTTCGTTGAAAAACTCTATCAGCTGCAGATGCTCTTTCAGCTTGTCAGACAGAATGTTTTTTGTATCTCTGTCTGCATATGATGTGGTGTCGTTTTTTACAGTTTCCATGGTTCGCAGCTCCCATAGGCTTACCAGAACTGCCTGAGCCAGATTCATGCTTACGTATTGACTGCTGGTAGGTAGGCTTACCCTTTTTGTACAGGCTGAAAGCTCTGTGTTGTCTAGTCCGCTTGCCTCGTTGCCAAACAGTAGTCCTACTGATAGCCCGTCTCTGAGGCATTGCTCTGTATAGTTTCTGAAGTCTTTGAAGTCAAGATTGTCGTTGCTGAAAGGGTCTCTGGGTGAAAAACCTATTATGATATCTGATTCATTTATAAGTTTGCTGAAATCTTACACGTGGGTGCTGTTTTGAAGGATATTCTGGGCATGTACGGCATATTTAAGCGCTTCTTCATGATCTTTTTCAACATCGCCGGAGTAAGAAAGCTTACTGAAGTTAGTGTTTGCCATTGCTCTTGCTATGAAGCCGAGATTAACAGGCCCTTCCAGTCTGGAGAGAAGAACTTTTACGTCATCCAATTATGTGCGTCCTGAGATGCTCATTATGTGCTGATAGTTCTTCATTACTGATCTGTAATATTTTTCAGGCAGGTTTTCACCGCTTCTTAATTTCCTGATAAGGTTTGTTGGTACCATGTTATATGCGAGGATGGCGTATTTTTGATTCTCGAACTTATTCATAAGATATGAGAGGTAGTTGATTCCGATTTTTATATTTGTGTCAGGTTCAAATAGCTGCTGAGAACTGCCAAGATCAATATGATCGTGCATGTCAGAGACGTAATGACCTGTGTTTGGCAGTATCTGCATGAGTCCGATAGCACCTTTGTGAGAAACCACACTCTTTCTGAATGAGCTTTCAGTTTTGATAACAGCAAGCACAAGAAGCGGGTCAAGATTATTTCTATAAGATTCTTTAGCTATTAAAAGCGCGAACTCCATTGTGTTATATGAGTTGGTTTTATTTTTAAAAGATTCAAGAATATTTTTGATGTCCAGTACATGTGCCATAAGAGCCATTCTGGTCTTTTCATCTGTAAATTCTTTTCTAAGCTCATAGTATTTATCACTTGCATTAAGTGTTTTTTCGCTCAGCTCATCAAGGTTATGGCTTACTTTTGCCAAAAAAATTGTATTCAGTACAAAAAATACTGCTACTATGGCACCAAACATTATAAATAGTGTTTTTATGCTTTGTATTTGTTTTTTCATAATTAATATTTGGTTCTCGTTAATTGATTGGTAGTGTCATATTGTTACTCACGGATGTAAAAATAATAAGAAAAGTAGTGTTTGTAAAGGGTAAACTTACCCAAAAGGAGTCTTGAAAGTTGTATAAATATCCCAAGTTGTTGAAAGCAAAGTTTATTAAAAGATACAAAAGATTTTTTACAGATGTAGAAATAAATGGAAAGATATTAACTGTTCATAACCCAAACACAGGCTCCATGAAAAAAGTGATCAAAGAGGGCAGAGATGTCCTTATCAGCCTTTCTGAAAATCCTAAAAGGAAGTTAGCACACACTTTAGAGGCTTTTTTTGTAGATGGAGAGTGGATGCTTACTAATACTATTTTAATGAATAAGGTTGCACAGGCTGCAGTAATGGATGGCGAGATACCTGAGCTTGGACTAGTGACAGATATTCGAAGAGAATTCACATATATGGACGGCCGGATAGACCTTCTGGTGCAGTGTGGTCTTGGCAAGTGTCTAATAGAGGTAAAGAATGTAACTCTTTTTGACGAAGAATACTGCATGTTTCCAGATGCTGTCACTGAGCGAGGACGTAAGCATCTTAATATGCTTATGCGGTCTCTGGATGAAGGGTATACTCCGTGCATGTTATATATGTGTCAGATATCTAAGCCTTTTTTCAGACCTGCTTATGAGATAGACCCAAAATATGCTGTGGCTTTAAAAGAGGCAGTGCAAAAAGGTGTCAAGGTTTTTACAATGAACACTGTGTTTAATGAAGCTGATTTGACAGTTCGTCTTGAAAAAGGACCGGAGCTAAAGCTTTGAAATAAGAGCTGTTACATAGTTTTCCACTGATATCTGACCGGTCTTGTTTTTATAGTCCAGCTCAGCAAAAAAACCATAAAGCATAAAAAGGTCTTCTTTTTGCCATGCTCTTATGCCTGTTTTAAGCTTTTCCAGCATCCATGGACGATTTTCTTTAAGCTGTTCTTTTAGTGAGGCGAAAAGGTAAACGTCACGCATCCTTTTAAAAAGCAGCGCAACAAGGATGTTTAAATTTTCTCCATTGGAGAGAAATCTGCCCATAAGAGTGTTGCATGTGTTTCTCTGCCTTGCTGTAAATGCGTCTATGAATGTAAATATATTGTCCTGTTTTCTTGCTGTGACAGCACTCATTATTTCTGAAGTTGACTGTGGCTTTTTATATGCAAAATATAATGACAGCTTTTCTATTTCGTTTGCAATCTGTGTCAGATCGCCCTGAAATATCTCATTAAGCTCCTCGGCACTAGCGGAGTCTATTTTAAAACCGGCATTGGTAAACATCTGAAGTATTTTTCCGCGTAAATTATATTTATCTGCCTTTTTCTCTATAAGTATTTCAAAGCCGGCACTATTCAAAGCTTTAGATATCTCTTTGCCAATCTTTACCTCTTCGGAAAGTAAGATAAGGTTGGTTTCAAGACATTCGCCGCATTTTGCTATGATCTCAGCGGCACCTTTTATCTTGTCTGTTTTTTTGACTACTGCGGCCTTGTTTTCCTGAAACAGAGACGGGGAGTTTATAAAGCTGAAAAAGAACTCAGGGTTGAAGTCTTCAGCTGAGAAAGATTCAATTTCGCAGTCATCTATTGGTTCTAATGTATTTTTGAGCTGTTCCTTCTGAAAAAAAGGACTTCCTGCGAAAAAGCAGAGTTTATTTTTTTTGCTGGAAGGCATTTCTGAAGTCCACCATAGTTTTTTCTATCGCTTTGTTCATTGCGAGTTCCTTGTTAGCTCTTGTTTGTGACTGAGAATTTGTGTTGTCGTAGCTTTGCACTGCATTGAAGTTTCTGTTGAAAATGACTTTTTCTTTATCAAAAATAGCTACATTAACAGTCAGGTTCATTATAGCTGTTGTAGAGGCTGAGCTTGCAGATGCGCCGCTGGTTTTCAATTCTTTCAGAACAAACTCTGCTGTGTAGTCAGCTTTATCTTTTGATGCAAGCGTGTTTGTTACTGCCAGAGAATATTTTATACCATCGATAAATTGTGAAGTTGCAGTTATCTCTTTGGAGAGGTTTTCTATGCGTACCGGGTAAAGGGTAAAGGCTGAATCCTTCCCTGAGAGTGTCATTTTATACCCGCATCCGGCAAGTAGAAATGTTCCCAATATAATAAGGAGAGCCTTTTTTAGCATATTATTTCACCACAAAGTTTACTAGCTTGTTAGGAACATATATCTGCTTGACCATGTTCATACCTTCAGTATGCTTTATTACATTCTCAATCGCAAGTGCAGCTTCAAATACTGCTTCTTTCTCTAGATTGCGTGGGATGTCTATCTGACCTCTGAGTTTCCCGTTCACCTGAACAGCTATGGTTATCTCATCTTTTTGTGTAAGTTTTTCGTCAAAATCTGGCCATTCAGATCTGGATATAAGCCCTTCGAATCCTGCCATTTCATATAGCTCTTCAGCCGCGTGAGGAGTGAAAGGAGCAATAAGCTTCATAAGCGAGAATATTGCATCTTTGAAAAGTGCCTTGTGCCCTTCGCCCATCTTCTGCTCAATAGCATAAAGATTATTTACAAACTCCATCATGGCTGCGACTGCTGTGTTAAGCTGATATCTCTCTATATCATCTGTGACTTTTTTAACGGTTACGTTTGTGTGGAAAAGAATCTCTTTTGAAATTTCATCATCCACAGGTGCAGGAAGTTCTTCGCTGAAAAGGTTAATGTTATTCTGTATTAGTCTCCAAACACGGTTCAGGAACCTGAAAGAGCCTTCAACACCGGAGTCGCTCCACTCAAGCTCACGTTCAGGCGGCGAGGCGAAAAGTATAAAGAGTCTGGCGGTGTCTGCGCCATATTCTTTTATAAGTTTATTCGGGTCCACTACGTTCCTTTTGGATTTGGACATCTTTTCCACTCGGCCAATAACAACATCACTGCTGCATTTTGAGCACTTGCCGCCTTCGGCTTCTTCTGGAAAAAGCCAGCCGTGTTCTGGACATTTGTATGTTTCTTTGCATACCATGCCTTGTGTAAGCA
Organism: Denitrovibrio sp.; assembly: GCA_002869145.1. GTDB lineage: Bacteria > Chrysiogenota > Deferribacteres > Deferribacterales > Geovibrionaceae > Denitrovibrio. Next base: position 27,640 of record PKTM01000008.1, read on the forward strand.
GTCTGTTAAAAGGTTCATCTATAGAAACGTATCCCAGATCTCTGAGGACTTTTGTATAAAACCTTGAGTAGAGCAGGTGGAGGATAGCGTGTTCGATACCTCCAATATACTGATCTACATTCATCCAGTAGTCAGCTTCAGATTTATCGAAAGGTGCTGTGTCGCACTTCGGTGATGTATATCTGAGAAAATACCATGATGATTCCATAAATGTGTCCATGGTGTCTGTCTCTCTGTTTGCTGCACCGCCGCATTTAGGGCAGACGGTATTTTTAAATTCAGGAACCTTGTCCAGTGGGTTTCCGCGCATGTTAGGGTTAAAGTCAACATCCGGAAGCTCAACTGGGAGCTGGTCTGCTGGAACAGGAACTGAACCGCACTTGGCACATGAAATAAACGGAATAGGTGCGCCCCAGTATCTCTGACGTGATATCTGCCAGTCACGAAGACGATAGTTTATTGTGCTTTTTCCAAGTTTCTTTTCGTCAAGCCAGTCTACTATGGCTTTCTTTGCAGGCTCGTTATCCATCCCGTTAAACTGACCTGAGTTCACAAGCTTCCCTGCGCCTGTGTAGGCTTCTTCCATGGAGTCGAGTGTAAGCTCTTCGCCCGGCTGAATGACTATCTTCAGCTCGCAGCCATATTTAGCAGCGAACTCGAAGTCTCTCTGGTCGTGAGCTGGAACAGCCATAACAGCTCCTGTTCCATAGTCCATAAGAACAAAGTTTGCTATATATACAGGCATATCTTCCCCTGTGACAGGGTTCACTACATACCTTCCAGTGAAAAATCCTCTTTTTTCCTTCTCATCGTCCATCCGGTTGACTTTGTCTTCCTTCAGTATGCTGTCCACAAATGCTTGACCCTCTTTTTGGAACTCTGTATTTTCAAGCAGTTTACTTACTATAGGGTGCTCAGGGGCAACTGACATGAATGTGGCTCCGAAAACAGTGTCTGGCCGTGTGGTAAAAACCTCTATAGAATCGTCAATATCTTTAATTTTAAAACTGATTGATGCTCCATAAGATTTGCCTATCCAGTTTGACTGCATAGTGAGAACTTTGGTGTGCCAGCCAGTTAGCTTTTCAGTAAAGTCGAGGAGTTCATCAGCGTACTGGGTTATTTTAAGATACCAGCCGTCCAGCTCTTTTATCTGAACCTCGTGACCACATCTCCAGCATGCGCCTTCCTCAACTTGTTCATTGGCGAGAACAGTGTTGCAGTCGTCACACCAGTTCAAGTGTGATTTCTTTTTATATATAAGACCTTTTTCCCACATTTCGATAAAAACTTTCTGTTCCCATCTGTAGTATTCGGGGTCACATGTGGCTATCTCTCTGTCCCAGTCGTAAGACAGACCGAGCTTTTTAAGCTGCTGTTTCATATAACTTATATTTTGTTTGGTCCAAACAGCCGGATGTGTGGAGTTTTCTATGGCTGCGTTTTCTGCGGGCAGTCCGAAAGCATCCCAACCCATAGGGTGCAGTACATTAAGCCCCTTCATAAACTTGTATCTGGAGATAACGTCCCCTATGGCATAGTTTCTAACGTGTCCCATGTGGATTTTTCCAGATGGGTATGGGAACATTTCAAGACAGTAGAACTTCTCTTTAGATTCGTCTTTATCAACTTTGAAAAGTTTTTTATCTTCCCATATCTTTTGCCATTTGACCTCTATGTCAGCGGGGTTGTATTTCATCTCTTCCTCCTGATTATCGAACTCGTAAACTACCATATCTATATTTAATTTATCAAGTATTAAACATAATACTGTATGAAGGTTATTTTGAGAATAAATCTCATTAATAAAGCTTGAAAATAAAACACGTAGTTGCTAATGTTAAAAAAAACATGGCCGGTTTATGCTTATATATAGGGCAGTTTAAAAAAAAACTGGTATAATTCAGTAAATCTTATTATTTGAGTAAAAAATGCTTACAGAAAATGCTTTCATAGAATTAGCTTATTCTCTGGTGAGGATCAGAGATTTGGACGAGCTTCTTGGCACAATGCTTACTCGTATCCGCAATATGCTGGATGCGGATGCCGGCAGTATATTTATATATGACTCAGAAGCAGACGAGCTGATATTTAAATACACCCAGAATGATTCTCTGGATCTCCCTTTTAATGCTTTCAGGATGCCTGCCAACGAAAACAGCATTGCGGGATTTTGTGCGGTGAGAAACAGCATTATTAACTTAGAAGATGTGTATAACCTTGACCCGAAATTCCCGTTCTCTTTCAACCCCAGTTTTGACAAGATGTCAGGATACAAAACTGTATCCATGCTTGTTTTCCCCATTAACGATATAAACGGAAGACTAATAGGTGTTTTACAGCTTATAAATAAAAAGAATTATCAAAGCGCACTTATCACTGTTGAAAATGCAGCAGATGTTGTTATACCTTTTGACCAGACAGATGAGACCACAGCCCACTCGCTCAGCGGAATAGTCGGGATGGCTCTTGAAAACGCACTGCTTTATGATTCCATAGAACAGATGTGGGCCGGGTTTATAGAGGCTTGCATGACTGCAATTGACTCCCGTGACCCAGTAACAGGCGGACATTCGCAGAGAGTTACTGATTATACTATGTATACAGCGGAGACTATGAGCGAAGATATGGAAGTTTGGCCGGATTTTAACCTTTCACCGGAAGATCTGCGTTGTCTGAAATACTCTTGCATGCTTCACGATTTTGGTAAGCTTGTTATCAGTGAAAATGTGCTTCAAAAAGCCAATAAGCTTTATCCCGGAATGCTTGAGGTTATCGAATTCCGTTTCGGCATAGCCAAGGCAATGGCAAAACTGGCAGGGAAACCCGAAGAAGAAATAGAGGAGCTAGGCAGTCTGCTTAACATGGTGCGTAAGGCGAACGTCCCTACTGTTTTGGATGATGATACCAGCGGCGGGCTTGACAAGTGCCTCACATACGAATTTAAGGATTATGACGGGAACACTCATACACTCCTTACAAAAGACGAGTATGACTATCTAAGTATAAAAAGAGGCTCTCTCACAAATGAGGAGCGTTCGATAATACAAAGCCATGCGAACCATACTTTCGACTTCCTCATAAAGATTCCGTGGACAAATGAGCTGAAGCTAGTGCCTATAGTTGCTGCACTTCACCACGAGAGGATAGACGGTAAGGGTTATCCGTTCGGACTTGCCGGGGACCAGATACATATGCAGGGCCGCATAATGGCAGTTGCAGATATATTTGATGCCCTCACAGCGGCAGACAGGCCATATAAAAAGGCCATGCCTGTGGAAAAAGCATGTGCTATACTGAAAGAAGAGGCGGAGAGATTCGCACTTGATAAAAAGGTTGTTGACTATTTTGTTGACAACGCTCTTTACGAAGTTGTAATGAGGAGGGAAGATTGAAAACTTTACTTGTAGTCGATGATGACGAAAGTATAAGATTATTGCTGAGAGACGAGTTTTGCGACAACGGTTACAACGTTGTTACTGCTATAGATGGTGAAGAAGGGCTTGTTGCTTTTGACGAGCAGAACATAGATGTTGTTGTGCTTGACCTTAACATGCCTAAGCTCACAGGAGAAGAGGTCGCAGTGAGACTTAAAGGTTTAGCACCGAACGTTCCTGTTGTTATATACACTGCAAACCCTGAGCGGATCGAAAAGAATAATGGCGCAAACTATGATTCACTCATCTATAAATCAAGCGATCTCGAAGAACTGGTAGCAAAGGTAGTTCAGCTTACCAATGATTGATGTTTCAGCATATTCAAAATACTATGGCAAAAATGGTAATCTGGTTTATCTCGAAGAGATAGATTCCACTAATGCATATGCAGTGGCAAATGATCTTGAGCAGTTTACATGTGTAGTAGCCGACATACAGACAGCGGGAAGAGGGCGAAGCGGCCGTGTCTGGCACTCAGAAACAGATGCTAATCTGTATTTTTCCATAGTTATAGATGGTCTGGATTCGTCGCAATTGTTACCTATGAATATCTTTGCAGGGTACCTTCTTTCTGACACTTTAAAACATATGACAGAAGCAAAGATTAAATGGCCTAACGATATGACAGTAAACGGTAAAAAACTTGCCGGCATACTTATGGAGACTTCTTTTTCCGGTGGAGTATTGGAGAAGGTTGTGCTTGGCATAGGCTTAAATGTGAACTGCACCAGCTTCCCTGATGAGATAAACGATATAGCGACATCTCTTTTTTTGGAAACAGGTGTTAAGTATGAAAGAGAGCAGATACTTGCCTCTTTTATGACGAACCTGAAGAGCTCTTTTGAAGCTTTTCGCACAGGCGGGGTGGACATAGTAAAACTTTGGCCTTATTATTCAGCGCTCCTTGACAAAAAAATAACTATACATAAAGATGGTGTTAAGACTGAATATACTGAAAAAGGTATAGATGGAACAGGCTGTCTGCTGGCGCTGGATAAATCCGGAAGCCTAAAGACCATCATCACCGGGGATATTGGATATGATTTTTGCCGTTGATATTGGCAATTCGAATATAGTGATAGGCATTTTCGAAGACGGAAAGATAAGAAGCAATTTTCGTGTTCAGTCAAATACACTAAGAACAACAGACGAATATGCATCCACCATCATGAGACTGATGGAGACAGAAAAGATAAAAATCGAAGACATTACTGGAGTTATCATAGCCAGTGTTGTGCCTCGTCTTATATACACATTCACAAAGCTTTCCAGAAAATATCTTGATGTTGAGCCGTTAGTGATTGCTCCCGGCGTAAAAACAGGCATCTCTATAAAGATGGAAAACCCTAAAGAGGTTGGAGCAGACAGGATAGTAAACGCTGTTGCTGCCAAACACATAACTGGCTTTCCAGCTGTGGTTGTGGATTTTGGCACTGCGACCACGTTTGATGTAATAAATAAAGATGGCGATTATATAGGCGGAGTTATCTGCCCCGGCATAAAACTTTCATCTCAGATATTACATTCCAATACCGCTAAACTCCCTGAGGTAGAAATAGAAAAAGTTGATACAGTTATTGGGAAAAACACTATACATTCTATACAGTCAGGAATATATTATGGATATCTGGCAATGCTTGACGGCATTCTGGAGCGTATCATAAAAGAGGAGTTCGAAGGTCAGATGGTGAATGTTATCTCCACTGGCGGACTCGGAAGTGTTTTCACAGGTGAATCTGAATACATACAAAGTTATGAACCAAACTTGACACTTGAAGGTCTTAGACTGATATATGAAAAAAATGAATTATAAAAGGTAAAATTGATGAGCAAACTCGGAGCGACCCTTAAAAATAAAAGAGAAACACTCGGTCTTGATATGGATAAAGTTACAGAAGAGACCAGAATCAGTGCTGATATTATAGAAGTACTTGAGAAGGGCGAATACAAATCTATGCCCTCTTATAACCATGCAAAAAATTTCGTAAAAAACTACGCATCATATCTTAAACTTGATCTGGATAAAGTTAAGGAGCTTTTTGACCAGGAGTGCGTTAAAGAGGACTTTTACAGAGAGGTTAAATACGTGACAGCACCGGTGACAAAAGAGAAAACCGTTGCACCGTCAGGAATCAGATTCCTTATTCCTATCATAATATTAGCTGTTGTCATCTTCACAGGGTATAAAGTTTATACTGCTATGCAGAAAGGGAAAGAGATGGGAAGCGTGGATTCTGCCGTAGTTAAAGAAGAAACCAAAAGTGCAATAGACAAAGAACTAGACACCCCTGTAGACGAGCAGGAAGTGAAAGAAGTCATAGAAACTATTAAAAAAGAAGCCGTCAGTCCGGAACCTGAGAAAGTACAGAAGAAAGAAGCCGTAAAAGTTCCAGAGAAATCGCCAGAAACAGTTGAGGTTACCGACGAAGAGGCGCTTTCAGCTTTTTTACCTGACGTGAAAGAGGAGCCTAAAGCTGCTGCTAAAACAGCCGTTGTAAATTTCTCTGATGTCTGCTGGGTACATATAGTTATAGATGGAAAAAAAGAGATGGACTTTATCGCTGAAAAGGGCAACCAACGTGATGTGGTTTTCCATTATAATTTTATAATGGACATAGGCAACGCCGCTGTTGTATCTGTTTCATATGGGAATAGAACTATTGCAGGACTCGGTGCCTACAAGGAACCTGTGAAAGGGTTGAAATTCACTGTGAACGATAATGACAGGCTCTCATACACATCAGTAAAATAATGCTTGCACAATATCTGATCACTTATTATCATAACAAGACAACAAAGGTGTTTTTATGCGTCAATATTCTGCGGCTATATATGCCAACGAAAATCTGTTATTAGCAGAGTTACTTGAAAGATTAGAGGGCGATATGCCCATGCTGGGGATTTCTGTTTATGGAAGCTCCCTTGCAGGAACAACTATAGCTACAGGCACAGATGAATACGAAATAAAGCCTGTAGGTAAACTAGATGAAGAGATACTTGTTATTCTTTCAGATCCACAGGCAGAGATAGAGGTTCTGAAAGAGTTTGATGGTTCCGTAATAGATTTTACCGGAACTTTTGCAGATATTCTGGATGAGGTATACATAATAGAAGAGCCTGTGGCACATATTATAAATTCTCTTCAGTCTGACAAAAACGACATGGAAGCTGTTGTTGTACTCCCTGCTGCGGTTTTTGGGAAAAGCGGCATAGACGATTTGCTTAACCAGACCAGAGAACTTTTTGCATTTACAAATGCTGAAACAAAGTTATTTGAGAACAGATTAGCATTTAATATGTTTTTTTCTGATCTAGATCAAGGAATTCTTGCTGGATATAGACAAAAATTAAAACAGGACACAGAAGTAGATGTAGATGTCAGAATGATTCCTGTCTCGACAGGATTTGTTCTTGACGTATATTTTAAAAAAGATGTAAATAGTAATCTTACGTTTTCCTACACTTCCGATAGGAATTGTGAAACACTGTCCGATATAACGGGGCAGACTGGGATAATGCTTGTTTCAAAAACGCAGAACAGGCTTACTTTCTCAGGGGATTACATTCATACGATAGTCAGACAGATTACTGACGCACTGAAAGATATTACCGGAGATGATGAATGATCTATCTTGACAATGTGGCAGGAACAAAGCCGGATCAACGTGTAATAGACAAGATGATGCCGTATTTCACAGAGCACTACGGAAACCCAAGTGCTCATTTTTATCCGATAGGCCGTGAAGCTTTTGAAGCTATGGAAGCAGCAAGAGCAGAGGTTGCAGATTTTATAGGCGCAAAGCCAGATAACATAGTCTTTACAGCCAGCGGCACAGAGTCAAACAATATTGCTCTTAAAGGCTTTCTTAACCATTCTGCCAATAAAGGCAAACATATTATAATCAGTGAAATAGAACATTTCTCTGTAGATACTTTAGTAACAAAGCTGATAAGCGAAGGTTATGAAGTTACAAAATTAAAAGTGGATAACGGCGGACTTGTGAATCCGTCTGATCTGGAAAATGCTATCAGGAAAGATACTGTGCTGGTTTCAATACAGTATGTAAACCCTGAAATTGGAACAATACAATATACTGAAAAACTCGGCGGGATATGCAAAAGCAAAGGTGTTACATTTCATGTGGATGCCATAGCTGCTGCGGGTTACGTTGAGATAGATGTGGAAAAGCTTAATTGCGACATGCTTTCTATCGCTGCACAAAATTTCTACGGCCCAAAAGGAGCAGCCGCTCTTTACATTAGAGAGGGTGTTAAGCTGATGGGACTTATGGACGGCGGTTTTCAAGAGAAGGGATACAGGAGCGGTACAGAAAATGTACCGGCCATAGTGGGCATGGGCGAGGCTTGTGCCATTGCAAAAGCAGAGATGGCCGAATATGTGCCTAGACTTGAAAAGCTTCAGAAAAAACTGTGGGAAGGGCTTGGCGGAATGTTTGATTTCCTCAACTTCACAGGTCACGAAACACGCAGAAGACCCGGTCATGTTAGCTTTTGGATAGAGTACATAGAGGGAGAATCACTCCTTATGTGGCTATCATTGAAAGGTTTTGCATGTGCTAGTGGCTCTGCATGTTCTTCGAACATACTGGCAGAGGACGAGGATGACCTTGTGGCTTCATCCGTTCTGACAGCGGTTGGTGTGCCCACTGATATTTGTGCAGGCTCACTGGGCGTTAGTATGTCCAGATACAATACTGAAGAGGATATTGACAAACTGCTTGAGGTTTTACCTGAAACAGTGCAGAAACTCTGCGAAATGTCCCCAATGTATAATAGAGATAAATAAAGGTAAAGTTTCAGGAGGATATAATGGCTAAAGGACCATATAGCGAAAAGGTTATGGATCATTTCATGAACCCAAGAAATATGGGAGAGATAGATGATGCTAATGGTGTCGGCGAAGTAGGAAACCCTGCTTGTGGCGATGTCATGAAGATATTTCTCAAAATTTCTGACAACAACATCGTAGAAGATGTTAAGTTTAAAACTTTTGGATGTGGTGCAGCCATTGCATCTAGCTCCATGGCTACAGAGCTTATGATAGGTAAAAACATTGATGAGCTGCTTCAGCTTACTAATGATGCAATAGTAGACGCTCTTGGCGGTCTTCCGCCGGCAAAAATCCATTGCTCAGTAATGGCAGAAGAGGCTATCGAAGAAGCTCTGAAAGACTATTTTAAAAGTAAAGGGGAAGACCCTGCCATCGTTGATGAGATGAAAGCTAAAATAAAGAAAGATAATTAATCGGAGGATACATTATGAGCCTTAGAGAAAGAGTAGAAGAGGTTCTCGAGCAGGTTAGACCTACACTTCAGGCTGATGGAGGGGACATTGACCTTCTTGACGTTTCAGAAGACGGCATTGTAAAAGTACAGCTTACAGGTGCTTGCGGTTCATGTCCTTTCAGCACAATGACACTTAAGCATGGTGTTGAGGCTAGACTCAAGGATATGATTCCTGAAGTAAAAGAAGTACTTTCAATATAACTTTAAATGAGAATCAGAAAAAATTAAGGGAGCCAATCGGCTCCCTTTTTTAGTGTATGTTATTCGTTAAGCAGTGCTTTTAATATGTCGCCTAGGGTCACAATACCTATCAAATGTCCAGAATTATCAACAACAGGCAATCTATGCCTGAATTGTTCCAGAACTATCTTTGCAGCTTCCTTTACGTCTGTTTCAGCTTTTATAGTTATTGCAGGAATGTGCATCACTCTTTTAATAGGTTCACTGGTAAGCTCTCGTATGTCTACAAGTGGTATATACTGAGCTTCATTCAGGATGTCAGGCAGCGCCTTCGCCACATCTGTTTCGCTGAACGTTGCAATCACTTTGCTGTATTTGTCAACAACCGGAAGACCGGAGACATTCTTTTTGCGCATCTTTAATATGACTTCTTTTATGGTCTCTTCTGGTCCAGCTGTAAGAACATTAGTCTTCATTATCTCAGAAACTTTCATTAACAGGTCTCCTTTTACATCTGTACTGCAATCTCTTTCAGAAGATCACGCAGAATGCCCCCATCGGGTGATTTAGGGATGGTTCTTGAGAAGCGAATCTCGCTTGGGAGGGCAACTTCGCCGATCTCTTCCAGAATAGTCTCTCTGATATCCCTTACAGTTTGGTCGTGATAACTTTCGTCCAGTTGTTTTTTCAGCACACAAAAAGCTATCAGTTTTTCACCGCGTTTTTCATCGTTCACATTGATAACAGCGCATTCTTTTATATTTTCATATTTTTTTATTGCTTCTTCTATCTCGACTAGACTAAGACGTTTTCCGCCGATGTGCAGGACATCGTCAAGTCGCCCTGTAAGTATCATGTTTCCATTTTCATTATACTTACCACCATCACCAGTGCTAAAGTATGGCTTTCCCGCTGCGTCTTTCCAATAAGTTTTTTCAAACAGTCCTGGTTGATTATATATACATTTTGCTAGAGAAGGGAAAGGAGATTTTAAAACAATTTCTCCTTGCTTGTCAAAATCAGTTATTATTTTTTTGGTAGTGGTATCCATTAAAACAGCAGGGACGGTTGGGAGAGCTTTGGATACTGTGCCGTATTCAAGATCACCAAACCCAGGAACAGAGGCATATATGGCGCCTCCAGCTTCCGTAAGGGAGTATACGTCAATGAACGCAGCTTTATTTTTACACAGTTTTTGAGAACTCCATTCAAGAATATCTTCTTTCATTTTTTCTCCGCCTGTTGCAACCAGTTCAAGATTTTTCAGATCACGGAATATCTTTTTCTTTTGTGCGGCATTCATAAGTGTCTTCAGCAGCGAAGGGGTTGTGTATAGTTTGTTTACGCTGAATTTGTCACAAATATCAAAGAATTTGCCTGCATTTTCAAGGTCTATGGCATCTTCGTAAAGCAGCACTGTCTGTCCTGCCATAAGAGGTCCATAAACAAGATATGAGTGTCCTGTTATCCATGAAACATCTGCAGTACACCAGTATGTGTCTGTGGGCTTAATGTCAAAAAGAAGCATATAAGAGACATATGCCCAGAGTAAATATCCGCCATAGCTGAATGTAAGTGCTTTTGGCTCAGCTACGTTAGTAGATGTGTACAGCATAAACATTATATCTTCAGCATTGTGCGGTTCATAGGGGAGAGTACTGGCGAAGAAGTGTTTCTCGTCAGACATTATGTCGTGATACCAAAGGTCACGAAGCGGCTTCATGTGAACCCTTTTGCCTGTTCTTTCGACTACTATGCAGTATTTGGGTTCCTGTTCAACTTTGGTAAATGCAAGGTCTACTTTATCCTTCATCTTTGAGTAGCCACCAGTGATTGATTCATCAGTAGTCACCACAAGTGTTGGTTTGCAGTCATTAATCCTCTCTGCGAGTGATTCAGAGGAGTAGCTAGCGTGGTATACAACATGAATGGCGCCAATTTTAGTACACGCAAGCATAAATATTATAAGTTCAGGTATGTTTGGCATATGCAACATAACCCTATCGCCTCTTTTAACGCCAAGTTTTAAAATGGCTGATGCCGCCTTTATGACGTCTGAATAAAGTGACTGATAAGTATATACTTTTTGAAGCCCATCAGCTCCTATCCATACGATTGCTGCTTTATTTTTTGTGTATGTTGTAAGGTGTTTAGTGAGTATATTTTTCAGCGGGCATATCCTGCCGCCTTTGAAGAACGAATATCCGCCTCTGATGTCGCCCAATATTTCATGAGAGAATGGTTTTTCCCATATAAGGTATTTGTTTGCAAGATAGCTGAAAACTGTTTCGTTGTCGTCGAAAGAGTTAATCTTATCCAGAGTTTCTTTGGTCATACCTACGCGTTCAAAATCTTCAAAATTCTTTATCAGTGACCTTATATATAGACTGCTCATTTCTGGCTCCGGTTTAAATAATTGTGTTCAAATATAACATTATTTTAAATGTTTTTCACTTACTAAATATCAAATGTTACGTAAAATTTCTGATAGAAACAAAAAGAGCAAAAATTAAATCATGTTTATTTCAAAGATATATTTGATTGCAAGCAAACATCTAAAGTCCAATATTTATCTGCCTACAATCTTAGAAAAATATCTCTTAGTAGAGTCCTGAAGTTTATTTGCAACCTTAAATGCTTCTTTCAGAATGTCCGCTTCCTCGTCTGATAAATTGTCTGGATCTATAAAATGACTAGGGAATTCACCTTGATCGATAAGTTTTATCTCATTTTGGAGCCGCAGATATGTGAAGGTTTCAAAAGCAGCCTTAATGTGCTCTACGGTTGCCCTGTTGAAAAGTTTTAGTTCAAAGAGCCTGTCCAGTCTTTCCAGTGTGGTTGTGGCATGTATGCCTTGCTCCAGAATAAACATACGGACACAATCTACAATAAAAATACTTCCATTTTCTTTAAGTGAAAGCTGGCCTTTATGTTCTTTGCCTCTGTGTGTAACAAACCTTCCCAGGAGGTTTAGCGGTACTTTGTGTTTAAAATCCAGTTCCATCATCTGAAACAGGAAAAGGGGCTGAGATTTGATCTCTTTATGAACGATATCACGAAGCTCTTTGCAGAGGGACTCTTCGCCTGATATTGACATAAAATCAAAGAATATTGATGAATACCTAACTCTTTGTGGTTCAGGGACTTGTATCCACTTGGTGACCCTCTGTTTCCACTCTTTCAGCCTGCCTCGCCAAAGCGGATTGTTCGCCATAACATAGCCCTTACAAAGCGGATAGCCTATCTCTGCCAATGCTTCTACTAGCTTTTCTGCAAAAGGTATGAAAAACGCATCCACCTCTTCGACCATACTGTCAGGGAAATCTTCGTATAAAAACCCGTTGTCTTGATCAGGTCCAAGCAGCATCTCTTTGCGTCCGCCGCTGCCCATTATGAGGAAACTGAACTTTATATCAGGTTTTTTATAACCACTATTTACCATATCTTCCATAACCATCTCAAAGCATCTGCGTATTATGCTGTGGTGTATGTATGAAAGTATCTCCATTGTCTCAACGTGAGAGCGGTTTTCTATTAACAGAACTCTTGCGACGTTCACAATCTCGCTTCTAATGTCTTTCAGTTCTGCAATGCTTGTAGCTTCGTTTGCGCTTCCAACCAGAAGCATTGATTTCTGGCTGCGAAACTTCATCAGATCCTGTTGAGAGACAATACCGACTATGTTGCCGCCATCCAAAACTGGAAGATGTCTGATGTTGTGACCGAGCATAAAAGTAGCCGCTTCATACATGTATGTATCTGGAGACATATAAAATGGCTCAGCGGTCATTATATCGGATGCTGTGGAGTGTTTTAAGCACTCTAAAGCGTCTTTAGCGAGCACTTTTCGTACCAAATCGCGTTCGGTTACTATGCCTAGCATTTGTTTATTTTCATCGCAAATAACTATTGCAGCTACGCCAAGCTCTGTCATTCTGTATGCAATATCTTTAACAGTCGCATCAGGCGGACATGTCTCTACAGGGGATGACATTATTTCGTTAAGTTTTTTCTGAAAAGGGTAGGCTTCAATTTGAGCCATTGGATCCATGGAGCGGCGTTCCACCATGTTCATGTATAGTTTTCTAATCTGAGAGTATATTGCTTTGTTGAAGTATTTGGTGATATTAGGATACTGTTGCGCAGCGTCCAGTATGACATCTTCCGGAATGAGCAAACATGCTGAATCTTCAGCTGCTCTGGCTCCTGCAGTGTACTTTTCTTTGGTAAAAATAGGGGTCCAGCCAAAAAAACCGCCAGGTTTACGGTAGTCTACGATCATTTCGACACTTTCTGAGGTTTCAGCTATAATTTCTATTTCGCCCTGCTGAATAAAATAAAGATAACCAGTCGGTTCATCGGCTTGTGTGAAAATAATATCGTCTGCTTTGTAAGACACACTTTTGGAAGCTGCCTGAATCTTATCGGTTACATTATCTGGTAACTGGTTAAATGGTTCATAATCAAAAAGCTTCCTGGTTATCGGCATAGCGTCAGCCCCGTATTAAGTTATTTAAGTAATTATAACAAAAAAAGTCTCCCGAAGGAGACTTTTTTATATAAATATGATTGTAAAATAACTTATTTTTTTGAATCGTTCAGCTTGCCACGGCTTCCTTCTTTTTTTTACCCCACTTTATAGGGTGAGCCTGCATACGTATGATCCAGTCAGCAAATATTTTCATCCAGATAACAGTTCCCGCCATAGCTGACCATTTTTCATACGGGTAGCCAAGCACAACAACACCAATTATTGTCCAGCCAGCTACAACAGCACCGAGAAGATTTATTATACCTGTGAAAGGTGCCCATTTTTTAGCGTTTACTGGTGGTTCACCACGTTTTAATGCAACTTCGGAGTAGTCTTTTTTTACAAATATGCGCCATGTGCGGCGTGTCCAAAAGAAAAACATAGGGAACAGTGCCAAAAATAATACCCAAGTAAGCACTAAACCTGCGTCAAAACCCATAGAAAACTCCTTAATAAGACTTTTAAAAAGCTCCGCCAGCCGAAGCCAGCGGAGCTCATGTTTAGTTTGTTAAAGTGATACTTAAAGTATCAGTCTTTTAGTGGTCAGCAACAGCGTCGCCGGAACCTCTAGGTACACGAACATCTTCAACCATCTGAGCGATGTGATCTGGCACTGGCTCTGTGAAACTTCTAACTGCTAAAGCAACTATAAAGTTAACAAGAGCACCAATAGCACCAAATGCGTTCGGGTGAATGCCGAAGAAGAAATCTTTACCGCCGAAGAGGTGGTAGTATTCTGTACCTTTGATGTAAAGGATACCTGTGTGTGCGAAAACGTAGAACATTGTGATACCAAGACCAGCAAGCATACCTGCGATAGCGCCTTGTCTGTTCATTGTTTTGCTGAAAATACCCATCATAAGAGCTGGGAATATAGATGATGCTGCAAGACCGAATGCGATCGCAACTGTACCAGCAGCGAAATCCGGTGGGTTAAGACCGAGATAACCTGCACCAACGATAGCAGCAGCCATTGCAATACGTCCAGCCATAAGCTCGCCTTTCTCACTCATGTCTTTCATAAACATGTTTCGAAGAAGGTCGTGAGAAACAGCAGATGAGATCGCCAGAAGGAGACCAGCAGCTGTTGAAAGAGCAGCAGCAAGACCACCAGCAGCAACAAGTGCGATTACCCAGTTGGGGAGCCTAGCGATTTCAGGGTTAGCAAGAACCATGATATCTCTGTTAACTGTAAGCTCGTTTCCTTTCCAGCCAGCAGCTTCAGCTTTAGCAAGGAAGTCTTTGTTTGCTGATTTGTCGTTGTAGTACTGGATACGTCCGTCGCCGTTTTTATCGTTGAACTTCAGAAGACCAGTAACTTCCCAACGCTCCATCCATGCAGGACGGGTTGAGTATTTAATTGAAGCTTCTTCAGCAAATACGTTACCATCAGACTTAACAGCAGTGTTGATTGTAGCGTGAAGGTTAAGACGAGCCATAGCAGCAACAGAAGGTGCTGTTGTGTAAAGTATAGCGATAAACACAAGTGCCCAGCCAGCTGACATACGAGCATCTTTAACCTTAGGAACTGTGAAGAAACGTATAATAACGTGGGGCAGACCTGCTGTACCGAGCATGAGTGATACTGTGTATACAAACATGTTCAGTTTTGTTCCAGGGATTTGAGTAGTATATTTCGCAAATCCGAGGTCCATTACAACTTGGTCAAGCTTAGCAAGCATGCTCATGTCTGAACCGACAAAGCTGGAGCCAAGGCCAAGCTGTGGGATTGGGTTGCCTGTAAGGTGTAGGGAGATGAAGATCGCTGGAATGGTGTAAGCAAGGATAAGAACACAGTATTGTGCAACCTGTGTGTAAGTAATTCCTTTCATACCACCGAAAACTGCATACATAAAAACTATCGCCATTCCAATGAAAACTCCCATAGTGTTAGAAACACCAAGGAAACGTGAGAAAGCAACACCAACACCAGTCATCTGACCAATAATATATGTGGTAGATGCGGCGAGTAGACAGATAACAGCAACGATTGTAGCTGTGTCTGAGTAGTAGCGTGCTTTAAAGAAATCCGGCACTGTATATTTTCCAAATTTTCTGAGATAAGGAGCCAGAAGCATAGCCAAAAGAACATAGCCACCTGTCCATCCCATAAGGAAAAGAGCACCACCGTATCCCATGAAACCGATCAAACCGGCCATAGAGATGAAAGATGCAGCAGACATCCAGTCCGCTCCTGTTGCCATACCGTTGAGCACTGGGTGTACTCCACCGCCGGCAACATAAAATTCTTTAGTACTGCCCGCACGGGACCATATAGCGATTCCGATATATAGGGCAAAAGATAATCCAACTACTAAATACGTTATAGCTTGTAAACTCATATCATATCCTCCTTACTGCTCATCAACGTCGAATTCTCTATCTATCTTTTCCATTGTTTTAGCATAGTAAAAGATAAGAGCTACGAAGATGTAAATTGCGCCCTGCTGGGCAAACCAGAAACCAAGAGGATATCCGCCGATCTTGATAGAGTCTAGCGCACCTGCAAAAATAATACCTGCTCCGTATGATACTAAAAACCATACGATCAATACGTTACGAATTAAGCCTAATGTTCTTTTCCAATATTGTTCTGCTGTCTTGTCCATAAAATAACACCTCATGAGGTTTTTATTACTGCTGATCTGGCCCTGTTAAATTTAACCCTCCATTTATTTGACCTTTTGTCAGCATGCATTTGTTAAGGCTAGCCTGCCCTGTATGTTTAACATTTTGAGCATTATTGTGGCATGCCTCTTAATACTTACAGTGAATAATAGTACACTGTTTGAATGGTGTCAACTAAATTATTTACTTTAATTACATCAGCTTAGCCAATCTGTATCTTGTATATTGTATACAATATACAGGTTATTCCCGTCTTGATATATCATTTTTTGATTTTCAAGTATGAATAATTTTAATCTCTTCAAAACTTTAACCTCTTTAGGAAAATATGTTATCTATTGTATACAATGCATTAACTCATTATAAAAAGAACAAGTAATTTCATTCATACTTAATTATTGTACCATTTTTTGATTTATTTTTTATGAAATTAGTAAAAAAAAGTATCAGGGTAATGATTTTGTAAAAAAAATTTGAGTATAGTCATTGCTTTATAGATTATTATTTATCAAAAGACAGCTGTCAGTATTGCTGGAGTTCTCATTTATAAATAATATATAAATTGTATAAAGCGTTAATATGCTTGATTATAATTTAAAGTATTTTTGCATGTGTGAAATGCGATAGTTAGAAAAAGTTCGTAATATATTAAATTTTAACGAAGGTTAGTGACATGTTATTAATGAGGCAGCTTCGTTTTTGTATAAACGAGAAATTTTATAGATAACTTAACATCGTTTTATAATGTCATATATTTAAGATTTATGTTTTGCTGACATAATCACTAATTACCTATGTATAAAGTTATAAAGCCATCTACTGCTTCCTGAGTTTCAACAGGGGTATACGTACTGTTGTTATTGAGGAAGTTGTCTTCCTTAACAGGAGTGTAACTATATCCAAGCTTAATGGTTCCTCTGGTTTCTTTCGCCAGATTAAGAGTCATAGTTTTGTAGCTTCTGTTTTTCAGGTTGCCAAGATTGTTAAAATTATACTTACCGGCGCCTTTGCTGTAGGTCTGAAAACAGTTGTCATAGTTTACAGTGAGATTTTTCATGTAAACACTTGCAGTGTTATGTATAGCCATTTGCAGAACTTTAGAGTTAGCAGTAGTTTTTACAGTATAATAGACTGCAACATCTCTGGTCTTTGAAGAGCTGTCATACTGTTCTTTAAGTTCAGCTGTTGGCTGAAACTTCATGTTAAAAGGGGCACACCCTGAAAACATAATGATGAGCAACAGTGGCATCAGTATGTATTTTTTCATTTCAGCTCCCGTTAGATCGTATAGTCTTTGTTTTCTTCTTTATTCTTATCCTGCTCTTTTTCTACAGACTCTTCCATAGGGATAGAATTTGCTGTAAGAACTTTTTGGTATTCGATTTTTACAATATCTTTATTGTTATTTTGTTCTGCAGAGTCTTCATCTTCTTTTTCAGATTCTATGACTATCTGCTCCTCTTTCTCTTCTATCTCGGTATCAATGTTGCGTATATAGCTGTAATCAGGTTCGAACAGAGCCTCATCCAGCTCGCCTTTTTCTATAAGCTCAATGACTTTATTTCCCAAAAGCTTTATTCTCTCTTCTTTCTTTTTATTAAGAGATGTTATATCAAGCTTTAATTTACTAGTTCTTGCAAATTTGAGTACTTCCAGTTTACCTTTATCAAAGCTTTCTTTTACCCATTTAGTGTCCATGATTCCTCCAGTTAGTTTATTAGTAATTCAATACGTGTCTTTTGCCAAAAAAGCAGAAAAAGCATTACAATGTTTAATATAAACTATAATACAAATAGTGCCATCCATCCATTGGTTTTGTGGTGATTCTTTTTTACGAAATTAGTTTCTTTGAGATGTATCCAATCGCCGTCATTAGTCCATAAAAAATCAGATGGTAGAAATTTACCACTTTGCAGACCATCTATTAGCTGTTTTTCGCTCAGGTCTTTCACAACAAGTCCGTTGAGAAGTTTGACCTGATAGTTTTCAGATATATTTGCCAAGATGCACCTTAAACTTATTATTGTTTAGCTTCAGCCTTCCCACCTTTTATAAAGTGAGTGCTCTACATCTATTATATCAAATATTTTCCCAACAACAAAAGAGATTAGATCGTCGATAGATTCTGGATTATGATAAAAACCGGGCGATGCAGGCATACAGACTGCTCCGGCTTGGGTAAGTTTTGTAAGATTTTCCAGATGGATAAGACTCAGCGGCATTTCGCGAAAAAGTATCAGAAGTTTTCTCCGCTCTTTCATAGCAACATCCGCACATCTTTCTATAAGGTTTGAGCTGATACCTCCGGCGGCTCTGCCTACAAAACCCATAGAGGCAGGTGCTATTATATATGAATCCACCATGAATGATCCGCTGGAAACAGGTGCTGCGAAATTTTTGTAGTCGTATATTAAAACCTGTTTACTGAGGGATTCTACAAAGTCTGATGGATTACTGAAGTTTGAATTCATCTCCAAATTAATATTTGTAAGTCCATCTGGGGTTATGCACAGGTGAAGTTCGCAGACATTTGCAAGCTCTTCAATCAGTTTTTTCCCATATAGCGCTCCGCTTGCGCCTGTTATTCCCAGAAAAATTCTTTTCATTTATATCACCAGGTCAAAGAAAGTAAAAAAACATATACTCAAGCTAATATAAGCGTTCAGGTTAAAAAACGCCATATCAAGGCGGGAGAGGTCTTCAGGCTTGATTATCGAGTGCTGATAAATCATAAACCCGCCTGTAATAAGTATGCCTGTTAAATATATGAAGCCTAAGTCAAAGTATGACCATGTATAAAGAAATATAAGGAATGAAACCACATGGAAAGCTCTTGCTAGATATAGTGAATTTCTTAATCCCAAATATCTGGGTATAGAAAACAGACCTTCTTCGCAGTCGAAATCAATATCCTGACAAGCGTAAACGATATCAAAACCTGAAACCCAAAAAAGAACAGCAAGCCCGAGCAGGAATATGCCGAAGTTCAGCGACCCTGTTACAGCTACCCATGCGCCAATTGGGGCTATGCCTAGTGCAGCGCCGAGCACTATGTGACAAAGGGCTGTGAATCTTTTTGTATAAGAGTAAAGAATGAATATAACAAAAGGTATAGGGGACAGATAAAGACAGAGCGGGTTGAGCATCCACGCTGCAAAAAAATATACTGCAAATGAGATAATTACATATAATGAAGCCTCATTTACGGATATTTTTCCAGCAGGAATGTCTCTTTTTGCTGTGCGCGGGTTTCGGGCGTCTATCTTGGCGTCTGCCACACGGTTAAAGCCCATAGCACCGCTTCTTGCTCCAAGAACTGCAACTATTATCCAGAATATCGTTCCAAATGACGGTACACCTCTGGCTGCCAGAAACATCCCTGTAAAAGCGAAGGGGAGGGCAAAGAGTGTGTGCTCAACTTTTATCATACTTAAAAATGTCTTAAATTTTTCCACGTTACTACCTTATAAATGTTGTTGAAACAATTAGAAAATTAACATAAGGATTGATGCTTGCAAACTATGAAATACCGATAATATCCAGAAGGGCCTCTGCAAAATCGTCGGAATCGTTCAGGCTATCGATACGCACAATATTCAGTCCGGCTTTAGTTACCTGCGGCATATACTGCTCGTCAAGCTCTATGAGTGTCTCTATGTGGTCTGAAACAAATGATATAGGCACAACTATTATATTGTCCTGCTTCTCTTGTGTGAGCCTCTCAAGCTCTTTGTCGGTGTACGGACCCACCCATTTAACAGGCCCAGTTCGGCTTTGGTAAGCCAGTGAATGTTTTCCGGGTTTTGTTATTGATACCAGATAATCCACTTGCTCATTAATTTGCTGAGTATACCTGTCGCCTTTTTTAACGGTGTACTCAGGCAGTGAATGTGCGGAGAAGAGCAGATAGCAGTCTTTAATATTTTTATTTAATCTGTCTGCTGCCTGAAGTATACGGTCAGCTATGCATTTATTATAGGCTTTGTTCATATACCATTCTTTTATAATGACAAGGTCGTTAGAAAATTCCTGTACTTTTTCAAATCTGTCGAAGCAGACTCCGGTGGTTGTGTAAGAATACTGAGGATACATTGTGGTTATATAAATATTTTCGTAATCAACACCCTTATGTGTTTTTACAGAATCTTCAATATATGGATGGTAGTAGCACATGCCGATATCTGTGATAAGCTCTCTGCCGGTTTTTTCCTGATAGATCGGAGTAATCTTTTGAAGAAGTGACTTAAGGTAAGGGAGCTGCGGTGAACAGCCCCCGATTTTCTGATATTCCGGTGCAACTTTAACTGCACGTTTTTTAGCTATCTTTTTAGCGACAAAAGTTTGAAGAAACCCGCCTATATGAAAATCTATGATTGTGCGGTCTGAGAAGAGGTTAAAGAGGAACTCCTCAATACCATCAATGCTGTCAGGGCCGCCCATATACATAACATAAAGCAGGTCTTTTTTCATGCTTCGCCTTTGACTATTTTAACAAGGTAGTCTACGTTCTCTCTAGGAGTAGGGGGCAGAATACCGTGTCCGAGGTTGAAGATATGACCTTTTAGGTCTTTACCTTCATCGAGTATTTTAAGCGCTGTTTCTTTTATGGACTCTTTACTTCCGAAAAGCTGAACAGGGTCAAAGTTCCCCTGAAGGACATATTTCCCTTTGCCTAGCCTTTCATCGGCATCTGTGAGTCTTGTTTTCCAGTCAACGCCCATACCTGCACAGTTAAGTTTCCCTATAATGTCAAAGAATGAAAAACTGTCTTTTGCGAAGTATATCAGCGGAGCGCCTTTAATATTATCAACTATGTGTTTTACGTATGGGAAGATAAATTTTTCGTAGTCGTATGGTGATACAACACCTGCCCATGTATCGAACATCTGTACAACGTGAGCTCCGTTATCTATCTGTGCCTGAAGGTATTTCAGAGTGGAGTTTGCAAGTTTTTCCATCATTACTCTGTATGCATCAGGATTAGTATGTATCATTGTTTTGATGTGTTCATAGTTTTTAGAGCCGGAACCCTCAACCATGTAGCATGCCAGTGTGAAAGGAGCACCGGAAAATCCGATCAGCGGAACATCAAGAGCTTTTACAAGTCTGCGAACTGTCTCCAGCACGTATGGAACATCTTTCTCAGGATCCATTTCACGGAGCTTGTCAGCATCTGCGAGTGTTCTGACAGGGTTAGCTATAACAGGCGCAGGGTTGAAATCAAGCTCCACACCCATAGGCTCTATGGGAACGAGTATGTCAGAAAAGAGTATTGCGTTGTCAAAGCCGAAAGCTCTGATAGGCTGCAGTGTCACTTCTGTACACAGTTCTGGTGATTTGCAAAGTTCAAGGAAAGAGACTTTGCTTCTTATAGCTCTGTACTCGTCCATGTATCTGCCAGCTTGGCGCATAAACCATACCGGTGGTCTTTCTACTTTTTCACCGTTCATTGTTCTTAGTAAAATGTCATTAAAAGCCATATATTGGTCTCCTGAATAAATTTTTTTGTCTGAATTACCCATTATTTAACAGAGAAAAACGATAGCTGTCAAGCTGTTTTACAAAATTAACGAATAGATATGAACTTTGTTCCAAATTCCCATAAAAACAGTATGTTTTACCTTGTCAAAAACCACTCCCTTTGTTATTATCTTATCTCTTTAATACATATATACATAGAGGTTATTAATGCCAAAATATAAAGTACTTATAACTGACCACATCTCTCAGGACGGCGTGGATATTCTTAAATCCGACAAAGATATAGAAGTAGATATAAAAGCAGGCATTAAAAATGCTGATCTTAAAAAGATAATTTCTGGATATGATGCCATCATCACCAGAAGCGGCACAACAGTCACTCCTGAACTTATCGAAAAGCCGGGTAAGCTAAAAATAATTGGCCGGGCAGGTGTTGGGCTGGACAACGTGGACATCGAAGCCGCAAGTATGAAAGGCATTATAGTAATGAACGCTCCGACAGGGAATACACTGGCAGCTTGTGAGCTTACAATGGCAATGATGCTTTCAGTCGTTCGCAAGGTTCCCGCAGCAAACCAATCCACTAAATCCGGCGCATGGGACAGAAAGAAGTTCATGGGAATTCAGCTTTACCGCAAAACATTAGCTGTTATTGGTCTTGGACGTATAGGAGGCAATGTAGCAAAAAGATGCAAAGCCTTTGACATGAAAGTAGTTGCTTATGATCCTTATATCAAAAGATCCAGAGCAGAAGCTCTTGGTGTCGAGCTTTGCAATACACTTGAAGATGCTTTAGCTCAGGCTGATGTGGTTACTTTTCATACCCCGCTTACCGATGAAACAAAAAACATGATAACTAAGAAACATATAGATAAGATGAAAGACGGTGTTGTTATAATCAACTGTGCCAGAGGCGGGATAATTAATGAGCTTGATTTGGTTGATGCGTGCAAATCAGGTAAAGTGTGGGGCGCAGGCCTTGACGTTTTCGAAGAAGAGCCTCCTGTCAACCATCCGTTCTTTGACGTGGAAAACATTTATCTTACTCCTCACATAGGTGCAAACACAGCTGAAGGGCAGTATGGTGTTGCTGTAATTATAGCAGAACAGGTTGTAAACGCCCTGCACGGAAGATCTTACAAGAACGCAGTTAACATCCCATTTATGAAGACTCAGCTGCCAGAGGAGATGCAGAAATATTTCGAACTGCTGGAGAGAATGGGTCACCTTGCAGCACAGCTTACCAAAGGACGTCCGGAACATATTGAAGTTCAGATGGTGGGAAGCAAGTTCGAAGAGGATTTTGGTGAGCGCACTTTTGATACTCCGTTTAACTATCAGCCATTTACTATTGCTGGCTTGAAAGGTTTTATGGAGGTTGCTGTTGCAGAAAATGTCTCCTTCATAAATGCACCATATATTGCAAAAGAGAGAAACATAGACGTTATTGAGACCAAATCTGCAAACTACAGCAAGTTTAACGATCTGGTTATGATAAAGGTGAGGACAGACGTTGAAGAAAAAACATACGCTGGAACAGTTTTTGCCGACAACACAGGCAGACTGCTCATTTACGATAAATACTATACAGACCTTATCTGTGACGGAACATTCCTTTACTTTAACAACCTAGACAAGCCTGGAATAATTGGTAAAGTGGGAACGATACTCGGCAACCATAATATAAATATTGCTGACTTTGAACTCTCCAGAAATGTCAAGGACGGCGTAGCTATAGATGCCGTGGCATTTGTGCGTGTGGATGGTAAAATAGCCACCGCAGTTCTCGACGAAATCCGCTCTCTTGACGGCATGCTTGAAGCTAAAGTTATCTATCTTTAATAATTAAATAAATCAATTACGCTGAGGGGGCTTTATGCCCCCTTATTTTTTGTTAAAAATCACTTTAAATAATTTAATTTGTCAATTAAACTAGCAGTATATATTAAGAACTGGGGTTTAATTATGAGATTTTTCTACCTTGTATTTTTAACTGTCTTTTTGTTTTTAAATATTTCCTGCGGAGGCGGTACAAGCACGCCTGTATCAGGCGGTGGGGGCGGAACATCAGATACTGTAGATAATACAGACAATTCCAGTACTGACGCTGATGCAGATATCTCCCGTTCAGCTGTCTCAATATCATCTACTCCTTTAGTCGGCTCAACATTCACAATATCCTTAAATGAAATGAAGGATGCCGGAACTATCTCCTGGTCTTTGGTCTCTGCACCTATAAACTCGACGGCATCTCTTATGGAGGGAGATACATCTTTTTCTGTATCTTTTACTCCTGACGAAGAAGGGAGCTATACTATTGTCGCCTCTTCTTCAGAAAACAGCAGTCAGAAAAGGGTAACATTTACTGTTCAGGATATTATTGCATATGAACAGGCTAAGATAAGCGGCTATGACGGAATTTCTGACATAAAAGATGTTCAGGGAGAAATTGTTAATCAGAAATGGGTCTTTTCATCAACTTTGTCCAGTGCAGAAATTATAAATATCATAGATGATTATACAGAATTCACTGTCGCAGGGACAGATGAGTATCAGGGTGTGCTGATAGAGTATGACGAAACTGATATATCAGCTATTGAAGCAGTTGAAAGTTTAAAGCTTGAAAAAGGGATAGATAGTGTTTATCCGAGAACATATACCGGAAGAAATATAGACAGGACATTTACAGTGACACCTTCTGATTTCTATGAAGACCCCTATGATGACGGCGCGGGCATGAACTGGTATGTGGAACCTTTGAACGGTGCCGGTATCATTAATGCGTGGGACTATACAACTGGAACTGATGATTTTTTTATAGGTGTGGTAGATGTAGGGATTAACGAAGGTCATGAGGATCTTAATGAGAGACTAGAGGCTGTTCTTACTGATGATAACGATAAACATGGAACAGCAGTATCCGGCATTATAGGAGCCATTGCAGACAACGAAATCGGTGTAGCAGGAATAAACTGGCTAAACAAGATTGTTATGTCTTCTATATATATGGAGAATGATCACCCGGGCTCTGCTGCAATAAACTATGCCCGTGTCGTTGCATATAATGATGACGGCAAAATAGTAAAACTTATCAATAATTCATGGGGGCCTATGGGCAATGATTCCCCTTCTATAAGGTTCGGTATCAGCAAAACCAGAGGATTCAGAGCTATGGCGTCTGTCGTGTCGGACAGACTGCACATATGGGCTGCTGGAAATGACGGGGATGACTCCAGAAAGCAAAACGGTGCACTGCACCTGAACAATGACTCGGAAATAGACAGACTTGATAACGTGATTGTAGTAGGGGCATACCTTATAGACGGCACCCTTGCTACATACAGTGACTTCGGTGAGACAGTTGACATTGCAGCTCCTACTGAGTTTTTAGGGCTTTGGGGAGTTAATAACGAAGGAGTAAGCACATATTATGTGGCCGATGCGGGGAAACAGTACGGCACAAACTGGAGCGGAGGCTTTAACGGAACTTCTGCCGCAGCTCCTGTTGTAACAGGTGTAGCATCACTTATTTACGCTATGAATCCTTCATTTACTCCGGCAGAAGTGAAGAAGATATTAATAGAATCCGCCACTGAAAACATCACAAGAAGATACTGGTACTTGGGCTTGGATGAGAATTCTCAGGAGATAGATGTATATCAGGATCTCGAGCACGAAATACCAAAACTAGATGCAGATGCTGCGCTTGCAATGGCTCGTCAGTGGATAGACGAGAGGGTGACGGTCAGACACCAGCTCAGAGACAGATTCTCTGGAATAGTTGATGTTTATGTAGAGCCTCTGCTTGATAAATATGATCCGGGTTTTATCTCTTTCACAGCTTATGCTTCAGAAGATGGTGAAACATGGGAAGAGCTTACATCAGGTACTCAGTTAATATATGACTATGTGTTTTTAGATCTGGACTCTGCCAGACCTTACTACAGAGTTGATATAGAAGTACCTGTTACAGATACTGAGACCAATCAGGTATCCACTATAACCAAATCTTATGACTTTTTTGTTAGATATGTACAGATACAGGCGCAGGATAACCTTTCCCTGAACGGGCTTAATGATGTTGCTATTGAGATAGACAAGGTGGGCGAAGCCGACCTTCAGGGAGCGGGAGCTACAGCAGATAACGGTGTTCTTGGGATTTATCTGGAGCCCGGTACATACAAACTTCACGGAGATAAAACAGGATATCTTAACGGTCTTTTGAACCTGCATATTTCTGAGCCGGAAGACGATGGTGCGCAAGAGGATGATGATTCGCAGGATGTTGTGCATAAATTTCCTATAACATCATCAGATAAGCAGAATGTGAGTGCTGTTGAAGGAACCGTTTACGGCCCTTACGGAGCTAAGATCGCAGGAGTATCAGTGCGAATATCAGGCGGAAACTTTACAAACGGATATTTAGCTTCCGCTGTTACGGATGAGCGAGGCAGATATACCATAACAAACATAAGCAAGACAGATACTGGTGGTCAGCGGATACCATCTTTTGATATGACAGCAAGCAAGGACGGATATGAGATGGAGATTGCGGAGGATATCATTCTGTTGGCTGGAAAGACAAAAAGACAGAATTTTTTCATGACAGAGGCAGAGGTTGAAGAGAATGAACCGGAGCCGACAGTATATTTTTCTGACGATTTCGAGTCAGATAAAGGCTGGAAATCCACATATTACTGGCACAGACAGGAACTTCAGGAGAAAACCATAGCCAATACATTTTATGATAGTGGTGTAGAGGTTGCTATGGCACCTGATGAGAAAACAGATGTGCCATACCTGCCAGCGGCATACAGCGGTTCCTATGCTTACTGGTTCGGAGAAGAGGCTACAGGTTCGTTCCAGAATATTACCTCGCTGTTCGATTATTCTAATGTTGACTACTCAACGATAGAATCGCCATACATAGACCCAGAAGCAGAGTTTGATTATAACTATGAATACTCTTTTTACGGCGGCAGGCTGACATCCCCTGCTATAGATCTAACTGATGCAACGTCACCTGTGTTGGAGTTCCAGACATGGTGGGAGATAGAGTCAGTTAATCCAAACAGTCAGGGTTATGATATTATGGCGGTAGAGGTTTCCACCAACGGCACTGACTTTGTAAACATCTCTAAGCTTAACCCATACATTGACCATAATGATGACGATAGAATGGCGAAACCTTTCACGTCTGGTGGTTTCAACAGAGCACCTGTATGGGCTGCTGAGACAATAGACCTTTCTGCCTATGCCGGAGAAACTGTATATATCCAATTTGTGTTTAACACTGTAGATATGAGCTATAATAAGTTCAGAGGGTGGATGATAGATGATTTTTCTGTTACAGAAAGCGAAGAAGAAGCGAGGATAGCCAGCAGGGTGAAGCCGAGGGTTATCAAGCCTAAGATTAAGCCAAGAAGGAGATAGTTTGGAGACGATATCAGTAAGGACTAATACTAGGAATTCATTTATAGACATAACTGGCAAAGTTGTGTCTTTAGTGAGCAGTAAAGGTTGGGGTGATGGTATTCTTGTTGTTTATACGCCCCACACAACATCTGCGGTTACGATAAATGAGAATGCTGACCCTGACGTACAGGCGGATATGAACTCATTTTTGTCGAAACTGATACCTGACCTGCCAGACTTTTCCCATGCAGAGGGTAATTCGGACAGTCATATAAAATCTTCTTTGGTTTGGTGCAGCGAAACAGTAATAATAGAAAATGGACAGCTTGTACTCGGCACTTGGCAGGGAATATATTTCTGTGAATTCGACGGGCCTAGAAATAGGAAAGTCCATGTGAAATTTATAGGGTATTAATGAAGGTCTTCGGCCGTCAGGATTGTTGTGCGGTTTCTCCCATCAGACTTGCTCATGTATAATGCTTTGTATGCAATATTTACCATATACTCAGCATCTTTGTAACGTTTGTTATATGGTGTAACTCCAGCAGAGAAGGTGATTTTGAAACATTCGGTTTCGCTTGAAAAGACAGTATTGTCCAGCTTTTCCCTTAACCTGTCTATTACGTTAACGGAGTCGCTCAGATCGGTTTCTGTGAAGAGGATTGCAAATTCTTCACCGCCATACCTGGCTGCTATATCAGTGTTTCTAACTGTTTCTTTAATAAGGTTAGCAAAGGTTTTTAAGACTTCATCACCTTTGACATGACCATACATGTCATTCACTTTTTTGAAGAAATCAAGATCCAAAATACCTACTGTAAAAGTGTTGTTGTATCTTTCTGAACGTTCAATCTCGTCTTTCAGTTTATCTTTGAAATAAGAGTGATTGTATAGCATGGTAAGCCCGTCTTTCTTTGCCATCTGCTCAAGGAATTCATTCTGCTCCAGAACATTTGTGGATGCAAATGCAAGTTCAAAGATGGTTGATTCCATCTCATCAGACTTTTTTTCAAGAGCAAGCTTAAGCTCTCTATGTTTTAACAAAGTGTTGAAGCGTATATGAATTTCGTTCAAAGGGTCAGCTTTCAGCATGAAAATAAAAAAGAATTCTTTAGACAAATTCAACAACAGCTCATCGTGCTCAGCGTCTGATATCAGCAGAAAGAAATTATCGGTGGAGAGGTTTTGTCTAAGATAGCTCATGTCAGAGTCATCTATTACCTCATAAATAATTATCTCTTTCTTTTTAGTGTGAATATCTACGGAGCTTATAAACTCTACATTTTTAAATAAAGAGTTTATATACGCAATTGTATCTTTGTTTTTTGCCCTTGCCAGGACTTTTTCGTTAATCAATATCCTCCGGCCTCATATGAGGAAATAGTATCACATCTCTGATCGACTGGCTTCCGGTAAACAGCATTACAAGTCTGTCTATCCCTAGCCCAGCCCCAGCAGTCGGCGGAAGTCCGTATTCGAGTGCTCTGATGTAGTCGGTGTCCATCATAGAAGCTTCTTCGTCTCCGGCATCTTTCGCTGCTGCCTGTTTTTCAAACCTTTCCTTCTGGTCAAACGGGTCATTAAGCTCGTTGAATCCGTTGGCAAGTTCGAAACCGCCAATAAAAAGCTCAAACCGCTCAGTTGTCTCCGGGTCATCTGCTTTAGATTTCGCCAGAGGTGATACCTCTTTAGGATAATCTATAATAAATGTAGGGTCGAAGAGTGTTGGTTCTACAAGCTCTTCAAATATCTCAAGAACTATTTTACCCTTTCCCCATTTTTTATCAACATAAATACCAATTTTTTCTGCACATGCTTTTGCTGACTCTACATCTTTAAGCATTTCAGCAGTGATGTCAGTGTTTTTTGTGATTGCATCCTTAATAGTTATTCTTTTCCATGGGCGGGTCAGGTTTACAGTTTTTTCTTTATATTCCAGTTCATTTTTACCATACAGTTCAGACGCTATACCGCATATCATCTCTTCTATCATATCCATGAGTCCGTGATAGTCGTTGTAGGCATTGTACCATTCTATCATTGTGAATTCAGGATTGTGTCTTGTTGAGAGACCTTCGTTGCGAAAGTTTCTGTTAACCTCGAAAACACGCTCAAACCCGCCAACTACAAGTCTTTTAAGGTAAAGCTCTGGGGCTATACGAAGGAAAAGCGGCATGTTAAGAGCATTATGATGAGTTTCAAAAGGTTTAGCTGTTGCTCCGCCAACGATAGGGTGCATCATAGGTGTTTCCACCTCAAGGAAGTCCCTCCCAATGAAAAATTCGCGGACTTTCTGAATAATCATGCTTCTGTAGCGGAAAGTCTCTTTAACCTTATCGTTTACCATAAGGTCTACATATCTCTGGCGGTATCTTGTCTCCACATCTTTCAGTCCGTGCCATTTTTCAGGGAGATCACGTAGTGCTTTTGTGAGTAATCTGTGTTCAGTGGCACATATAGTCAGTTCATTGGTCTTCGTTTTAAAGAGAAAACCTTTAATGCCTACAATGTCACCAATATCAGTAGATTTAAATATTTCGTAGTCTTCATCAGAAATTTCGCCTTTTTTTACATATACCTGAATGCTTTCTGTACGATCCTTTATGGTCATAAAGGCTGCCTTTCCAAATTCGCGCATTGCCATGATGCGGCCGGCAACATCAAAAATTACAGAGCGCTCCGGAAGCTGGTCTTTTTCTGTCTCTTTGTATTTATCAACAATATCAATGATATCGTGGTCTACTTTATGATAATTTACATAAGGCTGCTTGTTTTGTTTTTTGATTTTTTCTAGCTTGTCCAGACGATGTTGTTCCATTTAATATATTGCTCCAGTTTTTGTTATATTTGTTTGACTTGTTATACAAAAAACTTTACTCTATTACAATAAATAAATTCCTTCCCGTACAGTGCGTTAGTTTCTCTTGCATAATTACGGTTTGTGGATTACACATTGTTTATAAATACGGAACCAAACCCGTGCTTGGAGGGTGAGTTAATTATGGGTTTTTTTGATATGTTTTCAAACGATCTTGCTATCGATTTAGGAACAGCTAATACGCTGATATATGTTAAAGGCAAAGGTGTTGTCTGCTCGGAGCCGAGTGTGGTCGCCATCAACAACCAAAATAACGAAGTACTCGCTGTAGGAAGTGAGGCTAAAAGCATGCTGGGTCGTACCCCTGCAAACATCGTGGCTATCCGTCCTATGAAAGATGGAGTTATAGCTAACTTCGAAGTTACAGAGCGCATGCTGAAATACCTTATACAAAAAGTTCATAACAGGAGATCTCTCGTGAGACCCCGCATAGTAATCTGTGTGCCTTCGGGTGTGACACAGGTTGAAAAGCGTGCGGTAAAAGATTCTGCCATTCAGGCGGGAGCGCGAGAAGTTTATCTTATTGAAGAGCCTATGGCGGCAGCTATTGGAGCAGGTCTTCCGATAGAAGACCCATCGGGCAACATGGTTGTAGACATAGGCGGCGGTACTACCGAAGTGGCCGTTATCTCTTTGTCAGGTATCGTTTACGCTAACTCTGTCAGGGTTGGCGGTGACGAAATGGACGATGCGATAGTCAACTACATTAAAAGAAAGTACAATCTGCTCATTGGTCACGGTACAGCAGAACAGATAAAGATGAAAATCGGAACCTGTTTCAAAATGGAAACCGAGATGAGTATCAAAATAAAAGGGCGTGACCTTGTTACGGGTATCCCGAAAACTATAGAGATAACAGATGACGAGGCTAAAGAAGCACTTGATGAAGCAGTGACAAAGATTATTGACGCTGTCAGAATTGCTTTGGAGAAGACTCCGCCTGAACTTTCTGCTGATATCGTGGATAGGGGTATTGTGCTTACAGGCGGCGGTGCTCTGCTCAAAGGTCTCGACAAAAGATTGTCCAACGAGACCGGGCTTCCAATTATCGTTGCTGATGAACCGCTTATTTCTGTGGCTTTAGGTGCGGGCAAGGTTCTGGACAGCCTTGAACTGTTGAAGAAAGTCACAATAGATTAATAGGCAGCCAGGGTCTATGAAAACCTGGAAAAAAACAGCAATCATTTTTGTGTTTCTGCTGGTTATAATCATCCTGCAGGCCCGAAATCCTAACATAAAAGGACCGTTTCAGGGGATTCTTGGCAATATCGTCAACCCTTTTGTGTACTATACCGATAAGACCATAGGTTTTTTTGGCGGTGTGTGGAACGGATACATTAATCTTGTTAATGTGCATGAAGAAAATGATGAACTCCGACTTGAAAACGGAAAGCTTAAGCTGGACAACTCACTGCTAACAGAGAAGGTTTCAGAGTACGAAAGGCTAAAAAAACTTCTTCGTTTCCGAGAATTTTCCAAGCTTGATTCCATCGCCTGCAACGTCATTGGCCGAAACATCACAGGTTATCTGAAATATGTCATTATCGACAGGGGCGCCGAAGACGGTGTTAAACGTAAAGATCCTGTTATCTCATACAGCGGACTGGTTGGTATGGTGAGTGAAGTTTATGCCGATACTGCAAAAATCGAAGTTGTGCTGAACCCTGGAAGCAACGTCTCCGTTATGAACAGCCGTACCAGAACAGTTGGTATTGTACGTGGTGACGGCAGGGGAAAGATGGCTGTGGATTTTTACGACAGACTGGACGATGTAACTGAAGGTGACATACTTATCACATCCGGCCTTGGCGGTGTTTATCCTAAAGGTATCATTGTGGGACAAGTGGATAATGTCGAGGCTGCAGAAACCGGTCTTTTCAAAAATCTGACACTCACTTCAAATGTTGACTTTTACAAACTGGAAAATGTTCTGGTTATGGGAAAATGATAGAGCGTTTATTCAACAGATATACATACTTGCTGTTACTGATGATATTTCTGCACATCATAACAATATCAGTGAACGGTATCCTTTCATATTTCGATTTTCTAATAATCCTTTTCATTCTGACCATGGACAGTGCTGATGAGGAAAACTATATCTGGATGGCTCTGCTGTTTGGTTTTTTCTCTGATTTTATCAGAGATGGGTTTTACGGGCCTGGAGTTGCGCTTTTTATGTTTTTTTATATAACGAGATTCAGGACAGAAGTAATTATGGATATGTCGAAAATGCATTATAAAATGCTTCTTTATGGCGGAATGTCATACACATACTGCTTTTACAACCTGATTTTAACGAAATATCCTTTGAGTAGTGCTTTATATATATCTACTGTAAGGACAATAGTTAATTTGTTAATAGTTTTCGCTATACTGACATTTTTTAAGGGGTTCAAACGTGCTGTTAAAAACTCTTAAAGAAGACGTTCTTGAATATTTTAAGAAACGGACTGTCGTTTTTTATACATTCCTTATGATATTTATGATGATCCTCGGTGCACGCATGGCGTACATGCAGGTTGTTGGTTATGAGAATTATAAACGTCTTTCAGAAAATAACCGAATCCGTCTTATGCGCATTAAAGCGGATAGAGGGTTTATCAAAGATGCTAAAGGGCGGCTTGTTGTTAAAAACACACCTAGTTATGAGCTGAACGTAGTTAAGGAAGACGTGGATAACATTGATGCACTCCTTGAAAGACTGAACACAATAGTTCCAATAGATAAAAAATACGCTTTAAAGCAGATAAAAAAATCTTACCTATACGAACCGGCTGTAATCCAGCGTGGTCTTAATTTTGAGCAGGTTGCAAAAGTTCTTGAAAATTCAGCAGATTTTCTTGGGGTTGAAATAGGCTTGGAATCTGTTCGGAGTTATATGGACAGCAAGGCATTCAGTCATGTGCTTGGCTACCTTTCTGAAGTAAATGACAGAGATATTCAGCGCAGCTCTGTTTACAAGAGCGGCGATATGATTGGCAAGACCGGTATAGAGAAGATACACGAGAATATTCTCCGTGGCGAAGATGGTGCAAGACAGGTAGAGGTGGATTCATACGGACGCATTCTTGAAGTGTTGTCAGAAAAGCAATCTGTATCAGGGCAGAACATAGCCCTTACACTCGATTACGACCTTCAGACTTTTACACATAAACTTATGAAAAATAAGATGGGTGCTGTAGTTGTTATGGATATTGAGAACTTCGATCTGCTTACCATGTACTCTGCTCCGTCTTACGATCTTACGGCATTTACCCCTTTTGCCAGCTCTAAAGAGAGGCTTGCAATAATAAAAAATGAGAAAAAACCTCTTTTGAACAGGTCGATAGAGGGGAGTTATCCACCGGGTTCGGTCTATAAAATACTTATGTCAGTCATCGCTATTATGGAGGGGAAGATAACGCCGGAAACCACATATAACTGTCCCGGCGAGCTTCAGTATGGTAATTTCACTTACCGCTGCTGGAAAAAGGGGGGGCACGGCAAGCTTGACCTTGTCCACGCAATAGAGCAGTCCTGTGATGTATATTTTTACAATGTGGGTCTTGTGACAGGGATAGACCCAATATCAAAATTTTCAAAACTTTTTTCTTTAGGCAGAAAAACGGAGATAAATCTTCCAAATGAAAAGTTCGGCTTCTTCCCAAGCCGTGAGTGGAAGAAAGAGGCCAGAAACGAACCATGGTATCCCGGGGAAACAATAATCACTTCTATAGGGCAGGGTTACATATCCACAACTCCTATGCAGATAGCTGTTATGCTGTCAGGTCTTTTTAATGGCGGAAAAGTTTTTGCGCCTAATCTTATAAAATACATAGAAGACGCTGAGAACGGCGTTAAAATTATGCAGGAGTCACAGCTTCTGCGGCAGGTGTCTCTTGACCCGGAAGCTGTAAAAGTAGCTCTGGAAGGGATGCGAGAGGTTGTTCACGGAGACCGTGCCACAGGCTACAGGGCAAAGGTTGAAGGGATAACTATCGGTGGAAAAACAGGTACTGCTCAGGTGGTAAGCCTTAAGCATACCGAAGAGTTGGAAGACGAGGAGATACCTGAAGATTTCCGTGATCACTCCTGGTTTGGCTCGGTATTCCCTGTTTCCAACCCGAAATATGTTGCAGTTGCTTTAATAGAGCACGGCGGCGCAGGTAGCAAAGGAGCTGCACCCATTGTGGGAGCAGTAATAAATAAAATGGCGGATCTTGGATATGTTTGGCGTCAACCTAGATAGGAAACATCTGGAAAATTTTGATATTACTTTGTTTCTGGCAATGCTGTGTATTACGGTCATTGGAGTTGTGGCCATATACAGTGCCGGGTATGACCCTGTAACATCCACAGTGAAAAAGTACTATGTAAGACAGATTTACTGGCTTGCTATCGGCTACTTCATGTTCTTCAGTTTCAGTGCATTAGGACATAAGAAGCTTGTTAAGTATTCTTATCTATTTTACATTCTCGGCATATTAGTGCTTTTGGCTGTTCTTGTAATGGGGCATGTTGGGATGGGCGCAAGAAGATGGATCGCAATAGGCAGTATGCGTATTCAGCCGTCTGAGGTTTTTAAGTTTATTTGGGTGATCTTTTTAGCAAGGCTATATCTGGATTTCGGCCGTGAAAAGCTTGGCATGGTAGGCATTGCCAGAAAGCTCATATGGGTAATCCCCCCTTTCACACTAGTTTTCCTTCAGCCCGACCTGGGTACAGCAGGAACTTTTCTTGCAATATGGGGCATGCTTCTGCTTGTAATAGGCATTAAGAGGATGACTTTCCTAATTATAATTATAACGATGGTGTTTGCCGCTCCAGTGCTTTGGTCGCAAATGAAACCTTATCAGCAAAAAAGGGTAGTTACATTTCTAAACCCAGAGAAAGACCCTTTCGGTTCAGGATATCATGTTATTCAGTCAAAGATTGCTATAGGCTCCGGAGGACTCACTGGGAAGGGCTTTCTTAAAGGCACACAGTCTCACCTGAAATTTATCCCAGAGAGACATACTGACTTTATCTTTTCTGTTATAGCAGAGGAAGCGGGACTTGTCGGAGCATTGATTATAATATCTCTATTCATGATAATGCTTTTGCGCATAATGATGATCTCTTTGAATGCCAAAGAGCCCGCCGGGAAGCTGATATGTATAGGTGTTAGTGGTTTTATATTTTTCCAGTTTTATGTAAATGTTGCCATGACAGCGGGGATGATGCCTGTTGTAGGTATCCCCATGCCTTTAGTTAGTTATGGGGGATCTTCACTTTTGACATTTATGTCTATGCTGGGTTTGGTGAATGGTGTTGCAATGAGGAGATTTGATGATCCGGGTGATGATTAATGAAAGATTATAAAAGACTTCTGGAGGTTAATAAGCCTGCCAGATACATTAATGGAGAGATAAACTCTTTCCACAAAAGCCATACAGGCAGAACTACTTACTGCCTTATTTTTCCTGATGTTTATGAGGTCGGAATAAGCCATATAGGGTATAAAATGCTTTATGAAAGGCTTAACCGACTGGAAGATGTAGCATGTGAACGTTTTTTTATGCCGTGGGTAGATGCCATTGAGAAATTTGGCTCTGAGATGTTTACAAGTTTAGAGTCGAATACATGTCTTAAGGATTTTGATTTGCTGGGTTTCAGTGTTCAGTATGAACTTTCCTACACTAACATTCTTCATACACTAAAATATGCTGAGATACCACTTCGCTCTGTTAACAGAGGTGATGATGACCCTATAGTTATGGCTGGCGGCCCATGTGCGGTTAATCCCATGCCGTTAGCGCCGTTCATAGATGTTTTTTTTATAGGCGAATCAGAAAGTGTTCTGCCGGAGGCTGTCAAAGAGTTTCATAAGCTGAAAAACAATGGCTGCAAAAGATCGGAACTGCTTGAATATTTTAATACATTATCATACTGCTACGTGCCATCTGTAGACCCTGATAAGCATGTCCGCAGGTCGATATATTCGGATTTCACAAAAGACCACACTATAGAGAAGCTGATAGTGCCGACTATTCCTGCTGTTCAGGACAGGGTTTCTGTGGAGATATCCAGAGGCTGTACCAGAGGGTGCAGGTTTTGTCAGGCGGGGATAATCTATCGTCCGAACAGAGAACGCAGTATTGACGATATTGCTCGTGATGCACTTACTCAGCTTTCCAATACAGGCTATCTTGAAACATCGCTATTGTCTCTTTCCGCATCAGATTACAGCAGACTTGAAGAGCTTCTTGTTACCATGGTTCAGCTCACAAGCAGCCGGAAGGTTTCTCTGTCATTGCCCTCTATACGGGCTGACAGGATTAAGGAATATATGTTCCGTGAGCTGTCAAAGGTTCGTAAAAGCGGGTTTACAATAGCTCCTGAGGCTGGCTCGCAGCGGATGCGTGATGCTATAAATAAAGGCTTAACCGAAGAAGATATCCTCGCAGCTGTAGAGAAAGCTTCTGATGCTGGTTGGAACGGGGCAAAACTCTATTTTATGATAGGGCTTCCGGGGGAAACTATAGAAGACGTTTTGGCCATAGCCGAGATTTCAAGGAAAGCAAAACTTCTCCGAAAGGGACGTTTTAACATAAAAGTATCAGTTTCAAATTTTGTTCCGAAGCCGCACACACCTTATCAGTGGTTTGGTCAAAACAGCGGCGATGATTTTTTCGAAAAGAAACGTGTACTGAAAGAACTGATGAAAAAGTACAAAATCCCATGTTCATTCCACGGTATACGAGCAAGCGTGCTGGAGGGAGTTTTTGCCAGAGGCTCAAGTGTTCTTGCAGACGTTATAGAAGAAGCGGTGGACAACGGGGCTGTATTTGATGCCTGGAGCGAACACTTCAACTATGAGATATGGGATAAAGCGTTAAGTAAGTTTGGATACAAAGATGCAGATTTTGCTGAGAAAATATTTGAAAAAGACGAAAAACTTCCTTGGGAAAATATAGATGTAGGTGTCAGCAAGGACTTTCTTTGGTCTGAGTACGAGAAATCTGCTGCGCTTACAGCAACACCAGATTGTGCTAACGGCAATTGTTCCGCTTGCGGTATATGTGATTTCGACATTATAAAGAACGAATTTTCCGAACCTGCAACAATAAAGGCGGAAGAATTCCCTGAAAACGAAGACTTCATACGATATTCATTAGTTTTTTCGAAGCTCAAGCGGATGAGTCTGCTCTCTGCCATAGAGACGCAAAGATTGTTTACACACGTTTTGACCCTTTCAGATATAGGTCTTAAGTTTTCGCAGGGTTTCAATCCCCAGCCTAAGCTAAGCTATGTACAGGCGGCTTCTGCCGGGCTTGAAGGGCTGAATGAGGTTATCCTTTTTGAATCAGCTCCAGTGGCCGATATCCCTGCGCTGCTTGAAAAGATAAACAGTATCATGCCTCCGGGTGTAGAGGTGAAAGATATTTCTGAATTTACAATACACCCTAAGAAATTCGACATCTATGTCAGGTTCAGCTTCAAAGATGAATGTTTTCAGCTTTTCAGACAAAAATATCTGAACGGTGAGGCATCATACACAAAACTGAATAAAAAAGGTGACGAGAAAACCCTTAATGCTGCCGACTTTGTAGTTTCTTTGAGAGATAATGACGTTGTCTTTAAAACAAAGACCAGCGGAAACTTCAACTGTTTTGAGTATTTCGAAAGTATGGGGTATAAAAGAGCAGATATTGACATGATAAGAATGAACACATATCTTTTGGAGAGAAACGGGGAGTAGAATGAAGGATTTTCCGTATTTCTTCGAAGAGATATATAGCATTTATAATAAGAAAGAATATATACATACAGACCCTATTTACTATCCACACACTCTTGAAGGCAATAAAGAGTTCATCGCATTTACTTCTGCATGTTTCGCCTATGGCAATGTTAAAGCAATCAAATCTTTTCTTACTTCTTTTTTTAATCACTACGGTTCAGATCCTCTCAGAGTGAAAAAAGAGAGTGCAGGTCTTTATTATCGTTTTCAGAAGAAGGCAGATGTTGAGTATTATGCAGACTTTATGAATCGGATATACTCTGAACACGGTTCCATAGAGAACATTTTCAACCAGAGAGACACTTTGGAAGAGGGGATAGATTTTTTTTACGAAACAATGCATGGAATGTGCAGTGATGCGGGCAATGGATTCTTTTTTCTGATACCAAATCCTAAAACGTCTGGAGCCAAGCGGCTTAGAATGTTTCTACGGTGGATGATTCGCAAAGATGATGTTGATTTTGGTCTTTGGGATTCTTTTGATCCGTCACAGCTTATGATGCCTATAGATACACACATTTTACGTTTTGCAAAAAATAATAACATAATAAAGAATGAAACAGCATCAAGGGCTAACCTTACCATTGTGAGCAATTTTTTCAGAGCTCTAAACGCCGCAGATCCTGCGAAATACGATTTTGCACTCACCAGACTGGGGATAGTTAATTCTTGCAAATACAGAGATTGTGATTATTGTGTTAAATGTATCCATAAAAAAGGTTGTATATTCGCTTAAAAAGAATATATATGAATAGTGATATATGAAATCCATATGCATTGACAAAAGATAAAAATCGTATAGTATGAACTATACAGTTAACTAGGAGGAATTACATGGCAACAGAACTTAATGAAGCTAGCTTTCAAACAGAAGTAATCGAGGCGGGTGTACCTGTTCTCATAGATTTCTGGGCAGTATGGTGCGGTCCTTGCAGAATGCTCACACCTACCATAGAGTCTATTGCTTCCGAATACGAAGGTAAAGTAAAGGTTGCTAAAGTAAACGTTGATGAAAATCAGCAGCTCGCAGCTAAATATGGTATTATGAGTATCCCTACTGTAATGATATTTAACGAAGGTAAAGTTGTGGAGCAGTTCATCGGTGTGCAGCCAAAAGGTGTATACGAAGACGCTCTTAAGAAACACATCTAAGAGAATATTTATGCCTATTTACGAATACAAATGTAAAAAGTGTGTGAACACATTTTCGAAACTTGTGTTTAACAAGGATACAATAATAGAGTGTCCCAGCTGTAAAAGCCAAGACGTTGAGAAGCAGATTTCTGCTATCAGCTCAACTTCAGGCTCTTCTGTTGGTGCTGGAGCAGTAGGCGGATGCGGTTCTTCCGGATTTGGCTGAGCTCACTAATAAAGCATCAGGCTGGTGCAATAAGAATATAAAGCGGGTCAACTGATCCGCTTTTTTTTTCGAATGAATTCTTTTTTCGACATATTAGAACAATACTAAGAGATATGCGTTTTATTCTTGCATAATTTATAATAGTAGTATATTGATAATGAAAATCGTTTTCAATAACAGCTAACACATAGAGATGTTTTGATAACTTTTTTTGATATACATCATTTATATCTGAATGCAGTATTTATATTTTATTATATTAGTTTTGGAGAGTGTTATGGAAATATCCTTGAGACAGATGAAGAAGAACCAAAAAGGAAGGATCGTTAGTGTTCACTGCGAAGGTGAACTGCGTCAGCGCATAAACGAAATGGGATTGACTCCCGGTGCAGAAGTAAAAATTGTCGGCAGAGCACCGCTGAAAGACCCAGTGGCTATGAAGGTGAGAGGATTTACAATCAGCCTTCGTAATAATGAAGCGGATCATATCACTGTTGAAGTGGAGGACTGAGAATGAAAAGGCTCGCAATAGCAGGAAACCCTAACTGCGGAAAGACCTCACTTTTTAATAATATAACAGGCGCTAACTATCACGTTGCCAATTATCCCGGTGTTACAGTAGAAAAAAAAGAAGCTGTTATTAAACATAGAAACAGCGAATTTAAAGTAGTCGATCTTCCAGGGACATACAGTCTCAGCCCATATTCGCTGGAAGAAGTAGTGGCAAGAGATTATGTGGTTAATGAGAAACCTGATGTTGTCATAGATGTTCTTGACGCATCAAACCTAGAGCGCAACCTTTACATGTTTATCCAGTTTATGGAATTGCATGTGCCTGTTGTTATCGCATTGAACATGATGGATGTTGCCAGAAAAAGAAATGTAGAGATAGACGTAAAAGCACTTGAAAAGATACTGGGTGCTCCTGTTGTGGAGACTGTCGCCAGAGAAAATAAGGGCACAGCTCAGCTTCTGGATGAAGTCTCAGCTTATATAGATAAAGGTAATGACGTTTCTGATTTTAAAATTTCCTACGGTCAGGATGTGGATGTTGTTCTTGATAAAATGACACCTATTATAGAAGAAAACAGTTTTCTTACCGATAAGTATCCTGCTAGATGGATAGCTCTGAAATACCTTGAAAATGATGAGCAGGTTCACGCGCAAGGAGCACTTTATGTTGATGTTCATAAACAGCTACTTGAGATGACAGACAAACTGAATGCCCACCTGAGAGCCACTTTAAAAGTTACTGCGGAAAACCTTATCGCTGATTACAGATATGGCTATATTAATTCTATACTGAAAGGTGTGTTAGTTTCTGAGGAGAAATCTCTCGACAGGCTTTACTTGTCTGACAAGGTTGACATGGTGCTTACGCACAGGCTTTTCGGCCCAGTTTTCATGCTTGCTTTCCTCTATGGTATTTACGAATTTACCTTCTGGGCAAGTGAATATCCGGTGGGTTGGCTTGAGTCATTTTTTGGCTGGCTGTCTAAAGCTGTTGATGCAGGTCTTAACGAAGGGATGCTTAAGTCGCTTCTGGTTTCAGGTATCATAGACGGTGTGGGCGGTGTTATCGGTTTTGCTCCGCTTATTCTTTTTATGTTCTTTGCGATAGCTATCATGGAAGATTCTGGCTATATGGCAAGAACAGCCTATATGCTGGACAGAGTTTTCAGGCTGTTCGGTCTTCAGGGTAATTCTGTGGTCTCATACATTGTTTCCGGTGGAATAGCAGGGGGCTGTGCAGTTCCGGGTGTTATGGCGGCAAGAACCATTAAAGGCGAAAAGGAGAGACTGATAACCATACTTACTGCGCCTTTTATGCCGTGCGGAGCTAAACTGCCTGTTTATGCTCTTATTATTGCTGCGTTCTTTGAACATAACAGAAGCACAATAATGCTTGGTATTACCCTTATAAGCTGGCTTCTTGCCCTTTCTATTGCAAGAGTGCTTGGCTTTTTTGTTTTGAAAGAAAAATCTTCATCGGCCTTTGTTATGGAGCTGCCTCCTTACAGAATGCCGACACTTAAAGGTCTAACTATACATGCGTGGGAACGCTGCTGGATGTATGTGCGCAAGGCGGGAACTGTTATTCTGGCGATATCAATTTTACTGTGGGTGCTAATGACGTTTCCTGAAATGAATGACAAGCAGCTTGCTGTTTTTGAAGCTAAAGCATCATCTATTGAACAGCAGTATTCCCGTGAGACGGTGAATGAAGCTGAAAGTAATGCGAAAAATGTTTCTCCTTCGGCTACAGAGCTTCGTGAAAAACTGAGAGAAGTGGATAGTGAGATTGCAGCCAGTGGGCTTGCAAATTCTGTAGCAGGTAAAACAGGGCGTTTTCTGGAACCTGTCACGAAATATGCAGGATTTGACTGGAAAACCAATATAGCATTGATAGGCGGTATTGCAGCCAAAGAGGTAGTGGTG
Source organism: Denitrovibrio sp. (assembly GCA_002869145.1). GTDB lineage: Bacteria > Chrysiogenota > Deferribacteres > Deferribacterales > Geovibrionaceae > Denitrovibrio. The sequence continues at coordinate 69,060 of PKTM01000008.1, forward strand.
TCGTCACTTGGTACAGCATACTCTCTGGGTGAGGTGGATATAGAAGATTCTGTGCCGCTTGCAGAAGCCCTTGTAAGCAAATCCGGATGGACCCTTGCAACTGCATATTCACTGCTTATATTTACATTACTCTACTCGCCGTGTTTTGTTACTGTGGTTGCCATAGCAAAAGAGGGCGGTTCATGGTACTGGGCACTGTTTACTGTGGTGGGCTATACAAGTATAGCATTTATAGCATCTGTGCTGACATATCAGATACTTGCATAAGGAGAGTTTATGATAGAAAAAGTAATTGTTGCTGCTGTTGTTTTGTGGGCTTTAGTATATTGCGGTTTTAAGCTTCGTGATTTTGTTTCAAACTACAGAGCTGACAAACCGATAAAATGCAGCTGTAGCAGCTGTCCATATACTGACTCTGAAAACTAATTAATAAGTATCAGTAATAACAGTAATGCAGTTTAATAAATATAAAATCATTGTTAATGCTAGATAAAAAGACGTCTTACCACCATTTTTAGTAGTACTATTCTGTTTAAAAAATGTGTAACTTTTATTAAGAGTATATATAAGAGAAAACGTTTCCAAAAAATAAAGAATATGGCAGTTCTAAAACTGCCATATCCCGCATTGGCCGTCAGCGTGCAACATTTCCGGGCTTTGCATCTGACGGCATTTTTTATATATTATAACGATAACTAAAAAATAGAGTTGATATTATGCATGACTTAGACAAATCAGATTACAAAGCAGTTCTTGACCTTGTGACATCACTTGTTCAAGTGAAATCCATATCTGCGTTTTCAGAAATGATTATTAACTCTAAAGATCAGATAGGTTTCGATAATGTTATAATGACTGAGCTTATTTTCAACAAATCTGTGACACACCATCTTGTTTTCACAGACTATCCTGCAAAAGAAATAAACCAAGATTTTACGGTTCCCATTGATTATTTTGCAGTAAATGAGCTTTATCCGCAGATCATTTCTGGAAAAGAAGTTATGAAATCATATACGATTTCAGATTTTCATGAAAATATTCAGATACTCATCAATTCAAAACCTGACACAACAGAAAGCCCTTATTGTTTTCATATACTTTCTAAAATGAATAGGGAGACTATGACAGCAAATATGCTGGTTTTTATTGTCAGTGACAAAGAACTCAGCGAAAAATTTGATGCAATTGCTGCTTACCTTAACACACACCTAATGTCTTCATATGTGCGTATAATGAGTACTAGAGATGTTTTAAGGGAGAGGCTAAGCGACAGAGAGTTAAGTGTGCTGACATGGCTGAAACTTGGAAAGACATCCTGGGAAGTTGCAAAAATACTTAATATTACTGAGAATACTGTTAATTTTCATATTAAAAACATCAAAAGAAAATTAAATGCTACAAACAGGCAGCACGCTGTTGCCATTGCTATTGCAAAGGGTGCAATAGAATAAACAATAAAGATAATTTTATATCCTGCTTATTTACAGTTTGGTATGTGTGGACGAAAAAAAGCCGGACCTAAGTCCGGCTTTATTATTTTAGATTAAAGTTACATATTAAAGCACTAAGTGCATTAGTAGTTTATGTAATTAGTATCTTTTGTTGTTGAAGCCGCCGCGATCGTTGTTTCTTGGCTTAGCTTCGTTTACAGTAAGGTTTCTACCGCCGTGATCAGTACCGTTAAGCTGCTCTATAGCTGCTTTAGCCTGCTCATCGTCAGCCATCTCTACAAAGCCGAAGCCTTTAGAGCGACCTGTGTCTCTGTCTGTGATGATTCTAGCTGAATCAACCTGACCAATGCTTTCAAAAAGCTCAAAAAGTTCGTCTTCACTTGTGCCGTAGCTAAGGTTTCCTACATAAATGTTCATAAAATTGTCCTCATAAATTTTTATTTGTCAAATTCAAATCTCTTCGGGTCTGGTTCTGTGATAGAAATGCTGGATAGCTTGGAAGCGGAACAAAAACAAATTTATGTGGGCTCTTATTGAAGTGATTCAATAGGTAGGCTTGGTAAACTGCCAGTTCTGATTCAAAAATCCAAAACAAATTTGCTAACAACTCTCAAACTTTGTCGAGTACTGATTGACTAAAAACACTATATAACTATCTGGAGAGAATGCAAGTGTTTTTTTGATTTATTATCAATTATTTTGAAGATGCTCTAACAAATCTTAAATATCATCTATTGAAACTGGCATGGAGTAATGAAAACCCTGTAGGTGTGAAATCCCAAGCTTGATAAGCTTTTTAGCTGTCTTTTCATCTGCCACGAACTCCGCAACAGTTTTAAGCTCTAGTGATTTTGCAATTTTTATAATACCTGAAACAATATTTTCTTTGTAAACATTTGTTGTGATGTTTCTTATGAGTGTTCCGTCAATTTTAAGATATTCTATAAGCCCTTCCTGAGCAAGGTCTGAAACTATGCTGAAGTTTGAATATCCGGATCCGAAATCATCAATGGCAAAAACAGAACCGTACTTATCATGCAGCATGCGTACCAGTTCAATATTATCAAAGAGCGATTGTTCTGTTATTTCAAAAACAATATTTACATTTTTATTATCAGTAAGGTTTATGAATTCGTCTAGTTTTGCAATATAGCTAGGAGATCGAAGAGATTTCGGACTTATATTTAAAAATATATTTGTAACAATTTTCTTTAATTTGTCTATGTCGTTGGATACTTTTTCCAGCATAACTTTATCCAGCTCTATGATCCTCTCCGTTTGTATAAGATAGTCTATGAATGATGCAGCACTCACACAGTTTCTGCCGTCACAAACTCTTGCAAGTACTTCTACACTGAAGGCTTTTTGCTTTGATGCACTTACTATAGTATGATAGAAAGGTTCGAAATTGTCTTTGTTAAAAGACTGTCTTATGAAATGCTTTATCTTCTCTTCGTTGAGAACCCTGTTGTTTATATCTAAAAACTCATTCTCTCCGCAAATTAAAGGTTTTGTTCCGTTCATCTTTGCAAGGGCGATACCCTGCTGCATCACCTGCATCAGTAGATCTTTGTAAATCTCGGCATCATGACCCATATGCATAAATATGCTTGATATCTTTATATCAGAATGGAATTCTCCCCTCCGAGGTATTGATGTGGTCAGTTTATTTTCCAGCCTTATAAAATCATTCAAAGCTTCGTCTTTGTCTGTGTCTATAAGGAGAACTATAAATTCGGCGTTGTGTGTTCTTATAAAAACAGACTTACGGCTATTCATGCCATGCATTTTATCTATTACTCTTTCTACTTCATGTACAACAAAATCACCGTTTTCGTGACCCCATATTTTATTTATAATGTTCATGTTTCTGATATTAAATATAAAAAAAGTCAATGATCTGCCGTTTTCTATCTTCTTTTTTACAAACCTGTAGAAGTAGTTTTCTATATTTTGCTCGAACAGCACAACTCTTTCAAAATGAAAGTTCATGAACTTGCGGCAGTGCTCGATAAAGTCATTATAAATATAATATGATTGTATGTAGTCTTGCTTATCGATAAAGTACATAAGGCTGTTCGCTATATTGTGCAGTTCAAGATACATCTTATTAAATTCAAAATAGTTATCTTCAGTTTCAAAGATCATGTTGAAGAATGGTTTCTCAATAAAGCTCATGAGTGTGTATGAAGCTTCTGACGGGTTGATTTCTGCTGTTTCGTCGCTGTGCAGTATAGTTGTATTAATAGCCATCATCCATGAAATTATTGATGTAGCTATCTTGGTGCTGGAGAGAACAGAAAAAAGAGGTATAGAGATCAGGTCAGTGTTTTTTATAGTTTCAAAAAGATAGCCTTTGGCAAACCAGTTCCTGATATGTTTTATGTTACTAGGTACTAAATCTTCGCACTGCTCAGGAGTATCTTTGCAGTATTCGAAGATACGGTTTTGGAAGTGATCCATAAAGCTCATTACATTATTAAGAGGTATCCCTTTATTGGCGTGCATTACTCCTAAATTATATGACTTTTGAAAGTTAAGATCATTCGGATCGCATGTAAGCTGATCATAGATATAGTCTTTTAAATGTTTTTTGATATGATCCATGTCTTTTCCGGCAAAATAGTCTGCGAAAAAATAATTACTCATTATCTGATCATAAAATTGATCTGCTATTTCCGAGACAATATGCTTCATATCAACCTTTTAATAATATTAATAAATATCATAGCATTTTTTTATACAATTACAATCTCATTGACATAATTAAATTGAATTTTTGTTATTTAATATTGAATTATTTACCTTTACTGTTAATGTATTATTCAGATGAAATTTTACGGAGTATTTTATGTCAGAAAATAAATGGGATTTGAAATGGATGGCTTGGGAAATAACTTCCAAGTGCAATTTAAAATGCGTACATTGCCGCTCATCTTCGGGGATACACTCCGCAGTAGGCAAGTTTACGCTTGATAAATCAAAGAAGTTTCTGGATGAGCTAGTAGAGTTTGCAAGCCCTGTGATAGTTCTCACAGGCGGCGAACCGCTCATGCGTGATGATATCTTTGATATAGCAAAATACGGCACAGACAAAGGGCTGCGTATGGCCATGGCAACGAACGGATCACTTGTAACAGATGAAGTATGCGAAAAAATGCTTGCTTCAGGTATCAGAATTTGCTCTTTAAGCCTTGATGGCTCTACTCCAGAGATTCATGATGATTTTCGTCAGCAGGAGGGCTCATATCAGGCTGTGCTTGATGCAGCAGAGCTTTTCCATAAACACGGCATTAAATTCATTATTAACTCTTCATTTGCTAAAAGAAATCAGCACGATATCGTCAACACCTATAAACTGGCGAAATCACTCAGACCCACTGCATGGTATATGTTCCTTATAGTTCCTACCGGAAGAGGTGAGGAGCTTATGAAAGAGCTCATCAGCAAAGAAGATTACGAAGAGATACTGAACTGGCACTATGATATGGAGCGTGAAGAGGAAGATATTCTTGTGCGCCCTACATGTGCACCTCAGTACTACAGAATATGGCACGACAGAAGCAAAGAAGATGGGCTGGATAAAAGCAGACGAAGCCTTACTTTCTCCACCGGAGGCGGTAAAGGGTGTATAGCCGGACAAACTATCGCTCTTGTTAACTCAAGCGGTGACATGCTTCCGTGTTCTTACTTCCCAGTTGCAGCAGGAAACGTATTTGATACACCACTGAAAGAGATATGGGAAAACTCTAAACTTTTCAAAGATATGAGAAGCTTTAAAGACTACGAAGGCAAATGCGGAGCTTGTAAGCACCTTGGTGTTTGTGGAGGGTGCAGAGCCAGGTCATATGCTGTTACAGGTGACTATATGGCAGAGGAACCATTCTGTGATTATATCCCTGTAAATTTTAAAGGGTAAGTAAATTTAATATAACTTTTTATAAACCAATTTAACTTTTTAAAACAACTCTATAAACTAAGGCGCTGTCTAATCCTTTATAATAAAGGATTTGGAAAGCGCCTTTCTTTTTCAATGTTCATTATCTGTTATTTAGCATCTTGACAACTTACAAATTATGTTTTAAAATTCCAAACGTTTAGAGGAGTACTATGAAAGTAGATGTATATCAGCTACCCGTTGTGCTTTCCGATTTTGAAAGAAACAAGAAAAAGTTTCTAGACAAACTAGCACAAAGAGCTGATAAAGAAGATACTATTGCAATATTCCCAGAGATGTGGGGATGTGGATTCGATTATAAAAACCTCTCAGTATTCGCAGAAAAAACTACTGAAGTTTTAAACGAGATAAGTGAAATCGCTGGCGAGAACACTCTGGTGATCACTACCCATCCTGAAACAAATCAGAACAAGGTTTTTAATACTGTTTACGCTGTCACAAACAAAGGCGTAATCGGTAAATATAGAAAGAATTTTCTCTTCGCACCAACAGGCGAGGATAAATACTTTGACACAGGTAGCGATATTTGTGTTGTGGATTTTAAAGGTGTAAAGGTCGGACTGCTCCTTTGTTACGAGATACGTTTTCCGGAGCTTTTCAGACTTACAACCTCTGCTGGTGCAGACATTATAGCTATTCCGGCTGTATGGCCTGAGATGAAGAGAGAACACTGGCAAACCCTTACGAGAGCGAGGGCAGTAGAAAATCAGCTTTTTGTAGCAGGCTGCAATTGCAGTGTGATGCATACAACCAAAAAAGATATGGCATGCGGCTACAGCATCGCATACGACCCATGGGGCGGGATGCTTATAAACTCAGAGCCGGGCGAGGGTGTTTACACCTGTGAAATAGACATTTCTCAGGTGAGAGAGATCAGAGAAAAGATACCGAGTTTGAACGATGCACAAGGTGCATTTGAGATAAACAGAAAAATAATAACCTAAACGGAGGAGTATATGTCTGAATTAGAGACAAGAGTACGGTGTAAAAGTCTTCTTAGTAAAGTAATGAAAGCAGAGGACACAATTAAATTTTTCAAAAATGGTATGAACCTTGGATGGTCAGGTTTTACACCTGCTGGATATCCTAAAGCTGTGCCTATAGCTCTCGCTGACTACGTAGAGGCTAACAACCTTCAGGGCAAAATGAAGTTTAACCTCTTCATTGGTGCATCTGTTGGTGCAGAGACAGAAGACAGATGGGCTACACTTGACATGATAGACAGAAGATGGCCTTACCAGACTGGTAAAAACATCGCTAAAGGAATCAACGAAGGCCGCATTAGAATGGGTGATAAGCACCTTTCTCTTTTTGCTCAGGATCTTGGTTATGGTTTCTACACAAAAGATACTGCATCAGGCAAGCTTGATCTCGCCATAATCGAAGTATCTGCTGTTACAGAAGACGGTGGTCTTGTACCTACATCCTCTTGTGGTGTTATCCCTGAAATCCTTCAGGTATGTGACAAAATAATAATTGAAGTTAACACAGGTCAGCCTTCATTCGAAGGTATGCACGACCTTTTGACTCCTCTTGCACCACCAAACAGACAAGTTCTGAACATTACAAAAGCTGACAGCCGTATTGGTAAAACATACATCGATTGTGATCCTGAAAAAATCATCGCTGTTGTTGAGTCAAAGAATCTTGATAAGGGTAGAGCATTCACAGATATCGATGAGACATCTGAAGCTATTGCTAACCACATTATCGATTTCTTCAGTGCAGAAGTTAAAGCTGGACGTCTTCCAGAAAACCTTCTTCCGATTCAGTCTGGTGTTGGTTCTATCGCAAACGCTGTTGTGGGCGGACTTGCAAAAGGTCCTTTTAAGAACCTTACTGTTTATACAGAAGTTCTTCAGGATACTATGCTTGACCTTTTTGACTCTGGCAAACTTGATGCTGCGTCATCTTGCTCGCTCTCACTTTCCGAAAACCCAGGCTTCCCAAGATTTTTCAAAAACTGGGACAAGTATGCTGACAAGATTACTCTTCGTCCGCTTTCTATCTCTAACGCACCAGAGCCTATCCGTCGTCTCGGCTGTATTGCAATGAACACACCAGTAGAGATCGATATGTACGCTCACGCTAACTCTACACTTGTTGGCGGTACAAGAATGATCAACGGTCTTGGCGGTTCCGGTGACTTCCTTAGAAACGGTTACCTTAAAATTATGCATTGCCCATCAGTTCGTCCTTCGAAGACTGACCCAACTGGTATCACATGTATAGTTCCTAAGGCTCCACATATTGACCACACTGAGCACGATATTGACGTTGTAGTAACAGAGCAGGGGCTTGCTGACCTTAGAGGACTTGCTCCAAAAGACAGAGCTCAGCTTATCATCGATAAGTGTGTTCACCCTGACTACAAAGGAATCATGCAGGAATACCTCGATATATCTACTAAAGATTGTATCGCAAGAGGCGTTGGTCACGAGCCACAGCTTTTCGACAGATGCTTTAAAATGCAGATGAACCTTGCTAAAAACGGCACAATGAAGATCGATAACTGGGACGTTCCATCTATCGTATAGTCACTTTTATGACTGCTTCAACTAAATAATAATAAAGACCCTGTCAAACTCTGGCAGGGTCTTTTTTTTGCAGCATATAGATATACTGTTAAATCTAATAATAAAACAAATTGATAATATGTGGTTTTAAATATAGTGTATCTACACATATAAAAAAAAGAGGTAAAAAATGCTTAATTCAAAATATGTTTTTGTATTTGAAGGCGAAAACGATGCTTTAGCCATAAATCTTAACAACTTTTGCACAGTCTCTTTTGACGATGCTAAAAGGGAACTTCTGGTTGACTATGGTACAACTGAGCGTGTTGTGACTATAGACACTGATAAAGAGTATTTCGCCATTAAAGATCAGATTCTAGAGGCAATTTCCGCCGAATAATCATTAACGGGTGGGTCTTTTTTCTCACCCGTACTCTTCATCTTCCAAATTTAACCCTTTAAAAAAGCGCATAAGGTATTATTTTTAATAATATTGATATAGGTAATCAATATCAAGACAATTACAGGAGGATGTTATGAGTAGTGTAGGAATTTTTTATGGATCAAACGGCGGAGCTACTGAAAGCTTAGCATATGATATATCGGAAGAGCTCATAAGAAGCGGCTTTAAGGTGGAAATAATGGATATTGCAGAAGTTTCACTAAAAGAGGTAGAGGCTTTTGACAATATAATAATAGGCACTTCCACAATGGGTATGCGAGTTTTACAGGACGACTGGGAAGATGTTCTTGATAGAATTTCGAATATGAGTTTTGAAGGCAAAAATGTTGCCCTTTTCGGTACAGGAAATCAGGAGATATATCCAGACACATTTGCAGACGGACTCGGAGTTCTGTTTGACTTAATAAGAAACTCTGATGCAAATCTTGTAGGGCAGTGGTCCACTGACGGGTATAAGTTCAGAGAATCCAACGCTGTTGTTGACAAAAAGTTTGTCGGTTTGGTATTGGATGATGAAACCCAGCATAACCATAATAAAGCAAGGATAAAAGACTGGGTGAAACAACTAACTGTTTCATTTAATTAATAAAATAAAAGGGAGAGGCTTTTAAGTCTCTCCCTTTTTTATAATCTCTAATCGAACATAGCGAGCACCAGAAACGCGGCACTCATTATATGTTTACTGATTTTTATGTGCTTAAGCACCCGCCATCATAGCTTCAACATCAGCTTTAGCATCGCCGATAGGCTTGATGTCGAAGTTCTCAACGAGAACCTTAACAACATTCGGGCTAAGGAAAGCAGGAAGTGTTGGTCCAAGCCTGATACCTTTAACGCCGAGGGCTAAGAGGGCAAGGAGCACTGTTGCTGCTTTCTGCTCGTACCAGGCAATATCAAAAGATATTGGAAGGTCATTAATATCGTCCAGCTCAAAAACCTCTTTCAGTTTAAGTGCTATAACAGCAAGTGAGTAACTATCGTTACACTGTCCTGCATCGAGCACTCTTGGGATACCGCCGATATCACCGAGGTTCAGCTTGTTGTATCTGAATTTTGCACAGCCTGCTGTAAGGATTACACTGTCTTCTGGTAAACCTTCAGCAACTTCTGTGAAGTAGTCTCTGGTTTTATGTCTTCCGTCACAACCGCCCATAACTACAAAACGCTTTATAGCGCCAGATTTAACAGCGTCAACAACTTTATCTGCCAGAGCCATTACCTGTGCGTGAGCGAATCCACCTACAATTTTTCCTTCTTCTATAGAAGTAGGAGCGGCACATGTTTTGGCCTGTTCAATGATAGCTGAGAAATCTTTTGCCTGACCGGCAGGAGCATCTTCTATGTGAACAAGCTCTGGGTAGCCAGCCATACCTGTTGTGTACATTCTGTCTTTGTAAGAATCTTTTACAGGTGTTATGCAGTTGGTAGTCATAAGAATAGGGCCGTTAAATGATTCGAATTCTGTAGACTGTTTCCACCAAGCATTACCATAGTTGCCTACAAAGTTATCGTATTTTTTGAACTCTGGGTAGTAGTGCGCAGGGAGCATCTCGGAGTGAGTGTAAACGTCAACGCCTGTGCCTTTAGTCTGCTCAAGAAGTTCTTTCAGATCTTTAAGGTCATGTCCTGAGATGAGAATGCCGGGTTTGTTGCCAACACCGATATTTACTTCTGTTATTTCTGGATTACCGTAGGCCTCTGTGTTTGCTTTATCGAGGAGTGCCATAGTTGTTACAGCTGTGTCACCAGTCTTCATAACCATAGCTACCATCTCATCGAGTGAAAGGTCTTTAGTAGTAGATGCTAGACAAGCCATCATGTGGCTGTATATTGCAGGGTCTTCGTGTCCTAAAACAGAAGCATGATCAGCGTAAGCCGAAATACCTTTAAGCCCGTATATTGCTAGCTCGCGAAGTGATCGAACATCTTCGTTTGCCTGTGAAAGAACGCCGTTAACAGCGCCTACACTCTCTGCATCTTCGATGCTTACTGGTCTCCAGTTGCCGCCTTCAACAGCTATTTCTTCACCTGCCAGCTCCTTAAGCTCATCACGAAGATCGCAAGCTGCATGGATAAGTTTATAGATTCTATCGTTATCAAAGTTAGCGTTTGTAATAGTAGCGAAAAGCGCCTGACCTACAAAACGTCCATACTTGTTATCTAAAGAGCCTTTAGACTCAACTGTCTCCGCATAAACTGCGAGAGCTTTAAGAACGTAAACCAGTGCATCCTGAAGGTTTGCAGTAGAATCTTTTTTCCCGCAAGCCCCTTTTACCGTACAGCCTGTGTTTTTGGCTGCTTCCTGACATTGGTAGCAAAACATACTCATAGTCTATTCCTCCTTTTGTTTCTTTGTCGTAAATGAAGATTATAGCATTCTTATCCTGTTTAAATTGATTTGTATCAATTAAGCGAAATAATAAAATTTCATGATTTATCTACCCCTTTTTAACAAAGGGGGATTTATGTAACTCTCGGCTAATTAATACAGACTCCCGTCATTAGGAGGAGCAGAGGGACGAATTATTAATAATCCTCTTGAAATATTCACAAATATAACCATGATTTAAATATGATAAAAAAACTCTTATATTCTATTTTTGTTATAGCATTGACCTTATATTCATATGCCCAGCCATACTTTGACAGTGGCAACAGATATGTCTCAGGTAAGTTTGTTCTTGCTCAGGCGGAGAAACATATAATAAAA
>PKTM01000019.1 GCA_002869145.1 Denitrovibrio sp.
TGAAATGAAAGATAAGCGCCCAGAAATAAAATCACTAGCGCAAAGAGCCAAACAGTTTACAGTCCAGCAGCTCCGTTCAGCGAAACTTGTTGAACTACGTAATGTCCAACGAGGCAAGTATTTTCGTATTGTCGCAGACGTCTATATTGATGATAAAAACCTTGGTGAGATGCTGATAAAAGCGGGGCTGGGTAAGCCTTATGACGGCGGGAAGAAAGAATGGTACTGAGTGCGGCGACGGTGGACAGGTTATTATACTACAGCCACATTGTTAATATTACTGGTGAGAGCTACAGGTTGAAGGAGAAACAGAAGTCTGGACTTATGAAAATAACGACGGATTAGTGGCGTAATTATTTGCCTATGAATGGAGTAAAAATTCATCGGCGTTGACAGTGGGAAACAAAACGATACATGAGTATGAAATATTTTACTAAAGCCGGAGATATAGAGATGGATTCAGTGGCTGGCTAACCAAAGACTACCGAACAGCAAAAATGGATTTACGAAACTATCTTAACGGTACAAACGAAAACATGTTATAATTTAAATTTAAATATTAAAACATTTATAGTGATATGTAGTTGGTGGTCAATTACTTTAAATCATTTATTTATGTTAAATTTGATGAGGTCTTTAACGTTGAAAATATATAACTTTGATATGTTAGCTGGGCACATAGTAGTTCTTAATGGCAATACTAAATTACTTATTGATACAGGAGCACCATCTAGTTTTGGAGAGGCCTCATCGATTCTTTTTGCTGGGAATAAATATACATTGCTCAAAAATTATATGGGTATCACAACAGAATCTCTTAGTAACAGTATTGGAGGTCCTGTTGATGCTCTTATTGGTTCTGATATTCTAAATGAGTACGATATTTTAATTGATCCAACAAATAATTCTTTCATGTTAACGAAAGATGAGTTGCCTTTAACTGGCACATGTATAGGTTTAGATAACTTTATGGGCATTCCAATCATTAATGCAAAAATCGGAAATGAAATTGTGCGTATGTTTTTTGACACAGGCGCTAAGCTGTCATACCTCGACTCAGAAAAAACGCATTTTTATCATCCAGTAGGAACAGAATATGATTTTTATCCAGGCTTAGGTGACTTTAGCACTATTACGTATGATATACAAATTGAGTTAGCTGAAGAACATATTATTTTACGAGTTGGAAACTTACCTGATCTCTTGCAAACGACTTTAATGATGGCAAATACGAGTGGAATCCTTGGGACTGCAATTTTGAAAACACATAAAATAACTTTTGCTCCAAGAAGAAAAAGAATTTCATTCAATAAAATTGATATCACTGTAAGCCACACATCAACAGAAAGAATGTACCGTTCCAGCAGAGTAAATAAAGAAGAAGTACAATATGATCAATCAAATATATTAATCGATATAATTGAAAAGGCCGATAGGAATGATTGGTGCTACGGAGAATTTGGTGCATGCAGTACATGTGGAGCATCAGACATTAAATATGAGATACTTAAGTATACAGGGAAGGAAATAGAACAGGCATTTTTGACTTTAGACTATTCGAATAATCAATTATGCCAAAAATATTTGCCAAACTTACAAAAATTATATGCCATTTTGAAGGGGCACTATTTTCCAAATTGGACATGTCGTGAGCATAATCATTTTGATTTTGACATTAAAACTTTTGAACAAAAGTTGCTCACAAAATTCTCAAATAATATGAATGTAGAAAGTATCGTTGATTATATAAAAAATACTAGTGTAGCACATGACATGTATAGAGAAGCAAGAAGAAACGAATACAGGAATCAGTATTTATATCCAGAAGAAAGCATGAGCGACAGAAGAAAGCGCATTAAAAAGCAAAAGCAAAATGATAATTTACTAAGACATAGTAAATACAGAAAAGATCTTATGGCGAAATTAGATAAAATGTCACCATATGAACGGTTCAAATATGTTGTTGAAGACAGGAAGCATACTATTAAATTCTTTCCTTCTTTCTATGTTAGGCCAGTTTTGTATTCGGGTGAAGGTGTTAGTAGAGAAGACGAAAGGGTTCTTAGAGCAAAAATAGCGGAAGTAAATAATAGAAAAGGTCCATGGACTTCAGTTAATCAATACCTGTTAGGAGGGTTACGTTATTAATTCGGGTATTTTTTAAATTAGACCCTCAAGCGAAATAATAATAAATGTAAACAAATTAATAGATACAACGATATTTGCCGTAGTGAAATACGAGAAAGCCTTTAACTTTGAATTTCCAGACTTTTATTAATACCTCAATATAAATTACAAAAGGTGAAATATGAGCAAAAATAATTCAAGCCCCTACCTGTTCTCAAATAAATGGGGCATTAAACTTGGCGATATAATTTATGCTGCTATACGAGTCATGTATGAATCAGAAACGCCTGAACTTGAAGAAGCGACTGATGTTTTAGCTCATGAGCTCCATTCTACGATTGCTCCAACGTCTGAAAGCGAAGAATGCTTGGGGTTTATTATAAAAGCGATTAAAGACCTTCTGGAGCGCCTTACTGACGGCAAACTTTCAGATAAAGTCAGACGTAATGATGCTTATTTATTCTGTTCAAAAGCAGTAGAGATGATTCCTAAGAGGATGCCTCTAGAGGACAAGTGTGAACACTTTAAGAGGTTTGTCTATATTGGCAGCGGTGCAGTAACTATTCTGGATGAACACATCTCAGATGGTAATATGGAATACGCACCTAAAATAGATGAGTCTATCGATAAAATTACTATCGCTTGTTATCGTCTGTATACAATCCTTACATGCATAAAAAAACAAAAAGACTTTAGTTCACAAGAATTTGAGATAAAGACATGTATGGCCGATATCGTTTACGAAGCGTCATGGCTTTGGCTCGTGAAAAACAAAAAGAAAAAGATTAGACCTACAAAGAAGAAACAACCAGATAAAGACAATGTCGTACCTTTTGTGAAGCCTAATGACGCAACTGTACATGCAAACCTACCGGATACTTACCCTGCAACAAAAGTTGTATTCTATAAACTTAAAATTGAAATGATGCACGTTACTCCAAAAATATGGCGCAGCTTTTACGTCCCCAGTAATATCACTCTGGACAGACTTCATGACGTAATTCAGATAATCATGGGCTGGGAAGACTCACATTTGCATGACTTTGTAATAAATGGAAAGCCCTATACATCTTTGCCTGAGGATGAGCCAGATGGGGACTCTGAAGACGTTTACAGACTAAAAGAGCTGATTAAAAAGAAAGGCGAGAGCTTTGATTATATATACGATTTCGGAGATGATTGGTTTCATAAGATAAAGCTGGAAGATATTAATTACAAACCGGCTGATCCGTCAGAAATTCTAGGCTGTATCGCCGGTGAAGGTACATGTCCGCCGGAAGACGTCGGCGGCGTCGGTGGTTATGAGGAGTTCTGTGAAATAATGGCTAATTTTCAGCATGAAGAGCATAAAGAGACTTATGACTGGTATGTAGACATGACGGGTAATACGATATTTGATCCAAGTGCTTTTGATGTGGATGAAGTTAACTGGGAGCTTGGTAAGTATGTGAAATGGACTCGTGATAGAGTGTTGGGGTGGGATGAGGTTTGACCTAAGAAATTCAGTACGACAGTAGTTGTCGCTTTGATATTATTAAATTTATAACAGACCGCTAATCTTATAGAGAATTTAAGATGTCAGCAAATATTTGTGACAAAATATTAACATAAGTTAAACTTGTTTTTATTTATGTGTTTTTATGATACACAGGGATACCCAATTTAAGTTATTGTTTTAAATAATAATATTGTGAGAGGTGTGCTTTATGGGTTTTATAAATAAATGTGTTTTACTTGGAAACGTGACAAGAGACCCGGAAGTGAAGCTTGTTAATGATAAAAACTTGCCAATATGTAAGTTTGGGTTAGCAATCAACAGGAGGTATAAACATAATGACGAATTCAAAGATGATGTTTGTTTTATTGATGTTGTTGCTTTTGGGAAAAATGCTGAAATATGTGGAGAATTCCTCTCTAAAGGTAATCAAGTTCTAATAGAGGGTAGATTAAGCTATAATAAATGGGAACAAGAAGGCTCAATAAAAGCTAAACATGAAGTAATTGCTGAAAATGTCCAATTACTTTCTAAAGGCCAAAAGCGTACAGAAACTAATTCTAATGTGTCATTAGATGACATAGATGTGATAATTCCTTTTTAATTATTTTATAAAATTGATTAATGCTTCTAACACGTTAACTTGTATAATATAAAGTTAACATGTTAGGATAATATAAGAATTTATGGGGTTATCATATGCTGATAAAAGCCTTTAAAAGTATTTGGTCGACTACTAAAAAAGCTAATTCTTTAAAAAAAGAGTTTGAGACGAAATTCGTAGAAGATTGTAACGTTAAAATAAATAACCGTCACAGAGATTTTCTAAAAAAGCTCTTGTACAATCTCGATAGCCCCGAATCTCCATATGGTCCAAGAGCATTAGAATTATATTTAAACCACTTAGGAATCCCCTTAACTGTGGAAGAAGAAGAAACTTTAATAGAACAGCCGCCAAGCGCTTCAGAAATACAAGAAATGTTTCATATCCTGGAGATGTTGGATGGTATACCTACAATAGACTAGATAAATTACGAGCTAAGCTTGAAGTTACATGAAACAAAATATTCTCAAAAAGAAAACATTGAGTTTGAAAAGATGAAGCAAAAAAGAAAAATTTTTTCTCAATTAAATGACAATGAGCGTCAAAAATTCATTGAACTTAGAATTGGAAGTATAGGAAAATCAACGGATACTAAAAAGAAACTTAAATTATTAAAAGAACCACCAAATGATATTGAACTTTCTATAATATCTGACTGAATAATATCCGCTTTACGTATTATGAAATGGTGAAATTATGAAATGGCCAAAAGAAGATTTAACGTTAGAAGATGGAGAGCGAATTGAGGCTCAAACACCAATAATCGTTTCCGCAAGTAGATCAACTGATATTCCCGCATTTTATTCTGATTGGTTTATGAGTAGGCTGAAAGCTGGTTATAGCCAATGGATTAATCCTTTTAATGGTGTTAAATCGTACATTTCATACTCTAAAACAAGAGTGATTGTTTTTTGGTCAAAAAACCCAAGACCAATTATTAAACATTTAAATTATCTTGATGATAGTAATATCAATTATTATTTTCAGTTCACGCTAAATGATTATGTAAACGAAGAATTAGAAAAAAAAGTAGGTTATCTAGATAAAAGAATTAATACTTTTATAGAATTGTCTGAAAAAGTTGGCAAAGAAAAAGTTATTTGGCGGTTTGATCCTTATATTCTAACTGCAACAACTGGAGTACAAGAATTATTAAGGCGAACAGAATACATTGGCAATAGTTTAAGCCAATACACAGAAAAGTTTGTATTTAGCTTTGCGGACATTAGTACTTACAGAAAAGTGAAAGCAAATATCGATAGGTTTGGAGTAAAATACAAAGAATTTGATACTGATTCTATGAATGAGTTGGCAAAAGGGATAGCCGATCTTAATAATAAATGGAACTTTGATATTGGAACTTGTGCCGAAGGTATTGATTTAGCTAGCTACAACATTACACATAACAAATGTATCGATGATGATTTGATGATAAAGCTTTTCGGGCACGACAACGAACTAATGGATTTTTTGGGATATAAAAGTAAAGATTATTATATCAGAAATATTGATGAAATATTAAATGAAGTTGATAATTCAAATAAATACAAATTAAAAAAAGATAAAGGGCAACGGGAAAACTGTGGTTGTGTTATCAGCAAGGATATTGGTCAGTACAACACTTGTCCACATGAATGTATTTATTGTTACGCTAATACATCAATTGAAAGGGCAAAAAATAATTACGACAACTATAAAAAGAATCAAAATAAACCAACGCTTACAGGGTATTGATTATGCAGTACTACGAGCGTGGCATAAATTTAATAAACAATATCGATTTTCAAAGAATTAGGCAATTTGCAAATGAGAGCATTTCTCACCTCAGTAAAAATGAGAGAGATAATTTGTATAAAAGCTTATGTAGAGGTGTTGCGCTTTTAGATACAAATGAAGAAATGTGTCAATATCTTTTTTCTTTCGGAAATATGCACGAAGCAAAAATTCATGATGCTGTTAGTAGTTTGCCTGAAAGTATTTTTAATGATAATTTTGAAATAATTGATTGGGGATGTGGACAAGGACTTGGTACTATTTGTTTCTTTGATTATTTAAAACAAAAAAAACACAATAATCATGTTCAAAAGGTTACATTGATTGAACCATCAAATCAGGCTCTTAGCAGAGCGTTGGTAAATTTAAATAAATATTTAAATAATGATGCCAAAATAACTGCGCTTAATAAATACATTAACGATGTTACAGAAGAAGATATCGCATCAGATGAACAGTTAACCAGAATCCACTTTTTTTCAAATATATTAGATATTCAGGAAATAGACCTTAAGCAATTGTCTAGAATAATAGATAAAACAACATACAGTGAAAACTATATTGTTTCATTAGGACCAGTAAATCCAAATAACCAAAGAATCGATGCATTTTACCGCTATTTTGATGTTGCATTATTATATGAATATGAAAATTCTCAATTTACATATGGACACTCGAATAAATGCACTTATAAGGCTAAAATCTATAAATTAGAACCACAGCATACTGGAAACATAATTCCTTTAGATTATTATCCATCTGTTCAGTTTCATTCTGCTTATCAGTTAGACAGTGTGACTGTTGATGATGTTGAGTTACAGCCTTTTTTTGAGTTGTTGAGTATATTTGAAGTTTCAACTCTTTTTGATATTGGAGCAAATATTTATGATGATATCCACCCTGTTTTTGCGGTCTTAAATAATATTATAACTCGTGGATTACCTACAAAAGCGAGCCCATACATAGAAGAATTATTCGAAAAAACTTTCGGTTTTTCAAATAAATATATTAAATATGGGACTATTACATTTCCTCAAAAAGAAGCTGTCAATCTTAACGATGCATTATTATGGTGTAAATCAATCTTATTGGATCATAATAATATTGATTACAGCAAAGTAAATAAAGAACATATACAAATAATATTTTCCCCTTTAGCTATAGCTCGGATACAAAAAACAGTACTTGAAGCATTAATAACAGGTAAAATTGATATCAATAGCAAAAAGTGGAAAATATTTGTTAAAGAAAAAGATGTCCCATGTGCTGCTATTGCCTTTAAAGATTTAGAACAAATGTTTAATAATCTAACAGCACTAAGCAAAGATTATAATAATTTAGTTTTTCCTGATATTGAACTGGATATAATCAGTAATAATACTTTTGTAAGCTCGGAGTTACATCTGAGTTATAGAGTTTTGGAAGAAGCAAGTTATAAACAACTATCAACAGAATATGATTTGGTTATAGAAATTTCAATATTCGAATCGTTTGAGGCCAATAAAGAAGAATACTCACACTACAAATGTAAAAACAATTGTTATTTTAAAATCTTTTCTGCAGAAAACAAACTTACAGATAGAACTATATATACTACTGACAAGATAACATATCGACAGTTAGTAACAACCGATACATATAATAATTATTATGTCATTGATGAGACAAGAAAAATACTCGAATATTTTTTAAAGTTGTTATTCAGAAAAGAATCATTTAGAGATGGTCAACTGCCTATTTTAAATCGTGCACTTTTAAATAAGAACGTCATTGGGTTACTTCCAACAGGTGGAGGTAAGTCATTGACATACCAATTAGCAGCAATGTTACAACCTGGAGTAACATTGATAGTTGACCCACTAAAATCTTTAATGAAAGACCAATATGATGGATTAATAAATGCTGGAATTGATTCCTGTGCATACATAAATTCTACTTTAGCAAAAGAAAAACGAGAGGAAGCTGAAAGAAGTATGGAGCAGTCAAAGCTTTTGTTTGTATTTCTTTCTCCAGAGCGTTTGGCTATTTATAGTTTCAGGAAGAGACTGAGAAACATGCACGAATTAAATGTTTATTTTTCGTATGGTGTTATTGATGAAGTCCACTGTGTTTCAGAGTGGGGGCATGATTTTAGATTTTCATACTTACATTTAGGCAGAAACTTGTATAACTATGTGCGTGCAAAAAATGGGGAGATCTCTCTATTTGGCTTAACAGCAACGGCATCATTTGATGTTCTAGCCGATGTTGAGCGTGAACTATCAGGTAATGGAGCTTTCCCTTTAGACTCAGAAACAATTGTAAGGTATGAAAACTCTAATCGGCTTGAATTGCAATATAAAGTAGAAAAAGTAAAAATTGAATTTGATGATGAATATGTGTCATTAAAAAAATCAAAATATGCCACAGATACAAAAATAAATGGAATAAAGAGAAAATACAAAGTATTGCTTGATAACAATCTGCCACTACCTGTTAAAATCTCTGCAAAATATGACTTCTATGATGCAAAAAGCGAATTTCTTAAAAATTATATTAAGCATATACCCAGTTATATTAATGAAATTCAGACTGAACATTCAATTAATAATATTAAAATAACTTTTCAAGAACGCCAAGGTATTACTAAAAAAATAGAAGATGATATAAAAACTAATATATCTGAAAACTGCTATTCAAAAAAATTAAAATATGATGAAGCAGGTATAATATTTTGCCCTCATAAGAAAAATACGGGGATATCTGTAGAAAATAATAAAATTGCTTTGCAAGATGTAATACCTGATATTGGAACTTTTACTGGTGGTAATGAAGAAAGCGACATTTCAATGGAGAATCTTGAGAAATTTAAGGCTGACTCACAGCAATTAATGGTCGCAACAAAAGCATTCGGTATGGGTATTGATAAACCTAATGTCCGTTTTACTGTAAATATGAATTATTCCAGTTCAGTTGAGAGTTTTGTACAAGAAGCTGGCAGGGGCGGTAGAGATAGAAAAATTGCATTATCTGTTATATTGTTGTCTGATTATGAGTTAGCTAGGGTTAATAAAAAGTATCCAGATGAGACATTCCCGCTAAAATTACTAAAAGGACGATGGTTTAAGCCAGAAGATTTACATAAAATCCTAAATTATTTCAACTTTAATGTTAATAGTGAATATATTGATTATTTAACACCTGAAAATGATTTAGTAAGGCTATATTGTACAGAAGGCTTGCAGGCAAGATATTTCGATTTCCAAAATTGCAATGATAAAACTTGTTGGATGTATAAAAATTGTCAATTGAGACAAGTTCCTACTGATGCAGAAAACTGGATTTATAAAGACGATTTGTTTGAAATGCTTAAATCAAATAATTTAGAAATAAGTAACAAACATGTTGAATACCAAAATGCAGATTATGAGACAGTTCTTTATTTTTATAACAATAGTTTTAAGGGTGAGTTTATTGAGAAAATAGTGATGTATTATATACTTAGTATTAAAAGTCTTAAGATGTTTTTTGGTGATGATGATGAAGCGAAAATTGATGAGACACACACTGTCAAAGGTTTTTTAAACACATTATCGAATTCAGATGAAAATGTTGAAATTGTCTCATTTATTGATTACAAAAATAAAAATTCTTTTGCAGGTATAGATATAGATGAAACTGATATTGCCAAAGCAATATACAGAATGACTTGTATAGAACTAATTGAAGATTTCACCCAAGACTATATAAATAACCGTTATCGTATTGTTGCAAAAAGAAAGAGAGAAGGCTCATACTATAAAGCTCTCAAAAAGTTTTTATTAAGATATTATTCTGAGTCTAGAGCAAAAGAAGAAATTAATAAAGTATATACAATTAAATTAAATAAAGAGTTGGACTCTAGCTTAGAGAAAGAGATATTTAAATGCTTAAACTATTTAACGACTTTTGTTTATGAAAAAATCTCATTAAAAAGGAAACGAGCTATAGATGATATGCGGACCTTTTGCATTATTGGGGCTGATGATTCAAAAGATTGGAAAGATATAAATGAAGATTTAAAAGATTTTATATATTATTATTTTAACTCTAAATACGCAAAACTTGATTACACTGCTGATAATGGTGAAGATTATTCAATTACTATTGATACAGATAATGGCAAAATATCAGAAGATTGGATTCTTTTTAAATATTTAAAAATAATTGATGACACTGTTGAGCAATGCACTCCAATTGACAATATTAAACACTTGCAAGGTGCTGTTCGACTTCTGCGCCGATCTTTAACTGATGATAATCCAGCTTTATTTTTGTTAAATGCGTTTTGTATTTTTTTTCTTGGCACAAATGGTAACGTCAATTTGATAAAAGAAGTTATAGAAATCTATCAAGAGGGGTTACTTGGTTTTTATAGAAGATTAAATGACTCTATAGTTTTCTGGACTATTTTTAATAATTATAATACTTTAGCAGATGCTTATATGCAAAATAAAGAATTTATAACGTTAGCAAAAGAGCTGGAATTATATATCCATGGTCTTGAAATTGAAAAAATAACTAATAAATACTTAGAAGGACTATAATTGTGCAAATTAAAGAAACATTAATCGAACTAGAAAATAATCTTAAGAAAATGGAATCAGCTAGAAAGCAAGTTGAGATAGTAAGCCAAAGTAGTTTTGATTTAACGAACTCATCAAAGGAATTAATTATTGAGATTCAAAACCTAATTACTAAAATTGAGAATGAATCACTTAATATCTCAAATGATTTTTCAAATATTATTTCTAAACATGAAAACTCAATTACTGATTTATTTGAAAATAATAAACAAAGGATATTGCACGATATTGAAGTTGCTGAAAAATCTACTAAGAAGTTTAATGAGGAAATACTCGCTAATGTTAATATATTTGAATCTAAATCAAAAAATGTAATTTCAGAATTGTCTAATTTAGTAAATGATCTTCACATATCTACTAAGGGTCTCATAAATGAACAAGAGCAGTTAGTGTCTAATGTTATAACAAAATTAGAGAATGCGACCTTAAAGCAGGAAGAATCTTTAAATAGGTTTGTAGAAGTCATGCTTAGTAAATTTGCAGAACAAAACAAAAGTAATAAATTACAGAAGATATTGATATCGATAACTCTACTTATGTCAGTTTTTATAGTAATAATTAGTTTTATTTTAAAATAGCTATAAGGATGACGCAATACTATTGAATTATAATAAATTCCTTTTAATTTTAGCGAGTAATATGCCGAAAAAATTCAAATATTTAAACGGAATAATTAATGTTTTTTTCATGGTGTGGTAATCACGTAGGAGTTTTGCGGATGATCTATTATTTGTAAAAGCATAAACTTCTAAGATTTTGTTGTTACAATTATGCTGTTCTATTGGTATTTTTTTATTTCAAAGTATATTTTTCAAAAACACCGAGGAAGTTATGCCATTATCATTCTTAACAGTTAGTGCCGTAAATACCAGAGAATTAGAAGTCGATGCCTTTGTATGCGTCACTGGTATTGATGCTGAAGGTGTGGGTGCGCATATTTTCAAACCTGCTGATGAGGCGATTATCAGAAGTGTGTGTGACAAATTCGCCTATTTGAAGGATATTCAGTCCAGCAAGGTGAATATAGATACTGCAAAATGGCAGGATGTTGTTAGGCACAGTATAATAACTAATCCTTTAGCCGCAAAGCATATAATTAATACAGTGGCTCCTGCGTACCGGGATGGCAAGCACGGAGAAGAAACGTTGCTACGTTCATGCTACATTGATGCACTCAATCTTGCTAAAAGCTACGGTTGTAAAAGCATCACATTTCCTCTGATTTCGAGTGAAGTTTATGGTTACCCACAAGAAGAAGCTCTTACTATAGCCACATATGCAATAAGAGACTGGCTAATATCAAATGAAATGGATATAGCATTACTTGTATTTAATAAGAAAGCATTTTTGCCTCCAAAGTTACTGCTCAATGAAATCAATGACTTTATAGAAAATAATTATGAATTTAAATGTAATAATATATATAAAGGTCTATTTGGCAAAATTAGAGCATTTAATGATAAATACGAAATTGAAGCAAAAGACCATTACTCAGCTAGAGAGTTAAATTACAATATTTATTATTCTGATCCTGTAAGTGAAGAACAGCGTAAGAGTGATTTTAATAGATTACTAGAAGAATCATTTTCCTCAACGCTGATGAGAATAATTGAAGAGAATGCTATGACTGCTACGGAAGTATATAAACGAGCTAATATTGATAGAAGGTTGTTTTCTAAAATTCGTAGTGATAAAAAATATATGCCTAGCAAAAGAACTGCAGTTGCTTTGGCAGTTGCGTTAGAACTTTCCTTTGATGAAACGAAATTCCTTCTTAAGCGAGCGGGGTTCACGTTTTCCCGTAGTTTGCTATTCGATGTGATTATTGAGTATTTCATAATACAAGGTAATTATGACGTATATGAAATCAATAATGTACTTTTCTCATACGATCTCCCTGTTTTGGGTGGATAATACAATTTAGCCGCCGAAGCCTTCAAAAAAGTTTCTTTGTCGCTTTCTAAGCGACCTCTAAGCATTAGCAAAATGTTATGATCTTTTCATAAAAAACTACAGAATAAAAGGTGTTCAGTATGATACTCAGATTAACTGTGATTATGATGTTAGCTTTGTTTTTAACGGGATGTCTTACAACAACAAGCAGAGCGGTGCTAAAAGCACAGACAGTTACAGATCTAAAAGGATGTGAGAAATTAGGTAGAATTGAATTTTCTGGTGGTCAGATTTTCGCTGTTGCAATGATTGGACCAATGGCGTCAGATGGCGCAGCAAGGTCAAGTTGTGAAAAGATGGGAGGAAACGTAATCCTTGGCCAAGAGCTTTGTTATTACTGCTCAGATTTAGATACAGAGTATTAGTATGTAATAGTTCTGAAATTATAAGGTTTATCCAGCAAATTAGACATGTGAAAGAGATACTTGACTACTGCTGTCGACGTTAATAGATGTGAAATTTTGTGTATCATAGTAGGGAGAGAAATATATGGGATATATTAACAAATGCATACTTCTTGGAAACTTGACAAGAGACCCTGAAGTACAATTTGTTCCAGATAAAAATTTACCAATAGCAAAATTTGGGATAGCGATAAACAGGTCGTATAAAAGTGATAATGAGAAAAAAGAAGACACATGTTTTATTGATATCGTTGCGTTTGGTAAATCTGCTGAAATTTGTGGTGAATTTTTATCAAAAGGTTCACCTGTGCTTATTGAAGGGCGATTGAATTTGTCCCAGTGGGAGCAAAACGGATCAAAAAGAAGGAAACATGAAATCATTGCAGAAAATGTACAACTGCTACCTGGGCAAGATAAAGTAAAAGAGGCAAATAACAGTGGAAAAGATTATGAATCATTTAATCCAGAGGATTTTATGAATGATGAATCTATACCTTTTTAATATTATTTTATGCATTCTGGTATAAATGATTGAGTAACAAAATGAATTTTAAAGATTCGAATAATTAAACAAATGAGGACATTTTGGAAAGGATAATAAAAAGTAATGTTATATTTTATGATTTTGCTTGGGCTAGTAAGCTGCAATTGTGGCTTAGAGAACTAGGTGTAGATTTGCCTCGCAGAATGGATAATATTGTTGACTTAGAAGCCCTTTATTTGACAAATAAAAAGTTATCTTACTTGCATGAAAGTATTATTAAGCTTCACAAGTTAAAAACATTATCACTTGGTCAAAACAAGTTTGGAAGTATGCCACCTGAAGTTGCTAAAATGAGAAATCTAAAAATTCTACATATACCTCACAATAAACTTGAGCTAATTGATGAAAACATTAGTAATCTAAGTTCATTAGTGAGACTTGAGTTACACTGTAATCATTTGTGCAAGATATCGCCTGCAATTGGAGAACTATGCCATTTGGAAGAACTATTTTTGCTATGTAACAAGTTAAATGAGATTCCAAAAGAAATCGGCAATCTTGTTAGTTTAAAAATACTTAACATTAGCCATAATGAATTACAGTCTATACCAAATGAAATTGGTAAATTAAGAAATCTAGAAATATTAAATTTAGAAATGAACCGGCTAACTACAGTTCCTAAAGATCTTAAAAATTTAAAAAAATTAAAAGTATTAAATATAAAACTTAATAGTTTAAAGCATATTCCTGAAGAAGTAAGAATGCTTAAGCAATATGGATGTAAAATTATTGAGTAATCTGGAGCAAAGTACCCCATGAGTCCGGAGTCTGGAAACCGCCATTCCGGCAAAAAGGAAACCACTGTTTCGGTGCTTGGAAACCGATATCAACTCATTAAAATGTATGTATGCGCAAAGTTGTCAAATACATTTTAGGAGTTGTCACGATGACAAAGTATCGAGAAATTTTACGTCTCAGTGAGCATGGTTTCAGCCAGCAGAACATTGCTTACAGCTGTGGTGTGTCAAAGAAAACGGTAAACAAAGTTCTCAAAAGAGCGGCAGAGATCAATCTGAACTGGCCTCAGTATGCTGAACACAAAACCGACGGCGAACTATGTGAGTTGCTGTTTCCCAAAAATCAAGAATCCCAAACCCAAAAGCGCTACCGGATTACGAGTATATCCGTAAAGAGCTCTTGAAAAACGGAGTCACGAAAAAGCTTTTATGGACAGAGTATATGGAAGAGTGTCGGCTAAACAGCGACGAACCTCTGATGTATTCCCAATTCTGCTACTATGTCCAGCAGGACAATCAAGAGACATTTCAATGCGGGAGGTATATGGATTGGATAAATCTATTTCTGAATAATTAAAGGGTACTCATGCCCGGGCAGGGTGGTTCCCTCCTGACCGGACACCCGGTTTCTTCGAATCGGAATATCCAATTAGCTGAAAACAGTAATCAAAGTAATCAATTGTCATCTATTCACCCCTCTCTCTTCTTCTATAATTAAGAGTTTTCGAAATAGAAACAGCGTAAATTATCTATAATAAAAAATTAGTATACACAAAAAAATAAGAATGCGCATATTGAACTACAGTCACATGTGAATTATTTTAGCTATATTTAACAGTAGTTTGGATATGCACGTATCGATGTAGCAGAAAGTAATACTTGTCAAAATATACAAAATAAGTTATACTATATAAAATAAACGAACGAGGTGTTTGAGAATGGATAGAACAGAACTGACACGATTTATAAAAAGTAACAGTAAGCTCAGCGCACGAGAAATACTCATGATTGTCGCTGAAGCCTGCGGCTGCTCCGGTGTGAGCTTATATCAGTCATATGCTGCAAAAGATGTAAA
The DNA here is from genome assembly GCA_002869145.1 of Denitrovibrio sp. Lineage (GTDB taxonomy): Bacteria > Chrysiogenota > Deferribacteres > Deferribacterales > Geovibrionaceae > Denitrovibrio. The sequence continues at coordinate 15,317 of PKTM01000019.1, forward strand.
ACAGAAATTTCTAGATGCAAAAATTGTCGACAAAAACGGTCGTATGCAACTTTACAAATTATCTGAATTCATTCGCATGATGATTGAAGAAGACATGCTTGCAGAAACGAAAAGCGGAGCTGTTTTTAGAAAATTCAGAAGTCAAAAAAAAAACTGAAGCTATAAATAATTAAAAATAAAAAAAATCGGGGGAGAGTAAAATGAGTGAAGCAACAAAAAAAAAAACAGAACAAGAACAAGAAGAAATGAAGAGAAAAATGATTGGAAAAAGCATAGTGAAGCGCTTTTTTAAAAACGAAGAAGAGCTCAATAATAAGAGAGATTTTATTCGAGATTTAATTTCTGAAAAAAATAAAGAAGACTATATCATAAATATAGAACAAGCTGACAAACATGAGTATTTTATGAATGTAGATCAACTCAAAAGACTTTTAATTTCTTTAGCGGGCGATGATAGAAAAAACTATATCTATACTGAAGTTATAAACACTAAAGATAACTCAATCGAACTTGAATATGCGGTAGATAACGACATCAAAGCAGTTTTAGATTGTGACATTAAATATTTGAAAGAAGTAGGTATGCAGCAAGCAGTTAACAAAAATTTAAAGGATAGATATTATGACCCAGAGACTAAAAAAGACATGAGCTTTAGTGAACTTGCTGATGTTATTCAATTATTAGAATTGAGTGCTGAAGAAATAATAGAAAGCACTAGAGATCAATGGGCCGGAGATAAGGTTAGAACATTTACTGGCGGACTAGCACAGATTGAAGAAATGAGAAAAGCAGTGCCGGCTGATTTTGTACTACCCGGGCTAGCAATTAGAAAATGTGGAATTTTAGGCGGCGATAGCGGAATTGGCAAAAGTTTCATCGGGTTAAAGCTAGCAATTATGGTTGCTGCCCCGAAATTTGATATAGACAACATAAGACTCAATTATTCTGACTGGACAGCAAGAGAAAAAGGTGGAGATGTGCTCTATTTTTCGGGTGAAGAATCTTTTGATGAAGTTGGTGAAAGACTAGGGAAAATAGTTAAAAAAGAAGTTGAAAATGGCTCAATTAGTCAAGAAGAAGCAACAAAAATTATTGCTTCTATTCACATCGATGATCTCACAAACGAAATAGTGAATGTCGTTGATGGTAAAACACTTACAGCAACAGAACATTACTATTACACAGTTAATGTTATAAAGAAGTATATGCCTCGATTAGTTATAATCGATACTCTTTCGAAAATTCATGGACTCAATGAAACTGACAACATACATATGTCAAAATTAATCGGTCTCTATCAATCAGTTGCTACAAAATACAACACATCTATCATCTTCGTTCATCATCTCAATAAGGCCGGTGCTGAAGAAAACAAATCAAGTAGTATTCGGGGGGCTAGCTCAATTGTTGGAAATAGCCGCTGGACGGGAATACTGCGCATCATGAGCGAAAAAGAAGCTGAAGCACTCGGAATAAGTGAGTCAATATATGCGAGACGTCAATTTGTGAAAGTAGAAGTAACGAAAGCAAGCTATGGTGCAGCTGTACAGCCTGTCTGGCTTGAAAGACAAGAAGACGGAACATTTGAATCAGTAGATGATCTTGGTGAAATGATTAGCAAAAATTTGGATGGCGGCGGCGATTTTACGGGACGCATAAACTTATCAGAAGTGAGAGAAAGAATATTGAGCGGCGGTGGTTCTAATCATGAAGAAATAATAAAAAAAAGACCGTTATCAAAAAACAGAGAAACTTTCGGAAATGACCTTATCGAAGTCATGGAAGCTGATTTAAAAAACAGGAGATAATATTATGTCTGATAAAACAAGCTTAGTTATCACGCTCTTAGACAAAGATGGGAATAAAATTAAAACAGACAATGAACATACTGTCATTCATAATAACAAACAACTAGAATCTCTCAATATATATAAAGATATAAGCAGAGTTGATATCAGCGAAACACACTATTATGAGACCATAAAATCTGAAGACGACATAGTTTTAGGAGGGAAATGGATTGCGCTTGATGAGAAATATGAAGAGTTAAAAGAAGATCAAGAGTATCAAGCTAAACTCAAAAGGGCAGTTAGTCACCATTATAAAGAACATCAATTTGAAAAAAAGAGTCAAACGAGAGGCAAAGATAAAGAAACAGGAAAGAACTACTTAGTCGTGAATTATATAGAAGTACACACAATTGGATTACTGACAGCTATCGAAAAACAGATATTTTATGGTTTATTATTAATTGGTTGCAAAAAAGGAACTGGATCAGATGACTTAGAAGCAATAGGAAAAATTGGAGCTGGAGAGTTCATCTTAAAAACGAAAAAAGAAGTGATTACTTTTGAAACTTCAATTCCTGAGCTGCTAGCTGCGAGCGGATTTAGCAGTAATAACAAATATAATTATGATTTAGCTTTAGAAGCTATAAAAAGGCTATCTAAAGTTAGAATAGAACAATTGAAATATCGGAAAATAAAAGAAAACAAAAAAGAAACAATAGAAAAAGAAGGCGGACCAACAAATCTAATTTATTATTCTTTCAAAGAAATCAATTCTAAAGACAAAAATATTGAAATTGTTTTAAGCATAGTCAATTCTAAAATAATTTTAGATCCGGACAATACAAGCTTTTCTTACTGTCCGATTTCGCTACAAATAAGAAATAATTTAAAAAGCAAGACAGCACAACTATTGTATGACTACTTACTGAGAATTATTACTGAAAATAAAAAGAAAAGAAGATCAAACAAAAACATAAAGACTTCAGAATTCTCGAGTGTCACTCTATACAACATGCTCTATGCAGACAGTGAGAGCTTTAATGTTTTATCAGAGATTGAAAAGATAAATAGCACAGAAGATAAAAAAGATAGAGAAAAGCAGATGAAAAAAGTTTATAGAACTTTTGACAAAATATATGAAGCTCTCATTGAAATAGCAGAGATAAGAAAGTGGCAGCTTCTAAAAAGCAAAACAAAAAAACGACAAGATGTCGTCTATTATATTAAACCTTTATAATCTGAAAGGTTCGCTCAGATTGTCCGAGCAAACCACTTTAATAATATTAAAAAAAAAAGATTGCTATAGAGATTGTTTTACTAGTAATTATTCCAGCAATAAAGAGAAGCTATAAACCATTGATAATAATTGTAAAAATTTATGGACGGTATCGCATTATGAAAAATAGGTACAAAACCCCATTCGGGTTCGCTCAGATTGTCCGTGGGGTTCGCTCAGATTGTCCGTGAGGTTCGCTCAGATTGTCCGTGAGGTTCGCTCAGATTGTCCGAGCAAAAAACTGAAAGCCTCTCCTAGAGCGGGTTTCAGAAGGGGCAAAGATGGTGTATATTATTAATGTATTGTTAATATAATAAAAATATATACAAAAAGACTGCGTACATAAGCTTGCTCCCTTTAAGTCGCAGCAATGTCCTTGTCTTTTTTTAAAAGACAAAGGCAGGGAAGAAAAGAGAAGAAAGTAAACTCAGAAAAAATTACTTTGTGACACATTTGAGCTTTTTGTTTTGCTTCTATAATGTTCATATTTTGAGCTTCGCTTGCAGCTCGCTTCGAAGAACGAGCTCAATATGACAGAATGATTCAGAGAATACAACAAGCACAGAAGGCTACTAACATGTTTTTTCTGAGTTTACTGAAACTAGAAGGAAAGAGGAGATTTTTTGGTTTTTTTCGCTGGGCTTTGAAAAGCTCAGTTAATTTTAAGGTCAGAGTATGCGTTTAAATATGTCTTAGATGCGTTTTAAAGGACTTTTTGGTAGTTTTAGGAACATTGATACCTCGAAGGGGAAAAAGTGCAAAATACGGCGTTTATTTGAAGTATTTTAAAAATAGAGAGAGAAGGTAGTTTCAAATTTGTTAATTTTAATTTTTTGGAAGCTGACAAATTTGTTATAGAATAAAGAGAAATTGAATTTTTAGGAGAAGAGAAAATGAGAATGGTACGCAAAAAAATGGGCAAATGTGGTGCTACTGAAGCAAGAAATGATCTTCTTGATACAAGATATTTTATAATATCATCTGAAGATGATTATAATGCAGCAAAAGAGGGCTTAGCTGACGGTGATAACAAAATTTTTTATAATAGATCTACTTTTGAAATTTTTACAGCTGATAGCAGTCAATCGAGAAGAGTGATTAATCTCTCAGAGCTGAGCAATGGAGTAGTTCAGAGATTTGAAAATTTTAATGGCAAAACGCAAAAATACTATATGATTTCTCTTAATCAGCAAGAACATCAAATTCCAAAAACTGTTGATAAAATACAAGAATTAGCTAAAAACAGGGACGTATATGTGAGACACTGTTTATATACGAAGCGCTCTGATTATTTCTTTCAAAATCATTCAGATAAAGACAAATTGAATGCGAAAAAAGTGCACAATGGAAAATTTAAATATATGATCGATCATATTGTCGACGAGCTTAATCATGAAGATTTTGTAGATAAATCGCTTGAGAAAGAAGTTGAAAAGCGCATTAGCAATGCTAAAAAAAGAAAAGAAAAAATAAAGATAGATTATGAAAAAAAAATTCAAAAAAATTCTCGTCTTGCACAAGCAGTAGAAGGTTTTGTTGAGTTATGCGAGCTTTATTTTGCAAGCGGTGTTAAAGCATTATCATTTAACGAATTTAAGACGGTTACAGAAGTTTCTTTGTCGCCGCTTAGACATAAAATAGCTAAAAATAAAAATTATCAAAGTGAGATGATTTCAGTCTACAGTAAGCTTATAATTACTCCTGATTTTTTAAAGCAGAAGAGAAGTGAAATTATAAAAATATTTGAAAACTCTCTATATTTAAATAGTTTATTTGCAATTTCTGATCGTCAATGCGTAAATTATTCATATAATTTCACAATTTATGATAATAATAAAGCAAAACACGGTGTTTTGTTTTTAGATGATGTGCCGATTTCTCTTAAAAATGAGCTGCCGTCAAATTTTTATCTAGTTGAAACATCAAAAGGTAATTGTCATTGTCATATCTTTCTAGATAAAATGCTTACTTCTGAAGAAAGAGCAGAAGCTATTGAAAAATTGAAAATTAAATATAGGGGTAGTTGTGATCCTGCTGCATACGACAACCAAGGCAGGCGGATTCCGGGCTTTCTGAACAGAAAAGCTAAGTATTTAGAAAGATGCAATTATCGTAGTCCAAATTCATCGAATGGTTATATGTATAAAGTATCTAGAGCAGATTTGTTGCTCCCTGTTATAGCTACAGCAGGGTTTGGCTGTGTTCCTGAGCCTCTTTTGGCAGCTGATATATTTAAGATGCCGTCTGCTCAAAAACTTCAGACAACACAACTAAATCATTCTAATCAAAAGAAATTGTCTGATGAAGAAGTTTATGATAGATACAAAAAAAGGACTAAAAGTAAAACAGCAAAATCGTTTCGAATTAATCATAAAACTAATAATCAGTATGAGAAACGGGGTGATAAATCTATTTTGCCTGTGCCAGATTCTAGTTGCATTTCTGATATTTACAATAAAATGGTGGCTGCGGGAAACGGGTTACTAAGCGGTCATATTTCGTTTGTTATGCATATTATGATATATGATTTATCTGAAGCAGAGATAGAAAATTATTTAAGACAGAATCATAATCCTGAAGCTGCTGTAGAATACAACGGTGCTGCGCTAGATAAATACTATGCTGACACTGTGCAAACAGGACTGCGTTTTCTCAGAGAAAGCGAGCCGGGGCATCCAAGATTTCATAGTAATTTCAATAAGATAGGCAATACTTATAGTAACTCAGAATCCAATTTTAATTTCTAAGAATTAAGCTATTTAGTAAAAATAACCTTATTATATCATTTTTAATTTCTGCTATAGAGTGTCATTTTTGTTATATAGAAATAGAGATTTAAATAGTAAATATAATTGTGAATGCAATAGTAATAAGAATAACGATTGTTATTTAGAAAGCATTCTAAAGATTATTCATGAATTTAATAACGAAATTAAAAAAAAAGAGGTATGAGTAAATGAGCACTGAAACAAAAAAGCAACATGAAGCTGAAATTCATGAAACAACAGAACAAGAAAAATTCCGTTCGGGCGGAAACATATTGAAAAATTTATACTTGCTGGATTATTGTTATCTGGCTTATTCTTAGTATTCATGTTTTATAATTCAAAAGACAATATGCGCAACACAATAAATGATGCAAAAAGCACTATGCAAAATATTGTAGAAAATGCTGGATATGGCACAAAAAGTACGTCTGAAATACAATCAGAAATTAGCCAGCATTTTAAAGACAAAAAATCGCTAAATCAGGTACTTAACATAAAGAGGGCGAATTATGAGTCAAAAAAAAGAACGTTGGCAAACATATTACATGGATGAATTAGAAGAAGAGAACCCTGATATCTGGGATATGAGTGTCGGAGATGCCTCATCACCAAGAGGGTGCCCAGTATGCAAACCCGAAGACGAAAATTGTTCTCATTCAGTCTTCGAATACAGTTATGCTGCAGAACGGTATGAGGATATAGATGATGAATTTGCTGAAAAGATAATAGAATGGTTTAGAAACCAAGAGATTGATGACGATGAGGAGGAAGAGGGAATAAATATTAATAACATTTGCCCTACTGATTATTTTGATGATTTCAATAATCTCTATATTGAAGAGATTTGTGCAGATTACGGAACTCATGCTTCAGTATCTTACTTATTTGGATATCTAGATAAATAATGAAGCAGTCAAACAAAATCAAGTGCAGAACATCAAGAGACTGTAAATACTGATCAAGAAATATACTCAACTTTGATAATATGGATACTATTGAATGGGAGTGATTTTGACACTAAAGCAGAAGTTGAAGAAGACTTAAAACGTTAATATAAAACATTACACGAAATTGAGAAAACCGGTTTCTATAACGATGATACGTATAGAAGACGTAATGATGTTGGAAAATTAAGTTCTTGTTTGTTTTGTGTTTGAAGAATATAAGTTGGAAAAAGTAGCTAAATTCAAAATATGGAATCCAGTTTTAAGACAATTCTTTTTGAAAATCATGGTTTAGGTTTAAGGTTTTTACAATTTTCATATTTCCTTCTTAAATCACTATAAATTGTTTATCTCACAGTTAATAGTGTGATACATACATTAAGATTAAAGTTGTCATCTAAACAGATAATTTCAGACACTTAAGTTATTCGTTCGCTGTTCTTCTGATTCGGTACTTTATCCCACTTTGACAACTGTTTCAGGACCGTCTTTTCTAATGACCTGAATGAACTTTGAAGCAGAAAAAATAAGCTTCACTTCACTTCAAATATTGATTCCATTTTTTTAAGCATGTATACTCTCTGATAAGATTATTCAGGGAGTATACTTGTGCGTACTATTAATACTATTAATGATCTAATCTTAGAATTAAAACTAATGGGTGATCCCGATTTTATAAGTGATTTCTTGAATCATAATGGATATATGAGCATGAAAGAACAGTCTGTTCGTATGAAATTAGTAATGTATTCAGATCAAATTGCTCAAGAAGAAGATGAATATCATATTATGACTATCACTAGAGATTTGATGTCTGAACTTGAATCGAGAGGCGATGTAAACGCTGAAGAAGTATTAGCAATTAGAAAAGCAGCAAAATCTGCGTCGCTCGATATGAATCTAAAAAATAATAATATAAAAGGTATTGAATTTATATCTTCTCTTGCAAATCTAGATTTGCATACTAAAAGCTATTTCTGTCAAAGAGTACATCAAAATTTACTTGAAAATAGTCATGTAGACCAAATTTTAAAAGCAGCACAAATTATCAGTGCTGTAGATTGTTCTTTAAGCGGTTTACTTCCTGCCAGTGCTGGTCTTATGTTTCAAATAATAGAGTATGAAAAATATGCAGCACAGATTGCAGAGATATTTACAATTTTTGATTTGTTTTTAGATCTTACTGATATGAGTCCTGTTCGCTATAAGATCATTGCAGCGCAGTTGCGCTTGTCAATTTTGTTACTTAATGCTTTAGATACAGAAGGTCGGTTAGCTAATATGCAACCTTTTTATAAAGAGTTTTATCCAGATGCTAAAGCTAATTTCCTTAAAAATAAGCAGTTTCTCAATCAGTTTGAAAGCGAGATAGTTTCTAATATATTGAACAAATAAAACAAAGAAAGAGACGATTTCATTTTATTTTATTCATCTCAAATCACGAGACTGCGGAGTCTCTTTTTTCGCTGTAATTATCCTATTACCACTATGACGTTTTTACGTTGGACACCGTAGAGTTTTTGGCTCGGACAGCGTAACGCATATAGTTTTTCTTGACAGTTTATAGCTTTGGTTACTGACTCAGCATCATTCCTTGTTTTTTCATTCAGACTTTCTAAATTATCGTTAATAATATTTAGGGCAATTTGATTTACATTTTTTGTTGAAAGGATTTCTTTTATAGCTTCAGCACCATCATGAGCTTTTATATTAACTGTTGAGTGCGTTCTCTTGTCAGCTAACCAGTCTCTTAATATTAGGGCTATTTTTTTATTAACTGTAATGGTTTTGACACCAGTTATATTTCTCATAACTTATCTTTACTCTCTTTAATTATCTTCAGATTTCTTTTCTTCACCAAGCGGACTGTCTTTCTCTCTAACAGATTCTTCTGTCTGATTTAAATCATCATAGCTGTGTTCAAGCTCGTCTTTTGCACTGGGTTTATTTCCCCGATTGAACGGAGATTTGATCTCGTTGACCTGGCAGAATTTTTTAAGTAGATAACCAGAAACATTTACTTTCGCTTCTTGTTTTAAGAACGTTATTACGTCAGCTTGCTTGGTACCATTTTCGATTAAGTATTTTACAGCATCTTTGCATCCATCAAGCTTGACTAAGCCCTTGTTCTTTGCAATTGTTTTTTCTCTAAATAATTTTGCTTTTTCTAGTAGTTCCATTTTCTTTTCTCCTTTTGACTATTTCGACATTTCTTTTTGTTATTGATTGTCTTGCTATTTATATATAACAAAAATATATATCAAGGATAAATTAATTTTAAAATAAACTGGATGAATATATCTAAATTCTATGTTCTATTACTGAAGAATAAGCTTCAAGTAGCTTTTAACTATTAAATAAATTTAATATTGAAAGACAAAAGTTCTTTTTTTTATTTTTTAAAAGTATAAAAATTGGTTATATAGAAATAACTAGGATGAAGAGGGTAGAAATCATGGGTAGGCACGAATCACCTCCGGTATTCTAATTCCCCCCTACGGTGGAATTGAATTCGGGGCCAGCCCCGAACCCCAAACACTTGCCGCTTTAGGCGGTCAACAGGCATACGCCTGCAAGATAAAACACATAAAAAGGAGACCCAGATATGAGCGTGAAGCAGAAAAAAACTAAACCCAATTTTGTAGAAGCAGCAAAAAAGTTTAAGAAGACCCAGAGTGCTGGTGTTGAGCGAAAAGAAATAAAAACACGTCAAATTGCTATTAGATTCAACCCGTCTGATTATAGAGCAGTAGAAGAGAAAGCAAAGCACGCCGGAATAACAGTTACTGATTATATGCGTGAGTGTGTTCTTAGTGGTGAAGTGGTTGATAATAAGCCTGCAGAATTACTTGCTCACCTAGAGACTGAAAAACTATTTCTTCTATCTAAAATGAGCAACAACCTTAATCAAATTGCACGTTATTGCAATATCTATAAATCAACAGATATTAGCGTATTAAACTACTTAAAACAAATCCAACAATCTGCCTTTTCCTTAATTCGCAAAAACACCGGGCAAATAAAGAAAGTGAGTTGAGAGGTGAGTTATGATTATTAGGTACAATAAGGATAGCGAAGGAATAATAGAATATCTGAAAACAGGAAAAATGCAGGGACGAGAACAGCAGCGTGAAGAACTTGATAGACGAGTACATCTGTTGGGTGATTTGGATGTCACTGAGACCATCATAAAGGACATTAAAAAGAATAAGAGTTGGCAGGACGACGGTTACCTTCATATAACACTTAGTTTTGGCGAAGAGATGTATGAAAAACTCGGCGTGAAACCTAACGGAGATCAAGAGGATAATGAGTTTGATATAGGCATTATGAAAAAGATCGCTGAAGAAGCAAAAAGATTTTTTTCTGCCGGCTTTAAAGTTGATGATGTTAACGTTTATGCTGAAGCTCATATCCCTCGATTGAGGTCATATAAAGATAAAACAACTAGTGAAGAGGTTAGGCGATATCCGCACATCCATATGATAATACCTCAGGTACATTTGCCCTCTGGAAATAAACTCATTCGGTGCGAAAAGACCAAGAAAGACGAAAGGGAAATGGTCGAAGCTAACGACGCTTTCAAAGAACTTATTAATATAAAATACGGGCTCACATCTCCCAAGACTAATCGCCGCCTATTTAACAATCGAGGTGAAATAATAGGCCGCTATAAAGAAGGAAAAGGTGACATCAAACAGAAACGATCAGAGGCTAAAACCCGCATTAATGAAAAGATCATAAATCAGATGAAAGCTGGAAAAATCAGTTCGCAAAATGAGCTAATTAATTACCTCAGCAGACATGAAGAAATATCTAAGGTCGAGGTTGCTAGATGGAAAGGCAAAACAAAGTTAAAAGCATACTTAGATTATAAACATGCACCCCTTGTGTTTGATGGCTATATGCATCAAACAGAATTCTTCAATGACCCTGAAAAAGACAATATAATAGATCGTCACATAAAGGGCATCTCAAGTGACAACATAGCCGTTGCTACTTCAAATTCTCAGCTCAAATCAGATGCTGAGTACCGAAAAATCCTCTCATCTTACTACAAAAAAAGAGGTGCTCAAGTTCGCAAACGTTACCATTCCAGCACTCCTCCAGCACAGCGCCAGCAAAAACTTAAAGAGCACCTAAAAGAGCACGAGCGCAGCCAGCTCAAAAAGTCCCTTACTCCATCTCAAGCGGATCAGTTCAAAGAAGCAGCAATAAGAGAATACGATCAGCTCGCTTCTCTCTATAAAGATATGAAGCTCCTTAACGCTTCATCACAAAAACTCTGGGATAACGCTGAGAAGCTCCGGAATGATCTTTACGGCGGAACCTATCGTTCCCCAAAAGGCAGACCCTTAAAATTAACGGCACCGCCAGCTGACGATTACGGTTCTGATCTCGTTCAAAATCTGCTAATCGGATCTGCCAATTTACTGCTCTGGACAGCCCGTTGTTTTGCTACAGATGACAAAGGAATAAAGAAAGAGCATCTTGATAATCTTTATATCCAGATGAGGAGTATTAAGCTTAAGAAAGAGGAGCTGAAAAGAGAAATAGATAGAATCCGTTCAGAGCAGGCTCAGAGGGAGAAAGAGTCTTATGTAAGTATGCGCCAGAAACTTGAAAGAGGCGGCAGTATGACTTGCAAGAAAGACTTTAAAACAGCATGTGAGAGAGACCTTACGAAATATGAAAATGCTAAGAAAATCGAGATGGTGAGAGACCAAGTTATCAGTATTGGGGCTGACCTTTATCAAGTCGTTGCGAAAGATAGAGAAGGGAGCCTTAAGAGATATAAAAGTCCGGTCAACGGAGCTGAGCTATATTGTGATGATTTCCTAGGCGAGCTCAAGACAATAAACCTGGATGGGAACGAGATCCTGATCGAACCGAGATCTTCAGAATATATATATAAAATGTCAGACATGGTGCCAGTGGATAAATCCGCTTTGAAGAGATGGGATAGCAAATATGAGGAGCAGCAGGTCTGCATTAATGTAGCGTGTGAGAATGGTGATTATATCTACTTTAAAGACATAAAAGCTGATGATAATACCCAATCTGACTATATACATCTAAATGGTTTTTTAAACTTACCTTGGGATAGAACGAAAAGTAGCTGGGTTAATAACATATGCAATTTGCCGAGACTTGATCAAGGTGAGGAATATATAGAACCAGATATTCTTAAAGGTAAAAAGTTGGAGTTGCCTTCAGCCGTGGATGATCTCGAAGAGTACTTTACTCGAGCAGAAAGGTCTGCTAAATACAAACAGGCAGCACCGGAGGTTCAGGAAGAGATTAGAAAAAAGAGCCAGCTGTTTTGGGCAATTTACAGGTGCGAGATCCCCGATGAGATTTTAATGGATTATCTAATAAAGCCTAATAGATATCAAGGTACGGTGACGTATGAAAGGCCGGATCTCGGCTATAAGATAGTTGACAGAGGCGACAGAATTGCACTTGCCGGAGAAACAGTAGATATTGAGAAACAGGTACGCCTGATGTTTGAAATAGCACTTAAAAAAGGGTGGAAGCTGGAGTTGATACATCCGCTGCCGGAGTCGACAGATGAGTTTGCAGATGCTCTTTATAAAGTTCAAGAAGAGCTGCTTACAGAGCAAACTGATGAAATGTTTAATCTGGAAAAAGAGGCGGTGCCGGAGTTGGAAGAGGGTGTAGAGATTAAGCAGTCAAAGTGGAAAGAGAGGGGGCTAGAGAAAAATCCTGAGCGGTATAGGAATAAGAATAGTGCACAAGCTAAACTTGATAGATATGAGGAGGTTCAAAGTTTAGAGGATAATAAAAGATTCCTTAAGGTCATTAAAGAGACTCTGGATCCGCAGGTGTGCCTGGATTATGCCACTGTTAAGTATGGGCTGAATAAAGAGACGTACAAAATAAATGGCAGGTATATTATTCATAACAATAAGAAATATAATATCGTCGACTTCTTCTCAAAGCACTGTCAGATGAGGTTTCAAGACGTAACTCCGTTGCTGAAAGAGATCAGCAAGGATAACTTTGTGATGCCTGAGCCTGGGGATTTTGAAATAGATCTGTCTGAGCAATAAAAGAACAAATAAAAACCTTTACCGAGCCTTGGGATATTTCATTTATATCACTGATCTAAAATTCAAATAATTTTTGTGAAGAGGCTAAAAAGTTTGAAGCTTTCATGTTGCGATCACTGTCTGTTTCAAAAAGAGTAATTGTAAATTTGGGGTCAGCTTGCTGCTTTAAATCATCGCCAATTACTTCTTTAATGTCATAAAGACAGTCGTCTTCTCCCATGATTTTAGTCATAAGGTCTTGCTTGTGAATGTCTTTATCTAGCACATAGTCAAACTGGTCAACTGTAAAATATATATCATCGTAGTTTCCGCTATTTCTACTTATTGCAAATTCAATAATCGCATCAGAGTATACTGTTTCAAAAATTAGGTATATTTTATTAGCCTCTACGATAAATTTGTTTTCAACTTTAATATTTTTTTCAAACTCTTCTTCTATATAAGTGATACCTTCTACTACAACAGTGTTTTCAAAACTGTTTATTTTGTCAGTGAAGCCGTCAGTGTTTTTTGAATTATACAAAGCTTTTATTTCAGCTGCCTCGGATTCGTTTATTTCTTTTATTTCATAAACCACATATTCAGTGTTTATATAAAAATCAAAAGATTTATTCATTATTCTGCCCTCCTTAATAACTTGTATTATAAATGATATATATAAAATTCCAACAATAAAAAATTGATTTAATAGGTGCCGCCTTATTTGAGGCGGTGAACTCAGAAAAAATTAAGCTGCGCTATCAATAAGCGCTCGCTAGCTCGCAGAAAAATCCGGATTGTATAAACTATTTTTCATCTATATATCTTTCACTATTTAATTCGTGAATATAATAAGGATAAAAATAACGATTGTTATTTAGAAAATATTCTAAATATTATTCATGAACAAAAAAAGGCAGCCGAAGCTGCCTGTTTGTTCCATAATCTCTGTATTACATTCCAGGGCCTGAGATTTCTTCTTCATATTCTAGTCCTGCTTTTTTGTTTAGTCGCTCTCGAATGCGTTGAATGTCTGCTTCAGATTTTTCTCCAAGGTCTGTTGCGTGAACAGCTCTAGTATTAAGATTGGATAGTTTTTGAGTTAAGTTATCAATTATGTTGTCAGCCTTATTTTCATCTAGTTCTGTAGAAAATATATATTTATTTAGTTTTGAAGAATATGCGTTTGATACTATATCATTCACTGAAATATATCTATGTCCCATCTCATCGTTTTTATCAGCAAATACACATTTTTGGTCAGTATCAAGCACGCAAGCTTCTATATCTATATAGTATATATATCTATCACTGTCTAATGCTTCTTGAGCTGTGATATAACTCTCTGCACCTGCAAGTATTTCTACATCATTGTTTTCTGATTTGGCATAAATGAGCGTCTCCAGCGGTATTTCATCAATTATGCACGAAATATTATCAGCAATTTGATCTGCAGATATTTCTTCGTTGAAAAGATTCATTTTTTGTGTGCTGTTAGCTAATTCTTCGATTGAATATGCTGTTCTGTTCATCTTAATTCTCCTTTGCCTCTCGGCTTTTTATTATTTTCTATACTTTATATATAACTAAAATATTCAGTTCCGTTCCTTTAAAATGCATATTTCTCAATATTTTATGCATTTTTTGCTGGTATTTTTACCAGATAAAAATCAGTGATATAATCAAAATAAAAATAACGATTGTTATTTAGAAAGTATTCTAAATATTATTCATGAACAAAAAAGGCAACCGAAGCTGCCTATTTGTTCCACAGTGTCCTCTGGGCTTACATTCCAGGGCCTGTGGGCTCGTTATCATGCTCTCCTAAGCCAAAGCTAGTTAGAACCTCGCTTGGGTGACTTTCAAGGTATTTATAAAGAAACTGGTCTACAAATTCCTGTGGCTCACTTAGAGCTCTCTTTGCCTCTTCTGGAATTAACTGTATGTCTTTAACATCATCATAGATGTGTAACACAAGTACAAGATTACCTCTGCTGTACTTTTCCGTGTTCTCAATAATCTTATAAAGTCTTGCGTAGCCAATGCTTATCCCGCCATTAAAGTCTGGATCAGAGTCTCTGCCTGCAATAATTTCTCCGTGTTCTTCAAAAAAAGATTTCTGTTTAAAGCTCATTTTAATTCTCCTCGCCCTTATTTCCCGGGCTTAATATGTTTTTGTATTCAACAGGGGCAGCCTCAGCCACCCCCATTTATATTTTTTAACTTGTTAGTATTTACATCCCGGGGCCGGTGGGTTCTTCTTCAGATTTAGGCTCCTCAAATTTGGGTAGCATGTCTAGTGCATACTCAATTTCATTAATGAGTTCTCTATCTTCGCAATAGTCTGAGTCTGTCCAGTCATCAATATCAATTTCAAAAATATCCGGATTAGCAGCCATTTCAGTTTTGAGTTTGTCCTCATCACCTAATATTTCGTGATAAGAGAGATACCCACTATAATCACGACCTTGTTTCTTGCTAGCATAGTAATCATATTTCACCTCATTGATCTTTCCTGCAAGATAATCTTCAAGCGGATTTTCGCTTACATGTTTCTCTTCAAGCCGTTTCAACTCAGCTTTAAGTACTGCTCTCATAGCAACTTCAACAGACATAATTGATTTGTCCAGGTCAATCTTAAAACTGACTCCAGGTTTTAAATTTTTGTCAGCAAGTTTTTCACCGTCTTCGCAGTAGATGTGTTCATAAGTGTTGATATGTGTTTTGTAGTCACAACTAGAGAATGTATCGCCCAACTCGTGATTATCATATATATATACTTCGAACGCCCAGCACTCATACCCTTTTCTTGTTTCTAAAGTTTTCATCTTAATTCTCCTTTGCCTCTCGGCTTTTTATTATTGTTTTTAAAGGGGCAGCCTCAGCCACCCCCTTTGTTTTTTAGCTTGTTGAGTTATTTACATCCCGAGGTCTGAGATTTCTTCTTCTCGCAGCTGCTCATTAAAGAGCCTGAAAGCACCACTAAACGATCTCGCAGAAACTCCGCCTCGGCGTATCCAATAGTTATTCTCTTTGCAGTATTCACTAATTTCATAGATTTCATAGACGTCTTCTTTGTCGTTCAGAGACATCTTTAAAGCCTTGTCAACTCTAAAGTCACTAAAAAGGTCTTTAAAATATTTTGTAGAATTAGTGTCTCGCTCATCATATTTTTTATCAGCATCTTCATCGATATTGTCATACAAACCAAGGTTTTCATAAATTTTAAAAAATGGATTTCTTTCGTCCATTTTTGTTTCGTTAAAGCGTTCTTCAACACTTTTAATTATTAGTTTGTGACCTTTTGTATCTAAGTACTTATTCATCGCATTAAGAAGTGTTTTTTTGTTTTTAAAACCTTCTACTCCTTCTGTTGTTTCAAGTGATTCATCTACAAAATCAAGATATTCAACTTTGCAAAAAACCCTGTCAATATGATCGAGAAGGATAGTGCTGTTAACTGTAAGTTTTTCATTATTTTCATGTTTTAGTTTCATAGTTAAAAGAACCCAGGGCAAATCTTTTTCAAAATAGTTGTTCATTTCGAAATCTTTAATTTCGTAAGTAATCTTCTTTCCTGCCTCTGTTGTAAGTGTGACTGTTTCAGCTGTCGCTTCTGCCTTGTTGTTTTTCTTCTCTTTTTGATTGTTGATTACATCGTTTAAACTCATTGTGATTCTCCTTTGCCGTTTCGGCTTTTTATTATTTTCTATACTTTATATATAACTAAAATATTCAGTTCCGTTCCTTTAAAATGCATATTTCTCAATATTTTATGCATTTTTTACTGGTATTTTTACCAGATAAAAATCGTGAATATAAACCTGAACATATCCCCAAATACTCAGGGATATGCTCATAGATGAAACTTATTGTTCAGGCTTTATTTTGCAGCACTTCAGAATGAAGTCTGTAAAAGACATGTTGGCATTTCTTGCCAGTTCTTTGACTTGAGCACACTCATTCTCTGTCATTTTCAAGCTGAGTGACTTTGATCTTTTCGGGCCGTTTTTTTCAGGCCTGCCCGCTTTCGGCTTGTCTTCAAGTGTTCCACTATTTTTCAAAATATTAAGAACTGCTTTTGTGTCGTCTGTTGTGTTGTTTGTGTTGTTTACATTTTTCATTTTATTTTCCTCTCTATTTATTTAGTTATTATGTTCGTGAATAAAATCCCGATACTAATCTCGATACCAATCTCGATACCAATCTCAATAAAAATCGCTATTTTGTTCACTAAATAATTCACGTTTTATTTCTCGAATTAATTGTTCCATGCAAAATTTTGCTTTTGTGTCTCCCATCTCCATTACAGTCTTATTTTGGTCTATAGATGTTGCAAAAGACTTGTAGAGCCCGATGCAGAATGGATAATGGGGCAGCCCTCTTTTCTCTAACTCTTTTTTTGCATGATGAAAGTTGCTTGATCTGCTATCTACTTTACTGAGAAGTATTTTGTAATTTACTGTTTTTCCATAGCTTTCCAGTTCTTTTATTACGTCAAGCGTCTCTTCTAAGCCTCTCTTGTCAAGACTAGAATAGTTGACAGGTATGATTACAAGATCTGCTACAGCAATAGCCATTCTGCTCCCTGCTGTGTCTTTGCCACCTGTATCGAAGATGATTAGATTGTCTTTGTCGCTCCCTTTTTTAATCTTCTCAAAGAAATCTACCTCTTTTTCGGGAGGGAGCAGGGTGCAAGTGATTCCCATTTCTTTACCTTTGAGATACGCACTTTTTTGGCGAAGATCGCAGTCTATTAATATTGCAGACAATATTTTTGCAATATTAATTGTTATTGTTGTTTTTCCTACTCCGCCTTTCATGCTCGCTGTTGTTATTATCATGATATTTCTCCGTGTTTATATTAGTAGCATTGTGAAATGCAATTATTTGTTATGCTGTCTGAAGTTTGACTGTGAAATTTACTGCTCATATTGCAGTTTGTGAAATAATATCCTGAGATATCAATACTATATCCCATCCCAACTGGTTCTTGTTGAGCGTATTTTTTGTTTAAGCCATCATAAATTTTTCTATCTGTTGTTGTTTTAATGATAAAGAAACGAGCTATATTGTTTTTAAATAATATGTTAGCTATTTCTTTTTGTGTTTTAACTAAAAGCGAGTTAACTTCTCTGAAGTCTTTATGTGATTGTAGAGTGCTTGTGTTATAGACGTGTTTACAAGTTACATTTATACTAATTTCACCTTTTATTACGTTAGAATTGAACATCGATTCAAATTCTTGATAATTTTGTGCTTCCATATTTCTTCTGTTTTGAGCTTTAATCGGAGATGTCCAAAAGTAGCAGCCGGATAGTTTTTTCCAGTCGTCTGATATTGAGAGTATGTTTTTTACTTCGTCAACGCAGACTCTTTTAGCTGCTTGAAGACCGAGATATCTATACGTTTTACTTTCCAGTGTTAGTTGCAATAGCGATTTTTTGCCAATTTTTTGTAAAATGTTAATATCTTTTGCTATTTCTTTGTTGTTCTTTTTGCAACGTTGTAAATATTGCTTAAACTGTTTTTCTGTTTCGAATGTTTTGATCTTGCTCATAATGTTCTCCCTTAATTTTTCTATTTTTTTCTAGCTTTAATTCCAAATTTCTTTTTCGATTTAATTCCAAATTCTTTTCTATATTATAATATAACCAATTTATATAAAAAAAACCAAGAAATAATTAACAAATAATGGGTAATTTTACCAGTAATGTTATAAGTCTTTAATAATAATGCGAATAAAAGATATAAAAAATTTCGATATATTTTATTTTATGTGGTATAATGTAACTTAATAAGTCGGCAGAGGGTAGTGCAGAGGGTAGTAATGAGTAGGATAAAAAATGATAGAACACTATTAATTTTCAGAGAGTGGCAAAAAGACTTCGAATCAGTTCTAAAAAAAGACGGCACTCTTGATGCTGATAATCAAGCAGTCTTAGATTCAATCATTTATGCAATAACTCATAAAACTATTAAATATGATTTAATTGTATACATCGCTGAACAGATTAATCTTCATAGAAAAGATGAGCTCGTTTATATGCAGCTCTCTAACGTTGATAGAGCAGCGCTACTATCTCTTAAAGAAGAATTTGAATATGTACTGAAGCATGAGCTTCAAGGCGAATTAGAAGAGATTACAGAAGAGGGTGGGGTGCTAGTACTGAGCTTCAAAGAAACCTGCGAATAGCGAGTTTACGAGCTCTCATTGATAGCGCAGCTTAATTTTTTCTGAGTTTATAGTTTTAGCTATTAGAGGGAATAAGATGAATAAAAAGCAAGCGATTGTAGCAATAGGCGACATTCACGGGCATCAATACGAACACGTATCTCTGCTCCGGCAGATCTGGCAGCAGTACTATATAATTCAACTCATCTACCTTGGCGATTTGATCGACCGAGGCCCGCACTCTGATTGGGTGCTGCGTGATGTAAGAGACAAAATCACTAAAGGTTACAATATCACTATGCTCCGGGGCAATCATGAGAATGAACTCATCAAATGGTTTAACACTCGAGATAAGTCTTTTCTTAATAATTGTTTAAAAAATGGCGGTAAAGAAACGATGAAGTCACTTACCGGTAAAAAATACGACACAGAAGGTTTGTTAAAAGCTCTTGAAGAATACATGCTTATTTTCAATGCTATGAAATACTATCACGTTCAAATAATAGCAGGAAAAACCTTCGTATTCAGTCACTCCGGCGGCGACAGGGATACAATATATAAGATTCTGGATGATGAAAAGCTTACAGAAGGCGATCTGGAAGCGCTTATGTACAGTCGTCAACGCTATATGCACAGAGGAATCAAAGATTGTGACAATGTTTTTTGTGTTTATGGTCATACTCCTGTTCACTATGCATCAGAGAATGACGGGATGGAACCACTAGTCATGTGGAATGACAGTCATACATCAGCAGATATAGATATCGATACCGGATGCTACACCGGCAAAGCCCTTTCAGCTCTTGTTATTGATGCTGAAACTGGTGAGTTTGAGACAGTGAGTTTTCCTTATACTAAGCCGCCAGTTAATAAAGATTCAGGAAGTGACGAGTATGAAAAATACTTTGACTGGCACTTTAATGAATGCATGAAAGAGGCAGGCGAAGAGTTTAAAACTAAGAAAAAGCAAAGAGAGTCTGCTCAACAGAGTTTTGTCCGCCGGCTGCTCGAAGATGCTGAAGAAGGCGAAGGCGAAAGAGGGAAGAGGAAAGATGAAAAATAGAAAGGTTATTGCTGAACATCAGGTTTTTGGCAAAGTGATTGAGTTTTTAAGAAAGTAAAAAAGGAGCTTTATAATGAGACCGGTTGACAAACTCATTAAGTGTAAAAACGAAGTTATTGCTCTTTTTGAGAAATATGAAGCTTCAGATGTTCGTATTTTCGGTTCAGTAGCTGTTGATCTCGACACTGAAGACAGCGATATAGATTTTTTAGTGCGCTTAAAACCTAATTATGAATGTTTTCACAGGATAAATCTCAAAGAAGATCTTGAGGAACTGCTTGATAATAAAGTAGATGTCGTTACATACTACGGAATTAAAAAAGCCGAATTAAAGGAAATTCTCGAGAATTCTTTACTACTCACAGCAGAGATGGACATAAAAGCGGAGATACTTAGATTTGCGAATGAAATTGTTGACTAGCTAGATGATATGCGCACAAGCACATTAAGTATTATATATATGCAAGAGTATAGTTTTTCTTTTTATTCATACACTTCCGAAAATTTTTGTTATATCTCACTTATAAATAAGAATGAGGTAATAATCATGAGAACAAAAAACAAAAAAGGGTTCACTTTACTCGAAGTAGTAATTTCACTTACAATAATGTCAGTTGTTGCAGTCGCAAGCTTAGCTTTTTCATCTTACAATCAATTAAAAGTAGGCGAAGAGGCAAAAATTCATCTTTGTAATTTTAATAATATTACCAATGGATTACAAAGTTATTACAGCAGTAATTTTGATTGGCGTAATAACAATAATGGAATATATCCGGAGGATTCTGATGGCGACGGGGAATATCTTGATGAAGAAAGATTTGTAAATAATTTTTTAGAATATTTCAGAGAATATTATAAATATATAGATAGAAATTTTGGAATAGACGGATATTCGTTAAGAAGTGGCGGCAGCGGTATATATACTTGTATACGCTTCAATATTCCAGCTGGCAGCAATATAGAGTCAAAAATTATTCAAAAATTAAAGAAAATTTCATATGGAGATGGATTTTATAGCACAAATTGCGGAGCGATGATAGATAGTTCATTAAATAGTTTTATAACAGCAAGCACGTTATATTTCACTTATTGGAATATAAGATTCTGACGAGTTAGTCTATATTATTCTTTCGCTTAATCTAGAGGATCCTGAAAATTCAGACTCGCTACATCGAAGAATTTCTCACAGACGAAGAAAAAGAGAAAGTCCGGCGCAAGAGTTTATTAAAATGACGGCGGAAGAGGGAGAGAAAAGAAAGTCCGGCGCCGGAAGTGTATCAACATATACAACTCTAGTCAATCCAGCGGATCCTGAAAAGACACCACAATTTCGTTTGCAATAGTACCATTCGGATTTTCGTAAACTCTTATAATATCAACGTTATACTGTGGAATTTTGTCGTATGCACATACTGAGTTTATGTCTGTTAAGACATCTTTCCCATCATAATTAAGAGCTACGATAACATCTCTTACGAGAACGTCGGGGATATTGATTTCATGAGACTTGATAGTAACCTTTTTTAGATCAAATTCGCTTCCATCAGGGGTGTCCATTATGTAATTCAGGCTTGAGGCTGAATATAAAGTTGATAACAGGATGTAATACCCGGTTTCAACGATTTTTGTTCTTGATTTTGTTTCATATGATATGGGAGCGTCTGCAATTCCTGTATCTTGTTTCTCGTTCCATTTTGTTTCAGGGCCTAGAATGTGCATAAGCTTATTCTCAAGTATCTTATCTAGTAGTTGATTAAAAGTATCTGATTCAGTGTTTTTTGTCTCTATCAGTTCAAGAATAATGTCTTTATCAGAATCAGGGACCGCTACAAGTATATACTCGCCATATGTATCTGGTAAGATTGAAAATACATATTCGCTTTTGTCTTCTGCACTCATTGAAATACCTCTTCTTTAATAAATTTTACTTTTCACAAAGACCTGCTATTTTACCTTTAATATTAACTGTTAGCAAACAAAAAAGCGTCATAATGTCAGAAAGTTCAGACTCGCTTTGTTCAGAAAGAGAAGAAAAAACATCTTTTTTCTTAACTGTTCGCTTTAGAAATGTTGCATAAGAGTGTCCTTAGATTACGATTTATTGCAAATCTTAACGCACAAAACCCCTCTTTTTTAAAGAGGGGCTCTGCGCAATAATAAGTTGAGGTAGTCCACTCAAGGAGCATATTTCTATATAACCAAAATTTTTAAAAACAGAAGAATAAAAAACCCTGCTTTTTTAAAAACAGGGTTTCTTATCGGAGTTTTCACGAATTGAGCAAAAGTCTATACTTCTATATAACAAAAAAAATAATTATAAGAAGATAAAAAAAAGAAAAACCCCAAAAAAAATGGGGCTCTTCTTTACTTCTGACGTTTTTTAATGAAATCTCAAGCTTTATTATTATAAGTGAATACAGTTTTTCTTTCAATATTATCTGTATGATTATATTATATATTGTGTTATTTTTATTATATTTTATGGAGATTAAGCTATGACAGATAAAATAGATTATTCAGAAATTGAAGGGTGGAATGAAGTTATAATTCCTGAGAGTTTTACACGTAATAATACTGTATACCCGCCGCTTGATGAGATTCTTAAAAATCGAGAATTGTATAATAAAGAGTTGTTGGGCGAAAAATATGAGAAATATACAAACTATGCAAGCTATGTAGCAAATCTCGTTGATGTGCTTTTCGACTTTATTATATTCTATCGTGCAAATCCCGAATATGAAGACAGGGAAGGTGATAACAATTATATATATGCAGCACTGAGACATCATAAAGAGCTTAATAAGCGTAACTTCCCAGCTTTTCAGCAGCCAGAGAAAGCAATCAGGCGAAGCTGGATTTTGAATGTTGAAGAACAAGAAGAACTTGTCAGAAAATATACTCTTTTGCAAGAAGAGTTGTCTGAAAACTCTATGAGTCTTCCTTCTTTTAATAAACTCGTTTCAGATTCACTTGTGATGTTTTTTGTCAAAATATTTAAAGGATGGCATGGCATTGAGGTAGAGTCACTGACAGCAGATGCCGGAGATTTAAAGTGCATAAAGCAAGACATTCCGCCTGCTCCGCCAAAAAAACCTTTATCTGAAATCAACATCAAAAATAGGCTTAAGCTTATTGCAGCTGAAAATAAAGCAGAAGAGCAAATAGAGCGAAAAGAAATAGATGTAGAAACATTAATTAGTAATGTAGACGCACTTATAGATACGCTTATTGAAGAATATGAATTAAACAAACATTTTAAAGCCTTTTTCTTCTCAGCTTCTCCTGCAGCTGACCTAAAAAAAGAACTAAATGATTTTAAATTTAATAATTATACAAGCTATAAGTTTTTGGTAAATATACTAAAAGAGGTATTTTCGAGATTTGGCGCAACACTTACGACTAAATATGTAGACAAAAATTTTAATAAAGCATTCAATACTATCAGAGAAAGTCATGAAAAACTGGGGCAGCCGGAAAAGGTGCTACTAATGGATGTAGTTGTGGGGTCTCCAGTTGTTGCAGTTGTAGGCTTTGCATATAAAGAATATCTTGATGATCAAGAGATTGTTCAAAAAATATTAGAGAAAGTGTATAACACTGACGTCAAGGTTTTGGGGCAGAGAATAACTAAAAACAGTAAAGAATATGAGATTATTACAGAGTTAAACGAGGGTAAACTAAAGTTAAGTGATAATGAATCTTAATGAGTATAGATAAAGTCTATAATGCTAGGCTAGTTAATATTATAAAAAGTTAATAACAAAAACCATGCCAATAAGCTAATAACGCTAAAACCCTTTATCTACAGTTGTTCTAGGATATTTAAGTAAAAATAGAATAGTTAAAAAGTACTATTATAAATATCTATCGTTAATTAATAGTGAATTAGGCAAAATGGCAAAAAGCTCTGAAAGCCCTGTTATATGGTAAAAATAGCCCAAATTAAGGCTATATACTGGTCAAAAACACCACTAAAAAAGTTAACATCATTATTATCAATGACTTACAAGATTAAATTGGAAAAACGTTCGCAATTTTGAAAATGGCATGAAAAACGTTCGCTGAAGAGGCTACGGCGAGCTAGCGAGCGCTCATTGATAGCGCAGCTTAATTTTTTCTGAGTTTATCTGAGCTCTAATTTCATCTCGAAAGGGTTCCCATATTCTTTGATTTGACGAGTAAGTTCATCATTAGATGCGTGCGTATAAATGTCTGTAATAAAAGAACTACTATGCCCTAAATCAGCTTGTACATTTACAAGATTAAATCCATTTATAAAGTATGACCAGGTTGCGAAAGAATGACGAAATTTGTGCGGAGAAAATTGTTTAACCCTGTTTTTTGCTTCAAGACGAGACTCAATATTAAGTTTATCTGCTTCTTCTGACAGCGTCTTTTTTATCTCATAAAAAATATTTTTCGGAAAATCACTAAAGACATAATCTCCATATTTTAGATTTTTATATTCTAGATATTCACCCAATTTTTGCTTCAAGACTGAAGTCATTTTTACATGTCTAACAGTAGTGCCTTTTGAGCAAAGTTTTACTGTTCCCGCTTTAAAGTTAACATCTTCTACTTTAAGATTTCTGCCACATTGAGTTCTTGCTCCTGCGTGACATAATAAAAGAAAATATGCTTGTGCTTTCAATCTTGCATTTTTTCTATTAAATATATTTGTATATTCTATAAATGCTTTAAATTCGTCTGGATAAAGAAAAAACGGATCCGGATCTGGAAAACTCTCTCGCTTAATGCCGAGTGCTGGATTAACGTCTAGCGAGATATCTTTATCTTCTTCAAGCCATTTAAAAAAACATGATACATAAGAAATATATTTGTTTTTTGTGTTACTAGAGATAGTTGGCCCATTTTTAGCAAATTGAGCTCTGTCTTCAGCATAATCTCTTAAAAATACTTTAATATCTGATTTAGAAATAATACCTATCTCATCATTTTTAAAATACTCAAAAAAAGCATCATATATTGGCAATTCATGCTTGTATTGCTTCTCTCTATTTTTTATTTGGTGGTCTCTAAATTCTTTCTCAAAGCTACTAACAGTAAGAAGAAGTTTCTCTTCATTTGCTAATTTTCTTTGTTTTAGCGGGTTTTTTATACTTATAAGTATATCATCAAAGTAACTAATCATTTTAGACATGCAGCGAATAAGTTCTTTTTGATTTTGAGATCTCGGAAGTTCAAACTTTTCATCAGAGACCAGCCATATCCTTTTTTTATTAACTGTAGAGAGTTTCTGTATAATAGCTCTCTCTGGCCTTTTTTCACTGCAAATAGAGCTCATCGTTCTAAATAAACAGAATTCATCAATGACTCTGCTTCTGCCGCCGCAATGTGGGCATTTATAATAGAGCCCAAGACTATCATCTTTAGTGTTTTTAATG
Source organism: Denitrovibrio sp. (assembly GCA_002869145.1). GTDB lineage: Bacteria > Chrysiogenota > Deferribacteres > Deferribacterales > Geovibrionaceae > Denitrovibrio. The sequence continues at coordinate 40,791 of PKTM01000019.1, forward strand.
AGGTTTCTTTCTTTGCAACTAGAACAATGAAAATAAGGTCCGTCATCGTCATAAAAAGGATCTTTGAATTTATTATCTTTGCCGCATTTTATGCATTTGTAACGATATTCAGTGCTAGCCATTTCTCTTTTCCTGTATTGTCGATTGATCATTAAATAAGTATAATATATTACAATTTGCGAAGAGTTACGTCAATAGCTTCCAAATCATTTGTAACGATTTTGTAACACTTTTATTTCAAAGTTTGGAAATAAACGGAAAGAGACGGAAATACTGTAGAGAGCAGTGTCTATAAAAGAAGGTTTAATATCAGATATTTAGAGAAATATTCTAAATTTAAGGAAACAGGCGGAAAGAGACGGAAATAGATTATCAGGGACTTAAAATCCCTCGGGATATAATCCTGTACCGGTTCGATTCCGGTTTCGGGCACTTTCAAACAGTAAATACTGTTTATATTTTAAAGGCGATACGCTACCAAGTATCGCCTTTTTTATTAAACACAATTTTGGGTGGAAGCAAGAAGAAGGTCTTATTAATTATCTTCAAACCAAACTATCTGATATTCATGAAGCCATAGCGTGCATGTCAAGCAAACCAAAACCTGATTTAAGCAAAGCACTTATCATTGTGTAACTTTCATTTTTCTATCAAAGGAAATAATGTTGCATCCTTGAATTTCTAAAAGTATAGTTAATTAGTTAAATCATCACCCTTGAGGTCACAATGAAAAAAATATCTAAACTAACGACCATAATCTTCATTGTTCTTTTACAGACTGCATGTATGCCTGAATTTTACAGCAGCGGAAACACAAGTGATAACCCTGTGCTTCAGATAAGAAGCCTGCAGGCAGAACCAGAAACTGTAGCCTCGGGAACTGACACGGATGTAGTTCTCTCGTGGGAATATAATAAAAACGTCTCGGATAAAGTAGAGTGCATAGATATTAGCACAGGGTCTGTCATAGAAAGCGGTGGATCTTTAACAGTAAACACTTCAGATTCACAAATGATCAGCATTGAATGTATAGACGAAGGCGAAGCAACAGCCTCTTTTATTAATATAATTGCCGCACAAGCACCTGTAATTTCATCACTTAAGGTTTCCCCAAATGTGATGCATGTGAGTTCAACAGGTAAAGCTAACCTGACATGGGATCAGTCCGGCACTGAGTCTGACTGCATTATAAACAATTCGGCAGTTACAGGGCAAAGCTACACAGCAGACGCAGAAGCGGGGGGCACTTTTGTTTTAACATGCACAAACCCAGCAGGTACAGACACAGAGACAGTCTCAATAAATTCCTTTGTAATGGCTGACGAAGGTGTCGCAAAAACAGCTCCGGCTTCCGGAGGCACACTAACATGGGGACACGTACAGATCGACATACCTTCCGATGCTTTGTACGAAGATACAGATATAACCGTCAGTGCATCTGACCCATACGAAGGGGCAGACCACCTTATTCACTTCCCTCTGGAGTTCGAGCCTAAAGGGCTGCAGTTCAAAAACCCAGTGACAATTACTGTCAGCTATGACGATTCACTTTTAACCGAGGATGTGGACGAAAATAATATTGTAATAACATACTACGATGAAAACGGCTGGAGAAATGTCAAAACCTCAGTCGACACCACAGCTAATACGCTCACATTTCAGACCAGCCACTTTTCAACATATGCCGCATCAAGCAATCCTGACGCGGACACACCGCCTCTTAAGACACTAATCACTGACCTCATAAGAACGGAAGAGGCAGTTGCCATGTCTCCTAAGTATGCGTTCAAATACATAGATGATGCAGGAACAGGCTATGAAATGTCATCCATCAATGACAGAGACATTGTTACAGACATAATAGATACAACAGCCTGCGATATTGACGGAGATGGTAAGGAAGAATTCATACTGTTGAGAAAATATAACAGCACCATATATCTAATAGTAGGTGTAGCCGACAAAACATCTTTTACGGTAACGGACACTTGGAGTTTGTCAGAATTACATAGCTACAATGCCCAGTATGGTGATATCGCATGCGGCAATGTGGCCAGCGAAACTGGTGAGGAGATTATTATTGTTTCCTCTGATAATGCGGGTAATGCTAATCTGACTGTTTTATCAGCGGAGCGAAACAGTGGCTCACAATCTCACACTTTTGTTAACCTGCAGCAAGACGACACAATTTTGAAAATGACTGACATAAGGGGCAGGATAAAAGTGGATGTCGGCAATCTGGACGACGATGGTTACCTCGAGATAGCTGTGCTTGGTCTTACTTATTACAACTCCGCACCACACACTTATCATGGCCGCGAGAGCTGGACTCCTACTTTTATAGTAATAAATGGCAACAAAAATGGTTCATTTTATTTGGAAGTAATGCGCCAGGGTTCAAATATTTCCAGCGACTTACTCGCTACACAATTTATTAAGGATGGCTCTATAATTAATACAAATGGAGTTATAAAGACTTATGACACTTACGATGTTCTTGATATAGTATTAGGAAATTTTGAAGATGACGACAACGATGAGATAGCTATTGTCGGATACAATTTTCCATCCCAAACAATCAAGTATTTGCCTAAGTCACCTTATAATTCTATGCTGAACCCGGGCTCATGCAATAATGCAAGTTTATATCGCGAAAGCTTCACAGATATAGAATTAGTCTGTTTTGGCAGCTCTGTGCATAAGGCAGAAGTCTATGATTATTCGGTTCATTCTGCTAATAAATTAACCGTGAAGCAAAGCCTTGATTTCCCATTTAATTACTATAACAACAATAGCAGAATGACGCCATTCGATGAATACCCGCTTCGCAAGGGGGATTTCAATGGTGACGGTCTGGACGAAATTGTATCTGTTATAAGCGGCAGGAATAGTTCTTCGCCACTTCAATCCAATGAAAGACGTGATATGTGGATATCTCCAATGGTAATATCACCACTCAATAACAGCCTTGCAGCAAGTTTTAAGTTCGATGATAAATATAATATCCTTGCTGATTACATAGCCACAGACAACAGAACAACTGCTGAAATTAGCAATAACGTAACTTTTACGTTTAATTTTCAGTCAGCGGATGTTGACAGTGACGGCTTATCTGAACTAGTCACACTTTTTGATGAAGAATACTCTGCTGATGGTGTTCAATTCACAGCATTTAAGTATGCAAACCGTTCGTTTAGTCTGAAAAAATATGACAAGATTGGCTCGACTAAAGCAGGTCGAAGCTTTGGGTATTCTTCTTTGGTGGTGGGTGATTTCGATGCAGATAATACGAAGGTTTCATATACAGGAAACCACAAGCTGATAGATGTGGATCCTGTTCCGCTAATGATCATAGCCGCATCACCGAACTATTTGGATTCCGACATACAAACTCTCGGATCCAGCACACTGAGCAACAGTATCACCAATTCAAGCTCTGACTCGACTTTCAAGTCTTATTCAGTATCAATGGGGTACGGCTTTAAATTTGAAGTCCCGGATGTGGCCTCTGCAGAAGTTACAGCAAGCATTAATAAAAGCTCAAAAACCAGTAAAAAATCAACTGTTATGACTGGTGAAGGAACTGATTATGAAACAGGTGAAAATGATAACATAGTCTTTGTAGGTCCAGTAATAGATTCGTACCTTTATGAGGTTCTTTCCAGCCCAAAACTGGACAATATTGCTGCTAGCAGTGACGGAAAAAAATATATGACCATAAATCTCCCCCACGATAGTCACAGATATCAGCAGGATCTGGCTTATTACAATGCGAATAACGGTGATGCACAAGACATAATAGCAGAAGATTTTCTGTTTCACACTGAAGGACTGCCCACCAGTTATCCGACTAAACAGAGCATGATGAATCATCTCCCAAGCAATAATTTATGCAGCTCAAGTAATCTTCCGCCAGATTGCTATCTGGTGTCTGACGAGATGACTACACCTGAAGGTAATGCTAATACTGGGGGGGTGACACTTACATTGTCGCAAAGCCAGAACTTCGAACAAACATTCCAGGTAGCAATGTCCTTTGCTGCGAATGCATGTGAAGGGCCTGTCTGCGAACACTTAAGCAGCACTTCAGGGACAGGTTACGGATTCTCATTTACCGCAAGCAAAAATATGACGGCGAAGGGGAGCCTAGGCGCATTATCAAATAATATTGATCCTGGAACATCAAGCACTTACTACAACAACAGACTGTATTTTGCTAACATGTTCCTCTATTTCGGAAGCTTATCAAACGGAAATCCGATACAGATACTGAACTACTCAGTGAACCCTGCATCTGATTAGAATGATGTGCCGAACCGATGTAAAAGGTATGTAATTATAATATTACAAATATATTAAATTACTTTTTTGTTCTCTCCGCAAAAAGCAAATGGAATATTGTTTATTGAATCATTGTCAAGAGATAGAATTTGCTGAATCTTCGACTTTAAAGTATCAAGGCATATTGGCTTTTCAATAATTACCATATCGTAAATATCTTTTACGGGCTCGCCAGTACAGATTATGATAGGAGTAGTAGTGTCTATTTTACGAATTTTCTTAACTAATTCGCACCCGCACATCACAGGCATGTTTAAATCAGTAATTATGATGTCTGGTTTAATTTCTGAATATTTGCTGAAACCTTCTGCACCGTCGAATGCAGAAAATACCTCGAAATTCAGCATATTTAGTATTTTTGATAGCATTTTATTAGCGAGTAAATCATCTTCTACTACCAATATTTTTAATTTTTGACTTTCCATGTCCCGCCTGAATAAATAATTCATATTTTTATATTTTAGTACAATACGATTTTGTGTAACAAAAATCAATATGTAAAAATATTTTATAATTAACATTATGTAAATTAGAATCAGGTGATTAAGCTTTGTTTATTAAAAGTAGTAAATGTAATATGTTAATTTGGGCCGTTAATTCAATAGAATGTGAATATGAATTGATTTGCTCTTTAAACTTTTGTATAATTTAAAAAAACAAGTAGATACAAATTATGAAAATTGATTATTTTAAAGAACAATACGAAAATGCCCCGCTTCCTTATCATTCATTAGATGTAGAAGGCAATATTTTAATTGTCAATCCTGCATGGTGCGAGATACTTGGATATGACAAAGAAGAAGTGATTAATAATAAATATTCTGATTTTCTTACCCCTGAAAGTGTCATTACTTTAAAAAATAATTTTCCAAACTTATGCAAAAATGGCATTATTCATGGCGTGGAGTTTGACCTTATTCATAAAAACGGGTCAATTGTCAGTGTAGTTTTAGATGGTAAAGTTGCTTACACTTCATCAGGTGAATTCAAGCAGACTCATTGCATATTTAAACCTGTCGAAAGATTTAAAAAGCATGAAATGACTTTAAGCAACAATACTTTTTTGTATTTTAACAAATCCAACGCATGTGTTTATGTGTATGATCCAGAATCTCTTGAGATAATAGACGCAAACAAGAAAATGTGCGATTTATATGATTATACATACAAAGAAATTACAGCCATGAAACTGACAGACCTTAATCCTAACACTTTTGAAAATATAAGAAAAAATGTTGATTTGATACTTAGAGGGAATGTTGACTATTTTGAAGTAAATCACATTGATAAAAAAGGTAATGTGCATTATATAGAGACTCATCCCAGTGTTATTAATATTTCAGATAAAGATTATATATTGTCAATATTCCATGATATTACGGAAAGAAAAGAGAATGAGTTTCTTTTAAATGTCATAAGTCAGATACACAATACATTTTTGGAAGAAGACGCAGACTTGCTGTTTGCAAATTTATTAGAAATATTTTTAAAATATTTCGATAGCGAATTCGGATTAGTTGGCTACCTCGACAAAGAAGACAACCTTATAGCACCGTCTATGACATACACCATATTTGATCAATGCCGGGTCGAAAATAAAAGCATAGTTTTTTCTAAATCATCACGCAAAGGCATATTGAAAGATTCTATAGAGAACAAAACCATATATATAAAATCAGAAAATTTTAAATTTCCTAGTGGACACATCGAACTGGCAAATGCAATGAGTGTGCCAATTGTTAAAAGCAACAAGGTAATAGGTGCTATTGTGCTTGGGAATAAAAACAGTGGCTATACTGATGCAGATAAAAAAAGTAGTGAGAAAATTGCGAAACTAATGTCACCTGTGTTGAGCAACTGGCTAAGCAATCTGTTTCATAAAGAAGAGCTGAAAGAAATCAATTTGAATTTAGCAGAGAGGATTGAAGAAGAAATCTCTATTAGAAAAAAGAATGAGCAGTTACTATTTGAACAAAAGAAGTTTGCTGATATGGGACAAATGATTAGCGCGATAGCTCACCAGTGGAGACAGCCATTAAATAATATGCAGCTGGTCTCACAAATGAGAAAAGAGATTCACTCCGGAGAAAATTACGATATAAGTTATGATGAATTATTTCAAAATAATACAGAACTTATAGAGCATATGTCATCAACTATAGATGACTTCAGGAACTTTTTTTCACCAAATAAAGAGATAACAGATTTTTCAATTGTGCAGCAGATGCTCAATACACTGGAATTAATTAATCCCCAATATAACAACAATGGGATACAAGTTTCAATAAAGTGTCAATGTGAAAACGGCAGCATAAAATGCGGTAATATGTTTTCTGAGAGCTACTGCGCACAAGACAAAGATTTAATAAGCGGTTTTCCATCTGAAATAAAGCAGGTTTTTTTAAATATATTGAGTAATGCCAGTGATGCAACACTCGAAGCATTCAAAAACAACAACGGCTTAGACAAAATAATTGATATCTGTGTTGTGGTTACAGATGATGCTGTCTCTATAGATATCCATAACAATGGTAATAATATTCCTGTTGATGTAATTGGCAGAATATTTGAACCTTATTTCACAACTAAAGACGAAGGTAAAGGGACTGGTATCGGTCTTTATATGTCGAAAATGATAATTGAAAACAGCATGAATGGAAGACTCACCTGTAATAACACTGAAAACGGTGTCAATTTTAATATAAAAATTCCAATTCAGTGATACTGCTTTTTCCTCATCTAAAACGCTTAGCTTTCTGAAAGGACTTCTTGCTGTCACATATTACTTAAATAATAATTTCGTGTATTTAGTCAGTATTGAAATAATTGTATTTATGGGATAAAAAAAAGGGGAGCTTATGCTCCCCTTTTTATGTTATTTAACGTTTTCTGTTAATACTTTTGTGAGAAGGTTCGTGAACCTGCCGATGTCTTCCGGCATGTTACCTTCCAGTATAAGTGCCTGAGTGTAGAGCAGTTCACCTATATCGGTCACTTTTGCGCTTTCAGCGTTCTTTTCAAACTCTGCATTCAGCGCCACAACAAGCTCGTGATCAGGGTTTAGCTCCAGTATCTTCTGACGTGCAGGTACATTCTGCCCCATAGCTTTTAACATAGCTTCCATCTGGGGATCAATGTCGCCATCGCCTGACACAAGAACACACGGCGAGTTTTTAAGTCTTGCTGAGAGCCTTACTTCGCTCACCTTTTCACCGAGCATGTCTTTTAATTTGTCGGTAAGCTTTCCGAAAGTTTTAGTAGATTCTTCCTTCTCCTCTTTGGACTGAAGGTCGATGTCGCCTTTAAGTATGGATTTGAACTGCTTGTCCTTATACTTCATCAGGCTGGAGATAACAATGTCGTCTATCTCGTCTGTCATAAAGAGCACTTCGAGGTCTTTCTCTTTAAGTGTTTCCAGATATGGAGAATTCTCAAGTTCTTTTCGGTTTTTACCTGTTATATAGTAAATTTCGTTCTGCTCAGTCTTCATCCGTGACATATAGTCAGATAATGTAGTGTATTTGCCGTTTTCAGTGGCTGTGGACTGAACAAGCAGCAGATCTGCAATCTCTTCTTTGCGGGAGAAATCGAAGTGAAGGCCTTCTTTCAGAACCCTTCCGAACTGCTCATAAAAATCCACATAAGTATCATACTCTTTCTCTTTCATTGTTTTGAGAGTTTCCAGAACTTTCTTGGTAATATTTTTGCGTATGATCTCTATCATTTTATTGTTCTGAAGTATCTCTCTGGACACGTTCAGCGGAAGATCAGATGAATCCACAACGCCTTTAATAAAGCGCAGATAGGTAGGCACCAGTTCCTCGCAGTTTTCCATTATCTGGACCCTGTGCACATAAAGAGCCGGGCCTGATTTGAAATCCTGATATAAAATATTCATAGGGGCAGTTTTCGGGATGTATAAGAGTACAGAGAATTCTGTAGTTCCTTCAGCCCTGTAGTGTATAGTTTTCAGAGGTTCAGTGAAATCTCTGGTCACATGTTTGTAGAACTCAGAATATTCCTCGTTAGACACCTCTGTTTTGTCCTTTAACCAGATGGCCTTCATGGAGTTCAGAATCTCTTCTTCAACAACGTCATCTTTGACAGTGTCCATTACTACCGGGTAGTTGATGTAGTCAGAGTATTTTTTTACAATATCCTTTATCTCAAAATCCTCGAGATATTCCTTACAATCCTCTTTCAGCTGGAGAATAACATCTGTACCTTTTGTAGTCTTTTCTTGTCTATCCACTGTGAAGTTGCCATCGGCTTCTGATTCCCATATGATGCCTACTGATTTGTCCTCGCCTGCTTTTCTGCTGAGTACGGTAACTTTGTCTGCCACAATAAAGCTGGAATAAAACCCCACACCGAACTGGCCTATCATCTCTGGATTGTCCTTAACGTCCTTTGACTCCAGAGCTTTAATGAACTCTTTTGTTCCCGAATGAGCAATGGTTCCCAGAGCTTCAACAATTTCGTTCTTTGTCATCCCTATGCCGTTGTCGGATACGGTTAAAGTTCCTGCATCTTTATCTAAGATAATTTTAATTTTGTAGTCTGCGTCCCCTTCGGCAAGAGCGTCATTTCTGATGGACTCGAAACGGAGCTTGTCTACAGCATCTGAGGCGTTTGATATAAGCTCTCTGAGGAAAATCTCCTTATGTGAATAAAGAGAGTGGATCATCAGTTCAAGAAGCTTATTCACTTCCGTTTTGAACTGCATAGTTTCCTGTGCCATTGTAATCCTCCTAAATGGTAAATGTTTATTAATATTTTACTTTGTTGATTAAATTATACATGACTTGTAGGTTTAAATAATATACAAAAGTGTGAAAAAATCAAGGGGGCAATGCGCACTATTTATTATAACGAAGCTGTTACAGCTGTTATCCACCCAGTTGTGTGTCCTTTATTCTGTTAACTATTAGTCAAATTTTTTGTTAAATTGCTTCTCCAGCATTATGTTCAGAATTGTCCTGTCGGTTTCTACCATTCCAACGCTTGCCAACGTACCTATGTTTCTCATGGTTTGTTCAGGTGAATCTGCTGAAAGCCCATCTGTGGGCTGCACAACAACCCCTTGCAGTGAAAGCAGTGATGCGGTGACTGCTGTGCCGGCTGCTGTTGCGAGCTTTAGTGAACATCCCGCCTTTGCACCGTCGCAGATAACTCCGGCCAAATCGTGCGTATGGTTTATGATTGAACCAGCAATATGATTGGCCGTGCCGCCGAGCATGTAGGTTATCCCCGCTGCTGCACCTGCTCCTGCCGCCACAGAACATCCGCATATTGCAGACAATCTGCCTGTATGCGCCTTAATATACGCCGTTACTAGATGTGAGAGCGCTATTGCTTCTAATACTGTTTTTTCACTTTCCAGCTCTATAAAGTCTTTAACCGCCCATATCGGCAGCATTGCTGTCAGCCCGTGGTTCCCGCTGCCCGCAGAGCTCATAGCCGGCATTGATACTCCAGACATCCTCGCATCAGATGCGGATGAGGCTAGTATACGTGCTGCCACACCCATATCTTTTTTGATCAGCTTAGATCTTATGCTCCTCTCCAGAGCTCTGCCAATGCCAAGTCCGGCACCGTTTTTAAGGCCGAACTCTGCGAGACGCAGATTTGTATCCACACCTTCTTTTATAAACACAAAGTCTTCGTCATCCAGATCGTTTATCATTAAAAGCAGGTCGGACAGCTCTAAGGTGGTGAGCCACTTCTCCATCCTTGCAATATCTTTCTTGTTATCTGTATCTTCGTCACATGCAGAGTCGAGTTCTATCTTCTCTCCATTTTTTTTCATAACAGACAGGTTATTATGAAACATTCTGATCTCTGCTTCTGCGGTATCCTCATCAGTCTCTATAAATACATTAATATATATCCCCTGTATGTCACGGTTCAGCTCTGTTTTGATTATCTTAGACTCAGCCATAGCTTCTGCTTTTGCCAGACCTTCAGGGGTTAGACAATCCAGAACCTCCAGAGTCTTTTTGTGGTCTCCAGCCATTATTCCGAGTGCCACTGCCAGTTCCACACCGCACTTGCCTTTGGTTCCCGGGATAGATACTGCCAGAGCGTTTTTATACATGTTGGCATCTATGGATAATTTCACAGATTTGATTTTTGATCTGTCTATGAGTGATGCGGCGGCTGATGCTGCCAGTGCAACAGCTACAGGTTCAGTGCAGCCGAGAGCCAGTGTTACTTCCATCTGAAGAATATCTTTTACTTTATACATTAATTAATCTCACTGTTAGTTTGCGTGTTATCCATCTTATTAAATCTATGATTTATTTTCATCAACTTTATATAGTATAATGAACATTCTATCGTTAAAAGGGGAAGAAATTGGACGGACTGAGCATCACTAAAGCTGTAAATATTATACGGGACAGATACCTACATAAAAAGATCACAAAAGTTACTGTTACAGAGGATTCTATATGTCTGGGTATATACTCCAAAGACAGAGCTTCTGTGTATATCCGTGTGACGGGTGGGAAGCCTTCCGTGCATACAGTTTTTTCTCAGATCGGCATAGATGACAAGTTTTTAAGCAGGCTCAACGGCGGTGCGATAACAGACATAGGATGCCGAAAATACGACCGTGTGCTCTGGTTCGAGATAGAAAAACGAAGGCCTAGCGGGAAGATGGAGAAGCACAAGCTTATATTTGAGCTGATAGGCAAGATGGCAAATGCCATGCTTTTAAACGAGGAAGGTATGATCATCTGGACTTTTTGCAAAAATAACGCTGACGCAGACAGACAGATGGGGGTGGGGCAGACTTATCAGATGCCTAAGACCAACAAAAGCCAGACACTGGAAAGACATGAAAGTAATAATTTTGCAGAATTGCTGGGTTTTTACCCTGTAACAGTTAAACATGCTGCAAAATATATGGAAAACAACTATTCATTTGCAGAAACAGCAATATATATAAAAGAATCACTGGAAGAAGGTACTGATTTTTATCTCGATGACTCAGGCAGGCTGATACCTTTTAAGCCTTATGACGCTTTCGAAAAGATAGATTTTGATAAAATAGGCGAGATGACACCTCAGATATCAAAAGCAAAGAAGGATGAGAGCATCCGAAGGCGCTTGGAACGATATTTCGAGAAACAGGGGGAGAAATATCTCAACCTGAAAGACAAGCTGAAGCTTGAGCTGGAAAACGCTGAAAAGCATGAAGACACAGCTAGGCTGGCAGAGCTTCTTAAGAGCAATATGCATAAGCTGAAAGGAGCCGAAGGAAGTGTGGAGCTTGACGAATATACGACTGAAGGTGTGACCAAAGTTAATTACACTATCCCCGAAGGTTTTGATGTGAACAAAGAGGTTTCAAAGCTTTATAAAAAAGCTGAGAAGCTGAGACGGTCATTACCACTTTTAAAGACCCGAATAGAGGAAGTTGATAATAATATTGATTCTGCACTGGAGCAGCTTTATTTTGCGGGCATGTCAAAGGATGACGAACTGCGAGAGCTGGCTGCTGAGATGAAAAAGAATGAGCCGAAACAGCAAAAGAAGCAGACCAGCCAGAAAGCTTTTGAAAAAATTCAGATTGGTGATGGGACAGCTTATATTGGCAGGAACTCAGTAAGTAACCATAGGCTGGTTTTTCAGTTTGCGAACCCTTCTGACTGGTGGTTTCATGCGCAGAAGATTCCCTCTGCACATATTATTTTCCGCAAAGACGGACAGATCACTCAGGAGGAGATAGAGAGGTGCGCCTCTATAGTGGCAGGGTACAGCAAGGCAAAAAATGACCTTAAGGTGACCGTGGATTATACACGGAAAAAACATGTGAAAAAACCGAAGAACACACCGCCGGGCTTTGTGATATATCACCGATTTTTTTCTGTGATAGTGGAACCTTAGCTTTTGGAAATAAATAATTAACCGGAGATAAATTATGGAAAAGATGGAGATGCTGAAGAAGAAAGCAATATTTCAGGCCGCAAGAAGAGCGATTCTTGAAAATGAGGTATTTTTGAAAGAGTTTGTTGTGGAGCACCTGCCGGAGGATTATAACGAGCAGGATATGGTTGATTTTAATTATATGCTGGAGAAAATATTCGATAACGACCTTTTTGATATTGTTATGGGTAATAAGCAGCCTTCAGACTTCGAAGGGGTATATAACCAGCGCTTCCTTACTGACATAGCTGATTTTGCCGTTAAAAAGAGGGAAGCTATAAAGTCAAATGTAGACAAGAGGATATTATAAAAGAACTTTATAAAAACTGTTATCAGCTGGAGATAGAAGAGGGGATGAACTGTTCCCCTGTGGTTTTCACTGATGCAGAAGGTTTTAAAACTGCAAAAGCTGACGGAAGCCTTAGACAGGTCAGAAATACTGCAATGCTTCCGGGCGCTGTTAGCGTTTCTGCCATGCCGGACATCCATCACGGGTACGGCATGCCCATTGGCGGAGTACTTGCCACAGGAGGTTCTGATGCCTGTATTTCTCCGGGCGCAGTGGGCTACGACATAAATTGCGGAGTCAGATACTACTCATTTAACATTTCAAAAGAAGACGCACAAAGCTTTATGCCTGATCTGGTGAAATCACTGTACCGGGCTGTCCCTTCCGGTGTCGGAAAAGGGGGGGATATTCATCTGAACGCAAAAGAGATTCATAAATTGCTAAGTATGGGCGCTAAATGGTCTGTTCAGGCGGGATATGGAACAGAAGCAGACCTTGAAAGTGTCGAATCAGCCGGCCGGCTTGATTTTGCGGACTCTTCAAAAGTATCAGAGCTTGCTTTGAAACGCGGTGCAGATCAGCTTGGAACCCTTGGCTCAGGAAATCATTTTGTAGAGATAGGGTACATTGACGAGGTTTATGATGAGCCTACAGCAGAGCTTTGGGGGTTGAAAAAAGGGCAGCTTGGCATGATGATTCACACAGGCTCCAGAGGATTAGGGCATCAGGTATGCACTGACTATTCACGCTCTTTTAAAAAAGCAGTAAAAAAATACAATATTGATATCCCAGACATCCAGCTTGCCTGTGCACCTGTTTCTGCTCAGGAATCAAAAGACTATCTGGGCGCAATGGGCTGTGCTGCGAACTTTGCCTGGGCTAACAGGCAGGTGATAGGGAGTCTTGCTCTTCAGGCTGTAAGTGATTCTTTGGGCGGTGTGCAGTCTAATCTTCTTTATGATCTGGCGCACAACATTTTGAAGTTTGAAGAACATAACGGTATGAAATTGGCTGTGCATAGAAAAGGCGCTACTAGGGCTTTTTCTGCAGGGCATATTGAGTTGTCAGGCGTTTATAAAAAAACAGGTCAGCCTGTTATTGTTCCTGGTGACATGGGACGATGCTCATTCATTATGAAAGGTGGTGAAAAGAGTATGGAGCTGTCTCTGGGGTCTGCCTGTCACGGGGCAGGGCGTAAATTGTCGAGGAAAGAGGCCGTTAGAAATGCCAGAGGAAGAAACATTGCTGCCGAGCTTTCAGCTCAGGGTGTGCATGTTATGGCTGCGGATAAAATGTCGCTTTTTGAAGAGATGCCGGAAGCTTATAAAGATGTGCAGGTTGTCGCAGATATTGTTAGTGGTTTGAAGATATCGGAAAAGGTGGTAAAGCTGAAACCATTATGCGTTATCAAGGGGTAGCTCTGGCTTGCTCATTGGGAGATGTATGATAAACTCCACCCCCTTATCATTGTTTTTAGCATAAAGTTTACCGCCGAAATGTTCATCAATAATTATCTTGGAAATAAAGAGCCCTATGCCAGTACCTTTCCCCTCCTCTTTGGTGGTGAAGTAAGGGTCAAATATGCTGGGCATAACATCATCATCTATTCCGCCGGCGTTGTCTTTGAACGTTATTATTATCTCATCACCGGAAAGCTTAACAAAGATAGATATAAGCGGGCTTTTTATATTGCGTTCGGCAAAGGCATCTTTGGCGTTCATGATGATGTTTTGCATTACCTGCTTAAACTCACCCGCTTGTCCATATATAGTAATCTTGTCATTTGAGCACTCAATATTGAGCAAGTCAGAGCTGAAAGAGTGTTTGCTTGGGCAAACGTCACATTCCAGTGTGAATTTTATATTGCTATTTGAAAGCTGAGCACTGGTAAGTTTTAAAAGGTCTTTAATAGCGTTGATAATGTTGAAACCCTCCTTCACTTTGTCAGTGGTGAAAAAGGTTCTGAAATCATCTATGGTCGAAGACATCTCCTGCACTATATTCATAAGGGTGTCTGAGTATTCCTGATATTCTTTTGCGGTGATATCGCCTTCTACAAATCCATCACATAAAAACTGCTGAATAAGCCCTATGTTGTTCAAAGGCTGTCTCCACTGATGTGCTATGGCGTTTATCATCTGCCCCATGTCTGCAAATTTCTTCTGCTCAAAAAGCATCTGTTCCATTCTTCTGGTTTTTTCTATTTCAGTTTTAATCTTTTTCTGAAGTCCTTCGTTGAACTCTTCAAGCTTGACAGTGTTGTTTTTCAGCTTCTCTGTCATATTGTTGAAAGCAATTGCCATATCTCCGATTTCATCATCAGCAAACACAGTTGCTCTTTTGTCCAGATCGCCTGCCTCTATCTCGCTGGCTACTTTCGAAAGGTGGTTTATAGGATTTACTATGTACCTGATGTTAAAAGCTATAAGCAGGAGACACATGCTCAGTGTAAATAACATTACAACTGCTATTATAATCGTTATTCGTCCGATAAGTTTGAGTGCGTTTTCGGTTTTGTGTTCGGATACAACAGTAAAGTATTGATTTCCGAAGTTTACCTTTTGGTATTTGATATATGCATCTTCATCTTGGAGGCCTTTATCGATTTTTTGGAATGTGACATTATAGTTGATATTTTTAAGCACAAGCGAAGGGTTCGGATGTGCTACCAGTCTGCCATTAGAATCTAGGATATATACTGACTGTCCCGGCTGAACAGTGATATTTGCCAGCATGTTCCAGATAGGTTTCAGCCTGAGCGACACCAGCATGACTCCGTTTATTTTATTTGTCTTTGGGTCAGAAAGGTCAAAGGATATGTTTATAATAGGCTCGCCGGTCTCTTCAATAAAGCGGACATCACCGTAGTACACTGATCTGTTGAGTTTTGGGAAAAGAAATTCAATCTCTTTTGAGTAATTTTTATGCTCTATAAGGCTCGTTATTTTATATCTGTGCACATGTGCTTTTTCGCGCCCTTCATCATCTAATAGAATAATTTCGTCGAAATTATTGTTGAACATCAGCTGAGATATAAGTCTTTCTGTGAGCAGTCTGTTGTCATTGTATGGAAGTTCCTGAAGTTCTGTTGCCTGCTGCATCTGTGTAACATTATAATTTACATAGTTTTCAAATTCTGAGGACACTCTTTTTATCATCTGAGTGTGTATTATATTTAAATGGCTTACATGAGAGGCTTTTACGTGAGTGAGAAGAAATATTGCGCTGATCGTTATTGGTATAATGACAAGCAAAACAAACGATACAACTACTTTTAATTTCAAACTTTTAAACATTCTATTGCCTTATAATCAATGAGTTGCTAAGCAGGTAATCCGGGATTTCAATACCTATTTTTTCAGCAGTGCTCATATTTATTGTGATTTTAAAGTCTGATATCTCAACTGGGATTTCTGATGGTTTAGTTCCGCCGAGCACCATGTGAACTATTCTGGCTGCCTGTGCGCCCAGATCTCTTATGCTGAAACCGTATGAAAATAGAGCTCCTTCATATACACCCTCTTGTTGGGGACATGTGTATGGGATTTTATTTTCAATGGCAAAATCAGCTATCTTTTTGTTTAATGCGACCATCATGGAGTCTGTAGGCACAAAAATGGCTTCAATTTCATCAGGTATTGATAAGACCTGTTCTTCCAGCTCCTGCTCGCTCGTAATTTCAAACATGTGCAGATTCAGGTCAAGCCCTATCGCTATCTGTTTCAGTTCATCTACCCCGATTCTGGGACTTGTATCATTTGGGTTATAAGGTATAGCTATTGTTTTTATATCTGGAGTTAGTTTTTTTAGCAATTCCAGTCTGCGTGGTTCCTGCGGACCAAAGGTAACTCCTGTGATGTTGCCGCCGGGAAACTTCATACTATCTACGATACCTGCTTTTACGGGTGTGCTGACAGGGCCGAAAACAATAGGTATGTTTGTGTCCTTGGTGGCAGCTTTTGCTGCGATAACCGCAGGCGTTGACATAGCATAAAAGATATCAGGTTTAAGTGCGACCAGTCTTTTTGCCTCTTCTAAAAGCTTTGCTTTGTCACGGATGTATCCTCTATAGATCACTTCGAGGTTTTTATCTTTATCATAGCCGTATTTTGTAAGTTCCTGCAAAAGACCTTCCAGAGCACTGTCTGCTGCCGGACTGTAGTTTATCACTGCAAGTTTATAAACATGTGGGTTTTTTTTCAGAGAGATAAGACCGTAAATAATAAATGAGCATGCAACAATTAAAAATAAAATTAAAGCTGTCTGTTTTTTCATGCAGTTTGATCCATATTTTTATGTATTTTCTAGTATATACAATATTTTGTATAATGTAAGTAGATAATTACTACTGCTTGACTAAAAAACTATTTAAAAATAGGATGTAAAATAAATTAATTCGAATATTTTAGGCAATATATTAAAGTTTTAAGGTGAAAAATGGCTCAGAGATGGATGCTTGTTTATGAAGATATGACGTGGTATGAGGTTGACGTTAATTGCAGCGACGACCTTTGCGAAATCTTTATATATAAGGATAAAAAGAAGATAAAAGCAAAAAAGATTAAGTCTAATGATATGACTAAAGTTTTACGCGTAAAAGACAAAGTGACCGGAGACTATCTGGATCTGGTGGACTTTAACGTTATGGACAGTTTTTTTGAGGAGAATAAAGTTATCTTCAAAAACAGGGTGGGACTTCACAAAGAGGTTCGCAGATATATTGATTTCAGTCTGAAATGAAAAGAGTAGGTTTTACAACCACCATTCCGGTTGAGATAATCTTTGCAGCGGGTAAAGTCCCTGTTGATCTGAACAACATATTCATAACAGATAATGATCCTTCAGCTATGGCAGATTTTGCCGAAGACGAAGGGCTCCCCAGAAACCTGTGTGCGTGGATAAAAGGTATATACTCCGCTGTGAAAAGCGGTGCTGTGGATGAGGTGATAGCAGTAACACAAGGGGATTGCAGCAATTCTCACGCCCTAGCAGAGCTTTTTCTCAGCAGCGGCGTGAAGGTGCACACCTTTAGCTATCCTTTCGAAAAAGGCCGCAGATATGAAGCACTGAAATACGAGATGGAACGTTTTGCAGAGTCCATAGGGACAACACTTTCAGAAGGTATAAAATATGCCGAAAAGACTAACAGTGTAAGAGAAAAACTACGGATTCTTGATAAAATGACCACAGACGGTTTAGTTACTGGTTTTGAAAACCACCTCTGGCTTGTCACATCTACTGATTTCAACACAGACCACGTCAGATATGAGCAAGAGCTGGATGATTTTATAACGGAAGCTTCACAAAGGGAGCCTGCAAAAGACGGTCTTCGGATAGGCTTTATTGGTGTTCCTACGATATTCAGCGATATTTATAGTTTTATTCAGGGCAGGGGCGCTTCTGTAGTGTTTAACGAGGTTCAAAGACAGTTCTCCGTACCTTCTGTTTCTGATGATTATGTGCAGAGATATCTTGAGTATACCTATCCATATGACGTTTTCGGCAGGATAGAAGACATCAGCACGCAGATATCAAATCGCAGGCTGGACGGCATAATACACTATGTGCAGTCTTTCTGTTACCGCCAGATACAGGATATAATAATGAAGCAGAGGCTTGAGTGCCCTATACTTGCCATCGAAGGAGATGGGCCTGGAAGCATAGACAACAGGACAAAGATACGCATTGAATCATTTCTGGAGATGTTGGAGGCTAAAAAGTGAAGATAGGCATAGACCTCGGCAGCAGATTTGTGAAAATAGCCGTAAAGACTAACGATGGTGTAGAGTTTTTCCGTGAAGATACGGTCTTTTTTTACAAAAACATGGTAAAGAGAGAAAATGGTGAGGTTATTATCGATTTGTCTTCTTACGGTGCAGAAGCAGGTGCTGATATTGTTGCCACAGGATACGGCAGAAATATGATGTCCTTTGCAAATGCGAACGTGATCTCCGAAATCAAAGCACACTACAAAGGTGCGCTCATTGCCACTAAAGAGGAAGAGTTCATTCTGGTGGATATAGGGGGGCAGGACAGCAAGGTTGTTTATGTTCGTGATGGGTATATAGAGGATTTTGTGATGAATGATAAATGCGCTGCAAGCACCGGACGCTTTCTGGAAAACGCCTGCCGTATTATGGATATAGAACTTAGTGATCTTTCCACTATGACAAAAGACCCTGTGAAGCTGAGTGCCACATGTGCCATCTTTTCAGAAAGTGAGATAGTGGGTAAAATTGCAGAAGGAATAAGTATTGAAAAAATTGGTGCAGGTATAAACGAAAGTATCAGCCGCAGGCTTTTCCCGCTTATAAGGAAATATCGCAATAAAAAGATTTTTGCCGCCGGTGGAGTTGCATCTAATTCTGCTATAATACATTTTTTGTCAAAGATGTCAGACTCAGACATTCAGGTTTTGTCAAACCCGCAGTTCAACGGCTGTTTCGGTTGTATACATTACTAAAAAGAAAAGGGGCACATTGCTGCACCCCTTCATAAGATTATTTATTTAACCACAGTGTCTATTCTGCGGTTTTTGCGCATGTTCTCAGGTGAATCATTTGGCACTACAGGCTTGTTCTCGCCGTAGCCCTTTGCTGTTAGCCTGTCTTTACTTACACCATACTTTTCTGTGAGTGCTTTTACTACAGCTTCAGCTCTTTGCTGTGAGAGTGTCATATTATACTCATCAGTGCCTCTGCTATCTGCATGCCCCTGAACTTCAACGTTCAAATGCTTATTGTCTTTCATAAATGCAGCAAATTCACGGATATCGTCAGCGAATCTTTCATCAATAATTAAGCTGTTGGTTTTGAAGTTTATCTGCAGAGTTTTAGATACAAAGCACCCTGCGGAGTTTACTTTTACGTCTTTCATAGTGTTCGGGCATTTATCCTCGAAATCGTAAACGCCATCACCGTCAGTGTCTGGTGTACAGCCATTGCTTGCAACTGGATATCCAGCAGGTGTGGCAGGACATTGGTCAACGTCATCATAAACACCGTCGCCGTCTGTGTCTTTCTTAGGCTCAGGCTGAGCCACTACAGCTGCACTCTCTTTTTTAGCAGATCTTGATTCACCAGCCATTTTTTCTTCTTCTTCTGCTGCTGGTTTTGCCTCTTCGGCTGGTTTGTCATAGCTTACAGGTTTATCATAGCTGCCGCAGAAGTGAATATTCAGAGATATTGAAGGGATTATGTCATTTCTGGCGCCAATGGAGTGGATCATATCTTTCACTCTGGCATCGAAGCTCACTGTTTCATTTACTATAAATCTGGCTCCTATCCCAAGAACGAGCGAACCCATATCGTTTTCATGAAAAAGACCGCCGACCCCTGCAAATATAAATGGTTTGTAATAGTAGTTGTAATCCCAGTATTTGAGCACTGAAAGTGACAGGGAAGTTGCGCTTTTGTCGCCACCTTTGTCATAGTCGGTTTTAGTATAGTCCCCTTCGATCTCTAGAGAGTGGTCATCCATAAAGAAATATCCAAGACGGAGTCCCCCTTCTACTTTATCATCAAGTCCGTGGTCGTTATCAAAAAAATGATAGCCTATGGTAGGGCTGAGGTATGCTTCGCCTTTATCAGCTGCAAACGCTGACGCTGTAAGCAGCAATGCTGTCAGCACCATGAAAATCTTATTCATAAAATCCTCCTCAGTTAGTATGCTGATTATATAATAGCAGTTAAATCGGAGGATTAATACCTTATTTAACGAAAAGTTGTTAAATTTATTTAATGAAAAAATCCGCAATACATTTTGGCGAGTCGAAAATGTGACGTGCGTCTTTAAGTTCGTCAATGGAACCAAAACCATAAGATACGCCGTAAGGAGTAAGTTTGTTGTTTTTAGCGCCTATAATGTCGTACTTTCTGTCGCCTATCATCACAGAACGTTCTGGGTTTATCTTTTCCTCTTGGATAATGTGAGCTATCAGCTGTGTTTTATCCACCAAGGAACCGTCCATTTGACTGCCGTATATCTCTTTGAAAAAACCCGCAAACTCAAAATGTTCGGCTATCTCCTTAGCGAATACTGCCGGTTTAGATGTACAGATGTAAAGAGTGTAGCCTCTGCTTTTCAGTGTGTTCAGTGTGTCATGTATCCCATCGTAAGGTTTGTTTTCGAATTTGCCCTCTTTGGAGAAACGCTCTCTGTAAACCATTACGGCCTCATCAGCCTGCTCGTCACTGTCGGTGTTCAGCATCTCTTTGAAGCTTTCCCATAGTGAAGGGCCGATGTATTTTTTCAGATGATCCCTGTGTGGAGTATCAAACCCAAGCTTAATAAGCGCATACTCTATGCAGCCGAGGATACCCTCCTGAGGGTCAGTAAGTGTGCCGTCCAGATCGAAAAGAATATTTTGCATGTGGATATATATATAACAGATAGACAGAAAAACAAACTAATTTGTGCAGTGTATCCTCTATTGCGAAAATATCGCCTATGGATAGATTTATCATATTCGATTCAGGCGAAAACCTGAGTAAAATAGCAAAATATAAAATATTTCTGAATATTGCCAGCTAACTAAGCAACTGATAAATAATACTAAATTATTTAAGGCAATCTTAACTGGGGTTGCCTTAAATTTATTTTTAACTTTTTTACACTATGAATTATATTTTTTTAGCTAAAACAATACAGAAATATAAGCTATTTCTAAATCTGGCAGTTCCAAAATTTGTTCATATTTATGCATGCATATCTTCAAGCCTCTGATAGTAAAATATAAACTGTCTATATTTTAAAATTTTAGTTATCAGTTTTTGTTTTTATGAAATTTAATGTTACTTCTTACTGTGAAAATAAAACATAATGATAAAAATCGAACAGCAAACAGCAAAAGTGAAACAAAAATAAGACTTGTTTTAATTTTGTGAGGGTATATTATTTTTATAAGTTAATAACAGGCAACACTTTTATAAAAGAGGTAAAAGATATGTACTCACTTTTAATTGGTTTAATTTGTGTTTTAGCGTTCGGCTCTTACTGGGGCTTCGTAAAACATCACGGCAAATATTAGTATTAAGAAACCCTGGCTACTCAGGGATATAATAGTAGTAAACTTTTCATAGAAACCCCCTTTAAAAAGACCGCCATGAGCAAGCGGTCTTTTTTTTATCCAAAACAGCAACGACGGAATAAAAATATTTATAGATAAAAATTATCAGCTAATTAATATTGCAAATGTAGCTATTTGTGGTATAGTAAATTCAGTTGAAATTCTTGGAGGAATATAATGTAAAAATCACTTAAAGGGACAAAAACCTTAGAAAACCTTATGAAAGCTTTTGCTGGTGAATCACAGGCTCGCAACAGATACGATTACGCAGCCGGTGTGGCCAGAAAAGAAGGCTACCGCCAGATAGAGAGTATTTTAATGGAGACATCCTTAAACGAGAGGATGCATGCTAAAAGATTTTTCCAGTATGCCTGCGACGGCGTGGACGAAATGCCTCTTATGGTAGAGATTAACGCCAGCTACCCTGTTGCTTACTCTAACACTCTTGATAACCTTAAATTTGCCGCTGATGGTGAGCGTGAGGAGTGGGAGATTCTTTACCCTAACTTTGCGAAGATAGCTAAAGAGGAAGGATTTCCTCATGTTGAAGCTCTATTTAAGAAGATCGCAGATATCGAAGCTCACCACGAGGCGAGATATCTTAAACTTGCTGACAATATCAAAAATGGGCTTGTTTTTAAGAAGGATACAGTTGTTCAGTGGAAATGCGATGTTTGCGGACATGTACATTCAGCCATCGAAGCTCCTTCCGTATGCCCAGCCTGCGCACATCCGCAGGAGCATTTCGAACTTTTCGTAGAATCATACTAAGAAATTTATCGTTTAAAAATAAAAGGGAGTCCTTCGGGGCTCCTTTTTTGTTTACTGTTTTGTCATTTTAACCATACAGCACATCAGAGCACCGCTTCCGCCATTTTCAACCTTTACCATCGCCTGACATACCTTGCAAATGTAGACCTCGTTTGTCTTTGTAGCCATCTTGGCCTCCTTAAATTGTGTGACTCTAGCTGAATATATGTCCGATTTATCCTTTGGTCAATATTTGTTGAACAAAAACGATAGATGCCTATCTGTTTTTGAATTCTGCTTTTCGTTTTTCAAGGAATGCCGCCATCCCTTCCTTTTGGTCTTCGGTGGAAAAAAGTGCGCCGAAGAGTGAGCTTTCATACAAGAATGCGTCCTCTTTGGACATATTCATCCCTCTGTCCACACATTCTTTCCCATAACAAACTGCTATCAGTCCATTTTTTATAATATCTTTTGCTGTTTTTAAAACGTCTTCCATAAGGTTTTCCTGAGTGGAGACATGGTTTACTATCCCCCATTTTTCTGCTTTCTCAGCATCAATCATCTTACCAGTAAATATCATCTCACGGGTTTTGTTTGCACCTATCAGTCTAGGAAGGTTTTGTGTTCCGCCGAACCCCGGTATAATCCCCAGTGATACTTCCGGAAAACCGAATTTCGCATTGTCAGAAGCATATATAAAGTCACAGGCAAGGGCTATCTCCAGTCCGCCGCCGAGCGCAAAGCCGTTTACAGCCGCTATGATATGTTTTGGCAGGGTTTCCATTGTTCGCATTAGTTTCTGAGCTTTCCGGGCGAAGGCTATAGCTTCCTGCGGGTCTGCTTTTGCCATCTTTGAGATGTCGCCTCCTGCTACAAAAGACTTGCTCCCTGCTCCAGTAAGTATTATGACTTTTATGTCAGCATTGTCTTTTGCTTGTGTGAAAAAAGATAAAAGTTCTTCTATTGATTCATAGTTCAGGACATTCAGGTTTTCTGGTCTGTTTATGGTAAGCGTGCATATTCCGTTTTCATTATTTACTATCAAATTACTCATTTATAACTCCTTATGTTTATAATCTATGTTTAAATCTAAAAATCACAAACTTTTGAAAAAAATCAATTTCTAAATAAGATATTTATCGTATGATTATTATTCCTGTGCTATAATTTTTTATATACAATATTGGGGTTGATCATGGACAAAGAATACAAACGGATACTCGACTACATTAACATCGGAATCTATTACGTTGATTCAAATATGAAAATTACTTTCTGGAACAAATCGGCTGAAAAAATCTCAGGTTTTACAGCGGAAGAGGTGACTGGTAAATGTTGTGCCGATAATATTTTACGACATGTTGACGAGAAAGGTACTGAGCTTTGTATCTACGGATGTCCTTTGGGGGCTACTCTGAAAGACGGCAAGGAGAGGGAAGCCAAAGTATACCTGCACCACAAAGACGGCCACAGAGTCCCTGTTTCTGTCGGTGTTACTGCGATTTATAATGACAATAGAGATATTATAGGTGCTGTAGAGATTTTTACTGATGTGACAAGCAGTCTGGATCTTATAAAAGAGATGGAGAAGCTGAAAGAAGAGGTCTTCACCGATGCTTTGACTCAGGTTGGAAACAGGAAATATGCCGACAACATTCTGGAACAGAGATTAAGCGACTGGAACACTTTTAAAGCCCCATTCTCTTTGTATTTCATTGATGCTGATCATTTTAAAAATGTTAACGACACATATGGACATACTGCTGGCGATTCTGTTTTGAAAATGATTGCCAGGTCTATTATGGCTGCAATGAGGCCTTTTGATTCTGTTTGCAGGTGGGGCGGTGAGGAATTTATAGTGGTGGTGCCTAATATTGACAGCAACAATGTTGAGCCTATCGGCGAAAGAATAAGAATGCTTATAGAAAGCAGCTGGTTAGACTACGAAGGTGAAAAAATCAGGGTGACTGCCTCTATCGGCTGTTCGACTGTTACTGACGTAGACACTGTGGAAGACATTATTCAAAGAGCAGACAGAGCTATGTATCAGTCAAAAGAAAACGGCAGGAATATGATGACTATCATATAGTTTTGATAGGGTTATAATAATGTTGGTAAAGGTTTTCCTATAAGATACCCCTGCAGGTAATCTATTTTCAGATTCTGAAGGATTTCACAGACCTCTACGTCAGAAACAAATTCTGCTATAGTCTTCATGTTGCTCTGTTTAGCAAAATCTATAACCAGTTTCACTATTGCGTATGTGCTTTCATCTTTGTGGATGTTTTTTATTAGGGAACCGTCAATCTTTACAAAATCAGCTTTAATAGTGAGCAGATATTCAAAGTTTGAGTATCCAGTGCCAAAATCGTCTATCGCTATTCTTGCTCCCATACTCTTAATAACTGTAAAAAAATTAAGCACATCGTTGCGAAGCCTCATCTCTTCTGACTCAACTATTTCAAATATAATTTTACCGGGGTTGCTTGCTTTTTGAAGTTTATCGATAATCAGGGTGTTTGTTTTATAATCCATTATATCTTCTATGGTAATATTGATGCTAAAGCTAACCTCAGGGTGCTTTTCAGCCATTTCAAAAGCTTTGGTTATTATTATCTGAGACAATCGGCCATAAAGCCTTGAGTTCTTGGCTGTTTCAAGAAAGTGCAGAGGAGGCAGTATGTTTCCGTTTTCATCCTCAATCCTCACAAGACACTCATATTTGTATATTTTCCCGCTCGATGAGTTTGAAATAGGCTGAAAATAAAGTAGGACTCTGTCTTCGTTATATGCATTTTGAAGCAGTAAAGCACTTTTAAGGTTTTCAGAGATGTTATTTTATATGCCGAGACTTGACGAATACTCAATAAAGTCATAGCCATACTTTTTTGCATAGCGTCTTGCAAGGTCACACGAAGATATGAGCATTTTTGATGGTTCGGAAGAAGCACTCACAGTTATGCTGAATGTAAGTCTTTTCCCATTAACTATAAAAGCATTATTAGTAAAATAATCAATACAGGATCTGAGAGTAGAAATAAGCTCTTCTTTTTCAGATTTATGGGCTTTAACAGCAAACTGGTCACCATGCACCCTGTATAGCTCACATTTTGTGTCAAGCAGATCATGAAGAAACCTGCCGAATTTAATGATAACGCTATCCCCATACTCCAGTCCATAAAAGTCATTGATAGTATTAAATTTATTTATGTCTACGAGGCATAGGATAAGGTCATTTTCGTTTGCGACATCAGTCACTAGTTTATGTCTGTTTCCATACCCTGTAAGTGTATCGAAAAGCAGCAGCGTTCTATANATAGCTGTCCTTCTGGTTTATAAGCTCTGTTATGTCATGGCAAATAGCAATATACTCGATAATATCTCCATTGCTATTCAAAATAGGCAGTATGGCAGCACTTATATAATAAGTGTCACCGTTTTTTGATAAATTTTTGATAATACCATTCCAGGGTTTTTTGGCTGATATTGTTATCCACATTTTTTTAAAAAACTGGTCACTATTATCAGGATGTCTGTTTATATTATGCTTACTCCCCACAGCTTCTTCTGCTGAATATCCTGAGACATTGCAAAAATTCTCATTTACATACGTAATATATCCGTCTTTATCGGTTTTACTGACAATACTGTTTAAATCAATAGCTTTTTTATAACTTTCAAGCACAGAGATGCTTTCAGAAAGATCGTATGTTCTCTCTTTGGCAAGCTCATCGAGTTTGTTATTTATTTCAATTAGTTTTTTCTCTTTTTCAACCAGTTGGCTGGTATCAGAAACGATGGCCATGTTATAGTCTTCGCCATTATGAGTAAGGACTCTGAGCCTTGCTTCAATATGAAACATGCTTCCGTCTTTACGCTTCAGCATAGCTCTATCAACCATTGTGCCGGCTTTTTCAAGTTCTTTAGAATGCGCTAGGTAATCATCTTCTTCATTTAGCGAAACACGAAAACCATCAACACCAATTTTCTGTAACTCTTCAAGACTGTAGCCTAGTTTTGAAAAAGCTGTATGGTTAGCATATACTATAAATCCGTCGGACATTCTTACAGCAAAAACCATGTCATGAGAGTTGTTTATAAGATTCTGAAGAAGTGCTATTTCATCAGCGGACTCTTTGTCATTTTCGATATTTTTAATAATGGTGGTGCTGAAAAATTTACCGTTATGCTCAAATAAGGCTGGTGAAACTTCAACAGGGATAAGTTTGCCATTTGCTGACCGGTGAATTGTTTCAAAAGATTTTTCTTTTCGGAATTCATCTGTTTGCATATAGAGCCATTGTTTTTGGAATTTTTCAAAGGAAGTGTCGTTCACGTCAATATCGTAAACATTCATCTTGAGAAGTTCGCTGACACTGTATCCTATGTATTCACTGGCAGCTTTGTTTGCATAAACTATTCCGCCTTCATCATTTACAATGTATATGGGGTGGTTAAGATCATCCAAAGACGAGAAAACAAGCTTTTCTAAGCTGAACATGTTTTTTTCCATAAAAGGCCCTACACAAAAATAATAATAATATAATTTTAGTCTAATTATAAACGAAATTCAAGTTTATTAATCAATTTTTTTGTTACTATTACCACTATTACAAAACATTTACATTTTGTTGTCTGGTTTAACTTTATGGTAGGGTGTGGCTACTTCAAGCGATATTTTAAATTAATTATCCTCTGATATGAAGTTTCTATACGTTTTTCAGTTATCGTGCCATCCTGCACCATCTTTTTGATGATAGATATGACTCTCGGAACTATTTTTTCGTCATAATGCAGGTTGTTGCCGAAAACCAGAATATCAACTCCAGCCTCAACAGCTTTTTGTATGGCAGTTTCAAAACCATATTGATTAACAATGGCACCCATCTGCATATCGTCTGAGACAACTACGCCATCGAACCCTAGTCTTTGCCGTAAAATCCCTTCAATGGCTTCTTTAGAAAGAGTGGCGGGGTATTGTGGATCTATTTGGCTGTTAAAAACATGCGCAGTCATAATTACGTCTGCTTTCCCTTCTGAGATAAGATTCTTATACGGGATAAGCTCTTTCTCTGTCCACGTTTTTGTAACATCAGTGAGCCCTAAGTGAGAATCGCCCTTTGAGCTGCCGTGTCCGGGGAAATGTTTTAGTGTGCTGAGTATGTTCTGGCTGTGAAGTGCATCAATATAGCTGCCTGCCTGAGCGGTCACTTTTTCAGGATCATCAGAAAAGCAGCGTTCTTTTTTTGCAATAATAGGATTGTCCAGATTTACACATAGGTCTACCACTGGCGCCATGTTCAGGTTGAACCCTGCATCTGCCAGAGTTTTTGCCAGTTTGACAGTTTCATTAAAAGTGAGCTGCAGATCATCATGTCCGCCCAGCTCCATATGAGAGCGGGTTTTTGGAAAGCCGTACATCTCTTTCAGACGGGCAATAAGACCGCCTTCCTGATCGACAGCTATCAAAAGAGTGCTGTCAGATGCCTTTTGCAGGCTTTTGATCAGTGCTTTCACCTGAGAAGGGGACTCAATGTTCCTGTAGCGTTTTGCGCTTACCACATCGTAGTCAAAAAGTATCACTCCGCCGAGGTTGCGTTTTTTGATATCCTGAATAATAAAATGGTTCTCATCGACACTCATCCCTTGAAATCCGACCATCATCATCTGTCCTATCTTCTCTTCTAGAGTGGTTGCCGCAAAAACAGAGCAGTTAATTATTACAATAAGAAATGTCAGCGATAATTTAAAGAAATTCATCATAAAAACCCCGATTAAGGTGTTACCCGTGTTTTTCTAAAAGATATTCATACCTTTCCATCTTCTCAAGTATGGATTCTTCCAGTTCGTCTATCTTTTGCTGAGCATCAGCCAGCTGGGTATAGTTTGTTCCGCCATCTGCTAGGACAGCCTCATATTCAGCCTTTTCAGCTTCCATCTTCTCTATATCAGGCTCAATGGTTTCAAGCTCCATCTTCTCTTTATAAGTAAGTTTGGTGCTTGGTTTTGACTTCACTTCCGGCTTTTCTTTTATCTCTTTTTTAGCAGAAGCTTCACGCTCTTTTCTCTCTTCGACATAGTCATCGTAGTCCCCGGGGAATTTGTCTATATTTCCATTGCCGTCAAATACCAGCAGGGAATCTGTGACCCTGTTCATGAATATCCTGTCGTGTGAAACAACCAGCAGACAGCCGGGGAAATCCACAAGAAAATCCTCCAGCACAGAGAGAGTCTTTATGTCAAGGTCGTTAGTAGGCTCATCAAGTATAAGAAAATTCGGGTTTTGCATAAGGATAAGAACAAGGTGAAGTCTCCGTTTCTCTCCACCGGAGAGTTTGTGTACAGGGGTGTGATGCATTATAGAAGGGAAGAGGAATTTCTCCAGCATCTGCCCTGCGCTGATGGATTTGCAATTAGGTAAAATGATATGTTCACGTTCATCTTTGACAACATCTATGAGCCGTTTGTCTGGATTGAGAGCTTTACTGTGCTGGTCAAAAACAGAAAATGAAGTATTCACTCCTGTGCGCACTTCCCCAGTGTCTGAAGGTTCCTCTGATGAGATAAGTCTTATGAATGTAGATTTACCGGCTCCGTTCGCCCCAACAATGCCAAGCCTCTCTTTGTTGCCGAAGGTATATGAAAAAGGCTTTATAACCTGTTTTTCGCCATAGCTTTTGGAAATGTTTTCCACTTCAAGTATCTGCTTGCCGAGTCTTTTGCCTGAGATCTCCATTTCTATATTTTTCTCTTTCTGGAGCTTAGGGCGGTTCTGCATGTCTGTAATGCGGTCTTTACGGGCTTTTTGCTTAGTAGACCTTGCTTTTGCCCCTCTTTTGAGCCATTTTAGCTCGTTGCGC
Organism: Denitrovibrio sp.; assembly: GCA_002869145.1. Classification (GTDB taxonomy): domain Bacteria; phylum Chrysiogenota; class Deferribacteres; order Deferribacterales; family Geovibrionaceae; genus Denitrovibrio. Next base: position 70,030 of record PKTM01000019.1, read on the forward strand.
AGGATGTTGCGGATCCGGTCTTCTTCACGGAGTAAACTGTTTTCCATCTCTGTCTTTTTTTCCAGATAATAAGAATAATTTCCTGCAAAAGTAAAAAGCTGACCTCTGTCTATCTCTATGATGTTATTGCAAATACTGTCTAGAAAGTATCTGTCGTGTGTTACCATCAGTATTGACTTGCTAGTTTTTGCGAGGTGTGCCTGAAGCCAGTCAACAGTGTCTATGTCCAGATGGTTGGTGGGCTCGTCCAGAATAAGCAGATTTCCTTCGTCAATGAGTGCCTGAGCCAGAGAAACCTTTTTCAGCATTCCACCGGAGAGCTCTCCCAGTTTCAGCGAAACGTCACTGATGCCCAGCTCGCTGAGAACTGACTTTACCTCATGTTCATATTGCCAGGCATCAAGCTTCGTCATATCTTCTGTGGTGCTGTCCAGATCTTTGCGGTAGCTTTCGCTGTCTGACGGGTTGGAACAAAGGTGCTCGTAGTGTCTGATGAGCTTTACCAGTGGAGATTCGCCTGACATTATATGGTCAAGTATAGTGTTTTCCGGGTTGTGTTCAGGCAGCTGCGAGAGGTAGTTTATCCTGCATTCTTTGTTTCTTGAAACAGTTCCAGAATCTGCGCTTTGTGTCCCTGCGATAATTTTAAGCAGAGTGGATTTCCCACAGCCATTCACACCAATGAGTGCTGTTTTCTGCCCTTCATCCAGTCCGAGTGAGATGTCAGTAAAGAGGGTTTTGTCACCCATTGTTTTTGATATTTTATCAATAGAGATAAGGTTCATATGGCGGGCATGATAGCAAAGTTTTAAGTTTTGGACAATTAATTGTGTGTTGCATACTGATAATAATTAATTTTTGATCTGAATATTTATGAAAAGATTTTCGGTGGCTTCCTGAATATCAGGAATATCTGGGTTTTTAAGATCGTAATCATCCAGATAAGCCTTGTTGTTTTTGGCCAGCAGTTCACATTCGTCTCTAGTGTTGCCTTGAGCCACACAGTCTTTTCTGGAGAAGGTTATGCGGATTTTTTTGTTATCTTCTAAAACTTCTTCCCCCATGTTTTTTAATTGCGGAGGCTTATTCGCATACTGCTCAACTTTCTCTTTAACAATATCGTTTTTCATGCTTTCAAGCGTTATAGGGGACTCTGCTGCATTAGCAAAAAACCATACAAAAATTAGCGGGACTATTAAAATTTTATTCATTATTTTATAAAATATGTATATGTATAAAAAGCGCAATGCTGTCTTTTATTAGTTAAGAAGCAGATTTTTAATGTAGTCTGGACAATAGTTCTAATAAAATCGTTTTTAGCGTGTTAATATATGTAAAATTTTTATATAGGAATTATCTATGAAAGCAAAGTGGCTACTGCTTATAATAATTTGCCTTATGACTGTTGGTTGTGGATCAGAAAAAACGACTATTATGGAGTACTACTACTCACAGCTTGATAATATAAGAGAGACCAAATATTCCGAGCTCACTTCATATCTGGATAATGTACGCAGTAATGCTAAGGCTGTTGAAAACGACGAGAGCATGAAAACATATTTTACTGATAAGTATGCTCTTTACGCGGAACATAAAAAAACTGGTTATGAAGAAGAGGATTATGAAAAACTCTTCTCCCTCAGAAACAGTATCGAAAACAGATACATCGAGAAGTATCTGATATTTCATGATGTTCTTTTCATCCACTCAGAAGGTGATATCTTTTATACGGTTAAGAGAGATGATGATTATCACAAAAACATATTCGAAGGCGAACTTGCAAATACCAGACTTTCTGAAGTACTTAAGGGTGAAAAACCAGAAGCGTTTGTAGATTATGATTATTATTTTGTTAATGGGGATGTGTTTGCTTTTTTTGTTGAACCTGTGATTATAAATGGCAAACAAGCTGGATGGTTTGTTTTTCAGTTTGGTATCAATAAGATAAATAGTATTTTCAGCAAAGATGATGTGCTGGGTAAAACTGGGGAAGTTTTTCTTGTGAATAAAGATGCAGTTATGCTTACAGACTCAAAATTTGTTGCAAATTCGACTATATTAAACAAACACCTTTCACAAGAAAACATAAGCCAAAAGTTTGAAGAGGTTCAAGGTCACAAGGTTGTTATTGACTACAGAGGCCGGGAAGCAGTGACATCGTTTAAAGTGGTTACTGTTATGGGGAATGACTGGCTTCTCATAGCAAAGATTGACCGGGACGAAATATTAACTGAGGATTATAGAAAACAGGAAAAAAATATATGGAAAGACTTTTTGATGCAGGTAGAGAAGACCAAAATGGAATATCCTTCAGAAGAGTATGATTTTGCTCAGAATATTTCTGTTGACATAGATGAGTTTAAACGTGCCTCAGACGGCGAAATTCTTTATACCCATGGTGTTTCTTACTGCACAGTTGTCATAATAAGCCTTAAGGGTGAGTTTGCATATATGGGTCACATCAGCGCATATGACAAAATGTATGGCGGTATACAGACAGATATTCTTACCAGAGTGCTTGATCGCATAGATAATTTTGACCTGCTGGACTATAAAAAACGGGACGTAGAGGTTCGGGTGGTTTCACCTAGAATCATGTTTTCAGAAAATGTGGTAAACACACTTCTTGACTGGGGTGTTCTTTTGCCTCAGATAAAAATTGCAACAAACGAAGATGCCAGATATGTGAGTCTGTATCACGATTATGAGAACGGTAAAACTTTCACTGAATGGCACTACAACAGCAGGGTAAATAATTTGCGGACCAACCTGACCAAAGTAGAAAATTTGCTGGAAATTTATGAGCAGCACTACAGCAGGATGTAATAAATTTTAAAAACTTACACAGACCTATTAAAATAGTCACAAATGAAGCGAAAAATTTTAATAAGTGTTAGTATTTATTTATGGTTAGATTAATAGTTTGCATGTTCATCTTTTTATTAGTTCCTTTTGATTCCTATGCTGTTGATGCACGGGATATCGTCGAAAGATCATATAATTACATGAGAGGGGAGACCTCGTTTGCCAGGGTGCGCATGCGTATCCACAGGCCTGATTACGAGCGCAAAATGACTCTCAACTCATGGTCAAAAGGGCGTTCGAATGCACTTTTTGTCATTACCAGCCCAAAAAAGGATTCCGGCAGCGGCACGCTTAAGAAAGGCCGTCAGATGTGGACATATAATCCTAAAATAAATCGTGTGATAAAGCTTCCGCCTTCTATGATGAGCCAATCCTGGATGGGTTCTGATTTTTCAAACAATGACCTGTCTAAAACCGAAAGCATGATAGACGATTATACCCATGAAATTACTGGTGCAGGAAAAAACTCTGACCAGAAGACATTCACTATTGTAAGCATTCCAAAGCCCGATGCTCCGGTTGTGTGGGGCTCAGTGCAGATGGAGATACGTGAAGACGGTATTCTACTTGCCCAGCGTTTTTTAGATCAGGAAGGTGTACCTGTTAAGGAGCTTGTGACAAGCGGGATAAAAAAGATGGGCGGAAAGCTTTTTCCTTCCAGATGGACTATGATAAACCTTGAAGAACACGATAGGTTTACTGAAATAGTTTACGAAGAGCTTCAGTTCGGCATAGAGCTTTCTGACAGGATTTTCACCACTACCTATATGAAAAACCAGAGGTAGTCATGACTGACGTATTGATATCCTGGCGCAATGTCTGGCGTAATCCCCGCAGGTCGCTGCTGACCATATTGACTATAGCTTTTGCGGCGGCTCTTCTTGTTTTTATGCTCTCGTTTCAGTTTGGAACCTACGACCAGATGATAAACTCTTCCGTAAAACTTTCATCAGGACACCTTCAGATAATGGCTGACGGCTATCACAAAAAAGAAAAGGTGAGGCTTGTTGTGGAAAATCCTGAAAAATACACAGAAGCCCTCAGGAAAAACCAAAACGTAAAAAGCTTTACACGCAGAAGCGAGGCCTTTGTGATAGCCGAATCAGGTGAAATGACAGCAGGAGTTATGCTTATAGGTGTGGATGCTGAAGGTGAAAAGCGCGTCTCCGAGATAGATGAGCGAATTATAAAAGGCACATATCTTTCAGATGGCAAAGCAGTGGTCGGATATCTTCTGGCAGAAAAACTGAAGCTTGAAACAGGCAGTGAGATAACAGTCATTGGACAAGCTCGTGACGGGTCTGTGGCAGCATTGGTACTCACTGTGTCTGGTATTTTCAAAACAGGCTACGAGGAATATGACCGGAATGTCATGATGATGGACATTGATTCTTTTGGCGAGGCATTTTACATGCGGGGCGCTGTGCACAGGATAGTTGTTATGGCAAACAGCACAAAAAGCATTGAGCCGATTGAAAACGACATGGCGGTAAACTTTAAAGATGTAAAGATATACACCTGGCATGAGCTTACCCCGGGGCTCAAGCAGAGCATAGAACTGGACATGGTAAGCGGATTTATTATGTATGCCGTGCTTGTTATTGTGGTTGCTTTCAGCATTATAAACACATTTTTTATGACAGTCTTTGAACGTACTAAGGAGTTCGGCGTTCTTATGTCGCTTGGTACCTCTGCAAAAAGGCTTATATATATCATTATCACAGAATCAGTTTTCATAACACTTCTAGGGCTGGCCGCAGGAGTATTTGCTGGTGCAGCGGTAACTCTATATTTCTCTGATGCAGGTATACAGATACAGGGTATGGAGCTTATGGAGCAGTATGGGCTTTCCGGTGCGCTTTATCCAAAACTGTCTGCTTTATCACTGCTGCTTGGACCTGCGCTTGTTGCTGGAGTAACACTGTTTTCTGCAGTTTTGCCTGCTTTTCGAATCATCCGCTTAAAGCCCGCTGATGCACTGAAGGGGGTGTGATTTGACTATGGCGTGGCGCAATATATGGCGCAGCAAGAGACGAACACTAGTTATTATTTCAGCGGTTTTCATAGGTGTTGCCAGTATGGTGTTCTTGTCTGCTATCTCCAGGGGGATGGTGTACAGCATGGTTGAAAACAGTATAAATAATTTCACAGGACACATACTTATTCGTGATGCTGATTTTGTTTCTGACCCTGTTGTAGAAAACAGGATAAAGGATGCCGAAAGCATTGCTGAAAGGGTGAAAAACGAGCTTCCAGAAGCGAAAGTTGTAAAGCGGATAAGGCTTAATGCGGTTTTGAACACTGCCAGAAACACCGAGGGTGTCAGTCTGGTCGGTATTTACATTAACAAAGAAGAAGACGCTTCTTTTATTGGCTCTGCGCCTCTTGAAGGGAGTGGTCTGAAAAACGACAATGCTATACTTATAGGTAGAGCTTTGTCGGAGAAGATAGGGCTTGGGCAGGGTAAAAAAGTCATTATCAGTATGCAGAGTGCCGAAGGCGAGACTGTATCCAGAGCATATCGTATAGCAGGTATATATGATGCTGGGCAGGAGCAACTTGAAAAGCGTTACGTTTTTGTGACATATAACTCATCAGAAAAAATGCTAAGTGTGCATGGCGATGCCACAGAGATAAGTATCATACTGCCTGAAAATGATGTCGAATCCGATATCTATTCCGCTTATTCAGAAGAACTAAAAGCTGTTTTGGATAAAAAGTATTCTGTGATGAGCTGGCGTGAGGTTATGCCTGCACTCTCCTCATACCTTGACCTGTTTGACAGTTTTATGCTCATCTGGTATCTGGTTGTTTTTATAGCTATGGGTTTTGGCATTGTTAATACTATCCTGATGGCTGTTTATGAACGCATAAGAGAATTTGGTCTTATACGTGCTTTGGGTGTTAAGTGGACAGGTATCTTCCGCATGGTTGTTGCCGAGACATCTCTCATAATCCTTTTAGGGCTCGCCGCAGGAAATATTGCCGGGCTTTTGCTTGTATGGTATTTCTCTTCGGGAGGGCTTGACCTTACTCAGTTTGCAAAAGGTGTGGAGATGTTTGGTGTCAGTAGGGTGGTTTACCCTGTTTTAACATTTGGAGATATTCTTATGACTGATGCTACTGTGCTTATACTTGGCTTGATAATATCGCTTTATCCGGCTTATAAAGCGTGCAGTTTTACCCCCGTTCAGACAATGCGGGATATGTGAGGTGAAATGTGTCTCTTATTGAAATCAGCAATATAAAAAAGATATATACTAAAGGGAAGGTTCAGGTGAAGGCTCTTGACGGGGTCAGTCTGACTTTTAATGAAGGAGAGTTTTCATCTTTAGCAGGGCCCTCCGGCAGCGGAAAAACCACTCTTTTGAACCTGATTGGCGGGATAGATTCTGCTGACAGCGGCAGCATCTGCCTTAAAGGGCTTGATCTTACAGGTATGAGCAGTTCTGAGCTTGCATAGCTGCGTTTGCACGATATAGGCTTTGTTTTTCAGGCTTATAACCTTATACCAGTTCTGTCGGCTGTGGAAAATGTGGAATATGTCCTTAGGCTGCGGGGAATGAAGAAGAGCGAGTACAGGGAGCGTGCAATGGACATGCTTGATGATGTGGGGCTTGCTGATATGGCTGACAGACGTCCCGCAGAGCTCTCCGGCGGACAGCAGCAGAGAGTAGCTGTAGCCAGAGCTATTGTTGGCGAGCCGGCGCTTGTTCTGGCTGATGAACCTACTGCAAATCTGGATTCTAAAACAGGTGAAAGCCTGCTTGAGCTTATGGGAAAGATGAACAGCGATAAGGGTGTGACTTTTATTTTTTCCACCCATGATAAGATGGTAATGGATTTTGCAAAGCGCTTGATAATACTTAAGGATGGTCATGTTGAGAGCGACAATACTAAATAATTTTTTATTGATACTGCTTTTGCTGAAGCCTTTTACTGTGTTTGCCGAAGATTTTGTTATAAAAGGTCTTCTCAAATCTCTCAGTACAATAGATTCTTACGGCGCATCCAGCATTATAGATCTTGTCGGTGACGAAAGCGCGATGGTACAGGAGCGTGTAGTGGGGCGCATCATTGTAAACTCTGCCGTGGCGGAAAATACAACGCTGCACGTGCACTACGAGAACAGTTTTTCAAAAGGGGAATACTTGTCAGCAGTAGATGCTTTAAATGGGCGAACTGGGCATATAGATATGTTAAATGCTGATTCGCCTAGTGACAGGTCACAGGTCTTTTCGCTTACTCAGGAATATTTAGATGATAACGGCGAGCTGGCATATCACAGGCTGGACAGGCTTTATGTGGAGTATGTGCTGGATGATATGAATATACGAATAGGCAGGCAGGCGCTTACATGGGGTGGCGGAAAAGCATTCAACCCGCTGGATATAATGAACCCGTTTTCTCCTACGGATACCATAAGAGACTATAAGAACGGCACTGATATGATCGCCATACAGACATATTCGAAGATGTTTGCCGATGTTCAGGGTGTTCTTGTGCCAAGAAGAGGTGATGATTCCGGTGAATTAGAATATGAGGAATCTTCCGCTGCGTTAAAACTTAGAAATACATTCATCGAAACAGATGCCGAGGTGCTTTTTGGATGGCACTACGGAGAGCCTTTTGCAGGCGGGGGTATTTCTGTTTTTATAGGTGAGGCGGCTTTGCGTATAGATGCGCTTGCTTCCAAAGGAAAGCACAAAGACAGCTTTTCAGCAGTTTCTAATATTGACTATTCATGGCTTTTTCTGGGCAAAAATATTTATGGTTATTTTGAGCTGTATTACAACAGCCTTGGAAAAGGCTCCATAGATGATGTTTTGGCAGATAGAGAGCTTTTTGAAAGGATAGCCCGAGGTGAGATGTACCTCAGTGACAGATATTATGCATCAGCAGGGGTTGTTTACGAATTACACCCGCTTATAAATCTCAACATGTCTTTTATTTACAATATTTTAGATTCGTCATATGTGCTGCAGCCCAGAGTGGAATGGGACATACGAGAGAACATGCGCATACTGGCGGGAATAGACCTGCCAGAGGGCAATCTGGGGAGTGAGTTCGGCGGGTTTTATGATAATAGAGGTGGCGGAGTTATTTCTCCTGCAAAAAGGATATATGGTCAGGTTGTACTGTATTTCTAAAAATATTATAAAAAATCTTTACTGTACTGAATGATTCAAATATAATTTTTGCTTAACAACTTTTGGGCGTGAGGATGTTATGGAAATAAAAATGACACTAAAACCGGAGAGGGAGCGCAATTCTGATTCCATCAAAAATGCTGAATCTCTCTCATTTGGCAAACTGAGAAGCGATCATATGTTTTTAATGAACTACGAGGGGGGCGTCTGGAAAGATGCTAGAATAGTCCCTTATGGTCCTGTCGAGGTTATGCCGGGTGCGGTGGCACTTCATTACGGTAAGTCAGTTTTTGAAGGGGCGAAGGCTTTCCGTCATGAAGACGGCGAGATATATACGTTCCGTTTTGAAGAGAATGCTAAAAGAATGAACCATTCACTTTCAACACTATGCATGCCTGAGATACCGGTGGATATACAGATGGAAGCCACTTTGAAGCTTTTGGACGTGGAGCGCGACTGGTGCCCCGCTCAACCGGAATCATCACTTTATATCAGACCTTTTGTTTTCGGTACTGAGGATGCTCTCGGTATGGAACCGAGTGCAACATATACATACTGTATTATGCTTTCTCCATCAGGTGCTTACTATCCGGGCGGATTCAAAAACACAGTCCGGCTACTCATTACAGACAGATTTCACAGAGCTGTTTCAGGCGGAACAGGGAGCGCAAAATGCTGTGGGAACTATGGTCAGGCATTCCGTGCAGCGAAATTGTCAAAAACATACGGAGCGAAACAGGTTTTATATCTTGATTCTTCAAACACATACATAGAGGAAGTCGGGGCAATGAACCACTTCCATATAACAAAAGATAAAACTATTGTTATCCCTGAGTTTACCGACTCAATACTGAAGTCCATCACATCTATATCTGTTATGGAGCTTGCGAAGTCACTGGGCTATGAAGTTCGTCAGGAACGTATCAGGATCAATGACTTTATTGAGCAGGTGAAAAGCGGAGACATTATAGAGGCAGGCGGGTTCGGCACTGCGGCAGTTATAACCCCGGTGTGCGAATATATTTTCGAAAACAACGAAGTGATAACAGTCGGCGACTGCACTATTGGCGAGAATATCCGCAAAATTTATGACGCATATACCGCTATTCAGACAGGAGATGCTGAAGATAAGTTCGGCTGGCTGACTAAAGTTCCAAGAGGCTAACCGGAAAATTTAAAATATATTATAAAGGGGGCATGTGCCCCCTGTTTTTTATATATGTTTCGTCATTCTGAGCCTGCAAAGCAGGCGTGAGGATCTCAGGCTACAGCTAGCACAATTTAAAAGTCACAGTGACTAGAGATTTCTTTACACTTAGCATCTGAGACTCCTGCTTGCGGCTTTGCCGGAGTGGGAAACAGAAGACGTAACAAAGGAGTATTCTATGTCTCAATTTGCATTTCACAGCCCTGTAAAGGCCTTTTTTGGCTTTAACGCCATAGATAATTTAAAAGAGCTTCTGGCTCCGTATAGCCGTATATGTGTTGTTTCCGGAAGAAGATCCATAGAACACACCGGATTCAGAAAATATCTGGATGAATATTTTGGTGATAAACGAATATTTTATTTCAGCGAGATCGAAGAGAACCCCTCTATTAACACTATAATAAAAGGCGGTAAATTTGCCCGTGAGAACAAAGCGGAGATAGTGATAGGTTTTGGCGGCGGCAGTCCGCTTGATGCATCCAAAGCTATAGCTGCTTTTGCAACAAATAATAAAGGTTTTTACGAGCTTTTGTCACAGCCTGCTCTCGGCAGCGAACCCCTGCCGCTTATAGCTGTGCCTACCACATGCGGAACAGGGAGCGAGATGAATAACTACTCCATCATCACCGATACCGAAAAGGTGGACAAGGTTAATTTTGCCAAAGAGAACACCTTTCCGAAATATGCAGTCATAGACCCCGTGTTCCTGCGCAAGCTGCCTAAAAAGATAATATATGCCACAGCATTTGATGCTATTACTCACTCTCTGGAGGGCTTTTTATCAACCATAGCGAACCCTTTCAGCGATTCTATGGCCATAACCTCTATGGAGATAATAATGTCCACATTTGCTCAAGGTGCGGACACAACAAAAGATGAAACGCTTATCAATTTCCTCTACGGGTCATCTCTTGCGGGGATAACAATTCTGCATACCGGAACCGTGCTTTTACATGCTCTCGGTTACTGGCTCACCAACGAAAAGAAGATACACCACGGAACAGCAAACACAATCCTTCTGCCGTATTTCCTTGAGATGCTAAGGGAGAAAGGTGTGGAGAGATATCAGATTATTGAGGCTCTTATGATGAAACATGAGTTTGATATTTCACGCTGGCAAAGTGCAATGGATCAAGATGTTTCTCTCAAAGATATTCTTTCTTACGAAGAGATAGAGCAGATGGTTGACTATGCTCTTACAAAACCGAACTGCACTTTTAATCCTTTTAAGGTAGAAAAAGACTTTGTAATGAGTGTGCTGACCAGATATTAGACTATTGGTTGTAAACGCTTAAGATACGCTTGATATAATGCTTTGTTTCGCCGAAGTCTGGGACTTTGCCGTCCTTCACCCTTTGAGGGCCTGCATTATAAGCGGCTAGAGCAAGCTCTACACTTCCGAACTTTTTAAGCTGTCTGGAAAAATATTTAACCCCTGCTTCGATATTATCCTCAGCAAGAAAAGGGTCGCCTGATGATATGTAATAAAATGTGCTCGGCATAACCTGCATAAGCCCCATGGCTCCTGTTCTGGAGATGGCAAACTGCCTCCCCTTTGACTCTACTTCTATCATTATATGTATAAGCTTAGGGTCTGTATCGTATTTTTCAGAAGCATTATTTACAAGTGCGTTAATCTCTTCTTCACTGGCGGTCACAAGCCCGAGTCCTGCAACCAGCACAATGTGTTTAGCCAGATGGGTCATACTTATGGTTCTGTTTTTGATGAAGAACGGGTTCACAAGAGCCTTTGGGCTGAGTGAAGTGAAGAATGTCAGCATGTTCAATATCAGAAGGTAGGCGACAAAAGCTGCAAGTACCTTTTTGTATATGGATGTTATCATGGTGAGATAATCCCATAAAAACAGCTTGCAGTCAATAAACTGTGTGTATTAGTATGTTAGAAATTAATCGGAGCGCGTAATGAAGATATCAGAAATACTTAAATCAAAAAGACCGGTCTCATTTGAATTTTTTCCACCGAAAAAACAGGAGAGCGAGCATGTGCTTTTTAATACTATAAAAGAGCTTAGAAAATACAACCCTTATTTTGTATCTGTTACATATGGTGCAGGCGGCTCAACAGCAGACAAGACACTTGAGTGGACGAAATGTATGAAACAGGATTACGACTACAGCGTTATGATGCACCTCACCTGTGTTGGTGTAGGTATTGATACAATAGATGATATAATTGCAAAGCTCACAGAGCTGAAGGTGGATAATATCCTTGCTCTTCGGGGCGACATGCCTGCAGAGATGAGTGAAGGCAACATATGCCGCGATTTTGGATTCGCAGGCGACCTAGTAAAATATATAAAACTGAAGGCAGGTGAAAAGTTTTCCATAGGAGTAGCAGGCTATCCGGAAAAGCATCCTGAGGCAAAATCTATGGCGGATGACATTGAAAACCTCAAGCGTAAAATTGATGAGGGTGCGGATTTCGTCATAACACAGCTCTTTTTTGATAATTTTCATTATTATCACTACATGGATAAAGTTCGTGCTGCAGGGATAGATGTGCCTGTTATTGCAGGAATAATGCCTATTATCAATATCTCTCAGGCAGTTAAATTCACCCAAATGTGCGGTGCCAGCATCCCGAAGCCACTGCTTGCAAAGATGGAAAATATGTCCGCAGAAGACCAGTTCAAGACAGGAATAGAGTTCGCTTCTAAGCAGTGCGGCGGTCTCTGGGCATCAGGAGTGGACGGGCTTCATTTTTATACACTTAACAAGTACGGTGCTACAGAGCAGATATTAAATAACGTATTTTAAAAAATTAAATCATTAATCATAAGAGTTTGCTTTTTACGTAAACCTTATCTGTAATTTGGTTGTGGATAAAAAAATGCCTAATTATACTGAACCCTTATATCGGCCTCCCAGCGAGGCACAATCTCTTATTTTTCAAATAACAGAAGGCTGCTCCTATAATAAATGTGCGTTCTGCGGTATGTATACCGACAAGCCTTTTCGTATTAAACCTGTAAAAGATGTTTTGCAGGAAGTGGATGAGATACCGGAAAGCTACGCAGATAAAGTGCACAAGGTGTTTCTGGCAGATGGCGATGCCGCTGTTTACCCCACAGATGGACTAGTCGAGATACTGGAGCATATGAATCGTAAATTCCCAAACATAAGAAGATACAGCTCATACTGCGGCCCGCAGGCTATAATGAAAAAGAGCATAAACGAATGGGAGAAGCTATACCGTCTCAACCTGAAACTGCTTTATTTCGGATTGGAATCAGGCAACAAGGAAGTTCTGAAGCTTATGAATAAGGGGATGGACGCCTTTAAAATTATGCCGAAGGTTAAGCAGATAAGGGAGATTGGAATACAGTTTTCCGTAATGGTTATTCTTGGCGGAGGCGGAAAAAAGCTCAAAAACGAGCACATAGATGATTCTGCAAAATGGATCAGTGAGGTAAATCCTGATTTTATGTCGTTTTTAACACTTTTTCTCAGGCGAAAAAAAGACTATTTCAACGATCTTGAAAAGCCTGCCATGTCCGATATTCTCGACGAAACCGAAGGTATTATCCAGAAAGTGCAGGGACACAATATAATATTTCGCTCTAATCATGTGTCTAATTTTGTACCTTTGTCTGGACGGCTGTCACAGGACAGAGAAAAGCTTTTAGCGCAGATACAAAAAACACGTGATATCATGAAAGTGAAAGGGATACTGAATGAGTACCCGGATTTTTATGAGGAATTTTAATGAAGGCACTTTTTGTACCGTCAATTTCAGAAGGGAAAAAAATATTTCCCGGATGCAAGTTCGAAAAATATAAGCATGATCTCCACAAAGGCGAGTTCAGAGGCGTTCACGTTTTTGTCATTGGGGTGTCAAAGATCCCGTCAGTATTTAATTCAATAATGGCTATTAAAGATTTCAATATCACTGAAGCGATTCTTACTGGTGTTTGCGGTGCATACAGTAATAGCGGGCTTTCAGTGGGTGATGTTGTGTCTATACACAGAGACTGGTTTGCCGATGAAGGATTATATACTGGAGATGGATTTACATCATTGAATGAATTAGGGTTTGGGATTATAAAAAAACGTTATACTGAGTACAGTACATTAGAAAATCTTACTGTTGTGGACTCTGCTACAGTTTCTTTTTTGGATGGTGTTGGTCACATCTCTGAAATGTTCCAGAAATCGACCGGAGCCCAAGTGGAAAATATGGAGGGAGCGGCGTTTGCTTACGCTTGTAACATGTTGTCAGTGAAGTGTTTTCAGATTAGGGCTGTTTCAAACTTCTGCGGTAAACGTGATGAGCAGGAGTGGGATTTTAAAAAAGCAGTCTCCAAATTAAAAAGGTTTTTTGAATTGCTTCCTCTGTAAATGCCAGTCAATGTTCCAGAAATCCTCAATTTAACTTATTACCAACTTTGCGTATTTTTATTATAAGTATAAGTAACTGTAGATAAAGGCATTGTTTATTTACTGTATGAGTCCGTCTTACTCTTTTTGTATATTGACAATAAATCTAAATTATGTTTTATTATTTAACATTATAAGCACTAAGAGGGGGCCTTATATAATGGAAGAAAAAATTAAGCAGCTTCAAGAGATGAACGCTGCCGCTGAATTAGGCGGTGGTGAAGCTCGTATTGAAAAACAGCACAAGCAGGGCAAGCTCACAGCCCGTGAGAGGATCGATAAGCTCCTCGACAAAGGAACATTTGTAGAATTTGATAAGTACGCAGTTCACAGATGCCACAACTTCGGTATGGATAAGACCAAATTCCTCGGAGACGGTGTTGTAACTGGTTACGGTAAAGTAAATGGCAGAACAGTTTTTGTTTTTTCTCAGGACTTCACAGTTTTCGGAGGCTCACTTGCAGAGCAGTTTGCTAAGAAAATTGTAAAGATCATGGACAAAGCAATGGAGCTCGGCTGTCCGGTTATCGGACTGAACGATTCCGGTGGTGCACGTATTCAGGAGGGTGTTCACTCTCTTGCAGGTTATGCGGACATTTTCCTGCGTAACTCACTTTCATCAGGTGTAATACCTCAGATATCTGCTATCATGGGACCATGCGCTGGTGGTGCGGTTTATTCACCTGCTCTTACAGACTTCACTTTTATGGTTAAAGAGACTTCTTACATGTTTATTACATGGCCGGAAGTTGTGAAGACTGTTACATCTGAAAATGTTACAAAAGAGGAACTCGGCGGAGCCATGACACACAACACCACATCTGGTGTTGCTCACTTCGCAACAGAAAATGATGAGGATGCAATCCTACGCATCAGAGAGCTTTTAAGCTTCATTCCATCTAACAACATGGAAGAAGCTCCTATCGTTCCTACTAAGGATGATCCTAACAGAACTATAGATGCTCTCAGAACTATGGTTCCTGCTGATGCGAACAAGCCATACGACATGAAAGAAGTTATCGAGAAGATCGTTGATGATGGTAACTTTTTCGAAGTTCAGGAGCACTATGCTAAGAACATTATCGTTGGTTATGGAAGGCTTAACGGCCGCTCAGTAGGTATAGTTGCTAACCAGCCTGCTATAATGGCGGGAGCTCTAGACATAGATTCATCTATAAAGGGCGCAAGGTTTGTAAGGTTCTGCGATGCTTTTAATATTCCGCTTCTTACTCTTGTAGACGTACCGGGATTTATGCCTGGCGTTAAACAGGAGCTTGGCGGTATTATTCGTCACGGAGCAAAACTCCTTTACGCTTACTGCGAATCAACAGTTCCAAAAGTTACTGTTATCACACGTAAAGCTTATGGCGGAGCGTATGACGTTCTCAGTTCAAAGCATGTTCGTGGTGACATCAACTACGCTTTCCCAACAGCAGAGATTGCTGTTATGGGTCCTGACGGCGCTGCTCAGATTCTTTTCGGCAAGGCTATCGCCTCTGCTGATGATCCTGAAGCTGCAAAGAAAGAGAAGGTAGATGAATACCGCGAATACTTCGCTAACCCATACAGAGCTGCAGAGCTTGGATTTGTGGATGAGGTTATCCTTCCTGAGGATGCTAGAGCTAAGGTTATTCAGGCATTCGAACTCCTTTCTAACAAAAGGCAGACAAACCCGGCTAAAAAGCACGACAACCTGCCGCTTTAATGGAGGGACAAAATGGCTGATATTAAAAAAGTACTAGTCGCCAACAGAGGCGAAATTGCAATAAGGGTTTTCAGAACCTGCCGTAAAATGGGCATTGGCACAGTTGCCATATATACTCATGCGGACAGACTGGCTCCCCACGTAAGATATGCTGACGAGGCTTACTGTGTTACAGATGATGCTTCCGACACAAGCTATCTTAAAGAGGACAAAATACTCGCTCTCGCAAAAGAGCTCGGCGCTGCTATCCATCCTGGATATGGTTTTTATGCTGAAAACGCCGGCTTTGTGAAAAAATGCGAAGATATGGGTATAACTTTCATTGGACCAAAGGCTGAGCATATCATCCTTATGGGTTCTAAAACCGGCGCACGTGAAGCAATGGTGAAAGCTGGTGTACCGATTGTTCCGGGTACAGATATCATAAAAGATATCGAAAAAGCAAAAGCTGAAGCTAAAAAAGTCGGTTACCCTATCATGCTTAAAGCTGTCCACGGTGGCGGCGGTAAAGGTATGAGACTTGTAAAAGACGAATCAGAGTTTGAATCTTCATACAGAATGGCTAGTTCCGAGGCGCAAAACGCTTTCGGTAACGGCGATATGTATATTGAGAAATTCATCATAGAGCCTCACCACGTAGAGGTTCAGGTTCTTGGCGATTCTCATGGAAACGCACTCCATCTTTTTGAGCGTGAGTGCTCTATCCAGCGTCGCCATCAGAAGGTTATCGAGGAAGCTCCGTCACCATTTATTAATGATGACACAAGAGCAAAAATGTACGAAGTTGCTGTTAAAGCTGTTAAGGCTATTGGTTACGAAAGTGCTGGTACTCTTGAGTTTATCGTTGGCGCTGACCAGAACTTCTACTTCCTTGAGATGAACACACGTCTTCAGGTTGAACACCCTGTTACAGAGCTTATCACTGGTGTGGATATTGTCCGCCAGATGATATTTGTTGCAGAAGGAAAGCCGCTCTCATACAAACAGGATGAGATCAAAAAAGACGGACATGCTATCGAATGCCGTGTTTATGCGGAAGACCCATCTAACAACTTTGCTCCTTCACCAGGTCTCATAACTGTTTATGATTCACCGGAAGGACCTAATGTCAGAGTGGATTCTGGTGCATACGCAGGATTCGAAGTGCCTCTTTACTATGACCCGATGATAGCAAAGGTGTGCTGTGTGAGCCGAACCAGAGACGGCGCAATCAGAAGTATGAAACGTATCCTTTCCGAATACAGGATCATGGGTATTAAAACATCCATACCTTTTCACCAGAGAGTGCTCGAAAACGAGACATTTTTGGCCGGAAACTATGATACAGCTTTCATCGATACAAAATTTGACATGGAAGACATGCAGAGAAAGCTTAACGAGGATGTGGATATGCCTATCCTTGCAGCGGCAATAAAGCAGCTTCTTTCTGAAAAAGCGGCAGCCGCTAGAAGCGTTACAAGACGCGATGTAGGCGAGTCCACATGGAAGAAGTTCGGAAGACTTACAAGCTTCGGAAGCAAACTGGGTTAGGGGGTGAGATATGATAACTAAAAGAATGTACTATGCAACTGTCGATGGCGGTGAGCAGGAGTATCTTGTCAATCTCACACAGGAGACTGGCAGCTGCTTCAAAATGAACATAGACGGAAGAGAGTATGTCGTAGATTTTGCTATGGCTGGCAACAATGTTTACTCAATAATAGTAAACGGAAAATCTCTCTCTATGGAGATAGATGAAAATGGCGATATTTTCGATGTGCTGATGGACAACGGAGACTCATTCTCTATTGAGGTGCTTGACGAGATGAAGCGTCTTATGAAGATGAGACACTCAGCAGGTCTTGAAGGCCGTCAGGTAATCGAGGCTCAAATGCCTGGTTATATCTGGAAAATACTCGTTGAGAAAGGTCAGGAAGTTAAAGCGGGCGAGCCGCTTATGATACTCGTAGCCATGAAGATGGAGAACGAGATCAAAGCTCCTAAAGACGGTATAGTCGAAGATCTATTTATAGAGCTAGACCAAACCGTAGCTACAGGCGACAGGCTCGCAGTGGTTGAGTAATCAACCCCTATATGTAGACTACTGAGGGGAACATTGTTCCCCTCTTTTTTTCTTCTGCACACGTTTAGTACCCGTGTGTGGACTCTGCTCTTAAAAAATGCAGAGTGAAATAAAGTGAGGTGAAGCAAGATGGCCGAATTTGAAAAGAAGACCATCAAGGACTGGGAGCAGAAAGCTGCTAAAGAGATAAAGCAGGATAATATTGATAAACTTCAGTGGAAAACAGCTGAAGGTATTGATGTTAAACCGCTTTACACTCTGGAAGACCTTGAAAAACTGGAAAGTGTAAATACTCTGCCGGGCTTTGCACCATACATGAGAGGCCCACGTGCCAGCATGTATGCTGGTAGACCCTGGACAGTAAGACAGTATGCAGGTTTCTCCACTGCTGAGGAATCTAACGCATTTTATAAAAGAAATCTGGCGGCAGGTCAGCAGGGGCTTTCTGTAGCCTTTGACCTTGCCACACATAGAGGATACGATTCCGATCACACTAGGGTTGTGGGCGATGTTGGTAAAGCTGGCGTTGCTATCGATTCCGTAGAGGATATGAAGATACTATTTGGCGATATACCCCTTGGAGACGTTTCTGTTTCTATGACAATGAACGGTGCTGTTCTCCCTATCCTCGCTATGTATATAGTAGCTGCGGAAGAGCAGGGTGTGCCCCAGGAAAAACTGGCCGGTACAATTCAAAATGACATATTGAAAGAGTTTATGGTTAGAAACACTTATATCTATCCACCATCTCCTTCTATGAGAATAATATCCGACATAATCGGCTACACCAGTCAGAATATGCCAAAATTTAACTCAATATCCATCTCCGGATACCACATTCAGGAGGCTGGAGCGAACAATGTTCTTGAGCTTGCCTTCACACTGGCTGATGGACTTGAGTATGTAAAATCTGCTGTGGAAGCAGGTCAGGACGTTGATGCGTTTGCACCTCGTTTGTCATTTTTCTTTGCTATCGGGATGAACTTCTTTATGGAGATAGCGAAGCTGAGAGCTGCAAGATTCCTCTGGGCGGAGCTTATGCAGGAGTTCAAACCAAAAAATCCAATGTCATTGGCACTTCGTACACATTGCCAGACTTCTGGATGGTCACTCACAGAGCAGGATCCTTACAATAACGTTATCAGAACTACTGTAGAGGCTATGGCTGCCGTTCTCGGCGGGACACAGTCACTGCACACTAATGCTCTGGACGAGGCTATAGCTCTCCCTACTGACCACTCTGCAAGGATAGCGCGAAACACTCAGCTTGTTATTCAGGAAGAGACAGGTATTACAAATGTTGTTGACCCTATGGGCGGCTCATATTATGTAGAGTCTCTTACTCAGTCACTTATCGATCACGCCAGAAAAGAGATTGCTGAAATACAGAAACTTGGCGGTATGACAAAGGCTATCGAATCAGGTCTGCCTAAGCTCAAAATCGAAGAGAGTGCCGCAAAGAAACAGGCTGCCATAGACAGCGGAAAAGACGTTATTGTTGGTGTAAACAAGTATAAACTTCAAAAAGAAGATCCTTTTGAGTCCCTTGACATCGACAATACAAAAGTACGTCAGTCACAGATTAACCGTCTTGAGAAGATGAGAGCCGGACGTGACGAAGCTGCTTGTCAGGCAGCCCTTGACGCTATCACAAAAGCTTGCGAAAATGACAAGGAAAACCTGCTTGGTCTTTGCGTTAATGCAGCCAGACTGAGAGCCTCCGTTGGGGAAATCTCTGACGCTATGGAAAAGGTTTTCGGACGTCACAAGGCAGAGATAAAACTAGTTTCAGGAGCTTACGGTTCTATGTTTGAAGATGACAAAGAATTTAACGCTATAAAAGCTGACATCGCCGAATTTGAAAAGAAAGAGGGACGCAGACCTAGGATCCTCGTTGCAAAAATGGGTCAGGATGGTCACGACAGAGGCTCAAAGGTTGTTTCATCCGCATTTGCAGATGCAGGCTTTGACGTTGACGTTGGTCCGCTCTTCCAGACACCTGAAGAGGCAGCAAAAATGGCTGTGGAGAATGACGTGCATGTTGTTGGCGTTTCATCACTTGCAGCAGGACACAAAACTCTCGTGCCTCAGCTTATTGCAGAGTTGAAAAAGCTTGATGCTGAAGATATCGTGGTTGTTTGCGGTGGGGTTATCCCAAGACAGGACTACGATTCTTTATACGCTGCTGGCGCAGCTTGTATCTTCGGGCCTGGAACAACTATCGTAGAATCTGCTAAGCAGACTCTTGAGGCAATCAAAAAAAATAAATAAATTTCAACCCTTCTGACCCTCCCTGACTAAGGGGGGGTTGGTATGGGTTTCTTGTTTTCAAATAACTCCAAATATTATATAACTAACTATGGATATAGCTAAATTAACTGAAGGCATTCTGGATGGGAAGCTGAGGCCTCTCTCCAGAGCCATAACACTTATAGAAAGCTCAAACCCTGAGCACTACGAAAAAGCATCAGAACTTCTGGAGGCTCTTTTGCCTCATACCGGCAAATCTGTGAGAGTAGGTATTTCCGGTGTGCCGGGTGTGGGCAAAAGCACATTCATCGAAGCTTTTGGTCAGCTGCTTACTGCGAAAGGGCATAAGGTGGCTGTTTTGGCCGTTGACCCTTCCAGCCAGCTTACAGGGGGCTCTATCCTGGGGGACAAAACCCGCATGGAGGACCTTTCCAGAGACGAGAATGCTTTTATCAGACCGTCACCTGCCGGCAGTACTTTGGGCGGAGTGGCAAAAAAGACCCGTGAGACAATGCTGATATGCGAAGCTGCTGGTTTTGATGTTATCCTAGTGGAGACAGTAGGTGTCGGACAATCAGAGATAACGGTTGCCTCTATGGTCGATTTTTTCATGCTTTTGCAGCTTGCGGGTGCAGGCGATGAACTTCAGGGCATCAAAAAAGGTGTTATGGAGATAGCTGATGCTATAGTTATAAACAAAGCAGAAGGCGAGAACAGACAGAAGGCAGAGCTCGCCAGAGGTCAGTATGTCAATGCTCTGCATATTCTCAGACCGAAATCAAAGAACTGGATAGTACCCGTTCAGCTTTGTTCTGCGCTTTACAATGAAGGAATATCAGATATTTGGGATATGGTTTGTGACTATAAAGAGAAGCTTACAGAAAGCGGCGAGTTTGAAGACAAACGAAAACGTCAGGCTGTTGACTGGCTCTGGACAATAGTTATGAACGATCTTAAAGAACTTTTTATGAGCAATAAAAACGTACAGTCGAAGCTTCCGCAGATACAGGAAGCAGTTGTTAAAGGTATTACTCCGCCGGGGGTGGCATCAAAGCGGCTTTTGGAACTATTTAAAAGACACTAACCTTATAAGCTGATTTTTGCCTCACTCCCCCTTTATGAAAGGGGGAAGTGAATGTTCCCTCCTTTGTCAAAGGAGGGTTAGGGAGGATTTTCTTATAAGATGTAAGCATATTAAATCCCCCTCATTCCCCCTTCGCTAAAGGGGGAGGTGAATGTTTCCTCCTTTGTCAAAGGAGGGCTAGGGAGGATTTTCTTATAAGAGGCAAGAGTGTTAAATCCCCCTCAATCCCCCTTTTATAAAGGGGAAAGTGAATGTTCCCTCCTTTATTAAAGGAAGGGGAGGTAAAGAGGATTTTCTTAAAAAAGGATAATAAATTTGCTTGAATACAATGGTGAGAATAAACACTTAGCCAGACAAAATAGAAAGAATCCCACTGATGCTGAAAAGCTATTCTGGTCTAAAGTGAGACGTAAGCAGATTAAAGGGTATCAGTTTTACAGGCAGAAACCTATTGGTGGATATATTGTTGATTTTTACTGTCCATCTGCAAAGCTGGTAGTTGAGATTGATGGCGGTGGGCACTTTACACCTGAGATGGAAATCGCAGACAATAAAAGAAGTTTTTATCTTAAAAATGTAGGATTAGAGGTTTTACGTTTTAATAACACCGAGGTTATGACAAATATTGATGGGGTTGTTGAGAGGTTATATACTATTCTGCCGTAAATCCCCCTCACTCCCCCTTGATGAAAAGGGGGAAGAGGAGAATATAAATATTACTTTGTTATTTCTTTGAATTCTTCGTCAGCTTTGAAACTTGAGAAATCTTTATCTTTTTTAGCCTTAGCAGCATATGCAGGGTCTAATGCTATAGCCTTTTTAAGGTTGCTGAGTGCGCCTTCACGCTTACCAAGCAGGGCATAAACACAGGCTGCATTATACATTGACTCGTGCTTGTCCTCTTTAGCAGTGATCGCCTTTTCAAATGCATCTAGAGCTTCTGTGTACTTTTTGAGTTTGCCAAGGGCCAGACCAAGATTATGAAGTGCCTCATGGAACTCAGGTTTTAAATCAGTCGCTTTACTAAAAGCCTCTACAGCCTCGTCTATCTTATCACTTAAAATGTAAGCATGAGCAAGGTTGTTCCATGTGGAAGCATCGTCAGGTTTAAGTTCAACGGCATTTTTCAGAGCATCCGCCGCCTCAGTGAATTTTTTCTCTTTCAAACAAGCATTGCCGTAGCTTATGAGGTATGCTGCATTTTTCGGATCCAGCTCACATGCAGTTTTCAGGTTAGCAGCAGCTATATCATATTTTCGGGTGACATAAGCTATGTATCCTGCGAGAAAATAAGCAGGAGCATATTTATCCTCGGAAGCTTTGATATCCTCAAGTATCTGAGAAGCTTCTGAGTAATTCTTGTCATTTACTTTTTCAACGGCAGTTATAAAGCTGTGTTTTGAAGTTATTTCATAGCCTGCCTTTTTAAGAAAAGCAATTTCTGAGCTGAGGGATGATGCAAGAGCTTTCTGTGCGCTGTCAAGTCTGACTGATTTCTCTGGATCAAAAAGAAATTTTGCATCAGCAATTTTTGCTTCAAGGCCTTTAACAGTTTCGTTAATAGCTGTAATTATTGGACTTTCCTCTCCATTTGTACCACCGCTTACCACAGGAGCGGGTTCTGGTGATATTTTATGTGAGGAGATGAGCATGCTTTCAGCTATAAATTTCTTAAGGTACCTGTAAACTAGCAAAAGTATGGCTAAAATAGCTATCGTAACAGCCAGCATTGCTGCATAGAGCTGATTAAAGCGCATTTTGAGCGAATCTTTGCTGGATTTTGAAGCCTGTACAAGCTCAGCAGAAGTTATCGCCTGTGCTTGTTTCAGATCTTCTATTTGTTTTATAACTTCTGAGTTGTCTACATTTAAGTTTAAGCTGCTGAGTTTTTGATCGATAGATTCCTCTAAACTGTTAATCCTGTTAAGTATATCTTCACTGTCTCTTTCTATGACCCTAGTGAATACTTTTGGTGTTTCGATACTGCCAGTCACCTGTTTTTCTCCGGCAGTTTTCTCTGTCTCCTTTTTGCCGGTAATTTCTTGAATGTTGCAGGATACGGCAATTGCCACAGTAATTATTATAATTACTAAAAAAGCAATATTTCTCATAACAATATAATAACACTGAAACCCTTGTTTTTCCAGTTAAAATGTATAATGAATGAATAAGTGTACATATAAACTGCTAATTCTATGTCATTGACTTATGTTAATTATTATAGTAGAAGAATTGTCATGGAACTTCTTGAAAAACTGGATATATTAAGTGGTAAGCTGGACGAACTGCTTGTTCGGTTAAACGAGGAGCAGGATGAAAATTTACGTCTTTCTCAGGAGAACAAAACCCTGAGAGAAGAAAACAGGAGACTCAGCGAACAAAAAGAGGCTGTCCGGGATAAGGTTGAAAACCTACTCGGAAGGCTTTAATAAAGCGGGGTGCTTTTAGTGCCTGTCAATGAATATAAGGTCAGAATAAAGGGTATGCACTACTTTATTAAGACCGATAAAGATTTAGAGTATGTAAACAGAGTGGTAGAGAAGCTCAATGAAAGGTTATCTGAGATTGAGCAAAACTTGAAAGCTCCGGATACACAGAAACTGGCTGTCATGGCCGCCTTTAGTTTTGCAGCTGAAAATATGCAACTGCAAGAAGAGAAAGACGTAGTGACAATTAAGCTGGATGAGATTATAAATAAGACAGCATAAAGTTACCCCTGCGGCGTACGTGAGGATGTAGGAAAATTGGAGCCAACACTCCAAGACCGGGGGATGATTCTGGCGTGGTGTGCAAACCTGCCTTGAGTAGGAAGCCTAAAGCGACCGTGATTCCTCCGCCCTTTAACTAAGGGCTACAATTGGACTGCATCAACGGCGCTTGCGGGGGTTTTAAATTATGCTATATTTAATATAGTGTAATGCACCCGTGACGGGGTTTATATATATAATGAAGATTCTGGAAGAGCTTAGGCCGAGTGCCTTTGACGATATAGCCGGACAGAAGCATCTGCTTGGCAGAGATTCGGTTTTTAGAAAGATGGCATTGGATGGTGGTTTTGATTCTGTGATACTGGTGGGACCACCGGGAACCGGGAAGACAACCATAGCCGAGATTATAGGCAAAGTTCTATGTATGCCGTTTTTCAGCCTGCATGCCTCTACAGCAGGTTCTGCCGATTTGAAGCAGATAATGGAGTCCGCAAGTCACGCCGGAAAAACAGTTCTGGTTTTTGTGGACGAAATCCACAGGTTTAACCGAACACAGCAGGTTTTACTGCTGAATATGATAGATTCCGGCCTCGCTAAGCTTATTGGAGCTTCAACAGAAAACCCCCATCACAACTTAATACACCCCTTGCGCTCACGAAGCTTTGTGTTTCGTCTGGAGCGGCTCGAAAAGACTGATTTATCAGAGCTATACGGAAGGGTTAAACAATATTTCAAAAACCGCTACAAAGCAGAAGACGTGCTTTGTGACGATGCGGTATTTGACAGGTTGGTAAAAGCCTCAGACGGTGATGCACGGAGATTTCTCTCTGTGCTGGAACTTTCTGCGGTGAACGGAACTTTTAAAAATGATGTGCTTCATCTTGGTATTGATAAAGCTTTGGAGCACACAACAGACAGCAGATACGGACTGGATGAACACTACGATATGCTGTCTGCCATGATCAAAAGCATCAGAGGAACAGACCCTGATGCGGCTCTTGTCTGGGGTTTCCGGCTGCTTGAATGCGGCATGGAAGCTGAGGGGATTTTCAGAAGACTTCTGATATCCGCCTCTGAGGACATAGGCAATGCATATCCCGATGCACTGGTTTTTGCGCAAAATGCGTACGCTGCTTTTCAGGCAGTGGGGAGACCGGAGGGGGATATAATTCTGGCTCAGGTGATAACTTATCTTGCCTCCTGTCCCAAAAGCAACAGGAGCTATAGTTCCATGTGGGCAGTGAAACATTATCTTGAAGATAATACGCCGTCGGTGCCTTATCCGCTTCGTACAGAAGGGGAAGGATACAAATATCCATTTGACTACGGTGGATTTGTGACTCAGGAATATTCCGGTGTGAACGAGGTTTTTTATGATCCATCGACTGCCGGATTTGAGACTAAGATAGCCGAAAGGCTGAAAAAGCTGTGGGGCGAAAAGAAAGCCTATGGAAAAAGTTCAGGCAAGAAAGGATGCCCTTGTAAAAAGGAATCAGATTGCAGCTGCTCAGATAAGTGAATGGTCTGCCTTGATAACCGAAAGGTTTCTGGCAGAGTACAGCGGTTCTGAGAGCTATCTGCTTTACCACAGCACGATGAACGAGGTGCACACGCACCAGCTCATAGAAATTTTATACGGAATGAAGAAGATCGTCTTCCTGCCTATTGTAAATGGCGATAGCCTTGATATAGGTGTTTTTAAAGGATGGGACTGTCTTTCAAGCGGCGCATTCGGGATTCTGGAGCCTGTGGAATGTGCTGATATTAAACATATAGACATTGCTGTTGTGCCTGGGGTTGCTTTCGATAAAAGACTGCACCGCATCGGATACGGCAAGGGATATTATGACAGGCTCCTCAGGGCGGCACGTTTTGGATTGTCAGTAGGTTTTGCTTTTGAGTGTCAGTTATTTGACGAATTTGACTACGAACCTCATGACATACCTATGGACGTGCTTGTAACCGAGAATTATATATACAGGAGGAACAGCTAATGGAAGTCACTTTCTATCTACTAGTGGTAGCCGGGGCTGTTATTGGCGCATTCGTTGGGATGATTTTCCAAAAGAAACGCAACGACGCCGAAAACCAGAAACTGAACAAAACCGCTGAAGACATTATCAGCAAAGCGAAAAGAGAATCTGACGAAGTTTTAAAAGAGTCAAAGCTTGAGGCGAAAGAGATTCTATTAAAAGGAAAACAGGAAATTGAAAAAGAGGTCCGTGAAAAAAGAAATGACCTCAAATCCAAAGAGAAGCGCATTATCCAGAAAGAGGAATCACTGGATAAGAAGCTGGATTCTATCGAGAAAAAAGAAGAAGCATTTGTACAAAAAGATGCTGAAATCGAAAGAAGACTTAAAGATATTGAAGCTACAAGAGAACGTGTAAACGAGCTTAAGCAGAATATCATTCAGGAGACTGAAAAGATTGCCAACATGACAAGCGAAGAGGCCAAGCAGATGCTTATTGAGCAGATGGTTGACGATGCTAAGCTTGAAGCGGGCAGAACTCTGCGTGAGATGGAAGAGGAGACAAAAAATGAGGCTGATAAAAAGGCTAGAAGCATAATCTCCACTGCTATCCAGCGCTGCGCACCGGAATATATCTCTGAGATCACTGTGACAGTTGTAGGACTTCCAAGTGATGAGATGAAAGGACGTATCATAGGCCGTGAGGGGAGAAACATCCGTACATTTGAAAGTGTTACAGGTGTGGACATCATTGTGGATGATACACCGGAAGCGGTTATCCTCTCTTCTTATGATCCGTTCCGCAGAGAGATTGCCAAAATGACACTGGAAAGACTGGTGTCTGACGGGCGTATTCACCCTGCAAGGATCGAGGAAGTTTATCTGAAAGCGAAAGAGGAACTTGAAAAACATGTGCTTGAGGTTGGTGAGGAAGCCCTCTTTAACCTTGGCCTGCACAATGTGAGCAAAGAGATAACAAGATTGCTGGGAAGGCTGAAATACAGAACTTCCTATGGTCAGAATGTTCTCGGTCACG
The DNA here is from genome assembly GCA_002869145.1 of Denitrovibrio sp. Taxonomy (GTDB): domain Bacteria; phylum Chrysiogenota; class Deferribacteres; order Deferribacterales; family Geovibrionaceae; genus Denitrovibrio. Next base: position 96,467 of record PKTM01000019.1, read on the forward strand.
CTATAGAAGTTGCCAAGATTACAGGGCTTATGGCTGCTGAGCTCGGCATGAACGAAAAGATAGCTAAACGTGCCGGACTGCTTCACGATATTGGTAAAGCGATAGATTACGAAGCAGAAGGATCTCACACCGAGATAGGTGTTGAGGTGGCTAAGAAGCATAAGGAAGACTGGAGAGTTCTTAACGCAATTGCCTCCCACCACGGTGAGGAGGAGTTAAAGTGTATTGAGGCTGTACTTGTACAGGCAGCGGATGCAATATCTGCATCACGCCCTGGTGCTAGACGTGAAGTGCTTGAAAGCTATATTAAGCGTCTTGAAAACCTTGAGACAATAGCTTCTGGATTTGACGGCGTACAGAAGTCTTATGCTATTCAGGCAGGGCGTGAGGTAAGGATTATTGTTGAGCCGGAAAGGGTTAATGATGAGAGACTTATCACACTCTCCAAAGATATTTCGAAACAGATCGAAGACGAACTTACATATCCGGGGCAGATCAAAGTGACTGTCATCCGTGAAGCAAGAGCGGTCGGTTACGCAAAGTGAGAATACTCCACATCGGAGACATAATAGGCAGGACTGGCAGGAAGGCGGTAACGTCTTTCCTGCCGGAAGTCCGCCGGAAATACAGACCAGACGTTATCATTGCCAATGCAGAAAATGCATCCGGCGGTTTCGGGATTACATATGCTGTCTATGAAGAACTGCTCAAACTCGACATAGATATTATGACCACCGGAAATCACATATGGGATAATAGAGAGACGGAGATGTCCATACATAAGATGGACAAGCTCATACGCCCCGGAAACCTTCCTGAAGGCGTTCCTGGGAAAGGTGTTATTACAATCAGTAAGAATGAACAGAAGTTTACCATGATCAATCTTATAGGAAGAGTTTATATGGGGCTGTCTGACTGCCCTTTTCGCAAATTCGATTCTTTGAGAGAACAGACTGAAGGGTTTGTCATGGTGGATTTTCACGGCGAAGCTACCAGCGAAAAAGCTGCATTTGCATTTTATGCCGATGGGAAAGCTGGAGCTGTAGTAGGCACACACACTCATGTTCAGACTGCTGACGAGAGAGTGCTTCCTAAGGGAACACTTTTTCAGACTGATGCTGGTATGTGCGGAGCCCTTAATTCTGTGATAGGAATGGAGAAGGAAGCTCCTATAGAGCGCTTTCTAAAAGGAGTGCCTAGGAAGTTTGAGGTTGAAAAGAGGGGCAAAATGTTGTTTAATGCCCTGTTTTTCGATTATAACGATAACCATGAGATCGTTGAGTACGAAAGGTTATCAATAACATCGGGAGATTAAAATGGACTATAGGTCTGAAATTAAAAAACTGGCCAAAGAGAAAGACGCAATAATTCTTGCCCATAATTATCAGATAGATGAAATTCAGGAGATAGCTGACATCGTTGGTGATTCCCTTGGTTTATCCATAGAGGCTTCGAAAACAGACAAGAGCGTGATAGTTTTCTGCGGTGTACATTTCATGGCAGAGACTGCGCATATGCTTGCTCCTGACAAAACTGTGCTTCTGCCGAACCTTGATGCCGGCTGTCCAATGGCGGATATGATCACCGGTGAAAAACTGAGAGAGTTCAAGAAAGACTACCCAGATGCAACAACTGTGTGTTATGTGAATTCCAGTGCAGAGGTAAAGAGCGAAAGTGACCTTTGCTGCACTTCCGGCAACGCTATAAACGTTATTAAAAGCGTTGATAGTGATCAGATAATCTTTGTGCCTGACAAAAACCTAGGACATTATGTTCAGAGATTTACAGATAAAGAGATAATTCTATATCCTGGCTTCTGCCCTATACACAACAGGCTCACACCAAAACAGGTTGAAGAGATAATGGCTAAATATCCAAACGCAGAATTTGTAGCTCACCCGGAGTGCCCCCCTGCTGTAGTGGATATGGCCGACCATGTCTGTTCTACATCCGGGCTTTATACATATTGCAAAAACAGCGACAGTAAGCAGTTTATCATAGGAACAGAAAAGGGTGTCGGTTACCGTTTGCGTAAAGAAAACCCTGACAAAGAGTTTATCTTTGCATATGACGAGTTCATATGTAAAAATATGAAGAAGACCAGCCTGAAAAATGTTTATGACTGTTTGAGCAACATGGAAAATGTCATAACCGTTGATGCTGAAGTGACTAAAAAAGCTGTGACCTGTATCGAAAGAATGCTTGCTATTCCCAGAAACGAATAGCTTTTTCAGCAGACACTTACAGGCTTGCGTAAAAGCAAAGCCTGATAATCTTTTTATAAAGTAGTTGAATTTTAGAACAGTTATGCTAGTATTCGGACAAAATTTAATAAGACAATTTATTGTCAGGTTTATTTTTTGTAACAGCTAGTTTAAGTCACTGTTATATATAATAAAAGCAGTATTTCTAGTTTTAGAACATGCGTTGAGGTTTTCGTGAAAAAAGTTGCATTATCATCAGATCATGGTGGCTACCAGCTCAAACAGGAGCTTATTGAGTACCTTAAATCAAAAAATTATGAACCAGTAGATTTGGGAACTGATTCCATTGAGTCAGTAGACTATCCTGAATATGCTGCAATGGCTGCTAAGGCAGTATTGAACGGTGAAGCTGACTGTGCCATCACTCTGTGCGGTTCAGGCATAGGCATATCCATCACAGCAAACAAATTTAAAGGAATCAGAGCTGCGGCTTGCTTTGATGCTTACACAGCAAAAATGTGCAGACTGCACAACGATGCAAACGTTCTTGCTCTTGGCGGCAGGATAACAACTATCGATAGAGCTGTGGATATGGTTGATATTTTCCTTGAAACAGAGTTTGAAGGTGGAAGACACAAGAGAAGAGTCGACAAGATAGATAAAATTGCAGCTGAAAGCTGGAAGTAATAGAGGAAGTGAATGTTATGGGGCTTTATGAACTGACTAAAGGATTTGATCCTGAAATCTATGATGCCATGATGAAAGAGGTAGAAAGGCAGGAGACTCACGTTGAGCTTATAGCCAGCGAGAACTTTGTCTCACCTAATGTTATGGAGGCTCAGGGGTCTGTGCTGACAAACAAATACGCCGAAGGATACCCTGACAAGAGATATTACGGCGGTTGCGAGTTTGTTGACATAGCCGAGAAGCTTGCTATAGAAAGAGTTAAAGAGCTTTTTAATGTAAAGTACGCAAACGTTCAGGCGCACTCAGGAAGCCAGGCAAATATGGCTGCTTATTTCGCACTGATCCAGCCGGGCGACACTATCCTCGGTATGGATCTTTCCCACGGCGGGCACCTTACACACGGCAGCCCGGTGAACTTTTCCGGTAAACTTTATAATGTCGTTTCCTACGGGGTTTCAAAAGAAGACGAGCAGATTGATTACGAGCAGCTTGAAGTGCTCGCCAAAGAGCACAAGCCTAAGATGATCATTGCCGGTGCTTCCGCTTACCCTAGAATAATAGATTTCAAACGCTTCAGAGAGATAGCAGATATGGTGGGAGCATTCCTGGTTGTCGACATGGCACATTTTGCAGGACTTGTAGCTGCCGGGCTTCACCCAAGCCCCATTGAACATGCACACATAACCACATCAACCACACATAAAACTCTCAGAGGACCTCGCGGCGGTTTAATCCTTACTAACGATGAGGATATCGCAAAGAAGATAAATTCAAGAGTTTTCCCCGGTTCTCAGGGCGGACCTCTGATGCATGTTATTGCTGCAAAAGCTGTAGCATTCAAAGAGGCGCTTGCGCCAGAGTTCAAAGAGTATCAAAAGCAGGTGACTCTTAATGCAAAAGCACTTGCGGCAGCTCTTATGGAGAGAGGATACAGAATAGTTTCAGGAGGCACTGATAACCACCTGATGCTTGTTGACTTGACTTCACAGGACATAACAGGGAAGGATGCTGAAGCAGCACTTGGCAAGGCGAATATAACTGTAAATAAAAACACTATCCCTTTTGAAACAAGAAGCCCTTTTGTTACAAGCGGTATCCGTGTGGGTGCACCAGCAGTTACATCCAGAGGCATGAAAGAGCCTGAGATGGCAGTTATTGCAAACTGTATGGCTGATGTTCTTGATAATATGTCTAATGAATCAGTTATTGCTGATGCAAAGGCAAAAATAGAAGAGCTCTGCGGGAATTTTCCGCTTTATAAAGGTAAACTATATTAGAACTTTTTAAGTTGCTGCGAACGCAGTGAAGCAGTCGTTAAGGCACTGAAGACAAAAGATTACTCACAGTTAGGCTGTTTCGCACAGTAAACTGGTGCAAAGATGGTTTCACCTCCTCGCAATGACGAAGTCCGCAGGATTTTTATCATAAGGAGATGCTTATGAGACCTGAATGGGATGACTATTTTATTGAAATGACCAATGTGGTCAAAAAACGATCCACCTGCCTGAGAAGACAGGTTGGAGCTATAATTGTAAAGAAACGCCATATATTGGCGACTGGATACAACGGTGTCCCCAGCGGTATAAGGCACTGTTCGGAAACGGGTTGTCTGCGTGAGCAGATGAATATTCCTTCCGGACAGCGTCACGAGATATGCCGTGGACTCCACGCAGAACAAAACGCAATAGTTCAGGCGGCCTATCACGGCATAAGCATAGCTGAATCAATGCTTTATTGTAACACAAAGCCTTGTTCCATTTGTGCGAAGATGATTTGTAATGCCGGTATTAAAAAAGTGATTTATGAAAATTACTATGATGATCCGCTGGCTGACGAGATGTTTTACGAAAAGAGAATCAAGTTAATAAAATACGAGAAGGGAACCTTCTAATATGCCATATTTTGGATTTAAAGGCGGAATACACCCTAAGTATAACAAATCCGCAACACAGTCAAAAAACACAGAAAATCTACCTGTAGAGGTGGGCGAAGTTGTGCATATTCCTCTTGCACAGCATATTGGTGCGCCCGCTAAGATACTGGTTAAGAAAAATCAGCAGGTAAAGACCGGTGAACTTATCGGTGAAGCAGCAGGATTTATCAGTACAACTATACACAGCTCTGTCACAGGGAAGGTTGTGTCGGTTGGAACTGTTGAGCACCCCATCGGAGGGCGTGTTCCCGGTGTCTCCATTGAAGTGGAGGAACTCACCGAGGACTATGTGCCTATCGATTCAGGCGACTCTTTCCAGAAGACAGTTCTGGCTGCGGGTCTTGCTGGTATGGGCTGCGCTACATTCCCCTCACATGTTAAACTATCCCCGCCGAAAGATGTTGATGCTCTTTTGATAAACGGAGCCGAGTGCGAACCTTACCTCACATGCGACCACAGAATGATGGTTGAGAGGACTGAGGATATTGTGAAAGGCGCAGTTATTATCAAAGAAAAATTAGGGCTTAAAATTTTAGCAATCGGTATTGAGAAAAATAAACCTGATGCCATAGAAGCATTCCGCAAATTTGAGAAAGAGTACGGTTTTGAGGTTATAGAGCTTGAAGTAAAGTATCCTCAGGGCGGCGAGAAGCAGCTTATTAAAGCCTGCCTGAACAGGGTAGTGCCTGAAGGGAAACTGCCTATGGAAGTGGGCGCTATCGTTCATAACGTAGGAACCTGCGCCTGCATATATGATGCTGTTGAACTGAAAAAACCACTTTACGAGCGGATGGTTACTGTTACCGGCGCTGTAAAAGAGCCTAAGAACCTAATGGTGAAGATAGGCACACCAATATCAAAACTAATAGAATACTGCGGCGGCTTTGTAGGCGAGCCGAAAAAGATAGTAATGGGCGGACCTATGATGGGGCTTGCTGTTACGTCTCTGGATACTCCGGTAATGAAAGGAACCTCTGGTATTCTTGTTTATAGCGAATCAGACTTGCCTGATCTTACCCAATATAATTGCATGCGGTGCGGAAGATGTATTGATGCCTGCCCTATGGAGCTTATCCCTTCTGCTATGGACAGATTTGTTGTTAAAGAACTTTACGAATCACTGGCTGACTGGCACGTGATGAATTGTATAGAGTGTGGATGCTGCAGCTATGTCTGCCCTTCCAGAAGGACACTTGTTGGCGGTTTCAAAACCTCCAAGAGGCAGGTTGCGCGCATTCTGAAAGAGAGAGAGGATAATAAAAATGACTGATAAACTATTAGTGACCTTCTCTCCTCATGACCGTGACACTATGACCACCAACAAGGTGATGATGCTTGTTGTTCTGGCTCTTTTACCTTCGATTTTGTCATCTGTATATTTTTATGGACATTACGCCATAAAAGGATATCTGCTTACAGTGATTTTCTGTGTGGCACTAGAGTACGGTTTTGACAAAATATCAGGACGTAAGACACAAATAAAGGACAACTCGGCTTTGCTTACTGGTATTTTGCTCGCTATGAACATGCCTGCAGGCGCACCTTGGTGGATAATGCTGATAGGAGCTTTTATCGCTATTACCGTTAGCAAATCAGCTTACGGAGGTCTCGGACAGAATCCTTTCAACCCTGCGCTTGTGGCAAGGGTGTTTCTGTTGATAGCATGGCCTGCGGAGATGACAGCCTGGATAAAACCCCAAACAGTTATGAACGGGTTAACTTTTGACGCTGTAAGTACTGCGACTCCTTTAGGAGCAATGAAGACTGACCTGCTTGCCAAAGGGCACGTGGTTATGGAAAATATTGCGCCTATGACTGACAAGCTAATAGGCAGTGTGAGTGGTTGCATGGGTGGTGATTCTGCCCTGCTTGTTCTGCTTGGCGGTGCTTTTCTGCTTCAGCAGCGGATAATAACCTGGCACATTCCTGTGAGTTTCATAGGTACTGTGTTTGTCCTGACAGGACTATATTGGCTTGTTTACCCTGACCAGACAATAAACCCATTGATGCATATTATTTCAGGCGGAGTTATGCTTGGTGCGTTCTTTATGGCCACCGACTATGTGACATCACCTATGGTGAAAAGGGCACAGCTTATTTTCGGTATTGGATGCGGGCTTATCACAGTGGTTATAAGACTTTTCGGAAGTTATCCGGAAGGTGTTGCTTTTGCGATACTGATAATTAACGCATTTGTGCCTATTCTTGATAATTATATGAGGCCGAAGAGCTTCGGGGAGGAAGCGAAATGAAAGACTCCCCATTCAAAATGGTGCTGGTGCTAACCATAATAACAACAATATCAGCTCTTATTCTTGCATTTGTTTACGCAGGAACTAAGGATCAGATAGCAGAAGCATACAGACAGGACTTTCTGAAAGGACTAAAAGTTGTGCTTCCGGGGTTTGAAAACGCCCCTGACACTGAGTTCAAAGAGATGAAAGGGTACAAGGTTTACATTGGTAAAAAAGGCGGCGAGGTCTTCGGATATGCTGTTCGTGCCGTTTCACCGAAGGGCTACTCAGGCGATATAGCAGTTCTGGTGGGAGTGGATACCAAAGGTGATATCCTCGGCATCCAAATCCTTAAACATGCTGAGACACCGGGACTTGGTAACAAAATTGAGTTCAAAGAGTGGAGAGACACTTTTGTGGGACTTGATAAAAGCGATAATATAGCCGTTAAAAAAGACAACGGAATAATAGATGAATTCAGCGGTGCTACAATATCCCCCCGAGCAGTCTGTGAGGCTGTTAACACGGGGCTTGATATTCTCAGCCGTTTTACAGTGGGAGGTGAGAAATGAAACTTAAAACCTTCACTAGCGGGATTTTTGAAAACAACCCTGTAATGAAGCAGGTGCTCGGACTTTGTCCGGCGCTAGCTGTAACAACATCCGCCATAAACGGTATAGCTATGGGGCTTGCCACAACAGCGGTTCTTATCGGTTCCAACACAGTTGTGTCATTGGTAAACAACCTCATCCCTACAAAGGTCAGGATACCGTCTTATATTGTTATTATAGCCAGTTTTGTGACGGTGGTTGATCTGGTTATGAATGCCTATGTGCATGATCTTCATAAAGTTCTGGGGCTTTTTATACCGCTTATTGTTGTGAACTGTGTTGTTCTCGGACGTGCGGAGAGCTTTGCTTCAAAAAACGGGCTTTTAGAATCTCTGACAGATGCATTTGGTACTGGATTCGGCTTTACGCTGGCGCTGTTTGTACTTGGCGCTGTGAGAGAGGTGCTGGGTAACGGCTCCGTGATGGGTTTTGACCTTTTTGGGTCAGGATTCAAACCGTCTATAGTTATGATCCTCCCTCCGGGAGCATTCATTGCTCTGGGCTTTCTTATGGTGGGATATAAATATCTAGATGAACGCAAACGTGTTAAAAGAGGGGGTGTATAATGGAACTCTTTCTTATATTCGTAGGTGCGGTTTTTGTTAACAACCTAGTGCTTGCACGTTTTCTGGGTATCTGTCCATTTTTTGGAGTATCTAAAAAAGTAGATACAGCCATAGGTATGAGCCTTGCTGTTACATTTGTAATGGCGGTGGCGGGCATCATTACCTGGATAGTTCAGTATGCTGTGCTCGATAAATTCGGACTTCAGTTTTTACAGACTATTGTGTTCATTCTGGTTATTGCGTCTCTGGTTCAGTTTGTGGAGATGGTTATAGAGAAGACCTCTCCAGACCTTTACCAGTCGCTTGGTATATTTTTACCTCTTATAACGACAAACTGCGCAATTTTGGGTGCAGCAATTATAAATATTCAGTCAGGATTCGGTTTTGTGGAAATGCTTGTTTTCACAATGGGTTCTGCACTTGGTTTCGGACTGGCTCTGGTGCTTTTTGCAGGTATAAGAGAGCGAATTGATCTTTCAGACATCCCTTATTATTTCCGTGGGATGCCGATAGCGTTTATTACAGCAGGAATACTTGCACTGGCCTTTATGGGCTTTAGCGGACTGGTATAATCAGCTGAAAAAAATATAAAAGGACACGATTGGTGTTTCCATCGGATCCTAGCTTCGAAATACAGAGCAAACAGGCCTGACTAAGTGTTGGCCAAAGCTCATAAGCATTTGCCTGAACTTATAGAATAGCGATTGAGTCAGAAATTATAATTTCTGAAAATGAAAAGGTGATTTAATCATGATAGCAGCAATAGTGACACTGGCGGCAACAGGTTTTACCGCTGGACTTGGACTTATGTATGCCTCAAAGAAGTTCAAAGTGGACAAGGATGAGCGCATTGAAAAGATAAATGAGATGCTCCCGGCAGCAAATTGCGGTGGATGCGGATATCCCGGATGTATGGCACTTGCAGAAGCCATAGTGAAAGGGAAAGCGTCACCGGATGCCTGCCCTGTAGGAGGCAGTGAGCTTACCAACCAAATAGCATCCTTTATGGGGATGGAAGTGAGCACTGGTGTTAAAAAAGTTGCCAGAGTCTGCTGCAATGGCGGCAACGAGAACGGCATAGTTAAATACGACTACTACGGCCCAAAAGACTGCAACAGCGTAACTCTGCTGGCCGGAGGTTTAAAGGTATGTACATACAGCTGTGTTGGTGAAGGGAGCTGCATTAAATCCTGCGCCTTTGATGCCATGTATATGGGTGATGATAATATTCCGCGTATTAGACCAGACAAATGCACATCATGCGGAAAATGTGTAACAGCATGCCCCAGAAAGCTTATAAAACTCATTGATGAAGATAAACCTTTCATAGTATCCTGTATGTCGAAAGATAAAGGACCGGATGTGAAGAAAGCATGTAAAGTTGGTTGCATCGGGTGTAAAATGTGCGAGAAGAAATGCCCAGTCGGGGTTATAGATGTGGATAATTTTTTAGCGGTTATAGATCCTTCAGGATGCACCAACTGCGGTACTTGTGAAGAAGTTTGCCCAACCAACGCAATCAGAAATTTTCACAATATTAAAATAAAGCTTTAATTCGACGCAAAAAAGACGATTGATATTATACGCCGATTTTTGCTCGGCTAACCGGGATAGTAACAAACTGCCTGAAGCTATATTAATCGTACAATATGTGACTGAAACAAAGGGAGAACCTCATTTGGTCAAGACCTTTGCGCATAATTATTATGTCTTTGGAGCGTGCTTGTGAGTATTCCGGGGAACAAAACGGGTCTTCTTATGGAAGACAAGATAACTCTAATGAACAGACTGAGTACCTTTTACCGGATGAGCGAATTCTTCTTCTCTCTGGAAAGGGACATTGTCAGAACTGCCAATGATAACAACATCAACCATGTTGATTTGACCACTACAGATAGAAAAGAACGTCAGTACAAGATGGCTGCTGAAAAAATAAAAGAGATCTGCGACCGCTTAAAACTTTTGGAAGCCGACAGTGCAGATACGGACAATATCTCTCACCGCAAAGAACTTCTGAAGAAAAAACTTATCAAACTTACAAAAAATATCGACGAAATAAGCTGAACACAGTCAAAAGAGTTGACCGCTTAAATATCCTTCAATAAAATAAGTGTATACCGGAGGATATGATGAAAAAGTACATTATGCTCTTTATTCTTACTACATTTCTTATAAGCTGCGGAGGCGCAAAAACCTCTGTGGGAATAAACAAAACAAATATGTCAAAAGCTTTTGACCCTGCACGCATAAACAGTGTTGCTATTGTTGATTTTGAAAAAAACAACAGACTGAATTATGACTCGGCAATTATTGCTGATAAATTCACTGCAGAGCTGGTTGGAAGTGAGATATTTTCACTGATGGATAGAAACGATATAAAGAAGATTATGTACGAAGTTGGTTTTCAGCAGAAATCATCGCTCTCCGGTATATTAAACGATGCTACACTCCAGCGCCTTTCTGCTATGGGCGCAGACAGTATTCTCACCGGAAATCTTGTATCTTTTCGTCAGGAAGAGCGTAACGGGCTTATTGTCCAGTCCGAGGCTCACCTTATAGCTAAACTTCTTAGGATAGAATCAGGGGAAGTGGTCTGGTCAGCGGAGATGCAGAAACGTTCACGGATGAATAAAGGTGAGGACGCAGAGCCTGCAGAGGTTCTACTTTCTGATATCATAGAAAAAATGTGCAAACCTCTTAATTCTGAAGGGACAATAACTAAGCTGCTCAAGAAAATAAATTAGCAGGCAAGTTAGTTAATAAAGCTATTTTTTATCTTTACTCTCCAGAACTATCAGAACCCTTGAACTGTTGAATGATTCGTCTGGATCATAAAAAACTAATAACCAGCATAAAATCCTCGTCCTGAGAATTTTATGTAAAAGCCCCACATGAACAAGTACCTGTGTCGCTTCCACTCCGCTGTAACGCTCCGTGAGGCACATCCTGTGCCTTCAGATTTTTTTCTGCTCCAGAACTATCAGAACCCTTGAACTGTTGAATGATTCGTCTGGATCATAAAAAATCTGTTCGGTCTCAAGGCTGATGTCTTTCATAACAGTTATGTCGAAACTGTTTTTCAGATCAGGGTTATCCTTCAGTATCTGCTCTGGTGTGTTTTTGCGGTCGCAAAGCAGTATTGTGTCTCTGGTAATGTCAGAAAGATCATTCTCTTCCTGTTTAACTGAGCGGAAACCGAAGTCCTGCCATGAGTTCTTTATCTTTGCGAATCCTGCCGATACACTGCTTACACCAGGCACAACATCAACATTGTCTCGTCCGAAACGCTGAATGATGAATTTTGCCAGAGAGAAAAAACCTGCATCACCGGAAACAAGCACGCCTATTTTTTTGTCTGGATTTTGCTCAATGTATTCTATGGTGCCCGTTCTCATTCTGTCTGGGCTTATGGTCTTTTTATCTGGGGCGAAAGTTTCAAGTGCTTCACGGAAGCCTATTATAACGTCCTGCTCGTCTATGGCCTTCTGACCTCGCAGGGTTATCAGGTCTTTAGCTCCTGGCCCCACGGAAATGATTGTTATATGATATCTTTCGTTACTCATAACCTAATACTACAATAATTTTTTTATGATGTGAACAGCAGAAAAGAATGTATTATTTTGCATATCCTTTAATCATTAGCTTTGCGTTTTCTCGGGAGGTTTCGCTTCTCAGAGCCTTTTTAAAAGTAGTTTCCACAAGCTCAGGTGCAGTTTCTTTATGATCAGAGAGAAGAAGGATAGCTGAATGTCTGACTGAAGGCAGCCCTGAAGAGAGCAGCTGGTTTGCAACTGCTTGAAGCTCATTTTGTCCCAATTCATTTTTGTTCAGGCTTTTTAATATAGAAATGCTTACGTTGGGGATGTTCTCTTTAGCCAGTTGTTCAGCAAGTGCTGTTTTAGCTGTGTCACCTGGGATTTTTTCAAGTGCATCTGCTGTTGCAATTCTTACAGTAAATTTTTCACTGGAGAAATTAGAAGCAATGGCTGAGGCATTTTCTACGTTTTTAGTATTACCCAGTGAGAGTATCAATACCCCTCTAACGTATTCATCTGAGTACTGTTCGAGGAGTCTTATTAGTTTTTCGTTTATCTCTTCTGCTTCCTGCGGATAATCTGCTGATATATTTTCGATAATAACACCTGCTGCCAAGATGGAAGTGCTTCCTATATCTCTCTGAATACCTACCTGTCCGAATTTATCAGTTCCGCTAAGCAGAAATTCCAAAACAGAATCTGTTGGAGGCATATTAAGCTGACTGAATGCCATAACAGCCTGAAATCTTACATTATCATCGAGACCATCATTTTCTGCGACACTAAGCAGTAGTCTCTGAGCTTTTTCAGTACCAAGAGTTCCGAGACTGGACAAAAGTATCGAGACAGTATTAGCAGGAACATTAGGGTTATTAATAATATCCATAACTTCATCAAGCTGATTTTCATTTGCTGAAAGATATTCCGTTAGGGTGCTTATATATAACTTTTTACTGTTTAAGAGATAATCAGAAAGCTCTTTGCTGTTAGTTCTTTCAGAAGTTGAGTGTTTTGGCTCAGTTTCTTCTTTTGCGCTTATTCTGATTATTTTTTCCGGTTTTTTTGCAGGCAAAGGGATAATCGAAATATCTGATACCTTTTCAATGTCCCATGCAGGAGACTTTGCCACAGCACCACTCAGTTTCTGAAGATTAATATCTGTTTTTACCTCTGTCATGTAAAAAGGCTTATCGTCGATTATCAGGTGTTCAGAGCCTTTTAGCTCATTAAGCCATCCGGATGTGTCTTTCACAGCATTGTGCCTTGACTGAATAATTTTTACTGTGGGAGTGTCAATATTGTCAGATTCTAAGTCTATATATTTTACTTTTGATTTTGTGATATTTTGACCTTTTATTTCGTAGTGAGCGGTGAATGGACCGAGATTGTCACTGCTTTTTCTTGAGTACTCTTTCATGCCTGCGGTGCTTAAGATTGTTTCAAGCGGGTGAATGAGCGCCTTTAGCAGATAAGCTGTTTCCTCATCCAGCCCTTCGGGCGTATTAAAACTGATAATCTTGCCATATTTTTCCATCTTCACAGAGAAAGGAAGAGACAAATATTTTTCTATTTCAGGATTAATATCATACTTGATTTTTTCCGGAGAGAAAGATATCGCCAGAGTGACATCTTCTGATGTGTCGAGCACTTTCGTGCTGAGCACTCCTGATATCTCTGTATCAAGGTTTTTAAAAGAATCTTCATTCCCGTAGCGGATCACGGAATGCATTTCGTAGCTATAAGAAGTTCTATCACCCTTATGAAAGACGAAGCCTTTGGGTTCTTTTGTATAAAGCAGCAGGTATGCTGCTAAGAGAATACCTGCTGCTGTCATTATAATTAACGTGGTCTTTTTAGTTGGCACTATAGACTTCCGTGATCTGAAAAAAGAGTATAGGTGTGATCCAGAAGTGTGGGTGTATTATATATCCACCATGTTTTGCCATGTTTCCCCCAACGAGCAAAAAGACCGAGCTTGCCGGATATAGCCTTAAGATGGTCGGAGACTCCGACATTGTATCCGCCACCTGATATAAGCTCATTGGCATATTCTACATCCAGTGTGGCTGTGGCTGTGAGTGTATTGTCGAAAATCAAAAAATCGCTGGTTACACCGAACTCGCCTATACCGATGCTAGGACCGCCTGAAACCACAATATCAAACTGGGTATTTGGTAATTTGCTGTTTGTTACTCCTGCTGAAGTAGAACTGTATGATAAAGTTACATTGGATTCAATTTTGCCATCTGCCGTTGCGTGTATTCTAATTGGAACGACACCTGCATAATATGTTTTACTGGCAATCTCTTTTGACTTGTTCCAACTTTTGCTGAAAGAAATTGCGTGGTATGTTCTCCAGTACTCATTGAAGCTGTAGAGGTCTGCATCAAAAAACTCTATATCCGTACTAACCCCTGAAAAGGTTGGGTCATATGCAGTTGAAACAGTGATATGAGCAGATGTGAGCTCTATACTTTTTCCAAAAACCACTATATGACCATAAAACCCTGTGGAGTACTCAGCACCTGAGCTATAAGACTGAGTATTGAAGCCTCCTCCTGTTTGACCCTTGTTTATGTATTTATATGTAGCATATACGCTTGGTTTGATTTTTATATTATCATTACCGATATCAAAGCTTTTTGATTCGTACTCATACTCTACCGCAGTAGCATATGACCCGTTAGGGAAACGATATCTGCTTTCGGCAGTTGCATCTGCTACATCACCTGATTCATCTACGGCATCTGGTGTCATAGGGTAAAGGCTCAGGTTAAAGTGATAGCTATCATCATCATCTTCCGGAACCCCTGCAATAGTGATCTTTTTTCTTGCCAGAAAGTGAGTAGCATACTCAAGAGAATCAGCAAAATCATTAAGATTACCAGTGTATTCATCATATATTTCCTGATACTGAGCTGCAGATATATTAGCAAGGATAACTACATGCTGAGAGTATGCCCCTTCGTCATATCCAGGAAATGTTATGTCTATATGGTCAGAATATGCCTGCTCGGAGTTGTTCCAAACATCAACAGGCATCCATGTTGTACCGTCATCTATACTTAACTCAAAAGAGAGCTCTATGTCTCCTTCCGGAAGGGGACCTTCTATCTCCACAGTCGCATTTGCATTGATATCGTGGGCAGGGATCATCCCCTGTCTGATTTCATCAATATGGTCAACATCAAGCTCAGCATGAAGATCGCTTATATCTTTATCGTCGCTTAAATCTACAACTATTGTGTCCTCTACTAGCTCGATATGGGTTATCTTTACATTACTGACATCATTTAGAGAGTTATCCACGCGGTAAGGTGTTGCGCTGATGAAGTCTGCGGTATCGTCAGGCATCTCTTCTATATGCCCTTTGAGGTAGTAGTCTCCAGTAGGGATATCTTTTGAAATCTTCACATCAAAGTTTGCTGATGTAATATGTTCAGAACTTAGGTGTTCATGATATTCAGTTTCCAGATAGTAAAGCTCTGAAGGATCATCAGCATTCTCCAGATAGAAGCTTACAGTCCATTCCTCTACAGATAAATCTGCTTCCACTTCATAGTTTAGCTCTGCGGTTCTTGATGAATAGAGAGTAGAGTCAGTGAACTCTGCGCTGACAATTCTTTCCGTGCTGTCGCCGCTTGAGGAACCTCCGCTAGAGGAACCGCCGCAGGAGATCAGCAAAATATTTACAATAAAAAGTATTATTAGCCTAAACGCTGATTTAGTTTTCATAAAAGCCCCCAATAGATATTACATAATGTTAACAAGGATGCGTTTATGTTGCAAATATAGCTGAGCATTTGCTCTTTTAGCTTGAATTAGTGAGTCATATTTCTTTTTGCATGATAGGTATATATAAAAAGTTGTAGAAATAATGATTAAATAGTATAATTACAGACATAGAGGAGTTTTTTTCCATAAAAAAGTTTAAAAATAGATTTTTTGAACCAGTATTATTTACAAATGGTTTCTTGAAAAAAGTGGAAAATCTGCTAAAGTCTTTCGGGGAGAAAAGCTATGAAACCAGAAATTATAGTTGCACTGGATTTTGACAATGTCGATGCGGCAAAAAAGATTGTAAAAAGCGCAGGCGATGCCGTTACATGGTATAAGGTTGGGCTGGAACTTTTTGTGGCGGACGGTCAAAAAGTTATTGAATTTCTGAAAAATGAAAACAAAAAAATATTTCTCGATCTAAAATTTCACGATATACCTAACACTGTGACAAAAGCAGTACTCACATCTCTTAAATATGAAACAGATATGGTAAATATGCACACTCAGGGCGGTCCTGAGATGATGAAGACCACGGTGGAAAAAATAGATGAATACTGTGACAAAACAGGTGTTCCAAGACCATTGCTGATAGGGGTGACGCTCCTGACAAGTCTTGATGAGGCCTATTTGAACATTATGAAGCTCGGCTTTGCAACCAGCAGAGACTATGTGCTGCATTTGGCGGGTTTGGCTAAAGCTAGCGGTCTGGACGGTGTTGTATCCTCAGCACAGGAGACACCTGCAATAAAATCTGCTCTTGGTTATGACTTTATTACCGTTACACCTGGGATAAGACCCGCTTCGGCATCTGTGGATGACCAGAAGAGGGTGGTTACACCAAAAGACGCAAAAGATATGGGAACAGACTTCATTGTTGTAGGAAGGCCTATTACTAAGGCACCGGATCCAAAAAAAGCTGCAATGGAGATACAGGAGGAAATGTGTTAATTCAGGATAAGATACTTGATATTTACAAGAAGCATGATGCACTTTTAGAGGGGCACTTTCTGCTCTCCTCAGGTCTCCACTCAGACAGATTCTTACAGTCTGCGCTTATTATGCAGTACCCTCACATAGCAGAAAAGGTAGTATCTGAACTAGCAGATCAAATGTATGATGTACCCTTTACTACTGTAGTTTCACCAGCTGTTGGTGGTATAAGGTTTGGATATGAATTTGGAAGATTGCTAAAGAAAAGGGCAATCTTCACCGAAAGGGTAAATGAGGTTATGACATTCAAGAGAGGATTTGCTCTGGAACCCGGCGAAAAAGTGGTTATAGCTGAAGATGTGGTTACAACCGGCAAGTCAACCAAAGAGTGCATGGATGCTGTTATCGCTGCGGGCGGAGATGTTGTTGCAATAACATGTCTTGTAGACAGAAGCAACGGCGTGGCTCAGTTTGATGTACCTTTTTATCCTCTTTTACAGATTGACGTATCTGTATATGAGCCAGGTGACTGTCCTCTTTGCAAAAAAGGGCTGGAAGTTGTAAAACCTGGTAGCAGAAACATAAAATAAGATATATTATTAGTAAGAGTTAGTTTTACAATTATTTAAAGCCCGGTAACTGATAAAAGGAGTTTTTTCTTTGGAAAAAATAGAAAACGTTGATAAGTTTTTATCAGTCAACCAGAAGTTGTTGCTAGAAGTGAAAGTTGGCGATTATGCAGGAATTTATGATTCCCGTGTGGAAGACATAGATGGTGACTTGCTTCACATATCTATGCATTCAGAACGTGGTGTTACAATACCTCTTAAGCCAAAGACAAAGCTTCACATATCCTATGTAATGGACAGAGGTAGACTCAGCTTTAAATCTATTGTTGAAGATAGATTCATGGATCCTCGCCCTATGTTGAAAGTGCCTAAGCCGGATGCTCTTTTCAGAGAAGAGCTGAGAGCTTTTTTTCGTGTGGATGCCAGTTTTCCTGTTAAGCTGCTGGTAGACATAAACGAAGGGGACATTATTAAACAAAAGATGTACGAAGCAAAAATGCTTGATCTTTCGGGGGGCGGGTGCAGAGTTTTGTGTAATGCTCCAATAGAGCGCAATGATATTTTCGAACTTTTTTTTCTCGGAGCCATAGACAGACTGGATTCTGTGAAATTAGAGGCAAAGCGCATCAGAAAAAATGAAGAAAACATAGAAGTGGGCAGCGAATTTTACTCAGTCACACAGGGTGATAGAGATAAAATTATAAAGTATGTTTTTAAAAGACAGGTCGAGCTAAGAAAACTACTCGGCTAGGAGTTTAGAATGGCTTTCAATAGTGAAAAGACAGAGTTGGGCGGCAAAAAATTTGACACCCTTTACCCTATTAACGAGCTTGATTCATATAACGGTGAAGAGCTGAAAAAGTATGCCAGTAATTCTATAAATGAAGTTGACGCTTTTATTGTTAATTTTTCTAAAGTGAGCTATCTGAACAGCAGCGGTCTCCGTGAACTCATTCAGATTCTTAAAATGATGAAAGAGAATGAAAAAGCTTTTTTCCTCACTAATGTAAACAGTGAGATAATGAAGATATTTACCAGTACGAACCTGAACAAACTCTTCAATATTTATTCAAGTAATGAAGAGGCTATGCGTTACCTTGTGTAAAGGTGAAATTTTGCCGGAGAAGACCCATCTTGATTCTCTCAGTCTAAAATATCTGCAGGAACTCGTTATAGGGCTAGGTATGCCAAAATTTCGTGCTATGCAGATATACAAGTGGATACATCATAAAAATTGTGAAGAGATATCAGACATGACGGACATATCAGTTGCAGACAGAAAAAAACTGTCTGAGGTGGGTGTGTTCACATCTCTTGACGTTAGTGATATACGTAAGTCTGCAAAGGACGGTTCAGTAAAATTTCTTTTCAGGCTTTTTGATGGTGAGCTTATAGAAGCTGTTATTCTGAATGACGGCAAAAGATTTACAGCATGTATCTCCTCTCAGGTAGGCTGCCTGATGGGCTGCACTTTCTGTGCCACTGCAAAGCTTGGGCTCAAAAGAAATCTTACAACTGGCGAAATTGTAAAGCAGGTGAAAAGGCTGAACGAGTATTTGGCTGATTCAGAGAAAAAGCTTAATAATCTTGTGTTTATGGGTATGGGTGAACCTCTCGATAATCTTGATAATGTTAAATCTGCACTCACTATATTGCTGGACGACAATGGTTATGGTTTCTCCCACAGGAAAATAACACTCTCCACATGCGGTCTTACTGACAAAATCACGGAACTGTTTGAAATGGATACCCCTGTTAATTTGGCGGTATCAGTGAATTCTCCTGACGATGAGATACGCAAAGAGATAATGCCTGTTGCAAACAAATATCCTCTGAGCTCTCTTATGGATGTTCTTAAAAAGCTGCCGCTAACAAAAAGAAAAAGCATAACAATAGAATACGTTCTTTTGAAAGGGTTTAATGACTCAATAGAGGATGCAAAGAAACTGGTTAAAATGCTGAAAGGGCTGGATAAGGTTAAAGTGAACCTGATAACTTATAATTCAGGTGCTGAAGCCGGCTTCTCGTCACCATCCGAAAAAGAGACTTTAAAATTTCAGGAATATCTGATAAGTAACAATGTCGGAGTATTTATAAGGAAGTCTCTGGGCAGCGATATTGAAGGAGCCTGCGGGCAGCTCAGAGCAAAACATGAAGATGTCTCTTAGTGCGGAGGACTGCAATGAGTGATGGAAATTTTGAAAAGAAACTGAAAAATCTTGAAGAGATTGTAGAGAAGCTAGAAAGTGGCGAAATGGATATCGAAGAGACACTTAAACTTTTTCAAAACGGTATGAAACTCGGCAAAGACTGCCGTAAAATGCTGGATGAAATAGAAGACAAGGTTAATAAAGTTTTATCCGCCGAAGGTGAAGAGATAGAGACGGAGCAGCTTGATGTCTGAATTTAACATGGCCAATTACCTCAAATTCTGGGGTGGAAAGGTCGAAGAGTTTTTTGAAACATATATTACTTGTGATGATGAACACTTAAAAGGCCTGATAAGCGCGATGCGTTACTCGCTTTTTGCAGGCGGTAAAAGACTCAGACCTGCTCTGGTGTATTCTTCATATGGGATATTCGAGGGCTATTTTGACAAGGTTACTCCATTTGCCTCAGCGGTGGAGATGCTCCACACTTACTCTCTTATACATGACGATCTGCCCGCTATGGATGATGACGACATGAGGCGCGGCAAACCAACAAATCATAAGATGTACGGAGAGGCCACAGCTATTCTGGCTGGAGACGGACTGCTTACAAAGTCGTTTGAAGTAATGTGTAACAAAGATATAAACCCTGACGTGGAGGCATCTCTGATGCTGGAAGCGGCGTTCAAACTGGCAGTAGCCACTGGCGAAAACGGTATGGTCGGCGGACAGTTTGCTGACATGGAATCGGAAGACGGGGTTTTCAACTCTTCTGTTGTAGACTTCATACATACTAATAAAACATCAAAACTTATCGCCTACTGCTGCGAGCTGGGTGCGATACTCGGCTATGGCTCAGACGAGGATAAAAAACGGATGAGAGAATATGGAATGCGTATAGGGCTTGCATTTCAAATAGTAGACGATATATTGGATATAACCTCAACAACACAGGAGCTGGGAAAAGATGTCGGCAGTGACGAGGCCAGAGGAAAAGCTACATATCCGGCTATTCACGGAGTGGAGCAATCCCACGCTAAAGCGGAACTCCTCATTGAAGAAGCACTAGAGATTATATCTGTATACGGCAAAACAGCAGAGCCTTGCAGAGAGATAGCAAAATTTATAATAGAGAGAAAAAACTAATAAAATGTCATATCTGGATGGTTTAAAACTGCCCGATGATATAAAAGAATTATCATACGAAGATCTAGAAAGAGTGGCTGAAGACACCCGCCATCGCATTATAGAGACCTGCTCCAAAACAGGTGGACATATTGCCCCCAGTCTGGGAGTGGTTGAACTTACCATTGCGCTTTTAAAAACCTTTAACCCCGAAAATGATCGTATTATATGGGACGTAGGTCATCAGTCATACGCTTTTAAGATATTAACTGACAGAAAGGACAGGTTTCATACTTTGCGTCAGTACAAAGGTATTTCAGGTTTCAACAAACCATGTGAATCCACTTTTGATGCCTTTGGTGTAGGTCACACAAGCACATCTATATCCGCAGGACTCGGAATGAGACTGGCGGATGATATCCTGGGCCGTGAGCGCAGAATTGTATCTGTTATAGGCGACGGAGCCATGACGGCAGGGATGGCTTTTGAAGCGCTGAATAATTTAGGCGAACTCGATAAGAATATGATAGTCGTTTTGAACGATAATGAAATGTCCATCAGCCCAAATGTTGGAGGCTTTTCAAACTATCTGTCAAACATGATGACAAGCAAATTCTACACACGTGTCCGCAAAGAGGTTCAGTCGCAGCTTGAGGACAAACCACTAGGCCCAAGACTTCTTAAAATTGCAAAAAAGATGGAAGAGGGGATGGTTGGCTTTTTCACACCAGGAATCCTTTTCGAAGAGATTGGCCTCAGATATATAGGCCCTATTCAGGGGCACAAGACAAAAGATATAGTGAAGGCTCTGGAGAACGCAAAAGGGCTGGACGGACCTGTCCTAGTGCATGTGCTCACTAAAAAAGGTAAAGGGTATAAACCTGCTGAGGATAACCCGTCAAAATTTCACGGGGTTGCCTCTTTTGACAGAGAAACAGGCGAATCTGTTAAAATAGCCGGCCAGAAATCTTACACTGATATTTTCGGTGAAACTCTTGCTGAAATGGCTGACAACAATAAAT
The DNA here is from genome assembly GCA_002869145.1 of Denitrovibrio sp. Lineage (GTDB taxonomy): Bacteria > Chrysiogenota > Deferribacteres > Deferribacterales > Geovibrionaceae > Denitrovibrio. Next base: position 117,814 of record PKTM01000019.1, read on the forward strand.
GTATAGTTGGCATCAGTGCTGCCATGAAGGACGGTACAGGGCTTAACATCTTTGAAGAGAAGCATCCTGACAGGGTGTTTGATGTAGGGATCGCAGAACAGCATGCAGTAACACTTGCTTCAGGTATGGCCATTAGCGGACTTAAACCTTTTGTAGCAATATATTCAACTTTCATGCAGCGTGCATATGACCAGATAATACATGACGTTGCTCTTCAGAATCTTCCAGTGGTGCTTTGCCTCGACAGAGGCGGGCTGGTTGGTGCAGACGGACCTACACACCACGGAATTTTCGACATATCATACCTTCGCTGTGTACCTAATCTGACCGTTATGCTTCCTAAGGACGGCTACGAACTTGTTTCGATGTTAAAGATAGCAGAAGCCATGAAGTCTCCGGCAGCCATCAGATACGCCAGAGGCGAGGCAGGGAATTATCCAGACATAGAGCAGGAACGTGTTGTGATTGGTGAGCCTCAGATAGTAAACAGCGGGGAAAAGATAGCTATTGTCTCTGCGGGACACATCTTTTGTGAGGCATATAAGGCATATAAAAAACTTAAAGAAGAAGGCTTTAACCCGACACTTATAAATCTCCGTTTTCTTAAACCCCTTAATGAAAAGCGCATAGCAGATACACTCCGCAATGCTAAACTTGTAGTTACAATAGAAGAGGGGAGTGTGAAAGGGGGAGCAGGCGAAGAGATTCAGTCTATTGTGATGGATCACGAAATTAATGCAAAAGTTGTAAAACTCGGCATACCTGACAAATTCATAGAGCACGGTGATCTGCAAACCCTTAGGAAAATAGCAGGTATAACAGCAGATGTGCTTGTAAATCAGATAAAAGAACACATGTAATTATGGCTAAAAACCGGAAGCAGCGAATAGATAAACTTCTGGTGGAAAAGGGACTCGTAGCGGACGTTAATGAGGCTGCGCGGTTTCTTATGGCAGGGCTTGTGGTTGTGGATGACCACAGAGTTGACAAACCCGGCACACAGGTTGACCCGGCAAGCGACATCAGGCTTAAGCAGCATATACCATACGTTAGCCGTGGGGGGCTGAAGCTTGAAAAAGCCCTCACATCATTCAATATTAACTTCAAAGATAAAACAGTAATAGACATCGGCGCATCCACCGGAGGCTTTTCAGATGTCGCACTCCAAAACGGTGCTGCGAAGATTTTTGCCATAGATATTGGACGGGGGCAGCTCGACCCGAAAGTTTCAAACAACCCGAAAGTGACAGTTCTGGACAATACCAACTTCAGAAATATTCAGTACAAAACCCTAGGGTGCACAGCAGACATCTTTATTGCTGATGTTTCTTTTATTTCTCTATCCATGATAATTCCGGCCTGTGTTCAGTTTGCTAAAGAGAGCGAATGTGTGTTCCTTATTAAACCTCAGTTCGAAGCGAAACCGGGTGAGGTGGACAAAGGGGGCATCGTAAATGACCGTTCTGTTCACGAGCGTGTTATAATGGAAGTGATAGCCTGCGGGGACGCAAACGGTTTTTTTCTGCACGGGCTCACTGCTTCCCCTATAAAGGGAGCAAAAGGAAATGTTGAATATCTTGCTCATTTTGTATACAATGCACACGCAGAAGAGACCTCTTTAAAAGAGGTTATCAGACGGGTGGTGTATGAACAATATTGCTATAATTGCTAAACCCCACGGTGACAGAGTAAAGCCTCTGGTCTATGAAATCATGGGTTTTCTTAGCAACCGCGGATGCAGCATTTTGAAAGACAAGAGAACAGCTGGTGTTATTGGTGATCCGCAATTCAACACGGACGCCGAAATACAGGAGAATGCCGACCTTGTTGTTGTGCTTGGAGGCGATGGGACTCTTATATCTGCTGTACGCATACTCTGCACAAAAGACACCCCTATTTTAGGCATAAACTTAGGCAGACTTGGTTTTCTTACAGAAACCACAGCGGATGATGCTGTTTCTGCTTTGAAAGATGTTTTGGATGGTGATTATAAACTGGAACGCAGAATGAAGCTTCACTCCCATCTTATGCAGGAAGACGAACGCATACTGGAAATTGATGTTCTTAACGACATAGTTATAAACAAATCAGATGCGGCTCGTATTTTCGAAACCACTGTCTACATAGATGGAATGCTGGTAAATGAATACCGTGCAGACGGGCTTATCATAGCCACACCCACAGGCTCCACAGCTTACTCTCTGGCTGCCGGCGGACCTATTGTACATCCAAGTCTTGAAACAATGATTATTACTCCTATATGCCCGCAGGGGCTTTCTAATAGACCAATTATTATCTCTGATGAGAGCGAAGTCACAATAAAGGTGAACGCGGCAAAAGAGTCTGTCTCTATTACATACGACGGTCAGGTTTTCCATAAACTTGATAAGCAGAAAACTGTTACAGTGAAAAAAGCCAGTTCGGTAACAAGCCTTATAGTTCCAAAAGATAAGAATTACTACTCTTTGATCAGAGAAAAACTCGGCTGGGGTATCAGCCAATGCTGAGTATGCTCCGTGTTGAAAACCTATCTGTCATCGAGTCTGTCAACGTGGAGTTCACCAAAGGTCTGAATATTATTACAGGGGAGACAGGAGCAGGTAAATCTGTCTTCATAGGTGCTCTTAACCTTGTTCTTGGAGCCAGATTCAGCCGTACACTTTTTCGTGACCCTTCCAAAAAACTCGTTGTGGAAGCTGAGTTTACTGACGTGAGTAACGTCAGAAAAGATATCAGAGAGCAGTTCGACATAGAAACAGATATCATAATACGGCGGGAAATAGACAGTTCCGGAAAGAATCGTATCTTTATAAACGGACGTATGGCAACGGTGGAACAGCTCAAAGAGGCAGCCGTTGGCTTTTGCGACATCCATGGTCAGCACGAACATCAGATGCTGCTCGACAGCACTACACACATCTCTTTCATAGATTCTCTGGTGGAGCCTTCACTAAAAGATAGGTACAGACAGACTTTTGAGCGTTACAGCGTACTGGAAAAAGAGATAAATGAGATAAAAAATAACCGCCAGCAAGTGATCAGAGAGAAAGATATGCTGGAGTTTCAGCTAAACGAAATAGATAGTATGAATATTGATATAGATGCTGATTCAAGAATAGATGATAAAGTGAACATGCTTTCAAATATGGAAAAGATTCTCGAATCCGCATCAAATGCACTGGGGCTTATTCGAGACGGTGAGATAAACGCATACGATTTGCTCTCCTCCGCTGCTTCAGCATTAAGCAGTGTTTCATCATACAACTCTGTACTGGAAAAAGCGGAAAACCAACTTTCAGAGGCAACATACATTATAAATGATGCTATCGCAGCTATAGAGAATGTGGCTGATATGCAGGAGCTTGACCCATCAGAGCTGGACAGCCTTATGGACAGGAAGTACAGACTCCAAAATCTTATGAAAAAATACGGCCCTGAGCTTTCCGATGTGGTAAGTTTCGGTGAAGTAGTTTCAGGAAAACTGGAAGATATTGTTTTTGGTCAGGATAATCTGGATAAACTGGAGAAACAGCTGACCGAAGTGTTTGCTGAGCTTAAAGAGGACGCAAAACTGCTGAATTTACGCCGTAAAGAGATAGCAAAAAAGATAGAGGACAAGGTTGTCGAATCTCTTGATGAACTAGAACTTAAAAACTGTGTCTTTATTACTGTATTTAATGAATCGGAAATACCTGATGTGACTGCCGGGCTAAAGGCTGAGTTTTTCATCAGCACTAACCCGGGTTTTGAACCTGGTCCACTTGTTAAAGTAGCTTCAGGCGGTGAAATATCCCGTGTAATGCTTGCACTCAAAGAGGTCTTTGCTGTTGCTGACAAGGTTGACACTCTGGTCTTTGATGAGGTGGACACCGGAATAAGCGGCCGTACAGCTAAAAAAGTAGCTTTGAAGTTAAAAAAAGTTTCAAAATCAAGACAAGTGATAGTAATTACACACCTTCCTGTGGTGGCTTCTGCTGGAAACAGACATTTTCATATAACTAAGTCACTCATAGGTGACAAGGCAAAAACTGAAATAGGTCTTGTGAAAGATTCTGAGAGGATAAACGTGCTGGCTTCGATGATAGCAGGTGATGCTACAAAATCATCACTAGAGCAGGCAGCGGAGATGATAAAGGAGATGACAAATGCTTGATACCTTCGTTGAGTTTGTGTTGGGTGCTGTTTCTGATATGGGATATACAGGTATTGTTGTTCTTATGGCTCTTGAGAGTTCCTTTGTCCCTTTCCCAAGCGAAGTGGTGGTTCCCCCTGACGGATATCTTGCTGCACAAGGTGAGATGAACATATATCTGGTAATATTAAGCGGTATAGCTGGCTCAGTAATAGGCGCTTTGGTAAATTATTCTATTGCAGTCTTTATGGGGAGAAAGCTTCTTGAAAAGTACGGAAAATTTCTTTTGCTCAGCCCTGAACGTCTTCATAAACTTGACAAATATTTTCTTAAGCATGGTGAGATTACCACATTTGTAGGCAGGCTTGTTCCTGGGGTAAGACAGTATATATCTTTCCCAGCAGGTCTTTGCAGGATGAATATTCCAAAATTTTGTTTTTACACTTCACTGGGCGCAGGGTTATGGGTTGTAGTCCTTGCTGTGCTGGGTTATGTTGTTGGTAATAATATTGAACTAATAAAATCTAATTTGCGGCCGATAACAATAATAACATTAATTCTGGTGGCCGTAATAATATCGGTCTATGTGTATTGGCAGAAAAAGAGGGGAAATAATGAAGCCGCAGTTTAAAGTATTTTTTATATTAATTCTTATATTTTGTTTTACTTCAGTGTCTTATGCAAATGTCTCAACCTATAGGGTGAAGTGGGGTGAAACCCTCTATTCACTTCTTTCTGATATGTTCTCTCCAAAAGAGATACTTTCTATTAATAAAGAGCTTAAGCGGCTCATACCTGATTTTACCTTGAAAAAAGGGACACTGGTGCATGCATCATCTTCATCTATAACACTTAAACCGAATTTTCTTACTGATATATCCATAAATAAAGTTGACGATGACTTTGAGCTAGATGTTATAAATTACCCTATCTCCACTGTTACAGCTGTTGTTGAAGGAACCATTGAGAGTTCTCTTGTGCAGTCTGTTTCAGATGTCGGAGAAAATATTGAGCTTGCCTTCATGCTTGCAGGTATATATGAATGGGAGATTGACTTTTTTCATGCCCTTAGAAAAGGCGATACCTTCAGAATCCTTGTGGAGAAAGAGTTTGCCAGAGGAAAATTCATAGGCTACGGCAAGATACTTGCTGCTGATTTTGTAAATCAGGGGCGTCTCATAAGGTCACTTTACTACGAAACAGAGATTACTAAAGGATATTTCAAGCCAGATGGTACATCCATGAAAAAGGGTTTTATGAAAGCTCCGCTCAGATATTCACGTATATCTTCGGGTTATACCAGCAGAAGGCTGCACCCTGTGACAGGCAAACGCCAGCCACACTACGCAGTAGACTATGCAGCTCCCACCGGGACGCCTGTTTACTCTACAGCAGACGGCAGGGTCACTGCCAGAGGCTATAAGAAATACAACGGCAACTATATAAAGATCAAACATATGAACGGATACGAGACTATGTATCTGCACCTTTCAAAATTCAAAAGAAGTGTCAAAAGAGGCTCATATGTCAGACAAGGTGACTTGATAGGCTATGTTGGCTCCACAGGTCGCTCCACCGGCCCTCATCTTGATTACCGAATACTTAAGAACGGCTCATACCTGAACCCTCTAAGTTTTAAAGCACCTGAAAAGAAACTTCCGGAATCAGAGATACCTGCATTCAAAGATGCTGTAGCTGCTTATAAAGACAAGATGGATGACACTTATGCAGCTAAGAATATAAAGTTTACGCTAATCAGATAATCCTGTTATCTTTGATAAAGCTGTCCAGTCTGTCTTTTATAATATCGAAACTCAGGTCTTTCATGCATGGAATATCATCTGATATCTTGCATTTTGCTTTTTTGCAGGGCTGACACTCCAAACCAAGCGCCACTGAAGTGTGCTGAGGACTGTCGTAAACCCAGCCGTCACTGCTTGAACCGAGTATTATGAATGTAGGAACATTCTGTGCCGTTGCAATATGGTGCGGTGCGGAATCATTGCCCACGTGAAGCTTTGCGCGCCCTATTAGAGCTACGAAATCCCCAAGCTTAAGCTCAGGCATTAAAAAAACATTTGAAGGCATCTCCGGTGCATTGCTGAGGATATAATCCTTTTCACCCGGGCCATATGTCAACATAACTTTTGCGCCGTACTTTTCTGTCAGATATTTTGCAGTTTCCATGAAATGTTTAAACTTCCACCTGCGTGTGTCGCGTTTATGTGTGGGAGACATGGTAACGAATAGATCATCCTGTTTTATACCAAACTCCGAAAGTATCATATCTGCCTTCTTTCGGGCGTTCTCAGAAGTGAATATCTCCGGTTTATAATTAAAATTATCCAATTGGAAGCTGTCAGTAAAAGGCTGAAGCAATGAAAGTTTTATCTGACCAGCACGTCATTTAAGCCTTTCCGGCAGAGTGTTGTAAAAGAACTTACGCTTTGTAGTGGAGTATGTGATTCTCTTTTCAGCTCCTGACAAAAAACTTATGTAAGCCGATCTGGGGTTGTCGTGAAGATCTATAACCGCATCGTAATTTCTGCTTCTAATATCTTTTATGAATGATAAGAATTTCAAAAAACCTTCGTTACGGTTAATTGTAAGTATTTCTGATATGTAAGGATTATTATCCAGTACCGGTTTGTTCACATCAAATGTCAGAAAATCTACTTCTGCAGTTGCAATTTTTTTCAGCTCTCTTGGAATATGGGTGGATAAAACAACATCTCCAGTCTGGTAAAGCTGTATGACAAGTGCTTTCATAGTATTACTTTTTCGCATAAATCTAGATATTTCCTGAAGACCTCCTCATCTGTTGACACATAATGAGAAAAATCTTGAATGCTTATTTTTGACGCTGCTGCTATAGCCTCTGATATCTGGAGTGGTTCTACCTCTTTAAAAACATAACCGTTTACGCCTTCTTCGATTATTTCGTCACTGCCTGAGTATATTGAACAGGCAACAGGTATCCCTGATGCTATAGCCTCAGATACCACATTTGCAAATCCATCAAAAAAAGTGGGAAGACAAAACACATCGAGGTTAGCATAAAACTTGTCCATCTCTGTAACTTTCCCGAGAAAAGTAATTCTTTTGCCCACGTTCATTTCTTCTGCAAGTTTCTGATAATTTTCAGGGTTTCTTCCCCCTGCCACATAAAGGTGGTATTTCTCGGGAAGCAGCGAAAGCGCTTTTATAAGCTGCGGCAGACCTTTGCGCTGAAAGTTACTGGTGGCAAGCCCAACTCTTATTACGTCTGAGCTTTCTCTGAGCTCGTCTCTTCTTGCCGGGTTGAACATGGTTTTGTTCACACCGTTATGGATTACATGCACCAGATCAGTTACTTCTGGGTAGTCTTCGACTATCTCCCTCTTCATTCTGTTAGAGTTGGCTATTATAAATTTGAGTGAAGGTGAATTGAACGCTTTTTTTTCAAGAATAGGGTTGAGCTTGTTAACTCTGTCCAGTTTTCTTTTAATGGTTTTGCGAAATCTTTCCCAGCCGTAAAGCCCCAGCATTGTGTATTGTGTAAAAAATCTGTGGACACCGCCGCCCGGTCTGAATATGTGGGCATTCTCTATTCGCTCAAAGCTGAAAATCACACCTTCCAGTGTGGAAGCCAGCCTTGCTCCTTTCTCTGCAAAATCCTTCGCCTTAGCATACCTTGAACTTCCCAGGCCTAACTCTGTGACCGGGTACGGCAGGTCTGACTCTATCTTATTCTTGCCGCAGTATATACGGACTTCTATGTTATTTTTCGTAAGGTACTCAGCGAAGCGGAATGCTATTCTTTCAGCTCCGCCGTATTGAGCATAATATTTAATGAATATGTTAACTATCAATGTATTATCCGTTCATTATTTTACTGTGCAGATCTATAATTGAAGTTACAGGGGAGGTTGTTAGAAGTCAATAACAAAAAGGTCTGATTAAATTACTTGGCGTGGCTTGTATGAGTCGATTTATCTGGACTGATTTATGCGATTTCTAGTTTTTCTGGTTTCAGCCCCATACCGTCACCAAGCCCGAACACGTACCACTTCAGCTGTTCGTCTGTCAGCTCGCTAGCCAGAAGAAAAACATCTGATTCCTTCTCGCCTTTGATAAGGAGGTTATAGGTTTCATGTTCTTTCTCTACTTTTTTCTCAAGCTGGAGAGCTACCTTTTTTTCTTCAATATTTTCATTGATGTGCCCAAGCACAGAGCAAACATTGCTCATGAACTCCATGGAAGGCTTCATGCAGAACTCCTTGTTTAGTTTAAAAATTTTCAATCTATAGAAAATTTTTTCACCGCTTGCGAGCACTTAAAATGCTCTTCGCTTAGCACGGTGTTCCCATTTCTGGGAATTAAGAGTCGTCTATTCAACAGACTCTCTTTATGCTGTATACAGGTAATCGGAAGTTTTACTATAAGGTTTAGTGGGTTATTTCATTTTTCATGTAAAATCTTTAGTAATTCTGAGAGAGAGCCTTTATAGACAGGGTTTAAAAAATTTCAAATTATTATGTTTTTTTCCGCACTGCCCTTTTTAAGTAAAAAAGGCTGGAACAAGTCCAGCCCTTTAAGCTCAAGGTGTCGAATTTTCTATATATCACTCAAAACTGTAAATAACAGTAATGGTCTCTCATGTGTCTATCAGGAGCAGTGTGAATAGCCACAGCTGTAGCATATGTCGCAGCCTTCCACGTGCTCCACTGGTCCACCGCAGTCAGGACATGCACCGTTTTTAACAACAGTGTCGTCGCTGTCGTAGTCTGATGATTCAAGCAACTTATCCACTGTGATGCTGTCGTCAGAGTTTCCGCTGACTTTGATCTCTGTGGTGTCGTTAATAGCTTTCTCGAGTGCTTTACCAACAGCGTCAGAACATGAAAGGACAGTGTTCGGCCCGAAACCGTATCGCATGTGACAGCTTATGCCTTTCAGCTGCTTAATTATCCTGTCAAGGTTGCCTCCGCTTCTAAGGTCTATGGAGATAAGACGTCCTATAGCCTCACACTGGGACTGGGCACATCCGCCCGCTTTGCCCATAGAAGTGAAGACCTCGAAAGGTGTACCGTTCTCGTCCTGATTTATCGTAACATAAAGCTTTCCGCATCCAGTCATCATCTCAACTGTGCGTCCAACCAGAACCTTTGGTCTGGGTTTTGGTGTGAATTCAGCTATGGCCGCAGCTTCTGCTTTAGCTTCTTTATCTTTTGTACCGACATTGAGAACCTGACCGGTACGACTTCCGTCTCTGTATATGGTAACCCCTTTACAGCCAAGGTTGTAAGAGAGCAAATATGTCTTTCTTACGTCGTCCTCTGTTGCGCTGTTAGGGAAGTTGACAGTTTTACTTACAGCGTTATCTGTATAAAGCTTGAATGCTGCCTGCATTTTTGTGTGCCAGAAAGGTGTTATTTCGTGAGAAGTTACAAATGCATCCTGCCATTTTTTGGGTACTTCGTCCAGCCCGTGAACGCTTCCTGTGTCAGCGAGTTTCTCAAGAAGTTCATCTGTGAGAAAGCCCTCTTTTTTTGCGATCTCTTTAAAAACAGGACTAACTTCTACAAGCTTGTTATTGTCCATTACCTGTCTGTAAAAAGCCAGTGCGAAGTATGGCTCAATACCGCTGGAACAGGAGCCGATAATAGAGATGGTTCCAGTTGGTGCAACGGTTGTTATAGTGGCGTTACGCATGTTTTTAAACCCAAGTTTTGGGAATATGCTGTCTTTGAAAGCGGGGAAGTCGCCTCTTATTTTTGCGAGTTCGGCAGATTTTTCACGCCCTTTGTCTCTGATGAAGCCCATTACTTTTTCAGCAAGGTCTGTAGCATCGTCTGAGTTATAAGGTATTGCTAATGTTGCAAGCATATCTGCCCAGCCCATTAGACCGAGACCTATCTTGCGGTTGCGTTTAGTCTGCTCGTCAATCTGTTTTATAGGGTATTTGTTCATGTCGATAACGTTGTCAAGGAAATGAACAGCGATTGCTATCGTCTTTTCAAGATCATCCCAGTCTATTTTTCCGTTTTTAACATATTTGCCTAGGTTTATGGAGCCGAGGTTGCATGATTCGTATGGCAGCAGAGGCTGTTCACCGCATGGGTTTGTGCTCTCCATTTCGCCTTCTGCTGGTGTTGGGTTTGCGGCGTTTATTCTGTCTAAAAAAACAATTCCCGGGTCTCCGCCTTCCCATGCGAGTTTTACCATTTTATCAAAGACGGATTTTGCGCTAAGTTTACCAGCTTTTTCACCCGTTTTAGGGTTTACAAGGTCGTAGTCAGCCTCATCAACAACAGCCTGCATGAAAGCTTCTGTTATACCTACTGAAAGGTTGAAGTTTGTAAGTTTTGTTTTGTCTTCTTTGGCATAGACAAATTCCATGATGTCCGGATGGTCAACACGGAGAATACCCATGTTTGCGCCTCTTCTTGTGCCGCCCTGTTTGATTGTTTCAGTGGCAGCGTCAAAGACGCTCATGAAAGAAACAGGTCCGCTGGAGACTCCTTTTGTCGTTTTGACAACATCGTCTTTTGGTCTGAGACGTGAGAATGAGAACCCTGTCCCGCCTCCAGATTTATGTATGAGTGCAGTGTGTTTAACAGCTTCGAAGATACCTTCCAAAGTGTCTTCCACAGGAAGAACAAAACATGCTGATAGCTGCTGAAGCTCACGCCCTGCATTCATTAATGTAGGTGAGTTAGGAAGAAACCTGAGAGTTGCCATCTGATCATAAAAGTCTTTTGCAGTTGCAATTATGTCTGCATCTTTATCGTAAAGTCTATCAGCCTCTGCAATATTCAGGGCGACTCTTCTGAACATGTCTATTGGCTTTTCAGTTGTTTTCCCTTTATCGTCACGCTTAAGATACCTTTTTTCAAGGACTGTGATTGCGTTTTTAGTCAGTTCTGGTGTGTGAGAGAGAGCCTTTTCAATCTCCTTGATGCTCATGGTTCCTCCGAAATCTAAAAAAATTAATGTGTAATGTTATATGCTCATTAAATCTTTGTAAAGTCACTTTATTAAAAAACATAAAAAACTGTAAGTTGTTGATGGAACATATAAACCATTGGTGTTAAAGACATAAAAATAGAAACTATTTTTATAACAGTTGTTCTGGTATGGCGAGAGTTTAAAAAATGACCGTTTCGTCAATACCGTCAAAATGATTGCTGTAAACTGATTTTACAGGTGAGCAAAATCAGTATTTTTCAGTCAGTTTTGCAAGTGTATAACTTTTAAGCATTTCTATAAGACCTTCCTGTATATCGGTCCACATATTATGAGCAGTACATGAATGTACGAGTGAACAGAAGTCTTCATCGAATATGCATTTGTTCAGAGAGATATCTCCCTCAATTGCAGTTATGATATCATAAACAGATATATCTGAAATCTTCTGAGCTACTTTGAAGCCGCCTTTCTTACCTCTTTCTGATGAGAGTATTTCTGACTTGGCAAGATTTTGCAGTATTTTTCCCAAAAAACTGTCCGGAATCTCGCACTCCTGAGCGAGCTCAGATCTCATAAACGTTGTACCTGCTGGTTTGTGTGCCATATGTATAAGTGCTCTTATAGCGTAATCGCTGGCTCTGGTTACTTTCATTATTGCCCTCCGGAACTAATGAGATTATTTTCGTGTAAATATAGCGTATGTAAAGATACTATTCAACTCTAAATTTGATTTTGATGATTTTAAGAATCAAACCATTCTTTTATATTTTTATAAGCAGGTTTAAAATATTTTAAGAAATTGCTTGACAAGTATGGGTAAATAATTTAATAATTTCACCCTGTTTTGCAGGGGTATAGCCAAATTGGCAAGGCATCTGGTTTTGGTCCAGTGTACTGCAGGTTCGAGTCCTGCTACCCCTGCCATTTATATCTATAAATAGCTGTGTTTCAGCTAAGTCAAAAAAATGCGCAAACTACCTAAAATTGAAACTCTTGTTGTTAAAGTCGGAAGCAACATCCTTACTAACTTTGATAAAGGTGTGAACCTTGACTTTATTTCAGGTTTTGTCAGCTCTTTGAGTGAAGCCAGAAAAGAAATCAAAAACATTGTAATAGTCTCCTCTGGTGCGGTTAGTGCAGGTTTTAAACTGCTAGGCTTCAGGGAACGTCCTCAGAGCATTACTGACAAACAAGCATGCGCAGCTGTAGGTCAGTCCAGGCTTATCTGGGAATACGAAAGAGAGTTTGAAAAATTCGGTGTAACTGCCGGTCAGATTCTTATCACAAAAGATGACCTGTCAAACAGACGCAGATACCTGAACGCCAGATATACCATCAGAAGACTTCTTGAGCTTAACGTTATACCTATCATAAACGAAAACGACTCTGTTGTTATTGAAGAGCTGAAACATATAGAGAACTTCAGTGACAACGATAACCTTTCAGCACTGGTGAGCGGGCTCATCGGAGCTGATATGCTGCTCATTTTGTCCGATGTTGAAGGGCTTTACGATAAGAATCCGGCAGATTTTGATGATGCTGTACGCATTCCTGAAGTGAAATACATCAACGAAGACCTGAAGAACGTTGCAGGGGACTCTGTTTCCGGTGTTGGCACGGGCGGGATGAAATCAAAGCTTGAGGCCGCCGGAAAAGCACTCGATGCGGGTTGTTATGTGGGGATAATAAACGGACGGAAACTTGAAAACATACAGGCTTTTTTGAATGGTGAAGATGTAGGTACTTTTTTCAGTCATATCGAAGACCCTTTTAACCGACGAAAACACTGGATTGCTTACGCTGCTGGTGTTTCAGGTGAGCTCCATGTTGACAAAGGTGCAGTTAATGCCCTTATTAATAAAAAGACGTCGCTTCTCCCTTCCGGTGTTACAATGGTTAAGGGTATTTTCGGAATGGGCGATGTGGTAGCTGTTTACGGTCCTGACGGCAAAGAGGTTGCCAGGGGGAAGGTTCGCTACACATCTGAGGACGCTGACAGGATAAAAGGCAAAAAATCTTCTGACATACCTGACGTTTTAGGGTATAAGTTTACAGACGAGATTATTCACCGGGATGATCTGGTTGTAACCGTAAGCAATGGAGTCTGATTATGCTTGATGAGATGTTTAAAAAAGCAAAAGAAGCCTCATATGTACTTATGAGCATTAATACAGATATAAAAGATAAAGCTCTGGCATCAATAGCTGAGAAGCTTGACAAGTGCCGGGATGAAATAAAAAGAGTAAACGATAAAGATATAAAATACGCGAAACAGAACAATCTGTCCGACGCTATGATAGACAGGCTTTTGCTTGATGATAAGACTATAGACGGCATGATTAAGGCTGTTAACGACATAAAAGCTCAGGTAGATCCTGTGGGTAAAGTTGTGGACGGCTTCAAAAGACCAAACGGACTATACATCACAAAGGTGAAGGTTCCTCTTGGTGTTGTTGGCATTATATTCGAATCCAGACCCAACGTTACCATAGACGCCGCAGCGCTCTGCTTAAAATCAGGCAATGTTTCAGTGCTCAGGGGCGGGAAGGAAGCTGTTCACTCTAACACTTATCTGGGAAAACTGATGAAAGAGGCAGTGTCCGAGGCTGGTCTGCCGGAAGCATGTGTGAATATTATTGAAGACACTGACAGGGCAGTAGTTATGGAGATGCTGAAAGCTAAAGAGCATATAGATATCATGGTGCCCAGGGGTGGAAAAGGTCTTATTGACTTCTGCACAGAGCATTCTCTTATACCGCTTGTTAAACATGATGATGGCATATGTCATGTATTTATAGATGAACATGCAAACATAGATATGGCAGCTGCTATAGCTGTTAATGCAAAATGTCAGCGCCCCGGAGTGTGCAACGCCATGGAGACACTCCTTGTGCATCAGTCAGTTGCACAGAAGATACTTCCGAAGCTTGTGAGCGAATATGCTAAGTATGATGTTGAGCTTCGAGGATGCGAACGGACTGCAAAAATAATAAAATGCAAGGATGCCACAGAGGAAGACTGGAAGACAGAGTACCTTGATTACATCCTTTCAATAAAGATTGTCTCAGATATATCAGAGGCTATTGAACACATTAACAAATATGGCTCTAAGCACTCTGAAAGCATAGTCACAGAAAACTATACCAACAGCGAAATGTTTCTGAACATGGTTGATGCTGCTGCTGTTTATGTAAATGCATCTACCAGATGGACCGACGGCGGTGAGTTCGGCATGGGAGCTGAGATAGGTATCAGCACACAAAAACTTCACTGCAGAGGCCCTATGGGCGCAGACGATCTGACCACTACCAAATATAGGGTTTATGGTCAGGGACAGATAAAATAAGGTGAGAACAGCTCTTTTCGGGGGAACTTTCAACCCCATTCACATAGGACATCTTGCTCTGGCTGAGAAAGTGGCGGACAGTTTTAAAATTGACCGTATGCTTCTGATCCCGTCCAAGATACCTCCGCACAAAACTGGAAATGTCATACCGTCAGATATGCGTTTTGAGATGGTGCGGATGTGTGCAAAACTTCTTGGTGAGCGGTTTCACGTTTCAGATTTTGAAACAAGTAACGAAGGGGTTTCCTACACCCTTTTAACGCTTAAGCACTTCAGAGAAAAATATCCTGAAGATGAAATATTCTTTGCCTGCGGGGCGGATATTTTTGCCACAATAGAAAAATGGCATAGATATAGCGAGCTTTTTGACTATGTTAATTTCATAGTTGTGAGGCGTTCTATGATTTCTTTTGGAAAAATGCTTGAAGCTGTGCCAGAATGGCTGCATGATAAGGTAATAACAGAAGACCAGTACAGCGGTGAAAAATCTGGAAAGATCATCCTGTATGAAATGCCCCCCGTTGATGTCTCCAGTACAGATATTCGGGATGCATTAGAAGCGAGCTACCGTAAGGCAAATCTGCCTGATGTAGTTTATGAATATATTTCCGAAAATGGACTCTATAGGGGAGATGAATGAAAGACCGAACCATGCTTGATTTAATAGTAAAAGAACTTTTGGAGCGTAAAACAGAAGATATTGCATCTTTTTATGTTGCTCCTGTCAGCAGTATGGCTGACTTTATCGTAATAGGTACTGCTACATCCGAACCGCACGTAAACGCAATTGCGGAGCATCTGCTGGAAAACATGAAAGCGAAAGAGATAAGACCCTTTGCAGTAGAAGGTAAGGGGCGTTCAAGATGGGTATGTCTTGATTTCGGTGAAGTTATGGTTCATCTCATGTGTAAATCTGAAAGGGATTATTATAATCTTGAGGCTATATGGGGCGGATGCGAGAAAATAACGATTCAGGAATAGTCACTGTTCGGCAAGAGATATCAGGCTTTATAAAAGAAGCTCCGGCTACGGCCAGGGACATTTCAAAGGCCGTTGGCATCACAGAAAAGGATGCATACTATCATCTTGAGCAGATTTCAAAGAAATTCGGTAAAGATTTGAAGGTGATACTTCCTGAGTGCAGAAAATGCGGATTTACCTTTAGTAAAAAATTTGGTAAGCCGTCAAAGTGCCCTGAGTGTAACGAGACATTGATAACCGAACCCGAATATTATATCAAGTGAATCAAAGAGGTCTGAAAAGAGCATGTGTAGAATTTCACTTACTTTAACCTATGGCTCAATCTTTGGCGTAAAATAAAGAATGTTAAATATAGTTCTGTACGAACCTGAAATCCCACAGAATACTGGCAATATCGGCCGTTTTTGTGTAGGCACAGACAGCAGGCTTATTTTAGTTGGCAAACTGGGATTTTCTCTGGACGACAAGCATGTGAAGAGGGCTGGGCTTGACTACTGGAGCAGTGTGAATTTGCTGCATCTGCCTAGTCTGGAAACGTTTTTCGAGGAATTTCCTTGTGAGAAACACCCTTACGCATTTCTTTCAAAATTTGCATCAAAACTTTACACCGAAATCCCCCATGAGGACGAAAACCTTATGGTGATTTTCGGGCGTGAAACCTCCGGTCTGCCTGATATGATAGCGGAAAAGTATAATTAAAATCTTTACCGCATACCTTCAACAGGCAAAGTTCGAAGTTTTAATCTTTCAAACACAGTGGCGCTTGTGGGTTTTGATATAATAAGAAGGCGTGATTTTAAAGGGCTGGACATGGAGTGGAAGGGCAAACAAACAGGTGAAACATATGCTTAGGATAGGTCAGATCGATTATGCAAATGTGTACCCAATATTTCACCATCTGGAAAAGCTGAATAGATACAAAATGGTGAAAGGTGTACCTTCCTTCCTAAACAAAGCGATCAGAGAGGGTGGTGTGGATGCTGCCTTTTGCAGCAGTATAGAATATGCCAGATACCCAGAGAAGTACTTTGTGCTTCCTAATATATCTATAAGCAGTATAGACAAGGTCAGGTCCGTAATGCTTTTCTCAAAAAAACCTATAGAGGAACTAGCAGGAACTGAGATATTTTTAACGGGCGAATAAGGAACTTCAGTGGTGCTTTTTGAGATTCTGATGCGTGAGAAATTCGGCATCAAACACACCTTTACCACTGAAAACAATGATACTGAGGCCAAGGTTTTAATTGGTGATAAAGCACTTTTCAGCACATATAACGGTGACTGGGAATATGTATACGACCTTGGTACACTTTGGCGTGAATTTACCGGTCTGCCGTTTGTCTTTGCTTTGTGGATAGTTCGCAAAGAGACAGCACAGGAGCATTACTCAGAAGTGGCTGAGTTTACCAGAACACTTATAGATATAAAGAATGACAGCAAAAAAAATCTTGCTGCGCTGCTTGATCATTATCAGTTCAAAGGGCTCAGCTCTTATCAGATTATAGACTACTGGGAGATAATCAATTATGAGCTGTCAGAAAGTCACATACAGGGCCTGCTCAAATACTTCAGCTTTGCAGTAAAAATTGGACGATTGAAAAAGATTCCGGCACTAGAATTTTTTATCTAATTGCTGTATAGAGTTATATATGAAGGCAAAAACAGATTTCTTATACTACATCACTGCTGCATTACTGGTAGTTACATCATATTTCTTTTTTGACCTGCCGGTCATTAATTTTTTCAAACCGTTGAAAAATACTTTCACGTATGATTTTTTCAAAGTGGTTACTGAGTTTGGCAGAGCAGAATATCAGATAGTTCCTGCTATTTTGGTTTATATAGTCTTTCGCAAAAAACGGCCATTTGTTGCTAAGATTGGTCTTGCCGTTGCGCTCTCTTCAGCACTTGCAGGGCTTTCCACAGATGTTATCAAGTTCATAGTGGGTAGATACAGGCCATCAATGTATTTCTCTGAAGGGCTGTACGGTTTTGCTTTTTTCGAATATAAATATGCAATGGTCTCATTTCCTTCGGGGCATTCATCAACGGCTCTAGGGGCTCTTGGACTGCTTTCACTGGTTTTCAAGAGGTTTCGATGGGTGTTTCTAAGTATTGGCGCTATGATAGCTCTTAGCAGGGTTGTGACACTGCATCATTATTTCAGTGATATTATAGCAGGTTCAGCCATAGGTATGGCATCTGCTATTTTTATATATAATAAAATGAAACTTTACAAAGGTACAAAAGAGTGAAAAAGATATTTGACTTCCCCAGAACATGTTTTGCTTTTGTAATAGCCATGCAGACAGCCTTTCTTATAAACTCTCGTGCACTCTGGTTTTCTGACGAGATAAGATATGCTAACGCATATTCAAACCTTACCAGTATGGGCAAATGGGTAGTTCTTTACCTGAACGGTGACCCATATCCAGACAAGCCTCCTTTTTATTTCTGGACGGTTTACATTGTACAGAGCATAAGCAATCTGGACATCCCGTCGGCAATGTTTCTTGCATCTGCTGTGACAGGGTTTCTTTACCTGCTAGCTCACTATTATTTTTCTATGACAGTCACACAAGATAAGAAGATAAGCCTTATCTCAGGAATGATACTTCTTTCAAACTTTTACTTTATGGGGCTTTTGAACTATATAAGGATGGATATTCTCTTTAGCGCGCTGATCATCCTCAGCTTCACTTTCATGTATAAGTTCATCATGTCATCTTCACCGAAATATGTGTATATATCTTATATCGTTGCATCTTTCGCAGCTCTGACAAAGGGGCCTTTGGCATGTGTATTGCCTGTAATGTTTTATTTTTTCGCAGTTATTATCTTTCGACAATACAGAATGCTGCTGAACAAGCATTTTTACATAGGGATGGCTGTGACGATGGTGCCCATTCTGGGTTGGCTGTTAGCAATAATCGCTATAGAGGGGTACGATTTCCTGGCGGATCTTATATATACACAAGTGTACAAACGTGCTGTGGACACATGGCATCACGCTGAGCCTTTTTATTACTACACATACGCTCTTTCACTTGCATGGCTACCCTGGGTTCTTATTATATTTACCTCCGGTTTCAGAGAGCTTAAAGACTTGTCCGCTGGCTTTTTCAAAAGAGGCAGGGGTGAGAAATATGTCATTATAGCAATAGTTTCAACGTTTGTTCTGCTCTCTATGCTCAGTGGAAAGATCGCCATATACACTCTGCCTATCTTTTCGCCGATAGCTATATATTTTGCCTGGCTTTTTTTAAGAACAAACCGCAGAAGAGTTTTCTGGAAGGCGGTCAGTATACTTTTTGTTTTACTGGCAGTTGTAATATTATTTATAAATTTTGTTCCAGAGGTTCCCCCTGAGGTATCAGGAAACATCATTACAGGCTTTGCCTCACTTATTGCTGCGGGTTTTATATGGCGGATATCAGAAAAGGAGGCTCTTAGCTCTCTTTTGAGTTTTGTGCTGATTATAACTCTCTTTTTCAATGTAATGGGGCTTAAGCTGATCCCAAGTCTGGATATAATTATGAGCCCTAAAAAACAGGCGACACTTATGAAAGAATACATTGCCGAAGGTTATAAACCTGTTGCCTATAAAGTTTACTCAGGACTTTACACATTCTATGCCGGCAGTAATGTCTATGAAACAAAAGACCTTAATGAAGTGGGCGAGATGCTGGTTTCAGACAAAAAGATAGTTGTGGGTATGGCTGAGAAGCACTGGAGACGCTGGGAAGAACGCCCTGAAGGTATGAAGATTGTGGACAGCCAGTGGGTTGCAGGCAGGGAATATTTACTGTTGCTGAATAAATAAACCTTTAAAGGCACAGACGAAATAATTATACAAATAAAAAGGGGAGCCGGATGGCTCCCCTTTTTTAGTATGAACTGTTTATATCTTAGAAAAAGTTATATGCTTTTTCACCATGCTGGTTAACGTCAGTTCCTTCAGTCTCTTGTTCAGGAGTTATTCTGAGGCCTATTATAGCTTTTATAACATATGCTATGATTAGAGTTACGACAAATGAGTATACACCACAGGCTAAAGCGTCTACGAACTGTATCCATACCTGTTTTGCATTCCCAGCTATAAGTCCTTCAGCTCACACTGTAGCGAAAACACCTGTAGCGATGGCACCGAAAAGTCCGCCAAGACCGTGGATACCGAAAACATCCAGAGAATCGTCAAGTTTGAATTTGAATTTAAGTGTAACGCCCCAGTAACATATTGCCCCTGCAAGACCGCCTATCACCAGTGCAGCCCATGGCTCAACAAAGCCGGCCGCAGGTGTAATACCAACAAGACCTGCTACAATACCGGAAGCCATACCAAGTGCGGAAGGCTTGTTGGCTTTCATCTCTATGAGCATCCAAACCATACCGCCCGCAGCAGCAGCTATCATAGTGTTAACAAATGCAAGTGATGCAAGCTGATCGGCTGCAAGAGCTGATCCTGCGTTGAATCCGAACCATCCTAACCAGAGGATACCAGCACCAATAACAGTGTATGTTACATTGTGCGGAAGTATCTTAGCCTTTTGGAAGTCTTTTCTGTTGCCAAGTACAAGAGCTATGGCAAGAGCCGCCATACCGGAGGAGAAGTGTAAAACAGTACCGCCGGCGAAATCGAGTGCTCCCATAGAGCCCAGCCAGCCGCCGCCCCAAACCCAGTAAGCTATAGGTGAGTATACGAGTATTATCCAAAGAGGCATGAAAAGTATCCATGCTGAAAATTTGATACGTTCAACAACAGCACCGCTAATAAGTGCAACAGTTATGATTGCAAACATACCCTGAAACATTGCAAATACACCAAGTGGAATAGTTCCGGACATAGCCTCCATAAAGTCGCCGCCGAGCATGAAGTATTTCATACTTCCCACGACAGGTGAGCTGGACTCACCGAAAGCTATAGTAAAGCCGATAACAGCCCATGTAACTCCGCCCACACAAAGAGCAGAAAAGCTGTAAAGTAATGCAGAAAGAACACTTTTGGCTCTAACCATACCACCGTAAAAAAGTGCAAGACCTGGCAGCATGAGAAGCACAAGTGCAGCAGATACTATTATCCAGGCAGTGTCTCCAGCATTCAATTCATCTGCGAAAGCAGTTGAAGCTGTGAGTGTAAGAAAAAGGATAGTTAATAGTCGTGTCATTTTGGTCACCCCGTCATTTTTGTTCTGGCATTTAGATGCAATAGATGTGCCAAAAATGAAACGTTCATTTATAAGAGTTTTTAATCATAATATAATTCTTCTGGTTAAATATGAGTCAATGTGTGGTTAAATAATAATCATCTTTGCGAAGGAAGTCATTTTATTGCAATATATGTTGTTTTGTCTGCTGAGATATGTTAGTTATTTTTGTTCAGAAAAAGTAAGTTTCGGTGGTTTAATTTTGGAAAAAATATCTTACGTAATACCAGTTTTTGATGAAGAGGAAAATATTGTTACTCTGTATAATGAAATTGAAAAGGTCTCTTCCGTTATAGGTGCTGACCACGAAATATTGTTCGTAGATGACTGCAGCAGGGATAAAAGCCTTTCAATAATAAAGGAACTGTCCGAAAAAGACCCAAAGGTAAAGTTTATAGCCTTCGAAAAAAACACTGGACAGTCTGCGGCTCTTTTTGCTGGTTTTCAGGCTGCATGTGGTGATGTAATAATCACTATGGATGCTGATCTGCAGAACGATCCAGGTGACCTTCCTGAAATGTTTAAATTCTACGGTGAATATGACATGGTCAACGGATGGCGTTTCGAGCGCAAAGATACCTTTGCTAAAAGATTTGCCAGTAAGTTTGGTAACAAGATAAGGAATGCAGTAATTAATGAGGATATACACGACACAGGCTGCTCACTTAAGATAATGCGCGCCAGTATGCTCAAGAGAATTAAGATATATAAAGGACTTCACCGCTTTTTACCTGCCATGATGCGTATCGAAGGGGCAAAAGTAAAAGAGGTAAAGGTAAACCACAGACCCCGCATACATGGTGTTTCAAAATATACTAACCTTAAAAGAGCGAAAGAGGCTTTTTACGATCTTATATGTGTAAGGTGGATGCAGAAGAGACACCTTGAAATAAAAATAAGAGAAACCAATGTCAACAGCTGAGTTAGCTCTTTTAGTTTTCGGTTTTGCAGGTCAGTTTCTGTTTTTCATGCGCTTTATAATCCAGTGGCTCTACACTGAAAAGCATAAAAAGAGCGCAGTTCCCATAACTTTCTGGTACTTCAGCATAGTCGGCAGTTTCATGCTTCTTACTTATTCCGTTCTTATAAAAGACCCCATATTTATTTTAGGCCAGTCAACCGGGGCAATAATATACCTTAGAAATATATCTCTGATATATAAAGAGAAAGGGATCAGAAGTCACAATTTTGGCTTTAAAATGGTAATAATGCTTATAGTATATTTTGCTTTTGTAGCTGTTGCTGCATATTTCTACCCTGAAGTGCCCAGAAAAGCGAAAGTTTCATATTCTGGTGTTATTTTTGCCATAGGGCTTCTTGCTCAGTGCATGTTTTTTCTTCGGTTTCTTGTGCAGTGGCTTACATCTGAGAGAGCGAAAAAGAGCACATTCCCTGTGCTGTTCTGGTATTTCAGCATGGCGGGGAGCATACTCCTTCTGGTATACTCTGTTATGGTGAACGATGCTGTATTTATTGCCGGACAAAGTGTGGGGATACTGATATATTTCAGAAATCTGTATTTTATCAGACTTGAAAAACAGGCTTCTGATGCTTAACAGCAAACAATTCAATATATTTCTTTTAATATATTTCATATTTCTCCTTATACCCGCTTACTGGCTTCCCCTTTTTGAATCCACTGATGCCAGATATGGCGAGATAGCCCGCGAAATGCTTTCCAGCGGAAACTTCATGGAGCCATATTACAACGGGATTAAACATTTTCATAAACCGCCTTTTACATACTGGGCAAACGCTTTAGGGATGGCTATTTTTGGTGTAAACGGTTTAGGTGCACGTTTTTTTGGCGCAGTAGCTTCTATATTTATACTTATTTACACCAGAAAAACTGCTTATGTACTCACTAAAGATGACGAAACAGCAGACAGAGCAGCCTTTGTTCTGGCATCATCGATACTTTTTCTTATAGTCTCAAGAATAGTGGCAACGGATATATACCTTGTACTCTTCACTATAATGACCCTTTATCACCTTTTCAGTCAGATGTATGTCAGACATAAAACCTCAAATGCGGTTTTAGCAGGACTCTTTCTTGGCCTTGGATTTATGACAAAGGGACCGGTTGTGTTCCTCTTCACTCTGCTGCCTTTTTTTACTGCTAAATTTTTCGACCATTCTCACAGGCGGGTTTTTACTTATCCTCAGGTGTTTTATGGCTTGCTTGTCTTTTTGCTGGTTAGTCTTCCATGGTATGGCTATATAATAAGTATTAATGACGGTTTGCTCAGCTATTTTCTTAAAGACCAGACGGTTGAAAGAGTGACTACCGACAGGTTTGACAGATCAAAACCGTTTTATTATTTTTTTATGGTCTTTTTTGTTACCTTCCTGCCTTGGATATTTTACTTTCTGCGAAACTACAGGTTTTCAGATAAGCTTCAGCCGGGCAGAGCTCTTTATCTTTACATATTGATGCCGTTTATTGTCTTCCAGATAGCCACCAGCAAACTTGGTACATATATTCTGCCTTTTTTCCCTGCGGCCGCTGTAATAGTGGCATTGAATGTCGATTCAAGGCTGATAAAAAAGATATCGGTGCTGATTTTTTTAACACTGGGAGCAGGGGTTTGTGCTGCACCTTTTCTGATAGAATTTCTTAACCCGCTAAAATATTTTCTGGTAACTTTCGGCATTCTTTTCTTCACAACAGCTTTATTTATCTTTTTAAAAGGCTGGTACGACAAATATTATGTCAGAAGCACCGTTTGCCTGATGCTAGTTTTTGCAATGACAGCCTTTTGTGTTCTTCCTTTTATTGCTCCTTATGTGAAAGGTTACAGATTACTCACCGGAGACATAAAGAGGTATGACCCTGAAGGTAAATATGAGGTTTTGGTTTATAAAACATTTCTTCCGGTTATATCATTCTATATGAATGACGTTAAGCCTATAGCTTTTTCCAAAGAACGTGAGACGCAATTCCAGTCTGAGAGTGAGTACAGCGATATACTTATAGAAACAGATGAACAGCTTAAAAACTTTCTGAAAAAGCATAAAGAACTCATCATAGTGGTGCGTAACAACACTCACGAGACATTTGAAAAGCAGACCGGCTACAAATGTGAAGTGATATCCGTAAGAGGCGGTGATAAACGTGCTGCTCACTGCAAATCCCCTGAAATCGCTGACTAATCTTAAAGCATTTATATATAAAATATAATCACACTAAACTTTGTTAAATACAGTTTGACTTTTATAACTCAAATTGTTAAATTTTTAAGATGCTGTAATATTTATCGGAGTTTTTATCATGATCTGGAACGAGCACTACGAAACACTCCCCAGAGAGTATCTGGAAGAGCTTCAATTAAGAAGGCTCAGGCAGCTTTTGAACAATGTTTATGCCAGAGTCGAGTTCTACAGAAAAAAAATGGATGAAGCTGGTATTTTGCCTGACGACATAAAGTCTCTTGCGGATATTTCAAAGCTGCCGTTCACATATAAGCAGGACATGCGAGACAACTACCCTTTTGGACTTTTTGCTGTTCCGCAGGAACAGGTGGTAAGACTTCATGCATCCAGCGGAACCACTGGCAAACCCACTGTAGTGGGCTATACAAGAAGAGATATCGAAACATGGACTGAGCTTATGGCGAGAACTTTTTCTGCCGCAGGTGTAGGTGCAGGTGATATCCTTCAAAACGCTTATGGTTATGGTCTTTTCACTGGCGGTCTTGGGGCGCACTATGGTGCTGAAAAAATTGGAGCATCCGTTATCCCCATATCCGGTGGAAACTCAAAGAAACAGCTCATGCTCATGAAAGACTTTGGTTCAACAGCATTTTCATGCACTCCTTCATATGCTTTGTCGCTTTATGAGGCGGCTCTGGATGAAGGTATCGACCCTAAAAAAGACCTGAAACTAAAAGTTGGTATCTTTGGTGCAGAACCGTGGACTAATGCCATGAGACAGGACATAGAAGAGAAGTGGGGGATTGCCGCCTGCGATATCTACGGACTTTCCGAGATAATAGGCCCCGGTGTAGCGTACGAATGTGTGGAAGCCAGAAACGGCATGCACGTGAACGAAGATCACTTCATAGTAGAAACTATTAACCCTGAAACTGGCGAGGTAGTACCAAATGGTGAAGTGGGCGAACTTGTCTTTACCACCATTACCAAAGAGGCTATACCTCTCATCAGATACCGTACAAGAGATGTAACCAGTCTTATTGTTGAACCATGTAAATGCGGCAGATCTTTCGTCCGTATGAATAAAGTGACAGGCAGAAGCGACGATATGCTCATCATCCGAGGTGTAAATGTTTACCCTTCACAGGTGGAAGGCATACTTGTTCAGCGCCCTGAACTTTCTCCTTATTATCTTCTTGTTGTTGACAGAGACGGAACTATGGACACTCTGGAGGTTCAGGTGGAGCTTGCCGAAGGTCAGTTTATGGACAGAATCAGACGTCTTCAGGACTTGTCAAGAGGGATAGAAAAGGATATTAAAGATATAATAGGCGTAACCTGTAAGGTTCGCATCGTGGAACATAAAACCATCGCCAGAAGCGAAGGTAAAGCTAAACGAGTTCAGGACAACCGTAAAATTTAGAGGGTAAGATAATGAAACTTCAGCAGATATCAGTATTTATCGAAAACCAGTCAGGACGGCTTCACGAGGTCACAAAGCTACTTGGGGAAAATTCTATAAACATTAGAGCTCTTTCTCTGGCAGATACGTCAGATTTCGGAATTTTAAGACTGATAGTAAACACTCCTGAAAAAGCATATGACCTTTTGAAAACCAACGAATTTACCGTAGGCAGAACAGAGGTTTTAGCCGTTGTGGTTTCCGACCAGCCGGGTGGGCTTGCGGCAATTCTGGGCTGTTTGGATGAAAACAGCATAAACGTCTAATACATGTACGCCTTTGTGGATCATTTACAAAAGGGGCGTGCCATTATGATTTTCAGGTTTGACGAAACAGATATGGCGGCTGAAAAGCTAACCGAAGCAGGTTTTAGCTTTGTGAAACAGGCTGACATAGCAGATTTGTAACTATTCATTTATTCACCTTTGCTACAGGTGTGTAAAATACATTTAAGGATTATTAAATGCAGTTTTTATATTCGGGGCTGACCAGCGGCAGCATATACGGGCTGGTTGCTCTGGGTTTTAATATCATCTATAACACTACCGGAATAATAAATTTCGCTCAGGGCGAATTTGTTATGATTGGCGGTATGCTTATATACACTCTCTTCTCTGTGATGGGACTCCCTTTTCCTATAGCATTTTTTGGGGCTGTGGGGTGTGCTTTCCTTGTAGGGATTGTCTTTGAAAGGGTGTTTATCAGACTCACCAGAATAAAGAACGAACTTAACCTTATTACAGTGACCATAGCCGCATCCATAATTATCCGAGACGTAGCTATGCACGTCTGGGGGCGGGATTCCCTGCCGGTAAAAGAATTTATCCCGGTATTTAACATAAAAATGCCCGGGGGAGTTATCTCCAGCCAGTCTGTTCTGGTTATTTTAGTGTCTCTTGCGGTTGCTTTCGGGCTGAATCTTTTCCTTAAAAAATCAAGATATGGTAAAGCTATGCGGGCAAGTTTCGATGACCCTGTGGCAGCTGAAACCTGCGGAATAAGTGTAAGCACCATACGTGTTATGTCTTTTGCTGTTGCATCGCTTCTTGGCGCTGTTGCGGGTGTTATAATCGCACCTATAATGTTTGTTACCTATGACGACGGAATAATGACCGGCCTGAAGGGATTTTCTGCGGCTATTTTGGGTGGTCTGGGGAATTTTGGAGCAGCAATCGCAGGTGGACTGATGCTTGGTATTTTTGAGTCATTTTCCGCCAGTGTCATCCCGTCCGGTCTAAAAGATGCTGTAGCGTTTCTTGTTATACTCCTGATACTTTTTGTTAAGCCTGACGGACTCTTTGGTAAAAAGAAGGTGCACAGAGTATGAGAAAGCTTAATCCAACCTTCTTTATTATTTGCACACTAGCTGTTGTAGGAATCGGTTTTGGTGTGTACAACGAGTATTATATCGGCGTTGCATCGCTGATGATGATAAACGCTCTGAACACCGCCGCATTAAACGTTTTACTAGGTTACACAGGGATTATCTCAATAGGTCAGGCTGCATTTTTCGGAATAGGAGCTTATGTCGCTGCTTATTTTTCAGTAAATCTGGGAGTGCCACCGGTTCTGACACTTATAATAGCACCTGTAGTCGCTTTTGCTGTTGCTTGGGTTATAGGCTACCCTGTGCTTAAACTTCACGGGCACTATCTGGCTATGGCCACTCTCGGCTTTGGAATGATTGTTTATATATTTATGAATGAGTTTTACGATATAACAGGCGGCCCTTCAGGTTTTATGGGTATTGGCAGTTTCCATATTTTCGGACTGAATTTCGGAACAGAAAAATCTTTTTATATTCTGATGAGCGGATTCTTTCTATTATCTGTGTTTTTATACGAAGTTTTTGATAAGTCATTTCTGCATTATAAGCTGAAGTTTATAAAAAGCTCAGAATCAGCATGCAGAAGTTATGGTATAGATGTCGCCCGGACGAAGCTTCTTGTTTTTTCTTCTATGGCTGCAATAACAGCTTTGAACGGTGTTTTTTACACATACTACACTCACTTTATTTCACCAGTTTCATTCAGCTTTAAGTACTCCATTAGCCTTATATGCATGGCTATTGTTGGTGGTTTGGGACATATTACCGGTGGAATAATAGGTGCTGTTTTTCTCGGTTTCATACCTGAGGTCTTTGCGACTTTTGATGATTTCGAAATGATAATATACGGCGGGCTTTTGGCTGTTGTTATCATGTTTTTCCCTGGCGGTATAGCGGGGACATTAAAAAAACTGGTAAAGAAAAATGCTTGATATAAATAATATAGGTGTAAGCTTCGGCGGTGTGCGTGCACTGAATGAGGTGTCCTTCACCACTCCCGACAAAGGTATTACAGCCTTGATAGGCCCAAACGGTGCGGGCAAAACTACACTCTTTAACGCCATCACAGGCTTTGTGACACCCACAGACGGTACAGTCAGTTTCAGTGGCGAGAACATTACAGGGAAAGTTCCTGAGGATGTTTTTATGTATGGAATATCCCGTACTTTCCAGAACCTGAACATCATCCCGGAACTGAACCTCAGACAGAATATGTACCTAGGGTTCATAGGGAAAGAAAAACCTTCCCCACTGAAGAGCATCGCAGGTCTTAACAGAAGCTACTGGAAAGATGCTGAAAAAAGGATAGACGAGTGCATGGATTTTGTGAATGTTACGGAATACGCTGAGATGACACCAGACAGCATACCTTATGGTGTGCTTAAAAATTTCGAACTGGCACGTGCGATATTGTCAAATCCTAAAATGCTTCTTCTGGATGAACCGGCAGCAGGGCTGAACCTGAACGAGAAAGAGAATCTGGCTGCAATGGTGAAGAAGATAGTCGGACAGGGCGTTAATATTCTTATGGTGGAGCATGACATGCAGTTCATCTCGTCTCTGGCTGACTATGTGATTTGCCTGAACTTTGGCGAGGTTATCGGAAAGGGGACTTATAAAGAAGTTCGTGAAAACAAAGAAGTGCTCAGAGCTTACTTAGGCGATGATGAAGTATGATACAATGTATTGTCCTCCACTTTAAAAAAATGTGAGGGATATAGAGGAAATGAATGTTAGAAGTTAAATCTCTGTACGTATCCTATGGCGGTGTTCAGGCACTTACAAACGTGTCTGTCCATGTGAAAAAGGGTGAGTTTGTCTCTCTCATAGGGAGTAACGGAGCAGGGAAAACAACACTGCTTAACAGCATTATGAATATAGTTTCAAAACAGAAAGGGAGTGCCCTTTTTGACGGTAAAGATGTAACTAAAAAAACTACATCAAATATCGTAGCTGATGGGATGGCTCTAGTTCCTGAGGGGAGACGGGTTTTTGCCAATATGTCTGTTCATGAAAATCTAGAGATGGGCGGTTTTAAAAGACCTGCATCAGAAGTAAAGCAGAAGCTGGCAGAAGTCACCGAGATGTTTCCGGTGCTTGGCGAGCGTGCTTCACAGATGGCGGGTATGCTTTCGGGGGGCGAGCAGCAGATGCTTGCCATAGCTCGCGCACTTATGACAAACCCTAGAATACTATTAATGGATGAGCCCTCCATGGGGCTTGCTCCGCTGGTTATTAAGGAAGTTTACGAAAAACTTAAAGTTCTGGCATCTACAGGACTTACAATACTGCTGGTGGAACAAAATGCCAGCGTAGCGCTTAAATATGCTCAGAGAGGATATGTACTGGAGAACGGGCGTATCATTATGCAGGGCAAGGCGAGCGAGCTGCTCGGCGACAACGAGGTTAAAAGAGCTTATCTGGGCAAGGAGTATAAGGAAAAATGGGAGAGATAGAAGTTAAATACTGGCACGAAGAAGAAGAGAGGATGGACCCTGCAGAGCGTAAGGTCTTTCAGCTTGAGAGGCTTCAGACAACAGTTAACAGGGCATACCGCAAAGTGGACTTCTACAGGAGAACCTTTGACAAACTGGGGCTGAAACCTGATGTGATAAGTGAACTCGCAGATATTTCCAAACTCCCTTTTACCAATAAGCAGGATTTAAGGGACAACTATCCTTACGGCATGTTTGCTGTCCCTCTTCGGGATATTGTAAGGATACATTCTTCCAGCGGTACAACAGGCAAGCCTACCGTAGTAGGCTATACCAGAAACGATCTGGAAAACTGGAACAACCTTGTAGCTAGACTTATGACAGCCGGTGGTGTTTCCAAAGACGATATCGTCCATGTCTCTTTCACATACGGACTTTTCACAGGCGGCTTCGGTCTGCACTATGGTGCAGAGACCATTGGCGCATCTGTTATACCTTTTTCAAGCGGCAATACCTCCCGCCAGCTTGCTATCATGCAGGACTATAAAAGCACAACACTGGTATCCACCCCTTCATACGCCCTGCATATAGCAGAGACGATGGAGAAGATGGGGATAAACAGAAACGATCTTAGTCTCAAATATGCCCTGCTCGGTTCAGAGCCATGGGGTGACAAAATACGTGAGGAAGTTCAGGATAAGCTGGGCGTTATAGCCACTGACAACTACGGACTCTCCGAACTGATAGGCCCTGGGATATCCGGCGAATGTATCTACCAGAAAGGACTTCATATAAACGAGGACTTCTTTTATCCTGAGATAATAGATCCGCTAACTCTTAAACCTTTACCTGAAGGTGAGTGGGGGGAGCTGGTGCTAACCACTTTGAAGCGTGAGGCAATGCCTCTGCTCAGGTACCGCACCAGAGATGTCACCAGGTTATACAGGGAAGAATGCCCATGCGGCAGAACCCTTATTAAAATGGATAAACCGCAGGGGCGTACAGATGATATGCTCATAGTCAACGGTGTGAATGTATTCCCGTCACAGGTAGAAGAAGCACTTGCACAAGTTCAGGGTGTTTCTCCGCATTACATAATATTCGTACGTAAAAAAGGTGCTCTTGATTCTATTGAGATAAAGGTTGAAGTGAATGAGGACATCTTCTTTGACGAAATGAAGAAACAGAGGGAGCTCGTTGAAAACCTTACAGTTCAGTTTCAAAAGATACTGCTTTTGAAACCGAAAGTGACATTAGTTACTTCACAGACACTTGAAAGATTTGAAGGTAAAGCAAAGCGGGTTGTTGATGAGCGAAATTCCTAAAGAAAACGAAGGCAAAGATGCTGCTGATGCTGAAATGAAACAGAATGACAGGGTTGCTGATTTCTTTTACGAGATAGGAATCATTCAGGTAATGAAGCGCAGCGGACAGGATTTTCTGGGGAGCGGAACCCAGTCTGTGGCAGACCATTCATTTCGTGTTGCCATGATGGGCTACACTTTGGCGAAAATGTCCGGTGCGGACGCAGACAAGGTGATGAAGATGTGCATGTTCCATGATCTGGAAGAATCCAGAACAGGTGACCTCAACTACCTTCAGCAGGCATATGTTGAGTCTGATGACGACAAGGCTTTGAAAGAATCTGTGGAAGGGCTTCCGATAGAAGATGAAGTGCACAGCATAATAGATGAGTATAAAGCGCAGGAGAGTGCAGAGGCTAAGTTGGCTAAAGATGCGGACGTGCTCGAATTGCTTTTTTTCCTTAAAGAGCAAAAAGATAAAGGAAACCATCAGGCGAGTAACTGGATAAGTGGAGTAGTAAAAAGACTTCAGACAGAGCTTGCTAAAGAGATTTTCCGGTCTGCCAGCGAGAAAATGTATTACGAATGGTGGTACAATAGAAAAGATGAAAGCTGGAAACATGGAAATAAAAACTGGTAAAGGACCACTTCCAACACCACTTGATACACTAAGCAAGTCATTAAGACTTATATTTTTCAGCGAGAAGGCAATGCTCGCTCTCATGCTGAACCGTAAACATACACTTAATATCTTTTTTATATACGCAGTTTCACTTTTTATCCCTTTCAGAGGCCTTCAGGGCGATTTGAATCCTGAGCATTTCGGACAAATGGTCGAAAGCGCACTGCTGACTTTTATATTTATCGGCTTCATCTTTCTTTATCTGCCGAAAAAGAAAGGGGTGTTTATGGCCACCACCCGTGTGATACTCAGCTTTGATGCTATGTCTGTTTTTTTACCGCTCACTTTGTTGCTAAACCCCGAACAGCTTCATTATTTTCATCCAATGTACCTGGCTTGGTATCTTAGCCTTGCTGTTTTTGCTGTAAGCAAGATAAAAGGTTACGGTTATTTTCTTTCTGCTATGGTCGTCTTTGCTTCTTTCATGGTCACTATTTTATTCCCTGCCTTATTCTGACAAAATTTCCTTGCTAATCATTTTTTTTAGGTCTATAAAGCTAGAATCAATTTACGGGGTGGTTTAATGATTTCAGCAGTTGTTTGTTAAGAGTGATCTAGAATCAAAAAAGCTTCTCTCTTCTTTTACTCCAGATCACATCTCAGGTTTTTTTAGTTATTAACAGCTTAATCTTTTTCAGGTGAAATTTTGAAATCAAATATCGAATATTCCGGAAGCATCAGAGAGATGATCTCTATTGCATTGCCTATGGTTGTCTCAAACGCTTGTGAGACGGTCATGACATTCACTGACAGGCTTTTCCTGTCGAAACTCGGTATGCCCCAGATGAGTGCTGCTATGGGCGGCGGGCTCAGCGTGTTTTTTATTACTACATTTTTTATAGGGATGCTCGGCTATGGTACGGCTTTGACAGCCCAGTATTATGGCGCTGGTGAAAAATGGAAATGTCCAAAGGTGCTCACCAACGCACTTATCATAGCTGTGTTAGCATATCCTCTTTTGCTCTGGTGTAAACCTCTTATGCATACGCTTTTTATAAAGCAGGGGATAAGCGAGGGGCAGCTTTATTATCAGTTGATATATTTTGACATACTCCTTTATGCGTCTATCCTCAGCCTTGCCAGAGGTGTTTTCAGCAACTTTTTCAGCGGTATCGGAAAGACCAGAGTTGTTATGATAGCCTCTTTCAGTGCTATGTTTGTGAATGTGATAGTCAGCTATGTACTGATTTTCGGACACTACGGCTTTCCTCAGCTCGGGATGAAAGGCGCAGCCATAGGAACCATTTCTGGGACAGTTTTTGCGCTTTCTGTGCTCATATTTACATACTTCAGATCATCTCTTATGAAAGATTATTCTATTAAGGATTCTTTTACTTTTGACTTTGAGATTATAAAGAAGCTGTTCCGGTTTGGCACACCTTCAGGCATAGAGTTTTTTATGGTTCTTTTTTCTTTTACAATGGTCATTGCACTCTTTCATGCACAAGGACCTGTCACGGCTGCTGCCACTACAATAATGTTTAACTGGGATCATGTGTCGTTTGTGCCTCTTATCGGAGTGGAGATAGGCGTTACAAGTCTTGTGGGCAGGTATGTTGGGGCAGGCAGGCACGATATAGCTGAAAAGGCTGTGAAGTCCGGCATAAAGCTGGGGTGGATGTTTTCTGCTATAATTCTTTTCCTGTTCATCTTCTTCCCGGGAGCACTTAGCGATGTTTTTAGGCCTGATGGTGGAAGCGAGATTTATACTCAGGCAAGACCCCTTTCAGTGTTTATGCTTCGTATAGCTTCTGTTTACATTATGCTTGAGGCTGTAATGGTAGTTTATATGTGTGCACTAAAGGGTGCAGGGGATACATTCTGGTCTATGATAATCAACGTCTCTTACCACTGGAGTATACTGGCACTTCTTTATGTGGTGCTTAATGTTATCAATGCCGGGCCGGAAGCTGCATGGATTTTTGTTGTTGCTGTTTTTACATTACTGCCGTTTATTCTCAGGTTTCGATTCAATAGCGGTAAGTGGAAATCTATCAGCACTGTGTAAGGGAATGCGGTAATAAAAAATGGGGAGCCGGAAAGCTCCCCTTTTGTGATTTATCTAAGTGATATCTAGTTTTCTAAGACTGCCATACCGAAATCGCGCCCCCACTGATATGCATCAGCGAGATCCTCTTCGGAAGGAGTCATTTTCACTTTAAAAGATTCCAGCGGAAGTTTCATACGCATGGACTTCATTATGTCTTCTGAAACCCTTACGCCTTCACCGCTCCATCCAAAAGAACCGAAGCATCCGCCCAGTCTGTTCACCACGTTCAGCACCACAAAGAATGAGAACATGTCTAAAATAGGGTGGGGGGCTTTTGCGTTAAGAGTTGGTGTTCCGATAAGTACGCCGTGTGATATCTCTATGGAGTCTATGATGGTCATGACATCCGTTGTTGCACAGTCAAACATCTCAACCTTAACACCCACTTCTTCGATACCTCTGGTGATGGCATCAGCAAGTTTTTTAGTGTTTCCATATGCAGAGGCATAGACCAGAGTTGCCTGCCTGTTCACCATGTTTTTGTAAAACCTGCCGGCTGATATTTCATAAAAGTTCATATAGCTTCTGATGTCTTCGTCTATGATAGGTCCGTGGGAAGGGCATACCATATCGATATCGACACCTTTGATCTTCTCAAGAGCTTTGTTTATGTGCTCTTTGTATGGGCGCATTATCATAGAATAGTAAAATTCGAAAGCTTTTCTTGCTTCTGGCTTGTTTTTCAGTTCGCTATTTAAAAGAACATCACCATGAGGACAGTAATGCGCACCCAGAAAATCGCAAGGGAAGAGTATTTTCTCTTCAACCAGATAGGTGAACATAGTATCTGGCCAGTGCAGAAATGGTGTGTGAAAGAATCTGAGAGTTTTTCCGCCAAGGTCAATAACGTCATCGTCGCCCACTGCACGGCCGTTAAATTCGTGGTTTACAATATTTTCCACAAATGTTTTAGCTGTTTTAGAGTAGATAACCTCCATTTCGGGGTTTATCTCAAGCAAAGCAGGAAGCGCTCCTGAGTGGTCTGGTTCGTTGTGGTTAAGTATTATATAATCAATATCCTTGATAGGCATAACCTGCTCTACACGCTGGATATATTCGTCTTTAAAGTTAAGTTTGCAAGCCTCAATAAGTGCACATTTTTCAGTACCTTTCACAAGATAACTGTTATATGTTGTCCCGTGTTTAGTAGGTATAACTATATCAAAAATCTCAAGTTCAGGATCTTTTACCCCTACCCAGTAGATATCCTTTTTTAAAAGAGTCGCCTCCATTTTACCTCCAATTCTATGATAAACGGATTTGAAAAAAGCCACCCGGAAGGTGGCTTAATTTATTTAGTCTTCGTATGCTTCAAATTGGTCTTTACCGACTCCGCACTCAGGGCAAACCCAGTCATCAGGAATGTCTTCAAATGCTGTACCCGCTTTTACTCCGTTGTCAGGATCGCCTACTTCAGGGTCATAAATCCAACCGCATATTGTGCAAATATATTTCATTTGTTCCTCCTTTTGATATTTTTAATAGTATAATTATCTGTTTTTGATAAGTCAAACTTTTTTAATATCCTCACCTTTAAATCCCGCACGTTTCAGCAGCCTGAGTTTTATTATCTCTGCCACTTCATCGTAATTCTTACTTTCCAGATTTATCTGTCCACCTGCGGACTTCATATGTCCACCGCCAGTTCCGAGTCCTTTCACCAAGGACATTGCAATGCGTCCTACTTTCATCCGGGCAGATTTTGACCTGAGTGAAAAATAGCCGTGATTATCAATTTTGCCAACCACAAAAGTCCATTTTATGTCTCTCATCCGCAGTAGAAAATCACTTGTTTCAGCTATCAGATCAGCGTTTCTAACTTCGCCCAAATTGCAGAAAATAATGTTGTCTAATATCTCTGCATAATCCAGAGCTTTTCTCATGTTCTTATAATAATACCTCGGAAGTTCCGGACTTTCTATTTTAGTTAGTTTGGTTAGCGAAATTTGCGGAAAAATATAAGACATCATCTCAAGATCCTGGCTATTGCTTGACCTTCCTGAGCCTACAGTGTCGGTTTTTATACCGTAATAAAGTGCTGTTGCCGTTTTTGTATCCGGGACAATACCCAGATGTTTCATGTATTCAACAATGATGGTGCTGGTGCTTCCCGCTTTGGGGCGAACATCGTGAAGTTTTATTTGGTTTGTGGTGGCTCTGAAGTTGTGGTGGTCTATTACAACATCAGCTTTGAACCCGTCAGGAATATATACGTTGCCTGCCTTCGGCTGTGTATCCACAACAATAAGGTAGTCGTATCTGTTGAAATTAAGCTTTGTTGATGGATGCATGTCAATGACACATGTTTTAATCAGTTCTCTGTTTTCTGCTCTTCCCACAAGCCCCTGATATGCTATAGTGCAGCGTTTTTTTAGAGTTTTGCTTAGGATGAATTTCATGCCTAATGCCGCCGCCATCGTGTCTGGGTCGGGGTTATTGTGTGTGAGTATGAGGACTTTCCTCTTAGGTTTTATGTCCTCTAAAATCTGATCTATCATGTGAAAAGATTAAGCCTGTTAAAAAGTAAAATCAAGTAAAATGTTAGAACTGTCATCCTTGACGGCGCTAAAACCATATTCAGGTTCAATGCTTTGCAGCTTTTTAAGAAGGATGTTTATGTCTACGTATGTCTGAACTTCTATCACCAGTTTATTACCAGCAAAACTTTTTATTTTATATGATTCTATAAAAGATCTGGTTTTCAGCTCTTCCATCAGCTTTTTTGGGGTGGCAAAGTTATCGTAATTCTCTGCTGCTAAAGTGAAAGTATTCAGAACCTTTATAGCCTCAGGCAGAGGGATGAAGTTTCCGCGCACATAACCAAGTGTTTTCAGAAGCGAAAGTGTCACAGCAGATTTTACACATTCATCCTCAGTCTCAGCATCTGATTCACTCTTAGTTTTAAGCGTTTTGAATTCTTTTGTTTTGGAAAAGGTTTTGGTGGTCAAAGTGACAACGCATGACCCCTCGGGTGCTGGCTGGAGAACAACGTCCATCTCCATAAAATATTGTGCAGAACTTTCCATGAAAACATCTTCTCGTTCCTGAGCTGTGGAGTCAGCTTTTAAATTAGCCTGAAAATCTGACTGGTGTCTCGTGTCAAACTTATAGTCTTTAAAAGCCCCAGCGATATTGCCATCCATCTCAAAGTCCTGCCCGACACCGGTTATGTTGTATACAGCAGTATTTACAGCGTTTTTTACAAAATACATAATGTCATTCAGCGCAACATCGTCCACATCTGCCAAAACAGTGTAGTTAACACTATCTTCTAGATAAGACCTTTCCGCTATCTTGTAACTCTTTATGAACTTATAGAATTCTTCGGTAACATCAGGTATCTCTTTGTCAGGCTGATTAATCTTTAATCTGCTGAAGTAGTTGTTTAGTGCATTCAAAAGAGCTTTCTCCCGTGCACTTGTATCTGCTGCGGCTATGTTTCCGTCGAACACAGGAACAGTAGCGCTCCCCTGAATAACATAAGCGTAACCTGAAAAATTTATTAGCAAAGCAATTATTAGTACTGTAGTTTTAAATTTCATTTGGGTCTTCCTCTTCGGTGTCTATATTAAAAGAAGACTGATAGTCGCCAAGTCCTCTTAAAGATATCGTAAACATTACTGTATGCTCTACCTTATCTCTGGCATTGATGTCAACACTTTCAGTCTCTTTGTCTCTTATATAGCTTAGTCCGAACGCCCAGCAGTCGCTTTTATACCTTATAGAAACGACATCCTGAGAGTCGGAAAAGTTTTTCCATGCAAGATTTTTATTTTTTCCGGATATGCTTCTGGATAATGCCAAGTCGTATTTTTTTCCTATATACTCAGCTGTCAGCTCGGCTATTGTGTTGTCTTCGGAGTAGTAATCGTCTATGTAGAATGTGTAGCTAGCTTTTAGCCTGAAAGGTTCAGTCTTTATAAGTAAAGATGTGTTCATGTGTGCAGCATCTTTTTCATACCTGTCATATTCGTGATTTAATCTGAAAGTCACATTTTCTGAGTTGATTACAAGGTCTGTACCAAGAAGGTCATACCTGTGGTCTTCAGAGTTTATAAGATATTTTTGCGAATTTATCAGCCTTGCATTCCATCTGTCTGCTGTTAAGAAGTTAGTAAGTGAATATTCATATTCGTGTATCCACTCAAGCCTGTCTTCATATATGTGGTCTAGGCTATACACGTAGTCAAGCTTAGGAGTTTGTCTATAGGTGATAGTGTTGTATATCGAGTGGTTGAAACTCTCGTAATTTTTATATATCTTATTTAGTTCAAAGGTATGTTCCTGCATGTATGTTCTTCTTGTTAAAGTGTTATCATCAGCATTTAGTTTCGCAAAGGCGGAGATGTTCTTCTCTGTAAAAACAGGAACCTCGCCGCTGAAGTTATGCCACTTGGTGTAAAAAAGCTTTAACGATGGAGTGAATGTCCCTACATATAAATCAAAAGGCTTATATAGGTTGAAAGTTATATGTTCTCTGTCGTACTTGAGGTCAGTAGACGTTTCTTTTTTAGCTCCGTAGTTATAAGCGTATCTTGTATGCCTTACCTTGTCATAAGAGAGGTAATATTTAAGAAACACAGGCAGTTCAGTTATATTTTTCTGTACTGAAAAGTGTGGTTCTGAGTATGTATGTGTTTTTGAGTACACTGATGCGACACTGTACTGAATGTTGTCTGAGTACCTCAGTTCGGTATTAGCGTATCGCGAGTAATAATAGAGTGCAATGTCTGCATTGTAAGTGTCTGTGTTATTGGTATAATTTTCAAGCAATGTATATTTGCCAAAATCATCAATGTATTCGTAGTCTGAGACAGTGTCGATATATGTTTTCAGATAAAGACTATCTGTAATTTTAAAATTTGATGTATTGTAAATAAAGAAACGTCCGTCTTCTTTTGAAAGATTTCCGCTTTCCTCTGATGGGTAGCGTTTCTCATCTCTAGTGTATTCCAGATAGGTGTAAATATTACTCGTGCTGTTTGGTATGAATCTGTGTTCTGTGCTGTATATTGGTGATTTTTCTGATGCTAGTAAGGCTGAAAATGTTGCATCCTGATCAACGTCTATGTCCCAGAAGTATGTAGGCTGCACAAAGGAACCAATGCTGCTGCCAAAGCCTATTCTTGGGACTAAAAAACCGGATTGACGATCTTCCCGAACAGGGTAAAAGAAGTAAGGAGCATAAAGCACCGGGATGTCTTTTATCCTTGCTGTGGTATGCTTTGATGTGAGATAACCGCCAACAGTAATGTCTGCTTTTGCCGATTTGAAAGACCAGTCAGGTCTTGCGCCGTCGCAGGTGGAGAAGCTGACGTTTTCCATGCTGTATTTATATTCGCTGAACCTGTCTATCCTGTCTGCTTTTATCCAGTGGTAAGGAGGGAGGAACGCATCAACATTAATAAATTGACCGCTCTTGTCCTCTGTGTCGAATTCGAGGGAGCTGCACTTCATAATGTTTCCGTTGTCGTTCATCACAACATTGCCGGAAGCTTTTATTCGGTTTTTATCTTTGTAATAGAAAATTTCATCTGCAATAAGGGTTCTGTCCGCCTGAAAAACTTTTACATTACCTACGGCGTGGTAAACAGATTCTTCAGGGGTATCAACAGAGTCTGCTTCTATAGTTACTTTTTCAGCAGCAAAAAGTGTAGATGTTGTTAGTAAAAAAAGCAGAAGAAATCTTAACACAGCAAACCTTTGGTCAATATTTCCCTGACATGGGCGCAGAGATAAAGGGAACCGCATACGAGTATATCAGTATTTTTGTTAAGTTCAACGGCTATTTTAAGAGCTTTCAGCGGGTCTTTCTCTTTTATGTGACTGGTAGATAGAAGGTTTGGGTCTAGACTTCTTTCAAAATCCGGTATAGTCGTTATGATTATTTTGTCTGCGAAAGTTTCAATAACCTTTAAAAGCAAAGCGGAATCTCTGTCAGATGTGGAGGAGAAGACCACTACAGGTTTTTTACCTGCAAATCGTTCAGCTATCTTTAAAAGAGCAGCTTCGTTATGCCCTCCGTCC
Organism: Denitrovibrio sp.; assembly: GCA_002869145.1. GTDB lineage: Bacteria > Chrysiogenota > Deferribacteres > Deferribacterales > Geovibrionaceae > Denitrovibrio. The sequence goes on from PKTM01000019.1 coordinate 156,868, forward strand.
AGAACGAAGCCATTTATCTTTTCCCCCCGGCATTTTGGAAGCTTCAGGATTTGGGGCATTTCACCTTTCATTATGAAGTCAGACACTGATTTTGCCAAACGAAGATTGTTAGCAAAAGGGGAACCAAATCCCATATAATTCTCATCAGAGTAATTTCCACGTACTATTGTTTTATCATGAAGCTTGTCATTTAAATAAGTGTTCATGTGTTCACTGTTATCGCCGATAAATACTACTGGGTTATTTTTGATTATTGCCAGCTTTTCATCAGCTATCTTAAAAACATCATCTCCAAGGTATTCTACGTGATCTTTCGAAATGGCTGTGATTACCGGGATCTTTTTGTCTAAAATATTTGTAGAATCAAGCCTTCCGCCCAGTCCGGTTTCTATAATGGCAACATTAGGCATATTGTTTTTGAAATGCTTGTAGGCTATCAGAGTAAGCCCTTCGAAATAGCTAAGGTTATGTTTTATTATTAGTGGTTTAAGATGGTTAAATGTCTGATCGAATTTTTCAGATGTTATGTCGTAACAGTTCAGCCTGATTCTTTCTCTAATGTTTGAGATGTGCGGTGAAGTGAAGCATGCAGTGGAGAGTGCTCTGTGAGCGAGTATCTGCTCTATAAAAAAAGCAGTGCTCCCTTTTCCGTTTGTTCCGGCTATATGTACTACATTGTCTGCAATGCAATCATCTATGCAAGCCTCTGATGCCGCATTTTTTATCCTGTTTAGAGTGAATTCAAGATTATTGAATTCACCCCTGTTTTTGTAAAATAATTCAAAGTCAGAGACGGTTTTCAACCGAAGAAGTCAAGTAGATTTGAGAGTGTGCCTTTCCACTCACTCCTTGGAAGCACCATGTCAACCATGCCATGTTCAAGCAGGAATTCAGCTCTCTGGAAACCTTCAGGCAGAGTTTGTCTGATGGTCTGCTCTATAACTCTAGGGCCTGCAAAACATATAAGCGAGCCTGGTTCTGCAATATTTACATCGCCAAGCATAGCATAACTTGCTGTAACGCCACCAGTTGTGGGGTCTGTAAGCATGGATATGTGAGCAAGTCCGGCTTTTCGCAGCTTAACAAGGGCTGCGGATGTTTTGGCCATCTGCATCAGTGAGAGAATACTCTCCTGCATTCTGGCACCACCGGAACAGCTGAGTGTAATAACGTGCTGATTATTATCAATGGCACTTTCGATAAGTCTCACTATCTTTTCACCCACAACACTACCCATGCTGCCGCCGAGAAAAGAGAATTCATAAGCACCTATATGAACAGGCCTGCCGTTTATGCGGCCAATCCCCGAAAGAAATGCGTCGTTCATTTTAGTTTTTTTTATCGCAGCTTTTACTCTGTCTGGGTACTTTTTGCTGTCTCTGAACTTCAGCGGATCCAGTGAGCGCAGGTTGGAATCTATCTCCTGAAAAGAACCTTTATCTACAATGATATTTATTTTTTCCATGGCGGAAATGATGAAATGTTTTCCGCATTTTGGGCATGTGTTAAGGCTTTTTGCTACTTCACGATGGTAATTAACCTCTCCACATGAAGTACACTTCATCCATAGGTTCTCATCTATCTCTTTCTTGCCTATAACATTTACTTTCTGTATTTTTTCACTTAAAAAATCTCTAATACCCATTTAAAACTCCAATATGTTGGTTTATTGGTATGACAAATACCTACATAACATAGTTCAATTCTAAAACTGTTCATATGCAATTGCAAGATTTTTCTGGATCAGTTCCAATGATAAATGGGAGATTTTTTTAGTTTAGACAAGTGACGGAGTGTACATATGTTCTCAGATGAGAGTTTTTTCAGGCATATTGTCAGCAACAGGGCAGTATGGGCTGCATCGTAAAGAGCTCTGTGTCTGTATGTATCCGGGAGCGGTATTTTCATTTCAAAATGATTAATAAGATTTCCTAAAGAATAGCTTTGCAGGCCTTTGTGCGCATTTTTTGCCAATTTGACAGTGTCTAAAATCTTTCTGAGCGGGTAATCAAGGCTGCACATGGCTGAATGGTGTTTTACAAAGGAGCAGTCAAATCTGGCATTGTGGGCAGCCACTATACTGTCCCCTGCAAACTCATAAAAACCTGGCAGAACATCTGCTATCTCAGGTTTGTCTGCTACCATCGTTGAGTTTATACCGTGTATTGCGAATGCCTGATAAGGTATGTTTATCTTAGGGTTTATGAGTGTGTCGAATGTGTCTGAAAGATCAAGGATCAGTCCAGGTTTTACCTTTACAGCGGCTATCTCCACCAGTCTCGCACCCTTGTCTGGAGACATGCCTGTGGTTTCGGTGTCAAAAACGGTGAATGTTAATTCTTCGAATCTGGAATCAAACATTCATTTCCTCAAAAAGCCTTATGAAATCGCTGAGCTCCATCTGTTCTCCACGTATGTTTGAAGCTAGGCCTGCTCGTTCCATAGCTGCTTCATGAGTTTCGTATGCTTTAAGGTTGTTATGAAGAGTTTTACGCTTCAGCATAAACGAGCTTTTCACCATGGTTAAGAAAAGTTTCTCTTTTTCAGCCTCAAAATGCCTCTCTTTAGGGTAAAACTCAAGCACAGTTGAGCGGACTTTTGTATTTGGCCAGAACTGGCCCCCTGATATATCTCTTAGCTTTTTCTTAGTAAAAAAATAATCTGTAATAACCGAGAGCGACGTGTATTCCTTGCAGTTTGGTTTTGCATTTATCCTGTCAGCAACTTCCTTTTGAAACATAAATGTCATTTTTTCAATTTTATGAAAAAAATTGGTGCAGTGCATTAAAATATCCACTGACACGTTGTAAGGAAGATTACCTGCAAATGCTATCTTACCTTCTGGAAGATCATTCTCAGTTATTTTCATAAAATCCGAATGAATAATCTTAAAGCCTTTATATATAAAGAGATATCTGGGTAGAAAATCTGCTAATTCCTCATCTATCTCAACGGCAGTCACTTTAGCGCCTTTTTCAAGCATAGCATGAGTCAAAACACCGCATCCAGGACCTATCTCCACAACCTGACCGCATTTTGCAGATACCAGTGAATCAGCTATCATATCTATGAATTGTTTGCTTGTAAGGAAATGCTGACCGAACTTCTTTTTAGTAAAGCCAATTTCCCTTTTGTATATCTCAAGAAGATTGAGCATTTTTCACCATTTCCACAGCAACATCAACAGCCCTTACAAGGCTTTTATGCTCTGCTATCCCTTTTCCGGCTATGTCAAATGCCGTTCCGTGATCCACAGAGGTTCTTATTATAGGCAGATTCAGCGTAACATTAACAGCGTTGCCGAATGCCTCCAGTTTCACAGGTATAAGTACCTGATCGTGATACATTACAACTACAAAGTCAAATTCCCCTTTTGCGACTCTAGGGAATAAAGAATCAGCAGGATATGGCCCAGAAACGTCCATTCCGCCGGCTTTGGCTATCTCTATCACAGGTTCTATAAGCGTAATCTCTTCTTCACCCAGTGCACCTTTGTCTCCCGCGTGAGGATTTAAACCACAAACGGCTATTTTCGTCTCACGTTTACCACAAAAAAACTGACCTGCTGAGTGAGCGTTCAAAATAGCATTCATTATGCAGTTTTCATTGAGCGATTCTGTTAGCTTTTCCATTGGGAGGTGAGTAGTAGCAAGCACGCAGCGTATCTTGTTTCCAACCATAAGCATAGAAAAATTTCTTGTTTTTGTAAGGTGTCCTAAAAACTCTGTGTGTCCTGGGAAGTCATAGCCGCCGGCTTTTATGGAGGCTTTGTTTATAGGACAAGTAACTATTGCGTCCACTTCTTTGTCCAGAGCCATCTGTACAGCTTTTTCAACATACAGCATGGAAGCTTTTCCGTATTCTGGTTTGATTTTTCCATGTTCCACAGGGAAATCCATCTTTTCTGCTGGCTCTACTATTTTCATAGCAGGGGGTTCAGAATTAAATATTGAGTGGATGTTACGCATGAACATTTCTTCATGCGATATAAATATTATCTCATAATCCTCATTTCCTGTAAGCTCTCGTGCGAATTTACAAGATATCTCGGGACCAACCCCTGCTGGGTCACCTGTTGTCACTGCAATTTTTATCTTTTTCATGAAAATGAGAATATCCCATTGTCTCCGGTCTTTCAATAGCTAAAATCTTGCGCAAAAAATTGACAGGAATATTATATTAAGCATTTGAAATGAAATATAAAAGAGGGTAGACTATTGAAATATTTAACCGGATTTCCAGTTTAAAATATACCATCATGAGTTATAATGCCTCAACTTACAAAGAATATATTTGAAGAACTTTCCGAAAACATAAAAGGTGATGTTTATACCGATACAGTAAGACGCTACCTTCACTCAACAGACGGATCATACTTCAGAGTAGAGCCTGCCTGTGTTGTTTATCCTCAACATGTCGATGACATAGTTACAGCAGTCAAATTTGCATCCCGATATGGACTTTCTGTTCACAGCAGGGGAGCAGGGAGTGGACTTTGCGGTTCTGCTGTCGGAAATGGGATAATACTTGATTTCGCAAAATACATGAACAACTTAATAGAACTGGACACTGATGCAAAAACCTTTACATGTCAGCCTGGTTACAGGCTTGGCGAGCTTGAGGTTGCTATTAAAGGGAAAGGGCTTTTCTTTCCTCCCGACCCTTCCAGTGGCGAATATGCAACTTTTGGAGGCATGTACGGTACAAACGCATCCGGTGCCCATTCTGTAAAATACGGCAATGTCGCTGACTATGTTGAAGATGCTGAGTTTGTGACTACAGAGGGGAAAGTATATACATTTTCTGAGATATTAAAAACTGATCTGGATAAGCTGGATGAGCCTTTTAAAAGATTGGTGAAACTTTACTACGATAATAATGAAAAGATAGAAAACGGATATCCTGACATTAGGTTTAATGTTTCAGGCTATAATCTGAAAAGCCTAATCAATGACAACGGCAGATTATTTCTTGGGCGCCTGCTGGGTGGTTCAGAAGGTACATTGGCTGTTGTCACTAAGCTTAAGTTCAGGCTTTTGGAAAAACCTACACATGATAGTCTTGTAGTGGCATATTTTGATAATATTATCAATTCTGCAAAGGCTGTTCAGGCAATACTCCCGCTGAATCCTGCGGGGATAGAGATAATGGATAAATCACTGCTGGGGCTTGCCAAAGACTCTGATGATAAACTGAGAGAGGCTATCCCTGACGGATACGATAATGTTTGCATGATTGAGTTCGACGGCTACAGCGAAGAGGAAACTTTAAGGCTTGCAGAAGAGGCAAAAACCATACTCGCTGACAAAAAGCTCTCATCTGAGATGCACTTAGCTGCTTCAGCCGATGAGAAAGCTAAATTCTGGGCCATAAGAAAGGCTGCTGTGCCTATACTTTATAAGCTGAAAAGCAGGAAGAAGATACTGGCGCTTATAGAAGATGCCGCTGTTCCTACTGACAAACTCGTGGACTATTTTGAAGGGCTTTATGCTCTGCTCAGCGAGCATGGTGCTGATTTTGTAATTTATGGTCACATTGCAAAAGGTCTTCTGCACACAAGACCTATGCTTTATCTGAAAGATCCTCATGACATAGAGCTTCTGAAAAAACTAGACGATGCTCTTTTTACTCTAGTTAACTCTTTAGGTGGCACTGTAAGCGGTGAACACGGAGATGGACGTCTTCGGTCATGCTATATCAAAAAACAGTACGGCGATCTTTACGATGTGTTTCTGGATGTGAAATCTATTCTTGACCCTGAGCGCAGGCTTAACCCTGAGATAAAGACACATCACGATGAATATCAGATGACTAAATATCTGCGTTTTGGTAAAGATTACCGCAGCAGAGATATGAATGATAAATTACTAGTATGGCAGGAAGGTTTTGCCACTGAGGCTGAAAAATGCCACGGGTGTTCAAAATGCACTACTGTAACAACCGCCACTAGAATGTGCCCTGTCTACAAAGTTACAAGAGACGAACTCTCTGCTCCCAAAGCAAAGGCTAATATTCTTCGTGCACTTATCAGCGGAGCTGTTGATGAAAAAGCAATATATGAAAAGTCACTACAGGAAGTTATAAGTCATTGTGTGGCATGCGGAAGCTGTCATATAGAATGTCCTTCCAACGTAAATATACCAAAGCTCTCCATGGAGGCAAAATCTCAGTATGTGAAGAGATTTGGTGCAAAGTTTTCTGACAAAATCCCTACACAGCTAGAGACTATGGGAAGGAAACTGCGGAAAGTTACGTGGGCTATGGAGCCTTTTATGCGCTTTAAGGCTTCCAGAAAACTTATGGAGATGGCGTCAGGTATATCCGCGGAACGAGAGTTTATGCCGCTGGAGAGAGAATCATTTTTCGAACTAATGAAAGGCCACAAATCGCCCGAAAGTGATACAAAAGTACTGTTTTTCTCAGGCTGTTATGCTGGCTATGTAAGACCTTCAATCGGAACTTCCGCTGTTGAGGTTTTAGAGGCTGCCGGCATAGAGGTTATAGTGCCTGAGCAGCACTGCTGCGGTCTTCCTCACCTTTCCAAAGGTATGCGTGACGGCGCACTGAAAAAGATAGAGCAGAATCTTGACGAATGGGGAAAGATGATAGATGAGGTTGATCATATTGTAGTCACTTGTACATCATGCGGGCTTTCTCTTTATAATGAGTGGTCTTATGTGAAAAATGATGAAATAGTTCAAAAAGTTAAAGATAAACTAATACACATAAGCTCCCTTTTGAACGGACGAAGAGACAAACTGAACTTTGAAACTTGCGACAAGAAACTTGCATATCATAAATCTTGTCATTTTAAGGGTATGAAAGACAACGACAGCTCAATAAACTTACTGAAAAGTATAGAAGGTGTGGAGCTTGAAGATCTTGCCAGCAACTGCTGCGGTATGGCTGGAAGCTGGGGTATGAAAGCGGACAACTACGACCTTTCAACTAAAATAGGCAACCCTATGACGTCAAAGCTTAACAGCTCAGAAGCACCTACTGGTGTGACAGACTGCCCAACATGCACCATACAGATGGAGCACATGAGCAAGAAACCTATCAAGCACCCTATAGAGGTGGTGGCTGAATGCCTGAAAAAATGATGGGTTTTTTTCAATCAATAATAGTAATTACGATATTCTTTGCAGGATCCTTGCAGTCTTTTGCCCATGAAGATGACTATATAGTCGGGCTGAGTGCCTTTCGAGATGGACTTTATGAAATATCAGCACCTTCACTTGAGACTTATCTTCAGGGTGAGACTGAAAAAAGAAAAGCTAATTATTCCCACTATCTACTCTACCGGATATACATGCAGGCAGAAAATTCTCAGAAGGCTCTTGAGCATCTTGACACTATAGACAATGTTTCGGACAGGCGTTTTGACAGAGAAATAATGAGCAGAGACAAAATGCAGCTGCTTGCAGAAACGAGCTGCAGCAGAGCCAGCAACTACTTGAAGCAGTCCTCTGATGAAGTTGTGATAAACTATTTTCTGGATTCCAAATGCGAACCTGATAAATCAGATGCAGAGCACATACTGAAAAACACATCAAAAGACGATATAAAGCTTAAACTGGTTTCAAAATTCTCGAAAGACACTACTTTAACAGCTTCTGTGTTTGACGGTATGGAGCTTGAGAAGCTTGATGATAACAGCAAAAAGTATTTCGCACTCTATTTTTACAAAAACGGTGATCTGGAAAGGTTTGCAAAAGTTCGTGAGGTCTACGAGGACAGCGATGTTATCGGTCTTGAGCTTGACAGCATGTGGCAAAATGGTGATAAAGACGCATTTATCAGCGGTTTTACTAAGTATAATGACAAATATGAACTGGCTGGTGCTAACGCCTGTCGCGCTATTGATGTTTATAAAAACAAAGGTATCGAGTTTGATTGTGATCTTGTAAATGAATGCATGCAGGGCTATTCAGTTGAGTTTGTTAAGGTGAAAGGTGCTTGCCTTGTGAAGCAGGGGAACAAAAAGCAAATTACAGAGTTTATCGATTCGCTAAAGTCTACTATTTTTCCTGGGATGTGTGGATACGGTGAATATGTTTTCTATAATGAGCTTTATGCAGGTGTGTCTCAGGACAAATTCTACCAGTGCGATGAGAAGTATAAGTTCGCAGATATTCTTATGTCTAAAAAACAGTATCAAAGCGTGGTTAACATGTTCTTTAAAAAACCTAAGGATATGGATAAATATTACACAGCATCAGCTTTGAGGGGGCTTGGTAAAACAAAAGCCGCAAACAACATAGCCGATGCGATAAGCGACGAAGAACTTAAAGCAAAATATAAAGGGGGAGTCTAGATGAAGAAGAGACATTTTATTGTAATTTTCGTCATCGTTGCAGTTTTTGCAGGCGGACTCTACTACACGTTTACCGATGCAAGCTACGATCATTATAATCGAGCCCTTGAGCTATACAATGAAGGGAAATACAGAGAAGCAAATGAGCAGCTTGAAATTGGACTCAGAAAGAACAATTTAAACAGAAAGATAATTGCCCTTAAAGGGAAGGTTTATCCTATTGTACAGGGTGAACAGGACTATGAAGAGGCAGAAAAACTTTATCAGGAATCCATAAACCTTGCTCTGGAAGGAAAAATCCCTGCTGCTAAGCTAGCAATGAGCAGAGCTTACGAACTTGTTTCAAAAGTAACCACATCTTCACTTGTTTACGAGGAAGCTCAGGAGCTTATCAGAAAGATTGAGAGGGATTCTTCTCTGGTTCTGGAAGGAGCTACAGAGTCTCTGATAAAAAGAGCCACGAAGCATGAGGCTCAGGGTGATCTTATAAGAGCTTTTGAAACACTGAACAACATAGAAATCAAGAACGAAAAAGTAAAAAGAAAGATGAGCGATATTGCTTTCAGGCTTGGAGAGCGCAGATACAGAAGTTTTAAAGGTCAGTCTGTGGTTGAAGAAACCTATGTTCAAGATGCCATCTACTGGTTTTCTCAGGTACAGCCGTTTGATGATAAATATTTGGCTGCAAACAACCGCATTTCAGAACTTAAACTTATTACAACTAAATAGAGGATATAGATGTCAGGATATAATTTCAGCAAAGCGAAGGTGCTAATTATCGGAGATGTTATGCTCGACAGGTACCATTACGGTACAGTATCACGTATCTCTCCGGAAGCTCCTGTTCCTGTGGTTAGTGTGAAAAAGATGGATCAGACTCTTGGTGGAGCAGGTAATGTGGCAAATAATATTGCACACCTTCAGTCGAGCGCTGTGATTATTGGCTCTTGTGGAAAGGATACTGATGGAAATACTGTTAAGCAGATGCTTGATGATATTAATACCAGATATAATTTTGTAGAAACCAAAAACCCCACCACAAAGAAAATGAGAGTTATAGGCGACAAACAGCAGATAGTCAGGCTTGATTTTGAAGAGATTACACACATGTCAGGAAAATATGCTGAGAAAGCTATTAAATATATTAAGGCAGAGATAGACTCCTGCAATGCCGTTGTTATATCTGACTATGGAAAAGGTTTCTGTACACTAGAGGTTTGTGAAGAAAAAATAAGGCTTGCCAAAAAGAGAAATATTCCGGTTATTGTGGACCCGAAAGGGGGCGATTGGCGCAAGTATGCAGGAGCTACAACCATAACACAAAACGTTAAAGAGCTGGCAGAGGCTGTGGGCAGGCCTGTCGAAAACCTAGACGAAGAGGTAGTTTTAGCCGCCAGAGAGATTATTGGGCGCACCAGAGTCGAGTATTTAGTTGTTACCAGAAGCGAAAAGGGCATAAGCATTGTTCGCCAGAACGATCATATGCACATACCGACAGAGGCCAGAGAGGTTTTTGATGTTTCCGGTGCAGGAGACACTGTTGTGGCATCATTGGCACTTTGTCTGGGTATAGGCTATGAGATAAGCGAGACTGTAAAGGTAGCAAATAAGGCCGCCGGTATAGTTGTTAGTAAAATGGGCACCGCACCTATAATGCTTAGTGAACTTAATAACGCTTTCAACAATGTTTCGAAGATTGTAGAGATACAGCAGCTGAAAGCTCATCTTGCAAAGGTTAAAATGATGAGACGCAAGGTTGTTTTTACCAACGGATGTTTTGATATACTCCACAAAGGACATATATCCTATATGCGAAAGGCAGCTTCATTAGGAGACTTACTGGTTCTAGGTTTAAATAGTGATGCATCTGTGAAAAGACTTAAAGGTGACAGCAGGCCTATAAATAATGAGATGGATAGGGCAGAGGTTTTGTCTGCACTTGAATTTGTGGATTTTATAATTATTTTTGATGAAGATACTCCGTATGAACTTATAAAAGCTGTACAGCCGGATGTGCTTGTGAAAGGCGGGGACTACACCATAGAAGAAGTTGTCGGAGCTGATATAGCTAAAAAGACAGTTTTAATAGATTTTGTGGATGGATATTCCACTTCCAAGATAATTGAAGCAATGAAAGAGGAATGAAAACTCTGAGCTTCACAGGTAAAACTATGCTTTGCCAATAGAAACCGGAAATATTTAATGTGAGCGAGAGCTGTTTTACTTATGGATAACAGAAAATGATAGGAGATTATGATGATAATAGTAACAGGTGGTGCCGGATTTATAGGCAGCAACCTTATAAAAGGACTTAACGACAAAGGTATAAGAGACATACTCATTGTAGATAACATGAAGAACAGCAGTAAGCACCTTAATTTGAACAGGCTTGAGTTTACTGATTACATAGACAAATCCAGCTTTTTTGATATTTTTGAAGAGATAGCGTCAGAAGTGGAGATAGTGTTCCATCAGGGAGCTTGTTCTGACACTATGGAGTCAGACGGTAAATACATGATGGAGAACAACTACGACTATTCCTGCGCACTTTTTAATAGCTGTGTTCAGCACGGGATACGTTTTATATATGCTTCATCAGCTTCAGTTTACGGCGATGGCGATGACGGATTTATTGAAAAACGGGAATGCGAATACCCTCTGAATGTATATGCTTTTTCTAAGTTTATGTTTGACAATTACGTCAGAAAATTCCCTCAGGTAGTGAAGTCTCAGGTGGTTGGGCTCAGATACTTCAATGTATATGGTCAGCAGGAAAACCACAAAGGGCGCATGGCATCTGTCATAAGGCACTTTTTCAACCAGTACCGTGAAAACAAAGAGATCAGCGTTTTTGAAGGTAGCGATCAGTTCCAGAGAGATTTTATATATGTAGATGATGTTGTAAAGGTTAACATGCACTTTATGGAGAACTCTTTCCTGAACGGTATTTATAATTGCGGAACAGGTAAATGCAGAAGTTTTGCCGATATCGCAGATATTTTCAGAGCGAGATATTCAGATGCAGTTATCAAGGAGATTCCATTCCCACAGTCCCTCGTTGGCAAGTACCAGAAATATACACAGGCAGATATCGAAAAGCTTAGTTCGGCTGCTTATGAAGGGAGTTTTACATCCCTTGAAGACGGCGTTAACGCCTATCTGGACATTCTGGAGAGGACAGACGGCTATATAAAATGAAATTTACCCGGCGCACATCTAAACTGCACAGGTTTGTAGACAGATATGCCGGTATTCCACTCATCTTTCTTCCGTCCTTATATAGAAAAGCACGGGAGATCCCGTCTGATATAAAAAGAATATGCATTATTAAGACCTCTGGTATTGGTGATACGGTGCTTTTAAGTGCTGTTGTGAAAGACATTCTAAAGCACTATCACGGTTGCAGTATTACAGTTTTAACAGGTGTAGACAATCATCTGGCAGGGAAATTCCTTCTTGGCAGACTGTCGGACAAAATTGAGCTCCGAGTGGCTGATTTCAGAGATTTCGATTCCATAGCAGAGCTCAGACATATGAAGGAGTTTGATCTTACTATAGACTTTGGACAGTGGCCCAGATTTGATGCATTTCTGAGTATACTAACCAAAAGCAGATTTCGTGTGGGATTTAGCAGAGGCGGACAGCATAGGCACTATGGCTATGACTTGAGCGTTGTTCACAGAAGCGACAGGCACGAGCTGAACAACTTTCGTGCACTTGCAGAATCACTAGGCGTTGTGTGTCTTTATGACACAGGCATAGATGATGTTTATTCTCTGGAGGATGTTCCTGAAAACACTGTTACTATCCATATGTGCCCATCAGGCACCACTGCTATGCACCGTATGTGGCCTATGGAGAAATGGGCGGAGCTTGTGAGAAAACTGGACGAGAAAGGCTACGAGGTGATATTCTCCGGCCGGTATATTGAGCGTGACTACATAGACGCTGTGGCTGGATTTGCAGGACTGCCATATTGCAGAATGATGCTGGACAGACATTTTGAGGAGCTTATTCCGGTTTTAAAAGGGAGCAGGTTCGTTATCAGTGTGGATACAGGTATAGCGCATTTGGCTTCTGCTTGCGGAGCAAGACTTATTGAGCTGCTTGGACCTACAAATCCTGACAGATGGGGCGCACTGGGGGATAATGTAACCTATGTCAGACCAGAAAATGTTGGCAAAATGCTTGACCTTGGAAACGAAAAAGATGTAGATAAAGATGCAATGAAGAGGATTACAGTTAATCAGATCTTACAGTATATCATTTAGAAATTATATATTTTCACACAAATTTAAGGAGACAGGTTTTGCGAAAGTTTTTTATACATACTATGGGCTGTCAAATGAATGAGTACGACTCACTTCGTATAGCTTCTGTGCTTGAAAAAATGGGATTTACTGAGGCAGAGAGCATGGAGGACGGTGACTACCTTATTGTAAATACATGCAGTGTAAGGGAAAAACCGCAGCACAAGGCAGAATCAGCCATAGGTCGTTTCAGACAGATAAAGCGCAAAAGACCTGAGGTTAAGATAGGTTTCTGCGGATGTGTGGCTCAGCAGGAGGGGACAGATCTGCTAAAAAACAACAAAGATATTGATTTTGTTGTGGGGACAGACGGTCTGCACAGGCTGGAAGAGGTTATAGCCCATGTGGAAGCGGGCGAGAGACTCAGCGATACACAGGTGAATGAAGGCGGACTGGAGATAGATATTTTCAGCAGAACAGTTTCCGTATCATCTTTTGTTACCATTATGAAGGGGTGCGATAATTTTTGCAGTTACTGTATTGTGCCATATGTGCGTGGACGTGAAAGAAGCAGGACAGAAACCGAAATATTAGATGAAGTGAAGTATCTGGCGGATGGCGGAGCAAAAGAGATTACCCTTCTGGGGCAAAATGTTAACTCATATGGCACTACACTGGAAAGTTCCCCTAGCTTCCCTGAGCTTTTAAACAGGGTGGGGGAGGTAAACGGTATCAGAAGGATCCGTTTTGTAACATCTCATCCGAAAGATTTCTCTGATGGTCTTATAGAAGTGATGCGCGATAACGAAAAAGTGTGCGAATACCTGCACCTGCCTCTTCAGGCGGGAAGTGATTCTGTATTAAAAAGAATGAACCGCAAATATACTTATGCGCACTACCTTGAAAGGGTTATGAGAGCCAAAGAGATGATACCGTCTCTCGCTCTTTCATCAGATTTCATCGTTGGATTTCCGGGCGAGACAGACGAGGATTTTGAAGCAACCATGAAGGCTATAAATGATATTCAGTATGATATGATATTTGCTTTCAATTACTCCACAAGACCGGGCACAAAGGCGGAGAACTTCGAGGATGATGTTCCGCTGGAAGTTAAGAAGATGCGTCTTTCCAGACTTCTGGATATGCAAAAAAAGATTATAAGCGACAAAACAGCAGAATATAAAGATAAAGTAGTGGAAGTGATGGTGGAAGGTTCATCGAAAAGAGGCTCTGGTCAATTCTATGGAAGGAATCGACAAAATAGGGTGGTAAATTTTACAAGTGATACTATATTAGATTCTGGTGAGTTTGTTAACGTGAAAATAACTGACCCAAAGGCTAACAGTCTTACAGGCATAAAATTGTAGAGGTGAGATACATATGTTTCAGGTAAATGTTGCAGGTGTTATTAGAGAACCGCTTACTTCCAGATATATGATGATGCTGGAAAGCTTAGAAGAGAGTGGAAACGACATTTTGATCCCTGTGGGAAAATTTGAAGCACAAAATATTTCATCCAGAAAATGCCCGGACGGCAATTGCCCCCAATCACCTTACGATATACTTTCACCAATGTTAGACAGTTCAGGTTCCATTGAGTTTAGCAAACTGGTAATAGATGACTGCTGCGGTGGTATATTTACTGCGAAACTCTACCTTAAAACAAAAGATGAGGACATTGTAATGGATTGCCGCCCATCTGATGGTGTAGTGCTTGCCCTGGACAGGTCTATCCCCGTATATGTTTCAAAGGTTCTTACCTGCTAGCATATGTACATTTTTTCAGTTTAAACATTTTATCCTGAAGTTTAAAAGCTAGCTGTTGCCTGTAAAATCTTTTCCAAATTATCTGCGTTTAACCCTTTTCAGATTATAGACATTAATAAACCTCTACTATATAATATTAAACATATTCTAGTATTTATGCGATGGAGCTTGGTTATATGAAAAAGGTAACAGTGGAAGAGGCGATAGGTAAGATCCTCGCCTATGACATAACAGAAGTTAATAAAGAAAAAGGTACAAAAGGTCGCGCATACAAACGCGGACACATTATTCAGGAAACCGAGATAGAACACCTGAAAAGCCTTGGTCGTAAAACTATTTTTATAGAAGACGGTGATGACAGCGGAATCCACGAAGAGGATGCTGCTAAAATGACCGCTCCGCTTGCTGCAGGTGCTAACATTCTTTTTGACAAAGAGACTGTAGAGGGGAAAGTATCATTTTACGCAGAGATTGACGGACTTTTCAAAGTTGATGAGGAGAGGCTTTATGAGCTGAACCTTTTAGGCACAACATCCCTTCCTACTATACATAACAATCTCGGGGTGAAAAGAGGTAAGCAGGTCGCAGCTTTTCGTATTATCCCGCTGGTTTGCGAGAAAGAGGTAATGGACAGAGTGAAAGAGATACTCCATGTGCCTCTGCTTAGTGTTAAGCCGTATTTACTGAAAACAGCTGCGATTCTTGTAACTGGGAGCGAGGTTTACGAAGGCATCATCAAAGACGGTTTCGGCCCAATGCTTCGGGCTAAAATGGAGAGTTACGGCATAGATGTTGTTGACTACCGGATAGTACCAGACGATCTGGATATTGTTCGTGATGCTGTTAAAGAACTTGCTGGAAAATCCGACCTTGTTATCACCACCGGAGGCACATCTGTTGACCCTGACGATATAACTGCTCAGGCTATGTATGATGCCGGTGTAAGGTACGAAATGAAAGGGACACCAATCCAGCCGGGCAATAACTTTACACTCGGATACATTGACAGCACTCCTGTATGCGCTGTACCGGCTGCTGCACTTCACTTTTCCGCTACATCACTTGATATACTTCTGCCCAGAATGCTTGCAGGGGAGAAGGTGACCAAAGTTGACCTGGCAAAGCTTGCTCACGGCGGACTTTGTCACTTCTGTAAAAAATGCGTATATCCTATATGTCCTTTCGGGAGGGGTTAAAATTATGATAAAAGACAGACATCAGGCAAGAGATATCCTTTATAATACATTTGAAACACCACAGACGGAAATCGTCTCTGTTAGGGAAAGCTTTGGACGGGTTTTGGCTGAAGACATATTTACCGACAGAGACTTTCCTGACACAAGAAAATCAGCTGTGGATGGTTATGCGCATATCCCAGGACACTCACAATACGAGCTTAAAGGGGAGACAGGCGCCGGGCGAAAAGGCCCATCTGCTATAAACGGAAAAGAGACTGTTTTTGTTATGACCGGAGCGAGTGTTCCTGAGGGTACGCTTTCAGTTGCACGTGTTGAGGACTGCACTGACAATGACGGCACAGTGACCATCCCAGAGATGGCTGCTGGGGAGAACGTGAATAATATCGGCGAAGAGTGCTTCAAAGATACTATTGTAGCAGAAAAGGGGAGTGTGATTAAAGACAACCTTTACCCGGTACTGTTTTATCTGGGTCGCAGCGAGGTAAAGGTTTTTAAAAGACCAAAGATAGGGATATTTGTCACAGGTGATGAGATACTCGAAGTAGAGGATGATTATCAGAAGGGACTTGTTTTTAATACAAACAGATACATACTCGAATCTTTCTTTACTCGTTTTGGGTTCGATTTTGAATACTACGGTCATGTAAAAGACAGCCGTGAAGAGGTAGCCGGCGCTTTCGAAGAGATGAGCAGTAAATATGACATAATCATCTCTTCCGGCGGAATATCCATGGGTAAGTATGATTTTGTTAAAGACGTTTTCCGTAATTACGGCTACGAAATACTTTTCGAAAGAACAAGGATTAAACCGGGCAGCCCGCTGATGCTAGCTAAAAGGAGCGGATGCACATTCATAGGTATGCCGGGATATCCTGCGGCGTTTACCACTAACCTTCTTTTTTATGTTCTTCCAGCTCTAAGAAAAGCCTATGGTCACAAGGATAACGAGTTTGCCGTTGTGGATGCTGTTATGACAACTGATACCAGAGCAAAGGAGGGCCGCTTCGAACTGAACAGGGCAGTGGTTAGCGTTGAAGAAGGCCGTTTTTATGCATCAGATGCAGGTACACAGAAAACTTCACACTATAACAGCTTCGCCAGTGTAAACGGACTTATCCTTCTGGACGAAGAGACAGGCTCTCTTTCAGAAGGCGACATGGCAAAAGTTCTTATCTTAGACGTTAAGTAACCTATAAATTGCCTGATAAACCTGCGTTTGAGAAAAACTTTTAACATAAGCAGATTGCTTTTTACTGCTAAATATTTTATTGCCGAAGTTTTTATAATATAAATTTAGGAAATACTTGACCGAAAAATGTTGATTTTTGGGAAAATACATCTAAGATGATATAGCGTTATATATTTAAAAATTCAACAAAGAAGAGAGACTATGAGTTTTATAATTACTTTTCTTTCGGTCTTGATATTCTGGATTCTGCTGTCGGGTGAATTTTCCGGTTTACTGCTAGGATTTGCTGTGCTGTACAGCCTTCTTGTTGCTTATTTCACACATGACCTATTTGTGGAGAAATTTCGCGGTTACAAAATCAGACAGTTTGTTAAGTTTCTCCTTTATATACCATGGCTTCTCTGGCAGATTATCATTGCTAATGTCCAGATTGTGCGTATTGTGATCGACCCTAAAATGCCTATAGACCCTGAAATGGTATATTGCAAAACCTCACTCAAAACAGACCTAGGACTTACCTTACTTGGTAACTCCATAACTCTTACTCCGGGAACAGTTACCGTTGACATAGGTGATGGGGAAATTCTTGTTCATGGAATAGGCGAAGACCACAAACTTGCTATTATTGATCAGGAAATTGAGAAGAAGATAATTGAGATAGAAGGGACTGACAATGTTTAATACTGCTGCGATAATAATTATTCTTGCTTCTGCAATTGTGCTTTTCCGAGCTATTAAGGGGCCTACTGTATTTGACCGTATTTTATCTGTTAACCTTTTGGGTACAAAAACAGTAGTTATTCTTGCATTGATAGGCTATATCTTCGAGCGTCCGCATTTTATGGACCTTGCACTCGTGTACGCTCTCATAAACTTCATTGGAACAGTTGCGTTGCTTAGATACGTTGACAAAGGACGGTTGGACTAATGACTATTTGTAACAGATGTCGGGGTAAGCTGTGGATATTATAACAATTATTAGCGGTATATTTATATTTGCCGGATGCTTTTTCATCGTAATAGCATCTATAGGTGTTTTGCGTCTTCCTGACTTTTATACCAGACTTCATGCAGCTGGCAAAGCGGATACTCTTGGACAGGGCTTAATATTCCTTGGACTGATTATCTATGAAGGTTTTAATCTTATCTCTTTAAAAATGCTTTTTATCGTGATTTTTATATTTATTGCTAACCCAACAGCCACACATGCTGCTGCAAAGGCTGCTTTTATATCCGGACTGAAACCTTGGAGGAAAAAAGATGATAATTGATTTTCTTCTCCTCATGTTTCTTATCGTAATTGCAATTGCAGCACTTCAGATGAAAGACATACTGAATTCTATAATGCTGCTTGGAGCCTACAGCTTATATATGGCTCTTGTCTGGACTTATCTGGATGCTGTTGATGTGGCGTTCACCGAGGCATCTGTAGGCGCCGGTATTACCACAGTTCTTATGATAGCTGCGCTGACGCATACTACCAGATTAGAAGTTAAAGCAAAGAACGGCCCTTATAAAAGACCTCTTTTTTCTAAAATACTGCCCCTCGCAGTGGTTCTGGCTACAGGAGCACTTCTTTTTTACGGTTCTATGGATATGCCTGTTTTCGGCGATCCGACTGCGCCGGCTCATACGCATGTTGCACCTGAGTACATAGAACGGGCGCATCACGAAACAGGATCATATAATATCGTTACTTCAATACTCGCAAGCTATAGAGGCTTTGATACACTTGGCGAGACCACTGTTGTTTTCACCGCCGGAATATGTCTTATTCTGCTTCTCAGAAGGGGGGCTAAAAAATGAATGAAAATGTTATTATCCGTACAGTAACCCAGATAATGCTGCCGTTTATCCAAATATTCGGGCTTTATGTTATAGCACACGGCGAAGTTGGCCCCGGTGGCGGTTTTCAGGGCGGAGTTATCTTAGGCGCCAGTGTGATCCTTATTTCTTTAGTACTGGGTAAAAAGGAAGCCAGAAAGCGGCTCAGCATGAAGTGGAATGATGTTTTCAATTCTACTGGTGTGCTTGTCTACGCAGGAATAGGTTTTATCTGCCTTTTTTTAGGCGGGAGTTTTCTGGAATATGGAGTTCTCCCTTTCGGAAGCGCAGAAAAAGGCAATCATCTCGGTATGGTCGGTATTGAGATAGGAGTCGGTATTACTGTTGCCGCTGTTATGACAACTATATTCTTTGAAGCATCGGAGAAAGATGATGATTGAGTTTATAGCAGGAAAATATAATTTCTGGATAGCCATTATCCTTATGATGATAGGTTTTTACGGCGTTATCGCAAAAGGCAATCTGGTTAAAAAAATTATTAGTATGAATATATTTCAGACAGCGGTCTTTCTGTTTTATATTTCAATAGCAGTTGTTGACGGTGGGACAGCGCCTGTTTTGTGGGACAAAAATGTACCTTTTGACAACCCGCTGCCTCATGTTCTGATACTTACTGCCATTGTGGTTTCTGTAGCTACAACAGCTGTTGCGCTTGCACTTATTATCAGGATTTACAAAGACTACGGCACGATAGAAGAAGACCATATCCGTGAAATACATACTAAACGTGTCACAGAGGCGAGAAAAAATGAACTTTGTTGAACATTTACATGTACTTATTGTAGCCATCCCATTGCTAGCTGTTCCCATAATCCCTCTGGTAGGACGCCTGCGTTTGGATTTTAGCTGGTATTTTACTTTTTTAGCATTATCATTGTCTTTTTTTATGTCTTTGAATCTTTTAATGAATGTCTGGGGATCGGGGCCTGTTTCCTATTTTCTCGGTGGCTGGCGTCCACCATGGGGCATAGAGTTCCATTTCGATCTGCTGAATTCATTCGTTATGGTGGTGACAACTTTTATAGCTTTTGTCTCTGTTATCTACGCAAAGCAGAGTGTTGCCAACGAAATCAGTTATGATAAGATCCCAGCTTTTTATGCAGTTTTTGTTCTCTTTTTTGTAGGTCTTTTCGGAATGATAGCAACAGGGGATATATTCAACCTGTATGTATTTCTTGAGATCACCTCTCTGGCTGGTTATGCTTTAATTGCCGCCGGAAAACGCCGCTATGCTAAAATGGCCAGTTTTAACTACCTTATTTTAGGAACTATAGCCGCAACATTCATTGTTCTTGGTATAGGCTATCTTTACATGGCTACCGGAACACTTAATATGAAAGACCTTGCAGAACGTCTTCCAGAGGTTTACGAATCTAGGGTGGTTTTCACAGGGCTTGCTTTTATCATAGTTGGTCTGCTTATCAAAATGGCGGTTTTCCCTCTTCATCTATGGCTGCCTGATGCATATAAATATTCCCCTTCTGTGGTAAGTGCGGCTATGGCTGCTACCTCTACAAAGGTTGCTGCATATGTTATGATGCGCATACTCTTTTCTATATTTAAAATCGAATTTAACGTGATCGGAATACCGATTACAGAGCTTTTCATATATATTTCATCTATTGGAATCATTGTAGGTTCTGTATTGGCTATTTCTCAAACCAACATAAAACTTATGCTTGCTTACTCCAGTATAGGACAGATTGGCTATATTGTTCTTGCCGCTGCTATGATGAATCCTGTGGCTCTTTCCGGTGGAATTATCCATATTCTTAATCACGCACTTATGAAAGGCGGTCTGTTTTTCGTTGTTGGCGCCGTTGCCTATAAACTTGGGACTGAGAAAATCTCAGATTTTCGAGGTCTAGGCAAACGCATGCCTCTTTCAGCATTTGCCTTTACGATTTTTTCAATGTCTATAGTAGGTGTTCCTCTTACAGTTGGGTTCGTGAGTAAGTGGTATCTTGTCACTGGGGCTGTTGCTTCAGCGCACTGGTATGTCATCCCTGTTATCCTTTTAAGCTCCCTGCTTACAGCGATATATTTTGGACGGATAATCAACTTGATGTATTTCAGCAAAAAACCTGACGAAGGTGAAATTATAAGAAATGAAGCTCCTTTCGGGCTTGTGGCTCCAACACTTGCTGTTGCCGGCCTTTGCATCTTTTTTGGAATAGCGGCAAGCGTTCCTATTGAGATAGCTGCCAAGGCGGCAGATGCGCTTATCGGAGGTGGGCTGTGGAAATAATCTATTCGCCTATACCCCTTTATGCGATGTTGGTTTCTCTTGTAGCTATCATCCCTATATACTTTTCAAAAAACCAGCCTAACGTTCGAGAGTTTTGGACAATAGCGGCTGCGGTAATAAAATTCCTTCTTGTTCTTTCTATGGTTCCTGCTGTTTTGAGCGGTCAGGAGATAGTTTTCAAGTTTCTGACGGCATTTCCGGGGCTTGACATCAAGTTCCGTGTTGATGCGTTGGGGCTCTTCTTTGCTCTTATGGCGTCGTCGCTCTGGATAATAACTTCATTTTACTCTATAAGCTATGTGCGAGCCATGGACGAACATGCACAGACAAGATATTTTATATGTTTTGCAGGTTCTTTGTCAGCCACAATGGGGGCTGCTTTTGCATCTAACCTTTTTACAATGTATATTTTCTATGAAGCTCTGACACTTTTTACATATCCTCTTATTTTACACGAGGAGACAAAAGATGCTTTCAGAGGGGCAAAGATTTATCTTACATATCTGCTGGGTACATCCATAGCCTTTTTGCTTCCTGCAATTGTAATTACATATTTTACAACAGGAACTTTGGAGTTTACACCGGGCGGAGTTTTTGGTGCTTCCCTGAACGGAGGCGCAAGCACAGCTTTAATCACTTTTACATTTTTCCTGTTTATAGCAGGTATTGGAAAAGCGGGAATAATGCCGTTTCACTCATGGCTGCCTAACGCTATGGTAGCTCCCACACCTGTAAGTTCTCTTCTGCACGCCGTTGCAGTTGTTAAAATGGGTGTGTTTGTAGTTCTGAGAGTTGTGCTTTACGTTTTTGGGGTAGATCTGCTGAAAGACATTGGCCTAGGTACGTTTCTGGCATGTTTTGCTTCTATCACCATCATATTTTCTTCACTGATTGCTATGCGTCAGGACAATATAAAAGCTAGACTGGCATACTCAACCATAAGCCAGCTTTCATATATAGTTGTCGGAGTCTCTCTGCTTAGTCCCGGAGGTATCACAGGCAGTATAATGCATATGGTTATACATGCTTTTTCAAAAATTACACTTTTCTTCTGGGCTGGCGCGGTGTACGTAGCTCTCCATAAAAAGTATATTAGCGAGATTGCCGGCATAGGTAAAAAAATGCCTGTCTCGATGGCAGTTTTTACTCTTGGTGCGCTATCATTAATAGGAGTTCCGCCTTTTGCAGGATTTATAAGCAAATGGTATCTTGTGAACGGTGCAATACAGTCTGAACTTCTCCCTATTGCAATAGTTTTTGCTACCAGTTCTCTGCTGAATGCCTGCTATTTTATACCTATTATCTACATAGCATACTTTAAACCTCTGCCTGAGGGTGTATCTGATGAAGTGCAGGAAGCTCCGCTTATGATTCTCATACCTATGATCATAACTGCAGCGATGACTCTGATTCTGTTTTTCGCACCTTCCATTTTTATGGATATGGCGGAGATAGCGGTACAGAGTGTAACTGGAAATTAAAGGTGAATAATTATGGATAAACAGCCTCATGAAGAGCTTTATGAATTAAAACACGACCCTATTCCGGGGTATAGAAAAATTTTCAATGTGGTATTTGCTGCTTTCAGTGTGTACCTTCTGATAATACTTTTCTTAACTTTTGGTGGAGCTAAGTGATGAGTAACAATACAAATCAGGAAGAGAAAAAATATATATTTGATAATCCTAAAAACCTTAAACGGCTGTTGACAGTCTTCTACAGTCTTTGTGTGGTATTTTTTGCCTTAGATATTTTTGTGTATAAACACATATATTTTGACAGTGAAAAATGGCCAGGCTTTTACTCTGTGTATGGCTTTGTTGCATGTGTTGTGTTGGTGTTAGTATCAAAATATATACTTCGCCCTTTAGTTATGAGAAAGGAAGACTACTATGAATAATTTTTTTATTCCGCCCGCATTTGTTTTTATAATTGCTGCTGCATTTCTGCCGCTTTTTTCTGGCAAAGTGCGTAGTGTATATCTTCTTTTAATTCCGGTAGTAGGATTTGCTAATCTTATCAACATTCCTCATGGAAATTTTTGGGCATACAGTTTTCTGGATTATGGACTGCATCTTATAAGGGTTGACAAGGTTAGCCTTCTTTTTGGCTATGCGTTCCATCTCATCACTTTTGTCACACTTATCTACGCACTTAATTTTAAAAGAAACATGGAGTATGTTGCAGGTCTGATATATGCTGGCGGTGCTCTGGGTGCTGTTTTTGCAGGTGATTTGATTACTCTTTTTATATTCTGGGAACTTATGACCATCAGCTCTACATTTCTTGTTTGGGCTAGAGGGACAGAAAGCTCAATAGGTTCCGGTTATCGATATATGCTTGTTCACCTTTTGGGTGGTCTTGTTCTGCTGATAGGCATCATTCTGCACGGGCAGGAAACAGGGTCTATGGCATTTAACCACATAGGTCTGGGCACTGTCGGAAGTTATTTTATCTTTTTCGGGTTCGGAGTTAACTGTGCGTGGCCTTTTCTACACTCCTGGCTCACTGATGCATATCCCGAAGCTAGTATAGCCGGCACAGTATTTTTGAGTGCTTTCACTACTAAGACAGCTGTCTATGCACTTGCTAGAGGCTACGCAGGCACAGATGCACTCATATGGATCGGCGTTGGCATGGCTGCTTTCCCGATTTTTTATGCTGTTATCGAAAACGATCTAAGGCGCGTTCTTGCTTACAGTCTTATCAACCAGGTCGGCTTTATGGTTGTTGGGATAGGTATAGGTACAGAACTGGCTGTTAACGGAGCTCTGGCTCACGTTTTTACAGACATTATGTTCAAAGCTCTTCTTTTCATGGGTATGGGCGCTGTTTTGTATCGCACAGGAAAAATCAAAGCAACAGAACTTGGCGGTCTTTACAAATACATGCCTTATACCACCATATTTACAATTGTAGGAGCGGCTTCAATATCGGCATTTCCTCTATTCAGCGCATTTGCAAGTAAGTCTATGGTGATGTCTGCTGCCGTACACGAGAGCCTTTATTTTGTTTGGCTGGTTCTTCTGTTTGCTTCTGCTGGTGTTTTTCACCATGCCGGTATAAAGATCCCGTTTTTCGCATTTTTCGGGCACGACAGCGGCCTTAAACCGAAAGAAGCCCCTATGAATATGCTTATAGCGATGGGTATTCTTGCTTTTTTAAACATTTTTATAGGTACGTTCCCATCGTTTTTATACAATCTGCTCCCTTATCCTGTTGAATATAAGCCCTACACAGCAGATCATGTTATTTTCCAGCTTCAGATACTGCTATTTTCAGCTCTTGCGTTCACACTGCTACTGCGTGCGGGGATATATCCGGCAGAAATACGTTCTACCAATATCGACTCTGACTGGACCTACAGAAGAGGCTACCGTGCTTTTCTCTGGCTTATCGATAAGCCGGTACTCGGTTTTATGAACTATATGAAAAAACTCTTCTTTGAGTCTATTCCCGGAAAACTGAAGCATTTCAGCAAAAACCCAATGGCGATCATAATGCTTACATTTTCTAATTCAGAGTCACGTAAGCATATTACTGATTGTATTATTAATGAAGAAGATGCATATCTTGAGAGTATGAATATACATTGGTCAATAGGACTTTCAGTAATACTGATAATTGCATTTCTGGTAATATACCTGCTTGTTTTCATGATATCACTGCTGTAGGCGAATTTAATAGCCGACAGATGATAAAAAACACATATGAACATCCAAAGCCTCGTTTCAAGTAACGGGGCTTTACGTTATTAAGAAACATACTTTTTATTAAGGTGTATAAACCTGAACAATGTAAAATCATTTTGTAATCGCAGCATTTTTAAATTATATAAATATTAATAATATGATAATATTTATTTATAATAAGTCGGTGAATAATGAAAGATGAATTAATTTCTGAAATCTGTATCTTTTATGTAGAAGATGAACCTATGATCCGTGAGGGCTTTGTCCGTTTTCTGCGCAGAAGAACCGATAATATCCATGTTTTCGAGAACGGAAAACTAGCTCTGGATTCATTTGATGAACTTTGTCCAGACCTCATCATAACAGACATCCGTATGCCTGTTATGGACGGACTTGAGATGGCGTATAATATCAAAAAGAAAAATCCTAACATCCCTATTATCGTGACTACAGGGCACAACGACGAAGATCTTTTCCTGAAATCTATCGACATAGGCATAGACAAATATATAAAAAAACCTGTTAATTTTTCTGAGCTTATTGAAACTATTAAGAAGATATCCTCATCGATAGCCCATGAAAAAGAGTTGGAGCAGCAGCGTAACTTTCTTAAAGAGGTTATGGACCTGAATCCAAACCTTGTGATAACTACTAACGGTATAAGATGTACTTACTTAAATGAGTCCTTTAAGCAATATTTGGGCGTAAATGATGTTGAGGAGTATATTGCGAAATATGACAATATCAATAACGTTCTTGTGCATAAAGAGGGCATGTTTTACTACGGGAAGCTACCCAGAGAGTGGATAGCTGACACTCTTTCGGAACATTTAGAAAACAGAGTGGTTGTTATGAAACCAAAATGCGACAATGAGCAGGAGGAATCCACATATCTGCTGAATGTTAAAACCGTGCCTGGGAAAGACGAATGGCTGCTCTCTTTTACTGATGTGACTACATTAGAGAACGAGAAACAGATATATCGAATGCTTTCTCAGCAGGATCCTTTGACAAAAATATATAATAGAAAGAAGTTTTTTGAAGAAGTTGACAAAGAGCTTGAAAGGGTAAACAGGTACGGCCAGTCTCTTTCTATTCTTATGTTTGATGTTGACCATTTCAAATCTGTAAATGATAAGCACGGGCACGTTGTGGGCGACAGGGTTCTCATAAAGCTGACAGAAATTGTCCGCAAGAACATACGTAAAACAGACGTCTTTGCAAGGTACGGCGGTGAAGAATTCGCACTGCTTATGCCTGGGACAGACATAAAAGGTGCAGTGGAGAAAGCCGAAAGCATAAGAGAGGCTATCAGTTCGTTTACTTTTGAGAAATGCGGAGTTGTTACATGCAGTTTTGGTGCAGCGGTATATTTTAAAGAGGACACAGTTGACAGTTTTGTTCAAAAAGCCGATATAGCTCTCTACAAAGCGAAAGATTGCGGCCGTAACAACGTTCAGATTTTCGACAAAGGTTCGTTTGAGTGCACCACGTGACAAGCTAGTTATATATTGATAAATAACACCTTATATGTTACCTTTTCTACACTTCAAAAATATGCCGTTTCATAACAGGAGCAGCTTTAATAGTGAAAGATCTTTTTAATATAGATTTCCTCGAATTGGGGATACAGGCAGATAAAATACGACATCAGAAATGGGGCAGAAAGACGTTCTTTGTTAAGAACATCCATCTTAACTATACTAATATCTGCGTGAGTAAGTGCAGTTTCTGTGCTTTTGCGAAAGATGTCGGTGACACAGGCGCATACATCTTTGAGATAGATGAAATGCTGAAATATATTGCTGAAAAAGGTGCAGAGGCGAGAGAGATCCATGTTGTAGGCGGACTGCACCCGGACAAGCCCTTCAGTTTCTATACGGAATCACTTTCTGCCCTGAAAAGTGCTTATCCTGAAAAGGTTATAAAAGCGTTCAGCGCTGTTGAAATAGAGTACTTTGCTGGTATATCGGGCCTTTCGGCCTCAGAAGTGCTTCAGGCACTTCAGAAATCAGGACTGGAGATGATGCCAGGGGGCGGTGCTGAGATATTTGACCCTGAGGTCAGAAATATTATCTGCCCTGAAAAAATACCTGCAGAAAAATGGCTAGAGATACACGAAATGGCTCATGGACTAGGTATTAAAACCAACGCCACAATGCTCTACGGTCACATAGAAAATTCAGAACAAAAGATGAAGCATCTGGAGACTATAAGGGAGCTTCAGGAGAAGACAAGCGGTTTTCTAGCATTCATTCCTCTTGCTTTTCATCCGGAAAATACTTTTTTA
The DNA here is from genome assembly GCA_002869145.1 of Denitrovibrio sp. Lineage (GTDB taxonomy): Bacteria > Chrysiogenota > Deferribacteres > Deferribacterales > Geovibrionaceae > Denitrovibrio. Next base: position 183,665 of record PKTM01000019.1, read on the forward strand.
AATGAAATTTATCCATCCACAGGTGTGGAGGATCTTCGTACTATAGCTGTTTCCAGAATAGTGCTGGATAATATCCCGCACATTAAAGCTTACTGGGTTATGTTAGGAGAAAAAACCGCACAGATCGCACTTCGCTTTGGTGCAGATGATCTTGATGGTACAATTATAAAAGAGAACATATCACATGCAGCAGGAGCCACCAGCAGTGAAGGTCTCACTGTTGAGAACCTCGTGGACTTCGTCAGCTCTGCAGGACTTATCGCTGTGGAAAGGGATGCTTTCTACAACGAAATAAAAACTTATGGTTAACCACTACTGATGGCAGAATACATTTTTTTGAACCCTTCTCCTAACATGTTGAAGATAGCTGAGACAGTACGCAGTTTTGGGCGTAACGTTGTTCTTGTGCGAAATGACCAGTTCCCAGAGATAGATGCTGTAAATGTACATATGTTTTATGATGACAGCTACAGAACCATCTTTCCTGGTGAAGCTTTAAATAATGATGTGAAAGCATTCAGCAGAATGAAGAAGAACTTTCTGGCGAGTATGTCCGTTTCAAAGATAAAGTCCGACCTCGCTGCAGAATCTAAAAATCTTAAAACCGGTGATATTGTTGATTACTGCCTCTTGAAAAGAGGCGTCTTGAGCACAAAAGATGTGGCTACATCCACAGTTAGCAATGCAACCAGTTTTGCAAAAATATCAGAAGACAACGAACATGCCACCATCGTTACTGGGTATATGGAGTTTCTGGGCGGAAGCGAAAAGCTTATTATGTACGATACAGATTTTGATATAAAAGAAGCGCTTGGAAGAGACTATTTCATCTTTTTTCTGGAAAACGAACGGATAGAGATGTGCTCTTCAGGAAACAGACTTGTTACCATAGGAACCAAAACAAAAGATCACATTGAATTATTAAGCAAACGGTTTAAATTTTTCAATAAGTTCAACTTTAAAAAAGTGAAAGAGCTGGTGATCTCCAGAAATAGAATGCCTTGGGTTGTGAACAATCTTGACAAGCACCTTATTCTGGTGAACGACTTCAGCTTTTTCAACATATCGATCAGAATGACCGATAGCTGGTTTGAAAAGGTAGGGAGATATATATGCACAGACAGTCAGCGGTAGCAGGTGTTTTTTATCCGGCTGATGCAGAATCTGTCAAAAACTTTATAAAAAAACACTCTGTTGAAAATGAAAAACAGCAGGCATCAGCAGTTCTTGTCCCACATGCCGGTTATGTTTATTCCGGTGCAACAGCTGTAAGAACCCTATCCAGAATAACCATCCCAAACACAGTGATACTTGCAGGACCTAACCACACAGGGGCGGGACCTATGATTTCAGTATATACGGCAGGAAGCTGGCATACTCCGCTGGGTGAAGTGAGTATGAATGAAGAACTCATAGAAAAACTGACAGAACATGAGCTTTTTTCCAAAGATGTCAGAGCTCATGTGAATGAACATTCTCTAGAGGTTATTCTGCCAATTCTAAAATATTTTAATCCGGATGTAAAAGTTGTTTGTATTACACTAAAATATCTGGATATTGAAGATATAAAAAAAGCGGCAGATCACATTTCTGAATGTACTGATGGACTTTTTGTTATCAGTTCTGATTTTAACCATTTTGAAGATTCAGAAACCACTGAGCTGAAGGATAAGGCTGCAATAGACAAACTTCTGAAGATGGATGCCGAGGGGCTGTACAGTATAGTCTCAGATATGCGCATATCTATGTGTGGGGTTGTACCCTCATGCACAGGGATATTGTACGCTTTGTCAAAAGGTGCTGATGAATCTGTTTTTATAGAACATACACACAGCGGCAAGGTAAATGGTGACAATAACAAAGTGGTCGGCTATGCTGGCCTGTATTATAAATGAGAGGATAAGACTATGAAAGTAAGGACAGCAGTATTTCCAGTTGCAGGGCTCGGCACTAGACTCTTGCCGGCAACAAAGGCAATGCCCAAAGAGATGATAACCCTTATAGACAGACCGCTTATACAGTACGCTGTACAGGAAGTAATAGATGCAGGTGTCGAGCGTGTAGTTTTTATCTCTGCAAGGAGCAAAAGAGCCTTGGAAGATCATTTTGACAGGACACCAGAGCTGGAGTATCAGCTTGAGGAATCCGGAAAAGATGAAGTGCTGGAAGATATGCGCAGACTGTCTTTTATGTGTGATATAACCTATGTACGACAGAAAGAGCCGCTTGGTCTTGGCCATGCTGTGCTGTGTGCTAAGGATGTTATTGGGAAAGAGCCTTTTGCGGTTATTTTGCCTGACGATATAATCATGAGCAAGAAGCCGGTTACTCAGCAGCTTATTGAAAACTATAATAAAACCGGAAGGTCTGTTGTTTCCCTGATGGAAGTTCCAGCAGAGGATACCTCAAAGTATGGCATAGTGGAGCTTGGGGAACAGGCGGATAAAGGCCTCTTCAGGTTGGATGGAATGGTGGAAAAACCAAAGTCTAACCCGCCATCAAACATGGCGATAATAGGAAGATATATCCTTACTCCTGAGATTATGGAATCTCTGGAGAAAACACAAGCCGGCTCAGGTGGAGAGATACAGCTTACCGATGCAATTCTTGAAGTTGCAAAAAAAGATGGCGTTTACGGTTATCTTTTTGAAGGTCAAAGGTTCGACTGCGGAAATATGTATGGACTTTTTGAAGCAGTTGTCCATTTTGCTCTAGAGAGAGATGACATGAGAGATTTTGCTGTAGAAGTTTTAAAGAATGCGTCATCGAAGTATTGACCACATGAGGTAACACATGCGGGATAATTTTGACTCCATAGAAAAGCTACGCTTTATACACGGTCTTATGAAGAAAGAGGTTGAGGAGCTTATTAAATTCGTAAGTTCTTGCAAGCTTAACGTGTCAGAGACCAGTACCCCTCCTATGGATGTTGTTATAAACGATGACGAGGTCATTATTTTTGTAGAGCTTGCTGGGCTCACAACAAAAGACTTCACTGTTTATCAATACGACGATCTTGTTATTATAGAGGGTGTTCGGCCGAAAGTTGATATACCAAACATCAGTTTTGTAAGGGTGGAGAGAGAGCATGTTCGTTTTAAACGTGTTCTTCGTCTGCCATTTATCGTAAATGATTTTGAAACAAAAGCAAAACTGAAAGACGGTGTTCTGGAGATACGTATACTCAGAGACTCTAACGGCTGTGATTTTTAGTGAGAAGGAGAAGAAGATGGAACAATTTGAAACAGAGATAGCTATACCCGAGACGCTTCCGCTGCTTCCTGTTAGGGATATTGTAGTTTTCCCATATATGGTTCTCCCGCTTTATGTTGGCAGAGACCAGAGTGTAGAGTCTGTGAACGAAGCTCTGGCTGAGGACAGACTTATTTTTCTGGCATGCCAGAAAGACCCGACGGACGAAGAACCTGACCCGGAAGACATTTTTGTAGTAGGGACTGTGGCTGTTATACTTCGGATGCTTAAAATGCCAGACGGCAGAATAAAACTTCTGGTGCAAGGAGTTAAAAGAGGAAAGATCAAAAGTCACCTCGATTCTGACACCGGATACAGAGTAAATATAGAAGAGATCAATGACATTGAAGAGCAGGAAAACCCTGAGCTGGAAGCTCTGCTGCGTCATATAAAAGAACAGCTAACGAAGGCTGTTTCCCTTGGTAAACCAATGCTCCCTGACCTGCTAGCTGTGATAGAAAGCATAGAAGAGGCGGGCAAGCTTGCAGATATAATAGTTTCCAACCTTGGTCTGAAAGTTGAAGAAGCTCAGGAGGTTCTGGAGCTTGAAGATTCTATGGACAGACTGAAAAAGGTAGGGGAATTTCTCACAAGAGAGATATCTATTCTGGAAGTACAGCAGAAGATAATGAACGATGCCAGAGGGGAGATAGATAAAAGCCAGAAGGAGTATTTTCTTCGTGAACAGCTTAAAGCGATACGCAAAGAGCTGGGTGAAGAAGACGACTTTATGGTGGAGATGGACGAGTACCGGAAGAAGATAAAGAAATGCAAAATGCCTAAAAAAGTGAACGAAGAGGCCATGAAGCAGCTCGACAGGCTGACGAAGATGCATGGGGATTCCGCTGAGGCTACAGTAGCAAGAACGTATCTGGACTGGATGATAGATGTTCCATGGAGCAAATCCACCAAAGATGAGCTAAACATCAAAGAAGCAAAGAAAATTCTTGATGAAGACCACTATGGCTTGGACGAGGTTAAGGATAGGATTCTGGACTTTCTTGCTCTGCGCAAACTGAAGAAAGATATTAAAAGCCCTATACTTTGCTTTTCAGGACCTCCGGGAGTTGGTAAAACATCTCTTGGGATGTCTATAGCCAGAGCGATGGGGCGAAAATATGTCCGTATGTCTCTTGGCGGTGTTCGTGATGAGGCTGAGATAAGAGGGCACAGAAGAACTTACATAGGTGCACTCCCCGGAAAGATAATCCAGGGGATGAAGACTGCTGGCTCAAACAACCCAGTTTTCATGCTTGATGAAATAGATAAGCTTGGTTCAGATTTCAGGGGAGACCCGTCAAGTGCACTTCTTGAAGTGCTTGACCCGGTGCAGAACGTAAACTATGTGGATCATTATCTGGGTGTGCCACTTGATCTGACAAATGTTATGTTTATCACTACTGCAAATTACTTAGATCCTATCCCGCCTGCTCTTAAAGACAGGATGGAGATAATAAATATTCCCGGATATACGGAGGAAGAGAAGGTTCAGATATCTGAGAAATATCTCATCCCCAGACAGAAATCAGATAATGGTCTGGATGACTACACTGTTAAGTTTTCCAGGAAGACTATTTCTTCACTTATATCAGGATACACAATGGAAAGCGGTCTTCGTAACCTTGAGCGAACAATAGGGACTGTTTGCAGGAAAATTGGGCGTAAAATTGCAGAAGGCGAAAAGAAAAAAACATTTCTTGTGACTGAGAAATCCTTAGAGAAATACCTTGGCCCTGAGAAGTTTATAAGCGATGAGGAACTGAAGGATAACGAAGTGGGGACTGCTACTGGACTCGCATGGACACCTTCTGGTGGTGATGTGCTTTACATTGAATGCGCAAAATTTAAAGGCAAAGGTGTTTTGAACGTTACCGGACAGCTTGGGGATGTTATGAAGTAGTCATCAAGAGCCGCATTAACATATGTTCGAGCACTTGGTGATAGATACAAGATAGACCCGGATGATTTTGAAAAATTTGACATACATATACATGTTCCTGCAGGAGCAATACCTAAGGATGGTCCAAGTGCAGGCATAACAATGGCAGTAGCACTTATGTCGTGCTTTACCGGACGCAAGATTAACAAAAAAGTAGCCATGACCGGAGAAATCACTATAACCGGCAAGGTTTTGCCTATAGGCGGACTGAAAGAAAAGCTGCTGGCAGCCAAGCGGCATGGCATAGAAAAAGTTCTTGTTCCTGCAAAGAACGAGAAGGATCTCAGAAACCTGCCGAAATATGTGAAAAACGCTTTAGAGATTGTTTATGTATCCCAATTTGAAGAAGTTATAGACCACACATTGCTCGACTAGCTTTTTCAAAACATATTGACTTTTACAAAAGCCCCCTTGCTTATAAGGGGGCTTTTTATTATATTTAACAGCTCAAGGAGCATAGAAAATGTCTGATAAAAATATAGAGAAAAGCATCAATATAGGCGGAATGACTTGTGCTGCATGTGTGCGGCGTGTTGAAAAGAAACTCGGCAAAGTAGAAGGGGTAGATTCTGTTATAGTGAACCTAGCTACCAACACAGCGTCTGTCAGCTATGATCCTCAGGTTTTGGATGTGGAAGACATCGGAAATGAGGTGGAAAAGATAGGCTACGTCTTCAAAGGCGTGGATCAAGGACTTATGGAAGACGAGACAAGTACGTACTATTCCTCTCGTTTGATGATCGCAGCTCCTTTGTCTGTTGTAGTTTTTACTCTTTCCATGACAAACATACCGGCAATTGAAAGTTTTAAGTACTGGATACTTATGGTGCTTACTCTTATTGTTATAGTTTTCGGCGGCGGAATATTTTATAAGATCGCCTGGAAAAACCTGAAAAACAGAACATCAGACATGAACACTCTCCTTGCAGTTGGGACACTTTCCGCTTTTATATATTCTGCGGCGGTTACAATATTTTCTGATTATTTTATCAGCAAAGACAACTATCACGTCTATTATGACGCAGCCTGTGTCATCATAACTTTCATTCTTTTAGGAAGACTTATGGAGACAAGAGCTAAAAAGAAAGCAAAAAGCGCTATAGAGGCACTGCTTAATCTTGCGCCGAAGACAGCCTTTCTTGTAGAGGAAGACGGTGTTAAAGAAGTCTCCGCCAGCCAGCTTAAGATAAACGACCTGATACGTGTTAAGCCGGGCGGCTCTATCGCTGTGGACGGCGAAGTTGAGAGTGGTCAAGCCCGTGCGGACGAGTCGATGCTCACAGGGGAATCTGTACCCGTTGCAAAACGTCAGGGGGATAAGGTTTACGCTGGCACAGTGCTTACTTCAGGCTCTATCTTATTCAGAGCGAAGTCATTGGGTAACGATACAGTTTTAGCGGGTATCATCAAAACAGTTAAAGGAGCCACCGCCTCTAAGCCGAAAGTTCAGCGCATGGCCGATCAGGTGTCCTCTGTTTTTGTTCCCATCGTGCTTGTGATAGCTTGTGTAACTTTCCTCGTTTGGTTCTTTGTAGGTCCAGAGCCTGCTCTGACCAACAGTCTGCTTGCTTTTGTTTCCGTGCTTATTGTCGCTTGTCCTTGCGCTATGGGGCTTGCAACACCTACTGCTGTTATGGTTTCAACAGGAAGAGGCGCAACAGAAGGGATACTGGTCAAAAACGGTGAAACCTTAGAAAAAGCTTGTAAAGTCAACAAAATAATCTTTGACAAAACAGGCACACTTACAACAGGTGATCTCCAGGTTGAGCTTTTTGAGCTTATGGGCGGACTTGATAAACTGAGAATGCTGTCATATGCGGCATCTGTAGAAGCATCTTCCGAGCATCCTTTAGCAGATGCAATAGTTTCTTATGCAAAAGAAAAAGGTGCTGAAGTCTCTGATGTTGAAGATTTCGAGAATCATGATGGAGAGGGTGTGACAGGGCTCTTAGGAGGCAGACGTGTGTTTGCCGGAAAGAGAGAGTACCTTGAGCGTAACGGTATAAAAGTAAAGCCGTCCTCGTTCAGCGGCTCACATGTTTACTTGGGGATAGATAAAGAATTTGCCGGAGTTTTCGGTATTACAGATTCAGTGAAAAAAGATGCTGAAGAAACTGTTAGAAAGTTGAAAAAACGCGGGGTTATTCCGGTTATAGTATCTGGCGACAATGAAAAGTCTGTCCGTATTGTAGCAGAAAAAATTGGTATTAATGAATATTACTCAGGCATATCTCCAAAAGGTAAACTGGATATTCTTCATAAATACAGAGATAAAGGCGAAATAGTTGCAATGGTTGGTGACGGAATAAATGATGCTGCGGCTCTGGCAGCGAGTGATGTCGGCTTTGCTATGAGCACCGGGACAGATGCCGCCATGCAGTCGGGGGATATAACCATCCTAAGTGATTCCACAGATAGAATCATAAAGGCGATAAATTTATCTTGTTCAACACTTACTATTATTAAACAAAATCTTTTTTGGGCATTCTTTTATAATATCGGGCTTATACCTGTAGCGGCAGGAGTCTTTTATCCGTTTTTCGGAATTCAGCTTTCCCCAATGTTTGCAGGGGCAGCTATGGCATTTTCTTCTGTAAGCGTGGTTACCAACTCACTCAGGCTGAAAATTAAGAAGATTTAAATTTTGCTTTTAATTTAGCACCTAAAATCTGCCCGCCTATGGAAAATATAAGAAATAAAGGGATATATATCCATTTTGTATCAGTATAAATCCTTATCAGTGCTACAATAGGTATTGGCGCATGAATACATGCTATCCATGCCAGAGAAAATTTTCTGGTATAAGTTCTAAGCCAACCGAAAGGTAGGTTTAATATAAGAGCAATAATACATATAGCAAAAACGCCTTGAGGATAATTCATCTTTTTTATATAAGGTTTAAATGAAGGTATGTAAATGAAAATTTTGTTAATTGGTGTAGGTGGATTTCTAGGTGCTATATCAAGATATTTGGTTTCAGAGGGTGCAGTGCGCTTTTTCGGGGACAAACTTCCTTTTGGAACATTCATTGTAAACGTAACTGGTTCGTTCATCTTAGGCGCTCTTTTGGTACTTTCTCTGGAAAAAGAAGTTGTAGGTGAAAACATGCGTTTTCTATTAGCCGTAGGTTTTCTAGGAGCATTTACAACATTTTCCACATTCTCAGTTGAATAAATTCATCTTTTCCGTTCAGGCGAATATTTTTCAGCGCTTTCATATATCACAGCCAGTGTGGTGGTAAGTCTTTGTGCAGCTTTCGGCGGTTTTACAGTTGCAAGGCTGTGGGGGGCTTAAATGGGCTTTTTGAGAAGTGTGAAATGCCCGGTGTTTAATATCGAGAACACCACAGAAGTTCCTGAAAGGTCTGAATATAAAATAGAGATAGGCGGCGAGACAGACAAGGCAGGAACATATCAGATAGACGAGTTTTTGTCTAATTTCAAAAATGTAACACTGAACAGCAGGCTGACTTCAGTATCCAGATGGTCTGTGCGCGCAGACTGGCAGGGGGTTAGCTGGTCAGACTTTATAAAATGGGCAAACCCATCCGAGCATTCCCATATATACACTGAGAGTTACGGCGGATACAATACATCTGTCTGGACAGAGGATATGGATAACCCTAGAATACTTATCTGTACCCATGTTGCAGACGACGAGCTTGAGTTCGAATATGGCGGCCCTATAAGGATGGTGATACCAAACCTTTGGGGATATAAAAGCTGTAAATGGCTAAAAAGAATTTATTTTATGAAAGATTACATCAAGGGTACATGGGAGTCTAACGGCTACGAAGACCGAGGAGAAATCCAACCCTGCATGGTAGAAGACGTAAACACCGGAAAACACTTCAGAATATCCGGCGGAGAAGTTTTAACAAACTAATTGTTTCACTACAGCTCCCTCTTTTAATAAAGGAGGGCTGGGGTGAATTTTCTTATATATTCGGGAGGCTAAAATGGCAGGAAATACATTCGGGAAGAATTTCACAATAACTACCTTTGGCGAAAGTCACGGGAAAGCTGTAGGAGTAATTCTGGACGGCTGTCCGCCTATGGTGGAGCTTTCAGTGGAAGATGTCCAGACAGAGTTAAACCGCAGACGCCCCGGGCAGAGCAAGGTCTCTACGCCCCGTGACGAATCCGATAAAGTTGAAATATACAGCGGTATCTTCGAGGGTAAAACTACTGGTACCCCTATCATGATGATGGTGTTCAACAAGAACCAGATGTCCAGAGACTACGATGCGGTTAAATCATTATTCAGACCTGGGCATGCTGATTTTACATATTATTCGAAATACGGGATGAGAGATCATAGAGGCGGCGGACGTTCCAGTGCAAGAGAGACCATAGGAAGAGTGTGTGCCGGTGCAGTGGCAAAAAAGGTGCTGGACAGGACAGGCACTAAGATAACAGCTTACGTCACTCAGGTAGGCCCTCATAAGGCGCAAAAGCGTGACATTGAAGTTATCGAAGACAACATAATCAGAACATGCGACCTTGATGCTGCGGTAAAAATGGAAGAATATATAATAGCGGCCAAAGAGACAGGTGATTCTGTAGGGGCAATAGTAGAGGTTTTAGTGCAGGGTGTTCCTGTGGGTATAGGCGAGCCGGTATTTGACAGGTTAAATGCTAAGATTGCACATGCTATAATGTCTATCCCGGCAGTGAAGGGTATTGAGTTTGGAAGTGGCTTTGAGGCTGTTCTCATGCGTGGAAGTGATCACAACGACGAAATGACAAAATACGGCTTCCTCTCCAATAATGCAGGCGGCACGCTGGGGGGGATGGCTTCCGGACAGGACTTAGTGTTCCGTTTTGTTGTGAAACCTGCCAGCTCTATAACAATTCCCAAAAAAGGGATCGATATTTATGGTAATGAAAAAGAAATTATTACAGAAGGCCGCCATGACCCATGTGTAGCACCGCGTGTAGTGCCAGTTGCAGAGGCTATGACAAGCATTGTACTGGTTGACTTGATCATGGAAGATAAAGCGATAGCGCACTATTTCAAATAAGTTTTATTTTTGTTATAAAAACCTATTGACTTAGGTATGGTAATTAGATATAACAACGCTCCCCCGCAGATAAAGCATCTGTGGGGTTGTTTTTGGATGCTAGAAAACAACATACACCAAAGCACAGGAAGTGCTTCACAGAACGCTCTGAAGGAGCAAGTGGAGTGCAGCGAGCCTCCGACGAGTTGGAGGTGAAGCGGTAATAAAAAATCCTGGGATAGGATTTTTTATAAAAAGCTTTGTCGTTGTTTTTGAAGAAGATTAGCACACTAAAAAAGTTGAAAAAACTGAAAGAAACCTATTGACTTAGGTATGGTAATTAGTTATAACAACGCTCCCCCGCAAATGAGACGGGGGTTATTTTTGGGAAGCTAAGTCTTTCCGGAAAGATGCTAAAAAGTTTAAATAAGTTGTTGACAAGGGACATGCTTTTCGATAAGATAATCCTCCCTTGACCGCAAGGTCTCAAGGGCAACAATTTTTCTGCGAGGTCAATGACCGAGCTAGCTGTTTGACATTTGAATAAGGTCGATATGTTATAAGGAAACAGTGATGTTTTTGGACTAACTGCTTCGGTGGTTAGTAACAATAAAGAGTTTGGATGGAGAGTTTGATCCTGGCTCAGAACGAACGCTGGCGGCGTGCTTAACACATGCAAGTCAAGGGGAAAGCACCTTCGGGTGTGATTACACTGGCGCACGGGTGAGTAACGCGTGAGGAATCTACCCTTAAGTTTGGGACAACGTTCCGAAAGGAGCGCTAATACCGGGTAATGCAGCCATTCGCATGTTTGGTTGAGAAAGGCGGGGTAACCTGTCGCTTTTGGATGATCTCGCGTATCATTAGATAGTTGGTGAGGTAACGGCTCACCAAGTCTTCGATGATTAGCCGGCCTGAGAGGGTGGCCGGCCACATAGGGACTGAGACACGGCCCTAACTCCTACGGGAGGCAGCAGTGGGGAATTTTGCGCAATGACCGAAAGGTTGACGCAGCGACGCCGCGTGTATGACGAAGGTTTTCGGATCGTAAAGTACTTTCAGCAGGGAAGAAATGCAAGTAGAGTAACTGTTATTTGTTTGACGGTACCTGCAGAAGCAGCCCCGGCTAACTCCGTGCCAGCAGCCGCGGTAATACGGAGGGGGCAAGCGTTGTTCGGAGTCACTGGGCGTAAAGCGCACGTAGGTGGATTATCAAGTCAGGAGTTAAAGGCATCGGCTCAACCGGTGTACGGCTTCTGAAACTGGTAGTCTAGAGTGTTGGAGAGGAATGCGGAATTTCCGGTGTAGCGGTGAAATGCGTAGATATCGGAAGGAACACCAGTTGCGAAGGCGGCATTCTGGCCAATAACTGACACTGAGGTGCGAGAGCATGGGTAGCAAACAGGATTAGATACCCTGGTAGTCCATGCTGTAAACGATGGATGCTAGGTGTTGGGGTTTATACGCCTCAGTGCCGAAGCTAACGCATTAAGCATCCCGCCTGGGGAGTACGGCCGCAAGGCTGAAACTCAAAGGAATTGACGGGGGCCCGCACAAGCGGTGGAGCACGTGGTTTAATTCGATGCTAACCGTAGAACCTTACCTGGGCTTGACATCCGTAGAATCCCCTAGAGATAGGGGAGTACTCATCTTTGATGAGAGCTATGAGACAGGTGCTGCATGGTTGTCGTCAGCTCGTGCCGTGAGGTGTTGGGTTAAGTCCCGCAACGAGCGCAACCCCTATTTTTAGTTGCCATCAGGTTATGCTGGGCACTCTAAAGAGACAGCCGTCGATAAGGCGGAGGAAGGTGGGGACGACGTCAAATCATCATGGCCCTTATGTCCAGGGCTACACACGTGCTACAATGGTCCATACAGAGGGCAGCTAACTCGTGAGAGTATGCGAATCCCTTAAAGTGGGTCTCAGTTCGGATAGCAGTCTGCAACTCGACTGCTTGAAGCTGGAATCGCTAGTAATCGCAGGTCAGCAAAACTGCGGTGAATACGTTCCCGGGCCTTGTACACACCGCCCGTCACACCACGGAAGTCGGCCGTACCTGAAGCCGGTGGCCTAACCTTTTAGGAGGGAGCCGTCTATGGTATAGCTGGTAACTGGGGTGAAGTCGTAACAAGGTAGCCGTACCGGAAGGTGTGGCTGGATCACCTCCTTTCTAAGGAGAATGTACTTCGGTACAGAATCTATTTAGGAAGAAAATTCCTATGCATATCGACCTTTTATTTTTTAGATCTAGGTGAGAAATAATTCGACCTGGAGCTTATATGGTACGGGCCTATAGCTCAGCTTGGTTAGAGCGCGCGCCTGATAAGCGCGAGGTCGGTGGTTCAAGTCCACCTAGGCCCATTAGATACTGCTTATTTCCCATCCTTGGGAAATCGCAGGCGACTCACTCCAACAAGTCGGAGCGAGGTCTTTCTAAAGACTCACATCAGTGTGAGTATGGGATTAAATATAAATGCTTTCTTTGAAAGCCTTTATATATAGTTCCATAGGAAATGGTATGGGGGTGTAGCTCAGCTGGGAGAGCACCGCCCTTGCAAGGCGGGGGTCAGGAGTTCGATCCTCCTCATCTCCATTTAACTTCCTTTGGATAAAAAGGATAGGCAGCTTTCGGGTTGTCTTTTTTAGACTTCGGTCTAATAGCTGTTTGACTTAATAATTAATACGCGAGATTTGATAGAAGCCTAAACTTTATTGTATCGTTTGAGTGTATTTATTTACATATGAGCTTTAAGAGATAAGGGAAGCAATAGGGTAAACGAAATCAAGCTACTAAGAGCAGATAGAGGATGCCTTGGCGATGGCCGGCGATGAAGGACGTGGAAGACTGCGATAAGCTACGGTTAGCTGTCAACAAGCGTTGATCCGTAGATGTCCGAATGGGGAAACCCGGCGGGGATAATACTCCGTCACCCGAAAGGGAGCGAACCCGGGGAAGTGAAACATCTCAGTACCCGGAGGAAGAGAAAGTAAAAACGATTCCGTAAGTAGCGGTGAGCGAACGCGGAACAGCCTAAACCAGGTTTCGGCCTGGGGTTGTGGGGCCCGCATAAGATACAGAGGAAGATAGCAGAAGCAGTTGGAAAGCTGCATCATAGAGGGTGATAGTCCCGTATGCGAAATCAGAATCTGGTCAGCGGTGTCCCCGAGTATCACGGGGAACGTGGAGCCTTGTGAGAATCTGGGAGGACCACCTCCTAAGGCTAAATACGAGCCATCGACCGATAGCGAACTAGTACCGTGAGGGAAAGGTGAAAAGAACCCCTGTTAGGGGAGTGAAATAGAACCTGAAACTATCTGCTTACAAGCGGTCGGAGCATCATTTATGGTGTGACGGCGTGCCTTTTGCATAATGAGCCTACGAGTTACGATGTGCAGCGAGGTTAAGACGTTAGTCGAAGCCGGAGGGAAACCGAGTCTGAATAGGGCGTTTAGTTGTATGTTGTAGACCCGAAGCCAACCGATCTATCCATGGGCAGGGTGAAGCGACGGTAAGACGTCGTGGAGGCCCGAACCGATATACGTTGAAAAGTGTTCGGATGACCCGTGGATAGGGGTGAAAGGCCAATCAAGGTTGGTGATAGCTGGTTCTCTTCGAAATGCATTTAGGTGCAGCGTCATGTGTTTGCCTGTGGGGGTAGAGCACTGAATGGGCTAGGGGGCATACCGCTTACTGAACCCAATCAAACTCCGAATACCACAGGTTTAGAGCATGGCAGTGAGACTGCGGGTGAGAAGGTCCGTAGTCGAAAGGGTAAGAGCCCAGACCGCCGGTTAAGGTCCCGGAGTGTGTACTAAGTGGGAAAGGATGTGAGAATGGTTAGACAACCAGGAGGTTGGCTTAGAAGCAGCCACCCTTTAAAGAAAGCGTAACAGCTCACTGGTCTAGCGTTTTTGCGCCGAAGATATAACGGGGCTAAGTACACCACCGAAGCCACGGACTTCAGTTTTACTGGAGTGGTAGAAGAGCATTCTGTTCAGCGTTGAATGTAAACTGTAAGGTTTGCTGGAGCGGACGGAAGAGATAATGTAGGCATGAGTAGCGATAATATGGGTGAGAAACCCATACACCGAAAGTCTAAGGTTTCCACCGGCAGGGTAATCCGCGGTGGGTTAGTCGGTCCCTAAGGCGAGGGCGAAAGCCGTAGTCGATGGGAAACAGGTTAATATTCCTGTACCGGCATATGTGCGTTTGTACGATGGAGTGACAAAGAAGGTTAGATGGTCCGGGTGTTGGACGTCCCGGTTTAAGCGTGTAGTCTGAGCTGTTAGGAAAATCCGGCGGCTTAAGGATGAGACGTGAATACGAGCCCCTTAATCAGGGCGAAGCCATTGATACCATGCTTTCGAGAAAAACTTCTAAGGAGTGCATGTGCTGTCCGTACCGTAAACCGACACAGGTAGACGAGAAGAGAATTCTAAGGTGTTCGAGACAATCATGGTTAAGGAACTCGGCAAAATGTCACCGTAACTTCGGGATAAGGTGAGCTCTCAGTATGTGATCCACTTCGCGTGGTGAGCAGAACGGAGTCGCAGAGAAGAGGTCCAGGCGACTGTTTATCAAAAACATAGCACTCTGCCAACTGGTAACAGGAAGTATAGGGTGTGACGCCTGCCCGGTGCTGGAAGGTTAATAGGAGGTGTTAGCGCAAGCGAAGCTCCGAATTGAAGCCCCAGTAAACGGCGGCCGTAACTATAACGGTCCTAAGGTAGCGAAATTCCTTGTCGGGTAAGTTCCGACCTGCACGAATGGCGTAACGATCTGGACGCTGTCTCAACCATGAACTCGGCGAAATTGCAGTAGCGGTGAAAATGCCGTTTACCCGCAGCAGGACGGAAAGACCCCGTGGACCTTTACTATAGTTTGGCAATGATACTTGGACAATCATGTGTAGGATAGGTGGGAGACGTTGAAATGTGGTCGCTAGATTGCATGGAGTCGTCCTTGAAATACCACCCTTGATTGGCTGATTATCTAACCTAGCCGGTGTGTAACCGGAGGGACATTGTCTGACGGGTAGTTTGACTGGGGCGGTCGCCTCCGAAAGAGTAACAGAGGCGCGCGAAGGTATTCTCAGATTGGTCGGAAACCAATTGACGAGTGTAAAGGCATAAGAATGCTTGACTGTGAGACCTACAAGTCGAACAGGTAGGAAACTAGGCCTTAGTGATCCGGTGGTCCCGAGTGGAAGGGCCATCGCTCAACGGATAAAAGGTACCCCGGGGATAACAGGCTGATCTCCCCCAAGAGTTCACATCGACGGGGAGGTTTGGCACCTCGATGTCGGCTCATCACATCCTGGGNGTAGCAGGTCCCAAGGGTACGGCTGTTCGCCGTTTAAAGTGGTACGCGAGCTGGGTTCAGAACGTCGTGAGACAGTTCGGTCCTTATCCGCTGCGGGCGCAGGAGATTTGAAGGGATCTGTCCCTAGTACGAGAGGACCGGGATGGACAGAACTCTGGTGTTCCAATTGTTCCGCCAGGAGCATTGTTGGGTAGCTATTTCTGGAATAGATAACCGCTGAAAGCATCTAAGCGGGAAACTAACCCTAAGATGAGATCTCCCTGACCTTTGGTCATTAAAGGACACTTGTAGATTACGAGTTTGATAGGCTGGGTGTGTAAGCGTTGTGAGGCGTTGAGCTGACCAGTACTAATAGTCCGTACGGCTTGATATTATATTGCCCTGCTTCCCTTAATTCTGAAAGCTCATGTGTTTAGGTCACAAAAATTAAATATGTATGGAATATAAGTATTCCCTGGTGGTTGTTGCGGTGAGGTCACACCCGTTCCCATTTCGAACACGGAAGTTAAGCTCACCTGCGCCGATGGTACTTCATGAATCAAACATGTGGGAGAGTAGGTCGCTGCCAGGGATTTTTTATGTCTAAAATCCTTACTTTCTTCGCTCTTCTTCGTCAATTCTCGCAAAAAGATGCTTCGAGTACCTTTATGTACACTCAGCACTTCTTTGCTCGCCTTTCCTTGAATAACTCGAAATTAAGAATTTTATACCCGAAAGTACATCAAGGTACACTCCCCTTCGATGTTTCTCAATTCTTCCTACTATTACTCACAACTAGAAATTTTAACGAAAGAACGTGCCCGTCATCAGTAAGGAGATGCTTACGTCGCTGTCGCTCCTCAGCATGACAAAGTCTTGAGTCATTCTAACCTAATCTAACTATATATAAATTACACTTCTACATCTTACTTAGTTAACTGGTAGTCATATATTAATTTCTAATAATTATAGTAGAGGTTAAATATGACAATTCAAATCAAATGTATCAAAAAAAGCGACAGATATAATCCTTATGAAAGAATCACTCATGTAGGTGGAACTAATGGGGATGGTTCAAAATGGCTTTTAACTCAGCAAGATGCAATAGCTGGGGTTGAGTCTGGTAGGTATGAGTTTTATGTAAGTGTATCAGGGCAAACAGCAAAAGTAATTGTTGCGAAGAGTTCCAGTTGTAACAAATATCTTAAAACTGTAAGTGATGGTGAACAACCAAATAATCTTTTAAGTTTACCAGAATGTAATTAATTAGATAACATATAGCCTGTTATATAAAAGAGGGGCATAAACCTAGGTATATGTCCCTCTTTTTGTATTTGCAAAGGCGGGCTGATTACTTATCACTAAAAACTTTTTTCCTTGTTTATGAGCGCAAGTATACCGTCATAAAGGCCACGGATAAGCTCGACCTCTGTAACCCCTAAACGACGTTTATTGCTTATGTCAAATATGGGTTCCGCACTTTCGGTATGTTCGCCGTGAATTCCTCGTATCTGCAGATAATGCTCGTCTGTTATTTTTTTGAAAAGATCTTGTCTATCTGCTAGCTTAGGCAGTTTTATATGCACACTGGCTCGCATGGCTGTTCCCAAATTAGTGGGGCAGCTGGTTATATATCCTAAGTGTTTGCTTTGCAGGAAGGACATAGATTTAGAAAGAGAGTCGACTGCTTTGCATAATCTGCTGAATACTTCAAAGATATCGCCCCCCATCTGCATAGATATTATGCGCAGCTGGTCTTCTTCGTTCACCCAAACAAGGAATGTCTTATCAGTGTTATGAAAAATCCCACGACCTTCCGGCCAGTCTCTGTTCAGCCCTGCTGATTCCAGAAACCTGTCGCCTGATTTAAAAAGAAAATGGTCTTCTACCAGCTTCTGGCGCTCTTCATCTGAAAGGTTCGAAAGTCTGTAATATCTGCCTTTAAGCTCATCTGGAAGATTCATCAGAGCGATAGATGCTCTGTTTTCGACCTCGTTTCTCTGCGCTGTGCTAATAGCAGGGCCAAGGGGCATGTCAGCCAAGTTTCTGCCGACTCTTATTCTTGTGGATAAAATATATTTCCCTTCTTTATCAGGGTTTGACCATGCCGCTTCGGGTGGCTTCATGTCGCTGTTATGCGAATCTGATGCGGTAAATTTATGATAATCTTCTATGATAGGGTCAAATATAGGGGCAAATAAAGTGTATGATTCTGCATCTCCGGCATAAATCCCAACACCACTGTCGGGGTTTTCAACTCCTGATTTTATAGCTTTTTCAAGAGTGAAATTATTGCTGGTTTTAAGGCCTGCAAGCTGGTTAAATATATCTTCTGTAAGATATTTTCTTAATAATGATTTGTTGTTATCTGGAAAATCCGGAAATTTAAAATCAGGCACCGCAACCTCCTGAAAAGCACATACTAACTAAAGATACCAGTAAAGCTAATAATATTCAGCTTAAAAGCATACAGACAATAGGCAGACGTGTGCACCGAGTACTATCTGATTCTTTCTTCCTCCACTGCGTGGCAAGCTATTTTGCGTCCGTCCGAGTGTGTTTTAAGCTCAGGTATCTCTGCTATGCATCTGCTATTGGCATATGGACATCTCCCGTGGAAAACACAGCCTGTAGGAAGGTTTATAGGTGTCGGAACCTCGCCTGTCAGTTTCAGTCTTTCCGATTTTTTACCGTCCAGACGGGGTATAGCACTCAGAAGCGCCATAGTATAAGGGTGTTTCGGATCTTCGAAAAGAAGCTTTGTATCTGCCAGTTCGCAAACCGTACCCAAATACATAACAGCCACATTTGTGCTTATATGTTCCACCACTGAAAGGTCATGCGCCACAAAAAGATATGTCAGGTTTCTCTGCTCCTGTGCATCCATCAGCAGGTTAAGTATCTGTGCCTGAATGGATACGTCCAAAGCCGAAATAGGCTCGTCTGCAACGATAAACTCCGGGTCAACAACAAGTGCCCTAGCTATGCTTATACGCTGTCTCTGTCCGCCTGAAAACTCGTGAGGCATACGTGTTACCCACTTAGGGTCACTCCCCACCTGAAGCAGAACTTCCTCAACCCTGTCTCTCAGTTCGCCCGCATTCATCTGCGGATTATGATATTTTAAAGGTTCTTCGAGGGTTTGCTTGATGGTTTTACGGGGATTTAAAGATGCATAAGGGTCTTGAAAAACCATCTGCATGCGGCTTCTGTATGGAAGCATCTCTTTTGGTGAGAGCTGATCCAGTCTGTCGCCGTTAAAATATATCTCTCCGCTGTTTGGAGGGTAGAGCCCCATAATGGTTCTGCCGAGTGTGGACTTGCCGCATCCGCTTTCGCCAACTACGCTGAAAGTTTCGCCTTGTTTTATCTCCAAACTGACATTGTTTAATGCCTTTACCAGAGTTATCTCTCTTGAAAATTTACCGCCTGAGAATTTTATCTGGTCCAGCAGTCCGCCTGAAATGTCAAATCGTTTATATAGGTTTCGTACGCTGAGGAGTGATTGTTCGTTATTACTCATTAGTAAAGACCTCCTCTTTGCACAAAAAGCAAGCTGCTTGTGTATCCATACCTTTCACCTGAATAAGGCTTGGCTCATCAGTTTTACATATATCCATAACATATGGGCATCTTGGATTGAATGCGCATCCGTCAGGTATGTTTGTGAGAGTAGGCATCATCCCCTTTATCTGGTTCAGCCTGTTGCTCCCCTTCGCACCTTCCGGCAGTGCTTTTATCAAACCCTTTGTGTATGGGTGCTGAGGGTTGTCTATAACATCTCTTGTGCGCCCTTTTTCCACAATCCGCCCTGCATACATAACTGCAATATTTTCTGTGACAGATGCCACAACAGCAAGGTCGTGGGTTATTAGGATGAATCCCATATCTTCTGTTTCGCAAAGCTCAGAGATAAGGTCCATGATCTCCGCCTGAATAGTAACATCAAGAGCGGTGGTAGGTTCGTCTGCAATAATTATCTCAGGGTCTGTAATTAGCGCTATTGCTATAATTATCCGTTGACGCATGCCGCCAGAAAATTCGTGCGGGTACTGTTCCAGCCGTTTCTCGGGTGACGGTATATGTACCTTGCGGAGTTTTTCCAGTGCGATTTCAGACGCTTCTTTCATAGACATTTTTGGGTTATGCGCCAGCAGTGTCTCTGTCATCTGAGTGCCTATGGTGAGAACCGGGTTCAGTGTCATCATAGGATCCTGAAAGATCATGCTGATGCGGTTGCCTCTGATATTTCGCATCTCTTCGCTGGAAATCTTTGTCAGATCAGTGCCTTTGAAAAGTATATGGCCGTCAGCTACGTATCCTGGTTTGCTGATAAGCACTATAATGGAGAATCCTGTGACAGATTTGCCTGCACCGCTTTCACCAACCAGACCAAGCTTTTCACCTTTTTCAATAGTGAAGCTCACCCCTGTGGTGGCTGTTACGTCTCCTGTGCGGAGACCGAATTTTATTACAAGGTCTTTAACCTCTAGTAAGCTGCTCATGATTTACCCTTTATACAATTTTGGGTTCAGAACATCCCGAAGGAAGTCGCCCAAAAGATTTATTGAAAGTATGAGTACAACAAGAAGCACACCGGGGAAAATTGTTATCCACCATGCGCCGCTGAATATGTACTCGAAGCCTGAGTTTATAAGTGAGCCGAGTGAAGGTCTTGATATTGGCATCCCAAGCCCCAGGAAAGAGAGTGCCGCCTCACTCATTACTGCGTTTGCCACCTGTATGGTGGAGAGAACAAGGATAGGTGAAAGTGTATTTGGGAAGATGTGTCCCCACATTATTCGTCCTGCGCCGAAGCCAGTTACACGGGCAGCTTCCACGTATTCTTTCTTTTTCTCTGCAAGAACAGATGCACGAACAGTTCTGGCGTATTGCGGCCATTGCGAAAAGCCTATCACCAGTATCAGAAAAGGTATAGCTATCTCACCGAATCTGCCCACACCTACAGCCGCCTGAAGGATAGCTGTAAAGAAGATAGCCACCATAAGGTAGCTGAAAGAGAGCTGAACATCAGCCATACGCATGAAGAATGAGTCAAGTTTTCCGCCGAAATATCCGGAGATGAGCCCGATGGTAATGCCTATAACTGACTGGAGCACTACTGCACCGACACCTATAAGCAGTGATATGCGCATTCCGTATACCATAGTGGAGAAGAGGTCACGCCCCTGAGCATCTGTTCCCATTAGAAAAGCAGAGTCGCCACCCTCCATCCAGAGGGGAGGAATCTCAGAGTTCATGACATCTGTGTTTATAGGGTCGTATGGATTATATGTGGCTATGAGCGGAGCAAAAACCGCAGTAAATACCAATATGCAAAGAACTATCATACTGGCTATAGCGACCTTGTCCCTTTTGAAAGCATACCATAGATAGGATTGTTTGAAGTTGTCTATATGCCTGCTCATTTTACACCTGTTATTCTGACGGTTGGATTGACCATACCGTAAATGATATCGACTATAGTGTTCACGCCAACCATAACAATACCTACAAACATCAGGTAAGCCACAAGCAAAGATGCGTCCGCACGTTCCACAGCCTCCATAAACAGGAAGCCGAGCCCCTGCCACTGAAATACTGTCTCTGTAAGAATGGTGAAAGCTATTGTGATACCGAGCTGTACGCCACCCACTGTGATAACCGTAAGAAGTGTATTTTTGAAAGCATGAACAAACCACACTCTGTGCTTTGTGAGGCCTTTTGCCCATGCGAATTTTACATATTCAGATTCTAAAATCTCCATCATTTCAGAGCGGATAAGCCTTATAAAAAGCGGTAGCATGATGGATGAGAGAGCGACACTGGGCATTATCAAATGCAGCCACCCGTCAAGAGTGAGCATGCCTGTGTCCCAGCCTCCAATGCTGACAAGCTCGCCCCTGCCAAACGAAGGCAGCCAGCCAAGCTTTATGGAAAAAAGATATATCATCATTATGGCGATAAGGAAAACTGGGATGGAAACCCCGACTATACTTGCCCCCATCAAAAAACGTGAAAATAGATTTTTAGGATATATTGCCGAATATACCCCCAGCGGGATAGAGAGCCCGATTACTATTAGACTGGTCACAAAAACAAGCTCTATGGTAGCAGGAGCTTTGGACAATATAACATCCACTGCCGGTTTTTTATAAAAAAACGAATTTCCGAAATCTCCATGAAGAGCGTCTTTGGAAAACCTGAGATACTGTATAAATACAGGGTCGTTCAGCCCTAGCTGGTCACGCATGGCTTCTCTTTCAGCGGCAGATACTGATATGCCGGTGATGGCCCTGACCGGGTCCCCCACATTCTGTTTGATTGCGAAAGCTATTATGCTGATAATAACAATAACTAACGCGGCCTGAATAAACCGTCTTATAATAAATGCGAACATTATTTACTCCTCATATATAGGCATTTATTACCATCTATGGAAAAAACTTTTTAGCCTATATCTAACCCTGAATAATAAAAGTATACACAGCAAAACGGGAGCCTGCAAAACAGACTCCCGCAAAATGCTGAAAAATTATTTCAAATCCTTACTTGATTACAAGGTCGCCGAAGTAAGGGAAGTTCATTGTATTTACGATATCAAGAATGTTCATGTTTGCTTTACCGGCCCAGCTAAGGTTTTGCCAGTGAAGAGGAACAAATCCTGCATCTTCATAAATAATTGTTTCTGCTTTTTGTAGCATAGCCGTACGCTTTGCTACGTCAGTTTCAGACTGGGAAGCAAGGATAAGCTTGTCAACTTCAGGGTTGCAGTAGTTTCCGCTGTTGTACTGACCGTATCCTGTCTCTTTGTTTGGACACATAAGGAGGAATTCTGAAAAGTTTGCAGAGTCCTCTGTGTCAGAGTGCCAGCCGATCATCTGAATGTCAGCAGCCTGAGCGTCAAACTCGTCCCAGTACTGAGCTTTAGGCATTGTTTTAAGGTTTACTTTGATACCGATTTTGCCAAGCATGGAAGCAGCAGCTTCAGCTATTTTCTCATCGTTTACATATCTGTTGTTAGGAGCGATCATGGAGACTTCAAATCCGTCAGCATAGCCTGCTTCCTTCATAAGCTGTTTAGCTTTTTTCAGGTCATAGCGCGGCTTAAGGTCTTCGACGTATCCGAGGTAGCCTTTAGGGCCTTGCTGTCCTGCTGCCAGAGCTTTGCCTTTCATTATTTTGCTGGCGATACCGGCATTGTTTATAGCGTTTACAATTGCCATACGAACTTTAGGATTTTTGAAAGCTTCAACACGCTTCTGGTTAAGCTGAAGAGTGATGATACGTGCTCCAGGCATAGTAGCAAGCTGGATGCCTTCTGTTTTTTCTATTCTAGGAAAATCCTGCGGAGGAACAGGCATGATGAAGTCTACGTCGCCGGAGAGAAGCGCTGCAACTCTTGTGGCGTCACTTTTAATAGGAGTGAGTACAATAGTGTCTACGTTTCCATCATTGTTCCAGTATTTGTCAAATTTAGCGAAAACAGTTTTTACACCCTGCTCACGCTCTTTTACATAGTATTTTCCTGTGCCTGACTCATTCTGGTTAGCAAAAGAGTAGTCGGTTTTAACTATAGCGTCTTTATCAAGACCTTTTTCATCTTTTCCTGTATAGAACTTGCTGTCCATAGGGAAGATGTATGTAGCCATGTTTAAAAGAAGCGGGTAAGGCTCTTTAGTAACGATGTCTACTGTGTAGTCGTCGACTGCAACTGCACCCTCAAAAGGCTCAAAGAGGCCTTTAAAGTCGCCGCTTTTTTTAAGTCTGTCCAGAGTCCACACAACGTCTTTAGCAGTAAAGTCGTTACCGCTGTGGAATTTAACACCTTTGCGAAGGTAGAATCTAATAGTTGTTGGGTTTGTCCTTTCCCACTTAGTGGCGAGTCTTGGCTCGAAATCCATAGTTTTTGTCCAGCGCACAAGCGGGTCAAAAACCATATGGGAGTATTGGAGCATTCCACCGGAAAGCTGAACATGTGGGTCCAGAGAGACAGGGTCTGCATCCATGGCCAGTTTTAAAGTTTTGGCCTGAACAGAAGTTGTGAATGCTATCGTAAGCATAAACACAAATAACATAATAAGCTTTTTCATTAATTCCTCCTGATAAGTAACGGATAGTGATGAGGATTTACTTATATGTATTAAAGAATATCCCGCACTTTCGTTTTTAGCATTGCTTAACAAATAACTTTATCACAATTATTTTATAGAATCAATTAAGCTATTAAAAGAGTACAGATGTCTTTTGGGTTTCAAATGTTAAGTTATACTAGACAATTTACATTCTAACTATCCTTGTGGACATTTGCGCAAAAACGCTGCACGTTATTTATTTGTTCACTAATATGTTATTATAGATTAGAATATAGGTTATTAGGCGATCAGGGGATGAGCATGGCTGAAAAGATTATAATTCTTGGTTCCGGCGGACATGGCAAGGTTTGTAAGGAGCTTGCAGAGGCTTGCGGTTATGAAGTTTTAGGTTTTGTCGGCAACAATAAACCTGTGGGTACAAAAATTTTGGACAAAAAGATAATCAGCACAGTGGAAGATGTGGAGAAGCTTAAAAGCGAAACAAACAACATCGTAATAGCTATAGGTGCAAATACCGTCCGTGAAAAACGTGCTCAGCAGGCTCGAGATGCCGGATTTGAAATGCCGTCACTTATTCACCCTTCTTGCGTTTTCAGTCCTAGTGCTGACGTTGGCATTGGCACTGTTATTATGGGGGGCACAGTTGTAAATGCTGAGGCTTATATAGGCGATTTCTGTATTATCAACACTGGAGCAACAGTTGACCACGACTGCCGCATTGGTGATTATTGCCATATATCTCCTGGTGCAAATATTGCAGGAGAAGTGACAATCAGAGATTATACCTGGGTTGGGGTAGGTGCTGCTGTTAGAGAGCTTATCACAATAGGTAAAAACGTCATGATTGGCGGAAGTGCATTTGTTGCATGTGACATAGAGGATAATGTTACCGCCATAGGTGTTCCTGCAAAAGTTACAGGTAAGTAGCCATCTGTGTTTGACTATGTTCTGCTCATAGTCTATTGTTGTTAAAACAAATAATGGTGCGCGAATGAAGATACTCTTGACAGGCACTGCGGGATTTATAGGTTTTCATGCTGCGATAAAACTGCTCGAAAAAGGGCATGAGGTTGTAGGTCTCGACAGCATAAATGACTACTATGATCCCCTGCTTAAATACGACAGACTTGCCGAGTCCGGAATCAAAAATCCTTCATATGGAAATATAATACAATCAGACAAATATAATAAATATCGTTTCGTTCAGATGAATCTGGAGGACAGAGAAGCGGTCAATTCGCTCATGAGTTCAGAGAATTTTGATAAGGTATGCAATCTTGCAGCCCAGGCGGGTGTGCGGTACAGTCTAGAAAATCCACATGCGTATATAGATGCAAATATTGTTGGTTTTATGAATATTCTTGAAGGCTGTAGATATAATGGTGTGAAGCACCTTGTTTATGCCAGCAGTTCTTCCGTTTACGGGCTGAACGGTACTCAGCCATATTCAACTTCCCATAATGCAGACCATCCGGTGAGCCTTTATGCTGCGACAAAAAAGGCTAATGAAATGATGGCACATACTTACAGCCACCTTTATAAACTCCCTACAACAGGTCTTAGGTTTTTCACTGTTTATGGACCATGGGGGAGACCTGACATGGCTTTGTATAAATTTGCAGAGCTTATGAGGAAGGGCGAACGTATTGATGTTTACAACCACGGGGAGATGGAGAGAGACTTCACTTACATAAAAGATATTGTAGATGGTCTTTGTCATGTTATGGAGAACGATCCAGTGAACACATCTGAATGGGATAACACTAATCCCGATCCTTCTATTTCAAAAGCCCCCTACAGAATATATAATATTGGCAACAATAAGCCGGAAAAACTTATTACTATGATAGAGTTGCTCGAAAAAGAGCTTGGCATGACGGCGCATAAGAACATGATGCCTATGCAGCCGGGGGACGTACTTTCCACCTATGCGGATATTGATGACCTTACAAAAGACTACGGTTACAATCCTGACACGCCGCTTGAAGTGAGTGTGAAGGAATTCGCAAAGTGGTATAAAGCTTATAAAAAAATATGAAATATTATCTTTCAGAACCCTGCCCTACAGTGAGTGATCTCGAAAAAAAATATGTCCTTGAAGCTATAGAAAGCAATAGAGTGGCGACTGGCAAGTTTAACGCTTTATTTGAACAGTCAGTAAGAGAACTTACAGGTACTCAAAATGCGCTCGCTGTTGTTAACGGCACATCTGCTTTACATCTTGCTCTGAGTGTTTTGGGGGTGAACGCAGGAGACGTTGTTTTCTCATCCACATTCACTTTCATAGGTTCCGTTTCACCCATAATATACGTTGGAGCTGAGCCTGTGTTTATTGATAGCGACCAAGCTACATGGAACATGGATCCTAACCTGCTTGAAGACGAACTGAAAAAACGTTCGAAATCAGGCGAGAAGATGCCGAAGGCGCTTATACTTACACATATTTATGGTCAGCCGGCAGACATGGAGAGTATATGTTTGTTATGTGACAAATACGGTATTGCGCTGATCGAAGATGCCGCAGAATCTCTCGGGGCGACCTTTGATGGCAAGCATACCGGAACATTCGGACGTATGGGTGTTTTCTCATTTAACGCAAATAAGATAGTCACATCAGGCGGCGGCGGGATGCTTGTCAGCGACGACAGCTCTCTGATAGACAAAGCAAGATTTCTCGCTAATCAGGCTAAAGATAAGTCAGACCACTTCGAACATTCTGAGATAGGGTATAATTATAGAATGAGTAATATCCAGTGCGCTTACGGATATGCCCAACTGCAGGAAATAGCAGAGCGGGTTGATGGGCGCAGACGGGTTTTTGAAGCATATAAAAGGATGGTGAACCAGCCCCCTGTGACTCTCATGCCGGAGCATGAAAAAGCACGCGGGACAAGATGGCTTACTGCTATGTGTTTTGAGGATGAAGACCGGGTTGGGATAAAACAATACATGGATGCGGAGAGTATAGAGACAAGACCTCTCTGGAAACCCATGCATATACAGCCTGTTTTCAAAGACGCAAAAGCCTTGGTAAATGGAACTTCAGAGAAATTTTTTAACTATGGACTTTGTTTTCCGTCTGGTCATAATCTTTCCGATGCCGATGTGGAAGAGATAAACAAAAGGATTATTCGCATACTTTAGGTGCGTTTGTATCTTGAAAGGAATAATAAAAAGACGATTATAAATGTAAGGAGCCTGCTATGTCTCTGCTTAATTTTGAATTCCCTCTGATAACAGGGGAGATGAAAAATCTTTCTGATTACGAAGGTCAGGTTGTTCTTGTGGTGAACACTGCCAGCAATTGCGGCTTTACCCCTCAGTATGAAGGTCTGGAGGAGATATACCGTATGTACAAAGATCAGGGGTTTGTTGTACTGGGTTTTCCGTGTAACCAGTTCGGCCATCAGGAGCCAGGTTCAGAGGCAGAAATATCTGACTTTCTAAGTCATAACTATACTGTTACATTTCCTGTTTTTAGAAAAATTCTGGTAAACGGCGAGGAGGAGCACCCGTTCTTTCGCGCACTGAAAACTATGGCACCCGGCACTATGGGAACCAAAGAGGTTAAATGGAATTTTACTAAGTTTCTCATAAGCCGTGACGGAACAAGGGTGGAGCGCTTTGCATCATCCAAACGTCCGGAAAAGCTTGTGGCTTCTATATAGCGTGAGCTTGCTCTGTAATTACCTTTTTTTAAATCCCAAAAGCTGAAAGAATCCGTCTTTTTTTACTATAAGCGATCCTTTTATCTTTTCATCTATATGCACAATGCTTCCTATCTTTGGCAATTCATCCGATGCTGATCTGGCTAGTATCAGATAGTTCTTTCTCTGCAGTATAACAAGGTCAAGAGGTGCTTCATATCCTTCCGGCGGAGAGTAAAGTCTTGTGGCTGAAAAAATTCTATACCTTCTGTCTTTAGCAGGTTTCATCTTAGGTGGGTTATACTCCATAGGTCTGATAAGCGGTTTCACTTTTGCTCCTGTTTTTTTCAAAATAGTGACAAAGTTGTTAGTGGCAAGCCCGCCTATGCTCTGCGTTAGAGCTATGTCAGTCTTTTTTGGTGTGGCGTCTGCCGGATATCTTCCTGTCATTATTTTAAAACACTCAGCAACCTGAGCCAAACCGGAAGCGCCTACAGGGTGGCCTCTGGATTTCAGCCCTCCTGAAATGTTTACAGGCAATCTTCCGTTGTGGTATCCCTGCTTTTTTTTATAAAAACTCTCCACTTCTTCGGGTTTCAAAAGAAATGTGTCTATCAGCCCTATTATTTCAAATGGAGTAAATGCATCATGTATTTCAGCAAAATCTATATTTTCAGGGCCGAAACCTGCCATGTTGTATGCGGCTATAGCTGCTTTTCTGGTGGAGGCAAAGCTTGTTATTGTTGATCTTTTAGTAAGGGCCTGTTTGTCCGATGCCTGACCCACACCTGCTATACAGATGCTCGATTTTTCCGCTGATATCAACACAGCTGCTGCGCCATCGCTGATAGGTGAGCAGTCATAAAGTCGCAGCGGCTCAGATATGAATTTGCTCTTTTTGTAATCATCTAATGTAATCTCTTTTTGGAACTGAGCGATAGGATTCCGTTTTCCGTAGTGGTGATTTTTTATAGCTACAGAGGCCAGGATCTCTGCAAATTTATTTTCATTTAGGTCGTTATCATAAGCGAACCGCCTTGCACACATTGCGGCAAGAGATGGCATGCTTGCCCCTGTGTTTCGCTCGGAAGGCTCTATTACTTCGGATATTATTTTTGTTACTTTTGGAGTGGACAGATGTGTCATCTTTTCGGCTGCGAGCACCAGCACGTTTTTGTAAACTCCGGCCTTTATGGCAGCATATGCAAGGTTAAGCACAGCTGCACCTGTGCTGGAAGCGGTTTCTATGCGAACAGATGGTACACCTGAAAGCCCAACTTTATCAGCCACATAAGAGGCAATGTTTCCAACACCAGTGAATGCTTCAGGGTTCATCAGACCCAGATAAACAGCGTCCACGCAATCAAGATCAGTGTCCATATCCTTTATAGCTTCTCTGATTTTTTCTATGAGTTTGTCATTAGATTTGCTGAATACTGAAAGCCCCGCCGCTTTGATATAAACACTCATACTGCCCCCTTTGTGTATAATATATAATGTGACATAAAGATTGTCATATCAAGCAGAGTTTCAGTTAAAAAGAAATAGGTGCAGAAAGTTCTATAAAAATAAGGAGAAATGGACAATAATATAATCTACGTAGACAGGGGCTACTATCCCTGTATTACATATAAAAAGCCGGAGGTTTTTTGCCTCCGGCTTAGTTTTTGTGATTTGTTAATCGTTTTGGTTAATAACGGTCGTTGTAGCCGCCGCCTCTAGGTGGTCTAGGGGCTCTTGGTCTGGCTTCGTTCACAGTGAGCGGTCTGCCTTCCATCTCAACGCCGTTAAGCTCTTCGATAGCGGCTTTAGCCTGCTCATCGTCTTCCATTTCAACAAAACCGAATCCTTTGGAGCGGCCTGTTTCGTGATCTGTGATGATTCTCACAGAAGCTACATCGCCGAAAGATGAAAACATTCCACGGATTTCGTCTTCCTGCGCTCTGTAAGGGAGATTACCTACATAAATGTTCATGATACCTGATACTATCCTCAAATTTTCGCCAAAAAACGTTCCTATCGATAGCTAGTCCTGGCGAAAACAAAGTTGGGACCAGCATCGATATCCTTGTCTATAAGACTTTGCCGAACTGATGTGTCAAATGTATGCTGCTTTTTGAGCAAACGTACAGCGACAGCACCCTACACCGAAAAAATATCAAAGTTTTTTCAGCTTAGCAATAAGATTTTACTTCTAAAGCGAAACTATAATGGTTATTAATCTCCAAAACTCAGTTTATTAACAGGGATTTCGTCCCGAATAACGCCTCTGTGGTATTTTACAGAAGGCTCTCCCACTAAGAGCGGATAGGCTATCTTGTGCCCTTCCGGTACGTTCAGCAGATCTTTCACCTCTGGAACGGCCTGCATAAGGTACATAAAGAATCCCAGCCAAACAGTGCCCAGCCCCAAAGAAGCAGCCATAAGCTCAATATAACTGAGGGCGATCATACCATCTGCATCCGGACAGGGGCCATCCTCGGGCAGTGTTGCAATTATCAGGTGCGGTGCGCCTCTGAAGATAATGTCGTTGCCGTTTCTGTAAGCTTTTGCAACTGAGGCAAAGAAAGACCATTGCTCGCCAAGTGTTCCTTTGCTGCTTTTGTCTTCGATCATGCTTATAGCTTTTTCACGTAATTTATTCATCTCGGCAATGTCATCTATTACTATCAGGTTAACTGTGCGGGTGTTTTTGCCTGTGGGTGCGTTTGCGGCTGCTTTATAGAGCTTTTGAAGTTTTTCAGAGCTAACATTTTCTTTTTTAAACTGGCGGACGGTACGCCTTGATCTGATCAGTGCATCCACAGATTCTGGGGTAGCCTGAGCTGAAGTGCTGACACAGTCATCAGGGTTTACACCCATTATAGAGAGTGCTCCTGTGGGGCATATTGCCAAACAATGCTGACAGCCCATGCAGGCTTTTTCATTTTCAGGTGCTATTTTTGGGATTTCCCCCTCTTTCATTGTAATTATGCTGACAGGGCAGTCTTTTACGCACGATCCGCATTTTATGCATTTAGAATCATCAATTTTAAAATCTATCATTTTACTATACCTCCGAACTTATTTAATACGTGGTCTGGGATATGAGGTCTCCCATTTGCTCCTAAACCTGTTCCGGTCACTTCACCTTTCAGAACCAGTTTGTTATCTGCCTCTCTGTATATGTCCTGATAAAAGACGATACGTACTTTAGATTGAGGTACACAATTCACGCCAACCCAGAACTTGTCGCCGCTTCTCAGAGAGGACTTAAACTCAAGAACAGCCTTTGCCACAATGAGGATTATGCCTTTTTGTGTGCAGTCAGCGAAATCTATCCCTTTAGTAAGCAGGAACTCATGTCTCGCATGTTCCAAATAATTCATATAGACAGAGTTGTTTACAACCCCCTCCATATCTACTTCGTAATCTCTTACTTTAAAGCTGAGCTTAAAATCATATTCTTTCATAGAGCACCTCAGGGGGTTATTCTACATATCAGGGCTTGAACAGTCAACTGAACCAAAAAAGGATAAATTTTGTCTTTAAATAACTTATAAAAAGATTATAGTATTAAGACAAGGAGCAAGTAATGAAAAAATTAATGTACATGCTTGCGATTCTGATAACAACATTTGCCGCGGGGGCTGTCATGAGTGCAGAAAAAACTAGATCTGAAGCGATATTTGCCGGTGGGTGCTTCTGGTGTATGGAGCCGCCGTATTCTTTTTTGGAGGGTGTCATTGATGTTACTGCCGGATATACCGGCGGACATGTGGACAACCCTACTTACAATCAGGTATCTGCAGGCACAACAGGTCATTATGAAGCTGTAAGGATAGTTTATGATGCATAGAAAGTGTCTTATGAAAAACTATTGGATATATTTTGGCAAAATATTGACCCCACAGACCCGGGTGGTCAGTTTGCAGATAGAGGGACACAGTATCTAACAGCTGTTTTTTACGTTGATGAAGATCAGAGAAAAACAGCAGAGATGTCCAAAAAGAAGCTGAACGAATCTGGTAAATTTGAAAACCCTGTTGTTACAGCCATTTTGCCCGCAGAGAGGTTTTATGTGGCTGAAGATTATCATCAGGACTATTACAAAAAGAACCCAGACAATTATAAAAGCTATAAGGTCGGCTCAGGAAGAGCAGGTTTTCTGGAGCGCAACTGGAGCAAGCTCAATACTGCCGGACTAAAGCAGTCAGATGATGGGAAGGATTGGCGCAATTTTACTAAACCTTCACAAAGAGAACTTAAAGAGAGCCTGAGTGGCATTCAGTATAAAGTCACACAAAAAGATGGGACAGAGAGAGCTTTCAGCAATGAATACTGGGACAATAAGGAGCCGGGCATCTATGTAGACATAGTCTCTGGAGAACCTCTTTTTTCATCCACAGATAAATATTCCTCTGGCACTGGATGGCCTAGTTTTGTGAAGCCTCTGGACTCAGAACTGGTAACTGAACATGTTGATGAAAGCTGGTTTTCTGTGAGAACAGAAGTGAGAAGCAAAATGGCAGATTCGCATCTTGGACATGTTTTTAGCGATGGTCCTGATGAAAAGGGCGGACTGAGATATTGTATAAACTCTGCCGCGCTGAGGTTTATCCCTGCTGACAGACTTAGTAAAGAGGGTTATACTGAGTATGAATATCTTTTTAAGTGATTTTTTTAAAATTGAAACAGATCAGGAGACTTTTATGAAAAAAATGATTGCTGTGTTAATGCTCGCATTGTTTTGTCTTTCTATAGCAGGCTGCGCCACAGGCAAGGCCACTGCTCCGGGACAGATAAAAAAGAGAATGAAATAACAAAAGCGGGGCGGCAAAACGCCCCTTACTTCTCTATTATCTCGCTGACAGAGACCTTCTCAGATTTGCCCTTAGCATCTATCTGCAGGTTTGAAACTCTCTCGAAGTCCCAGTCTAGGTCACTCAGGAAATTTTCCGAAGCATATATTTTGAAGTCTGATGATTTGTCACATATTCTTTTTGCAGTGTTTACCGTGTCGCCTATTACATCGTAGGCCTTTACCCTGTTTCCACCTATCATTCCTTCCACCATCGCGCCGGAATGTACCCCTATTCCCATTGTCAGTTCGAACGGTTTAAGGTATGCGGTGAGTCTGTCTGCTAGTAAAAACACATCGCTGCAGGCGACCGCCTTGTCTTTACAGACAGCCATTATCTCGTCACCTGTGTATTTGATCTTTATAATGTTTTCAGATGTCCAGCACTTCTCTGAAAGCTCAAAGAAACCGTTCAGCATTCCCACCACCTCTTCCGGTGAACGGGATTCGCTCCAAGATGTGAACCCCCGTATATCAACAAAAATAACACTTCGCTCCTGTCTTTTCAGGCTGAGAGTCTGCTCATCGTCGAGTGCTCTGGAAAGTATATCACCTCCTAGGAACCACTCCGAGAAAACCTTCATGGTCTTTGCAGTGTCCTGAAGTATCCTAAGATACTTGTCAGCGGTTATCTTTGCAAAACCTATCACAAGACCAAGCAGTGAGATGACCAGCACGAAATAAACGTGACTTTCGTCTTCAAGAAAAAGTGCAGGGTCCGGGGCATTGGGCTGAGTATATTCATATATGGCATACATCACTAAAACGATGTAGGTTCGGATCATGTTTTCCAGTATGACCAGAAAGTTTCTGGTGAATTTTGACGTGTAAGGCTGACATTGCTGCAGAAAGCCTATTGAGAGTCCAAAGGCCCAGTATGCCATGTGGTTATATGCGCTTAGAAAGCTTAAGCCTTCAAGTGAGAGCTCTATGACGGTGTAAACAGCAGGGCCTATCAGGTTACCCAGAAACTTAAGGTTTTTGCCTTTAAAATTCCACTTGCCCAGTATATATGCCTGAATAAAACATGCAAAAAGTATTACATACATGTCTAGTTCGTGGATGTAATCTTCAAAACCAGACTTAAGAAGCTCTAGGATAATATTTGCTATAGGGAAGTGAATCGTGTTTGTAAACAGCTCTGTTATAATGGAGTTTTTCTGTGTACCGTGCAGCCTTTTCTCTATGTTCAGCGACATATTACACCTCATAATTATTTTAACATAAAAAGATAAAAAAAGTCCTTGCAAAATTTATATTTATCACTATTATCATGATAAAGGTGATGTTATGAGATTAACTGCTAAAACATATTATGCGCTTGTAGCCAGTGTAGATTTGACACGTCACTACGGCGGTGCACCTGTTCGTGCTGCAAGCATTGCGGATAAACACGGTATACCAACACGTTTTCTGGAGCTTATTCTGAGCGAACTTGTCAACGCAGGTATAGTTAGCTCTAAAAGGGGCTCAGATGGAGGTTTCTATCTTAAAAGTGACCCGAACGAAGCTACTGTGTACGATGTTGTGGTGACAATCGAAGGTGGTATAACCATTTTCGACTGTGGAAAGATTTCTGAAACCGGACAGTGCATGTTCACTGATTATATGGGCGGCCTCCGCGCTGCCATAGAAAACTACCTCAAAAATACAACATTAAAAGAATTGTCCGACTCAGCCAAATTTGAGCTGAACACACTTAATTACGTTATTTGAAACCAATTGGAGGATACCATGGATCACATTGACAGCAAACTGCTGCACGAGGGCTACGAACCGGGAGAAACCGGCTCCAGAGCTGTACCAATTTATCAGACCACAAGCTATGTTTTTAAATCCAGCGAACACGCTGCAAACCTTTTTGGACTTAAAGAGTTCGGCAACATATATACAAGACTAATGAACCCGACCACTGATGTTTTAGAAAAAAGGTTAGCGGCTCTTGAAGGGGGGACTGCTGCACTTGTGCTCTCTTCCGGCTCAGCAGCTATAACTTTTGCAGTTTTAAACATAGCCCAAAGCGGTGATAACATAGTCGCTGCATCAAAACTATACGGAGGGACATATAACCTCTTTAAATACACACTGAAAAGGCTCGGCATAGAGGTTCGCTTTGCAGACCCGTCAGACCCTGAAAGTTTTGCTAAGCTTGCTGATGACAAAACAAGAGCGTTCTATACCGAATCGCTTGGCAACCCGGGCAACAATGTAACTGATTTTGAAAAGCTTTCAGAATCAGCTCACAGCTTAGGTGTGCCGCTTATTGTAGACAACACAGTTACACCTTACATTTTTAAACCTTTTGAGCACGGTGCAGATATAGTGTGCTACTCCCTTACCAAGTTTATATCAGGAAACGGAACAAGTCTTGGGGGTGCTATAGTAGAGAAGGGTGATTTTAACTGGGCAAACGGAAAATTCCCAGAGATCACAGATCCGGATCCATCGTACCACGGCCTAAGCTATTGGGCGGCATTTGGCAATCACAAAGATGCAGTTGTCGCAGTAATATCATATGTGCTTAAAGCCAGAGTTCAGCTTCTTCGTGACATAGGTGCATGTATATCACCATATAACTCTAATCAGATCATACTCGGACTGGAAACACTGCCGCTTCGCATAAGAAAGCATTGCGAAAATGCTCAGAAAGTTGCTGAATTCCTTGAAGCTCACCCTTCGGTAAGCTGGGTTAATTATCCTGGTCTGAAATCTCACCCAGACCACGACAAAGCTTCGAAATACCTTAAAGGTGGATATGGAGCTATATTAGGTTTTGGGGTGAAGGGCGGATATGAAGCAGGAAAGAAATTCATAGATTCAGTGAAAGTTTTTTCTCATCTGGCAAATGTAGGTGATGCGAGATCACTTGTTATACATCCGGCAAGCACAACACACTCTCAGCTTAGTGCAGAGGACAAAGCTTCCGCAGGGGTATCAGATGAGTACATCAGGCTCTCTGTTGGGATAGAAGAAACAGCGGACCTTATAGCCGACCTTGAACAGGCTCTGACTGATAATTAAAAGACAAAGGGGGTTTAGGCTCCCTTTTATTTACTTAGCCTCATTGCTATCATATCTGAATGTATAAATCCGTGTTTTTTATAGAAACGCTGAGCTCCGGTATTACTTCCGTCTGTGAGCAGTGTGATGCGGGCACATCCTTCCTCAAATGCCTTTTTTTTCACAGCATCAAGAACTTTTGCGCCGAGTCCTGTGCCTCTGTATTCGGGTATTACCACCATGTCTTCCAGAATTGCCACTCGCCCTCCGGTGAATGTACTGATGGTAAAAAGCAGATTCGCCATTGCGGCTATTCTGTTGTCTTTCACAGCTTTTAATATACAGCCTGTCTCAGGCATCTCTATGATCTTTTTAAGTCCAGCCGCCTGTTTTTCAAAATCAGGCAGAAATTCAGCTTCCTGAGTGAAGAGGATGCTAAGGAGTCCGCAAAGCTCTGGGATGTCATTAGTATCTGCAATTTTAATTTCCAAAATTCTGCCCTGTTTAAAACAAATTATCAGCCCGCATGTTGCGCAGAAAGATTACTTTTTTAAGTATGCTTAAATATCTTCCTGTTTTTTCTGACGTTTATATTTTAAATTTATTTATCATGTCATCCTGTTCCAGTGCCAGCCTTTGCAGATCCGAAACAGTATTGGCAACCTCTTCAACGGCTCTGGAGCTTTGCTCTAAGGCTGAAGCGATCACCTGGACATTGTCATTCACACTTGTAATAGTGCTGCTCTCTTCTCTGACAGCAGCGCCTACAAGGCTGTTGTTGCTGTTTACATTCTCAATGGCAGTACTTACTTCATCGAAAATGAGGCTGGTATTATTTATAACCTCACTTCCTCTGCTGACAGACTTAAGTGCGCTGTCCATATTAGAGGATGCTCTGTTGCTCTCATCCTGAAGAGATTTAATAATTGTTTCAACCTCT
This sequence comes from Denitrovibrio sp., assembly GCA_002869145.1. Taxonomy (GTDB): domain Bacteria; phylum Chrysiogenota; class Deferribacteres; order Deferribacterales; family Geovibrionaceae; genus Denitrovibrio. The sequence continues at coordinate 219,684 of PKTM01000019.1, forward strand.
CCCGTAGCCTTTTGGGTTCTCTCTGCAAGTTTACGAACCTCATCGGCAACCACTGCAAAACCTCGTCCATGCTCGCCTGCTCTGGCCGCTTCTATGGCAGCGTTTAACGCAAGCAGGTTTGTTTGTTCTGCTATATCGTCTATCACATTAAGTATTTCGCCTATTTGCATAGATGAATCATTAAGCTGACCGATGATCTCAGAAAGACCGGAAATATTGTTAGAAATCTCGTTCATGTCTTCAACAGCTTGATTAAGTCTTTCTATACCCTTACGTGTTTTTTCTGTAGCTTCCTCTGCTGTTAAAAGCGAAGATTCCACGCTGTTTAAAACTTCTGCACTGGATGCACTCATCTCTTCCATAGCAGAAGCGACCTCAGAAACCTGCATGTTTTGTTCGTTAAATGTAGTTGACAGCTCTTCTGTGGTTGCTGCCAGCTCTGAGCTTGCACTTGTGAGACTTTGTGACTGCTCAGAAACAGTGACAATAACTCCATGAACATTCTCAATAAACTGGTTAATATTGTCACCCAGAACTTTCATTTCGTCATTAGTAGTGCTGGTAACTCGTCTGGTGAGGTCTCCATCGCCTTTTGCAAGATCGTTTGTAATATCTGTCATCTTCTTAACAGGTCCTAATACCGCTTTGACAGAAAGCAATAGTGCAAGTACTGAAATCAGGCCTACAACAGCCATGATGATATATGTTGCTTGAATTGAGCTCTCTGATAGAGAATTCATTTTGTCTCTGGCTTCCGCCACTTCGCTCTGAATAGAATTTACCATAGCTCCGATCTGGTCACCGACATTACCGGCAGAATTGTCTATGCCGTCATCAATTGCTTGAAAAGCCCCCATTTCTGCACCATTTTCAACCAATTCATAAAGTTTGTTCATTATGACAGGTTCAAGCTTTACAATAGCATCTACCAGATAACGGGCGGCTTCTTTTTCTTCTTTTGTGTCAGCAGCTTCAAGTACTTTCGGGCTTACTTTTTTAAGATATGCAAAGTGTTCTTTTAGCAGTTTGTCCCTTTCAGGGTCAACCTCTCCGGCATCCCTGTCAATAATGGTATCCATCGCTGCCAGAACAATTTCTGTAGTATATTTTTCAAAGTCTGTGGCAAGTTTTAACTGGACAAGCCTTTCATTTTGAGAATCATTAGCTTTTTCAAGTGATTTCAAAGTGAAAATTGACTGTATCCCAAGCACCAGCAGTAATACGAAAAGAACTGCAAATGCTGTTATAAGTTTAAATTTGATTGTGAGTGATGTGCCCATAAATTATCCCCTGTTATTGTGTGCAAGTCAGCAATTATAATAATATCATATACTTTTATGACATTCATACCTAATGTCTATTTTCTGTTATAAAAGCCTGTCATATATCTAAAATGTATTAGCGGAGATATTTTGTCAAATAATATCTTTATGAAACAGCGAAATATTGTACTTTATTGTACCTTAGTACGATGTTTTTATTTTCAACTGATCTATTATATCTATAAGTAAAAATATGAGGTGGTTATATGGCTCAGTCAGTAGGAGTTGTTAAGTCTTTGAACGGATTGGTTATTGCAAGAACACCAGAAGGCGATGAAAGAACTCTCGCCATTGGCAACAGGGTGGATATGAATGAAATAATAATTACAACACCCGGGTCAAATATCGTCATTGCACTTGATAACGGCAACGAAATACATCTGGACAGCATGCAGCAGCTTGCACTTGATGATTCTGTTGTTAACCAGTTCGACGAATCTGATGCTGAAGCTGAGGCCAGAGCCATGCAGGAAGCTTTAGAGCGTGGAGATGCTGCAAATGAAGCTGAAACAGCTACTGGTGACGATGAGGACGGTATCGACCTGACGCTTAACTTTATACCTGGTGATACGTCTGAAGGTAATGTTGGCTCATACCTTTTAGGAACTGAATCAGGCCAAAACCAAATTTTTACTCAGACAAACTTTGGAGGAGAATCAGCCGACACCAACGTTAGAGGCGTGGGAATATACTCACTGGCAGACCCGTCCAGTGCGCCTGAAGGGTTTACGCTTAACCCTGACGGAAGCTATGTATTTGACGGAACCACTGACGCATATGACTATCTTTCTGAGGGTGATAAAGAAGAATTTTTCGTTGATCTTAATATTACATACGAGAACGGGGAAGTTGAAACTGAAACTCTTGATCTTGTTGTCACAGGTACAAATGATCTGCCTGTTGCAGAAATTGTTTCTTTAGAAGCAGTAGAGGATGGGAGCGTTATATCAGGTCAGCTTGCAGGTTCTGATGTTGACCAGAATGATACAATCTCCTACTCGTTGGCAGACCCTGAAAATTCACCGGAAGGCATTACAATTAATGCTGATGGGACGTATGAGTTTGACCCATCCACAGCTTACAATTATCTCCCCGAGGGCGAATCAGAAGTTATCGAAGTAGAATATATTGTTACGGATGACAAAGGTGGAACAAACACCAGTACGCTCACTATAACAGTTACAGGCACTAATGACGGCCCTGTGGCCGAGGCAGAGACTGCAAGCGCCACAGCGGGTGATATCTCACTTTCCGGTCAGCTAGATGCATCAGATATAGATGGCGAGATAGTCAGCTACGAAGTTGCAGATGCGCCAGAAGGATTAACAGTAAATAATGACGGAACATACACATACGCCCCTGCGGCAGGAACATTCGATTATCTGCCAGAAGGCGAAACAGAAATCATAGAGGTAAGCTACGAAGTAACTGATGATTCCGGAGCAAAAACTTCTAACACGCTCACTATAACAGTTACAGGCACTAACGACGGGCCAGTAGCAGCGGAAGATTCAGGGGTTACAGCGGAAGATACATCACTTACAATTAACGTACTCGCTAACGATACAGACGTTGATGGTGACGTGCTTACAGTAGAGTCGTTCGAGCAGCCGAATAACGGAACTGCTGTACTTAACGATGATGGTACATTTACTTACACACCTAACGCTGATTATAACGGCTCAGACAGCTTCACCTACACCATAACAGATGGCAAAGGCGGAACATCAGAGACAACAGTTTCTCTTACAGTTGACCCGTCTAACGATATGCCTATAGCAGTTGATAATACAGTGACAGTAGATGAGGACGGCTCAGCGGTCATTAACGTGCTCGCTAACGATACAGACATTGACGGTGACACACTTACAGTAGAATCATTCGAGCAGCCTACTAACGGAACTGCTGTACTTAACGATGATGGCACATTTACTTATACTCCTAATGCTGATTATAACGGCTCCGACAGTTTCGAATACACCATCACTGATGGTAAGGGCGGAACAAGCACAGCCACAGTGAACATCGGCATAACATCAGTAAATGACGGCCCTGTAGCAGCGGAAGATTCAGGGGTAACAGCTGAAGATACATCACTTACAATTAACGTACTCGCTAACGATACTGACATTGACGGTGACACACTTACAGTAGAATCATTCGA
>PKTM01000021.1 GCA_002869145.1 Denitrovibrio sp.
AAATAAGCTTATAGATGCTGTTTCTTCCTGGTGGGTAAACCTTTTCGGGCACAACACCCCGCGACTGAAAAATGCGATAAAAGACCAGCTGGACAAACTTGAACACTGCATTTTTGCCGGACTTACCCACGACCCTGCGCTGAAACTTACAGAATCACTGCTTGAGGTAACCCCCGCAAACCTGACTAAAGTCTTTTATGCAGACATAGGTTCTGCCGCAGTGGAATCAGCCATGAAACTCTCATACGGTTACCGTAAAAACAACGGCATAACAGCAAAAAAACGCTTTATGTATCTCGACCATGGCTATCACGGCGAAACTCTTGGCGCGCTTTCTGTTTGCGGAGAACAGCTATACACAGAGCTTTACGGCGATATTATGATGGACAACATTCGTGTTCAGGGTCCCGACTGCTACAGGTGCCCATATGGCAAAACCAGAAACGACTGCAGCGCAGAATGTTTTGAACATATGGAACGTGCCATGGAGAAACACGCACACGAGACAACGGCTGTAATGATAGAGCCCCTGCTCCAGTGTGCAGGTGGCATGAAAATGTTTCCGCCTATATACCTTAAAAAACTTTGTCAGTGCGCTAAAGCACACGATATACATACAATATTTGACGAGATAGCTTCCGGTTTTGGAAGAACAGGTACAATGTTTGCTTTGGAACAGGCTGGCGTTGAGCCTGATTTTGTCTGTGTGTCTAAGGGGATAACCTCTGGCTATCTGCCTCTGGCTGCTGTTCTTACAACTGATGAAATATATATGGCGTTTTATGATGATTATACGTCTTTGAAGGCTTTTCTGCACAGTCACAGCTTCACTGGCAACCCGCTGGCGTGTGCAGTGGCAAACGAAACTATGAAAATATTCAAAGAAAATAATGTGATAGAAACTAACAAAGAAAAATTCAGGGTTATGCATGAATATCTTAATAAAAAGTTCGAAGGCAAGCCCCATGTTGGTGAAGTCAGACATCTGGGGTGCGTCTCTGCTGTGCAGCTGGTAAAAGATGTTAAAACAAAAGAAGGCTTTGACTGGAAAGAGAGGACAGGCTTTCAGATTTTTCGCAATGCTGTACAAAAAGGTGCATATCTTCGCAATCTTGGGGATGTCATTTATTTCATGACCCCATATATTATTAATGAGGACGAGATAGTGAAGTTAGTTGATATAGCTCATGATTCCGTTTATGAGGTGCTTTCTAATTGAAAAAGGTATACATCACAGGTACTGACACAGGTATCGGAAAAACATATTTCAGCGGTTTGCTTTGTGCTTACCTTGCAGACCAAGGCTACAATGTCGCATACGTAAAGCCTGTACAAACTGGTTATCCGGCAGATGACGATGCCCGTACAGTGCGTGAAATGTCAGGTCTTATTGAGGACAACTGCAAGGTTCTGCATACTGCCGTTGCTCCTGTTGCACCATATATCGCCTTTGACAATTTCCCCTATGACGAGACAGTGGAGGCTATAAACAAAATAGATGGCTTTGACTGGCTTATAGTAGAAGGTGCAGGCGGGATAATGGTTCCGCTCAGTGATGAGCACATGAATTATGACTTAGTAAAAGACTGCGGTCTTAATGTGCTGACAGTCGTCCCAAACAGGCTTGGCTGCATTAACCACTCGCTCCTTACAAAACACTTCTGTGAAACTTCGGGAATAGATTTTGCCGGATTTGCTATGAACAATCACTTCATAAGTTCGGCTTTTGATAGGTTCAACATTTCAATGCTGAACGACCTGACAGCTCACTCTGTCAGGTTTGTGTTCAGCAATGATCTAGAATATACCGATGTCAATTGGTAATTATACGTATTGTAACAGGTCGCTGATGTCGTGGTTCATAGCGCTGCTTGCGCTGTCACGGTTGCTATCAGCCAGAGCTTCATATATATCGTCCGGCTCTATAGAGTTCAGAGCATCCATAAATCTGTTTGCAACGTCAAGCGCACTGATCATTTCGTCCTGAGTTTTATCTAAGCGGAGATAGTCTGATCCGAAATGGAAGTACTTCTCCTGCGCTATCTCTTTCACTTCCTCTAAAATAGGATTCTTTTCATTAAAACCGAGAGCTTGTAGTGCGTCCGGTGCGTGCTCTTTCAAAGCTGCATAGGCTTCCTGAGAGAGAGAAATACTGTCTGAAGTTGTTTTTGTTGTTTCAGCTATTTTGTTCATATGTGTAGCAAGAGAATCAACAGGGTTGGTCTCTGAGCTGTAAGTTCCGTTTGCTGTGGCCGGGTATAAACTGCTGTTTATTATCATTATTTTCCCCCATTTTAGGTTTCAGGATTATATAAGCATTGTACGTGCCAAGTTTTAGCGGAAATATTTTCACTCCTCAGGCAGTTCATAGCCCAGTGATTTTAAAACTTCCGGATTCGACTTTAAAAGAGCAGCATAAGCCTCTTTAGAAAGTTCAATCTTGTCCAGTGAGGAACCCGTGGAATTTTTTATAAGGTTTTCATCCTCTCCATAGCCAAGAGATTTCAACATTTCCGGATTATTGGCAGAAATAGCGGCATATGCTCCTGGTGAAAGCTGAACTTTATCAGAAAAATATCCCGAAGAGTCTTTATTGTCTTCATTCATATAGTCCACAAGGGACTTAGTTGACGAATCTTCGGACTTTTTTAGTATTTGTGCTGCTTCAAAAGAATAGTTTCCGGTGGATATGTACATTTTTTCCTCCTTAGTTCACCTAAGGGGGAATAAAGCATATTAGATGCCAGTTAAATGTTTATGTTCTGATTAGAAGACTTGCTGTTAAGTATGGTTAATCTGACGTTTCGTTTTTGCTGAAAATTTCGGCCATTTTGTTCAGCACTTCCTTAGCCGGTCTGCCGTATTTCAGCTCTTTAGAAGTATCTATGCCTTTACCCTGAAGGAATGCATGGAAGTTAGTACCGAAACCGCCCTCAGGCATTATTAGTGATTTGATGGAAGCTTTTGCCAGATCTGTTGGAGCGGCCTCTATCTCATCCAGAATACCCGACTGAACAAGATACAGCCACTGCGGCATAAAACCCAGAGGCTCAAGCCCGTCTCTCTGTCCATAAAGTGAAAGTGATGTGAAATCCACAAAAGCGGTGATGTCCTGATAACCTATGCGCTCAAAAAAATCATTGTTCTGAGTGTGGTTGTAATAACATGTGACTGTTCCGTCTCTGCGGTATGACTGGTAAAGCATGGGTGCTTCAAAACCATAGTCTATGGTGAGCATTACACCTTTACTTATCTTTTTAGCCATAGCCTCTATAAAACGTCTCAGATCCAGATTTATGTCTACTATCTGTGTCTCGGTAATTTTAAGGTTTATATTATCTAGAAATTCCTGAAGCTCCGGTGTAGAAAGCTCATCAGGGCTAAACCTCAGAGCGCCATCTATCTCTTTTACATAAAGTTCTTTTATCTCGCCGTTCATACGGATAACCCTGTGCACAGGGAAAGCATCCACTAGCTCGTTGGAATAAAACACACCGTTAAAGCTGGAAAGCTCGTCAAAGGGTATCCACTTTACTTTATCTGGATGTTCTTTTTCTATCAGCTCTTTCTGACGTGTGATCAGATATTCACTCTTTTCGATTATAAGGTATGTAAGCTCATTGTAAAAATCGGGTTCTTCATTTTTCAGAAAATTAAGGATGTCATTTGCGAGCATACCGCTGCCAGCTCCCATTTCGCAGAAGCGTTTTTCTAGCTCGTAAACATCTGTAAGGTAAACGAATGACCTGGCAAGTGTTCTGCCGAAAGACTCAGAGGCGTTCACAGAGGTGTAAAAGCTCCCCTGCTGTCCAAAAGGGTTCTGCTTCTGGTAATACCCCTCGCCCTCTTTATAAAGAGCAATATCCATAAATTCTGCGAAAGTTATCTGACCTTTCTCACGAACAAGATTTTCTACATACTTCTGAAGACTATTATCCACTATTTTACTCTGAAATTAAGAATTATTTCTGCTGTTTCCGGTTTCTGATCCAGCACGGCATTAAACTTTAATTTTTTAACAAAGTCAATGGCAAGCCTTTCAATTTTTGAGTCCGTGCTGTTTTTCAATATGATAGAAAAGGTATTGCCCTCTCTGTCCACCTTAAACCCTACACGAACAATGGTGTCAGTGGTAAGAGAAAAAACAGGCTTTTCCGGGCTGTTGGTCAGTTTACGGCCACGGTTCAGATTCTTTATAATGTAAAAATCATTTGTGTTGAATTCTTTTCCGGTAATGTCAGATTGTACCCCTTCGCCCGGCGTGTTGGCTTTCTGGAACTCATCAGATGTTGATTTAAGCTCTTTCAAAAGCTCCTTATCCGGCTTTATCCGGCTGGTGTTTTCGAGTCTGGATATGTTTAGCTCAGGTATCTTCACATCAAGCTGATCTGCACCTTTGATATCAGGTATGTCAATATCCGGAATGGTTACAGCGGGCGCTGCTGCCGTGTTTTCCTCTGCGTTTCTGTTCACTGCACTTGAGCCGGTCTTCTGTACAGGAGCTGGAGGAAGCTCCCTGATGGAAGATGTGATTATCTCCACCTCAACAGTTCTTTTACGCGGCTTCAGCTCTATGTCAAAGACAGGTATAGTGCCTAGCATAAAATAGTGAGCCACCAGTGATATTGTTGCAGAAAGCAGAAGTCTGAGCAGCATTTATTCCTCTTCAACAGCTATTGCAAATTTTTCAAAACCCGCCTTGCGGCTGGCATCCATGACAAAAACCACTCTGCCGTGTGTTACGTTTTTATCAGCTTCTATAATGACTGTGCTCTCCGGCTTCTGTTTTTTCATCTCTGTGAGTTTTGTCTCCACATCACTCTCCACATATGGCGTACCGTCTATGTTGATAACGCCTGCCTGAGTGAGCACCACCCTTATATTCTCGCTAATAGATGTTTCGTCCCCTTTAGCAGCAGGAAGATTTACATCTATAGAGTTCGAATAGATGAAAGTGGTGGAAACCATAAAGAATATCAGAAGCAGGAAAACCACGTCGATAAGAGGTGTTAAATTAACCTCTATGTTTGTGTCTTCCTCTTTGGAGAATTTCATTTATGCCTCTTTAAGTATCTGGTTGATTATCTCGCTTACGGACCTTTCCAGCTCTGCTGTAACTCTTCTGGAGCGGAAGCGGATTATGTAGTAAAAAACAACTGTAGGTATGGCTACTGAAAGCCCTGCTGCTGTTGTTATAAGTGCTTCAGAGATACCGCCTGCAAGTGCCTGAGCGTTGCCCACACCCTGCTGGCCTATCACTATGAATGTTTTGATCATACCTAAAACAGTACCGAGCAGCCCCAAAAGAGGCGCTATGCTCGCTATAGCCTGAAGTGATGACAGAAATCTTGTAAGTGATGCCGCCTGATATCTGCCTGACTCTTCCGCAGTCTCCATAAGTCTTTGGAGAGGAATGTCAAGATTTGTGATAATGTCCTTGCATACGTTTGCAAGAGCCGAACCGTTACGCTCGCAGATGTCTATGGCCACGTCTGTTTCATTCGCAGCCAGTGCCTGTTTCAGTTTTTCTGCAAAATCTTTCGGAGCATATCTGGCTGTACGAAGCGTTGCAAGCCTCTCCAGAAAAATCGCCAGTGATATAACAGAAAGTATAAAGATAGGATACATAAGCACCCCGCCTTTCTGCATCAGCTCCATGTTTAATTCAAGCATAAAGATCCTCCTTTTTATCTCTTCATTGCTTTAAGTTTTGTTTCAAGTATAGGTATATCTTTGTCACGTCCGAGCTTCTTATAAACCTCAATAGTCATCATAAGGCTCTTCGCGCTGTATTTTGAAGTTGTAAAAAGATAATGGCTCTTCATGAACATTATCCCCGCTGTTTCGTATTTTTTATTATTAAAGTTTATAACCCCCAGGTAATAATAAGCAGCGGCAAGCCCTGCAGGGTTTCTTTTGTTTATCATCTCGTCTAACAGCGCTCTGCTGTTTTCAAGTTGTTTTGCATTAAGCTTTTCAAGATAAATATCCAGTCCGGAGTAATACCTGACAGTATCCTTGTCTTTGAAATAATTCACAGCTTTCAGAATATCCGAGGGTTTAGTGTAAAGCTCAATGAGCTTGCTGTAGCCGAGATCCCTGAACCTTCCTGAACTCTCAGTCATCTCTTTAAATATTTTAAGAGCCTCTTTCGGTTTGGTGGACTGAAGACACTCACCTTTCAGAAAAAGCGCATCCTCGCTTCTCCCTTCGCTGAGCATTATCTCTGCATCATTAAGGCACTGCTTAACCCTGCCTGTGTCACGGAAAAGCTTTCCACGAAGAAGGTATGCATCGTTCTTGTAAGCAGAACGCAGGAATGTGTCAAAAAAGTAGTTCAGAAGCACAGTTGCCAGTTTTGTCTTTTTAAAATCCAGCGCCTGCACAGCGGTTTGATAAACAAGAAAGTCTTTCTTGTCGAAGTTTTCTTTCACATTTGTAATGCGCCTTGCTGTCTCTGCAAATTTCTCTTCTTCGTTCATGGCTATATATGTTGATGACAGGCCATTCCAAGCCTCAAAACTGTGTTGTCCGTTTTTTATGATAAGTTCGTACAAATTAGCCGCATCGACAAGTTTACCCATGGAAAAGAGTGATTTGGCTCTTATAATTGCAAAATCACCTTTTCTTTGCTCAGTAAGCTTCAGCACTTCACGGTATTGACCATTCAGAAAAAGGTGTTCAAGATAAGTTTTAACAAACTCAACATCATCTTTATATTTGTTAAAAACAGTCTCAGCCTCATATGTTTTGTCAAGCTTCAGCCAGCAAAGCATTGTAAGAAAGTCAGCATCACGGCTTTTAGTCTTAATAAGCGATATTTGTTTCAGTGCAGCTTCGTAGTATTTTTTATGGAAAAGGACTGTTGCACGGATAAGCCCGGCATCGTCCCAGGGAACGCCTTCTGCATTCGCCCATGCCATCTCATACTTGTTTTTATCCAGAAAGATACGTGCCCTAAGTAGTTTGCAGAAATCTTTGTCACATGTTGTGGTGAGCATGAGAGCATCATCTGGAGAACCACCTATGTAAGCCATCTGAGCCAGCATAAAACGGCTCACTGTTATCTTCTCTTCGTCCTGAGAGTTCTCAATATATTTCAGAAAATATCTTTCAGACCTCTTCCGGTCTATCTGGGCATATGCGAGACCACGGTAATAATAAGCTGTTTCTGTGAGGTCACTGTTAAAGATGACAGAATCCAGAAACTTTATCGATTTTCTGTTGTCGCCTTTTGTCAGATAAAAAATACCAGTATAAAATTTCAGGTAATCAGCGTTTATCCTGCTTTCGAAGTTGAATTGCGACAAAAAGTCTATACTGAGACTTGGAAAAGATTTTCCAATGTAGTAATAAAACAAATTCAGCCTGCCTTCGTCAGATGTCAGCTCGCTTAAAAGCTCTCCCGCCTGAATAAGGTCTCCTTCAAGTATTGCGGATTTCCCTTTGAGGACGGTCTTGCTTGAGCTTTCTGGCATATTTTCAATATACTCTTCGGCTTTTATCCGGTCACCTTTGGCCAGATATGCATCTGCAACAAGCCCGATAGTGTTATCAGTGCTTTTATCAGCATTGTTTATAACATCTTCAAAACCGCCTTGTGCGTATCTTGCGGTGATATAAAAGTCATAAAATCTGGTATCCTTAGATGTTATAACTGGATGGCTGTCGAATGTCTTTACAAGTCTTTCGTGCCTGTCCAGTGCTAAAAGCGCATAAAGCCATGCATAAAGAGTATATGGAGTTTGCCTGTCCAAACCGCCTATGAAGATATCAAGCTCTTCAAAGCCTTTTATGCTCATCATGTACTGGGCGACCCTGTCGGAGGCAACCACTTTGAAATATTTGCCATTGTTGGCTATGTCTTTCAGTATTGCCAGTGATTTGGAGATGGAGCCTGTCTGCATAAGTGCAAATGAGTAAACTAGGCGCACTTCCTCTTCAAAGTCTGTCCCTTTTATCTTCTTTTCGAAATACTTATCGTAGGATTGGATAACGTCTAGATATTTGTTGCCCACAAAGGCTTTGACAATATTGTTCCTGTAAGCCTTGTCTCCAACAAAAACAGAAGACAAAGATGTGCCGAATCCGCCTGAGTATATGTCACCGGGATCCTCACCTTTGTAATCTTTCGTCTCTCCAGCCTTAAGCCGGAAACTTTCCTGTTTCAGGTATGTGTCAAAATTAGACTGTACACTGAAAGAGACAGAAACATTTTTAAAAGAAGGTCTGATATTAAAATCAGAGATCTCTTTTCCTGTGAATGCAAAGCCTGGGACTTTAACCTCGGCATAAGCACTAATAGAAATAAAAAAAAGTAAAAACAGTGTTAAAAAGTTCTTCATAAATTATTCTGTTGTATTTGTCTGTTCAGGTGTTGTTGGGTTTGTGTCGGAACAACCGCCTTCACAACCAACTATTCCGCTAAATGCTGAAACAACCAAAACAGCAAGTATGAATTTTCTAATTAAACTCACATTTGCCCTCCGTACCTTTTAATTTATTGTACATCCCATAGTCTGTCATATCAAACATAAGTGGAGTTACACTGACATATCCTTTCTCCAGGATGCATTCGTCCGTATCCGGAGTCATGTCTATCTCTATCTTTTCGCCTACGAGCCAGTAATAACTTCCGCCTCTTGGGTCTTTCCGTTTGGCAAAGGTGTCAAGGTATCTGGAATTGCCTTGTCGGGCAAATCTCCAACCTTTTATCTTATCCTTAGACAAAGGAGGAACGTTAACGTTCAGTACTGTTGAATTCGGTATATCTGAATTATACAGATAATCTGCGAAATACACACCTATCTCTGCTGCTGGTTTGAAGTCCGCCTTCGCTTTTGTGGCAAGGCTCACCGCGATTGACCTAACGCCCATCATAGCGCCCTCAGTAGCAGCGGATACTGTCCCTGAATATATTACATTTGTAGCAAGGTTGCCACCGTGGTTTATACCTGAAACAACAAGATCAGGTTTATCTTCCATAATGTCGCTGATAGCAATCTTCACACAGTCTGCAGGAGTGCCTTTTATTCCGTATCCGAAAAACTTGCCGAATTTAGTAAATTCCACCACACGCAAAGGATCTGCGATGGTTATGGCGTGCCCCACTGCGGACTGCTCCGTAATGGGAGCAACAACAGTTACATCTGCTATCTCGCTCAGTTTTGTATAAAGTTCGTAAATACCTTCGGAATAGATTCCGTCGTCATTTGCAAGTAGAATTTTCATATTAAAAGCCTCATTTCACAATAGCCTAAATATATGATTTAATCAATGAACAGAATACGTTTTAACAAGTTTATGACTGGAAGATTATACTCTGTACCTGCCAAATGTAAGACAGGCACAGAGCGGTTATTTTTAGATAAGCTTAAGAAGAGCTTTACAGGTCTTTTCGATACCTTCTGCCACTTCTAAAATATTCTGCCCCAGCATATAAGCAGGGGTGCTGACTATCTTATTTTCTTGGTCTATGACAAATTCCTTCACAGGGCAATCTACATGGTTGGCACACAGTGCATTAATGCCTCCGGCAGCGCCTTCGTCATTTCATATGGTTATGGACGTTTTAATGCCTGTCCCCTCCATCGCTTTCGCAACTATAACAGGAGCTATACACAAAGCAGCAAGAGGTTTTTTTGCATTAAGAGTCTCTTTTACAAGCCTTTTCATCTCAGGGTTTATCTGGCAGTCTGCACCATCCACTGCAAAAGTTGTCAGGTTTTTTGCAGCTCCAAAACCTCCGGGAATAGCGAGGGCATCAAAATCTGACGCTGAAACTTCTGCCATATCCTTGATGTCGCCTCTGACAATCCTTGCAGATTCAACTAAAACATTTCTTGTTTCCCCCACAGCTGGCTCACCTTTCAGGTGATTTATTACATGCATCTGATCAACATCTGGTGCCATCACCAGTACTTCAGCACCATTTTTTTGTAAAAAGTAAAGTGTAAGTATTGTTTCTGCTATTTCAGAACCATCGAAAACTCCACAGCCACAGAGAACTACTCCTATTCTTGGCATAATATCCTCCTTTTTTCTACAGAGTGTCTATTTAGATTTTATCAGTTGAGAGAGTGTGATTCAAACTTAATTCACAAGGCAGGTGCCGGAAATATCTTCCAGCTTGTTAACAGGAACAACAACTCTGCTTATAAATGCATATTTGTCAAGCATATCGCAGATGTTCTCTATCTGTTCTTTGTCTATGTGGCCGTTTTTTGCAAAGGAAACCCTCTGAACTTTCATAAGTATTCTGGATGTTGGTGCAACTCGCTGAGCGAGGTTATCGGCTATATTTTCCACCATTTTCAGCGCATCGTCTCTGTGCAGGTCAAGCTCTCCGGCTATCTGATCGTGGTAGCCCATCACTGCAAGATAGTCAAAGCCGAAAGAAAGCATAGAATCTATGCTCTGAGCATACCAGCTCATCCCCTTTTCTGCCTCAAGCGGTGTTTCATAATAGACATTTCCGGCAAAGGCCAGATCGGGGTTTATCTTCAGCGATTCTATTTTAAGAGATTGGTAAAATTCCATCATTTTTTCGTTTTTCCACTGAACCCAAGGTAAAAACACATCGGGACATCCTCCCGGAACTTTTGTCAGCGAGTGTCCGCCTGTGCACCCGAAAAGTTTATCCTGGGTAAGTGTGTGTCCGGTTTCCATCTCATATGCCATTCTTGCATAATCAGACGCCCCCTCCCTGTATCGGAGGATGAAGTCATCCTGAAAAAGTATACCGTCTATGTCGTAGTCTGCAAGGTCACGAAAAAGACCACGCACCTTCTCTGCTGCCTCCGGATGAAATATAGACATACCGTAGCCGTTCTTCATGCCTGATGTATCGTATGCTTTCTCCATAAACTCAGGTGTTTTAAGGAAAGAGAGTGTTCGGGTGGCCATCCATGCAAATATCTTCATATCGTGTTTTCTTGCAGAATCCACCGCCTCGCCAAGCACATCACGCACAACACATGCTTCGTCAGTATTGAAATATACACCTGCTCTGCACTCGGAGTTTTTTTCAAGATAATGATACCTGTCCACGCTGTTATGAAAAACACGCAGAAAGACAGTGTCCACACCATGTTCTTTCAGGCCGTCAAAAAGGGTATCGATATTTCCGTTATATTTGCTGTCGAGCACAAAAACCTGAACACCGTTCAGTTCCGGATATGTGTCTGCAAAAGAAGACCCCGCTGTGAACAGCAGGGTCGTTATGATCAATATTCTTATAAACATTATTTTTTCATTGGGTAAGGCTTGTACCTTGTTTTTTGAGCTATAAGCGCAGCCTTGTCAATAGCTTCACTTCTGCTGACACCGTTAAAACAGCGTATTCTGTACCATATCCCTTTTTCACCAAGATCAGCACGTACAACAAACACACTGGGAATCATCTTTTTCAGCTTTTTCATTTCAGATTCGGCAGAAGCTTGACTCCTGAAAGAAGCTATCTGAACAGCGTAGTCGCCGTTTGTATCCTTGCCAGTGAGACTAGTTGATTTACTGGCTGGTTTACTTGCGGGTTTGGGCGCAGGCTTTGCGGCCTCTTTCTTAGGTTCCGGTTTTTTTATGTTCGGCTTTATATTCACAGGAGGAAGAGGTGCCGGCCTTTCCACCTTTGCATTCGCCTTAGGTATTTCAGGCTCTTTTTTATCTGATGTCTCTTTTGTTTCTTCTTTCTTTTCCAACATCGGCTCCATAATCTCTTTCTTGCCGATGTTTCCTTTATCGTCCATCACATATTCAGTGCTTTCACCCTCTTTGGGATCCGTCATTATTTCTGCGGGAGCTATGTCTTCTAGGTTTTTCTCATTACCGTTTCCGGAGAGATCCAGCTTGTCTGCAAAAAAAGCTACGCCAGTCACTATGACAGTAAAAACTATGAAAAAAACTATAAAAAGGATAATGGTATTGCCAAATCCCTTACTGACCTTCTGTTTACCGGCTGGTTTTGATTTTTTTTCTGCCGGAGCATTTCCTGGTGATTCGTTTTCGTCTTTTTTCTTTTTACCAAACACTTTCACATCCTGTCAGGTGCGCCGACTCCAAGCAGAGCCAGTCCGTTTCTGATGGTATTACCTACTGCAACAGCAAGTGTAACCCTTGCCGAAGTAAGATCTTTGTCATCTCCGTTCAGCATCTTGTTGTTAAAGTAATAGCTGTGGAACATAGATGCCAGCTCCTGAAGGTAATAGCCTATCCTGTGAGGCTGTCTGTTTCTGGCTGATTGTTCCAGTACATTTATATAATCGTAAATTTTCTTTATAATCTCAAGCTCTTCTTTAGATTTTAATTTTTCGAGCCCACTGCACAGTTCGTATTCGATGTTGTCTTCCTTTGCCTTTCTTAGCACAGACTGCACTCTGGCGTGAGCATACTGTATGTAAAAAACCGGATTATCATACTCACGCTTTTTTGCAAGAGCTATGTCAAAATCGAACTGTGCCTCATAGTCCCGCATAGTATAAAAATATCTGGCAGCATCATTGCCTACTTCTTTTATAAGTTCGTCCAGCTCTATGAAGGAGCCCGCCCTTGTAGACATAGAGACTCTCTCGCCAGCATTTACAAGATTTACCATCTGTATAAGGCTGACCTGAAACTCTCTATCCTCGTATCCTATGGCATCTATGGCAGAGCTGAGCCTTTTCACATATCCGTGATGGTCAGCGCCCCACACATCTATAACAGTCATGAAACCGCGGTCGAACTTATTTTTGTGATAGGCTATGTCGGAAGCAAAATATGTATAATCACCATTGCTCCTTTTCACAACCCTGTCCTTGTCGTCTCCGAACTCTGTGGAGCGAAACCAGAGTGCTCCATCTTTTTCAAACACAAATCCACGCTCTTTAAGGTATTCCAGACTAGAAGGCACATCGCCATTTTCGTATAATGAATTTTCGCTGAAATACAGCTCGATATCCACGTTAAAATTCTTAAGTGTGTCTGCTATGTTTTCTTTAATGTCGTGAAGACCTTTTTTGAAGCACACATCAGTACCTTGCGCGTCTGGCATTTGTGCTAAGTCTTCTCCATGCTCGTTAAAAAGTTCCTGAGCTATGTCAATAATATATTGCCCATGATATCCGTCTTCAGGGAAAGCAAACTCTTTGCCTGACAGTTCCATATATCTGGCGTATATACTTTTTCCCAGATTATTCATCTGGTTCCCTGCATCGTTTACATAGTATTCGGTATGGACGTCGTATCCGGCAGCAGTCATTATTTTCGCCAGACTGTCACCATAAGCAGCGTTTCTGCCGTGCCCTATGTGCAAAGGGCCTGTAGGGTTTGCACTGACAAACTCCACCATAACCTTTCTTCCTTCTCCAATACTGCTTTTAAAAAGTGAATCGTCTGTAGCGGCTTTTTTTACCAGATCGTGATAAAACCCTGAGTCTATGCTGAAATTTATAAAGCCCGGCATAACAGCGCCTGCACTCATTATCATCGGGTGCTTCAGCCTGCTTACTATATCGTTTGCTATATCGATGGGCTTCTTCCTGAAAATACCAGCGGACTTCATAGCTACATTTGTAGCAAAGTCACCGTGCTCAGGATTATTTGGTGTTTCTATGGTGTATTCCGGCAGATCATTTGACAAACCTGCATCTTTAATCATGTCATTTACAGCTGTGTCCAGAAGGGACTGAAGAATCTGCTTCAAATTTAGCCTCCTAGTGTTGTGGCAAGAAATATTAACAGCTTCCTTATTGTAATTCAACCATACGTTTTATATAATTTACTATAATAAATTTTAAAATTATGATATTTTTAATAAACATTATTATTTGGGGTAAATATGAGCCTAGGAGAGATAACTAACATTATTCAGAGGTATCCTTTACTAACAGAAGTTCTTAATTCTGTGCATGACATAGTCCTCATACTTGATTCTGAAAGAGATATTGTGTATTTCAACAAAAAGTTTGAAGAGTTCGCTGATAACTTTAACCTCAAAGCGCAGCTGGGCGTAAAGCCGGGGACAGCCTTTAACTGCATCCACGCATTAGACGAGCGGGTTGAGTGCGGCGACACCTCATTTTGCAGATACTGCGGAGCAAACAAATCCATCACCGAAAGCAAGAAAGGGGTCAAATCCCTCAACGAATGCAGAATAGCCGCTATGCACGGGCATGCTTTCAACCTATCAGTAAGCGCATCACCCTTAGAGCTGGAAGGCCAGAAACTCACTCTTTACAGTATTATCGATATTAGTGCCGAATCCAGACGGCAGATGCTTGAGAAAATATTCTTTCATGATGTAAACAACATTGTGAATGGAATGGGTATGATAATAGACATGATGACTGATTCAAAAAACAGCAACGATATAGAAGAATTTGAACATAGCCTCGATATGCTTAAGATAACTATGACATCTTTGAAAAACGAAATAAATGCCCAGCATATTGTATCGCTTGCTGAAAAAGACGAGCTTATGGTGCACCCTGAAAATGTTTCCATTAATAAAATCATAAAGGAAGTAGTTGGCTTTATACAGACAACGATGTGCAACAGCTCTGTTGAGATAGATACAGTTTTAGCTGAGCCTGAACCTTTACTGTATACAGACCCGGTTCTGCTGAAAAGAGTACTTTTAAACACTTTAAAAAACGCCTGCGAAGCCTCTTCCGCAGGGGAAAAGGTTTCCATAGGCTACAGAAACATCAAAGACCATGTGCTGATATACGTAAACAATCCCACTGTGATGTCAGATAAAGTAAAAAGCTCAGTTTTCAAAAGGTCTTTCTCAACCAAAGGTCAAGGCAGAGGGATAGGTACATACAGCATGAGAATGTTAATTGATAGATATCTGAAAGGTAAAATATATTTTACTTCTGAAGAGGGTGAAGGAACAACCTTCTTTATAAAGCTGTCTGTCAGCTCACAAGATTTACTATAAGACCCAAAAGGTCGTCACTGGTGCGAATGCTGGCAAAGTTAAACATAATAGCCTTTTGAGTTGACATCATATTAACTATCTCTCTGGCAGCATCTACATCTGACGCTTCGAGTTCGCCTGTTCTTAGACGGAACTGGTCGTCGGCAATCTTATTCCCCTGATTGTCATAAATATCAACCTTACCCCTGAACTCGCCATTTATTTCGAAAACTCCGTTTTCAGAGATATTGAACTGGCTGATGTTCTCGCCAGGCTCAACCACCTCTTCCAGCAGTACCCTCCCTTTTTGGTCCACTACATTTCCAGCATCGTCCAGAGAAAAGACCCCTCTTCTGCTAAGGAATTCATCACCGCCATCGTTCAGCTTGAAATTACCCGGACCGTCTATGACAAAATCCAGCGTCCGCCCGGAAGTTATGGTGTAGGAAAGAGACTGGTTTTGCCTAATAGAGGCTATGTTTATACCGCCATACTCCAGATCCTTCAACTGTAAGGTATTGCTTTTATAATAAGGTGTGTTTATATTGGCAATATGGTGAGCACTGGTAATTAAAGAGTTTTTATATGTGTCGATGGCTTCTGCGCCTGTGTATAAACTCTCAAGCATGGTGTATATCTCCTGTTATAATATATGAACAATCCGAGGAGGAATTCAATGGAAAACGTAAGTGATGAGAAAAAAATAGAGCTTTTAAAAAATGCTAAAACTATCCTAATTGTAGGGGCATCAAACAAACCGGAAAGAGCGAGTCACGGCATCATGAAATTCCTCATGAGCAAAGGGTATGACGTTACCCCTGTGAACCCTATTGAAAAAGAAGTGCTGGGTGTGCCAACATACGACAGCGTGGAAGACGTGCCTTTTGAGCCGGACATTGTTGATGTTTTCAGACAGAGCGCATTTGCCGCAGAAATAGTTCGGGCTGCTGCTGCGAAAAATGCCAAGCTTATCTGGCTTCAGGAAGGTGTAGAATCCATTGAAGCGGCACAGATAGCAAATGTGGCTGAGATACCTTATGTAGAAGATACATGTATATACAAAGAATTTCTCAGGCTGGGTATCTGACGGTAGATTTGCAGCATATTTTTTTTGCTAATAGACAGCTAACAAAATTTAACAGAAAACGGCAGAAAACAACAGAAATTAACAGTTGACATATTTCTGTCAAATCCGTATAACTTCCTTCTAATCAATGCATAGCGCATTTTGCCGTGGTGGTGGAATTGGTAGACACGCATGATTCAGGTTCATGTGGGCAATAAGCCTGTGGGGGTTCGAGTCCCCCCCTCGGCATATAAGAAAAGGGTGCACCGTGTGATGCACCCCTTTTTTTTAGATATTTATAATATGTGTTTTGATGTGCTGATTCTTACCAGCCGAACAACTTTTTCGCTACACTAGAAGCCGCACTCCCTATGTCTTTTAAAAAGCCCACACCTTTATCAACGACATCCTCTATTCCGTCTTTGATGCCCTGTTCCAGAATATCCATATCATCTTTGCCGTCCAGATATTTTTCATAGGTAAGTCCGGTGTGGATTTTGGTGTGTTTACTACTTAAAAAGGGAAATCCTCTTCAAGGTTCACAGGCTCCAGCTTTTCAACTTCCGGTTTTTTCGCTTGTTTATGGACAGGGTTGCCGTCCACATATATAGCCTTGAAAGGCTTGGTCGGGCAGGCGTACTCACACCCTCCGCACCCAACACATATATCCTTATTCATCTCTGGTATTGTCAGCTTGTCGTTTACCTCATTTTCGTAAGGAATCATCTTTACAGCCTTTGTTGGGCAGTGCTCTGAGCATGCTCAGCAGGCAAGTTTATAAGTATGCACAACACAATTGTCTTTTATAAATTTCGCAATACCAACCTGTGTCAGCTTCTTTTCTTACACATCAATAGGCTTTATTGCGCCTGTGGGGCATAAATCTATGCAGACGGTACATTCGTAGTTGCAGTGCCCTCTGTTGAACCCCATGTGGGGTTGGAGCAGTCCGTGCAGACCAAATTCTGTTATGGACGGCACAAGAACTCTTGTGGGGCATGCGCTAACGCACAGATGGCATGCGGTACATTTTGATGTGAAATGACTTATGCTCACCGAACCCGGAGGAGATATCTGAGACGTAAGAACCACAGGAACAGTTGTCGGTTTACCCAGTTTTACCTGTTTAAGAGGGATCTCTGCTCCCGGCAAAACGACTGTACTGAAAAGCGCTGTATTGACCATGAATTTTCTTCGTGATTTTTCCACAGGCTTTCTCTCTGACCTGCTTTTTCTAAGCTCATAGTTTATCCCGCTCCTATCGCATGCATCAAAACAGTTAAAACAGCTTACACAGCTGGACATATCTATCTCTTTCTCCTCAACATCTATGCAGCGGCTCTTGCAGACTTTGGCACACTCACCGCAGTGTGTGCAGGCGTGGTCACCAAATGCTATCCTGAAAACAGAAACCTTAGAGACAAGTCCGAGCAGAGCGCCCACAGGGCACAGGGTATTGCAGTAAAGTCTGCCGTGTCTAACTGACAACCAGAAAACAAGCATAAGCACAGCGGATGCAAAAAGTATAGAAAACACAACTGGTTCACCCCAGCGCACACTATAAAGCAGCAGCACACCTTTGGACTCCAGCAAAGGGGCAGTAAAATTATTAAGGGCTATGACCACAGGACGGAAAAGATTAGAAAAAATACGCCCAAAACTGCTGAAAGGATCCAGCAGATTTAAAACGAGCGAGCTGCCAAAAACAAAAACTATCACAGTTAGAGCGAGTATACCGTAACGCAGCGTATTATGAGGTTTTGCAAATGTATATCTATTACGATTCCTGAAAGACAGTACGTCCTGAAAAGAGCCAAGCGGGCATATGGTGGAGCAGTAGATTCGCCCGAATAGCAAGGTAATGGCAATTACGATTAAAAAACCGAAAGACAAAATGGAAAAATTCAGCAATGACGGCACAAACTGAAGAAATGTGAAGGTCTCTATGAATTTTGGCGAAACAAAATTGCGAAAATCCAAAAACATAACAGATATTGCCAACAGAAATAATAAAGAGATTATTAATCTGGCAGGTTTCAGCAGGCTGCGCTTCATATGTTAAAGTTTTATCCTGTCTATTTTAAGAGATTTCAGATTTGATGTCCCTATCTTCATAGCGTGGGCTATCTGGATATGACGGATGTCTTCGGGGTCAGCACCGAAAAGCATAGCAGCAGCAGTGTCGGCAGCCACAGGATCAGGGGAAACTATGAGCGACTTCATCTGAGCCACATCGCTTACGTAAACCCCTCTGGGGCCGTTTCTCATCATAACATTATAAGCATCAACAACTGTCAAATCCGGCTTACGAAAAGATGCAAAATCAGCTATGCACTGATGCAGATCGTTCCTGTGCCAGTGAAACCTGTCCCATACAACACCCATAAGGTTTTTCATGCCTATGGTTACCATTGTAGAGCTGTGATGTTTTAAAACAGGAACATTTATAACAACATCAGAATCAAGATAAAGCTCGTGCACCGATGCTTCTGTAAGTCTCTCCCCTTTTGCAATGGAGACTTCGCGATAATAACTTTTACTATCACCGGAAACAACTCTACCTCCGGCATCCTTTACAGCCTTTTCTATCCCGCTGTTTTTGTAACAGCGAACCCAGTGGTCGCATGAGTGATCAAAAACAGATACCTCTTTTGCTCCCGCATCAAGGCAATGTTTAACAATCTGCGCCACAAGAACGGGGTTAGTGTTTCCGGCACGTTCCGGTGAAACGTCCCAGCCGATATTAGGCTTCACCAGAACACGGCTCCCTTTCGGAACAAATTGACCCATTCCGCCAAAAGACTGCATGGCCATATCAAACATTACATCCGGCTCGCCGCCTTTTACAGCCACAAGATCGTATGGAACCAGAGGGGATGCCTCAAGTATTTTCCCATATTTGCCAAGGCCAGCTGTAACACCAGCCGCAACCGTTCCCTTCATCGCCTTTTTTAAAAAATCCCTCCTGTCCATGCCTTGTCTCCTTAAAATAATAATGACATATTAACCATAAGATAATTGTTCCTTTGAAAAACTCAATACAAGCTCAATGTTTCTGAAGAGATTTTTCATTTCTTGACATATTTCAAGCATAAGTAGTAGTTTAGAAGTATAATTATTATATCTTAGCTCAAAATATTGAGGTCTTGTTATATGATAAATGAACAAAAACAGCTTACAGCTAACATTCTTACACCTCTGCTTGAAAACTCCAGCGACTCTGTGGTGGTTACTGACAAAAACTTAAAAGTTGTTTTGTGGAATAAAAACAGCAGCATACTCTTTGGTTACTCACATGAAGAAGCAATAGGCAAGTATGTATACGAACTTTTTTTTCCAGAAGAATATGCTGGCAAATATCTAGAAGAATTCGACATTTATAAGGACAAAAACCACAGCTATCTTAACCCCAAAATAACTGAAAGAATATATATCACAAAAGACAAAAAATACTTCACTGCAAAAATTAAGCTGTTTGATGTATCTGAAGATGACGAATGGTGGTCTGTTGGAATAATAAATGAAGTCTCTAATGTGGAATCTATCGCTGAAAAACTGAAAAGTTCTGAAGAGATGTTTAAGCTGGCAATGGAATCCACTCAGGACGGATTCTTTATATGTGACGCTATTTCAAATGAGGTTTACTTCTCTTCAAGATGGAAAGAGATGCTGGGTTATACCGATGAAGAGATCCCTAACCAGTTCAGTGAGTGGGAAGTCCGCACCATAGAAGAAGACAAGGAAAAAGTTCTGGAAAAATTTAATCAAATATTTACTGATCATTTAGAATGGTTCAGCTTTAAGTTCAGAATGATACACAAAGAGGGTCATATTGTCTTTGTCCACGCCAGAGGCCAGATTTTGTATGACTCATACGGTAATGCGGTAAAAATTATTGGCACTCACACAGACATCACCAAACAGATGAAAATAGAAAATAAGCTCAAAAAGCTTTCTGAAGTAGCTAAACAGAGCCCTATATCTATTATTATGACTGACATGAATGCCGTGATCGAATATGTTAATCCATATTTTACGCAGGTAACCGGATACTCTGAAGAAGAAGCGATTGGAAGAAGAGCTCCAGAGTTAATGAGAACACAGCCGGATGAAACTGTGCTGAAAGATATGTTTTCCTCTGTAAAATCAGGCAGAACATGGAAAGGTGAAGTAATAAGTCTTAAAAAAAACGGAGATAGGCTTATTGAGTCTGCTACAATGTCTCCTTTTTATAATGCTCAGGGTCAGCTTACAAACATTCTTGTTGCTATGGAAGACATCACTGAAAAAAGGGCCACTGAGCAGATGATAAATGAAAATGAGCAGAAGCTTTTTCAAGCAGAGAAAGTGGCACAACTAGGTCACTATACACTCTATGTTGCTGAAAACAAATGGATCGCCTCCAGAGAGATATGCAATCTCTTAGGGCTGGACTGGAAAGAGAAGCTTCTTATAGAAGAGTGGGCAAACCTCATTCATCCGGACGACAAAGAAGAAATGATAGGTTATTTAACCACTGAGGTCATGGGTAAAAAGAAGCCATTCGACAAAGAGTATAGGGTAGTAAACGCGAAAACAGGCGAAACAAGATGGGTTCACGGGATAGGCGAGCTGACCATTGGCAGTAATGGGGAAGTAACTCAAATGGCAGGAATTATTCAGGATACAACAGATAGGAAAGAGCTGGAACTTTCACTTAGAGAGCTGAATGTCAATCTTCAGGAAAAGGTGGACGCTGAGATTAAGAAAGTACGCCTGCAGGAAAATATCATCCAGCAACAAAAAAGATTTGTTGATATGGGGCAGATGGTTAACGCCATAGCCCACCAGTGGAGACAGCCTCTTAATAATATTCAGCTTTTAATGCAGATGCTGAAGGAAATCCAGGAAGGTGTTGACTATGGCGACTTAGAAAGCGTAGACCTTTTCAAAAAACACCAGGAACAGGTAATGTTTATGTCTGAAACCATAGATGATTTCAGAAATTTCTTCAGTTCTAACAAGAAAAAAGAGGACTTTTCTGTCAAGTCAGAGATAAAAAAGATAACATCGCTTCTGTCGCCGCAGCTAAGCTCATGCAGTATTCAGCTACAGCTTGAATGCTCTTGTGCTGACATGCCTGTTCCGTGCAATTTAGATGAATATGACAGCTGCCGCTTTGAAAATGACGTTATTAACGGGTCATCAGCTGAGCTTCGCCACGTTCTTTTGAATATTTTAAACAATGCCAAAGATGCGATACTGGAAAAATCTTCAGGGGAAAATATCAAAGGCATCATAAAGATAAACATGGCATCCGACGAAAAATGTTTTCATATAAGTATTTTTAACTCCGGAAGCCCTATTGATGATGCAGTTATGCTTAAAATATTTGAGCCTTACTTCTCAACAAAAGACGAAGGTAAAGGGACAGGCATAGGACTTTTCATGTCGAAACTTATCGTTGAAAACGAATTCAAAGGGAAACTCTACCCTGAAAATATGGAAAACGGTGTATGTTTCCACATAGAGCTGCCAAAATGGAAATAAATAGTAAAAAACAACTGACAAACAAATGATACAAACACCGGGGCAAGCACCAATGTACGTACCCCGGTTTAATTACTTATTGAGCTCTGACTTCATCCTTTTATATTCATCGGCATTAAGTTCGCCTTTTGCATATCTCTCGTTTAATATCTCCATTGCTGTGCCTGTCACGTTTGTCTTGGTTGACCTCTTGTCTTTTACAAATGAATAAAGAAGCAGACCTATGATTATAATAAAAAAAATCCACATAAATCCGCCTCCTGTTAAACTTCCGCATCCGAAACCGTATCCGTTAGAATATCCAAACATCTATTAACCTCCATATTACTTCACTATGTACTGACCCATCATGCCTCTGTCTTCGTGCTCCAGAATATGACAATGATACATAAAAATACCTTTATGATTAAAACTCGCCATAAGCTGAACAACCTCGTTATCAGGAAGAGCCACAGTATCCTTCCACCCTCTCTCCTCAGGCGCAGGGGGTTTTCCATTTCTGGAGATAACCTTAAAGAGGGTTCCGTGGGCATGGAAATTATGGAGAATATCAGAGCTGCCGCCCCTCATCATCCCCATCCTGCTTACTACATTCCAAATCTCAGTTGTACCCAGCGTCATATATTCGTTTATGCGGCGCATATCCATCCTTCTGCCGTTTATGTTCACCATATTCCCCATGCCGTTCATATAAAATCTGCGGCTGGCGACAACTTTGCTCATATCAGCTGGGTCATACTCTGCAAGCTTTTCCGGTAAAGCGCCTGTAAAACCCTTTTTAGATGAAACGATAACTTTCATAAAGTTATAACCGCTATCGGCGAGATATATCTCTGAACCTGGCTTATGAGCTGAAAAATCTGCGATTATCTCGTATCTCTCTCCTGGGGATATCCTTATAGAGTTCATCTTTGCCGGTTTTGGGAGAAATCCACCGTCTGAAGCTATAATATCAAAACTCTGTTTATTAGAAAAATACAGGTTATAAGTTCTGGCGTTGGAACCATTCAAAATCCTGAACCGAACCTTGCCTTTTGGTGCTTCGAAAGTGGGTTCGAGAACACCGTTCACTAAAACCTTGTTCCCCTTCATGCCGAATATATAGTCCTGTCTTGAGGTAAGATAATGTATCTGTCCGTCTTCTGAAAACAACCTGTCCTGAATAACTAAAGGGACATCATTAACGCCGTACTCATCTGGGATATCAAGTTTTGCAGAATTTTCATCATCCAGCAGAAAAAGACCGCCAAGCCCTTTATATACCTGTGACGCTGTATTTCCGTCACCGTGGGGATGATACCAGGCAGTAGCAGCGGGCTGTTCTATTGTAAATGAAGCGTTCCATGTTTCACCAGGTTTGATAACCTGATGAGGGCCGCCGTCCATATTACCCGGAACCAAAAGACCGTGCCAATGAGTGGTTGTGTGTTCTTTGAGATTATTCTTCACACTGATAGAGACCTTTTCGCCCTTTTTGGCTCTTATAGTTTTGCCAAGGAGATTGCCATTGTATCCAAGTGTGTTGACAGGTGAACCCTTTACAAACTCCGATACACCTTCCTGCACACTGATACTAAAACGGCTTACCCCGCCTGAACGAGTTTTTTCCAGAAGCGGCGGAACGGCAAGCATATTCTCCACTTTAGCAGCAGAAGCATAACTTTTGCTGACAGTCAAAGATGGAAGAGCCGCAGCAGCCATTATACCTTTTATAAAATTTCGTCTATTAATCATTAAAAGCCTCCTTAAAACATTGAAGCAATACCTATACCAACAAATAGATTATATAAACTATTGGTATTCTGATACAAATAAACGCCTTAAATATAAAGTAGAGAAAATAATGCACAGGAGTGTAGACTATTCCCCAATAAATGACGTTCGATGTGACCACATTTTTGGCACAATTCATCATTATTGTAATATTAATAGCAGTTTATAGATATATCCCACCTTTTGGCACAACTTGTGCTTTAAATAATGCAGACTAAAAAACAAAGGAGGATATAATGAAGAAGATTATATTAACAGCAGCATTAGCAGTAATGGCAGCAACCGTATTCGCAGCAGGTTTCGGCGGCGGATATGGAATGATGGGTGAAGGTTACGGACAAGGATATGGTCCAGGTTATGGCGGATGCGGTGGACCTTACTATCAGAATAACCCAGATGGTGAACAGCCTCAGCAGCCGACAGTTATGTCCAGTGAAGATGCAACTGCTCTTGTACAGAAATATCTCGACGAAAACCTTAAAGGTTACAGCATCAAAGACTCTGA
>PKTM01000020.1 GCA_002869145.1 Denitrovibrio sp.
GAGATTTCAGAGTAATAGTATGGAAAATCAGAAAATCAGAATTAAACTGAAAGCTTTCGATTACAAGATTCTTGATAAAGCTGTGAAAGACATTGTCAACACAGCAAAAAGAACAGGTGCAGAAGTGGTAGGACCTATCCCTCTGCCAACTCATATCGAAAAGTTTACAGTTCTCAGGTCTCCACACGTTAACAAGAAAGCTAGAGATCAGTTTGAAGTAAGGACTCATAAAAGGCTCATCGACATCTTTGAGCACAACCCTCAAACTATTGATGCCCTTATGAAGCTTGAACTCTCTGCCGGCGTTGACGTAGAAATAAAACTTTAAAAGGTTAAAGAGAAATGGCAAAAGCAATTATTGGTAAGAAAGTAGGAATGACACAGGTCTTTAGTGAAGACGGAATCGTTGTGCCTGTCACCGTCGTGCTTGCGGGCCCCTGTGTTGTTACCGAGGTCAGGACAGAAGAAAAAGACGGGTACTCTGCCATTCAGCTGGGTTTTGACGAGATTCTCAAAGAGAGCAAAGTCAACAAACCCATGGCCGGTTATTTTAAAAAGCAAGGCGTGAAGCCTATGAAGTTCCTGAAAGAGTTCAGGGGCGATGCTGGTGAGATAACAGTTGGTCAGCAGGTTGATGTGAACATTTTCGAGGAAGGTGATCTCGTAGATGTACAGGGTACCTCAATAGGTAAAGGCTTTCAGGGTGTTGTTAAGCGCTACGGCTTCGCCGGCGGCCCGAAAACACACGGTTCTCACTTCCACAGAGCCCCCGGTTCTATAGGAATGTGTGAGTTCCCAGGTGAAACCCCTAAAGGCAAGAAGATGCCCGGAAGGATGGGTGGCAAAAAAGTCACTGTACAGAACCTTTCCGTGGTGAAAGTAATCCCAGAAACTAACCTGCTGCTTGTAAAAGGTGCCATACCCGGCCACGATGATGCAATTGTATACATCAAAGAAGCAGTTAAGGCAAAGAAGTAATCAGAGGAACTAATGGCTACTTTTGACGTTAAAAACGTAAAAAACGAAATCGTAGGGACGATTGATCTGAGTGACAGCATAATGTCATATCCTGTAAAATCATCCCTCATGCATGAAGTTGTAATTATGCAACTCGCAAACAGAAGAGCCGGTACTCATTCTACTCTGAACAGGGCAAAAATGAAGGGCGGTCGAGGCGCTAAGCCTTGGAGACAAAAAGGGACTGGTCGCGCAAGAGCAGGTTCCAAAAAGTCACCTATTTGGAGAGGCGGAGCAGTTGCTTTCGGTCCTCAGCCAAGAGACTACTCGTACACAATGCCTAAGAAGAAGATTAAGAATGCTCTCAAGTCCGCTATTGTAGCGAAAACTGAGGCCGGTGCAGTACATATACTCGATGCACTTAGTGTAGAAAACGGCAAGACAAAAGAAGCAGTTGAAATTCTTAAGAATTTCGCCGCTGACAGAAAGGTTCTCATTGTATATAAGGAGCTCGACGAGAAAGTTGTAAATGCTTTCCGTAATATTCCTTATGTTGATCTTCTTGATGTAAACGGACTTAACGTTTACGACATGATCAACTCAAGAACAATTTTCGTTTGTCAGGATGCTGTTGAACGCATTCAGGAGGTTCTCGTATGATGACTGTTTATGATGTTATCAAAAAGCCCGTAATAACAGAAAAAGCTGTTGAGGCTAAAGAGACCCTTAATCAAGTAACATTTGCAGTAGATAAAAGAGCTACAAAGCTTCAAATAAAAGAAGCTGTGCAGAAACTTTTTGATGTGAAAGTGAAAGATGTCAGAACTATGAACAACAAAGGTAAAGAGAAGCGTTTCGGTAAAACCACTGGTAAAAGAAACGACTGGAAAAAAGCTATAGTTGTTCTTGCTGAAGGCGAAACACTCGAGTTTGTTTAAGAGAGGAAACCTTAAATGGGAATTAAGAAGTTTAAACCAACTTCAGACGGAACAAGGTTTAGGACCAATAGTGACTTCGTTGATATAACAACATCAACACCTGAAAAGTCACTACTAGCCCCTATGCATCAGAAAGGTGGCCGTAACAACCACGGTCGCATTACTGTTAGACATAAGGGTGGCGGTAACAAACAAAAATATCGTCTGATAGACTTTAAAAGAAATAAAGACGGAATTGCAGCGAATGTGAAAACTATCGAATACGATCCGAACAGAAGCGCAAGAATTGCTCTTGTTGCTTACCTTGACGGTGAGAAGAGATACATCATCGCTCCAATAGGTCTTAAAGTAGGCGACAAGGTGGAGAGCGGCGAAAATGCTGATATTAAACTCGGCAATGCTAAAATGCTCAAAAATATGCCTGTCGGTACAGTGATTCACAACGTGGAGATGAGGCCCGGTAAAGGTGGCCAGCTTGCCCGTTCCGCAGGAACATATGCGCAGCTCCTCTCAAAAGAGGGAACCTATTGCCACGTGCGTATGCCATCTGGAGAGATCAGACTTATTAAAGCTGAATGCAAAGCTACTATTGGTCAGGTTTCTAACCAGGAGCATGAAAACATTCATATCGGTAAAGCGGGTAGAGCCCGTTGGAAAGGCGTAAGACCTACAGTTCGTGGTGTTGCTATGAACCCGATCGACCACCCACACGGTGGTGGTGAAGGTAGAACATCCGGTGGTCGCCACCCTGTTACTCCTTGGGGTGTTCCTACAAAGGGATACAAGACAAGGAAAAAGAACAAGCCTTCCAACAAGTACATCGTAACCCGCAGGAAGAAGTAGGAGGATTGACTAGTGCCTAGATCACTAAAGAAAGGCCCGTTTATAGATGAGCACCTTGAAAAAAAGGCTACTGCTGCTAAAGAGAGCGGCGACAAGAAGGTCATCAAGACATGGTCAAGAAGAAGTACAGTACTTCCTGAAATGGTGGGTCTCACTTTTGCCGTTCATAACGGTAACAAGTTTATACCCGTATATGTCACTGAGAACATGGTTGGTCACAAACTCGGCGAGTTTGCCCTCACAAGAACTTTCAGAGGACATAAGAAAGACGATAAAAAGGTAAAGGGTAGATAACATGGAAGCTAGAGCTTATGCAAAATATCAAAGAGTTTCTCCTAGAAAAACTCGCCCTGTAGCTGACCTTATTAGAGGTAAAAAAGTTGAGGAAGCACTTGCTATCCTTAAGTTTACTCCTAACAAAGGCGCCAAGATCCTTTACAAGGCTGTGAAGTCCGCTGCTAGTAACGCAGAGGAGAACCACAACCATGCTGATGCTAGTCGCATGATTGTGAAAGAGGTCATGGTAGACCAGGGGCCGGTTTGGAAGAGATTCCTGCCAAGAGCCTATGGTAGAGCTACCGGTCTTCGCAAACCGACCAGCAATATTACAGTAGTTCTTTCTGACTAACGGAGGTATTTGTGGGACAGAAGGTAAACCCTAATGGATTCAGAGTTGGCATAAATAAACCGTGGAAATCGGTTTGGTTTGCTAACAAGAAAGAATACAGACAGCAGCTTCTTGAAGATATCAAAATGAGAAAATATCTCAAAGAGAAGCTGATGCAGGCCGGTCTCGCACGCATCGGTATAGAGCGTATGGGTACACGTATCAGAATAACTCTGAACACATCACGCCCAGGCATAGTTATCGGTAAAAAAGGTGCAGAGATTGATAAGCTCAAAAAAGAGCTTAAGAAATTTACAAAATCAGAAGTGCTTCTGGTTATCAGAGAGGTCAAAAAGCCTGAGATCAACGCTGTTCTCGTTGCAGAAAACATCGCAATGCAGATCCAGCGCCGTGTGGCTTTCAGAAGAGCTATGAAAAAAGCTGTTCTTCAAGCTATGAAATCTGGTGCTCTCGGAATCAGAGTCGCTTGTGCAGGTCGTCTTGCTGGTGCTGACATGGCCAGAACTGAGTGGTATATCAAAGGCCGTGTGCCTCTTCAGACACTCAGAGCTGACATAGATTACGGCACAACAGAAGCTATGACCACTTACGGTATTATCGGCATCAAAGTTTGGGTCTTCACTGGTGAAGTACTCGACGACAGAAGAGCCGAGGCAGGTGCGTAAACATGCTTATTCCAAAGAGACTAAAATACAGAAAGCAGTACAAAGGCCGCATCAAAGGTAAAGCCAGCAAAGGTAACTATGTTGCATTCGGCGATTACGGTCTTTCTGCAGCAGGCAAAGGGAAGCTGACATCTCGTCAGATAGAGTCGGCGAGGATTACTATCAACAGATACCTCAAAAGAGGTGGTAAATTGACAATCCGCATCTTCCCGCACAAACCTATCACTGCAAAGCCTCTTGAGGTTAGACAGGGTAAAGGTAAAGGCGCTGTTGAATACTATGCGGCTCCTGTGAAAGAGGGTACTATACTCTATGAGATAGGTGGTGTTACAGAAGAGCAGGCTCGTGAAGCATTTAGAAGAGCTGCTCATAAACTCCCTATCAAATGTAAATTTGTAAAAAGAGATGATATTGCGGAGGCTGCAGAATGAAAGCATCCGAAATGAAAGCAATGAAAGATGCAGAGCTTAACGATAAAGAGAAAGAGCTCAGAGAGAACATCTTCAGAATGAAGTTCAAGCTTGCTACCGGAGACATTGAAGATGCCTCCGAGATCAAGAAGGCTAGAAAAGATATAGCTCGTATTAAGACAATACTCAACGAGCGCAGTATCGAGGAAAAGTAATGGAAGCCAGGAACAACAGAAAGATAAGAAAAGGGGTGGTTGTCAGTGACAAGATGGACAAAACCGTTGTGGTTAAGGTTCAGAACCTGAAACTCCACCCAAGGTATCAGAAGTTCATCAAGAGAAGTAAAAACTTCAAAGCCCATGATGAAGCAAACGAGTGCAGAATGGGTGACACAGTAGAGATCATTGAAACACGTCCTCTCTCCAAAGACAAATGCTGGAGAGTCACAAAGATCATTGAGCGCTCTATTGAAGTGGCCAGCGAGGGGTAACATAACATGATACAGGTAGAATCAAGACTTCGGGTTGCAGACAACTCCGGAGCAAAAGAAGTGCTTTGCATTAAGGTGCTTGGCGGTTCTAAGATCCGTTATGGCGGAATCGGCGACATTATAGTCGCAACTGTAAAAGTGGCAGCTCCTGACAGTAACATCAAAAAAGGTACTGTTGTTAAAGCGGTTATCGTGCGTACAGCAAAAGAGAATCGCAGAAATGACGGTACATACATAAAATTTGATGACAATGCTTGTGTTCTTCTGAACAAAACAACACTCGAACCTATAGCAACACGTGTTTTCGGACCTGTTGCAAGGGAGCTAAGAGGGAAAGGTTTTCTTAAAATCGTTTCCATGGCTCCTGAAGTACTTTAAGAGGGTGCACAAGTGAATGTAAAACTTAAACTTAAAACAGATGACCCTGTTATCGTTACAACTGGTAAGGATAAAGGGACTAAGTCAAAAGTTGTCGTACTTGACAGAGCCGAAGGCAAGGTAATCTGTGAGAATGTAAATGTGTATAAAAAACACATGAAACCTAACCAGTTCAACCCGGATGGTGGTATAGTCGATAAGCCTATGCCTCTTGAAATCTCAAACGTTGCGTACTACTGCGGTAAATGCAGTAAAGGCGTAAAGCTTGGTTACAAGGTACTTGAGTCCGGCCAGAAAGTTAGGTTCTGCAGGTCTTGCGGCGAGATAATTGATAAGGACTAACGGAGAATAACTAATGGCGGAACTCAGAAGAATCTATAAAGAAGAGGTAGTACCGAAACTTGTTGAAAAGTTCGGCTACAAGAACGTCATGCAGGTTCCGAAAGTGACAAAAGTAGTATTGAACATGGGTGTTGGCGAGGCTGTACTCAACTCTAAAGTGATAGAGGGAGCAGTCAGAGACATGGAGAAGATAGCTGGTCAGAAACCTGTTGTCTGCCGTGCTAAAAAGTCAATTGCTACGTTCAAACTCAGAGAAGGAATGCCTATTGGCTGCAAAGTAACACTTCGCGGTGAGAGGGCATACGAATTTCTCTACAGACTCACAAGAATCGGACTTGCAAGGGTTAGAGACTTTCAGGGGATAAATCCTAAGTCGTTTGATGGACGCGGAAACTATGCAATGGGCCTTAAAGAGCAAATTGTATTCCCGGAGATCGATTACGATAAGATCGACAAAATACGCGGTTTTGACATCATTATAGCCACAACTGCTAATACAGATGAAGAGGCAAGAGAGCTTTTAAGGGAGCTTGGTATGCCTTTTGCAACTCAGGAGGCATAAATTGGCCACAAAAGCTAAATATCACAGTGCATTTCTTAAGAAGAAGTACAAGGTAAGGGAAAATAACCGCTGTCCAATATGCGGAAGACCCCGGGCTTTTATGCGCAGATTCAATATGTGCAGACTTTGTTTTAGGAAGTTCGCGCTTGAGGGAGAGATCCCGGGCGTGAGAAAATCCAGCTGGTAATTTTTAAGAAGGAGACTAAGTCATGGGAATGACAGATCCTATTGCTGATATGCTCGCAAGAATGCGTAATGCACTTATGGTGCATCACCAGGAAGTAGTAGTACCTCATTCAAATTTGAAAGAGGCTATGGCAGCTCTTTTCCAGGAAGAGGGCTATGTTAAAAACTTCCGTGTAGCAAACGATGGAAATCGTAAAAATATAGTTATACACCTCAAATACAACGATCTCGGCGAGTCCGTTATTCGTGGTATAAAAAGGGTTTCAAAACCCGGCCAGAGAGTGTATGTGAACACTAAGAACCTTAAGCCAGTACTTGGCGGACTTGGTAATGGTGTTGTTTCAACTTCACGCGGAATCAAAACCGTTAAGCAGTGCATCACTGAAAAAGTTGGCGGAGAATATATCTGCCAGATTTGGTAATGGAGAGTTGTAATGTCCAGAATTGGTAAATTACCGATAGAGATCCCAGCTGGCGTAAAAGTCGACATGAAAGGCAAAGTCGTCAGCGTGGAAGGACCAAAAGGGAAGCTTGCGCAGGACATCCACTACAAGGCTGTGGTCAAAATTGAAGACAATGTTGTCACAGTTTCAAAAGTGGATGAAACCAAACTTTCCAAGTCTGTGTATGGCCTTACAAGGACACTTATCAATAACATGGTCATAGGCGTAACACAGGGTTACGAGAAAAAGCTTGAGATCATAGGTGTTGGTTACAGGGTTTCCCAAAAAGGTGCTAACCTTGACTTCGCCCTCGGTTTTTCCCACCCTGTGGAAGTGGTTCCACCGGCAGGCATAGAGCTTGTGGCTGAGAGCCAGACAAAAATCGTCATAAAAGGTATCGATAAACAGCTTGTTGGCCAGATAGCGGCAAACATACGTGAGCTGAGACCTCCTGAGCCATACAAAGGCAAGGGTATAAGATATCTTGGCGAATACGTCATTAAAAAAGCCGGTAAAACCGGTAAATAAGTAAGAGGTGTTGAAAGTGGCTAAGGTATCAAGAGCGGAAGCCCGTACAAGAAGGCATCTCAGCACGAGAAAAAAGATAAAAGGCACAACGCAGAGACCTAGGCTCGCTGTTTTTAAATCAAACAGCTACATATATGCTCAGGTCATAGACGATGTAAACGGTACAACACTTGTGACTGCCAGCTCTCTTGAAAAAGAGCTGAAAGAGCAGTACAAGGGCCGTGTAAATCTTGAGTCCGCAAAGGCCGTTGGTGCTGAAGTGGCTAAAAGAGCTAGTGATAAAGGTATAAAAAGCGTTATCTTCGACAGAGGCGGTTTCCTTTATCATGGTAGAATCAAAGCTCTGGCAGACGCAGCCCGCGAAGCCGGACTCGAGTTCTAGGGAGGATTACTTTGAACTTTAATAAAGACGAAGGTCAAATTGTTGACAAAGTAGTTAACATAGGCAGAGTAACAAAAGTTGTAAAGGGTGGTAGGATATTCAAATTCACTGCTCTTGTTGTAGTTGGCGATATGAACGGTTCAGTTGGTATTGGTTACGGTAAAGCACGTGAAGTGCCTGACGCTATCAAAAAAGCACTGGACAACGCTAAAAAAGCTATGGTTCAGGTTCCAGTGGTTAACGGTACTATTCCTCACGAGATTATCGGTGAATTCGTTTCATCAGAAATCGTGATGAAGCCTGCCGCACCCGGTACAGGTATCATTTCAGGCGGCGTGACACGTTCACTATTTGAGCTTGCTGGCGTGCAGAACATCCTCTGCAAGTCCACAAGAAGCAGAAACGCCTATAACTCCCTTTACGCTGTTATGGATGGATTTAAAAAAATGAGAACACTGGAAGAGGTTGCCGAACTTAGAGGCAAGACCATCCAGGAAATCATCAGGTAAGAGGTTATATAAATGGAACTTCATGATCTGAAACAGGCCATAGGCGCCAATAAGAATAGAAAAAGGCTGGGACGTGGAAGCGCGAGCGGACACGGTACAACATCAGGCAAAGGGCACAAAGGTCAGAAATCAAGATCTGGCGGTGGTGTCAGACCTGGTTTTGAAGGCGGCCAGATGCCTCTTAGCAGAAGACTTCCTAAAAGAGGTTTTAACAACGCCAGATTTGCCACTGTTTACGAAACTGTAAACTTGGACACTATCGAAGCCAGATACACAGACGGCGAGGTTGTTTCCTTTGAGACTCTCAAGGATAAAAACCTTGTAAGCGGCACAAAAGATGGTATCAAAATTCTCGGAAACGGCGAAATAACCAAAAAGCTGAAATTCGAAATCGATAAGATATCAAGCGGTGCTAAGGAAAAATGTGAAAAAGCCGGCTGCGAAGTTGTAATTCTGGGGTAATTAATGTTTAAAAAAATAGAAGAGATTTTCTCTATACCGGAACTTAGAAGAAGAATACTATGGACACTGTTTTTCCTGTTTGTATACAGGATTGGTGCACACGTTCCGACTCCCGGTATCGATGGCGATGCACTGAGCCAGTTTTTTGCACAGCAGTCAGGTAACCTGCTCGGATTTTTCGACATGTTTACCGGCGGCGCACTCTCCAGGCTGACAGTGTTTGGCCTAGGGATTATGCCCTACATATCAGCAGCCATTATTCTGGAGCTGATGACAGTTGCTGTTCCGCACCTTGCGGAGCTTAAAAAGCGCGGTCAGGAAGGGCGTGACAAGATCACAAGGTATACCAGATACGGTACCGTTGCCATCTCTTTGGTTCAGGGTATGGGTATCGCTATCGGACTTGAGAGCATGACATCACCAGGCGGCTCGCCTGTTGTTATGTTTCCGGGGATGGGTTTTCGTATAGTTACGGCTATAACCCTTACCACTGGTACGGTATTTCTTATGTGGCTTGGCGAGAAGATCTCCGAGAAAGGGCTGGGTAACGGTATATCTGTTATCATTTTTGCGGGTATTATTGCAGGATTTCCATCCGCGGTGAGCAGAACTCTCACCCTTGTGCAAACAGGCGAAGTGCAGCTTTTAACAATTATAGCTGTGATGGCCATTATACTCGCTGTTACTGCAGCCATTGTTTTTATGGAGACTTCAAGCAGAAGACTTCCTATACAGTACGTCAGAAAGGGCGGCGGCGGA
The DNA here is from genome assembly GCA_002869145.1 of Denitrovibrio sp. GTDB lineage: Bacteria > Chrysiogenota > Deferribacteres > Deferribacterales > Geovibrionaceae > Denitrovibrio. The sequence goes on from PKTM01000020.1 coordinate 9,483, forward strand.
AAAGGGAATGTTGCTACTTCCTACCTGCCGCTTAAACTGAACCCTGCAGGTGTTATCCCTATCATTTTTGCAATGTCCATACTCGCTTTCCCAAGCACACTTGCGACATTCAGCGAAAATGCTCTAGTGCAGAAGATAAGCTTCTTCTTTTCGCCTAGCTCAGTAGTTTACTACTTTGTTACGCTTGGATTCATAATCTTCTTCACATATTTCTATACATCCATTATTTTCAATCCGGATGATATAGCGGAGAACATCAACAAGTCCGGCGGTGTAATACCCGGCAAAAGACCCGGAACTGAGACTGCGAAGTTTATAGACTACACACTCTCAAGGCTGACTTTTGTGGGTGCTATATACCTAGGCGCAGTTGCGATATTGCCGCAGCTTATTATTCAGGGGTTCAATGTTCCTTTCTATTTCGGCGGAACATCTATCCTTATCGTTATAGGTGTTGGTATGGACGTCATCTCAAAGATAGAGGCGCATCTTGTAACACACAACTATGACGGCTTCCTTAAGAAAGGACGGATAGAAGGCAGGAGCATGATATGATAAATCTTATTTTCCTGGGACCACCGGGAGCCGGTAAAGGCACTCAGTCCGCAAGGATCATAGATGAGTACAAAATTGTTCAGATATCCACAGGAGATCTTCTCCGTGCGGCTGTTAAAGCAGGCACACCTCTTGGAAAAGAGGCGAAGGTTTATATGGACGGCGGACAGCTTGTGCCAGATTCTCTCATCATAAACATGATGAAAGAGAGATTTGAGTCTGACGACTGCCAAAACGGCTTCATTCTCGACGGCTTCCCCAGAACAACAGCTCAGGCTGTAGCTCTGGACGAAATGCTTCAAAACGAGCTGAAGACAAGTGTGACACACATTATCAGCCTAGAGGTTGATGATGAGGTTGTTGTTAAGCGAAACACTGGAAGAAGGGTTTGCCCTTCATGCGGCGCTACTTACCACATTAAGTTCAATCCGCCAAAAGACGGCGGAAAATGTGATAAAGACGGCGAAACACTGGTTCACAGAGATGATGACCAGGAAGAGACAATCCGCAAAAGACTCGGTGTTTATCATGATACAACATCACTTTTAAAAGATTATTATAGCAAGTCGGGTAAGTTTTTTGAGCTTAGCGGTGATGATCACCCCGACAAAGTTTATAGCAAGATTAAGGAAATCCTGGGTTAATGGTTGTTCTCAAAACTAAAGCTGAGATCGACAAAATGAGGATTGCGTGCTCTATAGTGCGTGAAGTTCTTGAGAAACTAGAGGATTTCGTTAAACCCGGTATCACAACATTAGATGTTGACAAATTTGCGGAGAGTATTATAAACTCTCGGGATGCGGTTCCTTCATTCAAGGGTTACCGTGGTTTTCCCGCTTCAGTCTGCACATCTGTCAACGAAGTAGTTGTGCATGGGATTCCGGGGGATAGAAAGCTTAATGACGGTGATATTGTGAGCGTAGACGTGGGCGCTTTTATTGGCGGTTTTCACGGAGATGCGGCTCGCACTTTTGCTGTTGTGGATATATCTGAGAAATCAGAGAGACTGATAAGGGTGACTCGTGAGTCATTCTTTGAAGGTATAAAAAAAGCTGTAATCGGTGGTCGGTTAACCGACATTTCAAATGCGATACAAACGCATGTGGAAGCACACGACTATGGCGTAGTAAGAGACTTTTTCGGTCATGGTATAGGTAGAGAACTGCACGAAGAACCAACAATCCCCCATTTTGGGAGAGCAAACCGAGGTTTGCGGCTGCGTGCAGGGATGGTTGTCGCTGTGGAACCAATGGTTACCGAAGGCGATTACAGTGTTACTACCCTCAAGGACGGCTGGACGGCGGTCACATCAGACGGCTCTCTGGCGGCACATTATGAAAACACTGTAGCTATCACTTCCTCAGGACCGGAAATCTTAACGTTGTAAAGGTATATGGGAAAGAAAGAAGACGTAATCGAAACCATCGGGACAGTGCTAGAAGCTCTGCCCAACGCTATGTTTAAAGTAGAGCTTGAAAACAAGCATGTGATACTGTCTCATCTCTCAGGAAAAATGAGGATGCACTTTATCAGAATACTCCCAGGTGACAAGGTTACTGTAGAACTTTCACCGTATGACCTTTCCCGTGGTAGGATAACCTACCGACATAAGAAATAACGGGGTGGAACAATGAAAGTCAGGGCTAGTGTAAAGCCTATTTGCAGCAAATGCAAAATAATAAAACGCAAAGGGGTAGTCAGAGTTATCTGCATCAATCCCCGTCACAAGCAGAGACAAGGTTAAAGGAGGCTTTTTGTGGCAAGAATTGCTGGTGTGGACATCCACAATAACAAAAAAGTCGAGGTTGGCCTTACAAACATCTATGGTGTAGGCCGTGGAACAGCAAGAGATATTCTTGCTGAGATAGGCTGTGACCTTTCTAAAAGGATTGGCGACCTTTCCGAGCAGGATATTTCTGCTATCAGAAAGTACATAGAAGACAACATCATTGTTGAAGGGGATCTCCGCAAAGAGATATCTCTCAACATTAAAAGACTTATGGAAATCGGCTGCTATCGCGGCTCCAGGCACAAGATGCACCTTCCATGCAGAGGTCAGAAGACCAGAAGCAATGCAAGGACAAGACGTGGTTTTGCTGGTAAACGCGGTATCAAAAAGAAGTAAGGGGTAGAGGCTAAATGGCTAAAAAAAGCTCTAAAAAAAGAGAAAAAAAGAACGTTCCGAAAGGTATTGCACATATTAGGTCAACTTTTAACAATACCATCGTTACATTCACCGATGTAAATGGCAATGCTGTTACATGGGCAGCCGGCGGCGGAGTGGGTTTTAAAAACTCACGTAAATCCACCCCGTTTGCTGCGCAGATTGCAGCAGAGCAGGCAGCTAAAAAGGCTGCGGACAACGGTATGCGTGAAGTAGAAGTTAACGTGAAAGGCCCAGGGGCCGGTCGCGAATCAGCTATTCGTGCTATTGCCGCTGCTGGTATGAAAATAACTGTTATCAGGGACGTAACACCTGTTCCTCATAATGGTTGTAGACCCAGAAAGAAGAGAAGAGTGTAACGGAGGTCCAAGTTGGCTAGGTATACAGGAGCAGTATGTAAACTCTGCCGCAGAGAGGGCATGAAGCTTTACCTTAAAGGTGAGCGCTGCTACAAAGATAAATGCGGATTTGAGAAAAAACCTTATCCTCCAGGTCAGCACGGACAAGGTCGCAAGAAGATTAGCGACTTTGGTCTCCAGCTGCGTGAGAAGCAAAAGGTTAAAAGATTATATGGCGTTCTGGAGAAACAATTCAGACGTTATTTTGATAAGGCCACAAGAATGGAAGGCATTACAGGTGAGAACCTTCTTCAATTACTTGAAAGAAGACTCGACAACATCGTCTACAGAGCAGGGTTTGCGGGTAGTCGCAAAGAAGCAAGGCAGATGGTTAAGCATTGCCATTTTCTGGTAGACGGCAAAAAGGTTGACATCCCAAGTTTTCTTGTCAAACCTGGCATGGTTGTAGAGGTTCGTGAAAAGAGCCAAAACTTTTCCAGAGTTAAAGATTGTCTGGACACAGCGGACGGCCGCGGTGTTTCTGACTGGATAGCACTGGAAAAATCTAACTTTAAGGCTGTTGTTAACAGATTGCCTGAAAGAGATGACGTTGGTTACGATATTCAGGAACACCTGATCGTGGAACTTTACTCTAAGTAAGATTCACACGGAGGTTTAAAAAATGGTCATCATGAACTTTCATGAAATCATAAAGCCCAAAAAAATAGAAGCCGTGGGCGAAGTCACTGACAGATACGGCGAGTATGTTGCGGAGCCTTACGAAAAAGGCTTTGGAATAACTATCGGAAACGCTCTGCGCAGAGTGCTTCTCTCTACTATAGAGGGGACAGCCGTTGTAGGCGTTAAGATAGAAGGTGTAAGCAACGAGTTTGCTACACTTGAAGGTGTTTATGAGGATGTTGTAGATATCCTTATGAACGTCAAAATGCTTGACCTTAAGCTGCACACTCACGAAACAAGGCGTGTGTATATTAAGAAATCAGGTGAAGGTCCTGTGACAGCCAGTGACATCACTGGTGACACAATGGTAGAAGTGCTCACTCCAGATCAGCACATATGCACTATTACCGATCCTAAAAAAGAACTCAATATAGAGTTTGTTGTTAAAAGAGGTATCGGTTATGTGCCTGCTGAAGAGTTGGAAAAAGACTTTGACGAGATAGACATGCTGTCTGTTGATGCTGTGTTTACTCCTATTAAGAAAGTGAACTACAACATTGAGAACGCTCGTGTTGGTCAGAGTACTGACTATGACAAGCTTAAGCTTGAGATAGAGACAGATGGCTCTATCAATCCTGAAGATGCTATAGGTTTTGCAGCTAAGATTGTAAAAGATCAGATGAATCTTTTTATCAACTTTGATGAACCTGTAGTAGTAGAAAATACAGATGATGAGGACAACCAGAACGACCAGCTTCTTGACCTGCTTGATAAGAGCATCGAAGAGCTTGAGCTTTCTGTGCGTGCTTACAACTGTCTTAAAAATGCCAACATCAAAACTCTTGCAGAACTCTGCATGAAGACTGATGCTGAAATGCTTAAAACTAAGAACTTCGGTAGAAAATCTCTTGAAGAGATTAAGAAAGTTCTTCAGGAACTCGGGCTTTCACTTGGTATGGATCTGGAAGCTATAGGCTATAACAGCACGGAATCGGAGGAAGAATAGATGCGCCATAAAGTAAGCGGATTCAAACTCGGCAGAAAACCGTCTCATAGAAAGGCTATGGTTCGCAACCTGGCCACATCACTTCTTGAGCATGGCCGTATTGAAACAACCGTGACAAGAGCAAAGGCACTTCGTATGTTCGTAGAGCCGCTTGTAACACTTGGCAAGAAGGGTGACCTTGCAGCACGCAGACGCGCAATGCAAAAGCTCCCTAACAAGGCGGTTGTTCACAAACTATTCGACGAGATAGCTCCTAAGTTTAGCGAGCGTCCCGGCGGATACACAAGAATAATTAAGACTGGATTTCGTCAGGGGGATAATTCTCCGATGGCGATTATCGAGCTCGTAGATTAATAAAATAAGGGGGGCATTCAGCCCCCCTATTTTTTTGCTTTAAATACCCTTCTCTACTAATAATCATATATTACCAAGATGCTTTAAAAATATAACTAGCTAGGCGTTGAAACCTCTTGAAGTTTGAGCTTTTGCAGTCTCTCAGTCAGGCGGTTTTTAGGATTTGTTTTGTTGAACATATTCACCCTGCACGCTACATCAATGATGTGATCAATATAAATTTTGTGAACGCCCTCTAGATTCTTTGCCACATCAGAGCAGTACATGTCAAAGAAGGCGTTCTCCATTGAAAAGTAGTTTTTAGCGACTCTATAAGCCATAGGCGGTTTGGAGCCTACCTGCACTTTGGAGAGCAGGCCCTGTTTGTAAGCATTTCTGAAAAGTGCTTCTTTGTCTTCGCCGATAAGAGTGATGCTGTTCATCTGTGCCATATCCAAAAGTTCCTGCATATCCATCTCGCTGGCGTAGTGGCTGACTTTAGATTTTTCATTATCAGGTTCAAGAATTCCTAGATTTATAAAATGAGCGAGAGATGTTGGGCTGAATCCATAGCAAGAGATGCCAGCATCATCGACATCAGAACCTTTATTACCAGTACTTTTGTATACGTAAGCAGTTTCGGCTGATTCTGGTGAATGGGGTGCCATCATACAGAACAGCTCATATATGTCTTTAGAATATCCAAGTATGTGTTTATATTCAGGAAATTTACCTTCAGGAATATTGTAAAGAGTGCTTCTTATATCGTATATTCTTATTATAAGATTGCTTTTAACTTTTTCTAAGTAATCGGCCTTGGATAAATTGTTTTCTGATTCTAAAGCAGCATAATTTGTCTTATCAGTAATACGTACAATACACTCAGGATGATTTACAAAAGTGGTTAATTTTGAATTATCTCTTTTTGCGGAACTGCCTGAATTAGCAAATATAAGGAATATGAAACCTAAACATGCGAGTATTATCGCAGAAATTATCCAGATCATTATTGTGTATACCTGCCAATCTGTTGTATTTTATATTTTCAATTCTACTCTATTTGGGGAACTTGTCCATATTATCTTTCAGTGATGTGCCGAGCCAGTTGATCATTTTTCCAAGATGATTCATGTTGCGCAGACCTTCTTCATCATTATCCACTTCGCCTATCTCACGCCCTATGCCAAGATTCCAGTATGTCGATCCGGGCATAACCATTTGAGTTAGATGTAGAAAGTGGTTCATTGTATCAAATGCTCTGAGTGCACCAGCTCTGCGAACAGCTGATACTGAAGAGCCTACCTTCCCTTTGAAAAGCCCGCCGTTTGCTATCGAAACATATCCGGATCTATCAATCAGAGCTTTCATTTCAGCGGTAACATCTGCAAAATATGTTGGTGAGCCGAGAATTATGGCATCAGCTTTAGACATCTTTTTTACAGTTTCGTTGAGTATATCGTTTTTGATGATGCATTCCATATCTTTTGTTTCAAAACATTTTTTACAGGCCATGCATCCTCTGATTGCTCTGCCGCCCACCTGTACCAGCTCAGTTTCCCAGCCGGCAGCCTCTAGTGGAGCCAAAACTTTTGTAAGTAGAATTTCAGTGTTGCCACCGTTTCTGGGGCTGCCGTTAATAGCAAGTGCTTTCATGTGTTAACTCCTTATGACTATTTTATACAGTATAGTATTAGAATTGAAAAAAGTAAAATTCGGAAATGAAGACAGAGGTGACAATGATATTGCTAAACTGTTTGCTGTAGAAAAAATGTGCGAATAAAGTCATTAAAATGACTCTAAAATCCGTTAACGTTTAACCTGCCTTACTTATAAGTAGTGACATGGAATTGTCGATATAGTTATAGTTCGGTTCGTCAAAATAATCTGTCTCTAGAAGATAGTTAAGAGCGTATCTCCACAACCGGTACATTTCGGAGCCCGGAATATCTAGTATGCCGCGATAAATGTGGTAGTTACCTTTAGGGAGTGTTGAAACAAGCTCGTCAACGAAAAGCAGACATGTAATCTGTCTTGGAGTTAGTTTTCCCTCTTCCAGCTGTGCTTTGATCCTGTCACGGTTGAGAAAGGCTTTCTTTTTGATTTTTTTGGATATTTTTGAAGGCATATCAGGACTTACATGTGTAAGTATCCTATCCATCTCTGCTACAACTCTTTCTGTGTGTTCGTTTTGGAAGAGGAAAAAAAGCTGATCGCTTATTAAGTGAGAGGTTTTCACTGCTATATAGGCGCTTACGCCTAGAATCATGCTCTCCTTATACGAGATATACTCGTACCCTGTGAGGTATCCCCAGTAGTCAGGAACAAAAACAAGCATGTAGTCAATTATAGTGTAAAAAAAAGCGGTTATAACAGCTACCAGGGCAAAAAAGAGAGCGAAAACCAGTGTGTTTGCATTCATTACTTTTGACACATCTGCTCCCCGGGGTTTTCAGATTATAGAAATTTTTTCCCGTTTTTCGGGTAAATTACTACTTTTCCCCTTTACATAGTATGAAAAGCAAAGCAGATGCCAGATAATGAAGAAAATTGTGTAAAGAGCAGTCAGAAAACGCAATGAGGCTCAAGGCAAGGGGAAATAATATACGCATCATGCTCGATGCTATAATGATGAGTTATACTTATTGATTGCTAAGCTGGAACTTGTTCTGCTGAGCAGCCTGCTTAGTCGTGACGCGGACGTGATTTGACTATTTTATAAGCCTCTTTCATTTTACGGTATATCTCTTCGTCGGTAACTTTGTTTCTAGCTGCTGACAGGTTGTGTTCTTCTGAATGATAGCATGGCGGCAGTGTATTGAGGGTGATAGCCATAACATCAAGTATGCAGCTTCTACATGCGCAAAAGTCCTGATTGTGTTCCAGAAATACTGGAAAAATCTCCCAAGCTCTGTTTTCATTAATGTTTTTGAGCAGTTCGATGTCATATGGATTGATTTGAATCATAAAATCACCTACAATTTTTTTCATACCGATAAATCATAAGATATCATTGCGGGGTGATTCATGCAAGAAAAAATGGCTGTTATAGGGGCTGGCAACTGGGGCACGGCATTAGCGGAGCTAGCCGCTGGCAATGGTTTCCATGTAGACATATATGCTCTGGAAAAGGAGCTGGTAAAAGATATTAACGAAAAACACATAAATACACTTTTTATGCCGGACACTGTTCTTTCGGAAAATATTCATGCAAAGAGCTTTGACGAGCTTAAGTCGCTGAGTGTTGAAAGGGTTGTATGGGTGGTTCCTACACAGTTTTCCAGAAAAGTTGCAGAAGAATATGCCGATTGTTTTAAAGGAAAAAAAGTACTTATAGCAACAAAAGGGATAGAGATAGATTCGGGCGACCTTATAGTGCATGTGCTGAAGAGCTGTTTTGATGCAGAGTTTTCAATATTGTCTGGCCCTTCTTTCGCTAAGGAAGTCGCAAGCAAAAAACCTACAGCTGTGAGCATAGCGTCATACAGCGAAGACGATGCTAAATGCTGGCAGGAGAGTCTTTCTGCTGATTATTTCCGTGCCTACTACACTGATGATGTGGCGGGCGTAGAGGTCGGAGGCGCTATTAAGAACGTTATGGCTATTGCAACAGGTATCTCTGACGGGCTTGGGTATGGGTATAATGCAAGAGCAGGTCTTATAACCCGTGGTCTTGCAGAGATAGCTAGACTGGGTGTTAAGCTCGGCGGTAAGCCTGAAACATTTATGGGGCTTTCGGGAATGGGCGATCTGGTTCTGACCTGCACGGGTGATCTGTCCAGAAACAGAACTGTGGGGCTGAAAATAGCCGAAGGCATGACATTAGAAGAGATAGTGGGGAGCATGAAGATGGTGGCCGAAGGAGTTTACACTACAAAGGCTGCAAAAATTCTTACAGAAAAACTCGGCGTTGAAGCGCCTATTATAAATGAAGTGTTAGAGATACTTTATCTTGGTAAAGATCCGAAAAAATCTGTTGCATCGCTTATGGGCAGACCACTGAAGAGTGAAAAACTCGAAGGTTAATAATGAAAATAATTATAGACGGCAGCTACATAGCATTCAGAACATATCACAAATCGCCGCCCCTGACGAACTCAAACGGAGTACCCACTTCTGTTATACACGGGGTTATGCAGACTATCATTACTCAGATAAACAAGTATGGCATAGAGAATATTGCCGTGGTTTTTGATTCCAAAGAGAAAAACCGCAGGCACGAAATATATTCTGAGTATAAAACCACAAGAGATGTTACTCCTGAAGATCTTGGTGTTCAGTTCGGGATTATGGACGAACTGATTCCGCTTCTTGGAGTTGCTTACTATAAGATAGCAGGTTATGAAGGGGACGACATAATAGCAACCCTAGCTGCAAATACTGATGATGAGGTGGGGATGCTCACCAAGGATAAAGATTTATATCAGATAGTTGATGACAGGGTTAAGATATTCGACTCAAAGACAGGTGATTTTGCCGGAGTCGAAATGGTGAAAGAGAAGCTTGGTGTTGCCCCGGAAAAAGTTCGTGAACTTCTGGCTCTGGCAGGTGACAGTGCGGACAATATTCCCGGTGTACCTGGGGTTGGTGTTAAAACTGCGGCAAAGCTTCTTATCGAACATGGAAGCCTTGATGGTATATATGAAAATATTGAACAGGTTAAGGGTAAACTGAAAGACAAACTCATCCAGAACAAAGATAATGCTTATCTCAGCTATGACCTTGTGGGGCTGGATGTATTGCCAGAAGACCCAGAGGTGGAGACGAAACGTGACGATGCGAAGTTAAGCGAAAAGCTTATGGAGCTGGAGCTGAAAACTATCCACGCAAAGCTTTTTACTCAGGCAGAAACAGAAGAGGCCACAGAGCAGGCTTCCAGTGTATATGTTGAGAAAGGTGAAGTCGCAGATGTGAAACTGGCCGTTTTCTATAATGGCGATATATATGTTTCCGATGGGGTATATTTTTGCGAGTTTAACGGGCATAAATTAGAAGATGCACAGTATTTTTATGATATAAAAGGTATTTACAGAGAATTAGGTGAAAAATATGAACAGGCCTACGACCTGTTTCTTGTGAGCTGGCTGAACGATCCTGACTCCGGCGGTATAACCAAAGGCAAAACTGACACTATTGAGAGCTTTATCTCTATTTTGCTGTCTTTGGCTGAAAAAGAAGTGCAAAAACTTTCAGACAACGGTCTTCTGGAAGTGTATATGAATATGGAGCTTCCGGTTGCTTACTGTCTGGGCGAGATGGAAAACAATGGTATAGGGTTTGACCAGTCAGTTATGGAAAAGGTTGCCAGTCAGCTTCAGGAAGAAGTTTCAGAGATAAGCGACAAGATAAAAAACTTTGTAGGCCGCGATATCAACCTTAATTCCCCAAAACAGCTTCAGGAGTTTTTGTTTGACGAGATAGGTCTTCAGGGTCTGAAAAAGACCAAAAGCGGCTATTCCACTGATGAGGAATCACTCAGGGCTATGCTGCCTATGAATCCGATGTACGCACATGTTCTGGAAGATATTTTAAAATACAGGGAGCTTGCGAAACTGCTCTCCACATATGCTCTCCCGCTCGGAAATTACGTTTCGGCTGAGACAGGGCGTATCCATTCGTCATTTCGCCAGACAGGCACAGCAACAGGGAGACTTTCATCTGTTAGTCCTAACATGCAGAATATCCCCATGAAAGGTTTATGGGGCGTAAAACTAAGAGAGGCTTTTGTCCCAAAAGACGGCTTTAGTTTTGTATCTTTTGACTATTCTCAGATAGAGCTGCGTATATTAGCACACCTATCCGGTGACGAGCGGCTGACAGAAGCATACAGGAACAACGAGGATATTCACACAAAAACAGCAAGCGGAATATTCGGAGTAGAGCCGGATAAGGTCGATTCCGACATGCGCAGACTGGCGAAAGCTGTGAATTTCGGGATATTGTATGGTTTGTCTGCCTTTGGACTTTCCAGAGACACAGGAGTTCCCCAGAAAGAGGCTAAGGTATTTATAGAAAAATATTTCGCAACCTATCCGAAGGTGAAAGACTTTATAGAACATATAGCGAAAGATACACGTAAAAACGGCTATGCTATGACGCTTGCGGGGCGCAAGAGATTTATCAAAGAGATAAACAGTAAAAACCGCACTGTATCCATGCGCGGTGAGCGTATCGCAACAAATGTTCCGATGCAGGGCTCAGCAGCTGATATTATTAAGCTGGCGATGGTTGAGTGTCAGGCACTTTTGGACGATAATAAATACAATGCGTTTGCCGTGCTGCAGGTTCATGACGAACTTGTGTTTGAAGTGGCTGACAGTGATGTGGAATCCTTCTGTACTCAGGTGCAGTCTATCATGGAAAATGTGATGAAGCTGGACGTGCCTTTGGTTGTGAACGGGGCCGCAGGGAAAAACCTTGGAGAGTTGAAGTAATGGATAAAGTCAACAACATGATTAAAGAAAACTCTGATTTGAAAGGGGAGCTTTCGAACCTTATGGGGCTGCTTAAAGAGAACGAGACTAAGCACGAAGGTTATAAAACGGTGGAATTCGCCTTTCTGCTTGCAGAATCACTTAAAGAGATTATAGAAAAGCCGCTCAGGTATCTTGAAGACATCTTTGGAGTGGACAGGGCGGTGCTCTTTATTAATGGTGAAGAGCTGAATTTTGACCGTGAATCAAACGTTCTGGATTACCGTATATATTTTATGCCAGAGAAAGTTTTTAAGACATTTTTTCTGGAGCGCAGACCGTACAATTCGGACAATAAACTGCATTTGACAAGTGAGTTTGATGTTTATGATGATATGGGTTCATACCTTATAGCGCCCCTTATGCATGGTGGCAAAATAGTGGGCAGCTTGAACCTTTACAGCCGTGAAGAAGAGAAGTTCGGCGGTGAGGTGTCAAAAGACTTCATAAGAGACCTTGCTGCAGTAGCATCTGTTTCCCTGCAAAAACTCCATGCTACAGAGGTTATATTTAAACAGACAAGGACAGACTTCCTTACTGGAACATATAACAAGCTGGCTATGGCGGAGCTTCTGGAACACTTCATGGCAAAGTTTAAGAGGCATGATCAGGGTTTTGTCTTTGTTTTGATGGATATAGATAATTTTAAACATATAAATGATAATGCAGGTCACCTGACAGGGGACGCCATTTTAAAACAGATATCAGACGATATAGCAGAGGGGCTCAGAACCAGTGATATTCTTGGACGTTTCGGCGGGGATGAGTTTTTTATGATAGTCCCTTATGCAAACATCGAAAACCTGTTTACACTGGTGGAGAGGCTTCAGGATATTGGCAAGAAAGTTTTCAACGCCTTCGGTTTCGGAGAAAATGCTTCGCTTTCAGGCGGTGTGGTAACTGTGCCGGGAGACATTACAGCAGAAGATACATGCGAGGACATAGTTAAGATGGCCGACGGCAGGCTGTATCACAGCAAACGCAACGGAAAAGGATTTTTTACAGGTGTATAGATGATTATCAGAAAGGACGACGCAAAACTGAAAGAGATACTGAATAGAGGCGAGATAATGGAGGGGGAATACCTTCAGACTGTACTCAATATTATAGACAACGTTAAGAAAAACGGAGATGCGGCTCTGGCTGATTATTCTCTGAAATTCGACAAATATGATATCGCTGAAAACGGTATCGAAATCACGAAAGAAGAGATGAAGGAAGCTTGGGATGCTCTGGATGGTGAACTGAAGGGAGCTTTGGAGAGAGCGAAGGCGAATGTGATTTCTTTTCACGAAAAACAGCTTGAAAGCACATGGATATATGAGAAATCTCCCGGAACATTTCTTGGGCAAAAGGTCACTGCTCTTGAATCTGTCGGTGTATATGTCCCCGGAGGCAAGGCTGTTTACCCATCATCTGTTTTGATGAATGTTCTGCCTGCAAAGGTTGCAGGCGTAGACGAAATTATAATGGTTACTCCGGCAACAGGCGGTCAGGTAAACCCTGTGGTTTTAGCTGCTGCACATCTGGCTGGTGTTGACAGAGGTTTCAAAATTGGCGGGGCTCAGGCTGTTGCTGCACTTGCTTACGGCACAGAGTCTGTACCAAAAGTTTGCAAAATAGTAGGGCCGGGTAATATATATGTAGCGCTGGCTAAAAAGATGGTTTTTGGTCAGGTTGATATCGATATGATCGCTGGACCCTCTGAGATACTTATCGTTGCAGATTCCACAGCAGACGCGGACTATGTGGCTGCGGATATGCTCTCTCAGGCGGAGCACGATGAACTCGCTTCTGCCATTGTGGTTACAGACGATATGGAGCTTGCGAAAGATATAGAAAACAGTGTTTATGCCCAGCTCAAAGAGCTTCCTAAAAAAGAGATAGCCGGAAAATCTATCGAAAAATACGGTGCGATTATAGTCACTGAAAACCTTAACGAGGCGGCAGACATCGCCAATGAGATAGCTGTGGAGCACCTCGAGCTTTGTGTGGCAAACCCTATGGAATATATGCTGAAAATACGCAACGCAGGTGCAATATTTTTAGGTACTAACACGCCAGAACCTGTTGGTGATTATTATGCAGGGCCTAATCATGTTTTACCCACCGGGGGCACAGCGAAGTTCTTTTCACCGCTTGGCACTTATGATTTTCAGAAGAAATCTAGTATTATTTACTACTCAAAAAAGCAGCTTATGGCTGATATGGAAGACATCCGCATCCTCGCAGAATCAGAAGAGCTGATAGCGCACAGAAATTCGGTGATTATTAGGAAGGAAGGTTAGTTTTTTAGGGAAACCGCCAGATTATAGCCTGACTCCTCAGACTTTTTGAGTGCCGTTTCTACTTCGGAGATAGCACCTTTTGAAAAGACTCCGAGAAATCTTAGATGGTCTTTTACTTCGTAACCGAGTGCTTCTAGAGGCATTGTCATAGCCTCTATGGTGAATCCCATGTCTTTCACGTCAAGCTGCTCGCACACAGCAGCGGCTACAGCTTGTCTGTTTTGACCAGATAATCTGCTAGACCAGTCATTAGGTCTCGGCTCTTTAAAGTCGTAAAAACAGTACATCCTGTCTATGAAAGCTTTCATCCATGCTGTTACATTATAGTTATGCACAGGAGAGACCATAAAAAGACCTTTTGAATGCTTAATCTTCTCGTAAATGTCTGTCATGTCGTCATTTAACCTGGTGCAGCTTTTATCTTTCCGGCACCTTTCGCAGCCTACACACGGAGAGATATTAAGACCGCTAAGCTGTACTATTTCTGATTCACATCCGGCATTTTCTGCACCTTTTGCAAAGTGTTCAATTATTATATCGGAGTTTCCGCCTCTTCTGGGGCTAGAGCCTATTATAAGTATTTTATTATGCATGTATTATCCTACTATCTTATAACTTTGCTTGTCCTGACCATTATGCCTGATTTTCAGATAAACAAAATATGCGGCAAGTGTGCAAAGAGTTACCCCAGCAGTGATAAGCTGGTTTTCTGTAAGCGAATCGGTTATAACCGCAACAAGAAGCATAAGTATAAGCGGGATTATATAAACCGCAGTGAGTGATTTGTAAAAACTGTTTTTTTCTATGCCTATCTCAACAATATTTCCAGTTTTAAGATGAGCTGAGTTTTTAAATTTGAGTCTGATATCTGTACCGTCTGTGAGGTTACAAGAAGCTTTTTCGCCACATGCAGAGCATGCACTTGATCTCGCTACCTCAACAGTGGCTGTTCCTTTTTCGTCTATTCCGATGACAACAGCCTTGTGTCGAAGCATTTCTGACATTATTTCCTCTTTTTCGGGTCGTATTCCAGATCTTCGTCAGGGCGAACCATGACAACATGTCCGGTGTTTTGATTAAATATAAATTTTGCGCCCGGTGTTTTCAAGGGGACAATATGCTCGGTGTTGTAAATAACTACCTTAATACCTTCTCCTATCGATTCTTTTGCCAGAACATAAGGCATTGGATGCATAGATTTTTTAATGAGTGTTTCTATCTCTTTATCAATACTTTCATATCTTTTGTAAAGTTTGTTTCTGTCGGAAATGATTGTTTTGATCTGCTCTTTCTCTTTCAGGTTCGGATTTTTTCCCGCCATCATTTTTATAGTTTTATCTGTGGTCTTCAGTCTTTTTTCGATGCTCTCCTTAGAAAAGAGAAGTTCTTCTATGCGTTTTTCCAGAAAGTGCTTAACACCGACATGTATAAGGAACGAACTGCTGTTGTCCTGACCTATTCTTTTTGCTTCAACGTTGCTGAAGGCGTAAAATTCGCCGCCGTTTAAAATACCATCTCCTGACAAAGCGAGGATCTCACCTTCTGAGTATATCTTAGAGTTGTAGCAGTGATTTTTGATAACAACGGCTATCCCTGCGTGCACCTCTGCACCCTCTATAAACTCTGTGGTTACAGTATTGCCCGCTCTTGTGACGCCTTTTCCTGTAGAGACTATACCTGTGCGGACTGTAATATCCTCTTCTGCGATAAGTTCCGCATCTCTCGCTATTCCCCAAACGATGATGTTTTTTGCTCTTACTGAAAATCCGCTTAAAACATCGCCGGATATCTTTACCGTGCCTTGAAAATCGACGTTACCTTCGGAGTAATCCACGTCACCATCCACATTGTACACTGGATTTACGTTCAGCTTCATTTTATTAAAGGTTATGTGACCTGCCAGAGTGGCGTAATATATAGAATCTTCTTCGTTAAACTCAACGCCGTTGCCTTTGTTGATATTTATCTTTTTACCTTTTACAGCTATGAGTTCATCGCCTTGTACAGTTTTACCGTCAATACCTTCTGTTTCAGCGAAATAGGTAAGAAGCTTGTCATCTTCCTGAACCATTACTATGTTGTTGATATCTTTGAAGTCAACTCTGCCGTCTGCGAGAACCTTCGGTTTTCTTTCTGTCAGTTCGAAGTGAAGTTCATAGGTGGCATCATTACAGTCGACCTTCTCAATGCCCTCTGCTATCACTTCCTGATATACTATATATCCTTCCTCATAAAGCCTGAAACACTCTTTAAACTTGTCCCAGTTTATTAGTTCTGTGTCGAGTTTTTTTTCGTTTAGCAGGAAGTCCTCAACGCTTTCGGTGTCAAGCCTGCCGCCAAAATTAAGAGGGGGGAATAGACTGAGTTTAGCTTTCATTCCGCCATTTGTAATGTCAAGGGCGAGTCCGGCTCCCTTGTCTATGAGGGACTCAACGTGGACAAAGCCGCAGCCGTTCTTGTCCATCTCTATACGAAAGTCATTTTTGCTGATGCCGTATGCCTGCTCGACAATATTCACCAACTCTAAATGTTCAATGACTTTGGTGGTTTTAATAACGCTTTCGCTCATATTATTTAATTTTAGATAGCCCTTCCAGTAGTTTGCCGGCTCTTGCATGCCCTTCGTTTATTTCCAGGCATTTTTCAAGCTGTACTTTTGCGCTTGAAACATAACCTGTCAGCGCAAGTGTCTCAGCCAGCATATAGCGAAATTCGGCATCTTCCGGGTTAATCACCGCTGCTGCGGCGAAGTGTCTTTTAGCTTCTTCCTGTTTTTCATCTTTCAGAAGCTCCATACCTTCAAGATATAACGTGTTTGCATCTTTGTCCTGATTAAATCTTTTTAACGTGGAAAAAAGCTCGTTGTAAAGCCCTGTGTCTGTCTGATTGATAGACAGGACAGATATCTCACCGATTAATTTATTGTCCTGAAAAATATGCGCAACAGCGTTGTCTCCGGTGCTTTTCTCCATATATATTTCCATATCGCCAACGGTCACTGTTGAATATTCGGTAACATTAAGACTGGTGAGCGAGTTCCTCAAAAAAAGAGGAATAAGGCCTATCTTTTCGTGAAAAAAGTATTCGGCAAATTGAAGAGCGTCTTTGTAACCGAGTATTTTCATTCTTTTGTACACAGGTTCCAGCGAGGATTTGTTGTTCATTATGATATATCCGAAATCCGGATGATGAAAAGTCACAGATATACGCCCTTTGTCGTTTTCTATGGAAGATAGATAAAAATTCGGAGGTATCACGATGTTGAACTGAAGAGGGAGCGGGTCAAAGTTTACGTCATAAGGCTTCTCTTCGAATGAATAGTGTGTGTATTTTGGAAAGTTGTTCCAGCTGTTTTTTACCCAGAGGGCTCCGTAGGCGGCCGACATAAGTGTCAGTACCCAGAAGAAAAATATAAATATTCCTGCAAGTCCCCGTTTGAACTCGAACCGAACTCTGAACTGTCTCTGGTTTAGATAAAGTATCACAAAAGCTAAAAAGAGCACCCCTGCTATTATCTTCCACTTGAAAGGTGCAACACCCAGCAGAAATATGCGCAGAATAAGCCCTGTGTAGCATAGTGCAAGTGACATCACTGCCAGATACCTGCTGAAAACATATCCTCTGAAAAGAAGATAACCGCTTTGCAGCAGCAAAAAAGAGAAAAGCGCCACAATGACAAAATTAGAAATAGCTAAAACACTGCTGGTAGAGTCTAAAAGCATCTGCGGGTTCATGGCGTATCTCATCCCTGTATCAGCAGCTATAAAGAGACCAACCATAATAACAAGTGGACCCAGAATAGTAAAACCGGGTACTTTTTTAACAGGTGTATAGTATGACATAAGTCATTTTATCAAATGGATAAATGTTTGCAAAGAGGTTTAATTGCCAAAGGTGAATTATCTTGAAATTATTTACTGATTTTATCCAGTCTGGACTGCCACTTCTTTCTGGACGGCCGGATTGATATCAGATGTATAAAAGAGAAGATGAAAAACAGATAAAAGAATTTCAGGTCAGCTGTGGTTATATAAACTATCAGACCGAATAGGGTTATGGTCTCAGAAAGTGCCATATTGGCTATGGATGCATACATAAGTTTTTTGCCCAAAGCCTCTACATCTCTGCATCCACGGACAAAATATGGTTCTGTCATGTACGATAGCGGAAAAAAGACGATGGACAGCACTATAAATGTTACGCCCATGTTCTTAATAGTTTCAAAATTCAGATAGTGGAAAATGTCCCACTGGAAGCTTTCGGCTACAGCCACAAAAAGCGGGTATAGAAAAAGCCCGTACACCATAGAGCGGTATAGTTTGTTGGTCATCTCAAAATAATAAATAAATTTCTCTTTTTCACTCATATCTGGAATATACATATTTTATTGCGGAATTTAAAGAATAATATTAAATCCTTTTAAAGGAGAATTCAGCCTTGTTTAACAGAGTTAAATTTACTAAAATTATATTCATATAACTAAAAACAGAGAGGATGCTATGCCTGCCTATCGTTCCCATACAAGTACAAAAGGAAGAAATATGGCTGGAGCACGTGCATTATGGCGTGCAACAGGTATGAAAGAATCAGATTTTGAGAATAAGCCGATCATCGCTGTTGTAAATTCGTTTACCCAGTTTGTTCCGGGGCATGTTCATTTGAAAGACCTTGGACAGCTTGTGGCCGAAGAGATAGAGAAGGCCGGCGGTGTAGCCAAAGAGATGAACACAATAGCCATAGATGACGGTATAGCTATGGGGCATGACGGAATGCTTTACAGTCTTCCTTCAAGAGAGATTATAGCTGATTCTGTGGAATATATGGCAAATGCGCACTGCGCGGATGCACTTGTCTGCATATCCAACTGTGACAAGATCACACCGGGAATGCTTATGGCTGCCATGCGTTTAAACATCCCTGCAATATTCGTATCAGGCGGGCCTATGGAGGCAGGAAAGGCAGAGGTTGGCGGTAAGCCGGCGAAGCTTGACCTTGTCGACGCTATGGTTGCAGCTGTCAATGATCAGATATCTGATGAGGACTGCCAGATAATGGAGCGTTCTGCGTGTCCTACATGCGGTTCATGCTCAGGAATGTTCACTGCGAATTCTATGAACTGCCTCGCCGAAGCGCTCGGAATGGCTCTTCCTGGCAACGGAAGTCTTGTAGCCACCCACACAGAGCGCAAAAACCTTTTTTTTGAAGCCGGCAGAAGGATAGTTGATCTTTGCAGAGCCTACTATGAAAAGGATGATGTGTCTGCGCTGCCCCGTTCCATAGCCACAAAGAAAACTTTCGAAAACGCCATGTCGCTTGATATAGCCATGGGCGGTTCTACAAATACAGTTCTTCACCTCCTCGCAATTGCACAGGAGGCAGAAGTTGATTTTACTATGAAAGACATAGACAGACTTTCCCGTATTGTTCCGCATCTTTGCAAGGTCGCTCCCTCCACACAGGAATACCATATGGAAGATGTTCATCGTGCAGGCGGTGTTATAGGTATTCTGGCGGAGCTTGACAGGGCAGGACTTATCCAGAAAGATTTACCCACTGTACAGCAGGAGACCATAGGCGAGGTTCTCGCTAAATGGGACGTTATGACAAGCCCGTCCGCAGAAAAAAGATATAGCGCAGCTCCGGGCAATGTTGCAACTCTGGAAGCTTTCAGCCAGAGCAAAACCCAGTCGCTAGACAAGAACCGAGAGAGCGGATGTATCAGAGATAAAGCACATGCATATTCTCAGGACGGCGGTCTGGCTGTTTTATACGGTAATTTTGCGCAGGACGGCTGCATAGTTAAAACTGCAGGAGTAGATGCTAGCATATTAAAATTCTCAGGAACCGCACGCATTTTTGAAAGTCAGGATGCTGCTGTTCAGGGAATACTTACAGATAAGATTAACCCTGGAGATGTAGTGCTTATCCGCTACGAAGGTCCAAAGGGCGGACCGGGTATGCAGGAGATGCTTTACCCTACCAGCTACCTGAAGTCCAAAGGGCTTGGTAAACAGTGCGCACTTGTTACTGATGGTCGTTTTTCCGGCGGTACATCAGGTCTCTCCATAGGTCACGTTTCACCGGAAGCCGCAGAAGGCGGAAATATTGGACTAGTGGAAGAGGGTGACACTATACACATAGATATCCCAAACCGTAAGATTCAGATTGATGTGTCTGATGAGACGCTGAGCAAGAGACGTGCTGCTATGGAAGCAAAAGGTGCAAAAGCATGGAAGCCTGAAAACCGTGACCGCAAGGTGTCCACCGCACTCAGAGCTTACGCCGCTATGACCACATCCGCTGCAAAAGGCGCAGTCAGAGACGTGTCTCAAGTAGAGAAGTAATAACAATATAATGTCATTCTGAGCAGGCATCATGTTAAAGTGGTGCCTGCGTAAGAATCTCAGGCTTTTGTTGATTAGTATCATAATCATTTATAGATTAGCCACAGTCTGGGATTATTGCGTCAACACTTCGTTTTTCCTCATGATGACAAAACAAATAAAAGGGTTGAAACTTTATTAATTGTAATTTATAACGTAAGACCCGCTGGTGGAACTATCTGCTGTTTTACCGGCATTGGAGTTCAGTATCGACACAGATACTTTACATCCGTCATACATTTTAGCTTCGGCCGCTGATCCGGAGTAGGTGGAATTTGCTTATATGGGCTTCCTCAAACGGCCTTTGGGTAAATTATACATAAGACAGCGGTAATTAATTGAAGCGAGGAGTTTTTTATATGAAAATGACAGGAGCAGAAATTCTCGTTGAATCACTGCGGAAAGAAGGAGTTGACTTACTCTTCGGATATCCCGGCGGTGTTCTCCTCGGAATCTACGACACACTATTCGATTCAGACATCAAACACATTCTCCCCAGACACGAACAGGGCGGTATCCACGCAGCAGACGGATATGCAAGAGCCACTGGCAAAGTAGGCGTGTGCTTCGGTACATCAGGCCCAGGGGCCACGAACCTTGTAACCGGTATCTGTAATGCACAGATGGACTCTGTCCCTCTTGTTGTTTTAACAGGTCAGGTTGCAACAAGCCTTATCGGCGGAGATGCATTTCAGGAAGCTGATATTATCGGTATTACAAGACCCATAGTTAAGCACAGTTACCTTATTTCCAACCCTGAAGAGATCACAACAGTTATCAAAGAAGCTTTCCACATTGCAGCCTCAGGACGTCCGGGACCGGTCGTTATAGACCTGCCGAAAGATATCATGGCTCAGAAAGCTGAGTTCAAGTATCCTGCCAAAGTTGACCTGCCGGGTTATAATCCCACTGTAAAAGGTCACTTGGGACAGATTAAAAAAATGCTCAGAATGATGGAAGGTGCTAAAAAACCAGTTATCTACATGGGCGGCGGTGTTGTTATCTCCGGCGCAAACGAAGAGATGGCAAAGGTCTCTGAGCTTACAGGAATACCTGTAATATCATCTTTCCTCGGTAAGGGCGGAATACCCGGAACACACGAGAATTATATCGGCTGGCTAGGCATGCACGGAAACTATGCTTCCAACATGGCTATGGCAGAGCCGGATTTCATACTGGCAGTAGGCACAAGGTTTTCAGACCGCTCAACAGGCCGTCTGGACGGATTTGCACCTAATGCTACAATAGCACATATTGACGTGGACCCTTCCAGCATCAGTAAAAACGTTAAAATCGACGTGCCTATAGTCGGTGACGTGAAAGCTGTTCTGAAGCAGGTTCTCGCTGAAATAGAGAAATATAGCTGGGACAAAAATCTTACGTCCAGAAAAGACTGGATGGCAAAAATTAAGGCTTGGGACAAGAAACAGCCTTTCGGTTACGACCGCAAAGCTGACATTATCAAGCCCCAGTATGTTGTTGAGTCCATATATAAAGTTACCAAAGGCGAAGCTATCATCTGTACCGAGGTTGGCCAGAACCAGATGTGGGCAGGACAGTTCTATAAATTTAAAGAACCAAGACAGTTTATATCATCCGGCGGACTAGGAACAATGGGCTTCGGATTTCCTGCGGCAATAGGCGCAAAGCTCGGCTGTCCGGAAAAAGAGGTTTTTGACATTGCCGGTGATGGCTCGTTTATGATGAACCTTCAGGAGATATGCACAGCTGTACAATATAATGTAGCTGTTAAGGTCGCTATACTGAACAATAAATATCTCGGTATGATAAGGCAGTGGCAGAACATGTTTTTTAACAACAGATATTCTGAATGCTGTCTCGACTGCCAGCCTGACTTTGTTAAGCTAGCAGAATCTTTCAACGCCGTAGGGATGCGCATTGAAAGAAAAGAGGATGTTGAAGGGGCTATCAGGGAATCTTTAAAGATCAAAGACAAGCCTGTTATAATGGACTTCTGTGTGGATAGGGACGAGAACGTTTTCCCTATGATACCTGCGGGCGCCGCAGTAAACGAAATGCTGCTTAAGTAAGGAGATTAACATGAGACATACTATATCTGTTTTAGTTGAAAACAAGTTTGGTGTACTTTCACGCATCTCCGGTCTGTTCAGCGGCAGGGGATACAACATCGAGTCATTGTCCGTTAACAAGACTCTGGAAGAAGGCATATCTATCATGACCATCGTTACCTCTGGTGATGATGCCATTATTGAGCAAATCATAAAACAGCTTCGGAAGCTGGTGAATGTTCTGAAAGTTCGTGATGTTAGTCAGATGGATCACATAGAGCGTGAGATGATGCTTCTCAAAGTTCGTACAGAAAAGACTAACCGTTCTGAGATATTTAACATTATTAATACATTCAGAGGCAAAACCATCGACATTACAAACAACTCTCTTGTGGTGGAAATCACAGGGGCGAAAGATAAACTGATGGCTTTTGTTAAGGTTCTGGAGCCTTACGGCATAATAGAAGTAGGGCGCACGGGTGCTATTGCACTCTCCAGAGGAAGCAAGCCCACTACGGACTTTAAGTAAGCAGTTTAACCGTCAAAATAGCCGTCTTGCGGCATTAGGTTATATATTAAGGAGAAATTGATGAAGATCTATTACGAGAAAGATACTAACCTTGAGCTTATCAAAACTAAAAAAGTAGCTGTTGTAGGCTACGGCTCACAGGGTTACGGTCACACAAACAACATGAAAGATTCTGGTGTTGACGTATGTGTAGCACTCAGAAAAGACAGCCCAAGCTGGGCAAAAGCTGAGTCCGCAGGACTTAAAGTTATGGAAGTAAAGGAAGCTTGCAAATGGGCTGACTTTATTATGGTTCTCGCTCCAGACGAATGTCAGGGCGACATCTACAAAGAATCTATCGAACCGGGTCTTGAAGAAGGAAACTACCTTGCTTTCGCTCACGGTTTTAACATTCTTTTCAACCAGATAGTTCCGCCAAAAAATGTAAACGTGGTAATGATTGCTCCTAAAGGACCAGGTCACCTTGTTCGTGCTGAATACGAAAAAGGCGCAGGTGTTCCATGTCTTATCGCTATAGACCAGGACTACACTGGCGACAGCCGTGATGTAGCTCTCTCTTATGCTAACGCAATAGGGGGCGCAAGAGCCGCTATCCTTGAAACATCATTCAAAGAAGAGACAGAGACTGACCTTTTCGGTGAGCAGGTTGTTCTTTGCGGTGGTATTACACAGCTTATCCAGTACGGATTTGAAACCCTTGTTGAGGCAGGCTATGCGCCAGAGATGGCTTACTATGAGTGCCTTCATGAGGTTAAGCTTATTGTTGATCTTATTTATGAGGGCGGTATCACAAACATGCGCTACTCTATCAGCAACACTGCTCAGTACGGTGACCTTACAAGAGGCCCAAGAGTTATCGCTCCTGATGTGAAAGAGCGTATGAAAGAGTGCCTTTACGAGATTCAGTCTGGTAAATTCGCTAACGAGTGGATGCTTGAGAACAAGGCTAACTGCCCTAATTTCAACGCACTCACAAGAATGGGCGCTGAGCACCCTATCGAAGAGGTAGGCGGAAAGCTTCGCGGTCTTATGAGCTGGCTCGGCAAAAATAAAATAGTCGACAAAGATAAAAATTAATATCAGCATAAAAAATCATCTTTAAGATATTAGAAGGCGCGTCCCGAAAGGTTCGCGCCTTTTTTATGCAAAAATAATTATTGGACTATATTGAGGTATGTTGACATTTGTAGATTGATATAATGAGAAGTATGAAAAAAGGCGGTCAAGTGACCGCCTTTGTAAATTATTCATCTTAAAGTGACCGGATTAAACGGTCACAGTTGTGTTATATTAGTCCTCAGATCTTTCTGAGATTATCTCTGGTTCAGGCATTTCTTCTGGACCATCGGCTGGCTCTACCTCTTCGAGTCTAGGCTCACTCACATATGCAATAGCGCCTTCTGTTGGCTCAAGCAGTGTATGCTCTTCGCTGAACTCGACTTCTGTAATATTGAACGCCTCGCCTATCTTAAGGTGAGAAATGTCTACTGTAATCTTTTCAGGGATATTTTTCGGAAGAGTACGAATCTTAACACTTGTTATAGATGTGTTCAGAATTCCTCCATGTTTAAGCCCTTCAGGCTCGCCTACTATTTCGAATGAAACGTCAATGTCTACTTCCTGTCCAACAGTAAGTGACTGGAAATCAGCATGGATTATTTTGTCTGCTGTGTGGTTGTACTGAAGTGTTTTCAGGAAACAGTCAACAGGCTCTTTGATCCCTTTTATTTTAAGCTCAACACGGAAGTTTCCGAAAGGTCTTTTTTCAAGATCCATCACGTTCATCATAATAGGTATACTGTCTTCGCCTCTATGAGTAACAATAGCAGGCACTTGCCCTGCTTTGCGGGCCTCGTTCATTTCGCCCTGAGTCATAGGTTTTCTCTTTGTAGCTTCCCATCTAATGGTCTTTATCATCAAATTCTCCTTAGTCTATTTTTTGTGTAGCAGGCATAGTAACACTAAAAACCCTATAAATCAATCGTCGGGTTAATTATTCTTCTTGAAAACTGAACATATAGAAGGTATCTTAAGCAAAAATGTATAGAGGTGGTCGTTTTGATAGCTAAAGAAGGATTTCCGTTTGTTTTTGGGGCTTTGGCCGTATTTATTATACTTGTAATATTTCCTGTTAAGCTCCTGATATTTTTATCACTTTTATGCTGCGTGTTCTTCCTGTGGTTTTTCAGAGACCCGGAAAGGAGCATACCACCTTTCAAAGACATAATGGTTTCGCCAGCTGACGGCAAAGTTGTCGAAGCGCTAGAGACAGAGTATGAAGGGCGGGAAGTCACTAAGATAAGCGTTTTTATGAACGTGTTCAATGTGCATGTTAACAGAATGCCTATCGGCGGCGAGCTGACTGCAATAACCCATAAGCCGGGTAAATTTCTAGCAGCTGATAAGCCTGAAGCATCATATGAAAATGAACAGAATATCATTGATATATCTACACAATATGGCGATGTGACAGTGAAGCAGGTGGCAGGATTACTCGCCAGAAGAACAGTCTGCAACGCTAAAGTAGGGGAAAAACTTCCTGTTGGAGAAAGATTTGGAATTATAAAATTTTCATCCAGAGTGGAAGTCTTTGTCCCGAAAGGGTTTGACATTTGTGTTAAAAGTGGTGATATTGTGAAAGCAGGCGAGTCAGTAATCGCTAAATATATAGGTTAACAAGAGATTGGAACACACAACGAATAACAAAAGTTACCTTTTACCGAACCTCGTTACCATACTTGGGCTTTTTTGTGGATTTTACTCCATAATAGCTACTTTGAACGGGGAATATGTTATTGCTGCAAGCGCTACTCTGGTAGCATTTGTCTTCGACGGCATAGACGGGAAACTTGCGCGTATGCTTAACGCTACCAGTGACTTTGGGATTCAACTCGATTCACTGGCTGACCTTATATCTTTTGGAGTGGCTCCTGCTATACTGGTATATCAGTGGGCGCTTGTCCCTTATGGCAGACTCGGCTGGATGGCTGCGTTTCTTTTTGTAGCCTGTGGTGCTTTACGTCTTGCACGTTTTAATGTTCAAACAAAAAAAACCGACCCACGATTTTTTATTGGTTTACCTATCCCTGCAGCAGCAGGTGTTATTGTGACCAGTGTTCTTTTTACAAAAGAATTTATAGGCGACCCAAACTCTATGACAGTTCCAATATGGTTTACTTTTAACATATACATTCTCGCCTTCTTGATGGTGAGCAACATAAGATATTACAGCGGAAAGACCATAACTCATCTTAAGTCATATAACGCACTTGTAGTATTTGTACTCATGATCTTTGTTCTTGGTCTCTATCCAGAGCTTTTCCTATTTCTCCTAGCCACCGGATACGCTCTAAGCGGTTTGCTATATCTAGCTTATGTTCGCTTAAAGAAGTCTAAAAAGGCAGAAGAGGTAACAAACAGCGAAGAACATTTATAAGAAAAAAACCTGCTGGTCAGGAGAAAATTATAAATAAAAGCTAAAACCTCAGCCTTAGGGCTGAGGTTTTTTTTTAACCATTTTTAGGCAAATACATAAAGACAGAGGGGGATAAATAGATGCTAAACCTAGGTTAGTTATAAGAGTGAGTGAAAATAAAACAGCTTAGTCGGTTTTCGGCTGTATCTTTTGGCAGTAATTGAAAAAACTTTACAAAAGACGAAAAAAGTAGAAGAAAAAATGTGAATAAATTGATAATATTAAAACGATGGAGGAATTTGCAATGTCCAAGAAAAAAGTGATTATTTTTGACACAACATTAAGAGACGGTGAACAGGCTCCCGGTTTTTCCATGAATACAGACGAAAAATTACAGATGGCACTTCAGCTTGAAAGATTGGGCGTAGATGTAATGGAGGCGGGTTTCCCTATCTCTTCTCCGGGTGATTTCGAGGCTGTTACAAAAGTATCAAAGATGATAAAAAACACAGGTGTGGCAGGGCTTTGCCGTGCTAACGAAAAAGATATATCAGTGGGTTGGGATGCTCTGAAGCATGCTGTGAGACCTCGCATCCATACGTTCATTGCTACTAGTGACATACACCTGAAGCATAAATTGAAAAAAAGCAGAGAGGAAGCTCTCGAAATTGCTGTGAATGCAGTTAAATTTGCCAGAAACCTCTGCGACGACGTAGAGTTCAGTGCAGAGGATGCACTGAGAAGTGATGTGGATTTTCTCTGTCAGGTTGTTGAGGCTGTTATAGCTGCGGGTGCAAGCACAGTTAACCTGCCGGACACCGTAGGCTACACAATGCCTTTTGAGATAGACAAGGTTATATCCACTATAATAAACAAAGTGCCAAATGTGGATAAAGCACGGATTTCTGTGCATTGTCATAACGATCTTGGGCTTGCCGTTGCAAATTCACTTATGTCTGTTAACGCTGGTGCATCTCAGGTGGAATGTACTATTAACGGTATTGGTGAGCGTGCGGGAAACTGCTCGCTGGAAGAGGTTGTAATGGGACTTAATGTTCGCAAGGACCTGTTCGACGATATCGAAATTGGTGTTAAAACAAACGAAATATACCGTGCTTCCAAACTGCTCACAAGCATAACTGGTGTTGGTGTTCAGCCGAACAAAGCCATAGTTGGCAAAAACGCTTTTGCACACGAAGCTGGTATACATCAGGACGGAATGCTGAAGAATCGCATAACATACGAGATAATGACTCCTGAAAGCGTGGGTTACCCTTCAACAAGCCTTGTGCTTGGGAAACACTCCGGCCGTCACGCTTTTGTCGAAAGGATAAAAGACCTGGGTTTTGCTGTTGAACAGGATGCTATACAGAAAGCATTCGAAGAGTTTAAAGTGCTTGCAGATAAAAAGAAAGAGGTCTTTGACGAAGATATCGAAGCTATAATCCTGAACCAGTCAAAGGACTATCAGGAAACATACATCATGAAATCAGTAAACATCCTTAGCGGAGATACAGCAATACCTACTGCAACCGTAAAACTTGAAGACAAAGATGGGAATGTCATGGTGGACGCCTCTACCGGAGACGGACCTGTCGACGCTTGTATGAAGGTTATAGAGCGTATAGCAGGTATAAGCGGAAGGCTGAAAAGCTATAATATCAAAGCTCTTACAGCAGGAAAAGATGCTGTGGGCGAGGTTACACTCTCCTCAGAGTTTGATTCGTCCGGTTATGACATTAGAGGGCGCGGCTCTGATACTGATGTTGTTGTAGCCAGTGCTAAGGCATATCTTGATGCACTTAATAAATATATTACACGCAAAGAGTCCAGAGAATCGATGAATTCTGATAAAGGGGTATAATTAGTATTTATTATTATAAGAAATAAGTATAATATTACAAATAGATGTATACACATGTCTATAAAGTGGGGTAACGATGAAGCTTAATGTAAAGATTACACTTTTTGTGGCAATCACAGTTTTAATCGGAATGGGACTTTTATTTGTTGTTAATTTCTTCCAACTGAAAGAAGACTATTTTGATGCTGAGATCTCAAAAGCCAGGAGTTTTGTTCTGGCGGCTGAAGGCGTAAGAGAATATATGGGCATAAGCCTTGAAAACGAAATTTACGACACTGAGGCTGTTAAAAATGATCTAGATAAGCTTCTTTTAACCGTACATATAGTAGGTGCTATGAAGGTTATGGAGCTTAAATCAGATGAGGCCGGCCTTAAATTTAAAGTGCCGAAGGTTTCTCCCAGAAATCCTAAAAACAAACCAGATGCTATAGATCTTGATGCTTTGAAACAACTCAAAAGTCTTGATAAAGGCGGAAATAAAACTCCGGAGCTTGTTATCCACGACGATGCAGGAGAGCAGATAAGATATTATAAAGCTGTCAGGCTTTCTGCTATGTGTGAGCTTTGTCATGGTGACCCAGCGACATCTATGGAAAGATGGGGCAACGACGAGGGGCTTGACCCGACAGGCGTAAAGATGGAGAACTGGAGAGCAGGTGAGCTTCACGGAGCTTTTGAGATATTCCTGCCTACAGGCCCTGTTTATGCCGCTATTTACAAGAGCTTAGGCGTTTCTGCATTAATTTTCTTTGGTGTAGGTGCAGTTATACTTATCGTGCTTGTAACAATAAACAATAAATTCATATTCAAACGTTTGACCTATATGGGCGAAATGCTGAATCAGGTTGCCGCTGGTGACTTTAGTATTCAGGTGAAAGATGACTCATCAGACGAGGTGGGCGATCTTGCCAAATCTATGAATAAAATGGTGAATGATGTGAATGATGCCATGAGTGTTGTCGTTGATTCGATAGCGTCTCTTGCATCTACATCAGCTGAGCTTTCAAGCAACGCTGAAACCATAGCCTCTGGAGCGCAGGATCAGTCAGAACAAACAGCAGCCACCGCTTCAGCTGTGGAAGAGGTTAATTCCACTGTTGTGGAAGTTGCCCAGAATGCTGCAAACGTCTCCAACAGTGCAGAAGAGGCGAGCCACTCTGTTGATAAAGGTCATGAGCTGGTTGAAGAGACCAGAAATATGATGGAGCGCATCGCTGCGACAGTTTCAGAATCTGCACAAACCGTACGTAAGCTCGGAGAATCCTCAGAGCAAATCGGTCAGATCATTCAGGTGATCGACGACATTGCAGACCAGACCAATCTTCTGGCTCTGAACGCCGCTATTGAAGCTGCGAGAGCGGGTGAGCATGGACGTGGTTTTGCTGTGGTTGCAGATGAAGTTCGTAAACTTGCTGAAAAAACTGTAAAAGCCACTCAGGAGATCGCTGAGATGATCCAGATGATTCAGGCTGATACAGGCGGCGCCGTTATGGGAATGCATGAAGGTGTTGAGCAGGTAGAGCAGGGAACCAAAAAAGCGGAAGAGGCTAAATCAGCACTCGACGTTATCAAGGTGAACGTGGATACAGTTTCCAACGAAGTAGCCATGATAGCAAGAGCCACTGACGAGCAGGCATCTGCCACTGAGATGATGGCGCAGAGCATAGAGAACATCTCCAGAATTTCCGGAGAGAACTCCATAGCATCTCAGGAGACTGCAGAAGCTGTAGAGCAGCTTAGCCATCTGGCTAGCGAACTGCAGGCTCTGGTCAGCAGATTCAAAATAAGACAATAGTCTGAGCAGTACAATAAACATAAGGCGGGTTAACAACCCGCCTTTTTTTATCTGAGCACATATATATTGAACTGGCATAACCAGAATATATTTGCACATTAGCGGGAATTTCCGTATAATCACCATCCGATTCAAGAATAATCAGACATAAAGGTTAGAATAGATTTTGGAGGATAATGATGGCTGGACACAGTAAATGGGCCAACATTAAGCACCGCAAAGCGGCGCAGGATGCAAAGAAAGGTAAGGCTTTCACTAAAGTGGCAAAAGAGCTTACCGTTGCAGCAAAAATAGGCGGCGGTGACCCGGAGATGAACCCCAGGCTGAGGCTTGCGCTTGATAAGGCAAAAGCGGCAAACTTACCGAAAGATAATGTAGAACGTGCTATCAAGAAAGGTACAGGCGAAGGCAGCGATGCGGTTTTCGAAGATGTTGTATATGAAGGTTATGGGCCGGGCGGAGTAGCCATACTTGTTAAGGCGCTTACTGACAACAAAAACAGGACAGTCGCAGAAGTGCGCAGCACAATGAGCAAAAAAGGCGGAAATATGGGCGAGCCGGGCTGTGTTGCATGGATATTCGAAAACAAAGGTCTGATAGAGATCAGCAAAGAAGTTATAGATGAAGAATCACTTATGGATCTGGCTCTAGAGGCCTGTGCAGAGGATGTGCTTGACGAAGGTGATGTTTTTCAGGTGGTTACAGAACCGTCAGAATATTTCACTGTGAAAGGTGTCATTGAAGAAAAAGGGCTTGAGATGAGCTATTGCGAAGTCACTATGAAACCAACCAATAATGTTCCTATTGAAGGCTCTGACCTTAAACAGCTTTTTAATATTACAGAAGCTCTTGAGGATCTGGACTATGTGCAGGAAGTATTTTCTAACTTCGAGGCTGACGACGACGCTATGGCTTCTTTGGAGGACTAATTGCCTGCAATAGTAATGGGCGTTGACCCCGGATTGCAGTGCACAGGCATAGGCATTGTGCAGGTTTGGCCGGGCAAGGTCGAATACGTTGCCCACGCTGTGGTCCGTACAGATGCAAAGGCGTCTCTGCCGGAAAGACTGGGCACTATATGCGAAGGCATCCGTGACGCTGTAGCTGAATACAAACCATCTGTGGCGGCAGTGGAAGACGTGTTTTACTCTGTGAATGTGAAAAGCGCCATGCTGCTTGGACAGACCAGAGGCGCAATAATAGCGACCCTCCTTAGCGAAAATATGAAGGTGAGTGAATTCACCGCACTTCAGATAAAAAAAGCTGTTGTCGGTTACGGCAAGGCGGACAAACAGCAGGTTAAAAAAATGGTGGAAGTTCTGCTGAATAAAAAAATGGGCAATGTTCCGGCAGACGTAACAGATGCTCTTGCATGCGGGATATGCTTAGGTTTTAATCTGACAGGCCGTTTGAATTTCTAGGAGTTTGATATGATTTACAGCATACGCGGAACACTAATAGAAAAATCACCAGACAAGGCTGTCATAGACACAGGCAGTATAGCCCTTGAGATGAATATCTCCGCAAGCACATATCAGCAGCTTCCTGAAACCGGAAAAGATGCACATGTGTACACTCATTTTGTAATGCGAGATGATGGTGTCTATCTTTACGGGTTTTCAAAAATGGAAGAGAAGAGACTCTATCTTCTTCTTATTACAATATCAAAAGTGGGGCCGAAACTGGCTCTGGCAATACTTTCTGGCATGGATGTTAATAAATTTATGAACGCTGTGATGAACAGCGAAGTCGGGCTGATATCAACCATACCTGGAATAGGTAAAAAGACGGCTGAGCGCATTGTTGTAGAGCTGAAAGACAAGTTCGGACAGATATCTGTAAGCGAAACTGATGGCGCCGCATCTACTGGTGCTGACGACGTGGTGAGCGCACTGCTAAACATGGGCTACACACGTGCAGACTGCCAGAAAGCTGTAAATAAAGTGTATAAGGCTGAATCTTCATTCGAGGAACTCTTCAAACAGTCTCTAAAAGAGCTTAGTTCATTCTAAAAAAATCTTTTATCGAAAACCTGTGATTTTTGTGTGATTTTATATTAGAATCAGACATGAATATACTCATCAAATACAGACAAGGACTGAAAATTGCTTGAAATAGTAAATCTTAATAAATCTTTTAAAAAAGGGAGCTATACCCTTAATGTTTTAGAGAATTTTTCCATGAGTGTAAAAAGCGGCGAACGTGTTGCCATCGTGGGGCCCTCCGGTGCAGGAAAATCCACCCTGCTTCAGATAATAGGCGGGCTGGACAAACCAGACAGCGGTACTGTTGTTTTCGATGGAGAAAATGTTTTCGAGAAAAAAGGGAAAATGCTCGACAAGTACAGGAACAACTCAGTCTGTTTTGTCTTTCAGTTTCATTATCTTCTTGAGGATTTCACCGCTTTGGAAAACGTTATGATACCCGCTCTTATAGCTGGCGTGAACAGATCAGAAGCTGAAGAGAAAGCGAAGACACTGCTTGAAAGAGTAGGACTTTCTGACAGGGCGCAGCACTTCCCCACAGAGCTTTCAGGAGGAGAGCAGCAGCGCACAGCGATAGCCAGAGCCCTTATGAACGGGCCTAGAATGATATTGGCGGACGAGCCAACGGGCAGCCTTGACAGGAAGAACAGTGACGAGATCATCGACATGTTTGACCTGATGAAAAAAGATGGCCTTACTGTGCTCATTGTGAGCCACGACGAAACAATAGCAGATACTTGTGACCGGAAGGTAGTGCTGGAGAAGTCATGAAAAAGCTCGGTATTATCGGCGGAAGCGGACTATACGATATTGAAGGTTTTGATTTTGTTCAGGAGGTTCCTGTACAGACCAAATACGGCGAACCTTCAGATAGCTACAGAGTTTTTGAGTACAAGGGCGTAAGCTTTTACTTCCTGAACAGACACGGCAGAAAACATTCCATACCGCCCCACAAAGTTAACTATAAAGCTAACATTGCAGGCTTCAAAGAACTGGGAATAAATCACATAATTTCGATAACTGCCACAGGCGGGATAAACAGCTCATATAAACCGGGAGACATAATAATCCCTGATGACGGCATAGACATGACCTCTGGTCGTAAAGGTACATACTTCGACGGCGGACTTATTCATCATATAGATATCACTGAACCCTTCTGCCCTATAATGAGAGGGGTTTTGGAAAATGCTGCAGCTTCTGCTGACGAGGATGTTTTCACAAGCGGCACATATATCTGCACAAACGGTCCCAGACTGGAGACCGGTGCAGAGATAAAGGCTTTTGACCGCTGGGGCGCTGACCTTGTGGGTATGACACTTTTTCCCGAGTGTGTGCTGGCTAGAGAGAGTGAACTTTGTTATGTCAACATGAGCTTGATAACAAATTATGCTGCGGGAACCACTGACAGCAAGCTAACCACTGATGAGGTTGTTGCTGAGATGTCAAAATCTATGGAAAGACTAAAAAATATAATAAGCATGATACCTGTGTATTATACGGAAAATCGTGTTTGCGAATGTAAAAACGCATTGAAAGGTACAAAGATAAGTAAAAATGATTGAAAAAGATGTAAGTCTGAAAAATTATTGCAGCTATAAAACAGGTGGGAAAGCAGAGCTTTTCTGTTGCCCCGAAGAAATTTTTGACCTGAAAGTTGCCCTTAAATTTGCCTCAGACAACAGCCTCCCGCTCACCATATTAGGCACAGGATACAATGTGCTGATAGCGGATAAAAAGATAAAGGGGCTGGTGCTCTCCACAAGATGCCTAAACCGTTTTGTTGAGATAGACGGGCTGAATGTCTATGCAGGCGCCGGAGAGCTGCTGGACAAGGTCATTATGACCTGCATAAAAAATAACCTCGAAGGTATCGAGGGCATGTCCGGTATCCCGGGGTCAGTTGGAGGCGCTGTTTGTATGAATGCAGGCGCTTTCGGCACTGAGATAAAAGATGTCGCTGAAGCTGTTGGTGTTTGCGGGCTGGATGGCAGGGAGCAGATAATCAATGCCGAAGATGCTGGCTTTGGCTACAGAAGAGCGGAAAACATAAATGGTATCGTTACATGGCTGAAACTGAAACTGAAAGAGGGAAATTCCGAAGATCTGCTGCGAAAACGTGGCGAAATCCTGAAAGCGAGAACAGAGAAGCAGCCGCTGGAAAGTCCTTCATGCGGTTCTGTTTTCAAAAGGCCAGAAGGCGGCTATGCTGGCGCACTTATAGAGCAGTGCGGTTTGAAAGGTTTTAAAATTGGACAGGCGCAGGTTTCAGAAAAACATGCTAATTTTATAATAAACACAGGCAATGCAAAATCGGCAGATATTTACAAGCTGATAAACTATGTTCAGGAGACGGTCAAAAAAGAGACCGGAGTACATCTTGAAAGAGAGGTCCGTTTCGTTGGTTTCTGAAAAGCATAATACGGTTGAAATTTCTGATGCAGAGAAGAAGGAACTCATAATGAAGGTGTATCCCAGGCTGAAAAAGAAGGCGAAGATCATACGTTTTTTCAAGCTGACCAATGCGGTACTGCTTCTTCTTTTTATGACCTCATGTGCAACAACAAGTGACAACTTAGAATATAAAGAAAAGCTGCAGGAGCAGTTGGTCAGTATGCAGATAAAACAGGGGCTGACCCAAGGCGAGATCCCTTCTGATTTTGAAAAAGATATGCCCGAATCAGACATAACGCTGGCTTCAGTTATCAGGTTTTCAAAAGAGCCTACAGTGAAACAGATAGCAACAGATGTTGAAGATCTGGACTATGACGGCGGCATACTTGTCCTTCTTAAAAAAGACAGGCTGGAGACCAACCATATAGACTGCCCATACATAAGCATAGCTGAAGATAACTACCTTTCTGTTCGGCTTGAGGACGGTCTTGCGGTTGTAACAGGCTCAGAAACGGCGTATTTGCTGGATGTTGTTAAGTGCGGCATCATTTACGAGACAAGCTCTAAAGGGAAAGGCTTTTCTCTCTCTGATAAATATATGCTGGAGTTCACTCCATATGGTTTTGAGCTTTTTGACAGCAGACACACTAGAAAGCTTCAGTCTGGTAATTTTTTGGGTGCTGTGCGGATTGGTGACATTTCCGGAAACAGCGTGATGTTTGCCAATGAAAACGGAAAGGTAGCGCTGATGAACACTGTCACAGTAAAATTCTCAGCCATTTATCCCGAGAGCATAGACATTAAAGAGGCGTATTTCGAGGACAATAACGTATACATACTGAACGCTGAAAATGAGCTTATGAGGCTTGCGGCAAATTTTGTGAGTGGTAAACTTGAGCTTGCAGAAAAGATACAGGCTAAAGAAGGCTGTTTCTTTTTGAAGAGAAACGGCAGGTTATTTTGTGACAAGTATGTTTATGGCTTGGACATAGCCTACAGGTCGCCTGTGGATGGTCAGCAAGGTCTTGTCAGGGATGTGCTCATCTTTCTTATTGACGAAGGTGTTGTTAATTTTGTGGATGTGGAACGAACATATAAGAAGGCAGTACTTTTCAGAAGTTCCAGTAAGAAACTCTGTCTGAACGAAGGGCTCGCTTACTTTACCGATCTGGATGGTTCGGTGAAATATATCAGTGCAAAAGGTGCTGAGAAGAAAGCAGCAGAAATGCCTGCGAACTGTGACCACAGATTCGACTTCGAAAAAGGAGCGCTGAAGACACCAGACGGTAGTGAAATATATAGATTTGCAGAGATAGTGAACCAGTCAGAAAAGGCTATTATGCTGAAAAGGGTTATCGATGAAGATGTCTATTATTACTTTGAGCCGCTAGTTGATTGATGTTTGTAAATTGCTGAATCTGCCGATAATCTTCATATTTTTCTTCTGACCAAAAACGTCTGCTGTCCCGTTTATATTCACCACAGAGCTTTCCATGTTTTTATTATTTATTTTCAGAACACCTTTCAGGTCAAGGTTCATATCGTAGTTTGATGTGAGTTTGTTTATGGTTATGTCATACCCTTTTATGGAGATTTCTGCGTTCATCTTTTCAAAAGGGAGCATACCTATAGGTGATTCCACCTCTATTTTGTCTGTGGATGCTTTTATAAGAGCAGTATTTCCCTGCGGGTTGCCTGTGCCTTCTACAGCAAGGGGTGATGATAGTAACGCCTTCCCTTTTGCGTAGGAGTTTATAATTTCAGGGCTGATCTGTGCTGTGAATTCAACATTAGACGGTGATATCTCCGCCTCGCATGTTATAAGCCCTTTCGAACTGATAGATATGTTTCTGGTGAGCAGAGATATGGGGGAGTATGATGCAGTTAGGTCACCTACCGTCACGCCGTTAACCTCAAGATCGCTGAATTTTGTAGAGAATGGTCCAGAATCAACTAAGTCGTAGCTTATATTTATGCCGGCATCTTTTGCCGCTCTTGAAATGCCCATTTTCACGATATTTCCGTAAGGAAACATCATCCAGAAGAAGAAGATAAATAAAATAGCGAAAGCTGCGGTGCTTATCAGAAGCTTTTTCTTCATTGTTTTATAATATCCATTACCAGATTCAGGTACTGTTCGTCATCGAAACGTTTGCTGATTTTAATATTACTCGATACAAGATTTCCGAATCTTTCTATATTTCTAAGGAAGCTGACCATCTCGTTATAGGTCAGTCCGTCAAGGCGTATTGCTGCTGCTTCCTGAGCACATGGAACAGTTTTTGGTTTTATGCTGGTTATTTTTGAACCGAGACCTTCACGTTCAGCGTTGGTTTGAAGGAATGAAAGCAACCCTGATTTAACCTGCTGAGTTTTGTTTCCGCCAGTTGTTTTTATCTCTGCTATAAGCTTTCCAGCCTTTTC
Organism: Denitrovibrio sp.; assembly: GCA_002869145.1. Classification (GTDB taxonomy): domain Bacteria; phylum Chrysiogenota; class Deferribacteres; order Deferribacterales; family Geovibrionaceae; genus Denitrovibrio. The sequence continues at coordinate 46,137 of PKTM01000020.1, forward strand.
TATATTTGCTTCCACTGCTTTCAGTTCGCTTTTTGCACTGTTTATCTTTGAGTTGAAAGCGAGATGTGTCCAGTAGAACACTAAAAAGATTGCACCGGCCGCAATGGCTATTGTCATTATTTTTTGTCTGTTCATATTTCGAACCTCACGGTAAAGCCAATGCAGTCTTCTTTCTGAACAGTGTCGACTATCTGCGCTTCTTTACCTGTTTGTGCTGTGAGCTCTTTGGTGAACTCCTCCAGAAAAGTGTAGTCAGTTGAAGTACCCTGACAGGTGACGTTGTTGCTTTTTATCTCAAGTATGTCAGCTGTTATGTTGGAGTTATACGCTTTGCTGACAGTCTCCAGAACAAAAAGTGTCTTGTATTTTACGTTGCCCTCTGAGGAACCGCCGGCTAAGGCAAGCAGTTTGCCATATGGGTCTTTGCTTTTTGCTGCTCAGACACTTGCATATAAACTTTCAAGAGCTGCTTTGGCATTATTTAGCTTTTCAGTATGACTTTTCATGCGGAAGTAATCCCCGGCAATGAATATAAGATAGCAAGCAATGAGCACTGCCGCAGGCAGTTTGAATCCATCTAAGGAGGTGTTTTTGTTTTTCACAAAAGGGAGCGTGAGCTTAGCGTTTGGGTTTGGTTCCCAGTCAGGCTCCACAGCTTCTGCCACTTCATCAGTATTAGAGATCAAACCGTCTTCTATGGTGATCCCTGAACCGTCTGCCATGTATGTGAAGGTGTCCATTTTACTGTAAACTGATGCCAGAGGGGAGCTTATGTAGGACGCTTTAGCGAAAACAGTCTCATACTGATGGTAGTTTTCAGCGAATTCTGCGTTAAAGATACCTATGAGAATCTTATCATTTTTCAGAAGATAGCAGAATTTTTCACAAAGCTGCTGAGGAAAACTTCCCATAAGATAATTACCTATGAAAAGATTCAGCTTGCGCTTTGGCGCATCCGGGAACTCCATTGTGGTGTAAAAAAGCTCAGAATCAGAGAGCATAAGCACAAAGCCCGGCTTTATGTTTTTTAGCTCTTCTTCTTCCAGTTTATGCCTTCCGGCATGTGTGAGTGAATAAAACTGCGAATCTTCAAAAATCAGCAATTGTTTAATAGTAGTGTCCATTAAGTCCTGCCGTAAAATTAACTACTTGCGATGATGCCCCGTCTTTTTTTACTAAGGCATGATAGTATCTCGGTTCATCGTTCAAGGTTACTTCAGTCTTTACGTAAAATAAAGAGCTTTTTACAGAAATCAAGGGGAGTACTTTCAGATATACTTCCTCTTCCAGATAAGCAGCTTCCTGTATGTTTGAAGGATCCTTGTATTCTTTTGTTTTGCTGTAGCTTTCTATGTCCTGTGCGACCTGTGATATTTCAGGCAGAAAAGCTTCTATGGCGAGCTTGCTAGCAAAATTTATGTTTAGTGTGTCATCAGGGGAGTATACGGTGAAGTAGTCTTTCACTTTTGCAAACTCCTCGTAGTTGTTCATCAGTATCCGAAGCTCAAAAAGTGAGCTTAAAGGCGCGTTTTTTGTCCGGAACTCTGCCCCGTTATATTCATACAGTGCACCCTCTTCGCCGCCGGCAGTTACTGTTGTGTCACTGTCTATGTAGTCTTTTATCACTGCACACTCCAGTGAATCAGCTTCCATCTCTGTGGCTATGGTTTCACAGGCAGCCATATATCTGGCTGCAATAGCCTCATCTTTAGATGCAAGTCCGTTCAGGGCTATCTTCCCGCTTAGGGGTATAATATCCACAGAAACAAATCCATAGGGAACTTCCACAACAGGGATTAAAGTCCAGCTATCCATGCGGGAATCATAAATGCTGTCGTCATCTTTGAGCACTTCTACCATAGCGGAAAGTGCCGTCATGGCGTATATGTGCGCCTGATTCTCTAGGAAATCTCCAGAAGATTCCTCGATACTTTTTATACTTCTTTCGTGTATGAGCAAAACAGTGGAGGCGGCAAAGGCAATAAATATAAGGACAAAGATCAGTACCGATCCCTTTTTATTTAATTCCATTTCTCACCTTTGTAATCGGTTGTTTTGCTTAGCTGCCCGCTTCCGGCTATGAAAACAAGCGAATGTTCGTTCACATTAAAAGAGACTTTTATAATAGTGTCCATCTCGTCGAAGTCATCTGTAAACCTGTATCCGTTGTGAGCCTGTATTTTGAAATCTGAAACATTCGGCAGCAGATAAATCTTCCACTCGTACTGATGGGCGTCAGAGCTTTCCTCACGGATGAGATATCCGTTTTCCACGTAATATTTGACAACAACAGGGAAAGCCTTCTCCATTTTTATGCTGTTGTTAGTTCTTACAGAGAGAGTATCGTTATCCCCCTCTTTATTTATATTCAGTGAATCTTTATACATCTGAAGTATGTAAGGTTTTATAACCTTCCTAGCTGAAAGCAGTAGCGAGTTGTTGTAGTAGCTTTTCTCTGTGATTGCTTTAGTGTTCAAAAGGGCATCAAGCGTTGTATACACACCTGTGAGGACTATGGCAGAAAGTGTGAGAGCTATGAGAAGCTCAAGCAGGGTAAACCCCTTCTCAGTCTCTTTCATAGTAAACATAACTGCTTTCCACTCCATCGTATTCCGCTGTCAGTGTGATCTCCTCCACACCTGGAAAAAGTGTGGGCTGCTGTGATGATTTGTAGTTTACTTCATACCCCAGTGCATTTTTGCCGTTTTCTTTAAAAACTTTGCCGGGGTAATTTATTATTTCAAGTACCCGCTGGTAGCCGGATTCTACTACTATGGTCTTTTGAAGTGCATAAGCAGATGTGTCCACAGATATAGCAGACAGCCTGTAAACCCCAAGCATGCTTATAGAAAGAACCGCCAGTGCTATAAGCACTTCCAGAAGTGTAAACCCTTTTTTCATCTTCGCACCACTTTTAAAAGAGCGGGGTATGATTCGAGCTCTGTGCCATCTGAGAATTTTAGAACGAATTGATCGAATATACCGTCAGGATAAAAATATATATTTAAAGAACCGCCGGTTCTTTCATCGTTTATGAAGGCATCCTGCAGAGTGCCCGCCGGAAGTGAAGCTTTGTCCCCATTGCTCATCTGCACTGTGTATGAACCTTTAGACAGAGTGATGAACACCTGCACGTTAAGCTCACTCGCTTCTTTTAGATGGTTTTCTATAATTTCCTGAAATAAAACTTCCGTCTTGTCTGATAGTATTGTGTTTTCAGCAAAACGCGGAGCTATGGTCATAAAACCAAGCCCCACTATAATGAGCACAATAAGGATCTCTATAAGGGTAAAACCCTTTTTTCTGTAGGTATTATTCAAAGCTTTTGATGTCTGCGTTAAAATCCTCGCCGCCCTCCTGACCATCTGCGCCATAGGATATTATTTCGTAATCTCTGTCATCATCGCCAGGGCTTCTGTAAATGTATTCGTTATCCCAAGGGTCAAGCATGCTTGACTGTTCCAGATAGCCGCCTTTTTTAAAATTCTTCGGAACCGGCTGTGTATCAGATTTTTCCACAAGTGCTTTGAGCCCCTGATCTGTGGTTGGGTAAAAACCGTTTTCAAGCTTATATATTTTCAGTGCAGACTCTATAGCCTTCATGTCAAGAGTCGCTTTGGTGACTCTTGCCTCGTCAGGTTTATCAAGGAATTTTGGGACAAGAAGTGTGCCCAGTATTCCAAGTATTACAATAACAACAAGTATTTCTATAATGGTAAATCCTTTTCTGTTTCCCACTGTATCTTCTCCGTAAATTAATTTTAATGCGATTATATTTGACAATACAGTTTAAGACAAGAGTTAGTCTGGCGATATCTGAAAAAAAATAGTATGTTGTTTCCTGTGAAGGAGACACCGTGATGACTGATAAAAACAGGTCTGACATGCTTGCTATGGTGGTTTTGGTAGCTGCCGGTATTGTCTGGTTTATTATCCGAATGCAGCGTGGTGAGTTTTTCCCACCATCTGCGGGGGATGTGTTTACATACATCATTTTTGCACCGCTTGCGGAGGAACTTTTTTTCAGAGGAGTCTTGCAGGATCATGTTAACGATTGGCTGAGAAAAAACGGCAGAAAGCACCTCTTTATAAAAACTCCGGTTCTTAGCAAAGGAAATATTTTCACTTCACTGGTTTTTTTGCTTGTGCATATTCCATTCTGGGGAGTGTCCCACTCCTTACTGGTGTTTTTTCCTTCCATTGCCTTTGGCTTTATATATGACAAAACAGGAAAATTAGTGTATCCTATATTTCTTCATGCAGTATATAATGTTAATGTTTTTATTGTTTGAAAAAATACAAATTCATGGTATCTGGTGAGATGAAACTAAATAACTATATCTATTTAATATATCCGGTTCTAATAGCATTCAGTCTGGCCTGGGCTGTTACTGGGTGGCTTTCAATGAAGACATCCGCTGACACGCCTAGCTCTTATAATCTACCTGTGAAGGCAAAAGAATCTGCGCCGGTACTCCCCGACACAGAGCTTATCCTGACTAAGAACATTTTCGGTGCTATGGTTACACAGGAGACCCTGAGTGAACCTGCTGTTTCAAATAACGCTCCCGCTGCGGCAGCTTCCGATCCGGGTTTTGACGGAAAGCTTATAGGCACTGTAACAGGAGATGATGAATCTATAGCTGTTTTACAATATAAAGATAAGAATTATATTCTAAATCTGCTGGAAGAGAATGAAGGTCTTATGCTGGTGGAGGTAGGGTCTTTCTATGCTGTCATCACTAAAGGGGGCGAAAGATACAAGCTTCTTTTGAAAGATGAAAGCAAAAGCGGCGGACCGAAAAAATCTGCCATAAAGATAAATGAGAGCAGTGCCCCAACAACAGAAAGGCTGAAAATATCCAGAAAAGATGTTATAGAAAAACTCTCAGATGTTAACAGCGTTATCAAGTCGGTACTCATTGTTCCCTTTGAAAGAAATGGCAATTTTGAAGGCTACAGGGTGCGCAGGATGACAAACACCTCTGTCCTTAAACAGATAGGTGTACAGAGGAATGATGTTATAATGAGACTCAACGGCAAATCGCTTGAATCCCCCACGGTTTTCTTTGATGCACTGAAAAACGCGGAAAACCTAAGCGCAGTCAGCCTTGACATACTAAGATCCGGAAAGAAAATGACATTATATGTGGAGATAGAAGGATGAAGTTTATTAAAGTTACACTAATAATGCTGATGCTGGTTTTTGCCACTTCTGCTATGGCTGCGGTTAATGTGAATTTCAGAAATATGGAGATGATAGAATTTGTCACCTTCGTATCTGAGTTTACAGGGAAAAATTTCGTTTATGATGAAAAGGACGTGAAAGGAAATATTACCATCGAATCCTCGTCAGAGATAAATTCCCGCGACATTATGAAGATATTCTCTTCAGCGCTACGCGCAAACGGGTTGGAGCTAGTGGACAGAGGGACATTCACTGCCATAGTCAGACAGAATGATATTAATGATATCGATGATTCTGAGGGCACTGGTGATGAAAATGCTCTTATAACAACCGTTCTCACTGCCAGAAATTACGATGTAAAGGTTCTTGTTACTGCGCTTGCCAGAATAAAGTCAAAAACCGGATTTGTAGACGTTCTGAAAGGGCTGAACGGCGTAGTGGTTCGTGACAGGATAGAGCGTATTGCAAAGATCAAATCACTTATGGAGAGGCTTGAGCTGAAGGCAGAAGGCTTTAACCTGAATATTGTGAAGATAGAGCACGCATCTGCGGAAAGTGTGGAAACCGCACTTAAGAAGATGTATGCCGACCTTGAGAAGAAGCTTCTTATCTCCAGCGAACCTGTTATTGTGGCTGATGCCTACTCAAACTCACTCATAATAGCCTCGGAAGCAGTCGATCTTGCAAAAATAAAATATATAATATCCCAAATAGACACAGAGACGACAGGGACACATAACGCTCCCAAGGTTTTTTATCTGAACAATGCAAATGCAGAAGATATCCAGAAAGTTCTGGATAAGCTTACCGGTGTTGAAAACTCCTCTCAGGAAAAAGGGAAAAAAGCGCCAACTACCAAATCTTCTGTGGCATATGACAAGTCGACAAACTCCATCATAGTATTTGGCGACCCTGACCTTTACACTAAAGTGGAAGACCTTATTAAAAAGCTTGATATACCCAGACAGCAGGTCTATGTGGAAGCACTCATTCTGGAGACAACACTGGAAAGTGGAAGCGATTTTGGTGTTGAGTGGCTTGCCGGTGCAGGCAACTCGTCAGAAGCTGGTACGGTTGGATACTTAAACTCAAGCGGGAATTTGCAGAATTTTATGTATGGAGGCACAGGCGGAGCTCCAAACCCAAATGCTTTGGCCGGAGGGTTTAACTTAGGTGTTTTAGGGAATATCGTTAACTTTAACGGACTTAATTTTCCTACTCTCGGCTTGCTTGCGAACTTTATCAAAACATCAAACGGTATAAATATTGTCTCGAACCCTCAGCTGCTGACTCTTGACAATGAAGAGGCAGAAGTTTTCGTAGGTGAAAACAGACCTTTTGTTACCGATAACCGTGTAGATTCAAACGGCAACAATGTTCAGTCATATGACTACAGAGATGTGGGCGTAAAACTGAAGATAGTTCCACAAATATCCTCCAACGATACAGTAACTCTTCAGATAGAGCAGGAAGTGAAAAAGGTTACCGCAAGTGCTGGTGCAGAGACTCTCCCTGTGACTCTTACAAGGTCAACAAAAACAAAAGTGAAACTTCAGGACGGGTCAATAATGGTAATATCCGGCTTGCTCAAGGATGATTCTGAGAAATATAACTCAGCAGTGCCTGGGTTTTCCAGAATACCTATCTTAGGCTGGCTGTTCAAAACAAAAGCCGGCAACGCAGAAAAGACAAATATGATGGTATTTATCTCTACACACATCATCCGCACAGCAGAGCAGGCGAAGGCTCTTACAGAGAAAAAACAGAAAGAATCTGCTGAGTTTAAACAAGATGTAGACCAAAGGATTAGAAAAGAATTTAAATGATAGATTACGACAAGATTATTGAGATATATCTGAAATATCCCGACAGGGGGGATTTTGTCCCTGTGAAAGACGGAGAAGGAATCTGTCTGCTCTACGACGGGCAGGCAGGGCTTTCCAAAGCCAGACACCTTGCCTTTTCCTCCGGTTTTAAGGCTGATTTCAAACAGACTGAACGTCAGTCTATTTTAAGTGAGCTTGAAGTTCTGGAATCCGCCCGTGAAGACGAATATGAAGGGGATATGGAGGATATGGACGATGTTTCAGACATCCTTTCTGCCTCTTATGACGATGCACCGATCATTCGACTGGTGAACCAGACCATAATTCAGGCGGCAAAAAATGGCGCTTCAGATATTCACTTTGAAGGTCTCACAGGCAAATTTGCTGTCCGTTTTCGTATAGACGGAAAACTTACAACAATAAAACATTACCCAAAAAGTCTTCAGGAATCTGTTATAGCAAGGCTGAAGGTTATCTCCGACCTTGACGTGGCAGAGACCAGAAAGGCTCAGGACGGACGCATTAACCTGAAAATTGGAAATAGAGATGTCGATATCAGGGTTTCTACAATACCTTCTGTAACAGGCGAGAAGGCTGTTTTGAGGATACTGGAAAAATCTAAGAGCTTAGTTACCATAGAGACCACAGGACTGCCGGAAAGCCTTGTTCCGTCTTTTCGCAAGGTAATTAAACGACCAAACGGCATCATCCTTGTGACAGGTCCAACAGGTTCAGGTAAAACAACAACTCTTTACGCTGCTCTTCAGGAGATGGTAAGTGACGACACTAACATCATGACCATCGAAGACCCTGTAGAATACCATATGGAACAGATAACTCAGGTTCAGGTGAACAAAGCCGTAGATATAACTTTCGCAGGTGCTGTAAGGTCATTTCTCAGGCAGGATCCTGACATTATACTTATAGGTGAGATACGTGACACTGAAACAGCCCATGCGGCTATTCAGGCTGCTCTCACAGGTCACCTTGTACTCTCCACTCTGCACACAAACAATGCACCAACTGCGGTTGCGAGACTTCTGGATATGGATGTTGAACCATTCCTCCTCTCTTCCTCGCTTATTTCTGTTATCGGGCAGAGACTTGTGAGAAAACTTTGTTCTCACTGCAAACAGAAGGTCACGGCAGAAGAATATGTCAAAGACTTTTTCCGCAGTGCAGGATTTGAACTGGATGAGTATTATGTACCATCCACAGAAGGGTGCAGCTCATGCATGCATACAGGATTTGCAGGCAGAACGGGTGTTTTTGAAATGCTGAATGTGGATGACAGTCTCCGCAAACTTATAAATGAACGTGCAGATGCATCTGCCATTTCAAAAGCCGCATCAGAAAAAGGCTATAAATCGTTAATGTACCATGGTTTTGAACTTGTCACAAAAGGGATCACATCCCCTAATGAGATTATTGCAGTAGCAGGAACAGAGTAATGCCGGTATTTAGCTATGACGGAATAGATAAAGCTGGAAAAAGGGCAAAAGGAAGCATTGAGGCTCCCGGTAAAAATGCCGCACTGGCCAAGCTGTCCGCTGATGGGGTTCTCGTTGCAGAGATTCATCAGGCCTCTGCAAAGAAAAAGGGTGACAGGTTTTCATTTTCATTCAAAAAGAAGGGATTGCCTGATGTTTTCTTTCAGCTTTCTATTCTGCTTTCCAGCGGTATCCAGCTTACACGTGCTTTAAAGATTACTGCTGATTCTACAAAAGACATAAAACTTAAAAGATCACTTCTGGATATGGTAGAGAAGGTTAGCTCTGGTAAACGTTTTTCTGAAGCTATGATGCCTTATAAAAAGATATATACAGAGCTTTACATACATCTTATACGCACATCTGAAAAGGTGGGAAGGCTCTCCGCTGTTTTGCTGGACATCTCCCGTTTAGAAGAAGAGAAGAGGAAAGCCGGCGAAAAGGTCACCAGTGCCATGATATACCCCAGTGTTGTGATGATGCTTGGTTTTGGAGTTGTGGGTTTTATGCTTACTTTTGTTGTGCCAAAGCTTGAGAGTATCTTCAAATCAGCAGGGGCAGACATTCCGAATTCTACAAAAGTACTTCTGTTCTCTGCGGACTTTCTGCAGAATTATGGCGTATTGGTTTTCTTTTTAGTGCTCATCTTTGCTGTTTTCATGCGCAGGCTTTACAGTGCAAAAGGTAGGTTCAGGATTGGGATGGACAAGAAACTTTATAAAATAGGCTTTGTGCGTGATGTTACTGTTTCGAGAATGGCACACGTTTTATCCTTTCAGCTGCGTGAGGGGCTTCCGCTTGTGGAGGCACTGGCAAACACTGGCGAGGGGATAGGTAATTTTTACGTGAAAGAGGCAGTGGAAGAGATCGCAGAAGGTGTTAAAGGCGGACGAAAATTTTCAGAATGTGTTACAGAGACAGGGTTATTTTCGGAGCTTTTCATTGCGGCTGTTGCTACAGGTGAAAAAAGCGGAAACCTGCCTGACCTGCTAGACAGGGTAAACACCTACTACACAAGAAAAACAGATCAGTTTACTGCCAGATTTGTATCCGTCATTGAACCAGTTTTTATTATGTTTATCGGACTTGTTGTTGGTTTTATAGTGGTGTCTATCATGGAGCCGCTTTTTAATATTAATACTCTGGTCAAGTAATAACTTTTCATTAGGCCCCGTCATTTTCAGATAAAAATATGATATTATTATTAATGAAGTTGTGTCACGGAGGTGTAGCAGTGAGACTTTTACTTATAATATTATTGAATTTTTTGGTAAGCGGGGCAGTTTTTGCCGGCACATGTACCATCAATGGTGTTTACGATGTGCTTTATGATACAAACCTTGACGGCAAGCTTGATCCTAACCCATTGTCTGCTCAGATGAAGTTTAACGCACAAGGCGGCAGCTTCGAGGGGAAGTATGTGAAACCATATCGTGATCATATTTTTCAAGGCAAATGTTATAAATTAACTAAAAGCGTCATCAGTATGATGTATAACGATAAAGGAAACGGTTACTACTCCACATATACCATCACAGAGACAGCGAAAGATAAATATAAGGGCGCATGGACAGATGTGAGGGGCAACGTTGGCGATTATGTCATGACTAAAAGCAGCTCTGCCGTTAACAGCAACCCTGTAGCTAACCCTGCGGAAAATGTTAAGAAAGACAAAAAAACAGCAGCGGTTAAAGGCGGCAATTATATAAGGATAGACAAGAGTGAGTATAGTGTTGTTAAGGATGGCGTTGTTAAAGTTTATTTTGATTTACCCGGGTTCATTGCGCAGCAGGTTTGTGTAACTCATAACAATGGAAAAGTTATCAGATGCTCTATGCATGAGACCAGCAGAAAGAAAAACGGTTCTGTTGATTTTTATATACCACAGCCTGCTGGGGAATATAAAATAGTAGTCTTTTATTATGATGATAAAATAACTGACCAGAGAGAGAGGAACAGACTGCTTGAAACTCCCAGACAGACACTGCAATTTAAGGCTCTGCCATAATAATAAAGGGGCCTCTTTCCGGAGGCCTCTCCTCTTTTTAATATCTAAAAGAAACCTCTTGAACTTTGTACCCGATATAAGGTATTTTTAGCGGATAACCTAAAGTTAAGGGGACATATGAGTAACATCCGAAATTTCAGCATTATTGCACACATAGATCATGGGAAATCAACTATCGCAGACAGGCTTATTGAAGCCACTTTCGCAGTGGAAAAACGCCAGATGCGTGACCAGATTCTTGACAGTATGGATATCGAACGAGAAAGGGGTATCACTGTTAAAGCTCAGACTATCCGACTGAAATATAAGGCTGACGATGGAAAGGATTACATCCTGAATCTTATCGACACCCCCGGGCACGTTGACTTTACTTACGAAGTATCACGTTCGCTTGCCGCCTGTGACGGAGCTCTGCTTGTTGTAGATGCTGCTCAGGGCGTGGAAGCACAGACCATTGCTAATGCATATATGGCTGTTGACCAGAATCTTGAGCTTATACCTGTTTTGAACAAAATAGATCTCCCTTCTGCTGACCCTGATAATGTTAAACTGGAGATAGAGGAGATAGTGGGCATAGATGCATCTGATGCCATACTTGCAAGCGCTAAGGACGGCACCGGAACCAAAGAGATACTTGAAGCCATAATAAAGCGCATTCCAGCTCCCGACGGCTCAGATACGGAACCTCTTAAAGCTATGATTGTAGATTCTTGGTATGACCAGTATCTTGGGGTTATAGTTCTTTTGCGCATGGTGGATGGTGTTCTTGAAGCCGGCGACAAGATACAGTTCATGTCTAACAAGTCAGAAAGGGTTGTAGACACAGTGGGCTATTTCCTGCCAAAACCTACTAAAACAGAAAAACTTGTAAGCGGTGAGGTCGGTTTCCTCACTGCATCAATAAAAGATATTAGAGAGATCAACATAGGGGACACTATTACAATAGCGAAACGCCCCACATTAAAGCCATTTCCAGGTTTTAAAAAAGTGAAGCATGTTGTTTTCAGCGGTCTTTACCCTGTTGATTCTGGTGATTATGAAGATTTGCGAGATGCTCTTGAAAAGCTTTCTCTGAACGACAGCTCTATCGCTTATGAGGCGGAAACTTCTCTTGCGCTTGGTTTTGGTTTTCGATGCGGTTTCCTCGGTCTGCTCCACATGGAGATCATTCAGGAGAGGCTGGAGCGGGAATTTGGACTGAACCTTGTGAACACAGCGCCCACTGTTATTTTCATAATAACAAAGAAGGACGGCGAAATTATTGAGATCGATAATCCCGCCGGAATGCCTGACGTTGGCGAAATAGAGATGATTGAAGAACCTGTGATAGCATCCACAATAATTCTGCCGGATGAATTTGTAGGCCCTGTTATGAAGCTTCTTGTAGCAAGGAGAGGCATACAGACCAACATGAAATACATAAATGAGACCCGTGTGATGCTGGAATATAAGCTGCCGCTGAACGAGGTAGTGATGGATTTCTATGATAAACTGAAATCTGTCTCAAGGGGATATGCATCCTTTGATTACGAATTTGCTGGGTATATGCCGGGCGCTCTTGTAAAACTTGAAATACTTCTGAACGGCGAAAGAGTTGATGCGCTTTCGGTTATAGTACATAAAGATAAGGCTTTTTACATTGGCAGAGACCTTACTGCAAAACTGAAAGAGGTTATACACAGGCAAATGTATGATGTGGCCATTCAGGCGGCACTGGGTAATAAAATCCTCGCAAGAACCACTGTTAAGGCCTTTAGAAAGAACGTTACTGCTAAATGCTATGGCGGAGACATTACCAGAAAGAAAAAGCTTCTGGAAAAGCAGAAGGCGGGCAAAAAGAGAATGAAAAATGTAGGCAGTGTGGAGGTTCCACAGGAAGCTTTCATGGCTGTACTAAAACTGGGTGATGATTAATTATGACTGATATAAACACTGAACTGGGAAAGCCTAAGAAGAAGAAAGACGGATTTTTTGACTCACTTGTAGTGGCAGTTGTTATTGCAATGCTGATCAAAGGTTTTTTTCTCAAGACTTATACCATTCCATCCGAATCTATGTACAGCACATTAAAAGTAGGCGACTTTCTTATTTTGAACAGGTTGGCATATAAGTTCGGAGACATTGAAAGAGGCGATGTGGTTATTTTCGAATATCCGTTAGAGCCTCAGAAAGATTTTATCAAACGTGTGGTAGGAGTACCCGGCGACAGTTTGAAGCTTGTGGATAAAGTTTTATATGTTAACGGTGAAGCTATTGATGAGCCTTATAAAAGAGTTAACGGACAGGTTCCGCTTCCGGCTGAGCTTACCCATAAAGACAATTTTGAACAGTTTACCGTTCCCGAAGGCAAATATTTTGTCATGGGCGACAACAGAGACAACAGCTACGACAGCCGTTTCTGGGGTTTTGTGGATGGAAGCAAGGTAAAAGGGGAAGCGTTCATGATATACTGGTCGCTTGAAAGCCCTAAATATAACTCGGTGTGGGCGAAGTTTCCACTGAGGATGTTTAGATTTTTGAACCCGAAGTACGACAGGTTTGAACGATTCTTCAAGCTTATAAATTGAAAAAACCTATGAATCATGTAATAATTACAAGAATTATAATATGATGCTAGTTTCGTTGCATTTATAGGCTATTTGTCAAGACAGGTACAGAAACATCTGAAGTGTTAATACAGATGTTTTTCCGGAAATGCATAAGAGACCGGATATGGATAAATTGGGGAGCGCACGGCGCGACCCGGCAGCCGGAGCTGCGAAAGCAGAGCGACAGGCTTGCCGTAGGTTTCGTTGCATTTATAGGATATGCCGGAAATGCATAAGAGACCGGATATGGATAAATTCTTAGAGGTGAATGGTGGCAAAATCTGCATACAAGACAATCCTGCTGAAACTCAGTGGTGAAGCCCTGATGGGCAAATCAGATTATGGAATTGATTTCGAAACTGCCAACTTTATAGTTAATGAAGTAAAGAGTGTAGTTGAACTGGGTGTCAGGGTAGGGATAGTTGTCGGAGGCGGCAACATATTCAGAGGAATGCAGGGTACAGCCCAGAAGATGGACAGGGTGCAGGCCGACTACATGGGGATGCTTGCTACTGTTATAAACTCTCTGGCACTTCAGGACGGTCTGGAAAAGGTGGGGATACCCACCAGAGTTCAGACAGCCATTGAGATGCGCCAGATAGCAGAACCTTTCATCAGAAGAAGAGCCATGAGACATCTGGAAAAAACCAGAGTGGTCATCTTTGCAGCAGGAACAGGAAACCCTTATTTCACAACAGACACAGCAGCCACACTTCGGGGCACAGAGATAAACGCAGAGGTGATACTTAAAGCCACCAAAGTTGACGGTGTATACACTTCGGATCCAATGAAAGATAAAAATGCTGTCAAGTTCGATACTATAAGCTATCTGGACGTTATAAACAAAGGTCTGAAAGTTATGGACTCAACAGCCATTTCAATGTGTATGGATAACAAAATACCAATAATAGTTTTTGATATATTCTGTAAAGGGAACATGAAGAATGTTGTTCTCGGAGAAAAAGTAGGAACAATCGTGGAGGGATAACATGCCGAATTCAGTTATTAAAGAGATGAAAGATAGAATGGATAAGAGCATTGAGCACTACAGGGATGAACTGAAAGCTGTAAGAACAGGAAGGGCCTCTATTGCTATGTTCGACAATGTAACTGTAGACTACTATGGTGCACCAACACCTTTGAACGCTGTTGCAACACTAAGCTCTCCAGAGCCAAGACTTATTACAATTTCACCTTGGGACCCTTCTATGATACCGCCGATAGAAAAAGCTATACTTAATTCAAGCATGGGTTTCAACCCTTCTAACGATGGAAAAATCATACGCATTCCTATTCCGCAGCTCACTGAGGAGCGCAGAAAAGAGATTGTTAAAATGGTGAAAAAGATGGCAGAAGATGCCAAAGTAGCTATAAGAAATCTACGTCGTGACGGTAATGATAAGATTAAAAAACTCGAAAAAGATAAAGAAATATCAGAAGATGATTCCAAGAAATTTGTAGATCAGGTGCAGGAAATTACCAACGACTTTATCACGAAAGTGGATGAAGTTACTTCTGCCAAAGAGAAAGAGGTCATGGAGATATAGTGACTGAAATAAAGATACCTGAACACCTTGCAATAATTATGGACGGCAACGGCCGTTGGGCAAAAAAACGTGATCTTGCCCGTATTTTCGGACACAGACAGGGTGCTGATGTTGTCCATGACATAGTTCAGTACACGTCTGATATTGGTGTTAAATATCTTACTTTATATGCTTTTTCAATGGAGAACTGGCTTCGCCCGAAAGATGAAGTGGGTTTTCTGATGAAGCTGATTGAGGAGTATCTGAACAAAGAAGTTGAAGAGATGGATAAAAACAATGTCCGTCTTCTGGTTTCCGGCAGAACGCATCTTTTACCGGATGAGACCAGGGAAATTATTGAGCAGTCTATTGAAAAACTTTCAA
The DNA here is from genome assembly GCA_002869145.1 of Denitrovibrio sp. Taxonomy (GTDB): domain Bacteria; phylum Chrysiogenota; class Deferribacteres; order Deferribacterales; family Geovibrionaceae; genus Denitrovibrio. The sequence goes on from PKTM01000020.1 coordinate 61,147, forward strand.
AAAACACAGGGATGGTTCTTAACCTCTGCATATCATACGGCGGCAGGAGCGAGATTGTTGATGCTGCCAGAAAGATGGCAGAGCTGGTTATTCAGGGCGAAATAGAGCTGACGAAGATAGAGAGAGACGAGTTCGGGCAGTTTATGTATAATCCTGAAGTGCCTGACATAGACCTGCTTATTCGTTCCAGCGGCGAGATACGCATCAGCAATTTCATGCTGTGGCGAGCCGCATACTGCGAGCTTTATTTCACAGATACACTATGGCCTGATTTTGATAAAAAGATTATAGACGAAGCTTTTGCTGAGTACTCAAGCCGTGCAAGAAGGTTTGGCATGACTGATGAACAGATGGCGGACGAAGATGAGTGAGAGAACGCAGAGAGTTCTAACATCACTTGTAGCGATACCGCTTATCGCTGCACTTATAATATATTACGACAATATTATCTTTTTTCTGGCAGTGCTGGTGATAATACTTATCTCCACAAAAGAATATATGACAATGCTGGAAAGTGCAGGAATAAAAATATTATACTTTCCTGCTTTTTTTGGTTCGGTGCTTTTGCCATACAGCATATATACAGGGGATGTAAGCATATTTTCCGCTGCTCTTGTTGTTACAGCCGGTCTTTCTATGGTTTTCAAACTTTTTTCAACAGAACCTCTGGAAGATACATTTATACAGATAGGAAGCACTCTTATGACAGTGCTTTACGCACCGCTAATGTTTTCATTTATAATCCTTTTGCGTAAGACTGGAGTGCACTACATCTTTCTTCTGGTGGTTATCATTTGGATGAGTGACACCAGTGCATATTACATAGGATGCAGGTACGGCAAGCATAGGCTTTATGAGAAGATCAGCCCTAAAAAAAGTATAGAAGGAGCATTTGCAGCTTATATCGGCGGTGTTTCCTCTGGTGTTCTATACGCATATCTGTTTATGGACGACTCACTTTACCAAGTGGCATTTGCATCTTTTCTTGTAGTTACTGCAGGGATGATAGGCGACCTTGTTGAGTCCATGTTTAAAAGACGTGCTAATGTTAAAGACTCCGGAAGCCTTATACCCGGTCACGGCGGTGTGCTTGACAGAGTAGATTCACTTCTTTTTGGTGCGCCCGCACTTTATCTGTATGTTATCTATGTGATGGTTTAGATCATGGCGAAAAAGATAGGCATCATAGGTTCTACCGGCTCCATTGGAACCCAGGCTCTTGATGTGATTCGTCAGAATCGTGATGATTATCATATAAGTTTTCTTAGTTGTAATAACAATGTAAAATTGCTCAAGGAGCAGGCGGAAGAGTTTTCACCTGACCATATATGCGCTACAGGCAGTGAATTGCCTGATGGTGCTTTAAAAGGGCTGGAAGGCCTTAAGAAGCTCATCAGAAATGAAGACCTGGACATTGTTCTTCTTGCTGCTGTGGGCGCTGCTGGGATTGTTCCGGCGTATGAGGTTGTTTCCAGAGGTATTGACCTGGCTTTAGCAAATAAAGAATCCATTGTAGCATCAGGCAGACTTCTTCTGGACAAGGCGAAAGAGACTGGAAGCAGAGTTATCCCTGTGGATTCTGAGCACTCAGCGATATTCCAGTGCCTTCAGGGACAGAAGAAGGAGCATCTTGAAAAAATAATTCTTACAGCCTCCGGCGGTGCTTTCAGAAACACACCAGTAGACGCACTTAAACTTATGGAGCCTGATGACGCTTTGAAACACCCAAACTGGGTTATGGGCAGCAAGGTCACTATAGATAGTGCTACAATGATGAATAAGGGGCTGGAGCTTATAGAGGCGAGATTTCTTTTTGATGTTGAGCCTTCCATGCTGGGTTTGGTGATACACCCCGAGTCCATAGTTCACTCATATATAACTTTTAAGGATGGAAGCATGCTGGCACAGATGGGCGACCCGGACATGCGGACACCTATATCATATTCAATGGCATATCCAGAAAGGATTGTTTCCGGTGTGAAACCCCTTGATCTGTCTTCGGTTGGAGTGCTGAATTTTTACAAACCGGATCTTGAAAAGTACACTTGTTTAAAGCTTGCCTATGAGGTATTGAAAAAGGATCGCAATGCTCCTATGATAGTTATGAATGCGGCTAACGAGATAGCTGTTTCTGCTTTTATGAACAAGACAATAGCCTATCTTCAGATTTCAGAGATAATCGAAAAAGCTTTGAATAAATGCGATTTTAATGAACCACAGTCAGTTCAGTCTGTCATAGAGATTGACACAAAAACAAGATATGTGGTTCAAGAGATTTTAAAGAGGGAAGTGAATAAATAATGGGCTTTATTTCAGCAATAATATTACTAGGGATACTGATTTTTATACATGAACTTGGACACTTTCTTGTTGCCAAGCGAAGCGGTGTGCTTGTGGAGAAGTTTTCCATAGGTTTTGGGCCAAAACTCTTTTCAAAAACTGTAGGCGAGACGGAATATGCACTTTCAGCAATACCCCTTGGCGGTTTTGTTAAGATGTATGGTGAAAGCCTAGAATCAGAAGTGGAAGAAGAGCTTAAAGACAGGTCTTTCGCCCATAAATCTCTTAAGGCACGCTTTGCCATAGTTTTTGCAGGGCCATTTTTCAATTTCATGCTGGCTGTTTTTATATATGCACTTATATTCATGGCGGGCACTCCAAGATTTTTAGCATCTGTAGGCGGCACAGTAGAGAGCTCACCAGCTGCTGAGGCAGGGCTTGTTGAGGGATACATTATTCTTGCTATGGATGGTTCTGAAGTTAGATATTGGGACGAGATGAGCCAATATATCAGCCAGAAACCGGGCGAAGCTATAAACTTAGAAATTGATCGTGATGACAAAATAATAAATATCTCTGTTACGCCGAATATTGTTACAGACAAGAACATCTTCGGTGAAGAAGTGCAGGTAGGGCGCATAGGTATCACTCGCGGCGAGCTTAGTGAAACTGTACGCACGCTGAACCCCATCACAGCAATAGGTAAAGGCTTTACACAGACCTACAAAGTGTCGGAACTGATGATTATGGGTGTGGTGAAGATATTTCAGAGTGTAGTCCCTGCTGACAGTCTCGGCGGTCCTATCATGATTGTGCAGATGGCCAAAGATTCTGCAGAATCAGGAATAATAAGTTTTTTGAGTTTCATGGCTATCATAAGTATTAACCTGGCTATTCTTAACCTGCTGCCTATACCTGTTTTGGACGGCGGCCACCTTATGTTTTTCACAGTGGAGGCAATAACCAGAAGACCTGTCAGTGTGAAGGTGAGAGAATATGCAAATATGGTAGGCCTGACGCTTCTTATAATGGTTATGTTTTTTGCTTTTTATAATGATATTATGCGTTTCTTTAAGTAATTTCTGCGTCAATTTTAATTTCTAAATACTGAATTGTGTAACCTTAAAATATTTCAGCCTTTCGTTCTGGTTTAAGTTTGATATTTAATCCAGTCTTGTTTCAAAAACCAAAAATACCCAAAAAAAGCTTTTTACTTTAGAAAAAAAATTAAAAAAATTAAACTTTTTTATTCTTTATTATAAACAGTTTAAAAAATAAATAAAAAAAAGTTGTTATTTGTTCTAAAGAATTTGTACTTTTTGGCCGAATTTAAAAATGCGCAAGGATGCGCAGACCTCTATTGAAAAAATCAAGGAGGATGGAAATGTCAATTTCAATCTACCAGAACGTGATGTCTCTTAATGCACAGAGACACCTAGCTGTGAACCAAAACCAGCTCGGTAAATCCATCGAAAGGCTCTCATCAGGGCTTCGTATTAACCATGCCGCAGATGACGCTTCAGGTCTAGCAATATCAGAAAAATTGAGAGGTCAAATTGCCGGTCTACAAAGAGCTTCTATGAACGCTCAGGACGGTATTTCTATGTTGCAAACGGCTGAAGGCGGATTAGGCGAAGTGAACACAATGCTCAGTAGAATTCGTGAGCTTGCAGTTCAGGCATCCAACGGTACGTACACTTCAAACGACCGCGTAGAGATTCAGAAAGAGGTCGATCAGCTCTTAAACGAGATCGACAGGATATCTACATCTACAGAATTCAACACAAAGAAACTCCTTAACGGAGATGGAACAGCCTTGTGGTCTTCCAGCTCTGCCAACATCGAAGCCATCATTCGTGATGAGGTTGATGAAGGTAACTACAGAATCACACTGGAATCAGAAGCTGGTGCAAACCAGGTAATGAAAACAGACATTATGACACTTAGAGATGGTGTTATAGGTGCTGAGATAATTACTGACACCAACTCAAACACATCTAATGTCTTTAGCATTACAAACCCTGAGTCTTTGGCTACAACAACTGGAACAGCTTACTATACTGTAAAAGTTGCCGACACATCAGCAAGTTCAAGTGTTGGAGTGTCCGGCACTTATCAGCAGCCTGGGTCAGGTTTTACTATTGACTCAGTTGGCGCTGGCGCCACTCCTGCTTTGGGTACGGAGTCAGGCTGGGTAGAGATCGAATTTACAGGCTCTACAACTGGTTCTGCCGGCGGCACTATTGATGCAAAAGCACGCTTCATAGATGCCAAAACTGGAGCAGTAGGCGAGTGGGGAAATTTAACATTATCAGATGCTAATGGAACTGGAGTTATGTCTGCAGATTCAACAGTATTTTCTAATGTGCTTAACAGTCAAGGCACAGCAATAGGCTTTGACATTCAGGTTGACTTCTCCAGCGGTAAGATTTCAGACGGAGATAAGATTCTTGTAAATATTACTCCCGGATCAGTAGATAACACAGCAGTGTCCGGTGGTGGTTCTATCCAGATATCAGGTGGTCCAACAGGCCAAAGCGGTCCGAGGATTGACTTCAGTGATCCTGCAAATGATCCACTGACAAAACCTGATAATGGCGACAACTTTATCGATACAAACAGTGTAACTGTCTATCATGCTACAATTAACGCAAAAACAGGTAATATCGACCTAGGTAACATGACTCTTAACTTTAAAGAAGACAGTAACCCTGCCGATAACGGTACGTTATCCGGTATGACATCTCTTGATGCTACAAATGGCATCTCTCTCCAAATTACAGGTTCTGGACAAGCAGCTTCTACCACTACCAAAGTCAAAGACCTTGCAGTGTTTGTAGATGCAGACGGAAACAGCCTGTTTGAAAACAAGCAGGAACTGACAATTTGGGGCAACGGACAGAACCATACTATTTATCTCGAAGCTGACGATACTGTAGCAGACATCGAAGATAAACTTACATCGGCTATCGTTGACGGTCTAGGAATGGGCTCAAAGGATAATAATGTAAACAGTCACCTTGTGGACTACGTTTCTGTTCCAAATCAAACAGGAACTCATTCAGTGAAAGGTACTTTTATCATTCAGACTGCCCTAACAGGAGAGCAGGGTCAGCTTGCTTTCTCAGGAGATCAGAGGCTAATAGACGGTCTCTCCCTGAACACTATTCAGGAAGCTGTAAACAATACTACTAAGGTAGAGATACATGACGCTCACACTGGCGACCTGATAGGCACAGATGAAACAGGTAACGACAGAGTGTATGGTCTTATCGGCGGTGTTGAGCTTGTGCTTGACTCCAGAGCCGGGCTTAATGAGTCATGGAATACTATCACACAGAGTATTGACTTTACTCCGAACGATGTTTCCTCAAACGAAGAGCATTTCCTTCATGTAGTAGATAACTCTACAGAGCTACAAATAGGTGCTAACGAAGGTCAGACTCTTGCAGTAAGTATTCCGCAGCTCGATGTGACAGGACTCGGACTTGACGATGTAAAACTCGTCTCTCAGGAGCTTGCACAGGCAGCTATCCCTGATATAGATGCGGCGATAGATCAGGTTGTAAGTATCAGAGCTACACTGGGTGCACAGATCAACAGACTTGAGCACACCATTGTTAACCTCGACATAGCAGAAGAGAACATGACAGCTTCTGAGTCTAGGATACGCGACCTTGATATGGCTAAAGAGATGGCAACATTTACCAAAAATCAGATGCTTTCTCAGGCCGGTATTTCCATGCTGGCTCAGGCTAATCAGATTCCGCAGATGGCGCTTCAGCTTCTTCAATAAAATGAGAACTGATGCACGTAGAATATTAAGGGAGGTAGTACAATGGCTGCTATGAGTGTACAAAAAAAGGATAATAATAAATCCCAGATGGAGCAGCTCGAAAGTATGCTTAAAGAGATGTTCCAGACTAGTTTCTACGGTTCTGTTGAGGTTAAATTCGAAGCTGGACGAGTAACAATCGTCCGCAAGACAGAATCCGTGAAGATCTAACATATAAGCTTAAGGGGGCGGTTTTAAATACCGCCCCTTTTCTATTTACTTCCTCAAAAGATATCATCAATTCATTCCACTATAAAAGTATAAAGCAATTCACCTTGTCACATGTTATTCTTAATAAAATACATATTGAAAATTTCCGGAAGTGACACATGACTAGAGTAATAGCCGCTGTGACAGGTTCCAGGGCAGAGTTTGGTCTGCTGAGGCCTGTGCTTCAAAAGATAAAGAACGACCCGGAGCTTACGCTGAAACTGTATGTTACCGGAATGCATATAGAGTCAATATTCGGACAGACGATTGATGAGATAACCGGTGCAGGATTAGAGATTGAGCAGAAGGTGGATATCTTCCTTCAGGATGACAGCAGAAGAGGTGTGGCAAGGTCTACAGCTTTATCCATGATGGGATTTGCTGATCTGTTTGACAAAAATAAGCCTGACATGCTGCTTGTTCTTGGCGACAGGTTTGAAATATTTGGTGCTGTTTCTGCTGCCTGCATATGCGGAGTCCCGATTGCGCATATTCACGGAGGAGAGCTGACTGAAGGTGTTATAGACGAGCAGTTTCGTCATTGCATTACAAAAATGTCACACTTACACTTTGCTTCAACGAATCAATACAGAGACAGGATAATCCAGATGGGCGAACAGCCTGATATGGTTTTCAATACCGGTTCACCGTCTGTGGATGCAGTTTTTTCAGAAGAGCTGCTGCCGAAGGATGTTTTAGAGCAGGAACTTAATATCAGCTTTGCTGATGAAAACCTTTTGGTGACTTTCCATCCAGCTGCTACAGAGGATCAGAGTCCAAAAGAGCAGTTTGCAGAGCTTTTGAAAGCTCTCAGAAAAACGGATGCTTTTATAATATTTACATACGCTAATGCTGATTCCGGAGGGAAAGAGATAAATAGTATGATAGAGAAGTTTGTGGCAGAAAACAGAGTTAGCTCAGCGGCATTTCCTTCTCTTGGTCATAAGAGGTATCTGTCAGTCATGAACCTTTGCAGCGGGCTTGTTGGGAACTCTTCCAGCGGACTCATAGAAGCAGCAGTCCTTAAAAAAGGCGCAGTAAATATTGGAATCAGACAACAGGGGCGTGTACGGGGAGAGAATGTTATAGATTGCGGAAACTCTGAAACAGAGATTTCAGAGGCGCTCACCATGCTTTTTTCTGAGGGTTTTAAAAATTTGCTGAAAAACGTATCATCCCCTTACGGAGAAGGTAACTCTGCTGAGCGTATAGTAGAAAAACTGAAAAAAATAAACCTGAAAAAAATACAAATAAAAAGATTTCATGATCTGGAGAAGCGATGAAGATAGTTACTTTTAACGTTAACAGTATAAGAACAAGACTGCATCAGCTGGAAAAGCTTATTGATAAGCACAATCCCGACATTATAGGACTACAGGAGACAAAAGTGCGTGATGAAGAGTTTACCGTGAGCGACATCACCAAACTTGGTTATCACGTGGAATTTTTCGGACAAAAAACCCACTACGGTGTGGCAGTAATGTCAAAAAATAAACCTGTTGCAGTACAGAAAGGCTTTATTTCGGATAATGATGAAGCCCAGCGCAGGATGATAATGTGCGATTTTGGAAATATTAAGTTTATTAACGGATATTTCCCTCAGGGAGAAAGCAGAGATCATCCGGTTAAATTTCCCGCTAAAAGCAAGTTTTTCGCCGATTTGCTTGGATATTTAAAGAGCTATTTTAACTCATCAGAAAATATTTTGCTTGTAGGCGACATGAATGTTGCACCCCTTGATCTGGACATTGGGATAAGTCCTGACAGTGTGAAGAGGTGGCTGAAACAGGGCAAAACCAGCTTTCTGCCGGAAGAACGCAGGTGGCTGTCTGATATTGCTGAGTGGGGACTGGTGGATGTTTACAGAAAGCTGAATCCTGACTGCTCAGATTTTATGAGCTGGTTTGATTACAGAAGCAAAGGTTTTGAAGCGGAGCCCAAAAGAGGTCTTCGTATCGATCATATTATGGCCTCAGCACCTTTGGCAGAAAAAAGCATTTCCGCTGGGATAGACTACGAGATAAGAGGGATGGAAAGACCATCTGATCATGCACCTGTATGGGTGGAATTTTCTGTTTAAAATTATAATAAAAAAATAGTACAGTTAGTGTGTCAAATATTTGTAAATACGGCTTTTATTGTGAAAAAAGCTCTAAAATTACTTCTGTTTGCAAAGGTGGATAAATGGGGAAATTTCTGGAATTAAAGGTTACTGAAGACGGGTGGGAGTACGTGAGCAGAGTTAACTGCGCAGGTGCTGCTCTGGTGCTTGTTTATAATAAAGATACTGACAGATATCTTATGGTGGAACAGTACAGACCACCTGTGAAATGCAGGGTCTTAGAGTGGCCTGCCGGACTTATTGAAGAAGGGGAAGAACCTGCTGAGGCTGCCGTTCGCGAACTTCGTGAGGAGACAGGGTTACAGGCCGATGTTTCAGACTTGATAGATCTGGGTAAAGTTTTCAGTGCAGTAGGGCTCACTGATGAGCAGGTATGTCTTTTTGCACTGGAGATGGACAGCACTTTCTCGATAGGAAAACCTGATGCGCAGGGCAAGGAGAGAGGATACGGGCTTGCAGGTAAATGGATTACCGAAGAAGAACTGCTCACCGCAAAGGCCGCAAAATCTCTGACGGTTTATGCGAGATTTATGGCGAAAAAGAAAAACCCGTCGCTGAAATTTACGGACTAGCCCATTAGCTGTTTCAGTTCGATCTGCCTTTTGAAAACGTATTTGATGATAAGGTTACGTTCAGATTCTTTCTCTATGTTAAACTTAAAACTCACTTCAGATTTTTCCTGAATACGCTTGGATCTTATACAGGTGCACATTATGTTTTCTGTTCCAGGGATCTCCTCTGACATATCAAGACCAAAAACCTGACCTTTCTCAAAGAATGCCTCCGTTAAAAGTTTACCGCCGCCGCCTGACATATCGACTACTTTGCAGTCCACTTTTTTATGAGGTATCTTCATACTTTTATCCGGCACTTTGGAATAAAACAGTTTCACCTTTGCTTTTAGGTTGCATGAAACACGGAAAAATTCCCTGAGCTGATTTTTTGTGATAGCCTCAGGTATGGCCACCTCTATGAAGCTTAGGCTGCCTTCAGAATGCCTGCCTATTACGTTTGATTCAAAATGATATCTGCCATCTTTACTTACGTACTCTACGGACAATTTTGTCCCTGGCAGCATAGGGATAGGCACGCCGTTGTCGGTTGGGTGAGATATCAGGATATGTTTTTTTGTGATATCTTCCACTCGGTAGTCATATACTCCGGAATAATCCGCACGTTTTAAGCCTACTGAAATTCTTGTGTTTGGTTCAAGAAAAACACTGAGGTCTTTTACTTTCTCTTTCATACGCAGTTCGCCCTCAACAAAGAATAATACTTCTAGGATATCATCTTTTTCATTATTTTTAAAGTCTACAAATTTGTGTAAAAATTCAAGTCCGAACATATCATTACCCTAAAGGAGTCACCTGTATCAGCTGATGATTTGTTACATTTAAAAAAACAGGTGATTTGCGCTTTTGAAGCTAATTTCACGCCGGATCTGAGTCCGGAAGAGGTAGTCCCCTTGTAATGCCTGACTGATGTTGTGTCTCTTATGATTATATTATCGCAAAAAACATGCCGATAATTAGAGGTAATTTTTTCCTTTATTCTGGATAATAATCGTATATGCTACTGTAAATGACTTGTGGAAATAATTCTAACTAATGTATATTATATATTCATAAACTAAGAGGTGTTCCAGATGGAGTGGGAGTTTAGCGCAGATCAGGTTAATGATGGTGAATACGATATCTCGTTAACTGATTTTACTAAAAAATTATATTCTAAGACAACTGAGCTGACAGCAATGTCTCTTGATCTTGGTGTTGTGGAAACAAACTCCATAGATGACACACTGGATCCTCTGGAGGACTACAGGGTTCAGTTTTTTATCTGTTATTACAATTTTCTGCTGTGCTTAGCCACAGGCAGAACTATCAGACAATTCAAAAGCCATACCAAAAAGCTTCCTATAGACAAAACTCTTAAAAGCAAATTTATGGATAAAAAATACCTGATTGAACTGGAACAAAATTCAAGAGACACAGTTATGATATTTATGGCTGTTATTAAAAGCTTTGTATCATACCTTATAGAGTCAGGTTCAAGTACCAGCAGACTACCGCAGATGTTACTGATGCAGCAACTTAATTCCTTCTCTTCTATCATTCCCAGTGTGATGAAAAACGAGAACGCCAGAAACATGCTGATGCACATAGATTTTGAAAAGGGTTTTTTAAGTGGTAGACTTGGTAGAATGTTCAGATAGGTAGGCTATGTCTAAAGACAAATCGAAGGATATAAGACTTCTTAAGATTGCAAGCAGGGTTTCAGATGTAAAATCTGTTACCATGGCTTATGTCCTTTTTGAACAGGAAATTGTAAAGACCAATTCTGAGATAAACATCTCTTCAGTTATTACGCCTATAGTCAAAAACTCGACTGATGGCGAGCCCTTGCTGGAGGACTATGCTCAGTCTGGTCCTGCGGCACAGACCAACATATTTAAAAAAGAGAATAAACTGAGCTGTGTTGTTGACCTTATAGCTCATTCCATAAAGTTTCCGCATCTGAACAGATACAAGTTATCTAAAAGCTACCGAGGCTATGGACTCAGCACATACGCCATGAACGAAATAGTCGCCATTCTGAAAAACTCATATCCTGATTTTGCGGTAGAGCCTGTAAATTTCTCATTTAGCAAAGAGGACGCAGATGTTGACAGAGCTGCATTTTTTGCATTTATGGAGAAATTCGGTTTCTGGTTTCGTTTCGATGGCAACGATAATAATCAAGGTATACTGAATATTGAAAAAGCTGAAATGCTTAAGCAACCGCCTAAAAAAGAGAGTATAAGCGAGCTAGAGATAGCGCCTTTCATGAAGGAATTATTTAACGACAGGGTGAAGCTTGCAGAAGATATCAAACGAATAAAACTTGAGTTTAAAGAAAAAAACACCGTGTTTAACAGGTTTGAAAAAGATCAGGCGATAACATTTCTTCTGAATATTATCGGAGCTCTTATTCTTCTGATGCTTATTGTAATTTTGCTTTAATAAATGTTTTTGCTGCTCTCCTCCAATAATACATTAGGATTAAACCCAATTCTCATTGCACCCCAGTGTTTACCATTAATAATAATTGGAAGACTGAGATCGTTAAGTATCTCCCCTGTATCTCTGGCATAGGTCTGCAAGAGGAAAGGAGTTTCATTTTTGGCAGCTTTTGTGCCTGCCGGGTCGTTGAACATTCTTTTATCTCTGCTGTTTATAACGTCTACAGCAGGGTCTCCAGTCGGCTTCTTGGAGAATTTTTTATTATGCGTTGGTGCATAACCGTTTATGTCAACTGCCAAACAGAATATCCCGCCTTTGATGCTGTTTAAAAGCTTTTCTGCAATATCCTGAAAGTGATGTTCGACTTTTTTATCGTATTTAGTGGAGTATTTTTGTGGGGCAGTGCCCGGTATTTCTTTATAGTTTTTGTCGAAGACATCCACACCCTGTGCTGCGAGTTCTCTCAGGTAGGTTTCGAACTCTTCCTTAGTGCTTTGGGCATAATGAAGTATGTGCTCCATGTAGCCCATTCCAATTTTAAAGCGTGATGCGTTATCCTGAATCTCTTCAATACGCTGATTCAGGCTGAGAGTATCTTCTTTTGATGTATCAATTTTTACTGTGACATTATCAGCCAGCGAATTGATCATATTGACATTTTCGAATATAGCAGCGTTTATATTGGTGAACTCATCCAGTGAGACGGTAATCTCGTTTACCCCTCTGCCTGTTTCCTCAAAATCGTTCACCATATTTTCAAAGCTTACCGCTGTGCTGTCTACGACTTCTCTGGTTTTTTTGATAAACTGATCGATCTTGCCTGTTTGTTCTTCTGTGTGTTTAACCTGACCTATCATCTCGTTAATGTTTGAGGATATCTCTTCAGTGGCGGTTCTTGCTCTTTCGGCTAGTTTTCTTACTTCGTCAGCTACCACAGCAAACCCTCTCCCAGCCTCACCGGCACGGGCTGCCTCGATGGCTGCATTCAGCGCCAGCAGGTTTGTTTGGTCTGATATATCTTCTATAAGTGATACTATGTCCCTGATATTTTCCGAGTTTTTAGTAAGATCAGAAACTGTCCCCTGAAAATCTTCCAGCATCTGGCTTATGCTGTCCATGTTACTTGTTAGTGCAAACATTTCGTCTTTGGATTTTTGGGCAGACTGAAGATTATGGTTTGCTGTATCGCTTATTGACACAGAGTTTGCCCTGATGGTTTCTATGGATTCATTTGTTCTGGAGCTGGATTCGTATATTTCTGCTGCAACTCCGCTTTGCTTATCAACCTCTTCAGCAGCTTTTTTAACACTCAAAACAACCTGAGCTGATTCTACTCCAATATTCACGCTTAAAAGTCTTACTTTCAGGAGAATCTTTCTGAGTTTTTCCATGAAAAGGTTATAATTATGTGACAGGTCACGCATTTCGTCATACGTAAGCAGCGGCATGTCTTTTGAAAGATCGCTCCCGCCTTCGCCTATTTCGGCAAACACATTAGCTATCTTTTGAATAGGCTTTACTATTAGGTGCGAAAAGAAAAACATTATAAAAAACAGTCCCGCAAATGTTAAACCAATAAAAACAAGCGGTACTATGAACTGGTCACGTAAAAGATTCAGGACGTCTTCTATCTGTGCAGGTGTCAAAGGCAAAGACTGAAGCTTTGCAGTAATAACGTCTCTGGTCAGTCCGAAAGTGACAAGTGCACCAAGCTGAAGCAGTGCAATAAAAAGCAGGTTCCCGAAAAGCTTTCGGCGCAGGGTATTAAAAATATTCTTTTCGAGACTTGTGTATAAATTTCTGAACATAAACAACTCCACAGCAAAATAGTGTTCTAAATTTAATTATATTTAAAAATGGGCTGATATGCAATATAAAATCTGTGAGTCTAAGTTGTTTATTTAAATAACCTATTTGTTAGAGATGGTATTTCAAACCGTTAATTATTTTTATTAAACTGTATAGTTTCTGAAGCTCCTGATAGTCGGTAACTTCAACAGTTGCGGAAACGGACACATAGTTCCCTTTTTTACTTGGTCTTTCAGTAAAGTCTTTCATTTTTTTATCGCAGAATACTTTTTTAACGTCATTTATAAACTGCTGATTGTTTTCACCCATAGCCTTAAAAGTGTAAAGCACTGGAAATTCCATCATATCTTTCAAATTCTCAGACAAGTTCTCTCTCCACCTTTATGTTCATTCCATCCACGCCGACTATAGTTACTTTTTCGTCTTTTTCAAGAGTTTCTTCAGAAGTAGCATTCCATATTTCTCCGTGCACAAATATCTGTCCGCTGTTTTCTTTCCAGCTGATGACCTTTGCAGATTTTCCTGTTAGAGCCTGTTTGCCTGTGGCTGGTTTTGACCGGAAATCTCTAAAAATAAGCCTGCCTATAAGCACTGCAACGGCAAGTATGAGTGCTAGCAAAGAGCCTATAAGCCAGAAGGATACGCCTATGCCCATGTTGCCCTCCGTGGAGAAAAGAAGATAGAGTCCTGTGCCGAGACACGCCATGGATGCGACTGTTAAAAGCCCAAAACTCGGCAAAAATATCTCTGCTCCCAAAAGGCAGAAACCTGCTACTAAAAGCAGAAGCCCCAGAGAGTTGATCGGGATGATATTTATCCCCATAAGGAACATTATGATGGCGGCTATACCGATGGCGGCAAATACAAAAGTACCGGGTATTTTAAACTCCAGCACTATTGCAAGTATGCCAATAAAAAGCAGTAAGACAAGTACATTCGGATCACTAAGGAAGAAAGCAACTTTTTGAAGAGGTGTCGCTTTCAGTGTGACCATGTCATCTACTGAGAAGCCTAGTTTTCCGCCAGCTTTTTCTGCGATATCTCTGCTGTCGTTTCCCACAGCATCTATTATACCGAGTGACAGAGCCTGATTTGCAGTGTAGCTTTTAGACTCGGTCACAGTGGCAATGGCTGCATCTGTGTTGCGCCCTCTCTTTTCAGCAATAGAGCGCATGAAGGCTACCGTGTCATTTTCTATTTTTTTCGCCATGTTTCCTTCGAAATCTTTACCTGTGATATTCACCGGATGAGCTGCACCAATATTTGTACCTTCAGACATGGCGGCAAAGTGAGAGGCGAGGGCTATGAATGTGCCTGCTGAGCCTGCCCTTGACCCTTGTGGAGAGACAAATGTGATAACAGGTGTCTCTGATTCCAGAATAAGCTGCACTATCCCTCTGGTTGATTGCAGGAGTCCTCCGGGTGTATCAATCTTTAGCATGAGCACTCCGTCAGATTCTGAAGCTTTGTCTATGGATGTCTTTATATATTTTTCTGTGTAGCCTGTTATAACCCCTGACACTTCTATTACAAAGATGTCTTTTGCCTGTGCGAGAAGAGGCATAGTGAGCAGGGCTAAAAAAAGTAAGAACCTAAACATTTACCCTCCGGTCTTTTTCAGTCTGAAAAAATGCACTCCAAGTTCGGGGACAAATTTTCTGTAGTATTTTGTAGGCAGATAATCATCCAGCCTGTCTATGTATATAGTATCGTATACACTGCTCAGCTCCGCAATAGGTTTAAGGTTTTCCACTATCTCCTGTGCATAATCTATCTGGTCTGTGGCGATGCACAGTGTTCCGCCGGGTTTCAGTTTCTGAACCAGAAGCTTTATGAATTTTGTTTTGAGTATCCTTCTTTTCTTGTGTTTCTTTTTAGGCCACGGATCAGGAAAATTGACGTAAAAATTATCCACACTTTCGTCCTGTAATATTGAGACAAAAAATGTTGCATCGAAGTGTATCAGCCTGATGTTTTCGTGTTCAACCTGTCTGGCTTTAACAACAGCTCTGCGGAATATACGTTTCATCACTTCAAATCCCAAAAAATTTTGATCAGGGTGTTTTTTGGCATATTCAGAGATAAACTCGCCGTTGCCTATTCCTATCTCAATATTAAATGGTTTATCATTATCAAAAAAGTCCTGTACTGTCAGTCGTTCATAGTTTTCATACTCGCCACCGTGGCCGTATTTCTGGATTCTTTCAGTTTGTTGCTTGACAGCTTCTGAAAAAATGTAGATATTATCTTCGAAATCGAACTTAAGATGCACCTTATTGTCAGTAGTCATAATTTCTCCTGGAAATCGTAAAAGTTCATATTTATCAGGTTTTTATTTTTTCGTAAAAAACACTTGATTTAAAAATGGGATTTATGCTAGCATTTTAAGCTCTTGAAATCAAGGAGGTAGGTACGATGGCTAAAAGATGTGAAGTCTGCGGTAAAGGCCCTATGTTTGGTCACCAGATCAGCCACGCTCATAATGTCAGCAGAAGGGTTTTCTATCCCAATGTACATAGAATAAGAGTTGTTGAACAAGGTGCTGTGGTCCGCAAGAAAGTCTGCACAAAGTGTATGAAAGCCGGAAAAGTTCAGAAAGCCTAGTTACTTCCTGACTTGCAGATTTATTTCTGCATATTGGTAGACATATTAATGAAACTGAAAAAGATGCCCGCCGATGGCGGGCTTTTTTTCGTAAAAGCTAAGTTTAGAAAACCTGAACACATCAGCTCTTTGCATTGTTTCTTAACAATAACCTTCTGAAAAGCCCTGCAAGGTAATATATCGGAAGCATGATGTTTGTCCCGGCAAAAATCAATGCAATAACAGCCATTCCTGTTTTGACATATTTCCTGAGGATACTGTCACTGCTGTGAGTGACTTCCGTGTAAACCAACTCTGGTGTGCTGTTTTTATAGGGTACTGATTTTCTTATAAATAGAGCTTTATCTGATAGTTCTCTCTGGGTTTTTACAATTTCAGGAAAGTTGTCGCCATTGTAGAGATAAACAGATGCAAAGGTTTGCTTGTCTCCGAAATAAGGGTGTTCTGCTATAGGCTTTCCACTCATGCAGTGCTCGCTTCCTCCAAAATATTCAAAGCGCATCCAGCCATCATTTACCATAGCCTCTGCAAACTGAATGTATGACATAAATCCATCTTTTGAAGCCGCTGTCATAGCAAAATAGGTGTCGATATAAATCCACTTTTCTCCATCGAAGACCTCAGATGCTTCATGGAAACCGTTGGAAACTATCCGCACTTCGAGCCCTGTGTATCTGGCAAGCATCCCAAAAACCAGTGCAAAATCATTTGCACAGCCCTCTTTATCTGCCATACGGTTTATCTTTTCAGGCAGTGCCGCTTCTGTCATGCATTTGCCGTCACCCATCAGACTGAACATCTGTACTATCTTTTTACTTCTTTCATAGGCAGGAAGCTTTTTCAGGTTGTCTAACTCACCCCTGCTGGTATTTGTCTTTTCAAAGATGTCGCTCATCTGCTGATCAAAGAACTTCGTGTCTCCTTTAATAAAACCCGTACGCTCAAGCTCTTTTGGGCTAAGTGTGAAAAAATCAGGCGTGACTTTCTCGCCAAATAATATTTGAGATGCAGTCTCTGTAAATATTTCATTTTTAGCTGAAAACACCACGATAAGCATCAGAACAATATTCATCATTACAAATGTTGCAATAAACCTTTCAAATTTCATACTTTTCTCCGATAAGTATATAAGACAATTAGTACTTACTATAAATGTTAATAACAGTTTTTACAAACAGATCAGTATAATGTATGATTTTTTTATGTTAATAGATCAAAATACACAAGCAGTAGGGGATTATGTACAGATTTGAGACAGTTCAGGATGTTTACAAAGAGGCTAGAAAGTATAACAAATATCAGAACACGGCACCTTTTCCGCCGTATGTAACAATAGAGTTGCTGAGTGACTGTAATTTTCTATGCAGAATGTGCGCTCTCACCTATCAGAAGCACCATGGGGGTCAGATGCACATCAGCAATCTGAAAGCTACTATCAGAGAGATAGCTAAGTACGGGAGCATGATACGCTTTATAGGCTATTGTGAGCCCCTCATGTACCGGCATATCAAAGAAGCGGTGACCTATGTGAAAAACTATGGACTTCTGCTTCATCTTACAACAAATGCCAGCACAATGAATAGAGATATGGCTGATTTTCTGGTGGATGCTGGACTGGACAGTATTATTTACTCTTTCCAAGGGGGCTCAAAAGAAGAATACCTTAAGATGAGAGCTCTCGGAGGACCTATTTACGAGCGTGTAATAGAAAACATCAGCTACTTTCAGTCAATCAAGGTAGACACTATTACAAAGCTCACAACAACAGTTACTCAAAGAGACAGCAAAGAGGATATAGAGAAGTTTATAAACGATCATAAGTCACTAGTGGATGAGATACAGATATCAGGTTTCACACATTTTATACATGTGTCCGACCATTTCGGTGAACAGGATGTCTGGGGTCAGCTTGGTATATCCAGACCAAAGCTCAAAGAAGACGCGAAGTGCTTCGTTACAAATTACGAAATGATGATAAAACCTGACGGTTCGGCCTATGCATGCTGTGGTGCTTACACTGATCAGCTGAAATACGGAAATGTTTTTGAATGTGATATAATGGACATATGGAAGGGCGGTGAAGCTGAAAAGATGCGTACTAAGATATGCGGCGGTGAACTTGATTCTATAGATAACTGCTCTGTGTGTCCTGTCAGGTATAAGTATGATAATATTGATAATGCGGTGTTTAACACCAGAAAATAGGTGGGAAACCATATGAAAGATATTGAGCTTCTGATAAGCCCTGATGCTACCGTGAAGGATGCACTCAGGAAACTGGACAAGTCGGCGGAGAAAGTTCTTATTGTTGTGGACAAACAGATGAAGCTTATGGGTGCTCTTACTGATGGTGATATTCGCCGCAGTTTGCTTTCCGGTTCCGATCTTAACAGCAGCATCAGCAGGGTTTATAACAACAAACCCTTATATATCTTCGTAGAAGATTTTGCTTTTGATACAATAAAGTCATTGCTTTTAAAACATAAAGTTGAGCTTCTGCCTGTTGTTGAAAAAGACATGACGGTTGCAGATTTCATAACATGGGACAAAGTTTTTACAGAAAAGAAGGAAGACACTTCTGAGATACTTAAAAACTGCCCTGTGGTTGTTATGGCGGGCGGTAAAGGCACACGCCTTGAACCTTTCACAAAGATACTCCCAAAACCGCTGATCCCTATTGGCGACAAACCTATTATTCAGGTTATTGTGGATAAATTCAAAGCAAGAGGGACAGAAAAGTTTTATTTTGTGGTGAACTATAAAGGGGATATGATTCAGTCTTATTTTAACCATATAGATGATAAATATAATATCGAATATCTGTGGGAAAAAGACTTTTTTGGTACGGCAGGCTGTCTGAAAATGATGGAAAATCGAGTTGAAGACGATTTTTTTGTATCAAACTGCGACGTCATCATCAGGGCAAAATATGAGAATATTCTTGATTTTCATAAAAAAGAGGATGCAGCGCTGACCATTGTTTCTGCTATTCAGCACTACCGTATCCCTTATGGTGTTGTTGATTTTAAAAGCGGAGGAGATGTCGTAGGTGTCAAAGAGAAGCCTGAGTATACTTTCACAGTGAACACCGGACTATACATTTTAAACAAAAAAGCTCTTGATTATATCCCGGAAGGCATCGTGATGGACATGACAGACCTTATAGCTCAGCTTATAAAATCTGACGAAAAAGTAATAACTTATCCTGTAAACGAAAACGAATACATAGATATCGGCCAGTGGGAAGAATATAAAAAATCGGTAAGCAAACTCAAGGTAATAGAAGAATGATAGGTGGTAAAAAAGTTTTGGGGCTTGTTATTGCCAGAGGCGGAAGCAAAGGACTTACGGGGAAGAACCTGCTCACACTTGGCGGTTTGTCCCTTACGGCTCGGGCTGTGAAAGCCGGGCTTGAAAGCCAATACATAGACGATGTAATAATATCCACAGATGATGAAGCCATAGCAAAAGAGGCAGAAGATGCTGGCTGTGAGGTTCCTTTCTTGAGACCCGCAGAGCTTGCTTCTGACAGTTCAAAAAGCATAGATGTTATAAGACACGCACTCACTACCCTCAAAAAGTCTGGACGAATATATGACGTATTTGTTCTTCTTCAGCCTACAACACCACTTCGCTCCTCAAAACATATTGACGATTGTTTGGAGCTTTATTCGGAAAAATGCGCTGATTCTGTGGTGAGCGTTACCGAGGCGGAACATCATCCGCTCTGGATGAACACTCTTCCGGACGACATGTCTATGAAGGACTTCATAAGAGCTGAGGCAGAGAATGTGAACAGACAGGATATGCCCACGTACTACAGGATAAACGGAGGGGTTTACGCCGTCTCTTGTGAATATATGTTTAAAACAGGAAAGCTTTACTCAGACAAGTCATACGCTTTTGTGATGGACAGCAAAAGTTCTGTTGATATAGATAGTAAACTTGATTTCAAAATAGCTGAGCTTTTGATAAAAGAAAGCGAATAATTTCAATCAGAATGTGGTATACATAGATATGGAAAGAGGGCTTTCAAGAGAGTTGGCTTCCGAACTAAAAACACAAATTTCAAGTAACGAAGACTGGCTTATCAAACGTATTCTTCATTATGCAAAAAAACAGGGTTACACTGCCTACACATCTACTCTCGAAGAAGCGTGGCGTGCATCTATTGTGGGGCTCAGTAAACCTCTGCTGGAGACTCCTTCCACCTCTTTTCAGCTTCTGGAACTGCACCCGCATTTCAATTTTATGAATGATCAGTATGCGCTTTTCGGTGTACAGGAAGCAAAAAAACACAGGGAACGCGGAATAGATCTCATTATGTTCATGGGGCTTTTCAAATATTACAGGCAGATATTCGAAGACCTGTTGTTTAAAGTGGAGATGAACAGTGATGACATCAGAAGCTGCCGTATGTTTTTGAAAAGGTATTTCGACAGGGTGGAGATAGGCTTTCTGGACGAATGGATGAGGGTTAGTCCGCAGGAGTTGAAACAGGAACTTCAGGAAGCCAACCGAAGAGTCACTAATGAAAAATCGCTATACCTTACTACTCTGGAAAGCCTTAAACAGCCGGTACTGGTAGTGAATTCGAAATGCGAAACACTGGTTATGAATCAGGCTGCCGCAGAGCTTTTTGCAGGTTATTCATCCCCGGGTTCAGTTTATTACGGAGGTCAGAAACCTGAGATAAGGCCTTCTGTTAAAAGTAAGATATCCGAGTTTCTTTCTGAACATAAAGATTCTAAGGTGTTCACCCATTCTATAGATAAAAGTATTTTTGAGGTTACTTTCTCACGCATGAAAGATATTAGCGGTAAATTTATAGGTCTTGCTGTTATCTTTAACGACATCACTGAGAAACGCCGTGCGGAATCTGTTCTGGAGGAGAGCGAAACTCTTCGCAGGGCGCTTATGGAAGGCATAGATGCCGCTGCTTTGATCCTTGAAATGGAGTCAAAGATCGTGGTTGATTTTAATACTAAGGCGGAAGAACTCTTTTCTAAGCATATCTCCGAACATGGTTTAAACAGCAAATTACCGCTTTTTTACGAAGAGGCTGGCAGCGAAGGTCTTTCAGTTTTTGAACTTTCCGAAAAATCAGTTAGTAATGAAGAGAGACTGCTTGACCTTGGAGAGGGTGGAGTTAAGCCGGTCAGGCTTTTCACCATAGATGTATGGTTTTCCAACGACAGACATAAGATATTTATAATATTTGATATAACCCGTGAAAAAATGCTTGAAAAACGCGCAAATCATCTACAGCACCTTGAGGTGCTTGGCGATATCGCGGGATCACTTCCGTTTATGCTCTCAGAGAGCTGCATAAACATTCAGAACACTCTGGACAAGACTGCTGAGCTGCTGGGTAAGACAGGCGGATTTACTCAGCTTATGCCGGATTTAGCGAAAGCTATTGGGGATATAAGCTATGTGAACGAAATAGTTAGCGCACTTTCATCCATAGTTAAGTATGAGCTCGAAAATGCATGCATAGATATGAATCAGCTTGTAAAAAACTGTATTGTGCTCACCAGAGACAAATGGCATCCATATGCCGAGATGGATCTTTTTCTGAGTTCAGACAGGAGAAGCATATTTTGCAGTCCGGATGAAATGGGGCAGGTCTTTCTGAACTTGCTGGTGAACGCCGCGTATGCTGTCAGGAAGAAGTTTGAGGCAGATGATGAACGAGGAGCTATAAAAGTTGTGAGTCGCTACTGCGATGGTTTTTATGAAGTTCTTATTTCTGATACAGGGGTTGGAATAAAAAAACAGGACTATAAGCGGATATTTGATCAGGGATTTTCTACAAAAGAGGTCGGGCGTGTTACAGGTAACGGACTGGCTATTGTTTATGATCTGGTGGTTCGCAGACATAAAGGGACTATAGAGTTCAATAGTGAAGAAGGTAAGGGGACGGAATTTATAATCAGGCTGCCTATCAGTTCATGAAAATGTTGTCCTAAGTTTATACACCTAAAACAAACAGCCATAGTGAAAAACTCAGAATGGAGAGCAGGGTAGACATCACAATTGTACTTCCTGCCATCGGAGCATCCCCCTGCATTTGCGAAGCAAGCACATAGTTTACAGTGGCAGTAGGCGCAGAAAGCATTATTACAAGTGTTTTGGATGTTACTGATAATTCTATACCGGAAATTTTAAGCATTAGATAAGCACAAAACGGCATTACCAGAAGTTTCAGGAAAGACGATGACAAAGCGGGGAAAAAGTCTCCCTTCATCCTGTCTCTGCTCATACTTCCGCCTACGCAGAAAAGTGCCAGAGGCAGAGTTACTCCGCTCACTATCTCTAATGACCTAGCTATAAATACCGGAAAACCTATGTTAAACCAGGAAGCAGCAATTCCCAACAGACAAGCTATGGCAAGGGGGTTCAGCAGTGTGTTTTTTATAAAGGGCTTCAGTGAACGTTCGCCAGTCATAGAGATGCTCAGTGCGACCACAGACATAAAATTGACCATAGGCACAACAAAAGCCATAAGTACACTGGCTATCACAAGACCCTGATCACCGAATGCATATGCACTTACAGGGAGCCCCATATAAGCATAGTTTGCCCTAAAGGTGTTCATAGCAAACGTACCTTCTGATTTACCAAGTTTCATAGCTTTCGCTGTGACAAAAGCAATAACGAACATCAAGATTATTGAGATAAACATTATTATGAGGTGGCTGATGCTGAAAACAGAACGAAGGTCAGCCAGAGCTATCTTGTAAAAAAGCAGGACTGGCAGGCAAACGTTGAATATCAGTTTGTTAGCTGTCTGAATAAAGTCATCGTCAATAAGTTTTATCTGCCTGATAAACCATCCGATAAAAAGAACGATAAATACGGGCAGAACGATTTGAAGTATTTGTATCATATTAATGCTTTTGTTCTTGTTTGCGATTAGCTCATGAAGTATACTCTAAAAAGTTTCATCTATCACTAAATTATTTTAAATGAGAACATGAGAAAGACGAAAACTGAAGGCTTTTTTTGGCTGACATTTTTTTTCACCTGTCTTTTCGGCGGCAGAATGTACGATTTCGATCTCCGCGGCGACAGTATGAACTATGCTGCCATATCAAACAACATACTCTACAGCAATGACCCACTTATTCTCACCCTGAACGGCGAGCTTTACATGAATAAGCCCCCGCTTTTTTTCTGGGTTAATGCACTTTTCATAAAGCTTTTCGGGGCTAACCCTTTCAGTGTCAGGTTATCAACTCTGATAGCTGTTATTGTGATAATCTGGTTTTTGTATAAGATAGCTATGGAGCTTTTCGAAGATTCAGACACGGCATTAATGATGCCTCTGCTTTTCTTTGCCACATACATTGTTTATAAAAACACACATATGCTAAAATTAGAGGCTTTTGTCTCTGCTTTTGTAGCGGGTTCTCTGTATTTTTTCATCAGATATCTTCGTGAAAAGGATGTCCGAAGCATTGTATTTACAGCTGTTTTTGCAGGACTTGCTGTTTTCAGCAAGGGACCACTCGGACTGATAGTTTTGCTTGCTTCAATTATTTTTCCTCTGGTGTCAAAAGAGCACAGAACTATCAAATATTTTAAGCATATTCTTCTGGCTTTAGGCATCACACTTCTTATCCCTGGGTGGTGGTACGGCTATGTTATGGCAAAGACTCCGTTTTTTGATACATTCTTTCTGGAGCAAATGTTTGACAGACTCGGCGGGAACAGCCTTAACTTCACAGAAGCCACATATAAGGTAAGACCGCTCTGGCAGTATCTGCTATACATAGGCAAATACGGAGGCCTTTTTCTTATCCTTTTTCCTCTTGGACTTTATAAGCTGATTACACAGGAGAGGTTCACAAGCGGACTGAGATTCATGTTCACCCTTTCAGTCCTATATTTTGTTATTATCCATTTTATAACCACTAAGGAACACCGATATCTTTATCAGTTTTATATGTTCACCTCTTTTATCTCAGCCTACGGACTTACCTCAGTATTAAGCAAGGGTTTTGTGCCTTTTGTTAAGTGGCTCGGAGTGATATTCGCTCTGTTCATAGCACTTTACCCAGGCACACTCGACTGGGACAGTTACGATTCTATAAAGCGGGCAAAAGAGATGTCTGAAAAAAGCGGGCTGCCTGTTGTTGCGCGTGATGATTTTATAAGAGACATCTCTGATAAAGCTGCCATGAGCTTTTATCTGCGTGACCACCTGAAAGAACCGCCACAAAGCGGAGGCTGGCTTGAAGTTGTAGAGAAAAGGTTCAAAGTTGAAAACGGACATGAACTGTACCGCTCGAAAAGGGTCAGTGTATATATTGTAAATACGGAATAAAAAAAGTTGTATAGAATTTTCTGCCTGACAGTTGCTAAGGTAAAACTAATGAAGTATATTCTGAACAGTTTACTTTAAACACGCTTGAACTTTTCTGTTTTTAATCAGAATATTACCGTCACATTCACCATTTTTTGAGGTGATTTTTATGTCAGAATCAGCACAGCTGCCCACAGAGTAGCCTTCGCCATAGTAAAATATCATTGCGGATTTCCGTTCCCAGTGAGAGTAATACTGCTCATCAACGCAAACATTCAGACTGTTTGTTTTTGCAAATGCTTTCACCTTTTTGATCTCATCAAAGGTCTCCTGACCAGTACTAAATGGATATAAAACCATAAAGAATGCATATATGAACATCAGTCCAAAGAAGACCTTTCGCATCTTGTACTTTAAAACAGAAGCCAGTCCGACACCAGCAGCGATACTCATGAAGGGAATCATAACATAAAGATACCTGCTGTATTTAGAAGAGATAAAATGTATAGATATAAAGTATATAATAGTAAACCATGTAAAAAGCTTCACATATTTTTTAGTTCTCACACTCCAGATTCTTCGCTTAAACCCAATTACCATGAATATAATAAGCAGAAAATTATACTTTAACATGGTCATTGAGTGTTTAAAGATCGAAACATACTGAAAATTCCCTTCCCCAGTCATCGACATCCGCGCAACACTTTCCTTTAACAAAAAAACCTGATAAAGATCGCTGTTGGCAAAAGCATAGGCATACCACCATCCGAAGGTGATCAGAAAAGCTATAGCTGAAAACATCAGATCAATAAGGAGCGCAGCTCTCTTCTGTTCTGTTATCAGAAGGTACAAAGCGATAAAGACAAAAACAAAAATCCCAGCAAAGCCTTTGGTAAGCACAGCAAGTCCTGCAAATACCCCTACTGCTATTAATAATATCCTTTTGCGGCTTGAAATGTATTTGTAGGTGAAAATAAGACTAAGCATTATAAAAAAAGTGAGTAAGCTTTCCAGCCTGCATGCCTGAGAGTTTTTGAAAACTATAAAATTAACCAGAAAAAAAAGAACTGCGCCGTATCCGGCATCAACACTGTCGAATGCTAATTTTGTAAGGTGAAATACCAGAAGCATTATAGCTATAGCAGCCAGTATGGAGACAAATTTCGCTCCGTAAACGTTACTGCCGAAAGCCCATATTGCTATTGAGTTCAGCCAGAAGAAAAGCGGCGGTTTGTTAAGGTACGGTTCACTGCCGAGGGTCAGAAGAAGTGGGTTGTCTGAACTTAAAAGGCTTTTTGATATAGCAGCATAATGAATATTGTCTGTGGTTAACCCGTGCTCATATGCTCTGCCGAACATAGCTATTATCCCAAACAAGACCACATTAATATAGTCTTTAAAGTTAAGTAACTTCTGCATTCATTTCCTTTAGATGTTTTTTATTGGAAACACAATATTTATACCTGCTTTATAATATTTTTCATTAAAAAAAACATTATCAAATATGACTGAAGTTAAAAATTTATTGTTTTTTATATGTGGTGTTGAGAAAAATATATAAGTGGTTATATTTTGTTTTTAAAATATTTATATTTTTTTGAGAAATAGTTTGCTTTTCATAAAACAAATGCGTGTTACACCAGACAAGACCAAATTTTTATCACAAAAGTGTCTATGTGTCATTATGTTCTTGTTTTTCTTATCCTTCTGGTGTATTCAGTTCATATGAGATTTAAAGAATTCAGTAAATATTTCGGTGGAAAATATATGCCATGGTGGTACGGTGCTTTTGCCATTGTTTTGATATGGTTTGCCGTTAACCTTGTTAATAATTCTTCCGTAAGCAGGTACGAGCTGACCGCATACGACAATGCAGGCAATGTCATTGGCAGCAAGACCGTTGGTGCTCAGACCATGACCCCGCCTGAAAAGCTTCCTGTTCCAAAGTCCTACAAACCAGTGAAGTCGATAGGTTTTCTTGACTGACATTTTTTCATTCCCAATTAATGCTTTACTTAATCGTCACCATATTACTGTAATCTAACAAAACACAAGCATCTAAAAATCTAAAAGTTCTTGCTTTCCAGTTATTTTGAGACAATAATCACTAAAATAGGGGTATTATAGGTTTTATTATGTCAAAGGTTAGTTATCAAAGCCTGAAATACAGGTGGATATACCGAAAACCTGAATCAGAAGGGATGACAGCCATGGTTGATGAGCTGAAAATGCCTGCGTGCATAACTGAGGTTTTAACAAAAAGAGGCTTCGTAAAACCTGATGACATCGACTCCTATTTTAAAACACCGCTTAAAGGGATATCCTCCCCGTTTCTTATAAAAGATATGGAAAAGGCATCGCAATATATTGCTGATGCCATAGACCGTAATGAAAATATTTGTATTTACGGTGACTATGATGTCGATGGTGTAACAGCCGTAGCACTCCTTTATCTGTTTCTGGTAGAGGTAGGCGCAAATGTCAGCTACTACATTCCCAATAGGTTAGAGGAAGGGTATGGGCTGAATAAATCCGCTATAGATGAGATAAAATCCTCAAAAACAGATCTTATCGTCACTGTTGACTGCGGTATAAATGCATTGCCGGAGGTTACCTATGCCACTTCGCTGGGAATGAAGGTCATAATTACAGATCATCACCAGCCTTCTGAGGAGATACCTTCTGAGGCTATTGCTGTGGTTAACCCTATGCGTGAGGACGACACCAGCCAGTTCAAAGGTCTTTCAGGTGTTGGCGTGGCTTTCAAACTAGTTATGGCTCTCCGCTACAAGCTAAATGATAACGGCAGGTTCAAAGGCAAAATACCTAACATAAAAAAATATCTGGATCTTGTCACTCTTGGCACAGTGGCAGACGTGGTTCCACTTGTGGGTGAAAACAGGATAATTGTTAAACATGGTCTGGAGATACTCTCCAGTAAAACCTGCAGGCCTGGGCTGAAAGAGCTTAAGCGTATCTCTGGTATAGATGGACAAAAGGTTACTACCACCCATGTGGGGTTCGGTCTGGCTCCCAGAATAAACGCTGTGGGCCGTATGGGTGCATCAGACAAAGGTCTGAAACTTCTTATTACAAATGACAGAAAACAATCTAAATATCTTGCCGAGGAGCTAGAGAAAGAGAACAAATCCCGTCAGGAGATAGAAAGACAGATCATAGAGGAATCTTTTGCGAGGGTGGAGAAGAATAAGCTCCACGAAAAATATAAAGGTCTTGTGCTTTACTCCGAAGACTGGCATCAGGGTGTAATAGGTATTGTGGCCTCCAGACTTGTGGAGAAATATCACATGCCAGCCATTGTTCTTACCTTTGATGAAGGAGTAGGAAAAGGCTCAGGGAGAAGCATCCCGTCTTTTGATCTTTATAAAGGGCTGGAACAGCTTCAGGATATCCTTCTCTCTTTCGGAGGGCACAAGTATGCCGCCGGGCTAAAGATAGAGGAGCAGCACCTCTCAAACCTTCAAAAGAGGTTTCACAATGCAGTGGACGACCTGCTGGAACCGGAAGACTTTGTGGCTGAGATAAATATTGACGCCTACGCAGAACCCGAAGACATATGTGCAGAGATGATGATGTGGCTGGAAAGGATGGAGCCTTATGGCTCTGGAAACAGAGAGCCAGTATTTTGCATGAAAAACGTAAACAAACACCAAGAGCATGTATATGTAGGCAGAGACAATATGCATCTGAAGCTCTTTTTGGAAAAAGATGGTAAGGTTTTCGACTGTATCGGATACAACATGAAAATATATAAAGATATTGTAAAAAATTCAGATAGGTTCGATATTATATTTTCACCCGCTGTAACAGGTTACTACAGTGGTAAATATACTCAGCTTGTGCTGAAGGACATTAAACCGGCAGAAGGGGAATGGGAAGCAGAGAACGAATAGTCCGACTAATGGACATACAGGATAGACTTGTTAAGAACGGTATAAAGGAAGGTTTCGACCGTGTGCATACCGCATATGTTTATGCCGCTCAAAAACACAGAGGCCAGCTCCGCAAAAGCGGTGAACCATACCTTTCTCACCCGCTGAATGTCGCTTATATTCTTGCCCAGATGAACATGGACGTTGATACTGTTATTGGTGGACTTCTGCACGACACAGTAGAGGACACAGATGCAACTTTCGATGAAGTATCAAACCTTTTCGGCAGTGATGTTGCATTCATTGTGGACGGTGTGACAAAGATTGGAAAGATAGAATTCAAGTCACATCAGGAGAAGCAGGCAGAAAACTTCCGAAAAATGCTCATATCTATGTCCAAAGACGTTCGCGTAATCCTTATCAAACTGGCAGACAGACTTCATAATATGCGTACTATGGACTATCTGAACGATGAGAAGAAACGCCGCATTGCCCAGGAAACAATGGATATCTATGCTCCCATGGCACACAGAATGGGTATTGCGTGGATAAAATGGGAGCTGGAAGACAGGTGTTTCCGGATACTAGAGCCGGACAACTATTACGAAATATACGAAAAAGTTAAGCTGAAACGCGGAGAACGTGA
This sequence comes from Denitrovibrio sp., assembly GCA_002869145.1. Lineage (GTDB taxonomy): Bacteria > Chrysiogenota > Deferribacteres > Deferribacterales > Geovibrionaceae > Denitrovibrio. Next base: position 89,856 of record PKTM01000020.1, read on the forward strand.
AGAGCTTTTAGTGGAAGTGCGGGAGAAGGTTGTTGATGAGCTTCAAAAGCACGGTATCAAGGCGAGTGTTACAGGCAGACCAAAACACTTCTACTCCATTTATAATAAGATGAAAAGAAAAAAGGTCAGTTTCGAAGAGATATATGACCTTTTAGCTTTGAGGGTGCTGGTGGAAGATATACCCACATGCTACGCTGCTATGGGTATCCTCCACAATATCTGGCGACCTATACAGCACAGGTTCAAAGACTATATAGCCATGCAGAAGACAAACCTCTACCAGTCTCTGCACACAACCATAATTACCAAAATAGGCGTCACCGTGGAGTTTCAGATAAGAACCCACGAAATGCACAAAATAGCAGAAGAGGGGATCGCCGCTCACTGGAAATATAAAGAAGGAAATGTTTTTAATCCTCAGGAGGATAAAACATTCACTTGGCTCAGACAGCTTTTAGATCAGCATGACCTGCAAAAACCGGAAGACCTTGTGGAGGCACTCAAAGAGGACGTGCTCCCCACTCAGATATATGTTTTCACACCACAAGGGGATGTGGTTGAGCTCCCTGTTGGCTCGACACCGGTTGACTTTGCATACAGCATTCACACCGAAGTGGGTCATAAATGTAAAGGTGCAAAGGTGGATGGCCGTATTGTCCCGCTGAAATACAAACTTAGAAATGGTGACCGCATATCCATTATTACTGGAGAAGATCATAAACCAAGCCGAGACTGGCTGAATTTTGTAAAAACCAGCCGCGCAAAAACAAGAATCAGGGCGGCACTGAGAAAGATAGACACTGACCACAGCAAACACGTGGGCTTTGAACTTCTGGAAAAAGAGTTTCATGCCGAAAATCTTGAGTTTAGAGAGATATTTAATAAGTCTGCAAATGTAAAAAAAGTGCTTGAAAGGTATAGACTCAGGGACGAAGAAGATATATACGTGAGTGTCGGTTTTGGAAGGATATCTCCAAAACAGATAGTGCATATGTTTTCTGAACCGAAGGAACTGAAGCCTGAAGATGTTGCCAAACCTCAAGCCACGCAGCAGAAGAAAAAGTCCTCCAGCCCTTTTATAATAGAAGGTATAGATGATGTTTTGGTAAAGATAGCCAAATGCTGTTCACCTCTCCCAGGTGAGGAGGTTGTAGGGTATATAAGCAGAGGACGGGGGATTGTTGTTCACCGCACAGACTGCGAAAACCTTAAAAACACAGCATTTTCAACCGAACGTCTTGTGGACGTTGAGTGGGACGAGAAGAAGAACTATAAAATGCCTGTGCGCATTCATGCAAACGTAGAAGACAAGACAGGAATGCTGAACTCGCTGACATCTGTTTTAAAAGATATGGGTCTTAACATACTGGAGATAGCTTCCCGCAGAGATAAAGACGATACAGCTTCACTTGATTTTTCCATAGAGGTTAAAAACAAGAATGAGCTTGAGTCTGTTATGCGCAAAATAAAGACCATCGAAGGCATGGTAGAAGTTGTCTATAAGAATTAGTACATATAAAAGCCTGATGTTTAATTAATTAAACCCTTTTTAAATCAAGGCAGAGGCTTCTTTAAAGTTTTTAAATATACACTGAGGCTTAGCGGCGGAAGCATAGTTGTTACAAATGCTATCAGAACCAGTATTGAAAAAACTGAGTCGTTAATAATGCCAAGCTTTAGCCCCACTGATGCTATGACAAGCTCCACAGCCCCTCTGCCGTTTAGTGCAAAACCTACAATTGTAGCCTCCTGCCTGTTCATTTTACCAAGCAGAGCACCAGCGCCCCCTCCCACGAACTTTCCAAGTATGGCAGCGAAAAGCAGCACGGAAACAAGAAGTAAATCAGTTCGGAAAATGTCGAATGTTACATGAAATGATAGGCTGACAAAAAATATTGGTCCTATAAAACCATAAGTGATTGATACGAACCTGTCGCTGATTTTGTTGAATAAATCTTTGTCTACAACACCCTCTCTGACGAAAAGTCCTGCCATATATGCACCGATAATAATGTGAAGCCCTGCTATCTCTGCCATCACTCCAAACAGGAAAGCCATAACGAGTGCAAAGGTAAAGCCCTTTGACTCTCTGCCTGAGAAGTATTTACCTATTTTAGGATATACGAAAAGCCCTACTGATATTGTCACTGCAAAGAAAATCAGCACTTTTGCAGTAAGTATCATAAAGCTGAAAAAATCAAAAGAGCCGGATTTAGTGGCGATATCTATTATAGCAGTGAAAAAAGCCAGAGACATTACGTCATCGATAATAGAAGCACCTATGATAACAGGTGTTACTCGTTTTTCTGTGATGCCCATATCATGCAGAACTCTTGCATTTACAGCTATGGCGGTTATAGAAAGTCCCATAGCTACAAACAAAGATTGGTTTTGTCCCATACCGAACGCAGTGCATACAGCATAACCTATAAAAAATGGAATAATAAAACCGAAAATACCAACAAGACTAGACTGGTAGCTGTTTTGTTTAAGTTTTGCTGGGTCTGTCTCTAGCCCCGCATAAAACATCAGAAAAAACACTCCCAGTTCCGAGAGTATCTCTATCATCTCGTTAGGCACTATAACGCCTAACAGAGCCGGCCCGAATATGATTCCAGCGGTAAGCTCTCCTAAAACTGCGGGCTGCTTAAGTTTACGGCAGATAACACCTGTGGTCCATACTATCACAAGTATTAAGAGGAGGTTCAATGTAGGATCGTTAGAAGTGACATACTTTATGATTCCATCTGCAAATTTTTCCAAAACGTATTATCCTTTTATGGTTCTTATGTGGTTATTTTCAGACCTAGGTAACAACCAGAACATCAGATACCAGCTCGTCCAGTATTTTCTCGGCGGTGTTACCTATAAGGGCTCCTGTTACACCTTTTCGCACAACAGACCCTATAACAACTATGTCTGCGTCAACTTTTTCCGCTGCCTCCAGTATGGCAATTTTCGCCTTCCCTTTGGAGAGGAAAACCTTATCTTTATCTATTCCGAAATAAGCTCCGATAATCTCTTCATTAGACGAGAATGTGTCATCCTTGTCTTCTATATAGCTTTTGAATGTAACCGTATCTGTCACTGCGCTTACAATTGCCACACTCATTCCGGTAAGCTGCGCAATTGTCTTTGCACGCTGAATAACAGCCATGTTCAGCCTTGCATGATCTTCATCCGGATACTCAAGGTTTATGGCTGCCAGTATAACGCCGCTGGTGTAGTCTTTGTCCTCCCGAACAAAAAGAATAGGGCTCACACACCTTCTGATAAGCATAAAGTCAGAAGTCTTTCTCATTTTTCTTTTTGATTTACCGTAAGCAAATGTAGATTTTACAATCAGATTACTAGCCCTGCGCACTGCAGCGTGGGGGATTGCCTCGTGCCAGTTTTTATGCCAGTAGAGTTCGAATGTTGATTTCACACTGTCACTTTCAATAGGCTTCACAAGTTCCTGAACCCATTCGAGCTTCTCTTCATAAAATCTATTTTTTGCATCGGACATAGAGAATGATTTGTCTATTTGGCTTTTTTCAGGGTAATCGCTCACGAAGAAATGAACATGACTGCAGGCGTTGCGTGTTAGTTTGGAAACTCTGTCAAGCACAGCGTTATTGCCTGAAGTGGGGTCAATAACTACAAAAATGTTTGAATTGTATATAACTCAGCTACTCCTAATTTGACTCTAACAATATTATAATGCTAGCGAATAAGTTTAGCCATAGAATATGGCGGAATTATATTAGGTGAAAAGTCCTGAGGCTCTCTCGGTCTTTCTGCGGATGCAATCATAGACTGCTTTTTCAGTGGAGATTATTGTAAGGTGTTTTCTTGCTCTGGTCAGCGCAGTATAAAACAGTTCTCTGGTAAGTATTTTGCTGTCTGATTCGGGGAGTACAAAAAGTACATGGTCAAACTCTGACCCCTGACTTTTGTGCACTGTCATTGAGTAGGCAGGGACATGGTCCGGAAGTCTGGCAGGAGTTATCATTCTGGTTTTACTGTTTTCATCTGCGAAATGAGCCCTGCACTCTTCACCCTGACCGAGTATAAGCCCTGTTTCACCGTTGAAAAGGGAGAGACCATAGTCGTTTTGAACTATCATAACGGGCATTCCGTTATAGAATTGCTTTGTATTGTCGTTTATACCCGCTTTAAAAAGTGTTTTTAACGCCACAGCATTTATGTGGTCGGTGCCGCCTGCTGTTTTTCTGTGTGGAGTAAGAATCCTGAACCTGTTGAAAAGCTCTATTGCATTTGCAGGGTCATCTGTTGATGTGTAGCTTTTGACATGATCAAGTATAAAAGTGCCTATAACACTTTCAAAGCTGTCGTCCAGTTTGATGAAATCAACAACCCCTGTGCTGTCTTTTTTAAGAACATCCAGAGCGGTATCTGCATCGCCCGCCCCGGCTGCTGCTGCAAGAAGTCCTATCCCCTCATCACTTTTATATCTGTAGCTTTTGTCCAGCATTATGGTTATGTTTGAAAACCTGTCACCGGAACCTCTGAGTGGGGAATCTGAGATGTTTGAAAGCAGCTCAGCACGTTCTTTTGTAAAATCCCCAACCGGAGCGTTCAGGCATATATCCCCAAGCACTGCTCCCGGCTGTACGGATGCCAGCTGGTCCTTGTCGCCCATCAAGATAAGACGGCAGTCACTCTTTAGGCCGTCAATAAGCTTTGCCATAAGCCTGACATCCACCATAGATGCTTCATCCACAACCAAAATGTCATACGGCAGTTTATTATCTTTGTCATAAACAGGTCTTTTGCTGTCTCCTGTCATTCCCAGCAGCCTGTGTATTGTGACCGCTTTTTCAGGTATGTGTTCAGCTCCAGAGTCACCTGACACACTATTTCGTTTTTCTGTAATGGTCTCAGTCAGTCTTGAAGCAGCTTTGCCTGTTGGTGCACAAACGGCTGTTTTTAGAGGTTTTCCGGAGATGTCTCCCATAAGCGCAATGAGACTGAATACTGTAGTGGTCTTACCTGTGCCGGGGCCACCGGAGATAACAGACAGGCTGTTCAAAGCGGCGTTTGCTGCGGCAGCTTTCTGCATGGAATTCTCAGGGAAATAGCTGTTGATAACTTTCAAAAGTCTGTCAATTTCACACTGGTCATCTCTTAGGGCGCGCTCTTTAATGAAATCTGCTACAGATTTTTCGTCCGAGTAAAAACTTTTCATGTAAAGACTGTTGCCTGCTTTGATAAAAGGGGCGTTCATGGATGGCGCTTCAGCTATTACACCAGCGTCAATAAGGCTGTTTATCATCTCTTTACGAAGTACACTATCTATATCTTTCTGATACGTTTCATAAAATTCAAAAAGCTCAGGTTTCTCTGTGTCCAGACATGTGTTTCCGCCTTCTGTTGCATTAAAGATCAGCGCAAAAAGAAGCTCTCCTTCTGGGACACAGAAAGATTCGGCAATATTTTTTGCAAAATATATATCGATATCTCTAAGATGTTTTCTGTCTCTCAGTTCCTGTAATATGTTCATGGTCTTTTCACCAGTTTTTCAAGTTCTTCTATAGTAGATCCCTTAGGACTGTGCAGATAAAAACCTTCGGTTCCAAGAGAGTTTACACCCCTCATAAAGAGATACAGTCCGCCGCCTATGTGAGTGTCGAAGCTATAGTGGGGTATCAGCTTTTTCAGGTGCATGTGCAGTGCGAGGATATAGATGTGCATCTGCATATAGTAATGACTGCCCAGCATCTCAGCGTGCATCTTTTCAAAAGAGTAAGAATGTATATCACTTCCCAGATGATTAGATTTCCAGTCGAGAACCCAGTATTTGCCGTTTTGCTGAAAAATAAGGTCGGCAAACCCGTTCATAAACCCCTGCATAGTGCTAAAGCTGAGTGTGGAGGCCGCCTTTGCAAAGTCATCTTCGCCGCTTTTTTCGAAAATGTCTGATATATCTGCTGAACTGAATTTTCCTGTACTGATATGAAACTCCATCTCCGGTATGTATTGCCCTTTTTTGAGTTTCGAAAGGTTTATGCCTGCCACATCTTTCTCTATAATACTTATGAGGTTGTCCGCTACGGCAGGAGCATACGACTGATCAAATGAATACTTTTCAAGCTTTTCATGGACGGTGTCTAAAACAGAAAACTTGCTGTAGTTTTCGAAATATATATTTTCCATACACTCGTGGAGAAATGTTCCGGCTTTTGCCCCTTTTGGGAAACTGAATATGTCAAATCTGGATGTCTCCTCCTGTTTCTCCTGTGCTGTGAACTGGTCGGTGTCTTTCACACCTGCGCTGGATGAGTGTATCAGTCTGGAGAAGCTGTTTATCTGCCAGCCGTAGGGGATTACTGAGCTGAATGTCCTGCCTGCTGTTTTCGGTTTCTCCTTAGAGTTTGTGTATGTCTGGACGACATTTTCAGGCAGACTGCATACTCTTATGCCCGTTTCAGATGCAAAGGATTTCAGCACGGTAGGATCATATTTTTCATATTCGCCGTTTATCAGCTTTGCTATGGAGGTTTTGTAGCTCTCTTTCGCCTCACCCCAGGCAGTGAAGCAGACAGAGTTTGCTCTTGTAAGTGCTACATAAGCTATCCGCAGGTCTTCTGCCATTTTTTCATCGTTTGCGTAATCTTTTGATTGCTGCGAATCAGTAATGTCCAGATAATATTTTTCGTCTTTATGATATTTAGGGTAGTTCTTAACTCTCGGGTTGCTTCCTGACGGGAACATCAAAAAAGGTGTGTAGACGATGTTGTATTCAAGCCCCTTGCTTTTGAAAATGGTGATAATGGTAACAGCATTCTCGTCACTGTCCATCTTTAGCTCCGCTTCTTCCTCTCTGCCGTTTTCCTGAGTCATTTTCTCTTTCATCCACTTAAGAATGTCTGAGGGTGAGGCTTTTCTGTCCGCCTCGTGTCTTTGAGCCAGTTCGCTGAGATGGATAAGGTTCGTCAGCTTGCGTTCGCCGTTTTTCGTTGCGGCAGTTTTTTCAAAAAGCCTTCGTGATGCAGCCAGACTGAAAAACATAGGCGCAAAACCTTTCATATTTATCAGGTCGTTATATGATCGAAACTCCTCTGTTATGCGGTCCCACTCTTCTGTTTCCGTTATGCCGTGGATGTCATTTGCATTGTAGCCGAAGAGACTTGTAGCCATTGCTGTTTTTACAGCTTTTTGACTGAAAGGCGATATGACAGCCTGCAAAACAGATATCAGCTCCATAGCTTCTACACTGTCAAATACTGATTCTGAGCCGGACATAACAGCGGGTACCAGACAATCAGCAAGGGCTTCTTTTACCATAATCATCTGTTTTCTGCTGCGGCAAAGCACAGCTATGTCAGATGGCTGTACAGGTTTTCCGTCAAGAGATGCATTACCGCTGGCTGAGGTGTTCAGCAGTTCGGCTATGTGTCTGGCTGTAGAACCTGCTATCTGCTGAGCGGTAGTTTTTTCAGCGTTCCATATGGTCATTGGCGGGTAGGTTTTGCCGTTGACATTAAGTCTGTAATTCTTATCTCCCCTTGACGGTTTATAGCTGATGTCGTCCATCAGAAATGAGTTCTCTTTATCAAAGAATTTATTAACACTCTCCACCAGATTGCTGTCTGAGCGGTAGTTTTGGGTAAGGGTGTATTTATCGCCACCCGATTTTGACGCTTTCAGATAAGCGTATACATCTGCCCCGCGAAACGAATATATTGCTTGTTTCGGGTCGCCTATCATAAAGAACGGCCGCCCTTTTTTGCCGAATGCGATATTAAATATATCGTACTGATAAGGGTCGGTATCCTGAAACTCATCTATAAGTGCGGCCATATATTTGCTGTACAGAGTGTTTGCCATAGAGCTTCCATCTGTGCACACTGCGTCACGCATTCTTGTTATAAGATCATCGTAAGACTGCATATTATTGTTCAGCTTGTGCTTTTCCAGATTGCTGTCCATATAATCGCACAGCCGGTATTTCAAACCGCTCACGTAGTTTTCTGTCAGCGTGTTAAATTCCTCCGCATCTTTATACCAGTTTTCAAATATCTCAAAAAAGCTGTGATCAAGAGAATGTCCCTTTTTTAAACTTTTAGTGACATTGCTTTGGGTAAGTCTTATTAAATCACCGTCTGAGTCTTCCATAGTATATCTGTTTTCGAGTATCTTTTTTTCAAAAATTGCCAGAGTCCTTTCGACTATGTGTATGCTGTATGAATTTCTGTTTAGAGGGTAGTTGGGATTTGCCGGGTCGAGAAGCTCCGTAACCTCTTCACGCACAAGTTTCCACTCTTTTGATATAACGCCAAACGCTGCTTCTATGTATTTTGCATTGTCAGCAACTTCCTGTTCGCTTATCTCCTTCTCTGGTCTGATAAGTTCCGCAGAGAGGCTTGATGAAACCTGCATGTAAAAATCCACTAACCCGTCTGGGGATTCCTTTGCCAGTCTTGGTATCACAGCCTTGTCTGCACTGTAAAAATTCTTACGCCAGAAATCATACACAGGTTTTTTTATTATCTCTCTGATGTCTCCGGAAAGCTCCACGTCATAAGGAATTTTTCCTGAGAATGCGCTCTCTTTCAGCATCCTCTGACAGAAGCCGTGTATGGTGAAAACCGAACACTGATCAAAGTCTCTGATGGCGTATTTGATAAGCTTCAGATCGCTTTCAGCACTTTTTGCTCTTTCGTCTGCATATTCACAAGCAAAAGGGTCATCAGGTGGCGTGGTACCGTCTTTTCTACTCAGTATGGCATCACGCACAGCCAGAAGCCTGCGGTATATCTTTGCCTTTAAATCTGAGACGGCGGCCTTGGTATATGTAACCACCAGAATGGATTCCACACTGTACTGCTTCTCTATGATCATCCGTACAAATAGTCCGGTTATGTTGTATGTTTTACCAGTCCCTGCGTTTGCCTCTATAAGGTTTGTGCCAGTAAGGGGAGCTTTCAGAAGCTCTAGTTCCTGCTTCATTTTACCCCCTGTATATGCTCAATTATAGGTTTTAATACGATATTTGTTATCTCTTCATCCGGTCGGATTTCCCCTCCGAAACATATCTGAAATGCAAAATCATTTGCCAGTTTATTATATTTGTCAGCGCTGATACCTTTTGGTCGTTTTATCATCTCTGTTCCGTCAGATATGTGAAATCTCAGAGGTGTTCTGCATCCTTTTTTAAAGAGTTTCATTAGCTCTTGCAGATGGTTTCCGCTGTATGGAGGTAACTCAATATGCGCTTCATTCCCTATGAGTAGTGTCGTAAAAGGGCTCTCAATGTTTAAAAGCAGGTGTCTGATCCACCCTTTGATAAGGTCTTTAGGCTTTATCTTTGCAGGTCTTATGTATGCGTGTCTGGCGCCTGATATACCCGGAATATGTGCTTTTATTAAAACGTCATCCACAGTAAGCTCTATCTCTTTCTCTTCAGGTCTGCCGCCCAGAAGACTGAATGCGTTTTCTGCCATGGCTGAGCTTGTTCTTCTTGTTTCTTCTATGTAGTAGATGCCAAGATTTTCCGGCGGAAGCTGCGCTGTCATGTACTGATATGTAAGTGCATCGGTGTTATCGCCAGCGAGTTTTCTGTTTATAGAATCTTCCTGAAGGTTATAATTGTTAAGTCCGTCCAGAACCATGTGCTCTGTCTCAGGGAGTGTTTCGTCATATATTCTGCTGTTTATGCCGAGTGTCTTTTTTAAAAAATATGCAGGCGGGCTCACAAAGAAATTCTCAAAATCAGCCAGCGTAACCTCGGTAAGCTCTTCTGTTTCAACAGGTAAATCTGCAAAGCTGTGCGGTTTCTTTTCACCAGACAAAGCGATGGCTGCGGCATATCTCGCAGGGGAATATGTGAACAGCCGTCCACCTTTGAAATAGTCTCTGGAGAAGCTGTGAAGTTTATGTCTGGTGGTTATATCCTTTTGAGCAAATCTGTTTTGCATATGAGTGAGCAGTTCTGTGACAAGTGTGGAAGGGGGGAGCTCAGAGTTGTCCCTTTCACTTTGACCTTTATAACTGAGAATAAGCTTATCCCTAGCAGAGATCAGCGTTTCCAAGAAGAGATACCTGTCGCTGTCACGATTGTTTCTGTCGCCCGGTTTTGGCGATTTTGCCATCAGGTCAAACTCAAGAGAGACCTTTTGTCTGGGGAAAGTGTTCTCGTCCAGGCCTGCTATGGCTATTATACGGAAAGGGATGCTCCTCATAGGCAGCATAGCGCAGAAGGTGACCCTGCCGGACATAAAGCCTTTTGCTCCCCTTGTTTCACCAAGCATCTCTTTAAGACGCTCTTCAACAGGGGTGAAGTTTATCGGATCTGTAAACTCAGAAGATTCAGCGGCAATTTCCGCTATGGAAGAATTCAGATTCAGAGTGTCGTCTGCGAAGTTATATGACTGGCTAAGGAATGTTTCCGCTATCTCATGCATAAGTGCGCACCAGTCTGATATTGTCATATTGGTTTTAAGTAGTTTTGAATAGTAAGCAGCCTTATCTGCAAATCGCATAACTCCGCCTATCTGCTCAGCCAGAGAGAAGGGGATATCTTTCACCGCTGCGTCAATATACACGCATCAGGTGCTGCCTTCTGCAAGACCAAGCGAGATACGTCTGAGGGCTTTTTTCCATGTGAAGATGTCTGTTATCTCAAGTCCTTCGCTTTTGAGGTGTTCAGCATCGTGCCCCCAGAATGCCCCAGAGTTTTCAAAAACAGAGGAGAGGGTGTTTAAATCTGTGATATTTATGTCAAAATTATCTGCAACTATGTCATATGAAAGAACTTTGAAAACGTCAGAAAGAGAAAAATCTCCCTCCAGAAGCGATAAAAGCTCCAGAAAAACCCCTGCTGGCCGGTTGGTCTGACGTTCGCTGATGTCTGCTATGGAGTAAGGTATTGCGCTTCTGTCATCGTAAGGGTTGTCAAATACTGCTTTAATGTAAGGTGAATATTTTTCTATGTCAGGTGTCATCACCAGAACATCAGACGGCTGAAGGTCTTTGCCGGACTGAAAGATATCCAAAAGCTGATCGTAAAGTGTTTCCATCTCACGCAGTGGGTTATGGCATGAGTTTATTATGATAGAATTGTCGTAAGCAGGTTCACTGTCTACACGTTCAAGGTCAAGTATCTCAGCTTGAACAGTGTTCAGCATAGTGTCTGCGGATATGTCTTCGTAGTACTCCTCGGTGATGAAAGAATCGTCCGACCCTAGGATGTGGTCGAAGAAATCCCTCCCTATAACGCCGAGGTTGTCCAGAAGCTCGTGCTTCTCCTCAATGTACATCTGTTGAGCAGTAAGCCCCGTGCGTTTCTCTTTGCGTCTTATGTCCCGCACTGTGTGACTGTCACCCCAGTACTGTCTGGTGGGGCTCAGCAGATAAAAATACACATCTGTGTGGAGTGATGCGGCCTTCAGCATGTCTATAAAAAAGGCTGGAAGCACGCTTATGCCGAATATGTGCAGAGGCGAGTTTTGATTTATATTTTCAGGCTTTGCCTTTTCAGCATCTTTTATAAAACGATGAAAAACGCTTGTCTTGCAGTTTCTTTTATTTGCAAATAGGGAGCGGAACATCTCCAGCTGCCATATATCTTTGTCGTCTTTTGGTGTTTGTTTTGGTGAAGGGGAGAGCCAGTCAAGTATCATCTCAGGCCTGTATATCTGGTACTGATCAAAGGTGTCGGCTATGCGGCCTGCCAGTCTGAACGCTTTTATATTCCCTTCGTCATCCTCCAGATAGCTGTTTATCTGATCGTATATTGGCTCCTGTGGAAGGTTTAACAGTTTACTGAAAACGCTCCATATGAGCTCCTGTTTTTCCGGCCAGAGTGCTCTTTCGCCAGCTTTTACACCAGCCAGCCTCTTCATCAGTGCGCCGGGGAATATAAAATCGAGGTTGGCGCTTATTCCTGTTTTTTCTGCAAGTTTCAGCCCTATCCAGCGCTGCATACCGGGTGTCTGAATGCATATGGACGAGCCTATGAGCGGATTTGTGCCTGAACAGCAGATATTTGCATCGAGCAGATCAAGCAGTTTCTCCAGTCTGTTACCAGTATAAATTTTCAGCATTACAACCTCTTCACTGATTATAAACGTGCTTAGAGACAATGTGAAGAATAACGTAGCTTTTCAGTAAATATAAAAATGATTACTCTGGAAATGCTCCCAAAAACTGCTAAAATAAAGATATTATTATTTAGGTGTAGTAAATGGATGAAAAAAAAGAGGCTGAATGGATGCAAGATGTTACTAAGGACGAAAAGGAAGAGTTTCTCTGTAACATATTTCACGGTATTCAGGATTCCATACTAATCCTTGATAAAAGCAGCAGCATTATCAGCTATAACATGAGGGTAGTTGAGCTTTTAGATGTGGATATGGATTTTATGTCGGATTCAGTCAATTTTAAAGATATATCTGCGCCGGATGTTACATATAAGGTCGCCGATAAGTTTATGAAAGAGGCGTTCGAAGGTAATGATCAGTTTTTTACATGGCAACTGCAGAAGCCGAAAACATCTCAGGTGATAGATGTAGAGGTCTATTTTTCTAAAATAAGTAAAATGGGCGAAGATGTGCTTCTGGCGAGCATCAGGGACATCACTTTTAAAAAGCAGATAGAAGAAGACCTTCGTAGGTCTGAGAGCAGATACAGGCAGCTTGTGGAATATTCGCCGGATGGCATTGTTATCCACAGACAAGGCATAGTAAAATATATCAACCCTGCCGGAGCAGCTATTTTAGGCGGAGAGAGGGAAGAAGATATCTTAGGCCGCGAGGTTTTGGAATTTTTTGCTGATGACAGGAAACCTTTGATTGCTGAGCTTCTTAGAAAACTATATGAAGATAATGAAGCAGTGCCTCTTATGGAGAGCGAACTTATACGTATTGACGGTAAAAAGATATATGTCGATTTTGCTGCAATGCCTTTTGATATGGACGGAAAAACCGCAGTTCAGGTAGTTTTGAGGGACATCACTGAGAAAAAGAAACAGGACGAATATATCAGATATCTCGCAATGCATGACAAGCTGACCGGGCTTCCGAACAGGGAACTGCTCGCAGACAGAGTGAGCAGGGCTAGTAAAAGGCGTAAAAGAGATAAACAAAAAAACGCTCTTATATATTTTGACCTGGACGGTTTCAAACCAATAAATGACACACTGTGGCATGATGCCGGCGATAAGGCTCTCAAAGAGATCGCCGTGCGTGTTGAAAACGCCATTAGAGGAGCAGATACCGCAGCAAGGATGGGTGGTGACGAGTTTGTTGTTCTGCTGGAAGATATCAGTGACTACGAAGAGATTAAAACAATCAGTCAGCGTGTGCATGACAGTGTGAACCAGCCCATCGAGATAAGCGGAGAGAGTTTTCACGTGGGCGCAAGCATGGGGATAGCAGTTTATCCTGATGATACTAAAAACCATGATGAGCTTGTGAATATGGCTGATAAGGCTATGTATTATGTAAAAGCGACAGGAAAGAACAGATTCGAATTTTACGGCAACCTTCCTAAAAAATAGATATCCAGGAATAATTAATGGGCAAAACATTTGATGTGGCCGATAACCTTGTAAAGACGGCCCGTACTTTGAAATATGATGATTTTGACGCGAAAGATAAAGTGATTAAGTATGCGGGGAAGCTGATATCTGAAGAGTTCGGACCTTCCAGTCTATATATGCAAAAACTTGGACTCATAGTGTTTTCACCGAAAGATGGCAATGTACTCGGAAACATGGGGGCAGATGAAGAACATATCAAAAGATCAGTTTTTAACTCAGGGCTGGAAAGGCTTATTAGTCTTTTAGAAGATGTTCGGGACAGTATTGGCGGAGAGACTGCTTCCGGTGACAGGATTGTTGTTGTTAAGGCGAAAGACAAAATAAGCGCAGCACGCATAACCTCGCACATAAAGGCCAAAGGTTACGAAACTATCACTATAAAAGATACAGACGACTGGAAAGAGAAGCTGGACAAACTGCTTTCCTAAGGTTTGTTCATTATAATCCTTAAATTAGGAACCACTATCCCCAGTATCAGCAGAACCACACCATATATCTGGAATGAGACGATCTCTTCACCTATCAAAACAGCCGCCAGAAGAAGGGTTGCTGCTGGCTCAAATGAGCTGAAAAGTGAAACGTATGTCGCACCGATAAGATCCATCGCCAAATAAAGAAAACCGATTGCAATAGCAGTGGGGATTACGCCAAGCATTATAGCAACAGAGAGCTGTGCGCTATTTAACTCTGCCAGTCCAAGCCCTTGGTTTATAACAGCAAAACCTGCACCTGTGAAAGCCAGCATGTATAAGGCTACCTTTGCCGGACGTTCATTTTTTAAAACCACCTGACTCATAGTAAGGCACGTTCCAAAAATAATAGGTGCGGCAAGTCATAAAAGTATTCCGGTTAGGTTGAGCTGACGGAGGAAGGCATCGTAAAAAACCAGACAGCACCCTGCCATTATAAGCACTACCGAGACTAAAGATGCCATACGGAACTTTATCTTTAGAAAAATTGTGGATTCTGCAAGAACTATCAGAGGATAAAGGTATAAAAGCAGCGAAGCTGTTGATGCGGGTATGTACTTAAGCGCAGTGAAAAAAGAGAGACTTTGAAGTAGGTAAAGCCCAAGCCCGAGTCCTGCACATTTAAGCAGAAGCTTTGGGGTGGGTATCAGCGCTTTCCTACGGAAAAAAAGGAAGAAAACTGCCAGTGTAGCCGCACCAAAACAGAACCTATAGGTAAGCATCTGGATGGCTGTGAGCCCCTGCTCGTAACCCATCTTGCCAAGCACCGGAAGCGTTGCGTATGCGCATGCAGAAATTATTGCGAGTATAATACCTTTGACCATCAAAAGGTATTATATCTGAACGGTTTAAAAGTCAATGACAAAAATCTTATATGAGTGCTTGACATTTATACGTAAGTTTATTATAAACGTATCTCTTGTTCGGGGTGTAGCGCAGGTTGGTAGCGCACCTGTCTTGGGAACAGGGGGTCGAAGGTTCAAATCCTTTCACCCCGATTTTTGTTAAATAACTTAGGCCAGTGTCCCAAGCACTGGCCTTTTTACGTTTCAGGTGGTTTTTCGTCAGATAATGATAGTGATTGCTCGAAATTGTTTCGGGTTCTTTCGAAGAATGGCTAACTTGTTTAGCCTTCATCCTTTCACCCCGATTTATAACGAGAATAGAGTGAGCCGGCGTCCCAAGCGTCGCTTTTTTTATATGAAAAATATCCGTCTCGCTATCTTTGTTTGATAAAGTCCACAGATATCCACCCTTTGTCCACTTCCAGCCATCCGGAATGAACCTTGTTCCCACAGACAATGTCGCCCTGCTCATAGCTTCCTGTTATGCTGCTTTGTATTGTAGGCTCTGTCCTGATATTAAGAGATGTGGCTAATACCGTGTAGCAGTCAGGTTTTATCTGGTCTATTTTTTCTTTTTTAGGATTTGTCTGTAATTGTTCTGAATAATTTACTGGTTCAACGACAATAAGGCTGTCATATACCTTATTCCAGTCAATCACATCATCCTTAAAAATTTCTTTTGTTTCATCAGTGTTATCCATTACCTGATTGTATATAACACCTAGGGCTTCAACTATTCTGAATTTCACATATATAAGGTCGTATTGCGCTCTGATAAGATCTTTGATGGACCTGATATAATCATTTTCTGCTACAGATATGTCCATAAGGTCAGATATTCCAAGCTGAAACTCTTTATGATATGTATCAAGAGCAATTTTCTCTATCTGATATGTTTCTTTCAGAAGTTCAATCTTATTGTTAAAATTGTGATAAAGGCTCCACGCCAGTTTCAAACGCAGCTCAGTATCTTTCTTAGCCTTATCGAGAAGCTGATATTTTTCCAGAAGAGCACCATATCTTTTCATCTTTATATATTTACTTTCGTTGCCTTTAAATATGTTGTAACTCATCTCCAGCATCAGTGAATATTCATCTCTATAGTCTGTGTAGGTATAGTCATCTCTGTAGCCGTATGAGCCCTTTACGCTAAGTGTGGGAAGTTTGCTGCTGTTCACATCTCTTTTCATTTCAGAACGGGTGATTTCAATATTCTCTTTTGCAACCTTAATGCTCGGGTGGTGTTCTTCAATGATTTTAAGCGCTTCCTGAAGTGAATAAGGGATTTCAAAATTCAGTTCAGGTCTGACAAGACTCTGCGGGTCTATGTCTTTGCCTGTGTAATATGAAAGGTTAGCAGCTGCCTGACTCAGGTCGATACTATGCACTGAGTGATTCAGATTTGATGTCGTGTACATGGATTCTGCTTTTTTCAGTTCAGATAATTTGCCGAGACCGATGTCAAATTTAATCTTAATTTTTTTGAGAAAGCTCTTATGCCTTGCAAGTACTTCATCTGAGACCTTTACTAGCTCTCTTTGTTTAAGAACTTCAAGATAAGCTTTTACTGCTTCAAGTGTGAATGTGTTGATATTCTCTTTTACTTTTATATCTGCAGAGACTTTTCTGAATGATTCTGTCTCTTTATTATATTTTCTTTTATTACCGTCAAAGATGTTATAGCTGATACCTATCTCAGCTTCAGTCGTGGTGCCGTCTTTATCCGTACCGTTATTAAAATCGTGCCCTTCAAAGCCAGCGGCACCTCTTGCATACACTGTGGGGTAATAGTCAGATTCTGCTATACCTATGTCGCCTTTGATGCTTTTACTGGTTTGGCGCAGATGCTGTATGTTAGGGTGGTTTTCTACTGCGTCTTTAATATACTCCTTCATTGTGAGAGCATTTGAGTTTACACAGATAAAAAGTGTTGCAGTGATATATATAATTTTATTCATTGTATGATTTTAGCTGTATATCCAGCTCTTCAAAGTCTTCCTGAAATTCTTCGCCCATCTCCTCAGCAGATTCATTGTCTTTGTCATATTGCCACACTACAGTGAATGCTGTCCCATTCTCTTTTGCATCAGACAATATATCTAGAATATCAAAAAGAGTTTTTGACGTGCTGCTATTATAGTAAGGGATATCAAATGTCACAACAGTTCCCTCTTTAGGTGTATCAAAATAATCTTCTAGCCAATCTATTACGTCCTTGTAAAACTCATTGCAGTTTTCCGGGTAAGATTTGCCTTTGATACTAAGTTTTCCGGCATCAGGGTCAAAATCAATTAATGGAGTATATTTGGTTGCCTCTTTGTATAATCTACTCACATTCGCCTCCTTATATATGCTTAAATTGTAATTATCAGTATGTTTAATGTCCAGCTAAATAGAGAGCTTACATAGAATCGTCAACATCGGTATTATCAAAAAAGTCTCCTGCGTCGAAGCTGTCTTCGCTGAATTCTTCAAAGTCGATATCATCGTCAGATTTGCTGTCGTCTTTTTCGCTGTTTTTATCCTCTTTTTTGCCCTTGCCTTTACCAGAGCTTTCAGAGCTGTCATCGTCTGGCAGTATACTTTCAGAATCTTCATCGATGATATCAGCGAGATCAATTTCAGTTTCTTCGTCAGACTGCTCTCCTGTCTGCTCTTTTTGTACCGGTGTCTCTATTTCATCAAAGTTAATCTCATCCTCATCATTGAGTGACATCTCATCGTCTTCAGAGTTCTTAGCAGCTGCAGGATTATCTTCATCGATACCGTCATCGTCATTGCCATGACCTTTGTTATTGTCTGAGGAGTCATCTTCTTCATCAAGATCATTTTTAGACTGACCAGGGTTACTTTCGTCAACTCCGTCATCGTCATTCCCGTGTCCGTTATCTTCATGTTCTTGACCAGATTTACCCTGATTTGACTTTTCTGAATTATCATCGTCAGAGGTGTCGTCATCAGTTGTGGCAGTATCTTCTTCTGAACCAATATTGTCAAAATCGATTTCAAACTCTTCTTCATCCAGAGAAAGTGCTTCAGATTCATCATTTAATGAACCTTCATCGTCTTCATAACCTTGCCTATCAGGTTTTGAAGCTCCCGGATTATTTTCATCAACTCCGTCTTCATTGTTTCCGTGGCCCATGTTTTCCTTCAAATCATTATCGCCACTTTTTGACTGACCAGGATTATCTTCATCGATGCCGTCTTCATCATTCCCATGGCCTCTGTCTTCATGTTCCTGACCGGATTTACCCTTATCTGACTTTTCAGAATTGTTTTCGTCAGGAGCGTCATCTTCTGATGGGGTATCGTCTTCAGACGGAGTATCATCTTCAGACGGAGTGTCATCGTCTTCGTCAGGAGTATCATCCTCGTCAGGAGTGTCGTCTTCTGTCGGAGTGTCATCGTCTTCGTCAGGAGTTTCGTCCTCTGCCGGAGTATCGTCCTCAGCAGGTGTGTCATCCTCAGTCGGAGTATCGTCCTCGTCAGGGGTGTCGTCTTCTGTCGGAGTATCGTCTTCGTCAGGAGTATCATCTTCGTCAGGAGTATCATCTTCGTCAGGGGTGTCGTCTTCAGACGGAGTATCGTCTTCGTCAGGAGTGTCATCTTCTGTCGGAGTATCGTCTTCAGACGGAGTGTCATCGTCTTCGTCTGGAGTATCGTCTTCAGACGGAGTGTCATCGTCTTCGTCAGGAGTATCATCTTCGTCCGGTGTCTCATCTTCAGACGGAGTATCATCCTCGTCAGGAGTGTCGTCTTCTGTCGGAGTATCGTCTTCAGACGGAGTGTTGTCCTCGTCAGGTGTATCTTCTTCAGACGGAGTATCGTCTTCGTCAGGAGTGTCATCATCAGACGGAGTATCATCTTCGTCAGGAGTCTCATCATCTGACGGAGTATCATCTTCGTCAGGAGTATCGTCTTCAGACGGAGTATCATCTTCGTCAGGAGCGTCATCTTCTGATGGTGTATCATCTTCTGTCGGGGTATCATCGTCTGCCGGAGTGTCATCTTCGTCAGGAGTGTCATCTTCTGTCGGAGTATCCTCTTCGTCAGGGGTGTCGTCTTCAGACGGAGTATCGTCTTCGTCAGGAGTATCGTCTTCAGACGGAGTGTCATCGTCTTCGTCAGACGGAGTATCGTCTTCAGACGGAGTATCATCGTCTTCGTCAGGTGTCTCATCTTCAGACGGAGTATCATCTTCGTCAGGTGTCTCATCGTCAGACGGAGTATCGTCTTCGTCAGGAGTGTCATCATCTGACGGAGTATCATCCTCAGCAGGTGCATCATCTTCGTCAATAGTATCGTCTTCATCAGGAGTGTTGTCTTCGTCAGGGGTGTCATCTTCTGTCGGAGTGTCGTCTTCAGACGGAGTGTCATCGTCTTCGTCAGTGGTGTCATCTTCTGTCGGAGTTTCGTCCTCATCAGGTGCATCATCTTCGTCAGGAGTGTCATCATCTGACGGAGTATCATCTTCGTCAGGAGTATCGTCTTCAGACGGAGTATCATCTTCAGTCGGAGTATCGTCCTCGTCAGGTGTATCATCGTCCTCTGCCGGTGTATCATCTTCGTCAGGTGTCTCATCGTCAGACGGAGTGTCATCGTCTTCGTCAGGAGTATCATCTTCGTCAGGTGTCTCATCTTCGTCAGGAGTGTCATCTTCGTCAGGAGTGTCATCGTCTTCGTCAGGGGTGTCGTCTTCAGACGGAGTGTCATCGTCTTCGTCAGGAGTATCGTCTTCAGACGGAGTATCATCTTCGTCAGGAGTGTCGTCTTCAGACGGAGTATCGTCTTCGTCTGGAGTAACGTCTTCAGCCGGAGTGTCATCTTCGTCAGGAGTGTCATCATCTGACGGAGTATCGTCTTCAGACGGAGTGTCATCGTCTTCGTCAGGTGTATCATCGTCCTCTGCCGGAGTATCGTCTTCAGACGGAGTGTCATCGTCTTCGTCAGGTGTATCATCTTCGTCAGGAGTGTCGTCTTCAGACGGAGTGTTGTCTTCTGCAGGTGTATCGTCTTCAGACGGAGTATCGTCCTCGTCAGGGGTGTCGTCTTCTGTCGGAGTGTCGTCCTCAGCCGGAGTATCGTCCTCAGCCGGAGTATCGTCCTCAGCAGGTGCATCATCTTCGTCAGGTGTCTCGTCTTCGTCTGGAGTATCATTCTCGTCAGGTGTCTCATCTTCAGACGGAGTATCATCGTCTTCGTCAGGTGTCTCATCTTCAGACGGAGTATCATCTTCGTCAGGTGTCTCATCGTCAGACAGAGTATCGTCTTCGTCAGGAGTGTCATCTTCTGTCGGAGTGTCGTCCTCAGCCGGAGTGTCATCGTCTTCTTCAGGAGTTTCGTCCTCTGCCGGAGTATCGTCCTCAGCAGGTGTGTCATCCTCGTCAGGAGTGTCGTCTTCTGTCGGAGTATCGTCTTCAGACGGAGTGTTGTCCTCGTCAGGAGTGTCATCATCAGACGGTGTATCATCCTCAGCCGGTGTATCATCCTCAGCAGGTGTGTCATCCTCAGCAGGCGTCTCATCCTCAGCCGGAGTTTCGTCATCTGAAGGTGTGTCATCTTCTGCAGGTGTATCATCGTCCTCTGACGGAGTATCATCGTCTTCAGGTGTATCGTCTTCAGACGGAGTGTCATCGTCTTCGTCAGGAGTATCATCTTCAGACGGAGTGTCATCGTCTTCGTCAGGGGTGTCATCTTCTGATGGTGTATCATCTTCGTCAGGAGTGTCATCATCTGACGGTGCATCATCTTCTTCAGGTGTCTCATCGTCTGACGGAGTATCGTCCTCAGCAGGTGTATCATCTTCGTCAGGAGTGTCGTCTTCATCAGGAGTGTCATCTTCGTTAGGAGTATCGTCTTCTGCTTGGATATCTGCAGTTTCATCAGTATCATTAATGTCTTCAGATTGCTGCGGCTGTTCTGTCTGGGGTGGAACTGATTCTGCTTGTGCATCTGTTACATCTGAGACAGATCCTCCACTGGTACGTGACTGGACATCAGAGTTTGTGTCCAATTCTTCTGTTTCTTCGTCAGTAATGCCTGTGAAAAGCTGCTCTGTGTTTACATCTGCTTCAGAAACATTTTGTCCTGCTCTGCCAATGCCAGAGTCTTCATCTATGATTTCATTTATCGATGCTGCCTCTCCAGAATCAAAAGCAATTTCTGTGATGTCAAAACCTTCATTTTCAAGAACGGAATCATCTATCTCAACCTGTCTGTTAGGGCCTATTTCAAAAATTCTGCCATCAGAACGCTCAAAAACTATTGTGCTGAAATCACCCGTTTTGATAATTCCTCCGTTTTCAGTGATAACATCTCTTTCTCGCAAAATTTTTTCTTTTGCATCTGATTCTATGCTTACAACGCCTGAAATGCTTTGTACAGTTAATGTTTCTCTGGACATTCAATGCTCCGAAATATCTATTCTTAAATGATACTATAGTCATAACTGAAAAAAATAATATTATACTTGGGTATAATTTATAAGAATAAAGATTAAAATAATGATAATATTAAGAATATAAAAGTAAGGGAAAAATATGCCAAACGATAATTATTCAGATCCTCTGCTTCAATGCCTGGTTATTTTTACGAAGATTCAGGGGAGACCATTTTCAGCCGAAGCTCTCACCGCAGGACTGCCTGTAGAGGAGGGGAAATCCTCACCTACCTTATTTTCTTTGAAAAGATCTCAGGGGCTTTTTTCACGAGCAGCAGCAAAAGCAGGTTTTAAAACCAAGATCAGCAAGACTGGCTTGGATGACATTACGTCACTGACACTTCCTTGTATTCTGCTATTAAAAAGCAAAGACAGCGAAAGTATAAATGCGTGCATTCTGCAAAAATTTGATGAAACCAGAGAGAATGCATACATAATACTTCCTGAGATGGGAGAGGTCATAAACAAAGTTCCTGTTCAGGATTTGGCTCAGGAATATTTCGGGCTGGCATTTTTCCTTAAGCGAGAGATAGTTTATGACGACAAAGACCTTGACCTGCTTCGTTTCGAAGGTAAGCACTGGTTCTGGGGTACTATGAAGATGGTGACGGGAACATACAGAAACGTATTTCTTGCCTCGCTTCTTATAAATATTTTTGTAATAGCAACCCCTCTTTATACTATGAATGTTTATGACAGGGTAGTACCGAACAGCGCAACAGATACACTCTGGATATTATCTATCGGAGTACTGGCTATTTATGCCA
The DNA here is from genome assembly GCA_002869145.1 of Denitrovibrio sp. Taxonomy (GTDB): domain Bacteria; phylum Chrysiogenota; class Deferribacteres; order Deferribacterales; family Geovibrionaceae; genus Denitrovibrio. The sequence continues at coordinate 111,926 of PKTM01000020.1, forward strand.
TAGACCTGACTCTGAAATTTATACGTTCTTATCTACTGGAGGTGGCTGGGAAAAAGAGCGATATCATCATGTCATCTATTATTTTTGAAAAGGTTATGGATTTGAAAATGTCTGCAATGCCGAAGTCTATCGGCTCATTTGCAAATGTTCTTAAAGAATTTGAGAGTATCAGAAATTTTATGACCTCATCAACCATCACAATACTTATAGACATGCCTTTTGTGATCATATTTCTTGTTGTAATTTATAATATCTCCGGTGCTGCTGTGCTTATACCTCTTGTTACTATGTTTGCGATAGTTATCTACACCACTACTCTTAGGAGCAGAATCCAATCAAGCATCAGAAACACTTATAAAGCAAACTCAAGCAAAAACGGAGTACTTATTGAGAGCTTGTCATCTATAGAAACACTTAAAACCATGGGTGCAACCGGTTATGCCCAGTGGAAATGGGAAGAGGCAACGGGCAATATCGCAGAAAAAAGTATCAAAACTAAATTTCTGACAGCTTCTATCTCTTCTGTAACCAGTTTTTTTGTACAACTGAATACAGTTTCAATCATTATATTCGGCGTCTATATGATCAAATCCAACAGCCTGACACTAGGCGGTTTGATCGCTACTGTGATTATCTCTACCAGAGCGATAGCTCCTATGGGGCAGATAGCAAGCCTCATAGCACAGTTTCATCATACAAAGACAGCATACACTGCAATAGATAAGATTATGGATCTGCCTGCTGAGCACCCTAAGGGTAAAAAGTTTGTACAGAGAACAGAGTTCAAAGGCCATATAGAACTCCGTAATGTAAATTTTGCATATCCGGAAACAGATAAGTTTGCACTCTCTAACGTTTCAGCAAATATAAGCCCGGGTGAGCATGTCGGTATCATTGGCAAGATAGGTTCTGGTAAATCAACAATACAGAAACTGCTACTCGGTCTGCATTACGCAAATGAAGGATCAGTGTACATAGATGGGATTGATATTAAACAGCTGGATCCTGCTGAGCTGAGAAAAAATATCGCATATGTTCCTCAGGATATTACGCTTTTTTCAGGAAATGTGCGTGAAAACCTTATATACAGAGCTCCACATGCCACAGATGAAGACATACTGCGTGCTGCAGATATAAGCGGTGTATCTTCTTTTGTTAACAAACATCCTATGGGCTTTGACATGCCTGTTGGTGAGCGTGGCTCTATGGTTTCTGGTGGTCAGAGACAGAGTATAGCCTTAGCACGTGCTATACTGCTGGAAAGCCCGATAGTGATACTGGACGAACCGACAAACGCTATGGACAACACAACAGAAGCACAGGTTATAAGGCGTCTGAAAGAGCATTTGGCAGGGAAAACCATAATACTTGTGACACATAAAACCAGTGTGCTTAATCTGGTGGACAGAATAATTGTCATGGAAGACGGTATGGTTGCTATGGACGGCCGGAAAGAAGATGTGGTTTCCCGATTGAAAGCGAAGAAGAGTTAAGGAGGGTAATGGTGGAAGATAATAAAAATAACCCTCAGACCCAACTGAGCTATGAAGAACTTAAAAAACAGCATGAGAAACTCCTGACAAAATATGACAGAATGGAAAAACGTGTTGATAAAGTTATAAAGCAGGGTGACAAACAGCAGAAGTATGTACAAGATTTGAATGACAAGCTCGAAGGATACATAAGCACAATAGACGAGCATATTATAACGATTTCCGTTGATAAATCCGGTGTTGTGAAGTCTGTCAGCACTGCTTTTAAAAATGCTTTCGGATATAAAAGTACTGAAATCGAAGGGAAAGAGGCTACTTTTCTGGCTGATAGTGAAAATTATGACACTTTAAAAGCATCATTTGATGAGGTTTTAAATACGGGGATCCCCTTTAAAGTAGAGGTCAAACTCCAGAGGAAAAATGAGAGCAAAGCATGGGTGGATCTATACGTGAAGCCTGTATACGACTTTGAGGAGATATCCGGCCTGACACTGATATGTGAAGACATTACAGATAAAAAAGAGGTCGAACAGCTTAAAATATCAAGATTGGCTGCTAAGAAATATGATTCAGGATTACTCAGTTTCATGAGCAGCATAAGCGCTGCCACTCTTCAGACAGTACCCAGAAAGATAAATGCTGTTCTTTGGCTATTTATCTTTGCAGTTGGATTTTTTCTCACATGGTCGTTTTTCAGCGAGATAGATATAGTTGTTAAAGGAGACGGCAGAGTCAGTTCTCTAAAATCACTTCAAACTGTTCAGAGTCCTAAGGCTGGAATATTGACTAAGGTTCATGTGCAAGAGAGTAACATTGTGTACAAGGGTGAAATCCTTGCTAATATTGAGTCACCTGAGCAGGTAAATAACCTTAACAGTCTTGAGCTAAGGCTGATAGCTAATAGGGCAAAGATTCTGAGATTGGAAGCTGAGTCAGCATTTTCAGATATGGATGAGTCTCTTTTAGAAACATTTCCTGACAAAGAAATTTTCAAACGTGAATACAGTCTCTTCCTGTCTAACAAGGATCAATTAATAAAGTCTGTTGAGAGGCTTAAGGAAGAGCTTAGCCAGAGGGAATCTGACCTAAAAGAAGCAAGAGCCAAGCTCGAGTTTTATAACAGAAACAATGAGCTTCTTATCAAAGAGCTTTCAATTAAAAAACCCCTGTTTGAGCAAAAGATTATTTCGGAAGTTGAATTTTTGAAAATACTTCGTCAGCAGAATGAACTGAAACTGGATATCCTGAATACTAACGAAGAGATAGAGAGGCTTGAATCTAGGATCAGTGAGATAGAGCTTCGTATATCAGAGCAGAGAATAAATTATCAAAATACCGCAAAAAAAGATCTAAGCAAGGTATTTGCTGAAAACACCGAGCTGAAGGTTCAGGTTAGGGATATAGAATCTGATATAGATAGAGGTGTAATAAAATCACCTGTTAACGGATATATAAACAGAATAAACGTTAAAACCGATGGTGCTGTTGTTGCTAAAGGTGAGGGGATTTTTGAAATAGTACCTAGTGATGACAAAGTCGTAGCAGAGCTTAGAATAAAACCTTCTGACATAGTGGGCATATACGTAGGGCAGGATCTTCAGCTCAAATTTGATGCATATGACTACACTATTTTCGGCGGTATAGAGGGCAGAATACTGAGGGTGAGTGAAGATACTCTCAGAGATGAAAAAGGAGATTATTACTACGTTGTTGTTGCAGAGGCGAAGAAAAATTATTTTGAAAAAGACGGAAGTAAGTTCTTTATCAAGCCGGGCATGAATGCATCTGCAAATATCATAAAAGGCAAGAGACGTATAATTAATTATATATTGAAGCCTATTATGAAAACAATCCAGTCACCGATGGCAGACTGACATGATAGTTGTTTATTCTTCAAACCCAGATATAGGAAAAGATATTAGACAATCCCTCTCTAGTCATAATATAAAATCGTATAGTTCTTACGCTATTGCTGAGCGTTTTATGCTTTCAGCCAGTCTTCTGATATATGCACTGGACGAAGCGGAGGTTCAGGCAGAAAATATCTTATCTGACATGGATACTGTCCCGATTTTATTTATGAGGGATATCCCTGACGACGAAGAGGGCGTTCAGCTTTTAAGAAACGGCGCAAGAGGGTATGGTAATTCTGTCATGTCCACGCCTGTTCTCAGACAGGCTGTTGATATTATCAATAGCGGGAACATCTGGGTTTATCCGAGGCTTATGAATAGGCTTATCTCTTTCATCCCTGTTCAGAGAAAAACCATAGGGATACAAGGCTTAAGCAGCAGAGAGACCGAGATATCTTTGCTTGTATCTGAAGGTCTGAGTAACCAGGAGGTTGCTGATAAACTGGGAGTGGCAGAAATAACAGTCAAAAAGATATTGAGCGGAGTTTACTCTAAGCTGAAGCTGAAAGACAGGCTGGGGTTGGCTCTTTATGTTAATAAGCAGAGCGGCGGCGGTTAATGAAAAATATTCTGATAGTAGATGACAGCAAGCTTGTGCTGAAAGCTCTTCTGGCAAGAACTCTGAGTGGGAAGAAACTCAGACCGGTTCTTGCTGCTAACTTTCAGCAGGCTCAGGCAGCTGTGGAATCTGATAACGATTTTTTTGTGGCTATTGCTGATCTGATACTTCCAGATTGCGGAGAAACAGAGTTAGTAGAATATCTTCTGTCTAAAAACATTCCCACGATTGTTCTAAGCGGTTCTATAGATAATAAGCTACGCTCTATGCTGCTTGCGAGACCGATTGTTGATTATATTGTAAAATCAGGAGCTGAGGATTTGCGTTCGGCGATTAGCCTTGCAGAGCTATTGCTGTTTAATAAAAAAATAAAAGCTTTGGTGTTATCAGAAAATAAAACCTTTGCTAATGAGATGGGACATTTTTTATCTAATCTCTTAATAGATACAATTTTCTGCCAGTCTCCTGATGAAATACCCGAGATACTTACAAATGACACCAAGATAAAGATATTGATAGTGCCTAACAGTGTAACAGGAACATCAGGACCGGATGTTGTAAAGAAGCTTCGTGACAGCTATCTGGAGACTCTTGTGGTGTTCGGTGTCACTACGAGTGATGATTCTGAAACCAGATATAAGTTTCTCAAAAGCGGTGCGGACGACTGCCTGATAAGGCCTTTTTACAAAGAAGAATTCAATGCGAGAATAATGAACCTTATCAGAATTCTCTCGCAGAAAGAGCAGATAGAAAAACAGCTGAAAATTGTCGATAAAAATATCATTACCTCCAGCACAGACGAAAAAGGAATTATCAAAACAGCCAGTGAGGCGTTCAGCAGTGTCTCAGGATTTGCTAAAGAAGAGCTGATTGGAAACAATCATAACATTGTGAGACACCCTGACAACTCGAAAGAGTTTTATAAAAACCTCTGGGATACCATTTCTGCCGGCAAGCCTTGGCAGGGCGAGTTTAAAAATAAGAAGAAAGATGGCGGTTTTTACTGGGTTAGAGCCAATATTGAACCAGATTTTGACTATGACGGCACCATCTCTGGGTATACAGCAATCAGACAGGATATTACGGATAAAATATTAGTTGAAGAGAAGTCTAAAGAACTTGAAGAAGCACAACAGAAAATTATGGATAGTATCAGATTTTCCTCACTGATACAGGATTCTCTACTGCCTGATGAATCAATACTTGATGAGTTTTTTAAGGAGAGTTTAATCATTTGGGAACCTAAAGATATAGTGGGCGGAGACACTTATTATTTTTATAAAGATGAAGACTGTTGTTATGTTATGGTTCTTGACTGTACCGGCCACGGTGTTCCTGGAGCATTTATGACTATGCTAGTAACATCTATTTTGAATAACCTGTTTGTTTCAACTTATCGTCCTGCTCCATCATCTATTTTATCTGCTTTGAACAAAAATATAAAAGAGACCCTCAAACAATATTCTAGATCTGCAAAGAGTGATGCAGGGCTTGATGGCGGAGTGCTGAGATATGACCGATCAGATAATACTATAGTTTACTCAGGTGCAAAATGAGAGCTGTTCTGTTTTGCTGATGGAGAACTTAATATAGTGAAAGGGGACAGGCATTCTGTTGGTTATATAAAATCTGATCCGGAATATAAATTTAGTTAGAAAAAAATAGCTATTGATAAAGAGATGTTAATATATCTTTCCACTGACGGCTTTATAGACCAGAACGGTGGAGAGAAAGGTTTTCCAATGGGAAAGAAAAAGTTTACTTCACTGCTTAAAAAAAACCTTGGTTATTCAATGGATGTGCAGGGGCAGAATTTGCTAGAGGCTCTTGATGACCACCAGAGGGGAAATGAAAGGAATGACGACGTGACATTGGTTGGATTCAAAGTAGTCCCTCAGAAGGTGGATACTAGTATTATTATCAGCCATAAAGGAGAACTGACTCAGGAGCTGATTAAAGAATATACTGATAAGCTTGAAAACGAGCTGGAAAAAATTGTATGGGCAAAAAAGAAGACGAGCAGGGTGCTAATAACTTTTGTCGAGATGATTCAGAATGTTTTTAAGTATTCTCTATCTCAAAACAGCTCTGGCAGCTATAAAGATAATGTAACAGTAAAAATAAACAAGGCTGAGGAGCAGATAGTTGTAGAGACTTTGAATCTAACTGACAGCTTCTCATCAGGTAAAATACTGGAAGATGTTATGAGTATAAACATGCTGGATAAAGACGAAATAAAGAAACTTTACCGTGATATGCGTAAAAGCGGCGACGGTTCACATGACATAGGCGCAGGAATAGGTTTTATTGAAATAGCTAAGCAGACCGGGGGCAATATTTCTGCCGGTGTCGAAAGGTGTGACAAAAATCAGTGTGTTCTGCATATCACCGCCAAGGTTTAGCGTGTTTAGCTGCTCACGTATTCAAATATATAGAAAATAGAATAGTCAAAGATAATCTACCCATATCATTATGTTCTTTTTATGAAGTTTTTGTTTTCAATGTTCTACTTTTTGATTAAAATATTTTTATGGATATAGACAAACTTTCATACGATGAATTAAAAGAACTGTATATAAAGCAATCTTAAAGAATGGATAAAATTCTTAAACAAAGCGATAAACAGGCTAAAGAACTTTTATTATTAAATGAAGAACTGGAAAAGTTTGCTAATACTGATCCTATGACAGGATTATATAATAGAAGATATTTTTATACTTTTGTTAAAAAAATTATCTCTCAATGTGATCGTAGTAATACAACATTCTCCTTAGCCCTGATAGATATCGATAAGTTTAAAAATATCAATGATACATACGGACATGAAGCTGGAGATGAAATTATTAAAGATCTTTCATCAGTGCTTACTGAGTCGATCAGAGCTACCGATATAGTTGTTAGATTTGGCGGAGAAGAGTTTTTAGTTTTGCTGCATAATACCGGGGCAAATTCTGCATTCAGTGTGATTGAGCAAATTCGGGCACTTGTGAGTGAAAACTCAAAAAACTCAGCTATCGCATATACTTTCAGCTCAGGAATCTCAGAATATATAAAGTCTGAAGATATTAAAAATACAATCAAAAGGGCAGATGAAGCTTTGTATAATTAGAAAGAAAATGGACGAAATCTAGTCTCAGTTTTTTAGGGGGGATTACCTATAGGTGTGAAAACCTAGTTGGGCATATTTTTTATAAAAGCGGCCATTTTTACGTCTGTATTCATGACATGGCTCATTATCCATTTTTTTGTTTCTCTGACGGTGATGTTCAAAACCTTTTTATTCTCGCGAAACATAAAGTTAGATTTTTCAAGAGTCTGGATTTTCATTCGAAAAAGTTCGTGCTCACGCTTATGCAGTTCATAGTCCTTGTAGTCTTGTTCTTCCATAATTTTTTCTTCTGTTTCCAAATGGATATTTGTGTATGAGACTAGAAAGTCAATAAGTTTAGTAATTTCATCTTTAGGTTCTGCTGATTCCATGCATTCTATTATACTGTCAAATGTCTGAAGGAGTGTCAGGTGCTGCTTATCTATCGATTCAATTCCTGTTACTAAATCTTCTGGCAAATCTTTTGTCATGTTTCCGCCCCTTTTTTCAACTTTTAACTATGGCAAGACTGGATATTAAACAAGATTCTGATTTCCAAATATTTGCCATGGAAGAGCAAGTATTTTATATTTAAATAATTAATTAATCATATTCAGAAAATTTCTTCATTTCAATCAATTTTTTGTACTGAGTGGCAGTAATCTGGAAGTATTTGTCCTGTGGAATGTATATATATGGTACATCTTCCACATTTCTGAACTCAAAAAGAGATAAAATTATTCTATTTACGCCCCTGTGACCAATAATGATGATATTTCCTTCGCCTCCGCTTAGGAACAACGCTTTTTTAAGGCCAAATTCAACACGTTTTTTTAATGTTCGGTAACTCTCACCATTAGGGTAGGTGAAGTTGTACTTATCTTTGAGCCGGTTTTCGTATAGATCCGGAAAATTTAATCGGAGTTCATCGTATGTTATAGAGTCATGGTCGCCTGTGTTTATCTCATCAAACTCTTCAAACGGAAAGATTTCGATATTCGGAATCTCTTTTTTTATTTCTTCGGCAATGGCCAGAGTCCTTTTTTTGGTGCTGGTGAAAACATAGTGTATATCAGAATCTTTGAAATGTTTTGCGAGGTCTTTGGCTTGCTGCATGCCACGCTTAGTTAGTTCTGAATCCCCTCCAATACGGTTTTCAAGATTAAAGTAGGTTTGTCCGTGGCGAACCAAATATAGATTATGAATCCAGTCTGAAACTAAAATATCTCTGATCAGGTGATAATAAGGTATCCCTTCCTCTTTTTCTCTGATGACCTTATTGTTGAGCGAATCAATTACAATATAGTTGGGTTCATTGGTGAGCTGATCATACCGGCTCCTGTAGTATTCAATTCGCTTTAAAAAGTTCTGATACGCTTCTTCTTTTGGCAAATGACTGAATTCCAGTAATTTAGTTTTTGTATCGATGCAAATACTTAGAAAATCATCCTCGTCGTTAACACACTAAATAAAAAGTATGTTGTAATCTGACAGCTCCTCAATAATTGACCTTCTTCTGTTTCTGCTGACATTGGCTGCGTCAATAATCGCAATGTCACCTTTGCCATTCAAGTATTCTTTGGCACTGAGGACGTTTATTGAGGCGATCTCTTCCCTTATTCTGGCAGAAACAATATTATCGGGATCGTAAAACTCATATGAGGATGTATTTTCTTTTATATATTTTCTTCTCAAATCTCCATTGTTAAAAACTTCTACATTAAGATTTTCTTTGGAAAGGTTTTCAAGGATTTTTCCTGCATGAGTCGATTTACCTCTTGCTGGAAGCCCCATCATAACTATACAGAGTTTTTTGCGTTCCTTGGCTTTCATATGTCTCCCTGATTCTAAGATATACGCTAATATTGCACTTCAAATATTAATCTAAGCCTTTTGTTTTAAATAAACAATACATCAGAATGATTTCTATAAATAATTGTTTACTCCAGATATTCGCAGTTGTATCTAATATTGTTTTATTATTAACCGCTATAAGATGAGCGTGTTTTTTGAGTAATTGTACATTTTTCAATCTAGGATGTATATTATTCATAATATGGCTTTTTGTGAATACATGCACGTAGTTTTCTTTGTATAGTCTGCGTAACAATGTTCTATTATCTGTCAATAATAGTTGACATTGCTGTAAACAGTTAACTGCATCAAGTATTTATAACTATGCTTATCGTCGCCGTCAACTATGGTTGACATAAAACAGAATTTGACGATTACTAAGTCATTTATAAATAACATAAAATGCCATGGCATACATATTGCTTCATTAATAACTTAGGTTTGCTACTTTATTATTTTGGAGGTCTCCAATGCTAGGGAACATAAGAATGAAGCCGAAATTGATTGGGACGTCGCTTCTGATAAGTCTGATTCCGATAATTATAATCGGGCTTATGGCGGCAAAACTGTCGAAAGATGCTCTTTTAGAGACATCTTACAACCAGCTTGAAAGTGTGCGTGAGATAAAGAAAGCTGAGATTGATGAGATGTTTCACAGCTTTCACTCAGATATTTCTACTCTGTCAGCTAATGTGAATGCAGTTATTGATAATGGTTTTAAAAGTATGAACGCTATCAATACAAACAAAGCTGTAGCAATACGGGAACTTGCACAACAGTGGCTCACAGATGTCAAAAATCAACAGACTCTCGACCTTACAGTTGATGGGCTGGAACATTTCGAAAACTTCATCAGAACCGGCAGGAAATCAGCGGAATATATAAAATATGCTGCAATCATCGATGATTACATCAAAAACACAGGCTATTATGACTATTTTGTGATCAGTAAAAATGGACATATTGTTCATACGCAGGCTAAAGAGGCTGATTACAACACAAATATACTTAACGGAAAATATAAAGACTCCGGTTTGGCGCAGGCAACAAGACGTGCTCTGAACGGAGAGCCGAACATGCAGGACTTCGAGCCATATGCTCCAAGTAACGGCGATGCAGCGGCTTTTGTAGCAGCTCCCATTATAGACAACGGACGAATATAAGGTGTGGTAGCTATTCAGGTAGCCACTGATAAGATTGTAAGGGTTACAGGGGACAGAACCGGTCTTGGCGAAACGGGAGAATCCTACATAATTGGCGAACACGAAGGTGTTATAGCTTTCAGAAGCAATATGGTGACCATGGGCAACGGCAATTATGTTGTGGGTTATGACATGACAGACAAGGCCACAGAATATATAAACGAAGTTCTTGCGGGTAAAAAAGGCCATGAGATTTTTACTGATTCAACAGGTAATCTTGTTCTGGTTTCATATTTACCGCTTGAGCTGGATGGACTGAACTGGGGGATGATAACCAAGCGCAACCTCGAAGATGTAATTGTAACAAAAGAGGAAGGCGACGAGATGGATCTTTTTCAGCATTTTATTCAAGAGAACGACTATTACGATCTTTTCCTCATCCACCCAAAGGGTAAAATATTTTATACAGCGGCTCGTGAGTCTGATTATGGGACAAATATAGTAAACGGAAAGTTCGCTGATTCAGGGCTTGGTAAGCTTACCCGAAGAGTGCTTGCAAAAAAAGAATACAGTGTGCAGGATTTTGAGCCTTATGAGCCCAGCAATTTTGACCCGGCGGCTTTTCTTGCGCTTCCTATAATGCACTTAGGCGAGGTGGAGTACATAGTGGCACTGCAGATATCTCTCGCCAAAATAAATAAAGTTATGCAGCAAAGAGAAGGTATGGGCAGAACCGGTGAGACCTATCTGATAGGTTCAGACAAAAGGATGCGCTCAGACTCATTTCTTGACCCGCAGGGACATTCTGTCGTAGCTTCTTTCAAAGGTACAGTAGAGAATAATGGTGTTGATACTGAAGCATCCAGAGAGCTTCTGGCTGGAAAAACAGGCAGCAAGATCATAGAAGATTACAACGGCAACGACGTTCTTTCCTCTTACACATCATTAAAAATTGACTCTTTCACTTGGGGTTTGATAGCAGAGATAGACAAGGCAGAAGTTTATGAACCAATAAATGAACTGGTGAAGTTCATCATGCTTATTGGAATAGTTATTGCGGTTATTGTTGCCATTATTGCATACCTGCTTGCTGTTGGTATAGCTAACCCTATAATTCTTGGTGTGAGGTTCGCTCAGGAGATATCCAGAGGAGATCTTGATGCACATATAGATGTTAACCAGAAAGATGAGATAGGTATGCTGGCGAATTCTCTTAAAGAGATGGTGGCAAACCTTAGAAATATCGTCAATGACGTAAAGCATGCATCAGACAATGTTGCCACAGGCTCAAACGAACTTAGCAGTGCAGCTCAGGACATGTCGCAGGGCGCAACAGAGCAGGCGGCTTCAGCGGAAGAGGCATCATCATCCATGGAAGAGATGAACTCCAATATTAACCAAAATGCTGACAATGCTCTCCAGACAGAAAAGATAGCCCTGAAAGTTTCTGAGGATGCAAAATCCGGCGGCGAGGCAGTTCAGAAGACAGTCGCTGCCATGAGAGATATTGCAGACAAGATATCTATTATAGAAGAGATAGCCAGACAGACAAATCTACTTGCTCTTAACGCCGCCATTGAGGCTGCCAGAGCTGGTGAACACGGTAAGGGATTTGCTGTGGTTGCATCAGAGGTTCGCAAGCTCGCAGAAAGATCACAGGAATCAGCAGCAGAGATAAGCGAACTGTCATCAAACAGCGTGGAGGTTGCAGAGAACGCAGGCAAACTTCTTGATCAGATACTGCCGGATATCCAAAAGACAGCAGAGCTGGTGCAGGAAATATCGGCGGGAAGCAATGAAATGCGCACAGGTGCTGACCAGATTAACACTGCTATACAGCAGCTTGACCAGGTTATTCAGCGTAATGCAGGTGTTTCAGAAGAGATGGCTGCAACTTCAGAAGAGCTGACAGGTCAGGCAAATGGACTCCAGCAGGCCGTATCCTTCTTTAAAATGTCAGATAGACAGAGATCTTTTAGTGATCAAAAACCAACTAAAAACAAGAAAGCTGAGGTAAAAGAGCAGAAGGCAATCCCTGCGCAAAAAAAAGAGAATAAAGCCCAGAAGAGCATAATGCTTGATATGGATAGTGAGAAAAATGGCAAAGACAAAGCCGACGATGATTTCGAAAGTTTTTAGGAGCGTGCAATGTCAAACGAAGATAAAAAAGATTTAAGTGCTAGCTTTCAGGTGCTCACCTTTGAACTGGACAAAGATATATTTGGAGTAGATATCACGTCTATCAGAGAAGTGCTTGATTTTACTAATCTTACACGTGTGCCTCAGACCCCTAGCTATATGAAGGGGGTGATAAACCTGAGAGGCGGAGTTGTGCCTGTTATTGACCTGAAAGAAAAGTTTTCTATGGGTACAACAGTAAAAACAGTGAACACCTGCATTATTATTTTAGAAGTAGACATAGGGGAAGAGGTTGTGGTGCTCGGGGCTCTGGCTGATTCAGTTGACGAAGTAGTGGACTTCAGCTCTGACAATGTTGAACCGGCACCTAAGATAGGCACAAACCTTAAGACAGAATTTATAAAAGGTATGGCAAAACGTAACGATGATTTTGTCATAATCCTGAATGTAAACTCTGTTTTTTCGGATGAAGACATAAAAGATGTTAATCATGAAATATCGAAGACCCCAAAAGAATAAGTAAAGCATAGGTTCATTACTAATCAGGCTTCGTTTTTTGCGGAGCCTTTTTTTTCGTTTTTTCTTGAATTATCTATCTCTGTGGCGTAAAAAGTATGAGCTAATATTTTATTTGGTTGAGGAGAAAATTTTGAAATTTCTTAGTTAATTAAGCAGATTTATTGATTCTCTCAATGAGTGGGTCGGATATTTTACGTCATGGCTTACAACTCTTCTGGTGGTAGTAGTATGCTATGATGTCTTTACAAGATATGTGCTGAAAAACAGCTATGTGGCAGTGCAGGAACTTGAATGGCATATTTTTGCTGTCATATTTCTTGTGGGTGCTGCATACACGCTGAAAGAAGACAAGCATGTTCGTGTGGATGTTATATATACAAGATTATCCGCAAAGAAGAAGGCGGTTGTGAATCTTGCCGGAACAGTACTTTTTCTGCTGCCTTTTACTCTTTTGGTGACAAAGACAGCCATACCTTTTGCAATAAACGCTTATCACTTCAATGAAATCTCTCCTGACCCGGGCGGGCTTCCTTACAGATGGCTCTTAAAATCAGCCATCGTTGTAGGTTTTGCTCTTCTTTTTATGCAGGGGCTTTCCCTAGGGATAAAATCTTTTCTTACTATAATAGGCAACGAAGAGGAGGCGTCAAATGGCTGAGTTAATGCCGCTTTTTCTCTTTCTGTCACTTTTTATACTTTTAATGTTCGGCTTCCCTGTTGCTTTCACTCTTGGGGGAGTTTCACTGATATTCGGATACTTCACATTTGGTCTGGATTTCTTCAACCTTCTGCCGTTAAGGCTTTGGGGGGTTATGACCAATTACGTTATGATAGCTGTGCCGCTTTTTGTTTATATGGGTGTCATGATGGAAAAATCCGGTCTGGCCGAAGAGCTGCTTGAAACCATGGCTCTGCTTTTCGGAAGGGTCAGGGGCGGTCTTGCTATTTCTGTTGTAGTGGTTGGTGCACTGCTTGCTGCCTCCACAGGCATCGTGGGTGCAACAGTTGTTACCATGGGGCTTCTGAGCCTGCCTACCATGATAAAACGAGGCTACAGTCCAGAGGTAGCCACAGGCACTATATGTGCCGCAGGTACTTTAGGGCAGATAATCCCGCCTTCCATAGTGCTTGTACTTCTTGGCAGCATACTGAACGTCTCCATAGGCGATATGTTTATGGGTGCGGTTTTTCCGGGGCTGCTTCTGGTTAGTCTTTATTTCATATGGATACTCTTCATTGCCTTCATACGCCCTGATGCATCACCTGCCATGCCCGCTGCTGAGCTTGCAGATTTTTCCGGCTGGCCTATGATAATCCGCATATTCAAAGCTTTCATACCTCCTTTTTTCCTTATACTTTCTGTGCTTGGTTCCATTTTTGCAGGGATCGCATCACCCACAGAGGCGGCCGCTGTTGGTGCTATGGGCGCCACTCTGCTTACTGTTGTTCAGGGCAAACTAACATATAAAACTTTGAAAGCTGTCATGAAAGAGACCACAACACTTACATGTATGGTCTTTATTATTCTGGCAGGAGCCACTGCTTTTGGTCTTGTTTTCAGAGGTATGGACGGAGATGTTTATCTCAGAGATTTTATCGTCAGCTCAGACCTTTCACCTTATGCGTTCATCGCAGCAGTAATGCTTGTGATTTTTATTGCAGGTTTTTTCATAGATTTTATCGAGATCACATTCATTATAGTGCCGGTTGTGGCTCCGATATTTATACATATGGACATCAATCTTTTATGGATAGGTGTTTTGATAGCTATGAACCTTCAGACATCATTCCTGACGCCTCCGTTCGGCTTTGCGCTTTTTTTCCTGAAGGGGGTCGCACCGAGCAATGTCAGTACAGGACATATTTACAAGGGTATAATCCCATTTATTATAATCCAGCTGATAGGACTTACTATAGTAGTGCTTTTTCCTGAGATAGTTACATGGCTTCCTGAGGTTTTAGCAAAGAATTAAAAACCTTTGCAATGGTTTCAGAAGTTTGTAAAGAAATGTTTCAGTATGATAGTTTAAAATAAAAAGGCGGCTCATTAAGCCGCCTTTGCTGTTTATGATCTGTTGTGTGATTATCCGCTGAACTTGTGGTATGGAACCTCAGATATCTTCGCCCATGCTCCGACATCTTTCTGAAATTTGCTGAAAGATTCGTACACTTTCTTACTCATAGCGTCCCCAGCAGTAACTTCAGCAATAACTTCATCAGAGTACTCTTTAAACTTAGAAAGTACATCTTCAGGGAACATTTTAAGTTTAACATTATGCTCATTTATAAGTTTCTGGAGGTAGAGGTTATTCTTCGCCTCGAACTGAGAGAGCATCCAGATGTTAGATCTCATTGTAGCTGTTTCGATGATAACCTGCAGGTCAGTAGGCAGAGCATCAAATTTTGCTTTATTAACAAAACACTCAAGCCCAGAACCCGGCTCATGCCAGCCTGGGTAATAGTAGAATTTCGCAACTTTATAAAATCCCATAAGGTAGTCGTGGAAAGGACCAACCCATTCTGTAGCATCAATAACGCCTCTTTCAAGGTTTGTGTATATCTCGCCGCCGGCAGAAAGTACAACTGTACCGCCAGCTTTAGCGATAACCTTACCGCCGAGACCGGGGATTCTCATTTTAAGACCTTTAATATCGTTTATGGAGTTGATCTCTCTGTTGAACCAGCCGCCCATCTGAACGCCTGTGTTGCCTGCGAGGAAACTTTTCAGATTAAACTTCGCGTAAAGCTCATCCCAAAGTGCCTGTCCGCCGCCTCCGTATATCCATGAGTTCAGCCCCTGAGCGTTCAGACCAAAAGGAACAGCAGCAAAGAACTGAGTAGCAGGAGATTTTCCAGCCCAGTAATAAGCTGCTCCGTGACCCATCTCTACCATCCCCTGACTTACAGCGTCAAAAGCCTGAAGAGGTGGAACAAGCTCGCCACCACCGTATACTGTGATGTCTAGTCGACCATCTGACATCTCTTTTATCCATTGAGCCAAAAGGTCTGCGCCTTCCCCCAGAACCGGGAAGTGAGGCGGCCATGTTGTCACCATTTTCCACTTGTATTTTTTAGGAGCCGCATGGACATTCGGAGCAGCGAACACAGTAGATGCTGCAACTGTTGCTACACCGGCTTTTTTGAGAAATTCTCTTCTTTTCATCCCTTTGTCAGAACTCATAAATAAACCTCCGTTAAGTTCAGGTAATAATAAAAAATACTGCTAAAAAGTTATGAACACAAGCCGTATGTTATAAACTTGTAAAAATATGTGGAAAAACAGAGTAAAAAGTATTATGACATTTAAATGGATTTGTATGTACTTAAACTAATAGCACTTTTTGCTGCCGGGTTTGTTTCCGCAATAATAAACACTATTGCCGGCGGTGGATCTTTTCTAACCGTGCCTCTTCTTATATTTATGGGGCTTCCGCCTACAGTTGCAAACGGTACAAACAGGCTTGGTGTTTTTATGCAGTCGCTTTCGGGGATAAACAAATTCCGATCATACGGTATGTTTCCATTAAAACTTGGAATCCAGATATCAATCCCGGCAACAGCAGGGGCGCTTGTTGGTGCTTACATGGCTACAATAATAAGTGACGAAATGTTCAGAAAGTACTTTGCAGTATTTATGGTGCTTATGACCCTTGTAACCTTTTTGAAACCTAAGAAACCTGTTAATTTTAGTGATGTCAAGCTTACCCCTGCCAAGTGGGTGCTTGTGTATATATTATTCTTTTTTGTTGGTGTGTATGGCGGGTTTATTCAGGCGGGTGTCGGCTTTTTGTTTTTGGCGGCATTTGCTGTTACTGGCGCTGACCTTGTAACCGGGAACGCTCTTAAGCTTTTTGTGGTCATGGTATTCACATTTTTTGCACTTATCATTTTTATTTACAGCGGAAAGGTTGATTTCTTTCTTGGGTTCATACTGGCAGCAGGGAGCTCTCTTGGCGCTATTGTCGGGGCTAAGATCTCTGTAAAAAAAGGCGAGAAATTTGTTCGTAAGTTTGTAGTGGTGGCTGTTATTACATTTGCTGTTCTTCTGCTTGTTCGCAACTAAAGCGGCACAAACTTTCGCCTGTGCCCCGTAAATTTCCTTTCTATCCACACGACAGATATTTTCTTCTAATTGAAGGATACATGGAAGTATCCCGCGAAGCGTAAGCGCAGCATGTACTTGTTCATGCGCAGCGTAAAGAAAAAATCTACGACAGATTTTTTCTTCTAATTAATTAGTACTCCCCCACATTAGGCACTATGCATATGAAGCTGAATTCCCCTTTTGTGGTGCTTTTGAACTGGTGCTCAACACCTTTTGGCACATAAGAGACAGACCCTTCTTCCACAGGGTGATCTGTGCCGTTCATATGGAGTATCCCTTCGCCTTTTATTATGTAGTTTATATGCGGCCACTCATGTGAGTGTTTTGGTGTGTTGCCCATATCAGATATTGTGAAAACACGCATGGCATGATCTTCCCAGCCCTCTGCATTCCCTATTGGTACCTGCTTTACAACGTTTAATGCTCCCGGTATGTTCATGGGTATTTTTTTAATAAATTTTAAATTATCGACAAACATGCTTGCCTCCTTTAATATATGATAATATAAACTAAACTGATGAAAATGGAAATGTGCAAAGTCACATATTGTTCTTTTAGGAGGAATTATGAAAGCTGTAATGATAAATGAATTCGGTGAGCCTGAAATTATGAAAGTGGTTGATGTTGACCAGCCTAAACCACAATCAGACGAAGTTCTTATAAAAGTATCAGGGGCGGGTGTAAACCCTATAGATGCCAAAACCAGAAAAGGCCTTGGCTTTGTAGCGCAAGCTATCAAAGATTCTATGCCGTGGGTACCGGGATATGATGTCGCAGGTGTAGTCGAAGAGATAGGTTCCGGTGTAACAGAGTTTAAGGTTGGCGACAGGGTTTTCGGAAGGCTGAACTTTATGACACCAACAGGCGCTTACACAGAATACACTGCAGCTAAAACAGCAGATATTGCCTTAGCACCTGAAAATTTAGACTTACTCTACTGTGCAGCCTTGCCCGTTGCGGCAATGACAGCGTGGCAGGGGCTTTTTGATGTAGGTAATGTCAAAGAGGGCGACAGGGTTCTCATCCACGCAGGAGCAGGCGGAGTAGGGCATATGGCAGTGCAGTTTGCAAAGATGAAAGGCGCCTATGTCATCTGTACCGCATCAGAGCGAAACAGGTCATTTCTTATGGAGATGGGAGCTGACGAGGTTGTAGATTACAAGGCAAATGATTTCACAAAAGTGATAGAGCCTGTTGATTTTATACTGGATAATATGGGCTTTGAAGTTGGCGAGCGGTCTGTTGATATTCTGAAATCTGATGGTCTTATGGTCACTGTCCCTACCATCACAGCAGAGAGGGTTCAAAAAGCAGGCGAAGCGCAAAATAAAGCTGTCAAAGGCATTAAAGTACAGACATCTAAGGAAAACCTTGCACAGATAGCCGACATGATAGACAAGGGTCTTGTGCGGGTTTTTGTTTCAAAGGTATACTCTCTGGCAGAGGCTGTTCAGGCGCACAGAGATATTGAATCCGGCTCCACAAGAGGCAAAATAGTGCTCAGTATAGCTTAGCGAAACTTCCCTTCGGGGACTTTTGCTCTTCTTCCTTTTGAAAATGTTACTGACTTTGTGGGGCATACTTCTATGCATACTCCGCAGGAGAAGCAGTCTGGGACTGTTTTTTTGTCCTGTTTTAAAATTGCGTCCATAACTGTTGAAGGGCAGGATAGACTGCATTTTTGGCATGCTATGCAGGTGTCGTAGTTTACTCTTATTTTGAATATACTCAGTTTCTCCACCAGCCACCCAACAAACCCGAAAGGGCAAAACAGCAAACACCAGGGTCTGTATGTGAATATGCTGAGGATAAGCATAACAGCTATAAAAGTTCCTCCGGCAATGCCTAAAACCATCGGTTTAAAAATTTTGAACGGGTCTATTATTTCAAAAAGATCATATGCGAACATAAACGCTGAGAAAAACATTAAGCCGAAAATAAGCGCTCTGAATGTGTTTGACACCACAAATGGCATTTTATATTGCTGAACCGCTGACGGTTTTGTGTCATTTTTATTGCTGCCTAATCTGAATATAAAATCCTGAAGTGTTCCGAACTGACACCCCCAAGAGCAGATAAATTTGTTTGCAATCAAAACGGTGAGAAGAAAAACTGAGAGCGCTATCATTCTTGGTGGAAAAATTGCACCTGCTTTCCCATAAAGATAAACAGCATCCTTTACAGTACCCATAGGGCTTGGGTCTGCGCCCATTATTATCCCGAATATTAAGAAGGATAAACCGTAGAGCCATTTTCTGTTTGCAGATTTAATTTTCCCCCTGCTAAGCAAAAAGAATGACACACCAAGGAATATGGACCACAGAGCGAACTTCAGGGGTATTTTGAACCAGTTTTTTGTTTCGTGTTCAGTTTTAAGTGCCAGAGACTTTTTGTATTTAGACTGTAGCTGCTGTACAGAGCCGAATTCACTAATATTTTTCTGTAGGTCATTTTTATCAGCAAGCCCTAGAAATCCCTTCGCAAATTGACGTTCCATATTGTTGGCGTCAATAAACTGCTGCACAGTCATTTGTTCAGTAATTTTTAGTGAGAAATTATCTGGCAGTTTTTCAGGTTTTCCTCCCCAGATAGAGGCAGAGAAAGCAGATAGTGCAACCACAACGATAACAGTGGCAGCAAATTTAAGAAAACTGTTCATAACAGCACCTATATAGTGAGAATATGTTCTTTATCCCACTATACAGAACGTGTGTTGCTTTTTTCAATAAGTTTTAATAAATATCTTGATTTTACCTGTTCGGTAGCCATAATTTTTTTCACAGGCGGCAGATTCAGTATTGCGCCCAAAACAGCTGCCATGGCTCTGTGTGAAAACATCGCTCTGTTGTCAAAGATGAGATCCTGCAGGTTCCCCCTGTCAACAGCCATCATGACAGTTTTATGTACACCGTCCACAGGAGTTATTACTCTTTTTTCACGGCTTTTCAGGCTCATAGCGTCCACACTGCACCCACGAAGGCAAACCCCGCAGCCGATACAGGTTCTCTCGTCTAGTTTCGCTTTCTTACGTTTTGGCTTGTGCGGGTCATTGGCTGAGACCATTGTCATAGATTCTATAGGGCAAAGTTCTGCGCATTTACCGCATCCGGTACATTTGTTTTCGTCAATCTGCGGAATGAAGTTCGAAGAGTGCACTGGGTTCATAATCCCAAATTTTCTGGCGGCTATCAGAGCTTCACAGCAGCACCCACAGCAATTACAGATAAAACTGACTTCCTGCTGTGAATTTTCGCCAAACTGTACGAGGTTCTGTTCATAGGCTTTATCAAGCAGATCCATGCATTCGCTGATGTCAACCTGTCTGGCGAAACCATGACGAATAAGGGATGCACCCACATTGTTGAACGTCATGCATATGTCCATCTCAGCATCGCAAGCTTTGTTCATATGCTCCATTTTGTGACGGCAGTAACACATGCTTATGCCAATATGCGAGGCGGTCTTTATAACCTCTGTGGCTCGCTCATAATCGTATACGTATAGGTTGTTGTCTTCTGAGAGCATAGTTTCATTTACAAAAGTCCTGCCAAGCTGTGTTTCGCCGTTTACAAAGAGGTTTTTAATAAAATCCTCTTCCACATTCATGTATTGATGAAATAGTTTTCCCAGAAGCTCCTGGTCTATGTCGCCTCTGGTGCGCATCATAGAAAACTCAAAAAAACCAGCCATAGGGGGCGGGAGAATGTAATATGTCTCGTCACCTTCAATAATGTCTAAAAGCAGAACCCTGCTGGCAAGCGCCTCAAGCTGTTTTCTGGCGTCAGCCTCATTCATTTTCCAAATGACTGCTGCGGTTTTTGGTGTAAATGGTTTTATAGGAAGCTGGGCTATCAGCGCTGCCTCCTTCTCTGTCATTAAAATAGAAAGTATTTTAAAAAGTGTCTCAGAAGGGGGAGCCCCCAGCGGGAACCTGTTGATCCTTTCTGCTAGCTCGCTGTATCCTCTTTTTGCTGTTAAATGTGCCATAACTTCACCAGTAACATTATAATCTTTATAATAATTGTAACAGAATTATTTTGGTTTTGAGGGCTGTAAACTGTATTTTTTTCTTAAAAAGAAAAATATCTCTTTTCTTATTACTAAAACTAGTGAATACTGTACGGCTTTTACTTTTAGAACTTTAGGAGCCGAAAAAAATTATGTCAAAAGTGAATAACGATAGATTAAGAAATATTGCTATCATAGCCCACGTTGACCACGGCAAGACCACGCTGGTGTATGCCATGTTCAAACAGAGCGGACTTTTCCGCGCAGAGCAGGAAGTTGACGACAGACTTATGGACAGTATGGATCTTGAGCGTGAGAGAGGTATCACCATCTCCGCAAAGAACTGTTCTGTGGTTTGGGACAATACTAAGATAAACATTCTGGATACACCCGGACACGCAGATTTCGGAGGTGAGGTTGAGCGTGCACTGTCTATGGTTGACGGAGCAATACTTCTTGTAGATGCTTCGGAAGGTCCACTCCCTCAGACACGATTTGTTCTGGGCAAGGCTTTCGAGGCCGGGCTGAAGATTATCGTGGTGATAAACAAAATCGACAGGCAAGATGCCCGTATTGATGAGGTTCTGAACGAAATATACGATCTCTTCATAGACCTGGGTGCTGATGATGAGCAGATAGAGTTCCCAGTTTTTTATGCTATAGGCAAGCTTGGAATATGCAAAAAAGAGCTGGAAGATGAAGGTAAAGACCTGAAACCTCTCTTTGACGCTATTGTAAAAGAGGTTCCCGGACCTCAATATAATGAAGAAGAGCCTTTTCAGATGCTTGTGAGCGATCTGGGTTACTCAGACTATCTCGGCAGACTTGCCATTGGCAAGGTTATCAACGGCTCCGCCAAATCTAATGAAACTCTTGTGCGTATGGGCCCTGATGGTCTTAAACAAAACCTGCGTGTTTCAAAACTTCAGATTTACGAAGGGATGAGAATGCAGGAGGTCACTGAGGCTGAATCAGGAGAAATAATTGTTCTCTCTGGTGTGGATGATATCCTCATAGGCGACACTATTTGTACAAAGGATGCCCCGAAAGCACTGCCACGTATTACAGTGGATGAGCCTACGGTCTCTATGCAGTTTTTCCCTAACACAGGACCGCTTTCCGGTCAGGAAGGGAAACTTGTACAGTCGAACCGTATCAAAGAGAGACTTATAAAAGAGACCCTCCAGAACGTTGCTATAAAAGTTGAGGAATCAGAAGACAGAGACAGCTTTATGGTTAAAGGGAGAGGGGAATTTCAGATGGCTATCATCCTTGAAACCATGAGACGTGAAGGGTTCGAAGTTTGTGTTGGCCGTCCTCAGGTTATTTTCAAAGAGATAGACGGTGTTGTTTGCGAACCTATCGAACAGCTCTTTATAGACTGTGAGGATATTTTTGTGGGCGTTATCACTGAGAAACTCTCTATTCGTAAAGGACGTATGACAAACCTTATAAACAACGGTACAGGGCGTGCTAGACTAGAGTTTTCCATCCCGTCCAGAGGGCTTATCGGATACAGAGACGAATTCCTCTCCGATACAAAAGGTACTGGTATAATGAACTCCCTATTGTCCGGTTACGAACCACACCGCGGCGAAATACCTTCAAGATTCACCGGTTCCATCGTGTCTGATAGATCAGGTAAAGGGGTAGGCTACGGTCTTTTCCATCTCGAACCAAGAGGCGAGCTTTTTATCAGACCAGGTGATGTTGTTTACGAGGGGATGGTTATAGGGTCATACAACAAAGATAACGACCTGAACGCAAACCCGTGTAAAGAGAAGAAACAGACAAATGTGCGTGCCTCCGGAAAGGATGAAGCGCTGAAACTGACACCTGTTACTCCTATGACACTGGAGAAAGCAATACACTTTATAGCAGATGACGAACTAGTGGAGGTTACTCCTAAAAACATTCGTATGCGTAAAAAAATGCTTTCCCAGCAGGAAAGACACACAATGCGTAACAAAAAGTTCTCCGGCAAACTTTAATCACAAGACTTTGACCGCATTTCGCCCTGCCTTATTTCAGGCGCTCCCGCAGGTCACTTAAAGATAAAACATCATAGGGGCATGTACGCAGGTACGCGCCCTTTTTTATTCAAGACTTTGACCGCATTTCGCCCTGCCTTATTTCAGGCGCTCCCGCAGGTCACTTAAAGATAAAACGTCATAGGGGCATGTACGTAGGTACGTGCCCTTTTTTATGGAAATGTCAAATTATGGTGACATAGTCATTTTCACGTGCGATATCCTTCGTAAAGGTTATAATATTAATAAGACCTTAATACGGGGGTAGATATGCCGCATCTTCAATTCGATATAAATATCAAAGCAAATGACGACGACAAGATATTCTTCAGCGAAAAGATAAAGGCACTTTTTTCCGAAGTTATGGGGACCGGCACCGAGCACATCAGCATATCCATAAGAGAACATGGTACATTCAACCTTTTCATAGGCAGGGTGAAGGATAATACAGAGGGGGTGGCTCTGGTTAATGCCGATATTCGGGAAGGGCGCGAACTTATTAAAAGGCGCAAACTGGCACTCGGTTTTATGGGGATTATCTATGACGTGTGGAATATACCGCACCAGAATATATATGTCACATTCACCGAGCACAAAGGCGAGGATTTCCATCTGCATGAGCGCTACCTCTCTTCTTGGGAGGATGGAGAAGATCCTTTAAATGACTGAAAAAAATAGAATTTAGTTTTTTACGCTACTGTTTTGAAAATTCATCTGCACCTTTGATGATGTCGTCCAGCATCTTTTTGAAAATCAGTTTGTGAAACGGCAGCATTGCGTACCAGTAAAGTCTGCCTGTAACACCTTTCGGATAAAAGAATGCAGTTTGTATCATGTATCCGTCTATGATCTGAAACTCAAGCCATGCTGATCCGGGAACTTTCATCTGTGCTGAAAGCAGAAGTCTTTTATTTGGAATAACATCAACAACCTTCCAGAAATCGAGTGAATCACCCACACGAAGTTCCAGCGAGTCTCTTCTGCCTCTGTTTATCCCCACACCGCCGAATATTTTGTCAGTAAAACCTCTTATCTGCCAAAGTACGTCATATGCCCCCCAGCCTTTTTCACCACCGATGGAGCAGACACTTTTAAAAAGAGCCTCTTTAGAATATCCCTCTGTTTCTTCGGTATATCGGTCTTTGAAAACTGCTTTTGAGATGTCGTGAACAAAGGGTACATCGCAAACTTTGCCGTCACTGGAATCGCACCAGCTGCTAATTACCT
This sequence comes from Denitrovibrio sp., assembly GCA_002869145.1. Classification (GTDB taxonomy): domain Bacteria; phylum Chrysiogenota; class Deferribacteres; order Deferribacterales; family Geovibrionaceae; genus Denitrovibrio. The sequence continues at coordinate 136,003 of PKTM01000020.1, forward strand.
GTCGATTATGTATGTCATCTATAGCTTTTAAAAAGCTTTCTTCATAGCTTTCAGGGTGTATCTCCGGGAAATATTTTTGCGCATTATCATTAAGTTTTATTGTTTCGCTGGAAAGACCCGCTACAAGGGCTTTTGCCACAGAAAAGTTCACAGGGGAGAAGAGTATAAGCCAGTATGATGAGAACTTTGGCGAAAGAACGGGGACTTTGAAAATGTGCCTGTTTAGCCCCATAAGCTTTGCGCCTCTCAGTATCATTTCTTTAAAGCTCATCACTTCTGCGCCTATATCTACTATAAGCGTATCTTTGTCATTGCAGAATGAGCTTTTGCCTGCTGTTTGAAGGTATTTTATAACGTCATCCACCCCAATGGGTTCAGTTTTTGTATCAACCCACTGAGGGGTTATCATAGCGGGGAGCTTCTGGCAGATGTTTCTTATTATCTCAAAACCCGCACTGCCTGAGCCTACTATAACACCTGCACGGAAGATGATTGTCTGTATCTTTTCAGGTTTAGCTGATAGAACCTGGCCAGTTTCCATACGGCTTTTCAAGTGCTTGCTTGCTGTTGAAATGTCGCCCAGACCGCCCAGATAAATTATCTTTTTGACTCCGGCATCAATGCAGGCATCACGAAAGAGTTCTGCGCTTTTTTTATCCATGTCCTCAAAATCGCCGTCTTTACCCATGGAGTGGATCAGGTAATAGGCAGTGTGAATGTCTTTGAGCGCTTCGGCCATCTTGTCCGAGTCGAAAGTGGAGCCTTCGGTTATTTCGCAGGCCTGTGTTATAGGTCGCTCCAGTTTTGCCTTGTTGCGCACAAAAACACGGATATCAGCACCGTCTTCTATCATAGAGTAAATAAGTCTTCTGCCAATATATCCGGTGGCTCCGGTGATTAGTATTTTCATAGTTTTATTGTATAAGATTTACTGATAAAATGATCAGTTATGATAATAAAATCTGAAGATATAACATCTGAAAAAGGTGTTTATGTGCTGTTTCTGATGTGCACTAAAAAGGCTGAAGTGAGGGTTGGCTGCATTGGCAGGATATCCTTAAAAGAAGGAATATATGCTTATGTAGGTAGCGCATACGGTGGCGGAGGTATCAGGAAAAGGGTTTCCAGACACCTGAGAACAAATAAGAAATGCCGATGGCACATAGATTACATAAGACGGCACATGAGCTTCTGTGGGCTTTGGGTTACTACAGCGGGCTCAGAGATGGAACACAGGATTGCCGATATGTTTTTAAAGAGCGGTGCTACTGTGCCGATGAAAGGTTTCGGAGCAAGTGACTGCAGGTGTGAAAGCCACCTTTTTTACATGAGAGCAGTGCCTGAACCGCCTGTTGGTATTGCTGTAGTATGATTGGTACTGAAATAATTAAGTATTGAAATTATATCTTTATCAGGTATCATTAGTCTCAAATTTGAACAGGTGAATCTATGGAAATCATTGTCATGAAAGCTGAACTTAGAGATATCGATACTATGCTGCAACTTTTGGAGCACCTTTTAAGCTTAGAAGGGGATTATCCTATGGATGTAGAAAAGCAGAAAGTCGGCATCAGGATGATTATAGAGAGTAGTTTTTCAGATTTTTTTGTCGCAGATTTAGGCGGCAAACTTTGCGGCATGTGCTGTCTGCACAGGTTTATATCTAGCGTTCAGGGCGGTTATGTGGGTGTTGTCGAAGATGTTGTGGTCTCCAAGGAGTGCAAGGGTCTTGGCATAGGAAGCAGGATGATGGAATATCTGGAAAAATATTCCAGTGAGATTGGCCTTACACGGCTTCAGCTTCAGGTAGACAAGGATAACGCACCAGCTATTTCAATGTATAAAAAACACGGCTGGACTCAGACCAAATATGTCGGCTTTAGAAAGTATATATAACACTTATGCCTTAGAAGGATTAATTTCCCCAAGGAGCTGCTCTATAACATAAGCTACGTAAAGATGTTCGCTCCCGTCCTTTAAATAATCACAAACTTTCTTAAGAGTATCCCCTGCTGTAATGAGCTTTTGTTCTACATATCCACTCTTGTAAACAGCGGGCAGTCCAATATTTGCTATGAGAGCGTTGCACAGACATTTGCGTCCTTCAAGCTCCTCTTCGTCTCCGCCTTTCATAATGTATGCTTTCGCAGGCTCAGCCGGACACCTGTAGCCGATAGTGCCGTCTTCTTTCTTATAAAGGTGGCGCAGGTAGCCTAGATTGCATATTCTATGGCGTTTCAGGTATTCTTCTATCATAGCGAGAGTGTCTTCCAGGTTGACCACTTTGAAAGGAAAACCTGTTGGTGATGCTTTAGGGTCGGTGAAAACATCAGGAAGCTTCTCTAATATAGCTTTTTTAATGCTGTCAACAAAGCCAGACTCTTTACACATGGCAAAAAGTGTTCCAACCTGTATTCCTTGTGCTCCAGCTGCGATAGCTTCTTTTAGTTTAGCTGCTTCGCCCCAGGAACCAGCCAGCCAGAAAGGCACGCCCAGCGCTTTGATCTTTTCCAGATCCACCTCGTCCTTCTCTCCATATGTTGGCTCTCCGCTTTCGCCAAGGTTGAGTCCGCCCCTTGTAGGAGCATTATGTCCGCCTGCTGTGTTGTGCTCAACAACAAGTCCGTCAACAGCGGGCTTAGTTTTTTTAACCATAGTGGTTGCAAGTATATTGGAAGAGACAATAGCGTAAAACTTTGGTCTCGGCAGTTCTGTCAGGAATTCGCCCATGATATCTTTTGGGCTGAAGTGCATGCGGTATTCTTCATCTTTTTCTGCTCCTTCAACATAGATGCGGATGCTTGCATCCTCACCTTTGGAAAAAGCATCTATAACGCCGGGAATCTCTCTCGGGATACCGGCTCCCATAACGACATAATCAACACCTGCGAGCATAGCTCCATATATAGAGGCTGGGTTAGGCAGGGCTACTTTTTCAAGAAGGTTTAGACCTATCGGATTGTCATGCCCCTCTTTTGCGAGGAAGACCTCTACAAAATTTGCAGCAACGGTAAGCTCTACAAGCTCTTTGGGAGGTGTCAGAGTATACATAGGCAGGTTTTTAAAACTAGCTTCTTCAGCTTTACCGCCCTCTATGTAGTATTCGTTTATTATCCTTTCAGCGATTGATTTTACAGGAAAGTGAGAAAGTGCACGGCGCATATTTCCATCTTTATCGCCAATCTGAAGCCTTCTAGCTACAATTACATCAATAGCAGTTCCTGAAACAACGCCTATTTGTCCGCTTTGACCAACAGCTTTTGCAAGCTCCCAGTTAGAAACTCCTGCTCCCATTCCGCCTGTTAAAATTCTATATTCCTTCATCCTTGCCTCTTTATTGGTTAGTTAAAAAAAAAGTAGTAAATTTTTGATAGCTTATCTTACTAAACTTACTCATGCAAGCCCCTATTTTGAATTTTTTTAACAAAAGTGGTTAGTGCGATAAATCTAATTATATGAGACATTACCGCTCTTTTATAAAAAGGTATTTAGTGACAATTGATTGTGGGTAACTTGACTTATAAGTTTGGTTCGACTATGATGGTTTTACAAAATAACTTTATGTATATATAAATGCCTGTAAATAATAGGAGAATAGATGTCTGTAAAAGAAAAGATTAGAGTGGAAAACCTTTATAAAGTCTTCGGGCCAAAGCCGGAAAAGGCTAAAGAGATGCTCGATAAAGGTTTAACTAAAGAAGAAATTCTGGACAAAACAGGAATGACTGTAGGTGTTCAGGATGCCAGTTTTACTGTTAACGAGGGCGAAATATTCGTCGTTATGGGACTTTCCGGATCAGGAAAGTCGACATTGGTAAGAATGCTGAATAGACTAATAGAACCTACGTTTGGTCATGTTTATGTTGATGGTGACGATGTCGCCACCATGAGCAAAGATCAGCTTCTTCAGGTTCGAAGAAAAGATATGTCAATGGTTTTTCAGTCCTTTGCACTGATGCCTCATATGTCAGTGGTTGAAAATGCTGCTTTCGGACTGGAGCTTTCAGGTACAGATAAAGCTGAACGCGAGGCGAAAGCCAGAGAAGCACTGGCTCAGGTAGGTCTGGAAGCTTGGGCTGACAGTATGCCTGATGAGCTTTCCGGCGGGATGAAGCAGAGAGTGGGGCTTGCGAGAGCTCTTGCTGTGAACCCCGGTATTATGCTTATGGATGAGGCTTTCAGCGCTCTTGACCCGCTTATCCGTTCGGAGATGCAGGACGAGCTCATAAAACTTCAGTCCAAAAGTAAACGCACAGTCATATTTATTTCACACGACCTTGACGAGGCTATGCGTATCGGCGATAGAATAGCCATTATGGAGGGCGGACGTGTAGTTCAGGTGGGAACACCGGAAGAGATACTTCAGAACCCTGCAGATGATTATGTTCAGGCTTTCTTTAGAGGTGTGGATCCTACAAACATTCTTACTGCTGGTGATATTGCCAGAAAAACACAGGTAACAATCATAAGGCACCCGGCTGAAGGCCCTAGGGCTGCGCTTCAGCGTCTGACCAGTCATGACAGAGACTTTGGTTACGTAGTTGATAGAGATAACAAGTATGTAGGTGTTGTTTCTGTGGAAGGGCTTCAGAATATCGTTGATTCGTCAGAAAAAAAATTCGACGATGCTTTCATTAAAGATGCAGTTGCCGTGCAGGCATCCGACTCGCTTCAGGATATTCTGCCTATAGTGGCTGCTAATCCGTGGGCAGTTCCGGTACTGAACGATGATAAGGAATATATTGGTGTAATTTCGAAAAATACATTCCTTAAAACACTTCACAGAACAGGAGAGAATGCATGAGTTTCTTTGATTTTGAAGATAGATTAATCCCATTAGACCAATGGGTACAGGACGGCGTAGATTTTCTTGTTACTAATTACAGAGAGGTTTTCCAGCTTATAAAACTCCCCGTTGAAAAATCTCTGGAAGGTATACAGTGGGCACTTCTTGCGGCTCACCCTTTGATATTGATAGCTTTGCTAGGCTTTCTGGCTTTTAGATATACCGGAAAACGTATCACTATTTTTACTGTAGCAACAATGTTTTTAATAGTAATGCTAGGATTGTGGGAGGATGCAATGATCACCCTCGCCATGGTTTTATGCTCGGTGCTTTTTTGCGCTATTGTGGGTATTCCACTTGGCATATGGTCCGGGCGAAGCGATAGATTTGAGTCTTTTATCAGACCGTTTCTGGATGCAATGCAGACAACACCTGCGTTTGTCTATCTTGTACCTGTTGTTATGCTTTTCAGTATCGGTACCGTATCAGGAGTGCTTGCGACAATCGTTTTTGCGATGCCGCCCATAATAAGGCTTACCGGCCTAGGCATCAGACAGGTCCACCCGGAGCTTGTGGAGGCTGCGATATCTTTCGGAGCGACCCCTGCGCAGGTGCTGAAAAGAGTTCAGATACCACTTGCTATGCCTTCTATTATGGCAGGGCTTAATCAGACAATAATGATGTCTCTTTCAATGGTTGTTATCGCTGCTCTTATCGGTGCTGGCGGACTCGGAACACCTGTTTTTCAGGGACTGAACACACTGGATATCGGGCTGGCGACAATAGGCGGACTTGCCATTGTGCTTATGGCTATGGTGCTGGACAGGATTACACAAGGAATGGGCGAAAAGTAAACTTTTTGCTTTAAAAAAAGATTTTTATACTTAAACAAGTATGAATATAAAGTTCAATTAATATTCGGAGGAAGATTATGAAAATGAGAATTTTAACGCTCGCATTAATAATTGCGGCATTTACCACTTTTACAGCTTTTGCTGACGGCCATATGCCAGGCAAAGGTGTAACAGTTACACCTGCAAGAGCTACATGGGACACAGGCTGGTTCCAGGAAGCACTTATCAGAAAAGGTATGGAAGAGCTTGGATATAAAGTTAAAAGAGCTAAAGACCTTGCTAACCCTATCTTTTACCAGTCAGTTACTCTTGGTGATGTAGACTACTGGGCAAACGGATGGTTCCCAATGCACAATGCACAGCTTCCGAAAAACTTCGATGAGCATGCAGAAAAAGTCGGATACGTTATGAAAGCTGGTGGACTTCAGGGTTACCTTGTCAGCAAAAAATATGCTGATCAGTACAACATCAAGTCTCTCGATGATTTCAAGAGACCTGAAGTTAAGAAAGCTTTCGATTCAAACGGCGACGGCAAAGCTGATCTTATCGCTTGTCCTCCGGGATGGGGCTGTGAAAAAACTATAACATATCACATGGATGTTTATGATCTGGAAGATCACATTAAACCTATCAAAGCATCATACTCTGCAAGTATGGCTGAAGGTCTTGCAAAGCACCAGAATGGCGAGCCTGTATTCTTTTACACATGGTCACCTAACTGGACAATATTCAAGTTGAAGCCGGGTGAGGATGTTGTTTGGATCAATGTTCCTGAAACTATGCCAAATGAAGCTCAGAAGCCTTATGCTGATATGATGGAAGTATCCGGTATTAAAGGCGCTGTATCTGATCCTATAAAACTCGGATTTGTTGTTACAGATATCCGTGCTGTTGCTAACAAAGAATTTCTTAAGGATAACCCTGCAGCAGCAGCTTTCCTTGAAGCTTTCAAGCTTGATCTGGAAGATGTAAATGCTCAGAACACTCGCATGAACGAAGGCGAAAAATCTACTAAAGATATCAAAAACCATGTTGATGAGTGGATTGCAAATAACAAGGACAAGTGGAATAGCTGGCTTGACGCTGCCAGAAAAGCAGCGAAAATGTAAAAACTGTTTCACTTTATAGATATTCAGGGCGGGGCTTTTGCTTCCGCCCTTTTTTTTATCTATATATATCTGACGTAATCCATTATGCCGGTCAGCACCATATCAACACCGATGGCGCCCATAAAAAAACCATTTATTCTTATAAAAACACCTAGAAATTTATCAAATGCAGTTTCAAGATTTTTGTTTGGCATATGATAGGACATAAAGGCTATAAGCAGGATAACTGCAAATGTGATTATTTTTGTGGAGATAACTATCATGCTGGCTGCAGCTACTGAATGTCTGCTCCCTATCAGGATACACATAGAGATGGTGCCTACCCCTGTCATGAAAGGGAGTGCTATCTCACTTGCCAGATCATCAAGAGAGCCTCTGATAACAATAAGTGCTTTTTTGCCCTGCACAATAGAGATGATAGCCAGACAAAACAAAACGATCCCGCCAAAGATGCGGAAAGACAGAAAGCTTATCTTAAAAACGCTTGTAAACATGAATTCACCAGAATAAGTGAAAAAAAGATTTATTATCAGAGAGATTATAGATGCTTTCATTAAAACTGTTACAAAGTCTTTTTCAGATAGGTCGTCTCTCACAGGCTTTAGATAGGTAAAGATGGCTATGGGGTTTACAAATGTCACCAGATATATGATGTCGCGTATTATGTCAGTGTTCACAGCTGCTCCTTATGGTCAATATTGAATACTCCCTGAAATAACTAAAGTCAACGATATTTGATAGAATTAATGTGCAATAATAAGTAAAGTCATTATAATAGACTTAAACACAAGATGGCGGTGGCTCATGCAGGTAAATCTGGACGACAGTACCAACTTACAAATAGCAAAAATCAAAGATAAGGAAGATTATGTCTTTAGCATAGATGGAAGAATTAAATTAAGATTTTCCAGGTCTGAGCTGAAGTACATTCAGGCAATGATTGATGCCGCTTTGAAAGATGATGCTGAACAAAGCCGCGACAGTCTTAAAAACTCTATCAAAGATGCAGTGCTCAGGCATAAGGGGCAGCTCCAAAACATCCTTAGAAATGTACGTACAGAAGATATTGCATACGCTGTATGGTTTGCCGGTGACGAAACTGTGAAAAATGATATTTTATCCAATATGTCTAAAAGAGCTTCAGATGACGTTGTGGAGACCATAAAGGAAGGGATAGAAAGAAGGATAAGGAAAGAGAGAGCGGAAGGTAATGCGGATATAGAAGATATTATGCTGGAGCAGGGGAGAAGCGCCGCAGCTATTTTGCTAAAGAGAGTGCTTGATTCCTAGCGGGTGCTTTTCACCATATATAAAAGCTCGTTTATCTCATCACAGCTGAAACCTTCGCTGTTTAGAAAGTCATTGAATTTGCTAAGGATAAAGTGACATTTCATATGATCCTTCTTGGATCTGTAATAGCTGTAGGCTATCTGCACCATGTCGGTTTCATGTATGTATATCTCAAACCATTTTGCAAAGTACTGATCAAGATTAATTATATCTGGAATAATATTGTTTAGTTTGCTAATAACCAGCAGCAAGTCTATGAAGGCACGGTCGGTATATTGCCTTTTTGCATCGACCTTTTCTATGTCTTTTATAAAAGGGAAATATTTGTCAGTATACAGATCTTTCGCTTCTATTGCGCTTTTAATTGCCAGCGAGTATTCCCCTTTTTCATAGCTTTCCCAGATGTCTGAGCATAGATTTATAAACTGGTCAGCGTTACATTTAGTATTAATAAGACTCACTATACCATTGTTGATGGTTATATAATCTTTCGGATTGATACGGTAAAAGCTGTCAGCTAATAATTTACGAAACCTTGACATCAGGTTGTCGAAGCTTGTTCGTGCTTTATCCTTGTTGCTGGTTGGCCATATGTAAGACTGTATGGTCTCCTGATGCACGCTGTAGTCTTTGCTAGAGAGCAGCAGAGCTATCATTATTCGAAAGTTACCTGAAATAAGATCGGGTTCCAGCAGGTGCTCGCCAAGCATTATTTTCATTTCGCCAAAAGCGTTTACCTGCATGACAGGAATAAGTTCATCGTTGTCATTGAAAGCTACGTTGTAATATTCGAATGCTATCTTGCTGGAATAATCAGTAGTCAGTTTAGATTTTCTTGCATAACAAAATAGATTTTCAAGAATGACATTTGTTGTTGAGAAAAATATTGGCTGCCCGGACTTCTCCATGAACCGCATGGAGCTGACTGCGTACTCGAAAGCAGTTTCACTGTTTCCTATGTTTGCATGGAGGTATGACAAGTATGCATAAGTGTTTGCACATATTTGACTTTGGCCTGAGTTTTCTGAAACCTCCAGAGACTGCAAAAGCCTCTTTTCTGCATTTTTGAAATTGCCAGTGAATGTGTAAATAGCTCCAGTATAGGAGTAAAATAAGCCTATCAAATGTTCAGAAAGTCCAGATTCGATAGCTAAAGCTAGTGCACTCTCAGCTTTTCTGGCGCCTTCTTCATTAAACTCCATAGTGTCCAGAGTTCCATCTATTAACAAGAAAAGAGATTTTGGGTATTCAGAGGTGTTTATAAATGCAAATGTCTTTTGCGCATTGATATATTCTCTAGCAAGAATATAATCGCCCGACTTGATAGCATTTACAGCATCTAAAGTGTTTAGCTTTACGTTGTCGAAAAAGAAAGTGTCCAGATGTTCTCTGAACTGTTCACGTATTTTTGCGGAGATATATCTTAGAGGTTTCTGAAAGCCAAAAAATGCATAAAGAAGGTACAGTCCCATATATTTATGGAAGAAGTCTAAATCTTTTATTGTCAGCATCTTATCCAGATAGCTGAATGCTTCTCTGTATGACCTGATATTCTGATAAAAAAATGCAGATTGCAGATATAGTTTACTTTTATATTTTGCAGATTTTAGTTTTTCGGCGTACAGAAGAGTTTTATCAATGAGATTCTTAGTGTCTTCAGGAGTGGAGACATGAGTGCTTAGGCTTATCAAAGAACTGTTAACTAAGAGGATAATTTCATCTGGATAGGACTTATTATCATAATCGAAAATATCCATTAGTTTCTCTTTAAATATGAGACCATTCTTTAAGTCACCCTGCATGAATGCATAATACTCTATAAGACCGCAAAAACAGATTATTTCAGCTATTTCTGCATTCTGCTTGCCAATGTTTTCCAAAACATTCAGCAATATATCTTTCTGGTAATTCAGAGAGCTTCCAGAAAATGATAAACTATATGCTAGCGCCATCCAGACACTCCCTTTTAAAATGTGTGCGGGGATTTGCGAAAGCAGTGCATATAGGTCTTCAGGATTTTCGCTCAAAATAAATGTAAGTATATTCTCTTTAACAAGCATCTCTATCTTCGAATAGGTCTTTGCTTTGATAAGGTATTTCAGAGCGGTCTGTATGTTGTTTTTATTAATGGAATAATCTGAGGCATTCCCAAGAAATATCTCTATCTCCTGCTTAGTAAGTCTCTCTAAACACTGTCTGGACAGCCACTCTTTATAAACAGGTTTGAGCTTAAAAACGGTGGATTCTTTCTTATATATGAAATGATTGCTGTCAAGCATGAATACAAGGTGGTTAGCAATTTTGGTGTTGCCGTTGTGCTTTATGGCAAAATCAAGATTTATCTCATCAAGAAGCGACAGAAGCCACATTGTAGAAACTATCTTGCTGTCTGCCCAGATGATTTTTGTTGTGTGAAAATATTCTCCAAGGCTTTCTGCCAGAACAGAAATATCTGGGATATGGTCGGTCTGTTTTATAATCTGAAAAGCTTGTTCTACACCTTTTATCCAGCCGCCTGTTATCTCATACACAGATTCCAGACTGGAGAAGTCAGTAATCTCATGTAAGTTTTCTACGGCGTAAGACCTGAATTCATCAAATTTGAAATTAAAAAAATCAGATTTTAAAAAGCAAATGTCGGTACTGTCTTTGTCCGGAATAAGCGAGTTGAATATTTTTCTGGATGTCACTATGAAATGCAGGTTTTTAGAGCTGAAGCTAAGGGCTGTTTTCATAGCTTTTTTTGCAAGCCCTATCGCAGGAAGCTTTTCAGCACCGTCAAAAACTATGAGCACCTGTTTTTTTGTAGTCCTTCTGAAATGTCTGATTATCTCTTTGATGTATGACTCATAGTGTATTGTTTCCAGTTTGCCAGACTGCATCTGTTCTTCGAAATCAGGCAGTGAGTAACGGCTGAATTTCTTTTTGATCGATTTGTAAAGGTTAGTGCAGAAATATACTGGGTCAAGGTCTTGCTCTGTAAGTGTGATCCAAATGCTTGAAGAGTAGAGGTTTTGTGCTATCTGAGAAGCAAATACAGTTTTGCCTGAGCCGGGATCTCCGTTAAGTATGAATATTGTTTTATTGTCCAACAACGCTTTAATCTCTGTCAGCTTTTGCTGTCTTAGGATAATCTGTTTTCCTAGCTGGATTGGTGCTTCTTTTATCTCTAAATCTTTTTTCATATTATTAGCTTCTTGCCACATTAATTGTTTTATATTTTTTATTTATAAGATTATCAGGTATTTGGAATACAAAAGCAAGTGCATTTAAGAAAAATTTAAGATTCAACAGGTAATATATGTTATATGGTACAGACAGCTCTCGACATAGCCCACCAGCTATGCTGTTTGTAATCATAAGTAAATTTTCTATCTTGTTTCCTGAGAAAGCCTCCTGACTACACCCCAGTTGGGAGGCTTATTTCATTTTAAATATCTTGTCAAATCTGTCACATATTTATAAGCTGAATTCAGAGGTGCAGTTGTGAAAGTATTAATTTTATCTGCTTATAATGCAGTCAGTCACAGCCTTTTGAATAAAGGTCTTGAAAAACATCTGTCAGAGATAGATTTTACAGTCCTTACTCTCCCGGCTAGATATTTTGCTTGGCGTGCAAGAGGAAACAGTCTCAGTTTTGCATATGAATTTGCAGATGAGCTTAAACGAGGCTACGACCACATTTTCGCAACATCTCTCACTGATATTACAGCCCTAAGAGGGCTGGTTCCGGAAATAGCACAAATCCCTCTTACGGTATATTTTCACGAAAATCAGTTCGAGTATCCCGAAAGCAGGTCAGAGCATACGAATATTGAAGCAAAAATAGTGTCTATATATAATGCACTTGCGGCAGATAAGGTGCTTTTCAATACTGAATATAACATGAATTCCTTTCTTGACGGCGCTGGAGTGTTTCTGAGAAAGATGCCTGACCATGTTCCTTGTGGTTTGATAAAAGAGATGCAGTCCAAGTCCGAAGTGCTGAGTGTCCCGATAGAAAAGATGAAAAAGCGAAGCTCTGCAAACAGTGTTCCTGTAATACTTTGGAATCATAGATGGGAGTATGACAAAGGCCCTGAAGGTTTTCTGAATGTACTGGATGAACTCAGCAGAAGAGATTTTGACTTCCGACTGAATATTCTTGGGCAGACATTCAGACAAGTCCCTGATAGCTATAAGCAAATAAAGGATAAGTTTTCTGAAAAAATTCTTAAATCGGGATATATAGAAGATAGGATTGTTTACAACGATATTGTTGCGGAGAGTGATATTATAATATCAACTTCATTACATGACTTTCAGGGTCTTTCTGTTATTGAAGGTGCCGATGCCGGATGTATCCCTGTGCTGCCTGACAGGCTTGCATATCCATATCTCTTTTCTAAAGATTACCTTTACGCCTCATCTAAAGACTCTGCTGTGGAGGCGTCGAATTGTGCAGATAAAATAATTAATGCTGCTGAACAGAAAGCACCCGATATGAGCTATTTTCACTGGGAAAATCTGAAAGATAAATACAGAGAACTATTCAAATAAAAAAGCCCAACCACAAAAATGACCGGGCTTCACAATGTCTATTTCTATCTAAAATCAGTTCACCGGGCCGGTTACGCCGTTTAAGATATTATAAAACGGGTCGTCTATGTTGCCTGAGTTATTGCGGTAATAAGGCGGTACTCTTGTTGGAATCGGAACGATCATCATTCCTCCGTATGAGTCTGATATATAGAGGTATGTGTTGTCCACAAAAACTGACACCGCATCACCAGGTGTCTTTATAAATCCTGCTTCAAAATATCCACTGGAATTGTAAGTGTCATAAGCAACAACGCTCACTCCGCTTCCGTTTGCCACATAAATATAATTAGCATCCGAGGTGATATCCACAGGAGTTCCAGAAACAGGGATAGCATCGTTAGCAGATATTAAGTAGCTTATGGTGCTAAGGTCTGATATCTCTAAAACACCTATAATCTCATCTTTGAGACTCGTTAGACCGCCAGCTAACATTTCTGTTCCGAATGTTCCAACGGTATAGATCTCACCGCCTGTTATAGATACACTATCATTAAATGATAAATATTCAGTATACACGTCCACGCCGGGAGCGTTGGATGCAGAGAGCAGATATTTGGATGTTTCATTTTCGGTATACATAACTGCATCGTAGAAATCGAAGTCGTTAGTTTGTGCAGATGAAGCAATGTCGCCTATACCGCTTGACACATTAAACGCAAACACATTGTTTGAAAAGAATGTGTAAAGTGTTGTGTTATCAAGCACCAGATCAGCACCTCCAGCCAGTGCAATGCCTGAATCAAATGCATAAATTGTGTCGAAATATGTGCTTACGCTCTCAGAGCCTGCAGTACTTATGTCGAAATGATATAATGCTGAATCTGCAAGCAGGAATGCATTGCTGCTGTCCATCTGCAGTTTAGTTACAAAGCTAGAGCCTGCACCGCTTGGCAGGGGAGGCTTAGAGGCTAAAGTCGGTTTTAGCGGGTCTGACATGTTGTATATTGCAAAAACATCATCATATGCTGCTGTGTAAGCATAATCAACACTGTCGGTTCCGGTATTAATATTAATATCCATAACCCTGTAGTCAGTTTTAACATATGACCCATAAGTCAGGTTAAATGCATTTGCCATGTCAACAACATTGAATCCGCCAGAGTAACCTGCATAAGCATAATCACCAAATAAAGCAAGGGATGTAAGATCTCCGACATCAGCGTAGTCTGCTATATCTGTTATGGTGTCTGTGAGTAACGGTGAATAAGGATCAGTTATGTCATATTTAAGTATTGTGCCTGAGCGCTTGGTAAGAGCGTAAAGAGCATTACCCTCAACCTTAACACTTACAAACTCTTCTGAGCCATTCAGAATCTCTATCTCTGCTGGATTTGCTGTGTCAGTGTAAACATCCATAACCCTTATACCTTTGTTCGTTGCTATGTACAGGGCTGTATCGTTATATGATAAAACCATCTCGTTCATAGTGCCCGGATAATATGTATTTGCAGGGGCAGTGTTTAAGAGGGCTGGAGCGCCTGGGTCTGTGCTAACATCCAGAGTGTAAAGGTAGTTATCAGTAATAACAAACAGATGATTCATTGCCGAATCTATCGCAATGTCATTAGCACTTTGAGAATACGTATTATAGAAACCGTTATAGTAAGTACCGCTCAATGAGGCACTTGCTGTACCGGCTGACATATCCAAAACACCGATACCGCTTAAAGCATCTGCAACATATGCATAGCTGTAATCTGTGTTAACAACTACGTCTGTAATGCTGTTTTGTGGTGTAAGATTAACATCAGGCTCACTGCCTACAGTATCTACAATTTTTATACCATTTGTGCCGTTTGCAAGAACGGCATAGTTTCCAAAAAGAGCTGTATCTAAAATGTTTGCCCCGGAAGCATAGACGTCTGGTGCTGAAAGATTTGTGTCTGTGCTCAGGTCATAAGCGTAAAGACCGTCTGCTCCGCCAGAGACATAAAGAATGCCGCTGGAAATAAGTAAATTTTCTGCAAAGCTAGCAGTGTTTTTAATAGATGAATTAACGTCATATTTTGCAAAATCTGAAGCGGTTAATAAAAGGGCGTTACCGTTATGTTCATAACCCTGCATCTCAGCAAAAGTAACATTTAGGTCGCCATAACTGCCTGCTGAATCAGCGAAAGCATCGTAAGCGAGCGCATCTGAATAGTTTACTGAGCCGTCTCCGTTGATATCGAAGCCTATCAGCGCATCGGCATATTTATCCATCATCGCAAGCAGTTCTTCTGTACTGGATGTATATGTGTCAGCATCAGAAATAGTGTTCGCCATAAGCATATAGCTGACATTTCGGTATATCATATCTGTAAACCCGTTAACCGTATAGTCTCCCATCAGCAGGTCTTCTCCTGACACAATTGCGTATGAATTTCCGTAGCTGGCGGCATAACTCAAATCTTCGTTGCTGTATGTAGGAGAATAATATTCAGTGTAGTTCCCCGGATAGACATGCACTAAGTATGTGCCATCACGGTCAATGGTGGCTGTGGCATAGGTAAAATATCCTGTAGCAGAAACATCTAAAGTATCATAACGATACGCATACTCTGTTGTTGTTGAGATTCTAGGAGATCTCAGGTCAGATATGCTGTAAATATCCACAAGCGCTTCAGACAATACACCTCCGTAAGTGGCTCTGGCATAAGGTTCTGCCAGGACTGTGACATTGAGTATTATGTAATATTCCTCATAAGTGTCGTTGCTGTAAGTGACAATACCTGTGAGGGTAACGTTAGTGTTTTCGATAGGTCTGGTGATAATACCTGCACCAGCGGTGGAAGTATTAATTATGCTGCTGTCTGATGATTCCCAACTGACACTTATTCCGCTTGCTCCTAAAGTTGTCGGGAGGTAGAGGTCTGTAAGAATGTTGTCTATATCTGCGTTACCGTTAAGTATCTCTGTTAGAGAGTATTCGGTTTCAACTGCACTGGCTATCAGCTCTGTTGTGTATTTCTTATTAGGCAGTGAAACGATAACCTTAGGGAGTATCCTCATCCCTTGAGCTCCTTTAGCTATATATAGATAATTACCGTCAACTGCTAATGAATATGATGAGTCAGCGAAATTTGCTACTGTTTTAGGGTGTGACACATCTGAAATGTCAATAACAGAGATTGTTTTACCAGTGGTAGTATACAGATAGTCGCCGTCTGCAGCCATATTTACAGGAGCATCATCATTCAGCAACAGTGTGCCTGCCATTTCAGGTTTAGCAGGGGCAGATAGTGTGTCGAAAAGTGTAATGTTCCCACTAAGAAAGTATGATGACAAAGCAAGGTATCTGTCGTTAATGTTTGCTACAGATACAGTATTGCTGAAAAGATTATATGAGAAAAGGCTTTTTGCTAAAGTGGTTACGGTCCAGTCAGTTGTAGAAAGTGCATACGAGTCGTAGTCGCCTTGAGTGAAATAGGCGTAGTTGCCTATAATTGTAACGTCATGCAGAAAATCACGGTAGTCACCGAGCTGGTCAACAATAGTATTTTCTGCAGTTTGATAAGTCTCGCTGTCAAAAGTGTGCACGTTTGCAGTACCGTATTCGTTAGCGATCATCAGATAAGTTCCGTCAGTTGCTATAGCCTGAGCATTGTTTGGTACTTGAGCATAAAGTGTAAATGCTTCTGCAGTACCCATTGTGGTTGCAGTAGGTGTGCTGTAGTTAAAGTTGTACAGATGACTTGAAGAGATTGCAAAAGCACCGTCTCCTGCGAGAACAAGCTTAGATATGCTCTCGTTGGATGATGTGTCTATATCGAATGCCAGTGAGATATTTTCAGGGTCTGTTACATCGTATGCCGCAAAGATGTCTGTGTTTGTTGCTGTAAATGCGTATGACCTGGTGTCTGAACCGATATCAACAGCAACGTCATATACTCCGTAGTCTGTTGCTGCTAGTTCACCAAAATCTACTGAAGCATAAGAACTAATATTTACAAGTGCTGCGTTTTGTTCGTTTGCAGCGTAGTAAGCGTAATCTCCGCTGATTGCAACATCAGTTACTGTAAGGCTGTTAAAGTTATCAATATATATCGTATCATAAAGATACGGTGAAGATGGGTCGGTTAGATCATATTTTAACAGCTTTGTTGTCATATCAGAAGACGAGGCATACAGATAAGAGCCTTCAATGCGCAGATTATTAAGAGTTCCATCAGACGCAATGGTTTTAACAAGTGTTGGGCTAGTTCCGGTGCTGATGCCTGTGAAATTGATAACTTTCATCCCGCCGCCAGTTGAGATATATAAATAATCACCGCTCACAACACCGTCATATATGGTGTCGTAGGAATTGTTGAAGTTAACAGTCGAACTGTTATAAAGATATGACGAATTTGCAGGGTCTGATACATCTAAGACAGCTAAGTTGTCGCCGCCTGCTGCAAAGAGATAATCGTTTACAGAATCAAGTACAAGCAGCTCAGGAGCAGTGTTTACGGTTAAGTCGTAGGCTGTATTGTTATTCGGATTAGACGCATCTGTTGCAATGTCCATGTAGCTAACTGTTGTGTTATTACTGAAAGAGACATACATGTATCAGCTGTCAGGATCAACAGCCATGTCTGAAGCTGTATTGCTGAAGTAGTAAGATGAGTATGTATCGTTGGAAATATTTGCTACATTCGAAACATCGACTGTTACCAGCGAGCTTCCATTGAGCGTATAAAGATAATTGCCAACAGCAGCGATATCGCTAATGCCGCTCTGTCCAAAGTACAGGTTAGTTCCATAGTCAATAGGAGCTGTCATGTCAGAGACGTTATATGTTTCAAGAAATCCACCAGTCGTAAAACCGAAAAGTGTTGATCCGCTGATGGTCATTGCTGAAAAGTGATCTTTTAACTGAGTACTGCCGACTTTGTTAGTGTTCAAAAATGTATAATAATACGGATATAATGCGTTGTCTATTAGGTATGTGCTGTAGTCAGTAAATATTACTGAACCAATGGCAAGTCCGCTAATGTTATTGTAAGGGTCAAAAAGAAGCAGGTCACCATAATCGTTTGTGCTGTCTCCGTCAAGGTCGCTGTTAAAAAGCCCTGCTGAAACTGCATCGAGGGAAGCCTTTATCTCAGTATATGTCATTTTGGCAGCAAGCATATAGCTGATATTTCTGTAAGCTATGTCAGTCAGCTCGTTTACGGTAAAACCGCCGTTTAGCATTGTTTCACAGTCTACAATAGCAAAGAAGTTACCGACATTCTCGGAGTTTACCTCGCCATTATAACCGTAATCTTCCACAGTACCGCCATAAACCATAACCAGATACATCTTTGTGCTGTCTATAACCTGAGTGCTGTAATAGAACTGACCGGAATTTGTATAATCGTTTACGTCTTCCACTGTAGTAGCAGTAGCTACAGGTGTTGTGTAGTTTGAGTAGCCTGATGGATTATCAGGGTCTAAAACTTCATATATTTCAACGTTAGCATTGTAAGTATGACCAACGGTTACCTGAGCTTTACCGCCTGCTTTGATAATGTAGTCAAAGGTTATTGCATATGATTCGCTATTAAGCCACGCAGTGCCGGTTAAGGTTACAGTGGCATCTCCTGAGTCTGCGTCAGGCTGACCGACAACTGCACCTGTGTCAGTTATATAACCGTTATTAGATGATGACCATGTGACAGTTACATTATTGCCTAATGCGGTGGCCAGTGTCAGGTCGGAGTATATATTTGATGAGTCTGCATTTCCATTCAGTGTCTCTTGTATGGCATATGCATCAACAGTCTCAGCTAGAAGCTCTGCATCAGTAGCTTCTAAAGCAAGTATTGTGAATGTGAAATAAACATATTCTACATCTGAGCCTGAAATGAGCTGGGCAGAAAGCTGTACATTGGCAGCGTCCCCTTGTGTGTAGCTAGGTCTGTTAATTGTGCCGGCTGTAGAGATATAACTGTTGCCGTTCCATAATATTGCAACACCGTTACTGAGATTATCTGGCAGATACAGGTTTGTTGTTATATTCGAAGCGTCAGGGTTGCCGTTCAGAAGGTCTCCCACTGTAAGTTCATTGACCGCTTCTGTTAGAAGGTCTGCATCGGTTGCTTCCATTTCTAAAACTGTAAATGTAAACTCTCTGATACCTTTATCAGCTCCTACGGTCAACGTTGCTGTGAGTGTCACCTGAGCATCACCATTACCGTATGCAGGCCTAGTGACTACACCGGAATTTGAGATTATTGCTGAGTTAGATGAACTCCACGTAACGCTTGATGAGCTCCAAGTAGGTATAAGGTAAAGGTCTTCTATGATGCTTGTCTCGTGAGGGTTGCTCTGAAGAATGTTAGCAACAGAGAATGAGTTCAATGCTCCATACAAAAGCTCAGCATCAGTGGCGTCAGCGTGAGCAACTGTGAAGCTGAACGTAAATGTTTCAGAAGCAGTTCCGTTTGTGGCTGTTGCTGTAATGACTACAGGCTTATCGCCATTAGTGAAACTAGGCTGTGTCACAACACCTGCATCAGTTATCAAGGAAGTGTCAGATGAACTGTAAGTAACAGTTGTGCCATTTGCAAATGACGTGATTAGCGACAGATTGGTTTCAACAGAAGATGTGCTTAGGTTAGATCCTAAAATATCAGTCTTGTCAAAACCAGTTATGTCTAAAGCTAAAAGCTCAGCATCAGTGGCGTCAGCG
>PKTM01000007.1 GCA_002869145.1 Denitrovibrio sp.
GACGACATGAAAGCTATACTTTTAAAACAATCTGATAATTATGACACCCTTGAAGAAAAGACACGAACAGGCAGACCCTGTGGAGATGAATAATTTACAAGCCTAACAGAAAAACTTACAGGAACTAAGCTGAAAATCAGAAAAGCTGGGCGACAAAAAAATTAGTGATCTGTCTCCGTATTTTACTTATACTTTTATTTTTACTAACATTGTCAGGTTGTTGTTTGTGTATTTAACATCAAAAATATTCAGATATTTAACAAGTGCGCCGAGTTTTTTAAATCCATGATTTACTGGTGAAAAAGAAGCTTTACTGCTGATATACTGACCTACTTTGACCATATCGGCCCATCCATTATCATCAGCCGAAATTTCAACCGCTTGTTTTAAAAACTTTTGGAGTTTGAAATCCTTTCTTGCATCATATTGCGCGCCTTGGTAGACACTTTTAAACTCATCAGTTGAATCGTTATTCTCATCATCATCCAGCTCATCCAGTTTTTCTACATAAATAAATTGAGAACAGGCTTTTATCAGTGCATTAGGAGTTTTTTGTTCTCCATAGCCATATACACTTTTTCCATCAGCAAGAACACGGGTTACTATAGGTGTAAAATCACTGTCGCTAGTTATAATGGCAACCGCATCAATGTCTTTGGTATATAAAGCATCCATAACATCAATAACAATGGCAATATCACTTGCGTTTTTATTTTGAGTATAGGCAAACTGTTGGTAAGGCTGAATATTGTATTCCTGAAGAACACTCACCCAACTGTTCAGTCTAGAATCTTTCCAGTCTCCGTATGCTCTTCTAATATTGATCTTGCCGTATTGCGATAAATCATCAAAAATACTTTTAGTATATTTTGCACTCACATTATCACAGTCAATAAACATTGCTATTTTGGGTTGTTTTGTATCCATTGTTGTCTCAAGTTGACCTATAGGTCGAGTTATTTATAAACACCATAACTTTAACACCCACGGCATCCCTTAGTCAATTCTATACTCGCAGACATAGTGGCAGATTCAATATATTACTGCTTACAAATCTTTTCCGATATAAAAACACGCAGACATAAAACATCACTAAAAATGTGCTAAAATATAAAAGTAATTAAGGAGCATTGCCCCAAAAGATTTCTCGATGCATTTCACAGAACTTGTTAGGAGAACACTATGAAACGGTACTTATGTGCAACAATCCTTTTGTTTTTGTTAGTAAGTGGGTGTATATCAACTTCAGCTGGTGACGAAGAAAATATTGAGGGGCGCTGGTCATTCACAATATATAATGCAGCCGGTGATCAACATTCGTTTGATACTTACATCACCTACCAGTTATCTGAAATTAAAGTTTATTTTGGCGAATCTAGCGTTCCATTAGATGGCAGCGGCTATGTTTCTGATGGACAATTTGAGTTTTCATGGCAACAGGAGAATATTCCAAAATCTCTCTTTGCTTCAATAGAGCCATACCCAAAAGCACAAATAACTGCAAATATCGAAAGCGGTGGCAACTATATGGAAGGGATGGCACACACGGGCAACCCTCTTATGCCATATTATTTTACCGCTACCAAAATAGACATGGCTCCATTGTCAGCGAGCACCTCTGATATAGATAACCCGTACACAAAAAACGGACGAGATGGAGAACCTGATCTTTATAAATCTACCTGCAATAACGGCTTATATGCAAAAGTAATCCCAGTCATCCCAGATGTGCCTCCTGCGAATGCAACCAGTACAGTAACTATAGGCGGCGCGCAATGTGTAGTAAGCGGAAATTCCGATTCTGGGATAAATACAGTACAAAATGCATCCATAGTTGCTCACCCTGTGGATTCAGAAGTCCTTTTTCCGGGAGCAATGCTCGATGGCTCAAGCCTATTGAGTAATAATGAAATGATTATTATGGATGTAGGAAGAGCAAAAGGGAAACTCCAGCTATCAGACGTAAACCTGGCTCCGGGAGAAGACAGCTATATTGAAACTGCTGGGCCTGTTTCAGCTTTGAACGTCCAGCAAGCCATTGCAGAGATTCTTCCCAGAATAGCCTCTTCTGCTTCAAACTTCAACGCTAAGGTTTATACCTCTGACTCATCTACAAGCCTTTCGCTTGATCTTGGCATCGGGTTCGAGGCAGACCAGATCGAAGCCAGCGGCAGTTTATCCTTTGACTGGAGCATCGCATCTAATTTTGCAACATACTTCGGAACACAGACGTATTACACCGTTAACTATGTCACACCGGAAGATCCTGACAACGGAATGTTCGACCGAAAATTATTTTTCTCTGATGACACTGATACATGCAGTTATTTAACAAATAAGGACAATCCACCTGTTTACATAAGCTCTGTAACTTACGGCATGATGTTCCTTGCTACTGCACAAGGGATGCACTCTGCAGAAGATATTAAAGAGGCATTGGATATTGCAGCCAACACAGGAGAAGTCGGAGCTACAGTATCTTCTGGAGCTACAGTGAGCAATGTACTAAACAACACCACAATAACATATTCTGTTTACGGAGGTGCTGGTTCTTCAGTCTCCAATTCTCTTGCAGCTGCAAACGGAAATGACATGGTGCTTGCATGGTTTAACCTTATAAAGGATCAGAAATCAGCAGAATACAGCATAGATAATCCCGGTGTTCCAATATTTTATACACTCAAAAACGCTGTTGACCACACTGTAGTACAACTGCCATATGCTGTCAGCTTTGACAGCAGACATTGTGAACCAACTCCGCCTGAGCAGCCAACGGAATATCTTTATAAGTTTAATGTTTCATCAAGATCTGGTGAGGATGTTTTTTTGTGCATAAACAAATCGATGCCTCACTCGCTGATGTTTAATAGTCATACAAACCATGCCTCATGGCCGGATATCGCAGACTACCTTAATGGAGACACGAAGGTGTATATATTTACAGACAGCTATACTGCAGGCAAATCTCACGCATATATGGCCATGTACAGACGGGCAAACAAGTCTGGAAGTACGTGGGGTAAAATATGGCATAAAAACTTTAATACCACAAATTACATGGTAGGCACCGGGCAGTATGCCAAAACAATTATACTAAACAAAGACGGAAAGGTTAACAAAAGCGCCGATCCTATTTACTGGCCTCTCATTACAAATTTTTTAGTGGGACCTGCTTGTTTGTGATCAGACTTGCTTTTCTATTAATAAAATAAGCAGCAAATATATTGGCTCTAGTCATATGATTAGAGCCATTTTAAAACGAATTAACAATATAGTCGCCTAGAGAGAGCTTTCGGTTAATAAAACTTCCTTGCTGTCATTTTTTGATTTACAAAAATTAGAGACTTGCTGAGTATTTAATCGGCTTCCCTGAATCAGAGCCTTGAGTATCTTTTCTTTCAAAACATTAACGTCTATAGGTTTTTTTATAAGAAGGAGTTCGTTTACGCCATCTACGTACTCTCCAGTACAAAACAACACAGGGACGTTTTGGTGTGTTTCCCGGATTTTATCAACAAGCTCGCATCCGCACAGCACAGGCATTCTCAAATTTGTAATTACAATATCAGGATCATATTCTAAAAATTTTACGAAACCCTCTTCGCCATCAAGTGCAGAGTATACGGTGTACCCTTCATCTTCTAATATCTTTTTCATAAGTTTATTTGAAAGCAAATCATATTCTACTATTAATATATTCTTTTCTTTGATTTCCATTTTTCACCTAAATAATAAAATTTACAGTATTTGTATATGAAATAACAATAGTGACATTATAAAAAATATCAATGAGTAAATTCTTTTTACTCAGCGACGCAAAAGAGTTTTTTTTACTTACAAAACAAACATTTACGGATTGTGCACAGGAATAAACAGGTATTTTGCCTTTATAAAACAACAAACCAACCGTTTTTACATATCTGTTAATTGATGCTATACTTGAATAATGAAAAATAAAAAAAGTTTAAATGAGATAAAAAACATGAAATTCCAGCTTTACGGGTGGATGCTTTTCATATTCTGCGCCCTTCTGTTTATCCTGTCCGGAGCGGTGAACAGAGACATATTAACTTTCGCAGGGAGTGTTGTGTTTTTTGTTGCCTGTATATTTTTTATTGTTCCGCTTTTATCAGAGCTTAGTGACTCAAAAAAATAATCACCACTTCACAGAGACATTAGCACCATAAAAATTCTTTCCGGCAATAGGTGTAACCGTTACTTTTTCGAATTCTCTGGTAAAAAGAAGCGCAGAGCCCACACCTATGACCGCTCCGGCCAAAACGTCACTTTCGGTATGTTCGTCAGAATAAATCCTTGTCCAGCCTGTATAGGCCGCAGCCGCATATGCTGGAACTCCGTAAACATATCCGTATCTTTTTTGGAGGAAGGCAGCAGCCTGAAAAGACATGGAAGCATGCCCCGAAGGGAATGCATCGTCACCAGAACCGTCTGGCCGTTCCTTTTTCACAGTTTCTTTCAATCCATATGTTGCGACAGCGTTCAGCGCAAAAGATTTATAAAACTGCATCCGTCCTTCAGCATCATCTTTATAAAAAGTTGCGCCGTAAGCCAAAGCAGGTAGCAACGCGCGCAAAACATCCCCTGATGTGTCCACACTGTCTTCTCCGGCAAAGGCTGAAATTGAAAAAAGCAAGAGTAATGCTGTGATGATCTTTTTCATATGTGTCTTCCGTTATTTAGGAAAAATATTATAAGCATGAGGTACAAATGCGATGTTTTCTGCGGCATCAGCAAGACGAACAGCCTCTTCTGCACTGCCAAGTTTCAAAAAACCCATTCTGGCGCAGTCTGACTCATCAAAATCGGAGTATAGATAAACATCAAAAGTCTCAAGTCTGGTCTTCAGGTTGTAGGCGGTCTGACGGTTTATCTGGTATTCGTCTAGAAGCTCGTCCAGCATCTGCGCTGAGCTTTCCCTGTCGAAGAATTCTTTGAAGAAACTGTTACCATAGCCGTCTTTGCATTCAGCAAAAAATACCACTTTCGCGCCTTCGGAAAGCAAAGGGACTATCCTGTCCAGAGATTTTTGCGCCTGTACCATATTTATGTCTTTCGGATACCCGCCGGCAGATAAATACAGAAGATCATATCTCTTTTCGGTGCTTATCTGAACCATGCTGTCCAGTGACTCAGCCGCCTTAATGTGCGACATAAAAAGATCACCGCAGGTAGCATCCACAATATTTGCAGAGTTGTCCAAAAGTGTGTTTACCGCAAAAAAAGTGTGCTGCGGCCTTGCTATCATAATAGCCTCAACAAGGTCGTCATGAACCGGGTTCTGCTTCATGTTCCCTGTTACAGCCTTCTCGTGGCGGCGTTTTGTCACAGCATCAAGTGCCAGCTTATGGTTTGACATTATAGATTTTTTAGAGGCGATGCCGGGGAATATCATCTTTCTTCCGCCGCCGTATCCGGCGAAATAGTGGTAGCTCACTGAGCCGATAGTGATAATGGTGTCGTGCTCTCTGTATGCCTTGTTTAAGAGAACAGTGGTCTTTCGCTTTGTGATGCCGTAAAAGTCGTGTTCGTCATAATTATCGCTGTCGTGAGTTAATATTTTGTCTGAGTGCTTCGCATATATATCAGGGGTTAAAATAGTCTTAAGCTCGTCATTTGTGGCTGGTCTGTGTGTACCTATGGCTATTATAAAATGAAAGATTTTGCCTTGATCCTCAAGTGTTTTAACCATTTTAGGCAGTATTCGTTCCGCACCCGATTTACGTGTTGAATCCGGCAGGATGATAAGTACCTTTTCAGCATCCGTGATAACTTCTGTCATGCCGTAGCTCATAACTGCCTGATTTTCGAGGATATCAAAAAGCTCCTCATCTTCAAGTTCCGGTTTAGTTATTTGAGCATCAATAATATCTACTGGTTTGCTGAGTGAAATCTCAATTTTATCTTTGCCGCAGGCAACAGAAAATTTATCCGCCGATCTTTGACATTGTCCGCTTGTATCCGTCATCTCTTTTCTCCGAAAGTACTTTGTGTTCTTTATCTTTTATATTAAGTCCCTCAATGATGGCTGCTTTTAGAGCTTCTCTGTCCTGTTTTTCCAGAGCATCGTTCAGGTCAATCTCTTTGTCTGAAAGCAGGCACGGACGAAGTTTGCCGTCTGAAGTGAGCCTTAGCTTGTCGCATTCGTTGCAGAAATGGTTTGAAAGTGTAGTTATGATGCCTATCATTGCACCGTTTGAAAGCTCATAGTTCTGTGCAGGGCCGCTGAGCTTTTGCTTCTTTATCTCTTTTACTTCATATTTTGTC
Organism: Denitrovibrio sp.; assembly: GCA_002869145.1. Taxonomy (GTDB): domain Bacteria; phylum Chrysiogenota; class Deferribacteres; order Deferribacterales; family Geovibrionaceae; genus Denitrovibrio. Next base: position 6,286 of record PKTM01000007.1, read on the forward strand.
TTTATCAGCTCCAGAATTTCCTTGCCGTACATAATGTTTCCTTCTTTCCATTCGCTGAAATTACCAACAGGCATAAATTCTATAAAGCGTGTGATGATGCGGTTTTCCGCAGAAAATTCACAGAAGTCTAAAATCTCGTCGTCGTTATAGCCTTTAATGACCACCATGTTTGTCTTCACAGGGCCTATCCCGGAGCGTTGCGCGTGTTTTATGCCGTCTATTATCTTTTCCAGATTAAACCCGCCGGTGATATGCTTATATCGTTCAGGCTTAAGCGAATCCAGACTGACATTTACCCTTTGGATTCCTGCAGCTTTTATATCTGAAGTAAATTTCTCAAGCAGTGCGCCGTTAGTGGTGAGAGTCACTTCTTCAAGACCTTTAATATCTGAGACCTGCCTGAGGAAGGAGCCTATCTTCTTGCGCACCAGAGGCTCGCCTCCTGTTACACGTACTTTTTTAACACCCAGTTCCGCGAAAACACTGACGGCAAAAAGCAGTTTTTCGTAAGATATAATGTCGCTCCGGCAAATATGCTCAAACTTTCCGGTGGGCATGCAGTATTTGCAGCGGAAATTACATCTGTCTGTTACAGACACACGCAGGTAATTAATATCTCTTCCGAAGCGGTCTTTTATATCCTTACTCATAAACGTCTTCTTCTGTTACTTCTCTTTTGCGCCCAAAAGCCTTCGCAACAAGTACGCTGAATTCATAAAGTATTATCATAGGCCCTGACATCATGATCTGGGTGAAAACATCCGGTGGTGTCAGTATAGCTGAAAATACAATTATCCCAAAATATGCATAACGCCTGTGTTTACGCATCATAGAGGCTGTAAGTATGCCCATCTTGGCCATGAAAAGAACAAAAACAGGCATTTCAAAAACAAGCCCGAATGCCATAATCAGTCTGGTCACAAAACTCAGATACCACTGAACCGACAGACTGGCTGTTACATAACCATCAGCATAACTAAGGAAAAAATCAAAGCCAAAAGGAAAAACTACGTAATAAGCAAAACTCGCCCCTAGAAAAAACAGCAGAGACGACATAAAAACAAAAGATGCCACATATTTTTTCTCCTGAGCGTATAGCCCCGGAGCAATAAATTTCCAGCCCTGATAAAAGATAAAAGGCATACTGAAGAAAACTGCAACAAGAGCAGACAGCTTCAGCTCAGTGAAGAAACCCTCTGTCAGCTTCAAGATAGCCATGGTAGACTTTTCCGGAAGGATAGGGAGTATTGGCGCTGTTATGAAATCCATGAAAATCTGACTTTTCCAGTAGACAAAACAGAAAACTATAATAAGAACCGCAATAACATTTATCAGCCGCTTACGAAGTTCTTCCAGATGAGTGGTAAGGGGGAGAGCATCCTCCACACCCTTATCTTTATCCCTTGGCATTCTCATCCACCTCAGGCTTGTCTTTCGATTTCGCCGTTTCAGATTCTATAGTAGTGTCTTTATAGTGTTCTTCATAAAGATCTTCAGCATTTGTCTTCTTCTCTTGTTTTTTCGAAGTTGTGTCCATCTCTATGTTCACAGCATCTTTGAAGTCAGTCATATATTTTTTAAACTCTGCATAACCCTTGCCAAGTCCCTTTGCTACTTCCGGCAGTTTTTTAGGACCTATAACGATGAGGGCAACAGCCATAATGAGGATTACCTCTGACATACCTAAACCAAACATTACACACTCCTGAATTGTTCTTTTGATAATATTTAAATCCTCATAAAAAGCAAGATGTATATAACTATAACCCTATTTACACAAACCATTAACCTTGTTATAGTTTAAAATTATGAAAGAACACTTCCACGGCCACAGAGAAAGACTGAAAACCAGATTCAAAAAAGAACCGGAATCCCTATACTACTACGAAGTTGTGGAACTTCTGCTTGGATATATGATAAGAGGCCGTGATGTTAAGCCTCAGGCGAAGGAACTTCTGGAAAAAGCCGGAAGCATCAGTGCTATACTCGCTTTTGACCAGTCAAAAGTAAAAGGCCTCGGACAAGAGGCACAGGTTTTTTTCGCAGCAATAAAAGAGTTCTTCTCTCGAATAAGCTACGAAGATATCGACCGTGAGGCCGTTGTAATAGACAAGCCTGAAAAGGCTGCGGGGTTTTTGAAATTTAAAATCGGCTACGACCACAAAGAACACTTTGTCGCTCTGTTTCTAGATGTTAACAAAAATCTCCTCAGCTACAAAACTCTTTTCAAAGGAACCATAGACAGGCTTGCCGTTTACCCCAGAGAGATCGCTGAAGAGGCTATAAACCTTAAAGCAGCACATGTTATTGTGGCACACAACCACCCCTCCGGCAACCTGCACCCATCCGAAGAAGATATAAACCTCACCGACAAACTAATCAAAGCTCTGGCAGCACTTGATATAAATCTTGCTGATCATATTATTATCAGCAGACAGGGTTTCTTCAGTTTCAAACGCGAACAAGTTATTTAATAGGAGTAATCATATGAAAAGAGTTCTGGTAACAGGCGCAACAGGTTTTGTAGGCAATGAGATAGTGGCCTCACTTATTAAACACGGTTACACACCTGTGGCTCTGGTGCGTGAAGGGAGCGAAAGCAAGCTTGAGCACGAAGCCGAGATAGTCAACGGCGATGTGCTTGACAAAGAAAGCCTCAAGAATGCTCTGAAAGACATATATGCTGTGATACATCTGGTTGGTATCATAAGGGAGATCCCTTCTAAAGGTGTAACCTTTGAAAATATGCACCATATAGCTACTAAAAACATGTCCGAAGCTGCCGCAGAGGAAGGTGTTAAAAGGTATATTCAGATGTCGGCCAACGGCACAAGACAAAACGCTGTCAGTGATTATCACAAAACAAAACAGAAAGGTGAAGAGGCGGTCAAAGCCGCCGGGCTGGACTTTACTATTTTCCGCCCTTCACTCATTTACGGCCCGTCAGACGAATTCATAAACATGCTGGTAAAATTCATGAAGCTCACTCCGGTATTCTCATATTTCGGTGACGGCTCTTACCCTATGGCGCCTATATATGTGGGTGACGTGGCTGAGTGCTTTGTCAAAGCCATAGACAACAAGGCAGCAGTGGGGATGACCTATCCTCTCTGCGGAAAAAAAGATTATACATACAAGCAGGTGCTTAAACTGGTTGCTAAGGCTATAGATAAAAATATTATCCTTGTCCCTGTGCCGGAATTTGCCGTCAGTTTTGGCATAACACTTTTCGGCAAGAGCAGCTGGTTCCCCATCACAAGAGATCAATTCATAATGCTCACAGAAGGAAATGTGTGTGCCATGGACGATGCGTTCAACGTTTTAAATGTTGATAGAAGCGATTTTTTTGAAAAAATTGACTCTTACCTTTAATACTGGTTGAAAACATATGTCCATTTGCATATTATAATTTGAACGCTAATTTGGAGATTCTAATAATGAAAAGATTACTCGTTGTATTATTTGTGCTGGTCATGGCCATCTCCTGCGGAGACTCAGGCAAATCCAACACGCCCGCTGTGGACATTAACATCGAAACTGTTTCAGCAGGATTCATAGAAACATTGAAAGAAAGACACAAAGGTAAAGTGATGATAGTGAATTTCTTCGCTTCATGGTGTCCGCCATGCAGAGGCGAAACTCCAGACTTCACAAAAGCATACGCAAAACATAAAGATAATGATTTTATAATCATTGGAATCTCTCTAGATAAAAAACCGGAAGATGCTGTGAAATTCATAAACGAATTTAATGTAAACTATCCTGTATATCACTCAGACAGCTCCCTCGGTTCAGAGATGAACATAGGAACTATACCCACTTCGATAGTCTATAAGCCGGACGGAAAGCTTTTTGACATTGTTGTTGGACCACTCACAGCCAAAGAGCTGGACGTTATTGCAGGAAGCTTCAAATAAGCTTACCGCATTAGTTTTTTTCTATTGCAGTAATAATAAACAGCGTTATTTTATATAAAGTATCACAGATTTGTATTGCGGAGGCTGCATTGTATGATCGAAACCTCAGTTAAATGCGTTATCAAAGAACCAATCACATCAAGATATATTCTTGTTCTTGAGACTCTGTGCGGTCACTACCTTATACCAGTTCACATAGGCGGATTTGAAGCAGAATCAATCTATTGCATACTAAACAACATTAAATCACCAAGACCCATGACATACGACTTCATCTCAGGAATCCTTGGTTTTCTGGAAGATGTTAACGTCGACAGGGTTGTGGTGGACAGATACGAAGATGGTGTTTATAAGGCCAGCATTTACTTCCTTTCAAACAAAGAAGAGATGAAGATAGACTGTCGGCCCACAGACGCAGTATCACTAGCTCTAAAGATGGTGACTCCTGTGTATGTTGAGGACGAAGTTCTTACTTCTGGCAAATGTGTGGATCGAACATCTATGAACGAGCTGGACAACAGCACTCTCGGCCAGATGATAGACGATCACGGCACGGTCTTCTGGAACGCCTAAGTCGCTATCCACTCACAGACACAGACAACAATATTTTTCTATAAGATTAATAAGTAAGTTTTAAATAAAAAAAGCCCGATCAAATAAATGACCGGGCTTTTTAATATTATAGTAATTTATCTCTGTTATGCTTTCTTTTTAGTAAGCATATAAACAAATGCACTTGCGATACCTATGGATGAATAAGTACCAATAGCAACACCAATGAGGAGCGCAAAGGCAAAGCTGTGAATAACAGCGCCGCCGAAAACGTAAAGTGCCCCAACTGCCAGAAGTGTTGTAAGAGACGTCAGCACTGTACGGCTGAGAGTTTCGTTCAGGGACTTGTTTATGATGTCCTTGAATTTCATCTCTGTCTTATCCTCTTTCATGTTTTCACGAATCCTGTCAAAGACAACAATCGTGTCGTTCAGCGAGTAACCAACAATGGTAAGCACAGCAGCAATGATAGTAAGGCTTATCTCCTTACCTGTTATGCTGAAGATACCAAGTGTTATGATAACGTCATGAGCAATCGCCATAATAGCACCCAAAGAGAATATAAACTGAAATCTGATTGCTACATAGATAAGAACACCTATGAGAGCATAGATAACAGCATATGTCGCTTTGTTTTTCAGATCGGCGCCTACCTGAGGGCCAACCTGCTCGACCCTCTCCACGATAAACTTGTTATCGGGAAATGTGTCTGTCATGCTGGATTTAATGGTGTTTGCCACAGTGTTAAGGTCACGTTCAGTTTTTTCCACACGGATAAGGACTTCATGGTCTGATCCGAAATTCTGAATAACAACCTCGCCTATATTAAGTTTGTCCATGGTGCTTCTGATGTCATCAAGATCAGGCGCTGACTCAAATTTCATCTGTATAATAGTACCGCCAGCGAAGTCGATACCGAAGTTGAAACCTTTTGTAGCGATAGTTCCGACACTAAAAATGACCACCAGACCGGATATGATAAAGAATATCCTGGTCATGGACATAAAATCTATTTTTGTTCCCTGTTTTATCAGCTCAAACATTTATTATACCTCGACCTAGATACTCAGTTTTTTCACATCTTTGCCACGAAGGATAGTCCAGAAGACCGCTTTTGTGACAAAAATAGCTGTAAATAGTGATGCCAGAATACCTATGGACAGTGTGACAGCAAAGCCTTTGATAGGCCCTGTACCAAACTGGAAAAGTACAATAGCAGCAATAATTGTTGTTATGTTGGCATCCATAATAGTTGAAAACGCCTTCTCATAACCATACTCCAAAGCATTCATAGGAGTCCTTCCCATTCTCAGCTCTTCTCTTACACGTTCGAAGATAAGAACGTTCGCATCCACAGACATACCGATTGTCAGGATAATACCTGCTATACCCGGCAGTGTAAGTGTGGCTCCAAACTGGCTCATAACACCTAAGATCAATATAAAGTTGGTTGCAAGAGCAACGTTTGCAACAATACAAGCCATTCGATAGTAAACAAGAATAAACACAACAATAAGGCAAAGACCTATAAGAGCAGCTTTTATACCGCTGTTGATTGAGTCTTGGCCGAGGGATGGTCCCACTGTTCTGTTCTCTTCTATTTTAACCGGAGCCGGAAGTGAACCCGCTCTAAGAACAATAGCGAGGTCTTTCGCCTCCTGCATAGAATCTATACCGTCGATGTATGCAGAACAGCCGGGAATACGTGACTTGATAACGGGTGCGGAATACACATTGTCGTCAAGAACGATTGCCATACGGTTTCCTATGTTGTCTGCTGTAATCTCTTCGAAAAGTTTGGCTCCTGCTGCATCCAGTGTAAACTGAACTATAGGAAGATTGTATGTACTGGAGATGCTGACTTCAGCATCCACAAGATAATCTCCCGTCAGCACTGCGTCTTTTTTAACAACAAAAGGGAAACGGTTAATTGTCTGCCCTGTGGAATCATCAGACTGTTTCTGATAAAGCACTTTATCGTCAAAAGGTATATTTCCGCTTTCGGCCTCTTCTGCGCTGACGTTGTCGTCAACTATATAAAACTTAAGCTGTGCAGTCTTTCCGATAAGGCTGATAGCTCTGTCCGGATCTGTGACACCGGGAAGCTGAACAACAACTTGTTTTTTACCCTGTCTCTGTATGACAGGCTCAGAAACACCGAACTCGTCGATCCTGTTTCTGACAACTTCAAGAGACTGCTCAACAGCATAATCGCGAACTCTGTCGGCAGACTGCTTGTCAAGCATGTATGAAAGGTTGTTCTCACCAGAAATGGATATGTCCTGAAGTGACTGATAGTTATCTGCAATAATCCCTTTTGCCTTTTCAAAGGCATCCGTGCTCTTCAGCGATATAGATACACTGTTGTTGCTTATTTTCTGTACATAAGAAAAATCTACTTTCTCTATTGCAAGCTCTTTTCTCAGCTGGTTAGCGATGGCCTCAACTTTGGCCTCAACAGCCTTGTCTGTGTCAACTCCCAGAACAACATGCATACCACCCTGAAGGTCAAGACCAAGCTTGAGATTCTGGTTCAGAGGGAACATGGAGAAAAGGGCCCAGATTATTACAACAGCAATAAAAGCCCAACGGAGTTTGAGATTCATGTTTATTTTTTCTCCTCAGCGGTAGCAGCTCCAGGAGTAACCTTCTGAGCTATACCGTTTTTTGCGAGTTTGATTGTAACTCCATTTGCAATCTCAACGATGAATGTTTCGTTATCCACCACTTTAAGAACTTTGCCGTAAATACCGCCGCCTGTCATAATCTCATCACCTGATGTGATGGAGTTGATCATGGCAACATGCTGTTTCTGCTTCTTCTGCTGTGGTCTGATAAGCAAAAAGTAAAAAATTGCAAAAATAAGGATCAATGGAATAAAAGGCGCAATTGGGCTACCCTGAGCCGCACCGTCTGCTGCGTAAGCTATACTGTTAAACATCTATTCTCCTCCTGTACTCATCTCTTCGAGTGTTTCGTTCATGTATTTATTATAAACCCCTAAATTTATAGCATTTCTTGCACTTTTTACAAGAGAAAGATAAAAATATAGGTTATGTAATGACTGAAGTCTCATCCCCAAAAGCTCACCTGCCTTGAAAAGATGGCGTAGATAGCCTCTGGAAAAGTTTTTGCACGTATAACAATCACATTTTGCGTCAATGGGTTCATCTGAAAGCTGCCACTCTTTCCGTTTAATGTGCAGCTTGCCTTTTGAAGTAAAAAGCAGACCGTTTCTTGCGTTACGAGTGGGCATAACACAATCGAACATATCAACCCCGTAGCTGATGCAGTGCAGCAGATCCTGAGGCGTGCCAACCCCCATAAGGTAGCGGGGTTTGTCATTCGGCATAAACTGAGTGGTATGGCTGCAAATGTCATACATCACAGGTATCTCCTCGCCCACAGAAAGTCCGCCTATGGCATACCCATCGAAAGGGATAGAGGTTATCTGCTGTGCAGAAAGTTTTCTAAGTTCATGGTCTGCACCCCCTTGTATAATCCCAAAAAGTGCCTGTTTTTCATTGGTTCTTGCATCGTAGCTTCTTTTGGCCCAGCGAAAAGTCCGCTCAACAGAATCAGCCACATATTTGTGTTCAGCAGGCAGACTGACACACTCGTCAAATGCCATCATAATGTCTGCGCCTATATTCTGCTGTATCTGTATGGACGATTCCGGATTCAAAAAGAGCTTGCTTCCGTCCAGATGCGAACGAAAATGAACACCTTCATCGGTTATCTTATTCATCTTTGCCAGAGAAAAAACCTGAAAGCCGCCTGAGTCTGTAAGTGTTGGCCTGTTCCACGAGTTAAACTTCGCCAGTCCGCCGTGTTTAGCCACAACATCGTCTCCGGGGCGCAGATGCAGGTGGTAGGTGTTGCCTAGAATTATCTGAGCGCCTAAGTCGTTCAGTTCAGCAGGAGAGATGGTTTTCACAGAACCCACAGTCCCCACCGGCATAAAGATAGGAGTCTCTATTTTTCCGTGGGGCGTCTCCATAAGTCCGGCTCTTGCCTGACCGTCAGTTTTTTCAAGCGTAAATTTAAAATCAATTTTCATTTATACCTTATGATGCCATTATTCGATTTTTAAAGCCGCTGACAGCACTAATAAATAGGTGCGCTGTCACTTTATATACATTGCATCGCCATAGCTGAAGAATCTATATTTGTTCTTTTTGGCGTGGTTATAAGCTTCTATCATCCTCTCACGTCCGGCAAGCTCGCTCACCAGAACAAAAAGCGTGGATTTCGGCAGATGAAAGTTTGTTACCAGCTCATCCACCATTTTAAACTTATATCCCGGTTTAATAAAGAGGTTAGTCTCACCATAGCCGGCTTTCACACCATTATCTTCTGTAGCGGATTCAAGGGCCCGGACAGCTGTTGTCCCTACTGCTACAAGTTTTTTTCCTTCAGATTTAAACTTGTTGATTTCCGCCGCCACTTCCTCGCTGATGAAATATTTCTCCGTGTGCATTTCGTGGTCTTCCAAAAAATCCACCTTTACAGGACGAAATGTCCCAATCCCGATGCTCAGAGATATCTCCAGAATAGGTATCCCCTTCTTCTTCAGCTTGTCAAGTATCTTCGGAGTGAAGTGAAGTCCGGCTGTTGGCGCTGCCACAGAGCCGTCATCTTTGGAATATACGGTCTGATACCTTTCAGCATCGGACTCGGCATCCCCTCTTCTTATGTATGGCGGCAGAGGCATGTGGCCATAAAGCTCCATAGCCTCCGAAACAGTTATATCAAACTCAACAACCCTGGAGCTGTCCTCCAGAATCTCTTTAACCACGGCATGATGTTTGCCTACATTTACAACAGTGCCCAGCTTCACCTTGCCTTTGGTTATGGCAACACAGGTGTTGTCTGTGAGTTTCTCCAGAACAAGTATCTCTACCTGTCCTCCGGTATCTTTTGAGCCGAGGATCCTCGCCTTCATAACTTTTGTGGTGTTTATAACCATAAATGAGTTCTTAGCCACAATATAGTTGATATCAGAAAACTCTTTATCTTCCAATGTGCCGTCAGGACGGGTCACAAGGAGTTTCGATTCGCCCCTTTTCTTAGCGGGGAACTGAGCTATAAGCTCTTCGGGCATATGAAAATCATAGTCCGATATAGGTGTTTTTATTTCAGACATTTTCAGCTACAAAGCTTTTAACTTTTTGCAGGTCGTTATCTATCACGATGCATTTTTTCTCTAATTTTTCCAATTTTGCAATACCTTCCGGTTTATCCGGTGCTTTTCCAACAGCTTTTATAACCACATCAGGAAACTTTGCGGGATGAGCTGTGGAGAGACATACATAGTCTGCGTCTGCCATTTTTAAAGCCGCTGCAACCCCACAGGCAGTATGTGGGTCCAGTATATAATCTGTCTTTTCATAAAAAGACTTTATTGTTGATTCTGTCAGTTCGTTTGAGGTAGAAAAAGTGGCAAATTCGGCATGCACTCTCTCCATATCTTCGTCAGAAAAAGATATTTTGCCTGAGGTTTTTAATTCATTCATCTTAGCCGCAACTTTCTCAGAATCTTTCCCGCAGAGAAAATAGAGGTAACGTTCAAAGTTTGAAGCTATCTGTATGTCCATACTCGGGCTGTAGGTCTGTACAACCTCTTTTGTGCTGTAGTCACCGTTATTAATAAATCTTGCCAGTATATTATTCTCATTTGTAGCGAGGATTATTTTGTCCAGCGGAAGTCCCATTTGTTTAGCAAAATAGCCCGCAAAAATATTCCCGAAATTACCAGTAGGAACCACAAAACGCACATTTTCAGCGCCCTGCTTTTTCGCCTGAAAGTACCCGTAGAAGTAATAAACTATCTGCGCAAGAACTCTAGCCCAGTTGATGGAGTTCACCGCGCCTAGTTTGTACTTTTTCTTATAACTTATGTCCCCGAAAGCAGCTTTTACTATATCCTGAGCATCGTCGAAAGTACCTTCGATGGCAAGGTTATACACATTTGCATCTGTGACAGAAGTCATCTGCATCTCTTGTACAGCGCTTACTCTCCCCTTTGGGTGCAGGATAAAAATGTTAATATTTGATTTGCCTCGAACGCCATAGATAGCCGCAGAACCTGTGTCGCCGGATGTTGCACCTATTATGTTAAGCTGTTCGCTGCGCTCTTTGAGAATATACTCGAAGAAGTTTCCTAGCAGCTGCAGAGCAACATCTTTAAAGGCAAATGTAGGCCCGTGAAAGAGTTCCTGAATATATACATCGCCCTTTTTCACAACTGGAGCTACTTCATCATTTTCGAAGGCGGAGTAACTTTTGTTGATGAGCATTTTCAGGTCATTTTCAGGGATGTCGTTTGTGAAGAGAGATATTATTTCAAAAGCCAGCTCTTTGTAACTCAGCTTTGAAAGCTCTTCCAGCCTGTCAGATACTGACGGTACTGATTCCGGTAAAAGAAGTCCCCCGTCCTCTGCAAGCCCCATCATTACGGCATCTTTGAAAGAGACCTTCTCTGTTTTGCCTCTTGTGCTGATATACATCATTGTACTACCTCATAAAAGCTCAAAAAGGGGGCAGAAGCCCCCTCATTATTCTATCACATAAAGCAGGCGACAAACTGGAGCCGCAAAACGAGGAACTCCTCAAGCGGTCACAGTATTGTGTTATGCCTCTGGTCGCTAGACCAGCTCCAGCTCTGAAAAGAAGAAAGCCATCTCGTAAGCGGCTGTCTCTGGAGCGTCAGAACCGTGTGTAGCGTTGTTGTCTATGCTCTTTCCGAACTCATTTCTGAGTGTTCCTGCTTCTGCATCTTTAGGGTTTGTAGCGCCCATAAGGTCTCTCCAAGCTTTGATAGCTCCCTCTTTTTCAAGGATCATTACTATACATGGTGCAGAGCACATGAAGTCTGTGAGTTCGCCGTAAAATGGTCTCTCTTTGTGTACTGCGTAGAAGCCTTCAGCCTCTTTCTTAGAAAGGTGGATCTTTTTAAGTCCGATAACTTTAAATCCTTCTTTTTCGATTCTCGTAAGTATTGCGCCTGCATTACCAGCCGCTGTTGCATCAGGTTTGATGATTGCAAAAGTTCTTTCCATTTCTATTCCCTCATTATTAGTTATTTTTTAAGTGAGCCTTGATTCATAGCATAACGGCTACACATAAATCAAGTGCTTTCCGCCTGTTTATGAGGGCAGACCTAGTGTTTGAGAATCATCGCCAGAAATGTCACAGGTTCAGCTGTGTCATTGATAAGCCCATGGCTTTCCCCTTTCTTGGTGATAAGAAGGTCGCCTGGATTCAATACTTCCATAGTTCCGTTATCGTTCACACGTGGGATCCCGTCCAGAATAAGGTACATCTCCATATCGTCTTCATGTTTATGGTAGCCTATCTCGCTATCAGGCTCAACCTGCATCATAGCTATTATACCTATTTCACCCGCAAAACCAGCTGCCGCATCGTAAGCCATCATAATAGCTCTGCCTCTGCCATCTCTCGGTTTTTCCACAATTTTCTGCTCTAAAGCTTCGCCTCGTATAATAATAACATAACTCCTTTGTAATCTTATATATTTTATCTAACATCCTGTAAACAGGTAAATATTAACACATTGCGCAAACTCCGCTACCTTTGTGCCGCAGCTCTTGCAGATGAGGATTCGCCGACTTTTTTCAGTGCCCACTTAAAGCCTATTGTGCCGACAATCTGGTTTATGGCGACAATGGCTAGTATGAGTGTTTGAAATTGAACACCCCAGCCCGGGAAATTTGCACCGATAATCTTTGCAAAACCTATACTGACACCCGCCTGACCTATAAAGCCTAAAAACGAATAATATTTAATACTGTTATCTTCCTTAATAAGTGTCCCCGCCACAAAACACCCTGCAAATGTTGCAAAAGTACGTAAAAGGACTATGAAAAGAGCCGCCGCCCACATAACTTTAAGCGCAGGGAGGTTAACCACTGTGCCGGCAATGAAGAAGAAAATAAGGTATATGATGCCTGAGTTATCCTCAATAACCTGAACCAGCGAATGACCGTATTTTGAAAAGTTGTTTACCCCTATCCCTGCGAACAGAAATACCAAAAGCGGGTTAAGGTGCATACCCTTAGCCAGCCATGTCATCACGATGGTGAACAGGATAATGAAAACACCCTGATTTGCCTTAACATACTGCTTGTATAAAATAACTATCACACTGAGAACAAGCCCGGCAAGCATGGAGAATGTCTCTTTCATGATGACTCCACCCACAGATATGTCGCCGCTGCTGCCGTATATTGAAAGCACAAATGCAAATATAACTATGATCAGGATATCTTTCATGATTGCGCCCGTGAGAGTATAGTCGGTCATCTTCCCTTTCGCCTCGGATTCGATAATAACGGCGACTGTTGTTGCTGGAGAAGTAGCATTAGCAATTACACTCATGAAGACTACTGCTGCGATGCTGACAAATACACCTGACGGGAATAAACCTCTGAAGAAATAGATTACTCCGAACACCAGCGCAAACACAAATCCGACCTGCACCAGAACGAAGATTCCCGCTTTGCCAAGATTAATCCTGCTGTTTCGGAAATTTATCTCACCCCCGGCTGTCATGGCGATGATACTGAGTGCCACATCGTCAATAAAGCGCAGGTCTGCTATCATCTTTACAGTAAAGACATTCATAACATAAGGACACAGAAGCATCCCCATTAGAAGAAAGCTGGTGATGGCAGGAAGTCCAAAACGGCCCATAAGCCGCCCGGCAACGAAAGCGAGAAACAGACATATGCCGAAGATAAGAAAAAGGGCTTCCGGGCGTACAGATACGCCCCCCTTTTTCATGAAATACAATATTGTGACCCCTGCTGTCAGCGACAGTATATCAATTAATTTTTCTTTCATTTTTTACCATAAAATACGTTGTTATCTCAGCCGCTACATGAAGCAGAAGCAGAGGCATAAAAAATTCTTTTATGTTCATATAACCATGTCTGGTGCCGTAATCCAGAAGCAGAACTGCAGGAAGTATCCCCGTGGAGAGCAGGCAGATGCACTCCCCCTTAGTAGGAAAAAGATGATAAGCAAGCGCTTTGGCAAGCAGCATCCTCACCAGAAAAAAGCTGATGTAAAGAGCTCCCGCTATACTGAATGTCTTTATGCTGAAACTATAGCCGAAACCGAGCATAACGCCCAGCGCCACATAAAAAAATATATAAAGTATCCTCTCGAATCTGATGGAGATATCCTGAAAAATATTTCCATATTTCGTATCGGCCTTCAGAAGACCTGTGAGAAATCCAATAACAAGAGGGGATATTGAGTAATATACCGCTAAACCGGATACTATAACTACAAAAAGCACACTCAGATTATTCACACTTTTTTTGCTCTTAACTTTACCATAGTGCAGAAAGACAAACGCTATAAAAAATGCAGCCAAAACAGACTTGGAGAAATCCACCGGACGGTAATCGTCCACACCGGCAGCTATAGTGTAGGCTATTAGAGTTATTAGCGGAAAGAGAGATGCTGTTAGGCTTGAAACGAACACCTTGTCCTTCGAAACCCTGAAAAGCTTCATAGAGAGGTTTAAAGAGTACGGCATAAGAGTGTTAAAAGTTATTGCCATCATAAGAGGATGATCACTCCCCATGCTTCTCAAAATAATATAGAGAAAAGGGAGCAGCGCCAGATAGATTGTTATGCTGAAAATATAAAATCTGTATGGGACATCCAGCAGAAGCTTAATGCTGAAGTGAGTACCAAGTGCCAGCCCCATAAAGGCTAGCAAAAGATGCATTATGCCCTTAAATGCTGTCATAGGAACCAGCATTGACTCTGCCATGACGAAAAGCACAATACCTACAACAATATACTCAAGTTCCAGATTAATAATGAAACTGAACAAAGACTCACTCTTTCTCTTGGCAGAATAAAAAAGCGAGCCCGCAAAAAGAAAAGCAAAAAAGCCTATGACAATCTGTAATTCATTCATATATTATTTTACAAGAACTTTAGAGCCAGTGCTACTTCTAAATACTCTGGTTACGAAAGAATTTTTATTGTATATTAACTCTTAGGAGAAGCAGATATGACAGACGAAAAACCTTCATGCTCCATATGTGCATACAGAGCAAACTGCAATAAAAAATTCAGCATAACAGATCCGAGCAAATGTATAGACTACACAAGAGATCTGCGCATTACGCTGAGCGAAGACAAAAACAAAAAAGAAGAGGATGATAATGGCGGTAACAGTAACAGTTAAGCAAAACAAAGGAACTCACTCCATAGCCACAGCAAGAACTCACAAGGTCGATGTAGACCGTGTAGCTGAAAAAGGCGGAACAGACATAGGCGCTATGGGCGGAGAACTATTTCTTATGGGTATAGGCGGATGTTTTATGAGCAATCTTGTTGCTGCAATAGATGCAAGGGACCTCGATGTTAAAGAACTCAGTGTTGATGTAGTAGCCGAAGTTGCTGAAAAACCAGCCAGATTCTCAGATATAGAACTCAGAGTATCAGGTCAGTACACTGACGAAAAAGAGATGAAAAAACTCATCACCATAGCTGAGCGTGGATGTATTTCATCAAACACAGTCAGAGGCGGAGCTAATCTAAAAACAATACTGGTATAAGGTTATGCACTCAGCATAGTTCCCAGTTTTTTCAGACTACTCTTTGAGCCCATAACAAGAAGCTCATCACGCTCCATCACTGTAAAATCAGAAGAAGGGTTTGATAATATCTTGCCGCCTCTTGTCACTGATATAACACTTACCCCGTGTCTGTATCGAAGATCAAGCAAACGCAGATTCTTACCTGCCATATCTGAACCCACAGGTACTGTAATGTTTCTGGTCTCCACGCCCGGCAGCAATGTCGATTTTGTTTCGACACCTGTTGTCTGATAGCGCCCCATTACCTCTGCGACAAGTGTGTTTGCGGATTCTATCTCTTCTGAAATAACTGCATTTGCACCAAGTTTTTTGAGCGGCCCAAGCTCCAGTGCGTATCTGGTTCTGGCCACAATATGCAGTGAAGCGTGCTCTTTCCTGGCTGTCTCAACGATCTTTCGCACTGCCAAAGGGTCAGGCACTGTAACAGCTATGGCTCTGGCGGTTTCAAGATGTGCATGCTCCAAAACCTCTATAGAAGAGGCATCTCCATACATAATATCAGTACCTTTGGCGTATTCTTTCTTCACTGTTTCCGGGTTCATCTCTATGGCGATAAATTTTACATTTTCCCGTCTGCACGAGGCGGCAAGCTGTCTGCCTGCAAGCCCGTAGCCTACTATAATAATATGATCTGTGAAGGTTTTTTGCGGTCTGGTAAATATGCTTTGTGAACCATCAAGCACCTTTTCAGAAAAAGGCAGTTTTACGATTTTCATAGCTATAGCATCAGCATACCTTATGGCATAAGGAGCCACTGCCATGGTGAGAACTATCACAGCCACAGCAAATTTGTAGTGTTCCTGAGTAAGAACACCTGAGCCTACGCCGGTCTTTGCCATTATAAAAGAAAATTCTCCCACCTGCCCCAGTGCAAGACCTGTAACCACAGCAGTCTTTAGCGGATATTTCAAAATAAGTATGGAAAGTGCCGAAATCAGTGATTTACCTAATAGTAAAACCACTGCCGTAGCAACTATTGCAATGGGAAAAGCCGCATATATCTGAAAGTCTATCAGCATGCCGATGGAAACAAAGAAAAATCCTGTAAAAACATCCTTGAAAGGGATAACGCTGCTGAGAGCCTGCTGACCGTAGCCGGAATCACTCACTATTATCCCCGCCAGAAAAGCTCCGAGAGCAAGGGAAAGCCCTGCCTTGTATGTCAGTGAAGCTGTTCCAAGACCTATTAGAACCACCACCAAAAGAAACAGCTCGCGGTTCTTTGATGCGGCCACATGGAAAAGCACTTTAGGTACAATTATTCTGGCTCCGACAAAAACTGCTCCGACTATAATCACTGCTTTCAAAGCTGTCATTCCCAGCGCTGTATAAACATTCCCGCCGCTTCCTGCAAGCACTGGTATGATAAGCATCATAGGGATGACCGCTATATCCTGAAAAATCAGCACAGCTGTGGAAAGTCTGCCGTGAGGAGAATCTGTCTCCCCTCTCCCCGCAAGAACTTTCAGCACTATGGCAGTGGAAGAGAGCGACACCATCATTCCTGAAACAATAGCAAGGTTCATGTTTTTGCCTGCAAGTAAATATACAGCTGCGCCCCCCACAAGGGCTGTCACAGCTACCTGAAATCCCCCGCCTAGAAGCGCAGGTCTTTTAAGTGACAAAAGATGTGAAAGTGAAAACTCCAGACCGACGGCAAAAAGGAGCAGAACAACACCTATCTCCGCCATCATCTCCACTTCGTGCAGAGCGTGGATGACTGAAAGTCCGTTAGGACCCAGAAGAACGCCTGTTATAAGGTAGCCGAGAATCTCAGGCACATTCAGCCTTGAGCATATGGTAAGCGACACGGCAGCAGTGGCAAATATAACAGTAATGTCTGCTAAAATAGGAATTTCCATAATTACCTTCCAAAATAGTACTTTACGTTATATTTTATCAGTTTTTCAGTTCAATGTAAAAAGATAATCCGTTTTCTATGCCCTTTGCGCGAATGGCTCCCTTGAAAGTTTTACGCAGAATATTTCTAGTGAGGTAAAGTCCGATACCTGTTCCGGATTCTTCATATTTTGTAGATACATAAGGCTCAAATATCTCGTTCTCTGATATCCCCTGAAGTCCTCCGGCATTGTCGGAATAAACCACTTCGACAGTATTGTTATCTTTTTGGTTTATATGAATTGAAATTACTCCGCCAGCAATGCCTCTTGAGAGAAAGGCATCCATGGAGTTTGTCAGCAGATTTATAATTATGTGCACAAAATCGTTTTTCGACCCTCTTATGCTTATCTTGTCTTCGCAATTAATATAAGTTTTTATCTTATTGTAGCTGATAGTGTGCTCCATCAGCCTCAGTGCGTCATTGCATGCATCGCATATGTAAAAGTCGGAAATCCTCTCTGAGGGGCTTGTAAAGCCTGAAAAATCATCCATGGTTTTAGACATAAAACTAACCTGATTGATAATTTTCTCTGCATCAGACATTATCTGCTCCCTATCCACTTCCTTATCATAAATGTCAATATCTTTTATGTTCTCAGCTATCATCATTATAGTGCTAAGGGGCTGTTTCCACTGGTGTGTTACAGAATTTATCATCTCCCCAAGCTGTGCCAGTTTACTCTTGTGAACAAGCAGCCTCTCCTTCTCTACTCTAAGCTTCTGCTCGTTTTGAAGCGCTTCCCTTAGCTCTTTTGTCTTCTTATTTACCTGATATTTTGTCAAAAGTGAGTAAATGATGAAAAAACACAGAATAATCACTATAAAACCAATTATAAGAGCACGTTTAAGCCACTCAGGGTACTGGACTTTTGATGCTATATATTTTTTATATATGTTGCTGAATTCCTGCTGAGATATTTTTGCATGCCCCTCGTCTATGAGCTTTAGCATTTTATCATTTCCTTTTGCCACTGCGGCAAAAAGAGGTTGTTTGTAAACAGAGTAGACTTTTTTATATCTGCCAGCGGCATCCAGTTTTGCCAGATTGTACGCTGCTATATCCTCATCCATAACAAAGGCAGTCATCGTCTTATTTTTTATCTGTTCGTTTATCACGCTGTAATCATCTGCGCTAATAAGCGTCAGACCCTTGAAACGTTCTTTCAGAAGCTTTTCTGATATCCCGCCATCAGTCCATATCGGGATTTTATTAAGGTCGGAAGGATTCTTTGCACCCAGATCCTTCCTTACAAAAAGATATTCCTCAGTCATAACTGTCTGTTGATTTGCAAAGTCAAAGACCAGTTTTCGCTCTATGCTTGGCACCATACCTGAATGAAAGTCAGCGTCACCTCTTCTTATGGCGTCCAGAGAATCAGACCAGGTTGTGATATAAAACTGAACTTCTATCCCCATCTTCTCGCCCCAAAGCCGCCAGTAGTCGGGGCCTATCCCATGGAGTTCGCCGTCAGAATCTCTGAACCAGAAAGGTGGAATATGTTCAATATAGCTAATAGTGACCGATGAAGGTTTTTCATTTTCTTGTGCAGAAATTGCCGTTTGAGTTACAAAAATAGTGATGAGCAATAATAGTAGTAGTTTCGTTTTCATTGTGTATCCTTCACTGTGTCCATTATAAACATAATATTACGTTTTTTCTACATAGTATTTTTATGCTGTATTCAGTTTTTTAATATTATATAATAGTATGTTCACGATAGGGGGTAATTGATGAAGGTCAAATCTGGGATAGGTTTTGATGCGCACAGGTTCAAAAATGGACGTAAACTAATCATTGGCGGTGTTCAAATTGAATCAGAAACAGGGCTTGATGGTCACAGCGATGCAGATGTGCTCATCCATGCAATCATTGACTCTCTTGCTGGTCCAGCCTTAGGGCGTGATATAGGTAATATTTTTCCAGACAGTGACCCGGCATACAAAAACATTGACTCTAGAGTACTTCTTAAAAATACTGTTTCGATGATAGCCGAATTCGGTTTTGAAATATCGTCTGTAGACGCTGAGATAATAGCCCAAAAACCTAAGATGGCTCCTCACATACCTGATATGCGTAAAACTCTCGCCTCAATACTTAACATCCCACTAGAAGACATCACAATCAAAGCAACTACTACTGAAAAAATGGGATTTACCGGTCGTGGTGAAGGTATAGCAGCACTTGCAGTTTCCACGATTATCAGGCAATAACGAAATCACACATTTTTTCAAAGATACATGGATGTATCTCAGAATTGAGAGCGAACTGCTACTCTGGTTAAGCCTTAAGCGAGCAAGTCTAGATTAGAACCTGTTGCAGCTCCGGCAGTGGCCTTGTTCACATCTCCTGATTCTAAAAGCTTTAAAACAGAATCACCTGCCTGCTTCTGAACATCAAGAGCATTCTTTGCCATCTTTATACTAGCTTCATACTGTGTTTTCTGTGCACTCATATCTGAGGCAGTGTTTACAAGAAAGCTGGTTATATCCATAGAAGTCTCTCCATACTCGTTGTATCGGCAAGAAAAAAGTTTACTTAACTATTAATTTTTGAATTATAAATTTAATTTCGCTAAACCGTGTTAAATCAAGCTTGATTTTATCATTTATATAATGTATTAATTAATATGTTATGAAAGATGGTTATAATTTTGCATTACAACTATTTCTCTGACACATTTACCCGGCTCATAAGGCGGCGAAAAGCGGCCTTAAAAATATATGTCAGCTAAGTACTGATGTAAAAAAACAAATTCGGAGTAGTTATGAAAAAGTTTACTTTAGTTCTCATGATGCTGTGCCTGGCTGTTTCAGCATTCGCAGAGATCAGGCTTGGAGCACTTTTATCTGTTACAGGGCCTGCCAGTTTTCTCGGAAACCCTGAAAAACTCACACTAGAAATGCTCACAGAGCAGGTTAACGCAGCAGGCGGGATCAACGGCGAAAAAATCAAGCTCTTTGTGTATGACACACAAGCACGTGAGGACAGAGCTATCAACTATCTGAACAGACTTGCTCAGAAAGACAAAGTTCTCGCTATCCTCGGACCATCTACATCTGGGGAATCACTTGCTCTTAAAGCACGTGCAACAAAATTTAAGATTACTCTTATATCCTGCGCAGCCAGCTCAAAGATTGTCACACCTACAAGTACTTATATATTCAAAACACATCAGTCTGACACACATATAGCTGAAAGAATATTCAGCCATATGCAGGCACAAGGTGTTAAAACTGTTGGGCTTATCACAGTTCAGAATGGTTTCGGCGCAACAGGGCGCGAGGCACTTCTGAGCCTTGCTGATAAATTTGGGATAGAAGTTGTTGCAGATGAAAAATACATGGACAAAGACAAAGATGTTACGGTTCAGCTTTCTAACATAAAAGCCAAAAGTCCTGATGCAGTTATCTGCTGGGCGGCCGGCGGCTCTCCAGCAATCGTAGCTAGAAACGCTGCTCAGCTTGGCATAAAAAACATGTATATGTCCCATGGTGTTGCATCTCCGAAATTCATAGAACTCGCTGGCGAAGCGGCAGAAGGAATAAAACTGGCTGCTGGACGTATCGTTGTTGCTGACAAGCTTCCTGATGGCGACAAATACAAAGAGCTGCTTATGCAGTACAAAAATGACTACGAAACAAAGTTCGGCGGTAAAGTTTCACCTTTCGGCGGACATGCATTTGACGCTTTCACACTCTTTAAAGCGGCCTACATGAAGTCCGGAAATGACAGAGAGAAACTCGCTATGGAACTTGAGAAGCTTACAGGTATTCTCGGCACAGCAGGCGAATTCAATATGTCAGAGACAGATCACAACGGTCTTTCAAAAGAAGCGGCTATTATGCTTGAGATTAAAAACGGAAAATTTGCTCCTCTCAACTAATACATATTCAAAACTTTAACTGAAAGGCAGAGGTATTAGAACTTCTGCCTTTTTTATATCTTTTTGTTTCATATTTTCAAACCGAGTTTACTTTAACTTTACTTTTCGCATGTCTAGGCACATCATCACCTTTCATAATCCATTAACATTAATCGTTTTTTTAGTTTGCTTACAAAACTATAAAATATATTTTTGATCAATAGTTAGTCTGATTTAACTTTTAATCCTTTTCTAAATTGTGTATAAATCATAACAGGGTAATAAAAAACGATACGGGAGCAGTTATGAAAAAAGTACTAATTGTATTAATGATGGTTTGCTTTTCTTTTACAGCATTTGCCGAAATCAGACTCGGGGGACTCTTTGCTGTGACAGGTCCTGCAAGTTTTCTGGGTAATCCGGAAAAGCTTACTGTGGAAATGCTTGTAGACCAGATGAATGCCGCTGGCGGTATAAACGGCGAAAAAATCAAATTATTTATCTATGACACTCAGGGGCGTGAAGACAGAGCTATCAGTTATTTCAAAAGACTGGCAACAAAAGACAAGGTGATAGCAGTGCTGGGGCCCAGCAGAACAGGCTGTGCGCTCGCCATCAAAGACCTTGCGTCAAAATTTAAAATACCGCTTATAGCTTGTGCGGCCAGCGCAAAGATAGTTAACCCCGTGTATAAGTTTATCTTTAAAACACCGCAATCTGACATACATGTGGCTGAAAAACTCTTTGACACCCTCAAAAGCAAAGGGAAAACCAGAGTAGCACTCATCTCTGCCCAAAGCGGATACGGTGCCACAGGGCGCGAAGCTGTGCTTGAGAACGCTGAGCGATTCGGGATTGAAATCATAGCTGATGAAAAGTTTATGGACACAGATAAAGACATGACTTCGCAGCTTGCTAAGATAAAAGCGAAAAAACCAGACGCTGTAATATGCTGGGCTGCCGGTGCAGCACCTGCTATTGTTGCCAGAAACGCTCATGCACTGGAGATGACAGATATTTACATGACACAAGGGGTAGCATCCAAAAAGTTTATAGAGCTTGCTGGAGATGCTGCTAACGGCATTAAACTGACAGCGGGCAGGCTTATTGTTGCTGATAAGCTTTCTTATTCTGATAAATTCAAAACCATGCTTATGAAATATAAAAATGACTATGAATCCAAATTTGGCGGCGCTGTTTCTGTTTTCGGCGGACATGCATATGATGCATTCGGACTTTTTGCTATTGCATTTGCAAAATCAGGAAATAACAGCGAGAAGCTAGCAGAAGAACTTCAGCAGATAAAAGGATTTATGGGCACGGCAGGAGAATTCAACATGACAGCGGAAGACCACACAGGACTTTCTAAGGATTCTTTTATAATAGCCGAGATAAAAAACGGAGAATTTGTTCCTGCGGAATAAGATTTTTATTGACTGACATATAAAGATAGGGTATATCATTATCCCTGTCGGCGGTGTAGCTCAGGTTGGTTAGAGCATACGGCTCATATCCGTAGTGTCCGGGGTTCAAGTCCCTGCACCGCCATATAATAAGCATTTAAGGGCTTCCAGAGAAATCTGCGAAGCCCTTTTTAATTAAGGCTTTCAGCGTCTATTCATTCCAGAGACTTCCAAGCAAATACATTAAAATCCAAGTTTTATTGACGGTATATACAACGGTACATTATAATAAGGCATAACCTTGTACCGTCAAATCTATAACTCTAGGCTACACAGTAACTTAATTTAGACGGTATCAGCGTAATAGTGAGGATGTACAGTTATGGCTCTGACAGATACCGCCATCAAGAAAGCAAAGTTTGAAAACAAGCAATATAAAATGAGTGACGAAAAAGGCATGTACCTATTAGTCCAAAAATCAGGAAAGTATTTCAGGCTTGATTATCGCTTCGCTGGCAAAAGAAGAACCTATGCAATTGGAGTATACCCCCAAGTATCATTAAAAGAAGCCAGAGAGGAAAGAGACAAGGCTAAAAAGCTACTAGCAAGAGGGATAGACCCAAACGAATACAAAAAGAATAAAAAAATAGCACTTATTGAAGGCACAGAAAACAGTTTCAAAGCGATAGCAACAGAATGGTTCACTAAATTTAGTCCCCAATGGGCTGAAAGCCACTCTTCTAAAAAGTGGCGAAGGCTCGAACTATATATCTTTCCATTCATAGGCAACAAACCCATTAAAAATATAACCTCCACCGACTTATTAGAGATTTTAAGAAAAATGGAAAACAGAGGAATATTAGAAACTGTTAAAAGAACAAGAAATGTTTGCAGTGAGGTATTTCAATATGCAATCGCATCTGAACTTTTAAGTATCGACCCTAGCGAAGGAATTAAAAAAGCCCTTGCTCCTGCAAAGCCAAAACATATGGCAACAATAACCGAACCTAAAGCCATAGGCGAGCTTTTAAGAGCAATAGACAGTTATAGTGGGAGCTATACAGTTCAATGTGCTTTAAAGCTAACACCTCTTGTTTTTGTACGTCCGGGAGAACTTCGTCAGGCTGAATGGACAGAGATTGATTTTGACAAAGCACAATGGAAGATACCAGCGGAAAAAATGAAAGCCAATAGAGAGCATATAGTTCCTTTATCTAAACAAGCTATACAAATTTTAAAAGAAATACAGCCATATACAGGGCAATGGACATATGTTTTCCCTTCTACCAATGGCAAACACAGACCAATGAGCAACGCAACTATTACATCTGCATTAAGACGTATGGACTACAGCAAAGAAGAAATGACTGCACACGGCTTTAGGGCTATGGCTTCGACACTTCTACACGAAAGCGGTTTATTTGATTCGGCTGTAATAGAAATGCAATTAGCACATGTTGAACGCAATAAAGTTAAAGCCTCATATAACCATGCAAAATATTTAGAAAAAAGAACTGTAATGATGCAATGGTGGGCTGATTATCTGGATAAACTCAAAAATGAATTACCACAATAAAAAAATATTAAAACACTTCAACAAAATACCTGACAACCATGAAGAGTATCAATATTACTATGAATTGTCAGAATACTTTGACTTCTATGAAAGAATGGCAAAACAAAGAGAGTTAGAAATGTATATTGCTTTCTGGAAAACATTTTTTATAGATAAATTCAGCGTAACTTTCTTACGCTATTACGTTAATAGATGCCTAAACAAACCTAACAACATTAAAGACGTATACAAGATGGCAGAATGCTTAATGATACATATTAGTCAAAACTTCAGGCTGGAGAGTGATTCTGAAAGTATTGCTGAAGTTTCCATTGCAGAACCATTTCTAGTCAGAGAGCTTGCACATCTTGCTGAAAATGACAAACACGCTCTAAATGCACTCAAAATAGTATTATCTAAAGTCTATGACAAAGAAAGTAAAATTTCATATAAAGACCTCCATGAAGATGTTAAGCAGATTGCAGTTAAATTTCTGGGTGGCGAAATACCCAAATCAAACAAAGGCAAAAATACCGATAATTTATTAGATGGATTTACTTACCGCTTGTATGTATGGACACTAAAAAATTTTTTAGGCATAGAGCCAACTGCATACTCTACAGACGATACAAACACTTCAGGCACAGCTTGTGGACTTGTAGCTAACTTCTTTAATACTCCTAAAAAACCATTAACTTATCATGTTGTAAAAAATAATTACTACAATACAAAATCTAATATTCCTCACTTCTACGAAATCAGTTATTTCAGTTCTCTATTCCCTGTCATGGGTTTACAAGAGTTAGCAGAAAAATCAAAACATTTCTAAAGTAACCTCCCCTAAGTCAAGAAACCTGACCATTAAGAATCCTCCTAATGTAGCTGAAAAGAACACAGGAGGTTCAATAATGAACACAAAACTCTGTAGACTTCCAGAGGTTATCAAACTCACAGGGCTTTCAAGAAGTAGCATCTACGCTCTAATGGCAAAAAACAAATTCCCACAGCCTATTAAGCTAAGTGAACGCTCTGTAGCGTGGGTATCAACAGACATTCAGAGCTGGATAGATGAAAAAATATCTATCAGCAGGGGTGCGTAATGATAAAAGTCGAAGGCAGAGCCTATAAAGGCAAAAGGCTTTTAGAAAAGCACCTGAACGGAATTAGGATAACCAGAAATGAAGCGATCATTGCAAAATGCTATGACTGTGAGGGCGGTTATTCAGACGGCATCAAGGAGTGCAATATTTCAGATTGTCCTCTGCACCCTTACAACCCATACAATAAATCAAATCTATGCTCTGAAACATAGCCGTACAGTGCAGTTTTAAGGTATGAAAGGATTTTCTAAGGTAAACATACAGCCTGTGCAGTTTCATTTATCTATGGCACTGTACAGGCTTATGAACAGAAATAATCACCCCCTATTCTAACAAGGGGGGTATACTAAACGGTGCAAATATGCAGATATTAAATTATGGCATTGATAGATTAAGGATTTCATTTAGCAATTACAAACTGAAAGACTTTGATAGTTTTACGGAGTGTTTTCCACAAAAAGGCAGTTCTAGGGGCTGGTTATGGTATAAGAATCATATAGCTTCAATAGGTTTCAGCAATGACGGAATTTATTGCTCTGTAGAGTTTTTTGCGTTGTTCTTTATTACAAAAGGGCAAAGGTTTAATAAGACAGAAGCAATTGTCAAAGAATTTCTGGATAGCTTTTTTAGTGCCTACTCTGCTTATAAAGTTACCCGACTAGATATTTTTATAGACCAGAAAAAGAATACTTTAGAGCCTTTAACGCACGACATATACACAGGCACTAGCAAGCTGGAACACTATATATATGGCGAAGAAGGCAATATTGGCACTTATTACCTTCAGCCAAAAACTAAAGCATGGATATTAAAGCGTTATGACAAATCTGAAGAAATCATAGCTCACAATATTTCACACAGATACAACGAACATTATAATAGCAATGTTATAAGAACCGAATACTCATATCAGAAAAAGTGTTTAAAGAATCTGAAAGAGCAATCATTTGCTAACGTCATAGCATACGCAATAAGAAATATGGGCAAGTTGAAGATTGTTGAATCTGAAAAGCTCATTGAACTATTAACCAAAGAAGTACAACAAGTATGCAACACCTATAAGTCAAGCAAAGGTCAATACACAGGCGAAAAGGTCAAAAGGCAGATTTTAGAAAATGCCAGACAACTACACGCTGAATACAACTCTATGTCAAATGATAAGCATGAGTTTATTTCAAGGCTGTTAGATATTTGATTAACAGAGTTTTTTTAGTCCCTAAAAGGAAAAAATACAATAACAGGTATCAAGGCTTGTAGACTTCTTTTCTGTGAGCGATGCGGAGGGCTAAAATAACAAGTCCATCATCTTTTATATCACAGATTATGCGATAATCACCCACACGAAAACGCCAGAATTGAGCCAAATTACCAGTAAGCTGTTTTCCAAATGACTTTGGATTTTCAGATACGGATAGACGCTCTTTCAAAAACTTTATAATCCTGACAGCAGAGGACTTCTCCAGCTTTGAAAGCTCTTTCTCTGCTGTCTTGGTTAATTTGATTTTATAAGCCAAGACGCTTTTCAACCTCTTCCAGAGCGGATATTTCTTCTTTTCCTTCCAGCACCCTTCTATAAACGGTTTCGGCTGTATAAAGGTCTTCTAAGTCTTCCATATAGCTTTCAATAGCTTCACGGACATAATAACTTTTCGGTCTGCCTGTTTGCTCTGCTAATACAGCTAATCTTTTTTCAACTTCTTCCGGCAATCTAACGGTAAGCATGGTTTCACCTCATAGCTGTATTATATGTATTACAATTCAAATCAGCAAGCATAAATGATTATTTCGGATACCAGTATTGCTTGCCCTCTTTGACCTCATACCAATACGCAGGGCGTTGTTTCTGACTGTCTGAACTGTCAGGATACCAATACTGTTTACCTTCCTTTACCTCGTACCAATAAGCCGGGCGGTATTCCTGCTTAGTTTGCTGTTTTGGCTGTGTCTGCTGATTAGACATAAGCCATGAACAGCCCGGCAACAAAACGGCAACTAATATAAATATAGTAATTCGCATATCACAACACCTATTGATAAGCATATTTAATTATACCATAGCTGATACACACGACAGGTATTGACGCTTGAAGCTGGTAGTTAAGAATTGTTAAGGCTTAATCAGAGTTTATATCTATCTGAGATACTAAATCTGTTATTGAGATTTTAAGCCCAATAGAGAGCTTTTCAAGAGTGGATAAAGTTGGAGAAGATGTATTCTGACTTTCTAACTTTTGTAAGTATTTGTAGTCAATACCAGATAATTCTGCAAGCTCTTCTTGTGTTAAGCCTTTTGAGGTTCGCAATAATTTAAGTATTTTTGCAAATGATTGGTTTATATCGCTCATTTACAAATATTGCTGAATTGTTTATACTTAAACACCGCATATATACGGTGCTGGCAAATTATCAACATGGAGAATTTTATGAAAAAGTTTTATCGCATTATCATGGTTTTAGCTTTAGTAGTTATTATATCAGGATGTGCATCAAGACAAAGAGAAGTCTTGCTAGCACAAACAGTTTCCGATGTAAGAGGTTGCGAAAACTTAGGCGAAGTAGAACTCACAGCATCGCAAATTGCAATTATCACAGCATCTTTAGGCTTAAAGAATGATATTGAGTATAGAAAAGATAATTGTTCAGATATTGGCGGTAATGTGATAGTTGGTAGAAAACTTTGTTATTACTGCAAAGACTTAGATACCGAATATAGATAACTTGATAGACATTCATGTGTACATAAGCTGCAACCTGTGGGTAAAATATAATAAATCATACTTATTTGGTGACAAATGAAGAAGAAAACTGTCAAGGTGCAAAGTTTTATAAATAATCTGAATGACTATATTGTAAAACACCCTCAATTTCGCAAGAAGACTAATGGAAAAAGTGAAACACAAATACAGACTGAAATCAGACCGTTAATAATTGCATATTTAGAAAAATATTACCGAGAAGCAGGATACAAAGACTATGAAGCAAAAGCTAACAAGTCTTTTTACTGGGAAGGACAAGAAGGTGTCTATGGAAATGAAAGACCTGCAACATTCGGCTCAAGAAATTATCCCGACTTTATTATAACTACCCCGTACCTTATTGCTATAGAATATAAACAAAGTGAAACAGGTTCAACTATTAAGCATGGCATAGGGCAATCAATAATGCACACTCTTACTGAAGAATTTCACTTTGTATATTTTCTTTTTCATGACCAATCAAAAGATAAAAGAATTGAGAAGTCTTTGAATAACTACCGTGAAAAATGTATAGTTGATAAAATGTGGAATGATTTTAACTTGATGATTAAATTTGTGTAAGTAGTTACGCACCTATCTTGACGGTATATTTGACGGTACAACTTGACAAAACTAGACATTGACCTTATATTTATCAATAACTTTTACATCTAATTCTATGGTCTGCACCGCCATATAAAGAGAAGGGGTTTAAAGCGAAAACTTTAAACCCCTTTTTTTGTGTCAATTTTCACTTATTAATATGGTGGCAATAATGCAGAAAAGCATATAGAATAAAAATCTAAAAACAATAGCTTCTATCGAATTTAATTATAACTTTGGACTATATTTATGGACAAAAAGAATAATTACACTTTTCAAATAGTCATACTTCCAGTTATTCTTGTAGTTGTATCTATGATTATAGTTACATTTTTAAACAGCGTAAAACTAAGAAAACAAATAGATAATGACATTCAGTTTTTTACAGAAATATATATTTCTGAACACAAAGACGCGATAAGGCAAAATGTAGAATATACTGTACAGATGATTGAGTTCAGACAAAAACACATAAAATCCCAGCTGGAAAATTTAATCAAAACCAAAGTAGATGAAGCAGTATCTGTAGCAAATCAAATTTATAATAAAAACAAAAATATAATTCCTGAGAACCAATTAAAAGATATTCTAAAAACCTATCTTAGTAACTCGATATTTCCAAATGAAAACGGTTATTTTTTTGCTGTCGATTTAAATACAGGGAAAATTATAACTCACGAAAACCCAGCTCTTTTAGGCTACAACATGGAAAACCATATAGACGCAAAAGGGGTGCAGGTTTTAAAACTTCAGAAGGAACTATTATCAAAAAACGACAGTGCTTTTCACGACATGTACTTCACAAAACCAAAAAGCGAAGATGAATTCAAAAAAAGGGTATATGTGCGGAAATTTAAACCTTACAACTGGCTCATAGGAACTGGAGAATATTACGATACTCTGGAAATGATGAGCAAGAAGGAAGCACTGGAGACTTTTTGCAGCCTTTCTTTTGAACATGATCATGATTTGTTTATCAGTACTGTCGATCAGAATAAAAAAGATAACACAGCAGGCGTTATACTCGTTAATTCTAATGTACCGGAGTTAATAGGTAAAAGCATACCATTGGATATGAAAGACTCAAAAGGCAATGAGTATTATAAAGACTTTCTCAGTAAAACCAAAGACGGCAAAGGAGCCTATGTAGAGTACTGGTCAGAAAAACCTATATCTTCTCAGGAATATAGAAAACTATCCTATGTTTACTACCATAAAGAGTGGAACTGGCTAATAGGAAGCGGATTTTACTTTGATGATCTTTCAAAATACATAGAAGCAAAAAAACAAGATTTAATTAAATCCACTGAAGATAATATCAGAGAAAATATTTGGCTAGCTTTATTACTTTCAATCTCTTCCGGGCTAATCGCTTATCTTATTGCCAGAAGAATTAATCTTACAATCAATAATTACAATAGTGAGATAACACAGCTGAATAAAACATTAGCTAAAAAAGTAGAAGAAGAAGTTATGAAAAACCGAAAACAGGAACAGATAATACACGAGCAAAAGAAACTTGCAGATATGGGGCAAATGCTGAATGCAATCGCACATCAGTGGAGGCAGCCTCTTAATGTTTTAGGCCTTTATGGACAGGATATAGTCAGACAGATCAGGGACAATGAGATAACAGAAGAATCTGTGGAAGAATTTAAAAAAACTCACATGAATCAGATTAACAGCTTATCCACTACTATAGACGATTTCAGGAATTTTTTTAAACCTGATAAGCTTAAAGAGACTTATAGCCTGCCTGATAAGATAAATGAAATTGTTGGCATTATAGAAGTTCAGTTTATACACAATAACATAGAAATAATTACTAATTACAAATGCAATTGTGACCTATGTAAAACGAAAAATTTTAACAGTGAACACGGATGCGTAAATGTAAAAAAAGAGATGTACGGATATCCAAGCGAGCTGAAACATGCACTTGTGAATATCTTGTATAATGCGAAAGATGCCATTTTAGATGCAATGGATTCTGGTGATATAGACAAAGGACTTATCAAAATAGATTGCAGCTTCGGAAATAAGGATGTCACTATAACAATTTCAAATAATGGCGTTTTAATACCAGACGATATTATTTCTAATATTTTTCAGCCATACTTCACAACCAAAGATGAAGGCAAAGGTACAGGGCTGGGGCTATACATTACCAAAGTTGCTATTGAGAAAAACATGAACGGAACCATCACTGTAGAAAATGTGAATAACAAAACTACATTTACTATAACACTGCCGACAAACCCATATTAAGACTAAATTAATTTTATATTTATTTGCAGCAGCACTAGATATTATTATGACAAACTCAGGACGTTACCAAAACAAGCCGCCCCTAAGAGCGGCTTATATGTTTTATCAGTGAGTGTGAAGGTCCTGAAAATACTTTGTTAGATCTTCAGCCCGCAGTACATCGCTCACTCTGACCACAACATTCCCATCACCGTCAAGCAACAGATAGCCGGGTACAGATATCCCCTGCTCTCTGGATATACTTACAGCATCTGCACCGGAAAAGTACTGTGTTGGTATAAACCTGTCAACCATCTCACCAAGTCTTACAACCTCTTTAGATGCATTAAATTCCATATTTGCATCAGGTAAAAGAACTCCCAGAGCAAAACCTTCGGCTTTAGAAAAAGTTACAAGCTTGTTAAAAGGTCTCTTGCTCTCTTTATAGTCTGGGATAACAGATATAAATATAGCAGCAGCGATAAACAAAATAGCAATCAAAGGGAAGTACTTCTTCATGTTTTCTCCTCAAATAAATAGTTATTTATTATATGATGATTTAAAATAATAAATGTTCGCAATTTTTTTAACAACTTCACAATATAATAAAGAACAAAATAAAAAATGCTACAAATATCTGAATAAAAAATGAGAGTTGTTTTGTTTTTTATACTTGTTTATCACTACAATGGGTTACTTTAAAGTCAGGGGTATTGGCAGATTTTGCAACAAAACTGAATCCCTCTGAGAAATCAGTCTTTTTTGTGCTGTTTGAAAAAATCGATAAAAGACACGAGGTTTTCCTTTTTGGTAGCTTCTATGTTTTCGTTCAGAATGGCCTCGAATACTTCTTTCCTATGAACGCTTACATCCTTAGGAGCATCGATACCAATCTTAACACTTCGGCCGGAAACATCTACGATCTTAACCTCGATGCCGTCTCCGATTATTATGCTTTCGTTTATCTTCCTTGATAATACAAGCATCCTTATTCCTGGTTTTTAAATAGCGGCTCTTTGATCTGCCACTTGTCATCATCAAGTATAACCTGTTTTGCAAGTTTTTTCCCCATGTTTAATGCAAGGGGCGCTCGCAGGTTAACTGTGGCATTTTTCGGCTGATCCGGTACTACCACTATTCCAAAGAGTTTTATTTCAGAATTCTCTTCGGCACCAAGTATTTTTGCCTCTCTTTTGTTAAGATCAGGTTTGTAGTCAGGGTAAAATATATCCGGTTCTACAAGTATAAAACATATATTCGCGTCCTGTACTGACTGAAACCACAGGAACGGATATGACTTATCATTAGAAATAAGGATAAAGTCATTCAGATCCGGGAATCCAAGTATCGGAGCCGAAAGAGTTATCACGTCAGCTTCAGAAAACTCAATCTCCCCGAGCTTGCCTGATACAATTTTTCGGGTTTCCATCTTCTCCTCACAATTATTTACTGTGCTTGCATTCATGCCTCACCTCAGTTAATCACTACAAGTAGTCCATAAGACTAATCTTCAATATGGAGGCGGTTGAACTTAGAGCAGCCTGATAGACTGTCTGAGCTGTAGTATAGTTTGTCGCCGCCCTTGACTGGTCTATGGTTGTAGACCCTGTGTATTGTGCTTTTATCTCATCATTAAGCGTTATCATTGACTCGTTAAAAGAGAGAGCTGATTCTGTTCTGCCCACTCTGTTTCCAACTGTTGTAAGAGAGGTGTGAATCTGTGATTCAGCCTTCCCTAAAACACCTATCTCATGGTTTATCCCAGATCCTACAGCAACAGTATAAGAATCTGTAGCATAAAGGTAACCAGCGTCATAGTGATGATAAACACCATCAACCACATAGTATGACTGGTTTGATGTATGCATTGTATAGTTATTTATAAGGGTTCCATCACTGCTGGACACCTTTACCTTTGCTATATCACCGCCCATTTCTATACCAAATGTGCCGGCATAGTCACCTGAGACATGCAGGGAATCGATAACACTGCTATCGTAGTAAAACCCTAGCTTGTCTTCACCTACCTTTACACAGGAAACACCGCTAATCCCTTCGTCTGATATCTGAGTGTTTATGTTCTCTATCAAATCTTCAAGGGATTGATAATTCTCTTTATCAACGAGAATGCTTGAGGTTAAATCATTAACTCCGTCATTATAGCTGAAAGTAAGAGTCCTTTCCGCAATGGTCTTCTCGCTAACATCAAGTGTCGGCCTGCCTTTGGCCAGTACTGTGTTCTCTGGAACCACACGATAAAATCCGAGTTCACCGTTATCATCTCCAGATACTACTATATCGTCCACAGTTCCATATTCCTTAAACTTTAATGTTCCGTTATTGTTTTGCTCTGCCACAATAGAGTTTGTCCCAAGGCCGTTGGCAGGGGTTGTAAGTGCAGCTGGAAGCAAAGTGGAAAGCTGTGAATTGATGTCGGAAAGCAGTGCATCTGTTGTTGCATAACTGCTGCCCGCACTTATTGTCACTGGCGATGCTAAAGAACTCCATCCTGATGGAGTGTGAAACATAATGTTCAGTCTAGAATCTTCAGTAAACTCCAGGTTGGGAAGCTGAGTTGCTGAAGCTGGGTCAGAAACTGTCTGACCGAAGATTAAGGCAGTTTCCGGCGTGTTATAGTTTACAGATATCTCAGTATTTCCAGATCCGGAATCTATCCTTAGTTTTCCATTTTCACTATAAGCCTGAACTCCAAGCGATTTCAGCGAAGCATCAGAGTTTATCTGTGTTATAAGGTCAGCTACAAGAAGAGTTGTGCTGGCTGAATATACCCCAGCGGCAACTGTGTAGTTTTTAAAAGTTATCTCAGGGTCAGTTTGATCTGACTTAAGCATAAGGTCAATATCCACATCTATGTCTGCATAGCCCCTCATTGGTTGTGATTCCCAGTACTGTTCAGACTGTAGATAAAATTCTGATTCTGAGTTGTAATACTCTACCTCAAAAGTCAGCTCATCGTTGTAGTTTCCTCTGAATTCACCGTCAAAATAAGGTACTGCGGATGAGTTCAGCGAGGCATCCCGCCATGCGCTAGGCGCACCTACGCCTGATTCAGGGATATTTTTATCCAGCGCATCATGCAGATTTTTAAGTGACTGAAAAACATTCACATTCTCGCCTTCTTCTATGACGTTCATATCGCCAAAGCTAAGGTTGGAATATGCTGTCATGTCTATCGAGAATGATGTTGAGGAGGTCACTTCTCCAATAACCATACTCACACCTTGAGCCAGATATACAGGCTCTCCGTTATAATTGTCAGCAACTATAGGGTTCGCACTGTTGTCTGAAAGAATGTTGCCGCGAGAATCAGCTACCTTAAGAGTTATATTCCCTGAAACTACTGAAACATCAACAGACCAGCTTTCATCTACGGTACCGGTATACCTGCCGTCAAATGTCACATTAGGCTCAAGCATTGGGTATCCTACGCCAGTGTTAAGTTCGTCTATGCTAAAAGTAAGTCTACTGTCGCCGCTTCTGAGGTCGCGCACCTGAATCTTGCCGTTAACCACAGTGGCATCAACAGCATTACCGTAAAGATCTTCTATAAAATTAAGCATATCGCTGACACGGTTCTCTTTGGATGTGGGGTAATCAAACCCTTTTGCAGTTGAGTACTGATAAGAATCAGCAGTACCTAAATCATCTCTTGTCGCAAGATATGTATCTTTGGAATAATTCTGGTTTACAAGTGCATAGGTAACGTTATAGCTTCCAGCCACAGATCCGTTTGTAACAGAAGCTGCCACATCAAAACCAAGACCTTCATCCTCAAGCGCTTTATTTATATGGTCTTCTATCTCCGAAGCTCCGTCAGCAGCGCCCACAGTAATTTCCAGTTCTGTACCGTTTACAAAATAATTGTGTGTGCCCGGAGCTATGCTCAAATCTGAATGAACTGTCTCCACAGGTCCGTTGTAATTATCGTACATTAATTCAAAAATGTTATCCTTTCCAACACCTTCAATAGGTATGGAGAGAAAGCCGAGTGTGTTATATTCGGAGCCTGTAACGGAAAGTTCAACACCGTTGCCGGCTCTGGTTGTCATAAACATAACTTTATCGCCATCGTTAACAGCATTAACTTCAGCGCCTATTCCTGCATTGTCAATCTGCCTGTTAAGGTTAAAGATTATCTCATCCATGCCCGAATAGCCTTCTTCATCCATGACAAGCTCATAATCTTTGCGGCCATAAGTCAATGTAATAGTACGCTGCTCATCTGTTGTGTTGCTCATGTCCAGTTTTACGTTTCCCGGACTTGAAACTCTGGCAGTACCAATAAGATATCCATTATGATCCGTCCCTGTGAAAGAGATGGAGTCAGCTTCTGAAACATTAGCACCGTCCAAAGCTGAAAACGGGGAGGTGGATGTTATATTAACATCGTTCATGGTATTACTCATGGTTCCCTGTACAGTTCTGTATGTTTCCATAAATATGTCTTGGCCGGCAACATTTATTGTAACACTTTGATTTGCACCGATTTTTGTCTGTATCTCACCATCATCACCGACATAAGAAACACTGTCTCCCGGCACATAATTTAAAGATAACGTAAGTGTATTCCCTTCAACCATGTCGTCAGGAAGCTGTATACTGACACCCCTACCGGTGTTAATAACCTGACCAGGGGCAAACTCTGTGGTGAGAGTATCTGATGTAAGATTTCCGTTTTCAGTTGTTTCGTCGCTGCCATTACTGTCCAGCAAAACTGTCCGGCTGTTTTCATCCCGCATAGAAACATGTGTAACACCGTTTTTGACCACAGCTGTTATGTCATATGTCCCTTTGTTAAGCTCAGGCATATCTCCATATAGTCTGGCGGAAAAAGCCTGTCCTCCATCCATATTTGACATTACAGCAGAAACATTTCTCTCTCCAGAGGTAAACGGCTGATTATCTGTTTCATACCCTCCGAAAAGATACCTGTCCAGATATTCGGAATTCGCAAGATCAAGCATCTCTTCATAGATATTCTGAACTTCACCTGCAAGGGCTTTACGGCTGTCGGCGTCCTGTGTATCGTTTGCGCCCTGAATAGCCAGCTCATCCTTTGCTCTGGAAAGAATTGAGGATGCTGTCTGGAGCACATTGTCCTCGTTCTGAAGCCATATAAGCGCATTATTTGAATTTCTGTTATACTGGGCAGCATCATCTACTGATCTCTGGATGTTAAATGCTGATAGATATTTAGTCGGATCATCTTCCGGATTAAGAAGGCTTCGCCCTTTTGTAACCTGCTCACTTGACTTAACAAGGTTATTCAGGGTTGAGTTCATTCCATTCAGATATTTCATCGTCATAAAATTATAAGTTATTCTCATCTCTTTTTCCTCTTAGCCCCGTTATCTGCCAAGGCTGTTGAGCAGAGTTGAAAGCATCTGGTCAACTGTAGTGATGAATCTCGAACTGGCTTCAAAAGCCCTCTGATATTTCATCAGGTTTGTCATCTCTTCATCCATGGAAACACCTTTTACCTCTTCCAGTTTCAGTGACAGTTCGCCAACCGCCTCCTGTTTGGTAGAGACATAAA
Organism: Denitrovibrio sp.; assembly: GCA_002869145.1. Lineage (GTDB taxonomy): Bacteria > Chrysiogenota > Deferribacteres > Deferribacterales > Geovibrionaceae > Denitrovibrio. The sequence goes on from PKTM01000007.1 coordinate 42,366, forward strand.
TGTCTGCTGAAGCCTTGTCGCTTCCTATTCTGGCTGCAAAGTATGCATAGTATTCGTCCATTGTGACGCCCATAAGGCTGTCAAGATCCTCATCTTTAAGATTAGCTATATTGTATGCATTCTGGTTGTCGCCGGGTGCACCTGTTGCAGAGGTAGCTATGAAGTTATTGCTGGACATTATAAGACTGGAGACACCCATGTTAGAGGCATCACTACCACTGAAAAAGCCATAAATCCCTGAAGCAACCAAAAAGTTTGAAGTATCTTCTGTAAATGTAAAATCATATCCGGAGCCGGATGTTATTTTTATAGTATTATTAGGGGAAACATTAGCCTGTATCAAACCGCCGTTAGCGTTTCCATCTGCTGCTGAGATCTTGTTTATCATAGAGTTTATCCCGTCTTTTTCAGGATCCACGCTTATGTCAAGATTATCAACAATATCACCATTGTCGTCATATACAGTGATACGCAGTGTCCCCTCTTTCACTTCAAGAGGGAGCTGACCAACGGGTTCGTTAAAAGTGTAGGACGTGTTTATTACCCCGTTTGAGGATGTTATCTGTGTCAGCCTGTCTGTACCCTGACCGAGTGAGTGTATTCTGTTTGTCTCTTCTATGATGGCAGACGCAAGAGTGTTAAGTGTGTCCATGTAGTCACTTACAAGATTATCTCGAACATGAAGTTCACCCGCTATCTCACCTTTTTTAAAAGAACTGGTAATATCTACTTTATCTCTGGACTGATTTTCTGTACCCCAGAATATAGAGACATCAGTATCCTCTGATGACTGTTCAGCGGAAAGCTTAAACACCTTCCCCTCATCCACAAGGGCATTACCGCCGATGTAGACTGCTACCTGTCCGGAATTCCTTTCAGAAACAGCTACGTTTGTCATGGATGCCAGTCTATTTACCAAAACCTCTCTCTGATCTCTGTAGTCGTTGGCGCTTCCGCCACCGGCTTCGGCCAGAGCTATGTTTCCGTTAAGATAAGATATGTTATCAGCTATCTCATTTATCTATGTGACATATTCACCAATAAGATAATTACCTTCTTCTATCATCGCATCCAGTGAGTAATAGCTTGACTGTATCTTAGATGACAAGGTTGCCGCAGTCTGCACAACTGTCTCTTTTTTAATGAGAGATTCATCGGATTGGTCGGGTGCAGTGTTTGCTAAGTCATTCCATGCATCAAAATAGTCCTGAAGCGACTCACCTAGCCCTGAACCATTCTCTAGCTCGTTAAAATAGATTTCAACCTTTGACAGTGCAGTCTGAAGCGTCTCATAATAGGAAAGGTCAGATTTTTCACCTCTGATAGTCCCTGCAAGCATATCGTTATATATTCTTTCAACAGTCTCAACATCAACACCACGACCGAATATCTTCCCCCCGTTAATATCAGGGGTAGCAGTGGTCTGAGCTACTCTTTGTCTGGAGTACCCTTCAGTATTCACGTTTGAAATGTTGTGACCAGTAACATCGATCCCCGCTTGAGAAGCAAAAAGACCTGAAACGCCACTGGAAAAAATGTGCATTAAGTTTGACATACTATGCCTCCGGTGCCTTTAATTACCCAGTCCTGCTGATAGTGGAAGTTTTGGCACTGCTGTAGTTTTTGTTAATGCCGTATGTACCTTTTCCGGCAACACCCAGCCTTCCAAAGACACCTTCGATAAGAGATATATTTGTTTTGTAGAGTATTTTTAATGATGTGTTTATGGCAGCCACCTCGCCCACGAGCTCCATGAGCCGTTTACGTGCTTCCTGAAGCTGGCTGTAATATTCCCCTGCATATTCCGCAGGGATATCCTTAACTCTGAGTTTTTCAATTTCTGTATCTTTTTCGATTTTTTTCAGATTGTTTTTGAAGGCTTCGTTAAGCACTTTCTCTTTATAGGCAAGAGTGTCCTTCTTTTTAACCAGATCTATTGTCTTTGCTGAGTCCCAGGTGACTACACAGTCTTTTTCAGACTCAAGTATATCCTTCATCTCTGTATAAAGCATTTCCTGAGAGTTTAATATTTCAAGAAGATCTTTAACGTTTTCCATCTCATACCTCCGAGTATTTCGGCAGTTATGAGTCACAGGGGGTTAAAAAGGGGGGCTTAAATTTGCAGTTTTTTAGAAGAGGTCGTCTATGGCCGTCTGCACTATCTTCTCGGCAACTTCTCTGCCGGAAACGTTGTACTGGCCGTTTTCGATCTTGACCTTAAGCTCTGATACGAGCTCTACTCTGATGTCCGGTGAGCTTTTGATAGCATCTTTGACATTGGAAACATCTGTTGCTGAGCTGGACAGAGATACACTGTCTCCGCTTTTCGCAGACTCTTTAGAAGAATCGGATTTATCCGCTTTCTTTCTGTCTTCAGTCTCTTTCAGCTTGTTCAGATTTAAGTTCAGCTTGTCATCGATTCTCATTTCAATAGCCTCCGGTACATCCAGATAATCGGTCTGTTCTTAAAAAACTTTAGCAGTTTTTACCTGGTTGTTCCAGTTAAAAAGCCTTTCTTTCCCTTTTTCCTGTTCTCATAAAGCTTCATCTATGTGAGAAGCAACATTTGTGCCATTAAGTTTTCTTTGCAGATCAAGGAACTTGTCGCTTGTCGCAGCATCGTTTTTTCCTGTAGGGAAATTATTTCCGTCAAATCCGGGAAGGTTCCTGCTCATTGCATCATAAAGCATTTTTGAAAGCCCCATCCCTTTCCCCTCTGATGACTGCTTAGAAATTTCTGTATCAAGCATCTCAGTAAATATCTTCTCACCCATGCTCTTTTTAACAAGTCCGCCATCTTTGACAGTCTCTCTCATGGATGCAAACATCTTCGACATAAAAAGTGCTTCAAACTCTTCACATTATTTTTTCAGTCTTGCGCTGTCGTCTTTTAAATAATTGAATCCTGAATCTATACCTTCTGTATACATTACATCACCTGTAGTTCGCCATGCAGTGCGCCTGCAGCTTTTATTGACTGAAGAATTGATATCAGGTCTCTCGGTGTCACCCCTATGGAGTTCAGAGCTTTTACCAGATCACTGATGCTTACACCCTCAGGCACTATCATCAGCTTCGCATCTTCCTCCTGTACAGTTATCTGTGTCTCCTGTGTTTCGCCGCCGCCATCGCCGAGGAAATCAGGGTCTTGAACCTCTACTGTGGAGTTGATCGATATTGTAAGGTTTCCGTGTGAGACCGCTACTGTGTTCAGCCTGACATCAGCACCCATAACTATTGTTCCTGTTCTTTCATCCACTACAACCCTTGCAAGGTTCGTAGGCTCTATCTGAGTAGAAAGTATTGTATCGAGATACACATAAAAACTTCCGCGCTCACTCTCCGGCACACCAACCTCCAGAGTGGAAGGGGATGTTATCTTTGCTACTTTCTGCCCTACTAGCTTATCAATGGCATCTTTTGCCTTTACCAGATCTGTAAGGTTTCTCTGCTTGAATGTTAAGACTATCTCGCTCTCATCCATCATAAACGGGATCTCCTGCTCAACTATGGCACCATTTGGTATCATCCCAACCGTTGGATGGTTTTTTACAGCTCCTGCACCAGAAGCAGATACGTTCATTCCGCCCACCGATATAGGCCCCTGAGCAACAGCATAGACCTGTCCGTTTGCAGCGGATAAAGGTGTCATAAGCAGAGTTCCACCTTCAAGTGACTTCGAATCACCCACTGAAGAGACAACTACGTCAAGCATTGTTCCAGCTCTGGAGTAAGGTGGAAGTTTCGCAGTGACCATAACAGCCGCCACGTTCTTTACACTTACATCATCCTTGTTCACTGTAATGCCCATTCTCTCCATCATGTTCACAAGAGACTGTATGGTAAAATCTGTTCCGCTTTTGTCTCCTGTTCCGTTCAAACCGACTATAAGCCCATAGCCTATCAACTGGTTTTCACGGATTCCTTCCACATGTGAGATATCTCTTATCTTCACCATGGCAAAAGAGACGTTTGCAATAAGAATAATTATCAGAGTTATTACTGTCCTTTTCATCTTAGCTCCCTTCATTAAAACGGCATAATCCAGCTTAAAAGTGTCATAAGCCAGCCCGGCTTGTTGGAATCTGTGAGAAGCCCCTGACCGCTGTATGCTATCTTGGCATCAGCTATCATTGACGACTGCACTGTATTTGATGCATTCAGATCTTTCTGGCGAACTATCCCGCTCAGAGTAATCATCTGCTTTTCCTGATCTACTATCAGCTCTTTGTGTCCTTCAATAATAAGATTTCCAGAAGGAAGAACCTCTGTTACTCTTGCAGCTATAGTTCCTTGAATGGTATCAGTTTTGGACTTTGAACCGCTTCCGTCAAATGACTTGTCAGAATTTGCTGCGTTGTCCATATTAAGCTCGTTTCCGGAGCCGAGGAAATTTGTTATGCCTAGGTTTGTCGGCAGCCCCAAAAGGTTTGTAAGTGTAGATGATACACTTGAACTTTTTGATGTTGAAGTAGAGTTAGAGTTAGAAGCGGTAGTTCTTTCAACTATCTCCACTATAATAATATCGCCGACATGCCTTCCTTTGTAGTCAAGAAACAGACTCCCTTTCGCTGATGCTTCCATCCAGAGCGACGGTGTTGGCTTTTTAGCTTCATGCTGTCTCTTGTACTCTTCCAGCTCTTTTCTGTAGCTGTTTTTCAGTGCTTCGTTGTCAAAAGCAGGCTGCTTGGTGCACCCAGTAAAAAATAGTGCTGCTGTGAGTATTGTAAGAAGAATACTGACTTTCATCTTTTTCTCCGGTAATTCATTTATTTACCAGATTAATAACAAAAAGTGTGCCAAATAAGATATTTCTAGGGGTGGGTTGACATGCAAGTATTACTGGGCATTTACGAAGACTTTACGCCCTTGCCTATAAGTTCCTCGGACAATTTTGCCACTGGAAGTATTTTTCACACGGACATTTTTTCCGATAGTCGCATCTTCCATCAGCTCTCCGGATGTGGTTACGCTGAGACCTCCGGAATCATATACCAGCATCACCGAAGTACCCTCGAAAGCATCAGGTTTTTTCATAACTTCGCTTGTAGTGACAGGTCTGCCGGCAGATATATTTCTGGTGGCGATGAAGCCTTCAGGATCTGAGATTGGCTCACCTCGAACTCTGGAAAGGTCATATCTCTCTTTTGCAACGTTTTTGGAGATGTCCTCACCTTTTCTTATGGAGGATGAAGCCACATATATTTCGTCATAGGCCGTAAGGCTTACTGTGTAATTGTATTTTCTTACACCATTATCCACAGAGATTGCGACATTGCCAAATCTCCGTTTAGGGATATCAATGTCGTATCCTTTCTCCTCAGAAAAATAAAACTCACGCCCCATTCTGATGCTGTCTATCACCACATCCATACCGTTGTACATAATAGATAAAATCTCTGAAACATCTCTTTGTAAACGGTCTTCAGTGAGCAGTGTTCCTTTTCTCCGGAAAGTGACCTCACCGGGTCTGGCGCCCTGTATATTATATTTATTTATTATATACATAGCCATCTGACGATTAACAACTTTCTCTTCGCCATAGTCCAGTCCGCAATAAAGTTCGTCTTTAATATTAATATCTGGAAAAATATCTTCTAACATGATGCACTCTGATTCTATCTCTATCACATTGTAAGCAGACGCAGACATTGCAGATATCAGAAAGAAAGCTATCACAAGAAGGTTTTTAAACATTACTACCTCTTAAGGTTGTTTGCTATTTGCAGCATCTCGTCTCCAGTCTGCACAGCCTTAGAATTGATCTCATATGCACGTTGACCGGTTATCAGATTCACCATCTCCTCTACCACACTTACGTTTGACATTTCAAGAGCGTTTTGGGTTATGGCACCGAAACCGTTCTCGCTCGGGATGCCTACCACAGGGTCACCACTGGCTCCTGAAGGCATAAAAAGGTTTTTGCCTATTGATTTAAGTCCGGCAGGGTTTATAAACCGAGCGGTTTCAATCTGACCTATCTCCTGAGACTCGTTCTCTCCCGGCAAAGTAACACTCACTGTGCCGTCTTCGCCAAAAGATATATTCGTAGCATCCTCAGGGATTGTTATCCCCGGTTCCAGATAATATCCGTTCTCATTTACCAGATTTCCATTATTATCAGTATTAAGCGCACCGGAGCGGCTGTATGCTATATCTCCGTTGGGAAGCTGAAACTGAAGAAATCCATCCCCTTCAATAGCGATATCAAGGTTAACTCCAGTGTACTGGAAACTACCCTGCGTATGCACTTTCTGAATGGATGACACCTTTGAACCGAGACCTATCTGTATACCTGTAGGATGTGTCATTCCTGCTGCGGATATCGCCCCTGCCGGTTTCAGTTCCTGATATATAAGATCTTCAAAATGAGCACGGCTCTTTTTGAATCCAACATTGTTTACGTTTGCAAGGTTGTTGGAAATAGTATCAATGTTCATCTGCTGAGTTGTCATGCCGGTGGCGGCAGTCCATAGGGTTCTAAACATTTAACCCCTCCTTTATCTTACTGAGCCGACTTCTGTTGCGGCCTTAGAATTCATTTCTTCGAATGATGATATTACTTTTGAGTAGGTCTCAAAACCTCTCGCAGCCTCTATCATCTTTACCATCTCTGTCAGTGCATTCACATTGCTGCCTTCCAGATATCCGGTTGTCAGCCCTGGGTTCTCTGCGGGCTCTGGAAGTGCATCTATCGCTACATAAAGATTGCTGCCTGTTTTTTGAAGCGCAGTCAAATCATCAAACTGCATTATGTCAATATTACCAACCGGAGCGCCGTCCAGAAGTATGGTTCCGTCTTCTGTAATAGTTGACCCCTCCGGGATAACAACAGGCTGCATCGCTTCCATGTTGCTTAAAACATTATATCCGTCCATGGTGATAAGCTCTCTGTTTTCATTCAGCAAAAACTCACCGTTTCTACTAAATCTCACTCCGAAAGGCGTATCCACAGTAAAAAAGGCATTAGGAGTGGAGAGAGCCATGTCATAGTCTCTCCCTGTCTCTTTCAGGTACCCCTGCTCAAAACTAACCTTTATGTCATCCAGCCTTACAGTGGAGTTAATCATCTTGTTGTAATCACTTTGTCTTATGATGTCATTAGTGTGGTCTGTGGGGTTTGGCAGATATTCGCTGAATAACGCCACCTCTCTCTTATGACCAATAGTGCTTAGGTTGGCGAGGTTGGAGGATATAGTGTCCATCCTTTTCTGCTGCATCGCCAATCCGCTGGTTGCAGTATAAAGACCGTTCAGCATTTTAGTTCTCCTTTTTCTCAGCTTTCGCCACTTTTGCAGCAATGTTTTCTATTACTCCAGAGTTCGCCTCTGGCAGGCCTACTGCCAATATGTGTGTTAAACCTTTCAGTGTTAGTTTCTTTACAGGTTTCGCTTTCTTTGTTGCGTGGTACCAGAAATTCCTGTCTGATTTGCTTTCCATCCTCACAGATGCAGCGTAAACAGGTACGTCCATCTTGTCATGAATACTAAATGAGACTTCAGAATAATTTACTCCATAAGTCTTACTTAAAGACTCGCGGATGCTGGTTACTACTATGTACTCGGCATCAGCTACATTCGAAACAGGCACCCCAAACTTGCCCGCAGCTATATAGTTTCTTATAAGCCGTCCCATATCTTCATCGTAAACGAAAGACTCTCCGTTTGATATGCGAGGCGGAAGTACAAGAAAGAAACTGCCCGGAACCAGTTCATTAATTACCTGAGAGCTGAAACCAGTAATTTTTTCCTTTGTTTTGTCTATAACAAGCGAAGAGATATTTGAGTTAAGCTCTAGAGCTATAAATGTAATAATTAAACCGGTAGAAGGTGAAAACACGTCAAGCACTGCACCTTTAGTCATTTGAATCTTTTCGTCCACTACGTTATCCAAATGAGCAGGGTCTACTATATCATATGCTCTGTCTGCAACCTTTCCAGGATATTTAACGTATTCATTAACTTTCCCACACCCTGACATTACGAGTACCAGTATTAAAACAGGAAATAATTTCTTCATCTCTTTCTCCTTCGGTACTTGACAAGCAAGCTCCATGCCAGAAGATGAATAATTAGCTATTCTGCAAAGCAATCTATGAATCTGAAAGTAATCATCTTTAATTCAAAGTTATCAGCATCGCAGATATTCATTGCAAATGATTTGCATTTAACTATACTGAACGCATGGAAAAATGCAGCACTGAGAAATTACTTAAAAACACAAAAACTAAAATGACTTCGGCCAGAAGCAGTTTGTTAAACATAATTCTTGAAAACAGTTCACCTGAAACTGCAACCAGCTTGCATAAAAAACTATCCAAAGAGACCCGCATAGATCTCGCAACTGTTTACAGGACACTGAAGATTTTTAACCAGAAAGGTTTAATAAGAGCCATCAACCTTGACGGTGAAAAAATTTATTACGAAAAATCATGCGAACACAACCCTCTTCATGCTCATTTCTATTGTGAGAAATGCGGAGATGTTGAGTGTCTGAATCCTTTCGGTTTTGACGAATCCACATCTTTTGTGAAAATGGCAGATAAAAAAGAGATAAACAGCGTAGAGCTTATACTCAGAGGCAGATGCGAAAAATGCTCATGATAGTAAAAATTGCAATAACTATACTTGTCGCTTTTGTAGGGATATCTGAGGCAGCAGTTAACACTTATGTGAGCGTACTACCCCAGAAATATTTCGTAAACGCCATTGGCGGAGAAAGGGTAAAAGTCAGCGTAATGGTTGCTCCAGGGGCAAGCCCTGCAACTTATGAACCAAAGCCTAAGCAAATGGTAGATATGTCCAAAACCGACATATATTTTTCAATCGGGGTGCCTTTTGAAAAGACGTGGCTTAAAAAACTTGCCGCTCTTAACAGAAACATGGCTGTTGTGGCGACAGACGAGGGGATAAAAAAACGTACTGTGGAGGCTCACACTCATAACGATGAGCACACTGATGGAAATGAACACGGCGGCTCAAAAGATCCACACATATGGCTTGACCCGGTAAATGTCATCAAACAGGCAGAGATAATAACCGAAACGCTCTGCAGGGCTGACCCTGACGGATGCCCAATCTACAAGAACAACAAAGCGGATTTCATAAAAAAGACAAGCCTTCTGCATAATCAAATACAACACACGCTTTCTGGAGCATCAGGTGGTTCTTTCATGGTCTTCCACCCCTCATGGGGATACTTCGCCGACAGATACGGACTAAACCAGATTGCAGTAGAGCTGGAGGGGAAAGAACCAAAACCGTCAGACCTGAAAGATTTTGTAAAACTGTCTAAAGAGCTTAATCTGAAGACAATATTTGCTCAGCCTCAATTTTCTAAGAAAACAGTCGAGCTGATAGCAAAAGAGACAGGAACAAAGGTCGCAGCAGTTGACCCGCTTGCCTATGACTGGGCTGACAATCTGATATATGTCTCAGAGCTGATAGCTGATTCTCTTAGATAATCATTTTTTTATAAAAAAGAAATCCACGCCGTTATGCGGTGTTATCTTCAGGCTTCTCCTGTCTAAAGAATCCAGAACGGACTTAACATATTCTTTTGATACCCCAAACACCTGTGAGATATCATCCAAAGAACACGGGCGCATGCTGATGAGTCTTTCAAGCTGTGCCTGCGTAAGCTCACATCCTTCAAATTCGTGTATATAGTTCCCAACATTTTCAACCCTGATCCCTTCGGATTTGAAATAAAGAGCAGCATCGAGGAGAGTTTTTTCAGGCACTGTCTTCGCTCTGGAAAAAGCTGGCGGCCTGTGGACAGTATTTAGCTGAACAAGATCATACCTGCATCTTTTAATAACGCCTGCAATCTTTTTAAGCTCGTCCATATTGTCATTGAGCCCTTCGCAAAGAAGCACCTCAATCATAAGCTTTCCGCTGAACTCGTTTGAAAATTTAACAACAGCTTCGTTTATAGCAACTATATCCAGATTCCTGTGCGGAGCACATACCTGTTTATAAACCTCAGGAGTAGCTGCATCTATACTGGGCACAACAACATCTGCGAAGCTCAGCTCCTTGCGCACATTTTCATCTGTAAAAAGTGTACTGTTGGTCAAAACAGCCACAGGATGCTCTGAAACCTTTTTTATTTCACCAAGAATATATCCCAAATTAAGATTAAGAGTCGGTTCGCCCGCTCCGGTTACTGTAACTATGTCCAGCTTGTCTTTGAGCTTTGGGTACTTCTCCTTAAACTCTGCAATAATGTCATCCGGGTCATCGAAGTTTCTTCGGTCGGTTATGCAGCTGGTTGTTTTACCCACTTCACAGTATATGCAGTTCAGGGTGCATATTTTAAGGGGTATGATATCCACCCCTAATGACCTGCCGAGCCTTCTGGAGGGGACAGGGCCAAAAAGGTAATTGTATCTGTCTGTATATATTCTCATGTCATCTCCGAATAATAATCATATATCTTTCCGTTAAAAAAGCAACTGGACTAGCGAAACTAAACAATAGCATTTAAATATTAGGAATAATAATTTTTGTAAAGATATGCATAAAAATCAAATAGTGTTGCGAATGAAAAAAACATTTGTTAAAAATAGTATAAGGGAATTAATTCTAGAGGTGTCTTTATTTTTAATAACGAGCCTATGCTTGATAAAGACAGAACCTAGTTTAACTATTTATAAAAGAGAGAAGTTAATTATATAACTGGAGGTTTAGATAATGAGCCTAAGACAGATCCTTCAGAGCTATGATGTCAGCAGAAGGGATTTTATGAAGTACTGCACCGCTCTTAGTGCAACACTCGCCCTCCCCCCTGCTTTCGCACCGCAAATAGCGGAAGCTCTTGAAAACACAGACAACAGACCGTCAGTCATCTGGATGGAATTCCAGAGCTGCTCAGGTGATTCAGAATCGCTTCTGCGATCTGGCAGACCAAAAGTAGGAGACCTCATACTTGATGTGCTTTCAGTAGACTACATGGAAGTTATTATGGCTGCAGCAGGTCACCTTGCGGAAGAAGCTAAACACAGCACTATGGAGCGTTACAAAGGCAAATACCTCCTAATCATCGAAGGGGCTATCCCCACCAATGAAGATGGTATCGACTGCTGCATAGCCGGCGACACTGCATTAAACCACCTGAAAAAAGCTGCAGAAGGAGCAGCGGCCATAATAGCCGTTGGTAACTGTGCCAGCTTCGGAGGTATACCGGCCGGACACCCTAACCCCACTGAAGCAAAAGGTGTGGCAGATATTGTCAGCGGAAAACCAATAATAAACCTTCCAGGCTGCCCAATGAACTGTGACAACCTCACAGCTCTTGTGGTGCATTATCTCGTTTTCGGATCACTTCCGGCAGTGGATAAACACCTTCGTCCCAAATTCGCATATGGAAAACGCATCCACGACAACTGCGAGCGCAGAGCTCACTTCGATGCTGGTCAGTATACCGAAAAGTGGGGAGACGAAGGTCACCGTCAGGGGTGGTGTCTGTATAAAGTGGGCTGCAAAGGTACGCAAAGCTTCCATAACTGTCCGACACTTCGCTGGAACGACGGCCTTAGCTGGCCTGTTATGGCTGGACACGGCTGTGTAGGCTGCTCAGAACCTGGTTTCATGGATACCATGGCTCCGTTTTATCGCAGACTGCCGGCAATACCTGGTTTTGGTGTGTAATCAACAGCCACCAAGCTGGGCCTTAAAGTCCTTGGCGTTTCTGCTGTGGTATTCGGTGTGCACGGCATCATCAACCTTTTCAGAAACAAAGGTGTTGTGAAAGAGGTTGAAAGCGGTAATCAAGACAATGAAAATAGGGAGAATTGATCATGGCTGAAAGGATAGTGGTAGACCCCATCACCAGAATAGAGGGGCATCTCAGAATAGAGGCCAAGGTTGAAAACGGTAAAATAGTAGATGCTTGGTCAAGCGGAACCATGTTCAGAGGTATCGAAAAGATACTTCAGGGGCGCGACCCAAGAGACGCATGGTACATCACCCAGAGATTCTGCGGTGTGTGCACCACTGTGCACTCCATAGCCTCCATCCGTGCCGTTGAAAACGCACTTGGCATACAGATTCCGTATAATGCGGAACTAATCAGAAATATTATCATGGGCTCACAGGCAGTGCAGGACCATATCATCCATTTCTATCACCTGCATGCGCTGGACTGGGTTGACATTACAAGCGCGCTTAAGGCTGACCCAAAAAAGACAGCCGCCCTCCAGCAGTCAATTTCCGACTGGAAATACAGCTCAGAGGACTACTTCAAATCTGTTCAGGACAGAATAGCAGCTTTCGCCTCCACTGGAAGACTGGGGCCTTTCGCTAACGCTTACTGGGGACACTCAGCATATAAACTGCCGCCAGAGGCAAACCTCATGGCAACAGCTCACTACCTGCAGGCTCTTGAGCTTCAGAAAGAAATCATAAAAACCCATGCGGTGCTCGGTTCCAAGAACCCTCACCCGCAGACATTTCTTGTGGGCGGTATGTCCATACCTATCGACCCGAACAGCCAGAACGCCATCAACGCTGACAAGATAGCGATGATACTGGAATACAACAAACTGGCAAAAGAGTTCGTTGAGAAAGTATACATACCTGACGTGCTCGCTGTGGCTCCTTTCTACCTTGACTGGGCAGGTATCGGCGCAGGGCATAAAAACTACATGTCATACGGCGAATACCCAGAATCACAAAAAGGCTATCCGAACGATTTATGGCTGCCTGGCGGCATCATAAAGGGGGGTGATCTTTCAAATGTGATAGAGGTTGATCAGGCAAAAATTGCTGAGGACTGCGCACACTCATGGTATATGGATAAATCATCCAAACACCCTTATGACGGACAGTCTGACAAAAACTATACCGGACCAATGCCGCCATATGACTACCTCGATGTAGATAAGGACTATTCATTTGTAAAAGCTCCGAGATACGACGGCGAACCTATGGAGGTTGGACCGCTTTCAAGGATGCTCATAGCTTACGCCAAAGGGCATAAGGAAGTTGTACCTGTTGTAGATGCCGTACTCGGCAAACTTGGTGCCGGCCCTGCGGCTCTCTTTTCTACACTTGGCAGAACTGCAGCAAGAGCTATAGAGACCCTTGTGACATCACAAAGGAACGAGAAGTGGATAATGGCTCTGGCAGCAAATATTAAAGCTGGAGACTATCAGATACACTCAGGCGAGAAGTGGGAACCAGCCACATGGCCTGCAAATGCTAAAGGCTACGGATGGCACGAGGCTCCAAGAGGTGCTCTGGGTCACTGGATAGTCATAGAAAACGGCGCTATAAAAAATTATCAGGCAGTTGTTCCATCCACATGGAACGCAGGGCCTATGGATAAAGGGGATGTGCACGGACCTTATGAGCAGTCACTCATAGGAACACCTATAGCAGACCCTGACAAGCCTCTTGAGATACTGAGAACTATACACTCGTTTGACCCTTGTCTGGCATGCGCTATCCACGTTTACGACGAAAAAGGGGAGCTCAGGTCAAAGGTCAAGGTGCTCTAAAACGATGATGCCTCCACTGCATGCAGGGGAGCGGGAACAATAATATTTTAAAGCCGGACGTAAAAGTCCGGCTTTTTTAGGATTAAAACATATGAATCTTCTTGTTCTTGGAATTGGAAATCTTGTTATGAATGACGATGCTGCAGGTGTTCTTGTAGCGCAGGAGCTTGCTCCTAAATATAACAATAAACGTGATGACCTTCTGGTGCTTGATGGCGGAACACTTGGGCTTGACCTTCTCGGCTATATCGACTGGGCGGACAGACTTGTTCTGGTGGATGCTGTGGAACTGGAGATGGAGCCGGGAACTGTTGTCAAACTGGAAGGCGAAGACATAGACGTAGCTTTTGAAAGTAAACTGTCAGCTCACCAGATGGGTATGAAGGATATGCTCCTCACATCCGAACTAATGGGGCAGCGGCCTTCAGAGATAGTCTTCTACGGAATCCAGTCCGGCACCATAGATATGGATATGGAGCTTTCTGAGCCTGTAAAAAAGAATATGCCGAAACTTACTAAACATGTGGAAAGCGAAATACAAAGATTTCTATCCGAAAATAGCTGATTTGTATTATTTTCCACTATGTGTTATTATATCTACAAATAACTTCGGTGGTATTTGAATGAAAGATATGAACGCTAAACAGGCATTTAACCTTGGCAGAAGCTACCATGAAAAAGGCAATCTGGCTCAGGCAGAGAAAATATATGAAGCTGTGCTTCAGGTTGACCCCCATCACGCAGAGGCCACACATAACCTCGGCATGATATTCGCTGCAAGGGGGCTAAGGGAAGAGGCGATAGAATACGTTAAGCGTTCTTTGGAGCTGGACGGCAGCAATCCTAACTTTCACAACAATATGGGCGAGCTTTACCGCATAGCCGGACAGATAGAGCATGCTCAGTTTCACCTTTCCGCTGCATGTGAACTTAAACCCGGTTTTTCGGAAGCATTTTCAAATCTTGGCATAATACACATGGAAAAAGGGGAGATAGATGATGCTAAATACTGCTTTGCAGAAGCTCTTGCATCAAACCCCAAAAACGTAAACGCGCTCATAAATACTGGAAATCTATTTCGAAAAACAGGCAATTTCAACGATGCCATTGAGTGTTATGAAGCTGTTCTGGAGCTTTCTCCAGACAACCCCACAGCACTTATTTGCGCTGCTATCTCACACAACGAAATAATGGATTACAACAACGCAGCAAAATATTACAGCAGACTGGTGGCAAACAGGCCAGAGCTTCAAAAAGAGAAGCTGGCTCTTGCAGAGATAACACTTCGCAATAAAGATTTTCGCAAAGGTCTAAAACTTTATGAGGCCAGATTTAACGTTTTCAACATTCTAAAAGGGGATAGAGAAACCCTTTGGCGAGGAACAGGACTGGAGGGGAAAACCCTGTATGTTTATTATGAAGATACAGTCATTTGCGGTCTTGGCGATACCATCCTTTTTTGCAGATATCTGCATGAACTGGAAAAATTCAACCCAGGCAAGGTTGTTCTACAGCTACAGCCGGAGCTTGCAGAGCTTTTTGAAGGGCAGATGCCTGACTTTGTTGAGCTCACAACTGAAGATGTGCAGGAATTCGACGTTCACTCACCCCTTCTGAGTCTGCCGATGATACTCAATGCCAGAGCAAAGACCATCCCGCTTGCAAACGGCTATCTGAAAGCTGAACCTGCCAACAGGGAAACCGACAAAATAAGAATAGGTTATGCATTTAACGAGAACATAGACCAAAATGCATTATCGCTCTTTGAAGCTGACGACAGAGTTGAGATTTTTCCTCTGGAAGGCACCATGAAAGAAAAAGCCGATAAAGCCGCTTCCGCTGACCTTGTCATCACCTCCGACAACGAAATAGTTCATCTGGCTGGAGCTATGGGTATAAAAACCTGTCTGTTACTGGAAGAAAACCACCACTGGAGGTGGTTCAGAGCAAAAACAGAAAAAACTTCCGAATGGTATTCCAGTGTAACTTTTTACATCAAAGAGAAAGGTGCTGACTGGCTTAATGTGATATCATCTATTAAGGTATAGTGTTTTTTGACAAACTCTCTATGCGGTGTTAAAAAGAGAATACAAGTACTATTAAACCCTCTGCCGGAGGCATATTTTGAACAGTTTTCAATACAAAGATGGCGAACTATTTTGCGAAGATGTTGCTCTGAAAAAGATAGCAGAGGAACTTGGAACTCCTTACTATGTCTATAGTGCAGCTGATCTGCGCACACAATACCATAATTTTTATAACGCTTTCAAACAGACTGACAGGCTCATATGTTTCGCTGTAAAAGCTTGTGGAAACATTGGCGTGCTTGCACTTCTGGGCTCTCAGGGCTGCGGAGCTGATATTGTC
This sequence comes from Denitrovibrio sp., assembly GCA_002869145.1. Lineage (GTDB taxonomy): Bacteria > Chrysiogenota > Deferribacteres > Deferribacterales > Geovibrionaceae > Denitrovibrio. Next base: position 58,234 of record PKTM01000007.1, read on the forward strand.
TCAGGCGGTGAACTGCACAGAGCGCTGAAAGCAGGTATCGACAACAGCAAAATTGTTTTCGCAGGTGTTGGTAAAACCGAAGAAGAAATCAAATACGCTATCTCATCAAATATCCTGATGTTCAACGTAGAATCCATGCAGGAGCTTGATCTTTTAAATAAATGCGCACTTGAGCTTGGGAAAAAAGCAAGAATAGCAATACGGGTAAACCCTAACGTGGATGCAAAAACCCACCCATACATTTCAACAGGGCTGAAAAATAACAAATTCGGCATCCCCGCTGAAAAAGTTAAGGATGACTACATCTATGCCAGCAAACTGAAAGGTATCGACGTTGTGGGCATGCACTGCCACATAGGCTCCCAGCTAACAGAGGTTTCACCTTTTCACGATGCTGCAGAGATACTTCTGGACATCATAAAAGATCTGCGCAAGAAGAAGATAAACATCAAATATCTAGATCTAGGCGGAGGCTTGGGGATAACTTATAAAGACGAGAAACCTCCATCACATGCTGAATATGCGGCTTCACTTGCAGAGATTTTGAAAGGTGAGGACATGACACTTATCTTTGAGCCGGGACGAAATTTGGCTGGAAATGCAGGTGCTCTCATAACCAAAGTGCTCTACACAAAAGACACTGACGAAAAACACTTTAAAATAGTCGATGCCGCCATGAACGACCTTGCCAGACCTTCACTTTATGATTCGTATCACACAGTGCAGTCTGTGGACGAAACAGAAAAGACGGTCACCGGAGACATGGTGGGGCCTATTTGCGAATCGGGTGACTTTCTCGCCAGAGACAGAAAAATGCCCGATGTTGACATAGGCGGTCTGTACGCTATTATGTCCGCAGGAGCATACGGCATGACGATGGCCTCCAATTATAACTCCAGACCGAGAGTACCGGAGATACTTGTGGACGGCGAAAATTATCATATAGTAAGAAGACGTGAGATTTATAGTGATCTGACAGGGCCTGAGCGAGTGCCTGAGTTTCTAAACAAAAAATAATGAGGAAAGGTATCTGAGGGACTTTGGCTTCCGATTTTACCAATAAAAAAATATGAATATACCTTTTTACAAAATGAGCGGAGCCGGCAACGATTTCATCTTCATAGACAATCGTGACGGCAAAGCAAACAAAATAGACAGACAGACGCTTATAACAAAAGCGTGTGCCAGAAACGTCTCTGTAGGTGCAGATGGTCTTGTGCTTATAGAAGATAGTAAAAATGCAGATTTTATGTGGCGCTTTTACAACTGCGATGGTTCTGAGGCAGAAATGTGCGGCAACGCATCTAGGTGCGCAGGCAGATTTGCCAATATGAACGGTATAGCAGGGGAAAAGATGAAATTCGAAACCCTCGCAGGCGTTATTGAGGCGGAGATAAAAGAAGGTGTGAATGTAAAAGTACAGCTCACCGATCCGCTTGATGAACGCATGGACTACACCATAGAGTTGGAAGGCGAAACTCTGGAAGTGAACAGTATAAACACTGGCGTGCCCCATGTGGTGTGCTTTGTAGACAATATCGAAGAAGTTGATATAATGAAATACGGCAGCGGAATAAGGTATCACTCCGAATATGCTCCAGCCGGAACAAATGTAAACATGTGCAAAGTGCTGCCTGACGGCACCCTCAGGATACGCACATATGAGCGAGGCGTTGAGGGCGAAACCATGGCATGCGGCACAGGCTGTGTGGCAGGAGCCATATTTGCTGTGAAAAAAGGGCTTACAAAAAGTCCTGTGACATGCCTCACCACCAGCGGTCTTTTCCTGAAGGTTTATTTAGAAAACGATAAGGTTTATCTTGAAGGGGAAGCCAGAGTAGTTTATAAAGGTGAACTTACCGAAGAAGCCTATAAATATTAGATAATTTGCTTTTAGAGGAGATGAAAATATGTTTGACGGAAGCTACGTTGCAATAGTAACGCCTTTCAAAGATGGACAGGTTGATGAGAAGACCCTTAGAAATCTGGTTGACTACCAGATAGAAAAAGGTACAGACGGAATAGTCCCCTGCGGTACATCCGGTGAGTCAGCGACACTCACACACGAGGAGCACTGCAAGGTTATCGATATAGTAATAAATCAGACAAATAAACGGGTTCCTGTTGTTGCGGGTGCGGGTTCAAATTCCACCCACGAGACACTCTTTCTTACTGAGCACGCTAAAAAAGCGGGTGCAGACGGCGCACTGCTTATTACACCATACTACAACAAGCCTTCTCAGGAAGGTCTGTATCAGCACTATAAATATGTCGCTGAGCGTGTTGATATACCTATCATAATGTATAACGTTCCCGGACGTACAGCCTGCAATATGCTGCCGGAAACAACTATTAAACTCTCCAAGATACCTAATATTGTCTCTATAAAAGAGGCGAGCGGTTCTATGGATCAGGCGGCAGAGATAATAAATAAGACTGATGACGATTTCGGTCTTCTCGCAGGTGAGGATGCGCTTATTTTCCCTTACCTTACACTCGGTTCCAACGGTGTTATCTCCGCATCTGTAAATGCATGCCCTGCAATGGTAGCAGAGATGTATGATTCTTATCTGGCGGGTAATTTTGAAAGAGCTCGTGAGCTTCATTTCAAACTTCTTCCACTTTTTGATGCCTTCTTTATGGAGACAAACCCTGTCCCTGTGAAAAAAGCTCTTGAGCTTATGGGGCTCATCGGACCGGAAGTCAGACTTCCGCTTGTACCTATGACAGATGCAGGCACAGCAAAGATGAAAGCTGTAATGGAGCAGGTCGGCATAATATGAGCTTAGTAAAAATAGCTATGGTGGGCGCCGCAGGCAGAATGGGGCGCAGCATCATTTCACTTATAGCAGAAGATAAACACTGCGAACTGAAAGGTGCACTTGAACATCCTTCGTGCAGTCTCATCGGTATGGATGCAGGGGAAGTGGCCGGCTGTGGTAAAAACGGTGTAGAGATCACAGACGACATCGAAAAAGCTTTTGCCGGATGCGATGTTTTTATCGACTTCACAGGTGCAGAGCCTACTATGGCAAACCTTGAAAAGTACGAAAAAGCAGGTGTACCCGCTATTATAGCGTCCACAGGGATGACATCTGACCAAACCAAACAGCTCGAAAAGCTGGCCGAAAAGATACCTGTAGTTTTCTCGCCAAACATGAGCGTAGGGGTAAACCTTACCTTTAAAATACTGGAGATGGTTACTCAGGCTATCGGCGAAGATTGGGATATAGAAATTATAGAAGCGCACCACAGAATGAAAAAGGACGCCCCAAGCGGTACTGCCATGAAAATGGGTGAAGTTATCGCTAATGTACTCGGGCGTGACATAGAAAAAGACGGCGCATACTCAAGGCACGGGCTTATAGGCGAACGGACTGACCGTGAAATAGGTATGCAGACAATACGCGCAGGGGACATCGTTGGCGAACACACGGCTATGTTCTGCACTAATGGCGAGCGTATAGAGATTACCCATCGTGCCCACACCAGAGACATGTTCGCAAAAGGCGCAATAGCCGCAGCTAAATGGCTTAAAGGTAAAGATAAAGGTTTTTATAATATGTTCGACGTTCTCGGACTTTAAACAATATTCACTACTTATTGGGACACGTACCGAGGTACAAGTCCCCAACACATCCAGCACATCAGGTAAAAAAACTTTACATATTGTTGCAGACTAATTTAGTCCTATTATGATTTAAGAAGAAGGGAATTCGCACTCTAAAGCCCAAATAGAAGCAACCACTCAGGAAACTGATGATAACCTTCTTCGAACAGATTGACTCAAAGAGTCAAATAGTGCGGCCGGTAGTTTATCCGGCCGTATTATATAAAATAAATCTTTGCTGATGCCATAAACTACTAATAATAGTAGTTTCAATCATGTAATTTGCATATTAATAATGTAAATTAATTTTCCATATTGATTTATTGTTATATTTTACGATAGTATTTATATGAAAATTGAAATTATTATTTACTGTGTGTGGAGGACTTCATGAATCAGAAAGGTTTTACTCTAGTTGAGCTTGCAATTGTTCTAGTGATCATTGGTGTGATACTCGGCGGTGTTATCAAAGGACAAGAGCTCGTAACTAACGCAAAAATTAAAAGACTTTACAGAGACTATCAGCAAGTTGAATTTGCTTATTTCTCTTATCAAGATAGATATAATGCTCTACCAGGTGATAGAGCTGGTGATGACGATGGAATTATAGAAAGTGGCGTTGCAGCCGACACAGTCGGAGGGGTAACATCTACTGAGGATTTGGTTTTTTGGGACGCTCTTAGAGACTCTGGTTTTTTGAAAGATGGGCTTAGCACAATTGCTCTTCCTAAAAATGCATTTGATGGCGACATTACAGTTGGTAATGCTGGCGGTAGTGCTACAGCTTATGCAGGCTTAACAACTAATGTTGTCTGCCTAGCAGGACTTGACTACGAACTTGCTGAAATCTTTGACGCTCAGTTTGATGATGGCGTCGTTGGTACTGGTCAAATAAGAGGAACACAAGCTGATTTCACAGTCGGTACTTACACTTCTACAACCCCAGCTGTTGTATCTTGCATCTCACTAGACGGAGAATAATAAAAAATAACTATAATATATAAAGGCGGTCAATTGACCGCCTTTTTTATGCCTTTCCCCCCTCCTTTTGAAAAGGAGGGCTGGGGTGGATTTTCTTAAATCCCCTCTGCCTCCCCTTTAGTAAAGGGGAGAAAAAAACTATAACTGAATCTAATCGCCCTTATATATTTTGCCGTCGACTTCTATCTCCCGAAGGATAATAGTACCACTGCCACAGGCCAGCTCTGCTCCGTTATCAGAAACAGAAAGCACACTGCCGGGTGTACCGTATTCGCCCTGCCACACCTCTGTGGAGGCATGCCACACTGTCACTCTTTGTCCGTCTTTCATAAAAAAAGCACCAAAGAAGGGTCTGCTGTAGCCCCTGATATGGTTATATATATTGTACGCATCTCTGTTAAAATCGATTATGGAGTCTTTACCTCTTTTGCGCTGAAGATAAAATGCCTCATCTTCGTTCTGGGGCATCGGCGTATAGCTCTGCAAACCTTTTCGGTTAAGCTCTATAATAAAATCAGCACACACCTCGACATATCTCTGCATAAAATCCAGCGGGTAGTCCTCATACTGAATTCTAATCTCCTTCTGGGCTACTATGTCACCGCCGTCAATTTTTTCACCCTGCATATAAAAAGTGGCACCGCTAACGGCAACACCCCTTACAAACTGCTCAGTAAGTGCCGAATAACCTCTGTATAAGGGCAGAAGTGACGGATGTGCAAAAACCACGTCAAGCCCTGAGCCTTTAAAAAAGTCCTTTGTCCAGTCAACGCACACGACTGTTTTTCCGGTTATTTCCGGCAGATTGTCGCAGTCTTCGATGTTGTTGGAAGCTATAAAGCTCATGCTGAAATCTCTGCGGAAACTTCCAAGATCTTTTGCCTGAGTAGTTCTTTGAAACCCTCTGGTGTATGTAACCACCTCGGGGAAAAAACTGCGCTTTGTAAGCTCTTCAAGAAGCATTTCACCGAGTTTGTTTGCTGTGAAAAGTACTATGCTCATTATTTTTTACGCCTCATAATAAATGTCAAACCCGCAGCAACGAGGATAATCGCCATTACATAAATAATCATATATGAAGGCTCTTTTTCTGACGAAAGCCTTACTGTCTGCCCCTCTTCCAGTATCAAAAGCCCCTGAAATGTCCGTTCATGAACAAGGTTTTCAACCTCTCTGAGAACTTCTCCATCTGCTACTATTTCCGTCTTAACAAGATCCTTCTTTGGAGAAGCCGAATCAAAGAACGAAATGTAGTACGCAAATTTTACAGCTTCGTCTGAGGGGAGTGTTTTCGGCTCAAAACTAAAACCATACATAGGGACATCAAGCTCGTATCTGGTCTGAAAACAACCCTTTTCAGTTTCTATATAGCCACCAGTTTCGGATGGCATCTCTCCGCAAATGGTCTCTGTCACCTTCATGCGTGATGCCTCATAGATGATATTTATATCTACTTCTGATGCAAATACGCTGCTTGCAATTAATGTAAAAAAACAAAAAACAACGATTTTTTTCACAAGCCACCTCTAATATTAATAATAAAACATGCTTGGTTCATTCGTAAACACAATAACAGTTCCGACATGAAAAACGGAGCAGAAAATAACCAAAAAGGTTGTTTTCTTTAAATCAAAAGTGTATAACCAATAATGTTTTTGAGACTTTTTATGACTTTTAGCGAGTTAGCAGAAAACCCAATAAAGTTATAGACATCAAATTAGAATTGTGTTATACGCAATTGTATACAGTATACGATTGCCGTATGAACGCATAAGGATTGCATAAACATAAATTACCGTGGAGCGTGTAATGGCACAAGTTTGCTACGGGTACTTTAAGGATACCAAGCTAGACAACAGAGGCAAAGACAAACAGGAGTGGACTGATTCACCTATCAAGACTCCTGAAGAGTACAGGGGCAAGCCGCTGAAGGCACTTATCAACTGGGACGGATTTCTCGTATACGAGGAAAATGTTGACATGCTTGCAGCTCTTGCGAACTATATGAACGAGATCAGCAGTTTTGGCTGCTGCGGAAGGTGTTTCCCCGGTCGTGTGGGCACAAAACTTCTCGCAGAGCAGCTTCTGAAAATACGTTCAGGCAAGTGCGAAGATGCAGATATCAGCAAAGCCATAGAGATGGCTGATTCCATCTTTAACTCTGCTAAATGCACAGTAGCACCAACATCTACTGTTCCTGTAAAAGCCTATCTTGAAAATTTCAAGGATCAGATAGCATCAGATGTGGCGAGTGAGGACGATCAGTACTTCAAACACCTCACAGCACCATGTACAGCAGGATGCCCTGCAAATGTACCTATCCCTGAGTTTATAGAAGAGATTAAAGACCACAGATATATTGATGCTCTGGCTACCATTAGAAAGACAATGCCGCTTCCGGGAATCTGCGGACGTGTCTGCCCTCACCCTTGTGAGGATAATTGCCGCAGAGGTCTTGTAGATGAAGATCCTGTCAGCATCATGGTTTTGAAAAGAACCCCTTTCGACTACGAATACTACAACAATAAAACACCTCAGCTTCCTGAAAAGATGGAAGACAAAGGGAAAAAGGTTGGTATCATCGGCGCAGGGCCTGCGGGTCTCACCGGAGCATACTATCTTGCCCTTATGGGGTATCAGTGCAAAATATATGAAATGTGTGACGAACCCGGCGGTATGGTTGCCATGGGTATCCCTGACTACAGAGAGCCCAGACACATCCTCCGTCACGAGGTCGACATCATCACGTCACTCGGTGTTGAGATACAGTACAACACAAAGTTTGGCGGACCAAAAGATGACATAGACCTGGCATACATGAAAAAGAATTACGACGCTGTTCTCATTACACTCGGCGCATGGAGATCAAAAGCCATGGGTATCGAGGGTGAAAAAGACGGATACGAAGGAGTCTTCCCCGGCGGTATCGACTTCCTTTACGAGCAGGCCATCGGTAACGATGTTGCTGTTAAAGGGAAGAAGGTAGTGGTTGTGGGTGGTGGTAACACTGCAATAGACTGTGTCCGTGTTGCTCTTAGAGAGGGCGCTACAGACGTAAACCTAATCTATCGTCGTTCCCGTGCAGAGATGCCGGCGGAAGACTATGAGATTGCCGATGCTATAGAAGAAGGGATTAATTTCCACTTCCTCTGCAACCCTACAAAGGTCATAGCGAAAAACGGCAAGGTTGTGGGCTGTGAAGCTATCCGTATGGAACTGGGCGAACCCGATGATTCCGGTCGTAGAAGACCTCAGCCTGTTGAAGGTTCTGAGTTTGTTATCGACTGTGATTTTATCATACCTGCCATCGGACAAGATCCTGACCTCTCCTTTCTCAAAGAAGAGGACGGCATAGACGTTACAAAGTGGAGCACATTTAAAGTTCGTGACGACCTTTATGACACAACAGACCCTCAGATATTCTCAGCAGGTGACTGCGAGTGGGGACCTATGACTGTTGTGAAAGCTATCGGCGCTGCCAGATGGTCCGCTACTATGATAGACAGATACCTTACAGACGGTGAGCCATACCTTACTGAGGAAGAGACTCTCCAGCGTGCCCTTGAAACAACAAGAGGCGGCATTTTCGATAAGAAAGAGAAGGTATGTGAGCTGGAAACACCATCCATACACAGAGTTCATCAGGAAAAAATGGACGGTGATTCCAGAAAAGACAACTACGAAGAGGTTGAAAAACCTTATACACTGAACCAGGCTTACGACGAATCTACCAGATGTCTCAGATGTGTTCGTATGGCAATGGTTGCACTCGGAAATAAATAGGCGAGCGGAGTAGATAAAAATGGCTGAAATCATAATAAATAACACACCCTACTCTTTCGACGAAGGCGAGTCCATTTTGGATGTTGCTGAAAGAAACGGAATCCATATCCCAACCCTCTGCTATCTGAAGGATGTTACTCCTACGGGAGCCTGCAGACTTTGTCTTGTACAGGTGGAAGGTGTGGAAAGACTCCAGGCCGCCTGCGCAGCATACGCCAAAGACGGCATGAAGGTGGAAACAGATAACGAGCACATCTGGAAAAACAGAAGAGATATGCTCGACTTCATTCTCATAAAGCACCCTCTTGATTGTCCTGTTTGTGACAAGGTTGGTGAATGCGAACTGCAGGATACTGCTATCGAATTCGGCATGAAAGAGGAGATGGTCTCTTCCGACAAGCCTACAGAGCCTGTGGTTAACTGGAACAAAATAGTATATAACTCTAACCTCTGCGTTCTCTGCGAAAAGTGCATAAAGTCCTGCCACGAAATGACAGGCTGTTCCGCACTTACAATGGAGGACAGAGGATTTTATAATCATGTGACTCCTGCAAAAGGTGACACACTAAACTGTGATTTCTGCGGTACTTGTATCGACAGATGTCCGGTTGGTTCGCTGCTTGATGCTCAGTTCCACCACTCTGCGAGAGTGTGGGATCTTGAAGAGAAGGTTACCTCCTCTGTGTTCTCGCCTGCCGGCGGTTCTGTGGAATATGGCCTTAAAAACGGCAAGATAGCCAGAGCAAAAGCAATCGGTTCCGCTCAGATAACAGCTCAGGACAGATTTGCATTTAAATATCTCGACAGTGCCGACAGAGCTACTCAGCCAATGGTCTCCGCCGACGGAAACCTTACAGAGACAAACTGGGAAGAGGCCGAAACACTGCTTAAAGATAAACTCAGCGGCATAAAACCCGATGAGATAGCTCTTGTTGCAGGCAGCACAATAACTAACGAATCCCTTGCAGCTTACAAAAAGCTGATGGATGGGGTCGGCTCCAAAAAAATAGTGAGCGAAACAGATGTCGCACTCGGTCACTTTTACGACAAATATTCAGCCAAGTTCGGCACAATGGAAAACATTGGCACACTTGACGACATAACAAACTCAGACATTGTTTTCGTTATCGGCTGTGATCTACGCAGAGAAGCTGTGGGAGTGAAACACAAGGTAATGAACGCTGTAATACACAACAGCGCAAAGCTATATGTGGCCGGTTTGAAAAAATATGAATATGACCTTTTCACTACAAAAACTGTTCTGGCAGACTACGGTGATTTTGCCGCTGCTCTGGAAGAGCTTAGAAAAGATGCACCTGTTCCTGCACTACAGGACAACCCAAACATCATAGATGTTATCAACGATAAAGAAAGATACGTACCGGCAGAGCTTAAAAAAGCTAAGAAAGTATCACTTATCATCGGGGAAGAGTTCATCCAGTCAGGCACTGACACTGATGCAGTACTTGCATTCTGCGACTTTATTGGTCAGGAAAAGCTGAAATCACTCTTTGTAATAAACGAGCAGGTCAACTATATGGGTTCTGTTGTGAACGGCTACGTGCGCAATGGATACACATTCGAAAAGCTTACACAAGAGCTTAACTCAGGAACAGTAAAGGTTGTTATCAATGCCGGATTCAACGCTAAACCTAACTGTAAAATACCTGCTGATCTGTAAAAAGCATTCTCGAAAGCCTCAACATACATTGCCGCTGACGTTTTTAAGACAGGTTCAGCAGCAACAGCAGATGTGATACTTCCTGCTAAGGACGCTCTGGAAACAGTGGGTACATTCACAACTTTGGACGGCAGACTTGTCGCTCTTGAGAAAATAGTTGAGTGTAAAGGAACTCAGAAAACCCATGTACAGATAGCCTCTATGCTGGGCGGACTGCTCGGACAAGAGATAACTGCATGCGCCTTTGAGACATTTCATAATGATGTAGCAGGAAAGAACGGCTTTCCGGCTCTCGACTATTCTGAAGTGGACGGCACTGTTGCTAAAGCAAAAACAAATGAATGGAACGCTACAAGCTATGTTTTCAGTAAACAAAAAACAACGCCTTTTACATTTCACATGCTACCGCGCTACCATTCAAATATATTCACAGCAAAATCCTATGTGGCTGCCACAGAGGAGAACAGAGAATACTTCTTTCCTGTGAATAAGGAAAACTTAACAGAAGAGGATGCAGGTGTTGCCAAAGGTGTAACACTTATTTCCAGGGATTTCTGATAACAAAAACTTTATAAACTTCTAAAGGCGGCTTCAGGGTCGCCTTTTTTTATGATTTCACATACACATAAACATTTGCTTCATTAGTTATGTTGCAGTATTATTATTTTCAGAGGTACATATGAGAACAATACTCATACTTTTGCTTACACTAATAGCCAGTATTATCATTTTCTTAATCGTAGATTCGAAGATGGCTGAACCTATCTTTGTGGATAAGCTTATTCAGGTATTTTATCCTGATCAGGGGGCAGCTGCCCAGAGAGAGATAGCAGGAAATACCGCTACATCTACTTCTGAAGTGGATATTGCACAAAACAACACTAATATATCTGGTGCAAATGTTTCGCAGTCTTCATCCGTGGAACAGTCCAGACAAAACCCTAAAGAAAATGCTGACCTTCTGCAAGCTTCCCTAAGTGGTAATCCTGAATCAGTAAGAGCCCTTATCCGTAAAGGCGCAGACATAAACCATCAGGACGAGTACGGCAACACAGCTCTTAATCTGGCTGTTATGCGCGGTCAGAAATCTGTCGTGGATACCCTTCTTATAAACGGTGCCGACCCGGACATAGCAAACGGAGATGGTTTCACCCCTACAGCAAACGCTTCCAGACAAAGACGTGAAGACCTGGCAGCTATGCTTCTGGAGAGGGGAGCCAATCCGAACAAACAAAACGAAGAGGGCTTGTCGCCACTTATGCTTGCAGCCAAATACGGACACGAAGATATTGTGAACCTTATGATAAGGCACGGAGCCAATGTAAAACTGAGAGACAATCTGGGCAGAACAGCCCTTATGTACGCCTCTGAACATGGGTATGCAAGAATTGTTCTGGCTCTGCTTTCAATGGGAGCGGAAAAAAATATAGCAGACAATCTAGGAAGCACAGCTATAGATTATGCACAGCGCTTCGGACATGATTCTACAGTAACTATTTTAAATCGAAACTAGCAGGCAGTAATCAATCAGATGATAGCTAGATAATGTTAAAATACTGATTTAAAATATATGTCCGATTTCGAGATATATGGCAAAAAAACCTGCGGCTAACTTTGAAAACATGCCTAGAAATCTGCCAAAAAGTATACTCTTGGCTTTCTCTCTTGCTCTAACGGGGGTGGTTCCTATCAACAGTTCATATCCCAAAGCACCTGCGTATGCTCCAACGAAAGTACCTATTATAGCCCCTATTCCTAAAAACAGTGGCGACAGGAATATGCCTAAAGCAAAACCGCAAACAACCGAAGCCCAGAAACTTTTCCCTGTGACCCCGTATCTTTTTCCTACCACATAGCTGGCATAAAACTCTACTACTTCTCCTGCGGCAAAGACAAACATAATAGCGATAAGGAACTTTGCAGTAATTATGTTCATCAGAAACATTACTATAGCAGTTATTCCCGCTATAATGCCTCCTGGTATGCCAAAGACATTGCTTAAAATAGCAAGAAGCTGAATTATTAAAAGTGTGATTGCAATAGTTTCCATATAGCATTCTACACTTAAAAACTTTAAAATCAAATAGAAGGTAAACCATGTTAACAAACACATTTTTTGATAAAGATGCCGCTGCTGTGGCCAAAGAACTTTTGGGCAAGGTCATACGTTTCAGGGATAGAAACAATATACTTTCAGCTATGATAACAGAGACTGAGTGCTACTATTTAAAAGATAAAGGCTCCCACGCATCACTTGGATATACTAAAAAAAGAGAGCCGCTCTTTATGCCCGCAGGAACTATATATATGTACTACGCACGCGGGAAAGACTCTCTGAACATAAGCTGCAAAGGTGAAGGAAACGCTGTGCTTATAAAGGGAGCCATGCCATACACAGACAGTATTTCACCAGTTGATACTATTGAGCTGATGCATGTAAACAACCCTTTGAAAAACGGCAGGAGACGTCCCCGAAGAAGACTTTGCTCAGGTCAGACTCTGCTTTGCCGTGCCCTCGGCATTAAGCTGACTCAGTGGAATGCTAAAAATTTTGTGCCGGATGTTTTTTATTTGGAAGATACCGGATATCGACCTGATAAGATAATACAAACCACAAGACTTGGGATCCCTGAAGGTCGTGATGAGCATTTGCCATATAGATTTGTCGACTTTGCAAACGCCGACACAGCTACATCAAATCCACTTACCAAAAAATCTTTGAAATATAGTATTATTGAATATGCTTAAAATATTCCGCAAAAAAACACTAAAAGATGCCGCTGACCTGCTTGATCAGGGGAATAGTAAAAAGGCTCTTAAAATACTGTATAAATGTCTGGACGACAAAAACGCCTGTGCAATGCTGGCGCATATGTATGAACATGGTGAAGGTGTCCCCCAAAACATCAAGCTAGCTCTTCAAATGTATGTGAGAGCAGCAAAGCTGGGCTCTGCTGAGGCAAAATTTATTTTGGGAACATTCTGCACTGTTGGGCAGTATATATCGAAAAACTCTGAAAGGGCATTTGGCTTTTATAAGGAAGCGGCAGACCAAGGGATGGCAGAAGCACAATACAAAACAGGGCTCTTTTATCTTTTCGGATACATTGGCGCAAAAAACCTGCAGGAAGCATTCCGGTATTTTGAAATGGGAGCAAACCAAGGGCATGCCCCTTCACAAAACAGGCTTGCGCTCCTTTTTGCTGGCGGCAGAGGCACTATAAAATCCGATGAGGATGCTGTCTACTGGTACCGCAAGGCAGCAGAACTAGGGCATGGTGAAGCCATGTATAACCTCGGCCACATGCTGAGCATGGGCAGAGGAGTTAAAATGGACAACAAAGAGGCTTTGAAATGGTTCCGGATGGCGGCTAAAACACTTTAGCGATCAAGCTTCGCTTTGACATCTTTTAACAGCTGATCTTCGTCAGGAAAAGCTCCTGTCGTTTTTTTCGAAAATATAGTTTCGCCTTTAACAACTACTTCAAAGGCACCGCCTGTTCCTTTAATAAGCTCAACTTCCTCTCCGGTCTTTTTTTTGATTTTCTCCGCGACACGCGCGGCTCTTGGCTGATAGTTTCACATCAAGCAATATTCAATACTGATCATAAACTGTCCCTCATTTAATAAAATCTTACGATAATGATAACATATATTTATCAAATCCTGTTGAAAAATATTAAACGGTGCTATAAGAAAGTATATGAAAAATTTCAAACGTATCTGGAAGTATTTTACAGATCATAAGCTTTTCATTTTCGCTGCTTTTATGTCATCCGCTGTAGTATCTGCCACAGACGGAGCCACAGCATATATTGTAAAAGACATACTGGACGGTATCTTCATAGCAAAAAACGAAAGATTTTTAATACTCATCCCTATCGTCATTGTCATCATATTCTCGGTAAGGTTTGTGGCAAGGTTTATGCAGTCATACTTTATCCAGTATGCAGGACTGCACGGTGTCCAGAAAATCAGAGAAGATTTATACCAAAAAATGATACAGCTCCCCATGAGCTACTACGACAAGAACGATACCGGAGCCATGATGACCCGCATCATTAATGATGTAACAAACCTCCAGAACGCTATACCTGATGCATTGAAGATAATAAGAAGCATTCTCTCCATTTTTGCTCTCATAGGTGTTGTGCTTTATCAGGATTTGGAGCTTGGTTCCACAATATTTCTGACCATCCCTTTTATGATCATTCTGATAAACAAAACCGGTAAAAAGATCAAAAAGTACAGCCGTAAACAGCAGGAGCGCATAGGCGATTTGGCCACAGCACTTCAGGAGACATTCTCCGGCGTGCAGGTTGTAAAGTCATTTGCAAGCGAAGACAAAGAGACTTTCAGGTTTTTCGGTCTGAATGCACGAGAGGTAAAATACAGGCTTAAACAGGTACTGCTGACATCAATCAGCTCTCCTCTTATGGAGACAATAGCAGGGTTTGCCATCGCCATTATCATATTTTATGGTGGTCTGAAAGTCATAAACGGCGAGACCACAACCGGAACATTCTTCTCATTTATCACAGCTTTCGGGCTTATGTTTGACCCTTTCAAAAAGATAAACCAGTACAACGCTTCTGTCCAGGCTGCAAACGCTTCAGCTGAAAGGATTTTTGACGTAATTGATACTCATAACGCCATCCTAGACAAAGACGGCACGATGGATTGTGATGCCCACGGAAAAGATATCAGTTTCGAAAATGTCTCATTTTGCTACAGCAAATCAGACGGCAATGTTTTAGACGGCTTCACGCTTGACGTAAAAGCCGGCATGACAATAGCGCTGGTCGGTTCCAGCGGTGCAGGGAAAAGCACTATAGCATCACTCATCCCACGTTTTTATGATGTAACTGATGGCTCTATAAAAATTGGCGGAACAGACATCCGTGATTTCAAAGTACATTCTCTCAGGGAAAATATTGGAACAGTCTCTCAGGATCCTTTTCTTTTTAACGAAACTATAGCTTATAACATAGCCTACGGAGTGAGCGACCCGAAAACAGAAGATATATATGCCGCAGCTGAGTCTGCTTATGCATTGAAATTTATAGAAGAACTTCAGGACGGATTTGACACGGTTATAGGCGAGCGAGGCGACAGGCTTTCTGGCGGTCAGAAACAGAGGGTCACCATTGCAAGAGCACTTCTGCTAAACCCACCCATACTTATACTTGATGAGGCCACAAGCTCACTGGATGCAGAATCAGAAAGTATAGTACAGAAAGCGCTCACTAATCTTATGAAAGGCAGAACCAGTTTTGTTATTGCCCACAGGCTGTCTACTGTTTTGAATGCAGATATGATTGTTGTTCTTGATAAAGGCAAAATAGAATCCACAGGAACCCATCAGGAGCTGCTTGAAAAGTCTGAAATATATTCCCGCCTCTGCAATCTTCAGTTTACTGATAAATAGATTTACTTATCTATAGCTACGTTCACCAGAACAGGCTTAAGAGCACGGATAAGTTCTGATGATTTCATACTCACCAAAAAACCTCTTTTACCACCGTTAATATATATTTTGTCGATGTCGGCTATCGTTCGTTCCATAAATATTGTCATGCTCTTTTTTGTGCCGAAAGGTGATGTCCCGCCCACCAGATAACCAGTGTGCTTGTTTGCTGTATCGGGCTCGCAAGGTTTCATAGTTTTAACACCTATCTCACGGGCAAGGTTTTTAGCAGATATCTCTTTATCACCGTGCATCAGAACCACATAAGGCTTCTGAGACTCGTCTTCCATTACTATAGTTTTTATTACATCGTAAGCATCCACACCCAGAACTTCTGCGGAATGCTTTGCACCGCCTTTTTCTACATAGTCATAAACAAACGGAGTAAAATCTATTTTAAACCTACGCAATTCTCTCACAGCCGGAGTAACAGGAAATTTATCTTTTGCCATTTTATTCTCCTATTAATGTTTGAAATTTCTGCCATGCAGTGTTCTGTAATAAGCGGTCGCCGGAACGTAAAGCATCTGTAAGGGCAAGCATTTCGTACAAAGTAAAATCGTTCACCGCCGCCTGGGGCGCAGACGGATATAAAGGTTTTAATCCTACGCCATTGTATTCGCCAGACTGATATTCCCACACAGGTATAAAAGAAGAATCATATGCAAAACCTTCAAAAAGATTCGCAAAACCGTAAGATGTCGGTATACCCCTTGCAACACCAGTAAGCTGAGCTGGAAAAACATGGGATAAGCCGTACCTCATAAACTCTTTCAGTGCTTTTGTGTCCGGCAGATGTCTTTTGTAAACAGATGCACCCGTATCAATGGAGAACTCGGTCAGCAGCATGCACTTTTTTAGTCTTTTAACACCAGAATGAACCTCTGATGGGCTCATAGCAAGCTCTAAAGCAGCTTCACTGTATTTCCATTCACGCTGCTGCATTGCAACTATCTTCAGCAATATCATGATATCCTGCGGTTTCAGCATCTGTTTATCCTGCCAAACATAAGCTTTTTACTCATTATGCATCCACGTCATAGTCTTCACCACATAGGTAATTGCTTATTTTTGTACTTAATATTTATATATTTACTGCTTCAACCATAACACACTAATTCGCGAATCGCAAATTGAATGCATAATACTAACGTTATGATGCACAATACTGCACTGAGCTGCTGCTATTGATGAATGTGGTTAGACAACATTATAAAAAGATCAGGTCATTTTTTGGCAGGGGACGACTTACCTGTCATCTCATCTATATCGATACGAAGCACCATTGTGGCATCAACTGCCTTATCAGGGAAAACATTTTCATCACTTCCATATTTTTCCATTATAGCCTGCAGTCCTTCCAGCTTCTCTGCTTTGTCTTTTACAAACACAACATCGCCAGTCCCTATGACAGAGCGGAAATGATATGTCCAGCCACAACTCTGGTTTTCTTTTACCAGCTTTGTATCGCAAGAAACTTCAAAGCTTACTCTGCTGTGAGCACGCAGAACATCTATCTTACGACCCTCTTTTGCACAGTGCAGATATATTACACCTTCACGGACACCAAAGCTCATCGGAACCAAGTAAGGCTCGCCCTTGTCAACCATGGCTATACGTATAACTTCACCTTTTTTAAGAATGTCGTTTATATCTGCTATCTCTCCCAGCAGTTTTTCTTCTCTTCTCACTCTTTACTCCCCTGTTTTTGCCAGATTTACAATAATATCGAACTCGTTTTTTTCAACAGTCATAATGGAGAGTCTATTCCCCTTCTGTACCAGCTTCATATCTGAAAGTTCAGGGATGGTCTTTATTTTTTTCAGGCTTACTGATTCTTTGAATTTTTCTACGAACTTAACATCCACCATAAACCATCTGGGTTTTTCCTCGGTGGATTTAGGATCATAATATTTACTGTCGCTTTTAAAGGCGGTGAAGTCAGGATAGGCTTCGCTTGCTACTTCTGCGATACCTACCACACCGGGTTCTTCGCAGTTTGAATGATAAAAGAGAATTTTGTCTCCAACTCTCATGTCGTCTCTCATAAAATTTCTCGCCTGATAATTCCTTATCCCGTCCCAGTGATCCGTCTGGTTTTCCATCTTCATCAGATCATCAATGGAAAATGCCTCCGGCTCGGATTTCATAAGCCAGTATCTCATAACTCACCTATCTGTTTTTTAGATAATCTTTTATCCTTTTAACGCCTTCTGCCATGTGTTCTATGCTTCTGGTGTAAGCGAATCGGATGTATCTGCCTGTCTGGTTTACACCGAAATCAACACCCGGCGTAACAGCCACATGAGCGTTCTCCATCAGCTCCATAGCAAAACTATAACAGTCGTCGCTATAATCTGATATGTCAGCCCATATATAAAAAGCGCCTTCCGGCAGTACATCAATCTTGAAAATATCTTTCAGCTGAGAGTAAAGGAAGTTTCTTCGTTTTTCGTATTCTGCCTTGTAGTCTGCGAGGAAATCGTAGTCAAACGCTTCCACACAGCCAAGCTGACTAACTGTTGGGGCTGATATGTAAAGGTTCTGCATCACAATCTCAGCAGAACGCACAAGCTTCTCCGGCATTATCATCCAGCCAAGTCTCGCCCCCGGCATACAGAAGTATTTGGAGAAACCGTTAATAACAATAACGTCATCAGAAAATTCCAATGCTGTGTGCTCTCGCCTGTCACCATAGACAAGCCCATGATATATTTCATCAGAAATGAACCCTATATCTTTTTTATTGCAATAACTTACAAGTTCTTTCAGATTGTTTTTTTCGTAGACATTTCCCATAGGATTAGCCGGAGATGATATCTGCACGGCCTTAACATCCTTATGCAATGCGAGCATCTCAGGTGTCATCTGGTAATCAGTATCAGCACTCACAGGTATCATCACGGGATCTATACCTAGCAAATATGAGTAGTTTTTGTAGCACGGGTAGCCGGGGTCGGTGAATGCAAGCTTTTCGCCAATATCCAGCATTATAGAGTATGCGATGAGAAATGCACCAGATGTCCCCACGGTAAGCAATATCCTGTCAGGGTCAACATCCACACTGTAAAAATTTTTATAAAATCCGCTTATATTTTCTCTAAGCTGCCTTATCCCTTTCGCCTCTGTATATGGAAACTGCCCCACATCTAGAGCTTTTTTCATTGCATTCAAAACACCGTCTGACGGGCATATGTCCGGCTGTCCAACCTCAAAATGAATGCAGTCTTCGTACTCCAGAGACTTCTTCATGATGTCCATAACAATGAATGGAGTCATTTTTTCGGTACGTTTCATCTATTTCTCCGCCACAGCCAGAAACACTGGGAATTCCAGAGTTTCACCGTTGCGCTCCTTCTCAATAACTGCTGCCTGATGTATCTCTACAGTTATAAAACCGCACTGGTGGAGGCTTTCTTTTACCCACTCCAAATCAAAACCGTCATCGTACACAACACCTTCCTGCGCCTCTTCGTGAAACGGGACATCGGTCTTTACAAGATCTGCTACACAAAGTTTTCCGCCAAATTTCAAACCGTCATAGGCTTTTGCGAAAAATACTTCAGGATCGTCAAGGTGGTGAGCCACCATAGAGCACGTCATCATTTCATAGGCATCAAGAGGGAAGTCTGATGTTTTAATATCAAAATATTTTGCAGTCAGGTTTTTCATACCGGCATCTTCCGCCTTTTCACGAAGCACCTGAAGCATCCCTTCAGAATTATCATAACCTGTCATAGATTCAGCGTAATCAGCAAGTCCAAGCATAATAAGCCCTGTTCCTGCGCCAAAATCGGCTAGGTTCATCCCCTTTTGAGGCTTTGCATGTTTTATTATGGCTTCCACAACATCTTTAGCTAGCTTCACTCGTCTGGTTTTCTTGTCCCAATCTCCCGCACGCTTGTCAAAAACTGACATCTTTATCACTCCGAAAATATAAATTTAAAGGTTGTTCGCTTTTTATCTTCAAAAAAAGCCAGAGAAAAGAGTTTCCTTATTTACTCAGCAGAAGCTTGTCATCTACCAAGCCCTCACCCCTTACCTTTTCAAACATATCCAGCAGATCAGGAATGGTGAGACCCTCTTTCTCTTTGCCTTTTATATCAAGAATAACGCTGCCTTCGTGCATCATTATTATTCTGTTTCCATAATCGAGCGCCTGTTTCATGTTGTGTGTGACCATCATGGCTGTGAGACCGAGGTCTTTGATAATCTTATCGGTCAGCCCCATAACAAGTCCTGCGGTTCTTGGGTCAAGTGCCGCTGTGTGTTCGTCCAAAAGTAATATCTGAGGGTTTGCCATTGCAGCCATAAGCAATGTCAAAGACTGCCTTTGCCCGCCGGAAAGAAGCCCGGCATTGGTCTTCAGCCTCTTTTCAAGCCCAAGCCCAAGCTGTTCAAGATGTCCTTTGAAAAAGGCACGCCTTTTAGCTGTAACACCCATCCTGAACCATCTCTTGCTGCCCCTTTTGGCGGCTATCGCCATATTCTCTTCAATGGAGAGCGACTTTGCCGTTCCGCTTAAAGGATCCTGAAACACCACACCTATAAATTCGGCACGCTTATACTCGGGCATCTTTGTAATATCGTTACCGTCGAAAAGCACACTCCCTCCGTCAGGAGACTGAAAGCCGGCCACCACAGAAAGCATGGTAGATTTGCCCGCTCCGTTGCTTCCGATAACAGTAATAAAGTCGCCCGGCTCTATCTTCAGGTCTATGTTGTCTATTGCAACATTCTCGTTTACTGTGCCTGAGTTAAAAACCTTTCTAATACCCTGAAGTTATATCATTTAGCACCTCCGAGTTTCTTGCGTATACCCGGAAATGTAAGCGCTATAACAACTATTATAGCAGTTATAAGATTCAGATCGCCCGGTGAAAGCTTTATAGGACCAAGCTCTACTGAAAGGGCAAAAGCCACCGCCAGCCTGTATATCATTGAACCAATCACAACGCCTATTACAGCCTTCAGCACTGTTGAGCTTGAGAGCACAGCCTCGCCGACAATAACTGATGCAAGACCTGCAACAACAGTACCTATCCCCATGTTCACATCGGCAAAACCGAGGGACTGGGCAACAAGAGCACCGCTCATTGCGACAAAACCATTACTGAGAGCCACACCAAAAAATATCATCCTGTCGGTGTTAACTCCCTGCGCCTTTACCATCTTCATGTTGTCACCGGTGGCACGCAGCGCAAGTCCGATATCAGTGTGAAAAAACCACACCAGAAAAACACATATAACTAGGGCGAAAACAGCAAAAAGCCCTATGGCAGCCACCTGCGGAGATATCCCCATGGCTTCTATAGGTGTAAATACCGTTTCATAACCCAAAAGCGGAATGTTAGGCATACCCATTACCCGAAGGTTTATGGAATAAAGTCCTATCATGGTAAGTATCCCCGCCAGCAGATTCAGGATTTTGAGTTTTGTGTTCAAGAGTGCCGTGATAGCACCAGCCCCGAAACCTGCAAGGGTAGCAGCTGCCACAGAGAGGTACGGATCAACCCCTTTGGTGATAAGCAGTGCACTGACAGCCGCCCCCAGAGGGAGCGAACCGTCAACTGACAGATCAGGAAAATCAAGAGCCCTGAATGTTAAAAATACTCCGATAGCCATGAGCGAAAAGACTAGTCCATGCTCGATAGCTCCCAGAAATGCGAAATATGACATCTATTTTATTACTTTATCGGCTGCGTTTATAAAGCTCTCAGGAAATGTATAGCCTATCTCTTTTGCCGCTTTCAGGTTTATCATAAGCTGAAGATCCTCCTGAAACTCTACCGGAGTGTCGGCAGGTTTAGCACCTTTCAATATACGGCATACCATCTCCCCTGTCTGAAGGCCGTGCTTGTAATAGTCGAAGCCTTTGGCAGCAAGTGCACCTCTGTCTACAGAATCTGTGTCGGACATTACAAGAGGGATATTATGTTCATATGCAACTTTCACAACTGACTCCAATGCTGAAACAACAGTGTTGTCTGTTGTTACAAATATTGCCTGCACCTTTCCCACCAGCGACTGAGCAGCGGAAAAAACACCGGAAGAGTTCGCTATGGCGCGCTCTACAAGCTTAACGCCTTTCTTTTCAGCTGCAGCTTTTGTCAGTTCTAGCTGTGAGCGGCTGTTCTGCTCGCCGGAGTTATAGATAATGCCCACTGCCTTTGGAGTGAACCCAAGCTCAAATATAAGGTTGAACTGGCTCTCTATAGGTGCAAGGTCGCTGACACCTGTGACGCTTCCGCCCGGCTTGTTGATGTCTTTTACCATTTTTGCTCCAACAGGATCTGTCACAGCGGAAAATATAACCGGAGTATCAGGAGAAAGTTTTTGAAATGTGTTAATAAGAGCAAGGGCTGTTGGTGTTGCGATACCTATCACAACATCTTTTTTGTCACCCGCAAACTTATTGGCTATCTGGTTGGCAGTCACCATATTACCCTGAGCTGACTGTGTTTCAAACTCGGCATTTTCAAAGCCGCACTCTTTTACAGTTTTGATAATCCCGTCACGGGCTGCATCCAGAGCAGGGTGCTCAACTATCTGGGAAATACCTATTTTAACCACATCTGAGGCTATTGCAGCCTGAAAACTCAAGATTGTAAGCGTTAAAACTAGAAATTTTTTCATGAGAATATCCTTATAAAATCATTATTGGAAAGATAATTTTACCCTCTATGCGTAAAAATTCAAGAATAACATGCTCAGGGCATGATTTTTCGTATTTTCAAACAGGGTTATTTATGTAAGACTGATATATACAAAACTGAAATTCACAGGAGATTATCTATGAAAGCTGTTTTAATGAAAGAATTCGGAAGTGCAGACGTTTTATATATTGGCGAAGCAGACACACCTGTTCCTGCGAATGATCAGGTTCTTATAAAAGTAGTAGCCACATCTATCAACAGACCTGACCTTGTTCAGCGAGAGGGGAATTACCCACCACCAAAAGGCGATTCTGAGATACTGGGACTTGAGGTTGCCGGAGTTATCGAAGAGCTGGGCTCTGACGTTACAGGGTGGGAAGTCGGCGACAGGGTGGTCAGCCTTGTTGGCGGGGGCGGTTATGCTTAATATGCAGTTGCTTACGCAAGCCACCTTATAAAGATGCCGGTTACAATGAGCTACGAAGAGGCGGCATGTATTTGCGAATCATACATTACAGCCTTCTCTAACGTTTTTATGATCGGAGATTTTCAGGACGGCCAGACAGCAATCTTCCACGGCGGAGGCGGCGGAGTAAACACCGCAGCTATACAGCTTTCCAACGCACTTACGCCAAACAGCAAATATATAGTGACAGCAGCGCCTTCCAAAATAGACGAAGTTAAAAAGCTAGGAGCATCACTTGTAATAGACTACACCACAACTCCTGATTTTTCTGATGCAGTAAAGGAATTTACCGGAAAAAAAGGCGTTGATCTTATCCTTGACCATGTTGGGGCGAAGTATCTTAAGCCGAATATGAGCTCTCTGGGCTATATGGGCAAGCTGGTTATAATTGGCGTTATCAGCGGCATTAAAGCTGAGCTGAACCTTGCTCTTATGATGGTTAAACGCCAGCAGATAATAGGCTCCGTACTGAGAAGCAGACCTGTTGATATGAAAGCTGACATAGTTGCAGAATTCACAAAACGCGCCATCCCTAAGTTTGCCGACCGAAAAATTGTTCCTAAAATCCACAAAGTCTTCCCTATAGAAGAGGCGGCTGCCGCACACAAGGTTATGGAGGAAGATTCCCATTTCGGTAAAATAGTTCTGAAAATACAGGACGTTTAAGATTTACTAAATGCTAAACAGTTATCCCTGAACGGGCTGACTGTTTAGCTAATATAAAAATATCTGTAGCTTTTTTTCATCACTGTTATGGTATATTCTTCCATAATGGAGGTGGAACATGGCAAAACTTAAATTTTATCAGGTTGATGCTTTTGCAAGTGAGATTTTCAAAGGTAACCCTGCCGGGGTGTGCCCTTTGGAGACAGAGCTGAACGAAGCTGACATGCAGAACATCGCTATGGAAAATAATCTGTCAGAGACCGCTTTTATCTTTTCAAAAAACGAAAAACACCACATACGATGGTTTACACCTGCTTGCGAAGTTGACCTTTGCGGTCACGCAACTCTCGCATCTGCACATGTATTTTTCAACCATGAAGGATTCAACGGAAAAACAATTGAGTTCCAATCAAAAAGCGGCCCTCTCAGGGTTACAAATAAAGGCGACATTTTAGAGCTGGACTTCCCTGCGAAAGAACCGCCGGAATGTGAAATACACACCATTATAGAAAAAGCTCTCGGCAAAAAACCCATTCAGCTTTTCAAAGGGGACGATTACATGGCGATATTCGATTGTGAAGCTGATATTGCCGGATTTGAACCTGATTTCAGAGAGCTGCTGAATCTGGGTTCCAGAGGACTGATAGTCACAGCAAAAGGTGACACTTGTGATTTTGTCAGCAGATTTTTCGGACCGCAGGTGGGGATAGACGAAGACCCTGTGACAGGCTCTGCCCACTGTTTGCTTACACCATACTGGAGCAAGGTAACAGGGAAGAAGATGATGACAGCCAAGCAGATTTCTGCAAGAGGCGGAGTTCTTTTTTGCACAATGGATTCTGACAGGGTAAAAATAGCAGGAAATGCTGTCACATTCATGCAGGGATTCATTAATATATAATTATTTCCCTCTGGCTGTCGATTTGAAGCTATATTATGCTCAGTCACGAGGTTTATAATGAAAATCTGTATACTTGTCATGGTGTGTTTTGCGTCACTCTTCTCATATGCTGATGTGACCATCACCGAAGAATCTTCAGGTTCTGTTTTTAA
Source organism: Denitrovibrio sp. (assembly GCA_002869145.1). Classification (GTDB taxonomy): domain Bacteria; phylum Chrysiogenota; class Deferribacteres; order Deferribacterales; family Geovibrionaceae; genus Denitrovibrio. Next base: position 82,597 of record PKTM01000007.1, read on the forward strand.
GACTTATTACTCAAAAGGGATAATGGCGCACTACATAGACGGTCAGCTCACAAACATTACAGATGTGGAAAAAGAGAATATCTATGTGCTTAATCCTATGCGTAAGACCTATTTTCAGGCAAGTTTTGCAAAAATGAAAGAGTTTACTAACAAGCTAAATAACATGCCCGAAAACAGTATGTTAGAAACAACCAAGGTAAAAGTTGCTGTAAACAAACTTGGCACAAAAACTATAGCCGGATACTCATGTGAAGAATATCAGTTCATTATTGACGAGCTATACCTTGAGGCGAGTGCCTGTTTTTCTAAAGATGTTTATACGCTTATAAAAAATGAACTGGACGCCTCAAAGGCGGAAAAGTTAATGAACGAATTAGATATGGCAGACTCTTTTCACCCTATGGGAGCTAAAATCGCTGAGATGGAATATACCGAAGGTTATATTCTGAAACAGGATTCCTCTGACAGCATACCGGGCTTCGGCACTCTTGTTACGTCAGTGTCTAAGGCAAAGCTCGACAAATCTGTCTTTGCCATTCCTCCTGATTATAAAAAGATACCTATGCAGGAAGCAGTGGGAACCTACTAGCTAAAAATAAAAAGGGAGCACTAAGCTCCCTTTATTTGTTATTCATTAGATGTAGTTGATAAGCTGCTTATAGGGATTATTTTGCAGAAATCAGCAAGTATCTGCCCCGGATTATCAGTAAAATTCTTCGCAAACTCTTTCAGACTGTCGTCATAAGCTTTATCTATATCTTTATCCATAAACTCAGAAATAAACCTTTCTATGTGTCCTTTCAGAAAAAGCTTATCATCAGGAGTAAGATACTCTATCTTACGAACACCCTTGCCAAGCTGAGCATCGGTAACAGGCCCTCTGATGTATGCCGCACCTGCGGTCATACCGCTGCATACATAGTAGCCGATGGGGTCAATTCTGTTCACAACGTTCAGAATGATCCCTATACCGCCCTGAGCGTACTCCATGAAGTAGTCGCCCATCCCTTTTTCGTGGCCAAGTCCATAGACAGCCACAGGAGCTTTTCTATTTACAAGTTTCAGTTCGAACTGTTTCAGGAAATCCTGCCAGCTGGCTTTGACTCTTTTCGCCCTTCTGGACTGATATTTTTTTACCAGTTCTTTTAATATATCATCCTTTCCTGCGGATTTAAATCTGTCCACGTTCAGGTTTTTCCACTCATCAGGCAGCCCTGCCTTCATAAGAAGAAGGTTACGAACTCCTCCGGATTTTGCCACCCGGAATGTTCCGCTTATGGCGTATGCTGCAAAAAGGTCAGAAACCTCTCCTGAAATGTTTATCTCGGTTGGATTTGATGTGTTTGCAACGCCAACCTGAGCGTTTGCCGGCACTGTTGTTATAGTAGAGTGGTTTGGTATAACATTCACCTTCACGTCACGGAGGAATGCGAAGGAGTGGTTGCCCACAAGACCCCTTACGGTTATCTCGTCGCACTTTATACCTGTGCCTAAGCATCTCTGACCCATTACATTGTCCAGAAAGAATTTTTTGACGCCTCTGTCAACTGCCTCTTTCATTATGTGGTTCAGATGCATGGACTCTATCTTATCAAACCCCACATCTATTTTCAGAGAGTCACCATCTATTCCAGTAAGCACTCTTTCAAAAACATCTTTGTTCTGCGCATAAGAGACTGTTCTTGATTTGAATATCTTCTTTTCACGCTCTTTCATCTGCACATGTGGAACCTGTTTGGCGTGTTCGCCCCTTCCAAATGTCTCAAAAAGCAGAGGGTCTGAACCGTGATAACGGAACCTTCTCGCCCCTATAACATCTGCATGGTTTGACATACCAAGCCCCGCTGCCATCCCCTCCATGTCGTCATGGAATGTTTTTATCATACGGGCTATGTTATCAGATGATGTTGCGGGGTCTATCCTTTGACCGTAAGGTCTGGATGTAATACCCCAGGCACACTGACCTGTGTGGCATCTCTGGCAGAGTGTACAGCCGAGAACATGCAGTGTCCTCATCCCCATGCCGACAAAATCAGCTCCCGCAAGCATGGTGAGCATAGCGTGGAACGAGTCCATTACGCCACCTTCAGAAATGAGGGAGACATGCTCACGAAGACCTTCCGCACGAAGTGCCATATCAGCCATGTGAGTAAGGTAAATAATGTTCAATCCTCTGTTTTGCAGATCCACCATATGTGCTGCTCCGGTTGAACCGTCACCCGCTTTTATTGTTATATATTCGAAACCAGCCTTGGCAATGGCCACGCATATCTCTGCAAAATTCCATGCGGTTCCGTAGACATCTGCACCAATAAGCTTATCATCACCAAGAAGTGCCCTGAGTGATTCCACACGCATAGGAAGCTCTTCTATGGAGTATTGAAGATGCTGTGGGTTCGGGCTCGACAAATGTCTGAGTGCCTCCACACACCGCAGCAGTGCTATTTCGTAATCGTTCTTCTTATCCTGAAGCCGGCCGCCCTTCCCTTTTTTGGCATCCTGACCGTATTTCATAGAGATACCTGCGAACTTGTCCAGCTCTACCCAGGGGCCAAAACCGCCTGAACCAAACTGGAGAATACAGTGACTTGCGGCTGCCATCATATCAGGATGAACAAACCCCTCTCCTGTAAAAAATGGTCTGCCCAGCTTCACACAAGCCATCATCCTCGACAGCACAGCCTCGTGGCTGTTTGAACCGTATGACTGGTGTACGTCAAAGATCGGGGTGTCCACCTTAAACCTTGCGGCACGCTTGCCAAGGGTCATCCCGCGCAGCTGACCAGCATATTCGTTCATGTGGTCACGTGTGGGGGAAAGTATCTCTGCGGCATCTATGAGCCAGTCGGTGTACATCTTTGACTGGCCGCGCCCCAAATGTGCACTTGAGATGGTGGATTTACCGCCTGCCCTAGCTATTATATTGTTTATCTGTTCATGACCGGTTAGCGTAACCCCTATGTCATGATAGTCTGGGTTTTCATAAACTTTTATAGACCTTTGCGGACACATTTTTACGCATCTTTTGCAGTTGCAGCACTCGTCAGGGTTTATCCAGAGTATCTTCTCCATAAGGCTGACACTGTCACCGCTGCCCGGTGATACCCTGTGCCCCTCATCGTTGTAAAACCTCTCCTCCATAGTGAAAACACCATGACCTGCTGCGGGCTGCTTTATGTTGTGAGTGCAGGATTCCACACAGGTGGAACAGTGCACACAACCTCTTCCCGGTTCCTCTATGTCGTCAGTTACCTTTACCCAGTATTTCGCACCCTGAGCAAAGATACCTTTTTCATCAGGCTCCGTATATCTTATGGAGCGCTGGATAACTATATCTTTATTTACTGTCATCTTTCTTCCACCCATAATCGAGTTTTGTCACTTTTTTATCTTTAACACTGAAACCTACTATCTTTCCGGCTTCAGGGTCATACATGTTCAGCTCTTCGTGCATGAAATACGCCGCAGATATCACCGCTCTTTGTTCAGAGCCCAGCAGGGCTATCTTGTCGTTCACACCCACAGAAAATGAGCGGAGGTGATCTCTATCTGTAAACCCTACAATGACATCTTCCACCATGGTGATGGCTGTTGCAGGTCCTGACATCTTCATACGAAAAAGCAGCGGGTCAGACATAAGCTCGTTATACTTCTCAAGCTTCTCCGGCGCCATGCTCGCAAGCTCCTGTGGAAATTTTCGGCATAAGACCCACTCTATCTCCTCAAGTGAATATCCCTGATTCAGCAGATACTCCACAGAGAGGAATATAGCCTCAGAATCAGTCCCCGCAGTAAGCATAATATCCAGCTGTTCCAGAGCTCTCGCATTTGACATGTCGCTGGAAAGGTGTCCGTTGTGAACACCCGCCATCTCGCCAAGAGATATAGGCTGAGGCCCCCACCAAAGACCTCTCCCTTGAGAAGTAGGCCACCGCAGGTGTATCAGGCATGCATCGTAGTATTGATCCTCGAACTGATGAATGTTGTAGATCTCAATAGTATCTTCCAGCTCGAAAGCAGTAAGGAAAGTCCCGTTAGACCTGGAACTGGAAAATATTCTGGCATCGTCTATGTATTTCCTGTTGAAACGGCTCACAACTTTCGCTATATACTCTGCTTCAATGGATATCCGTTCACGATACATCATCTCCTCCGGCGAAGGGGGGACGATGCTGTAATGCATTATCACAGGCAGGTCGTATTCGTAGTAGTATTTCCTCTGAACCATGTCACGCTTCTCCAGTATACGAAGCCCCATGTTGCTAAGGACATTGTCCAGTTAGCCTATCTTGTCTTCGGAGCGGAACATTATGTGAAAGTTAAAAAAACCTGTGTCCTTATATAGACTTTTCAGCGTTACTCCCGCACCTGTGCGTCCTCTGTACTGAAGACAGCGTGCGGCTTTCAAAAGTGCATCCAGACTGAAATCCCCCGCAACAGCCAGCAGTCCGCAGGCACCGCCCGGTACTCCAAGATCGCCGCCTGAAAAATCGTTTACGCTTATATTTTTTGTTGATGTGTGCCCATCTTTCTTAATGATCATGATCGCACTCCCCCGGCAGTATCTCGCACGCAGATATATACTGCTGTTTTCTGAAATCATCCAGCTTCGAGCCCTCTTTAGTCACTGTCAGAGCCGACCTAGGGCATGCCTCTACGCTTTTGTATGTGGCATCACCCAGCTTGTCATCTAAAAATTCGTAAAAATGAGCATCCATCTCAGGCACCCACTCCTTTTTCAGCTTTATAAGTGAACCGTCGCTGTAAAACCAGCACCAGTCGCACTGGATACAGATACCGCAGTTAAAACATCTGGAAGACATTAGCATGGCTATGTCCTCCTCTACCGTCTGTACTATCTCTTCGAAATTACCCTGCCTGTCTTCCACCGGAAGCTCGTCTTCCACAAGCCGTCCGTTTTTCTCAAAATATTTTGTGTTCAGCATGTTGTAAAAAGCTATCTCACGTTTGGTTTCCGTCTCTATGTCCTCGCCGAGAAACTCCCTGACAGCTTTAACAGTATCCTGAGCAAGCCCCACCACACGGACAACCATACCTGTGCTCTCTACGTTTCCGTAGGCAGCATCTCCGGTAATGAATATCTTTTCAGCGTCCTCATCCTGAAGATCAGGGCAAAGCATCCTCTGAAAATCAACAGTAAAACTTTCACCCACAAAATAAAGGTCAGGCCTGTCTCCAACAGCCAGAACTATGCGGTCAAACTCAAGTTTTTCTATGAGCCCGGGCACTGCAAAAGGTTTAGCCCTTCCGCTCTCATCCACTGGCCCCAGCTTCATAACCTGCACATGCATCTTCAGACCGCTCTTTGTTTTCTCTATTTTCAAAGGCTGACGAAGGAATTTATAATCAACACCCTCTTTAATGGTGTCTGCCACTTCACCTGAGTGTGCTGTCATCTCGTCCTCTGTCCGTCGGTATACAACTGTAGGCTTTGCTCCAAGCCTCACACTGGATCTTGCAACATCTATAGCTGAATACCCTCCACCAACAACACAGATGCGCTCGCCATCTTTTATCTTCAGATCGTCCGCCATGCCGAAGTTTATCTTTCTAAGGAAAGGTATGGCTGATTCCACACCTGCAAGGTTTTCACCTTCGATATTCATCTCGATAGGCTTATGTGCACCTGTGGAGACTATAACGGCATCATACTCACGAGCTAGATTCAGAAACTTATCTTTGTTTATGTTTTCTCCGCATTTAATATTAACGCCAGTCTTTTTGATAAAATCGAGTTCGTTATTAAACACTTCCGGTGGATATCTGAACGCCGGAATACCTTGTGTAAGGAGACCACCGGGGGTGTCTTCCTTTTCGTAAACATCAGTACGGTAACCCTGTCTGGCAAGGAAATATGCTGCCGAAAGTCCCGCAGGACCAGAACCAATAACAGCAATCCGCATTTCTTTTGCCGGAGCCAGCTTTTTCGGCTTCAGTCCATTTTTATACCCCCAGTCGGATATAAACCGCTCCATAGCTTTTATGTCTACAGGTTCATCATATTTTGTCCTGTTGCAGGCTGTCTCGCAGGGGTGGTCACAAAAACGCCCACAACCTGAGCTGAACGGATTAGTCTCTTTCAAAACATAAAATGCTTCTTCAAAGCGTCCAAGCTCTGTGAGGTATAAAAATCTGGGGATATCATTTCTGGCGTAACATCCATGGTTTCCCAGGTGGTCTCTGGAATAACACGGACTCAGTTTATTGAAATATAATGGGTATAATCTCTTCACTATCTCCTCCATAATTATCTGGTAAAGAATGTTTATATTATAGCTTATTTATAAGGTATGTTATACACAAAAGCGGCGGATGTTTCTGCATCCACCGCTTTGTTATAATGAGAGAGTAGAGGTTTTTTGGATTTGCCTTTTACAGCAACCATATTTCTAATTTATACTATTATTGTCCGTTTTCAAGTGTTTTTTCCAGCAATGCAAGCTTTTCTATTGCACTGCGTATTTGGCGGGAAATGTCTGTTTTTTCCATATCTCCTTTAATATAAGCTGAAACAGCCTGTGCAGATTCTGACAAGGCTTCAACAGGGAGTTTTTCAGTAAAATTTCTATCAGTAAATTCAGGAAGTTTAAAAACATAGCAGTTCATATCTTTTGCAATCAGGTCAAGAGTATCCACGCTTTTGAATTTTATAAGCACACAAAGAAAATTCTCCAGCGTAGCGGACTTGGTGCTGTCATATGCGTAGTTTTTAAGCTGGTTAACAGATATGCCCAGCTCAGAGGAGAGTTTTTCCCTTCTGACGCCTTTTTTGTTAATACTCTTAAAAAGGCTTCCGCTTATGTCGCATGCATACTTTCTGTAATCGCCCATGTATATCCCCTTAGACTATATGCTTGAACAAATTCTATATCTGTGAATTTATGTCTTATGCGATATAGTAACACTTATATAACACGCATTGACACAATTTGCAATTATTATCGATACGTGTATTATTGTGTTTTAGTGCTTAAGCAATGGGTTTTGGAGCGAACTATGGAAATTTATCTGGTCTATTTGGATTTTAAGCATGAGAACAACTCTTTGAATGAAATTACCGCTATTCTAAACGAGTATGAGGGGATTAGATTTCAGCCCTTCGGTTGGCTTATAAAAACAGACGAGATACCAAGTACGATTTGCAGCAAGCTAAGCTACCTGTGCGAAACAGACAATTATTTTATGGTAACTCCACTACACGAAAGTTTCTGCTGCAAGCAGCCGGATAAAATAATCAGATGGATAAAAGCAAATATTTAAAAGTGCAATTTATCCACTTGCACAAATACCCATAAGTCATACATTAGAAGTATCAACACCGGAACAGGACAGTACGTTGGAGGCGCGGAAAAGCCTCGAGTGAAAAATAAAGTTCTCCGGAGTTGTTAAAATAAATAGGGAGGTAGGACGATTAATACCTCGATCTTCAGCCCCCGCTGAAAAAATCTTGAATACAAGGTTTGCGGGGGCTTTCATATTTGTAATATACACATCAATTATCCAGTAATGCCAAGAGCCTCTCGGAATCATCAATATTTATGTCTATTTTCAGATAGTAAATGTTTTTCTTCACATCATCCGGCAGTTTCACATAGTCTTTCTCTGTTGTGACAATGACATCCGCCTCCATCTCCCGTGCTTTCCTCTCTATTACATAGGTATGCCTGCCCTGATAGACGTGATGGTCGGTATAAATCTTCTTCCCTATGAGCTGCGCTCCCAAACCTTTAAGGTATTTAAAAAATTTACCGGGAGAGGCGATTCCTGCAAAAGCGTAGACACTTTTGCCATCAAGCTCGATGTCAGACTTTCCATCTTCATTGTAAAGCCCCACACACTCGATCTTACTGAAAAAAACCTGCTTACCCTCTGTATGCTTTTTCACCTTTTCAGGAATATCTCTGCTTTCTGACCTGGTAAAAACTACTATGTCTGCCCTTTCGATGGCAGATGCAGGCTCACGCAGATATCCGAACGGGAACATCAACCCTGTAGATACAGGTCTTTTATGATCCAACAAACATATATCGATATCCCTTTTCATCTTTTTGTGCTGAAAACCGTCATCCAGAAGGTATATGTCTGGCTTGAAATGCTTTTCGGCATACTCATAGTAACGCACACGTTCCTTCCCTGTTATTATGATAGCCTCCGGACAATTCACAGCCATCATATAGGGCTCGTCCGCCGCCTTGTCTGGTCCGATAAGGATTTTCTTCCCGTCACTAATCACATTAGTGTCGTACCCTATCCGCCCTTTGTAGCCTCTGGACAAAACACATACTTTCTTACCTTTCGCTACGAAATGCTTTGCAAGCAGAAGGGTAAAAGGCGTTTTCCCTGTGCCGCCCATGGATATATTTCCAACAGATATAATCTTAGCCATTTTCTTTTTCCTGAATTTCTTTGAGAAATAGATATTTGAGATAAACATATATAAACGAGCTGAGTGCAACAGCAAAACCTGCAAACCCGTCCATAAAGCCGAGCTTTATGAAATATTTTTTGACAAATGCAAAAAGAGGCTTTGTAAGCACAGCACCGTAAGAGAATCTTTTGCCATCGTCAAAATAAGACTGTGCTGCTAATTTGGAATATTTCACAAGTCTCTGGTAATGATCGTATATGTCCTTATACGAATAGTGCAGCAAATCGCCATTATCTATCTTTTCTACACTTCCGTTTATGCTAAGTTTGTCGTGTGGGTCATATCCGCCCCATTTGGGCGAGCTGTCTTTCCTGAAAAGCCTCAGCTTCCAGTCAGGCTGCCAAGAATACTTCAGAAATTTCCCCATATAGAAGGTTCTTCTATTTAACATATAGCCATCAGAAGTCGGTTTTTCAACCACGTGTTTTATTGATTCGACAAGCTCCGGCTCCGGCAACTCGTCACAGTCCAGCGAAAGTATCCACTCGCATGAACATTTTTCCAAAGCGGAGTTCTTTTGAGCCACATGCCCTTTCCAGTCCTCTGTAAAAACTTTTGCGCCATAACCTTCGGCTATCTTCACAGTGTTGTCAGTGGAGTGAGAATCCACCACAACTATCTCTGATGAAATCTCTTTTACAGCTTCAAGTGTCCTGCCGATATTTTGTTCTTCGTTAAAAGAGATAAGAACGACTGAAAGTGGCAAGCTGCTATTCATCATATTCCCGAGCTCCTTATTTTGCCGGATTATATCAATTATTTTCCAAAATACACAAGTAATAGTTACTTTTTACTTTCAGAATTAAATTTTATATGTTTTACTGAGGATAAAATACTTGTGATTTTTATAACGATATTCTATATTTTATTAAACTGACCCGAAAGGAGCCTCTAATGGTTTATAAACCAGAAGTTAAACCAGTCCAATCAGTGTATCATGCTCTCCAGTTGTTTGAGGTTTTCAGAAACGCTGAAAACAAAGATGAGTTTGGTGTTACTGAACTTAGCAAGTAACTAGGACTTCACAAAAACAATGTATTCAGACTGCTTGCCACTTTGGCATCCAGAGGGTATATAGAGCAAAATCTCAATACCGAAAATTACCGTCTGGGGATAGGTATATTTAACCTTGGACAGAAATTTGTAAACAAACTAGGCATTCTGAAGCTTTCACGCCCATTTATGGAAAAAATTGTATCAGAAGTGAACGAATCTGTTTACATAGGTATACTCCGTGAAGGTAATGTCATTTATCTGGACATAGCAGAAACCCTGCTCCCTGTGCGTGTTGTCAGCCGTGTCGGGAAAGATGTACCTGCATACTGTACAGCCATAGGCAAAGTTCAGCTTGCATACTCCTCTGAGGAGGAGATAAACAAAATATACATGGGCGCAAGACTAAAGAGATATACAGACTACACTATAACCTCACTTCCTGTGCTGAAAAAGGATCTGAAAAAAGTGGCTGTGGACAACTACGCATATGATGACGAAGAGTTTGAAAACAGAGTTCGCTGTATAGCAGTGCCTATCAAAGACTACCTTGGCGTTCCTGTTGCTGCTCTCAGCGTTACAGGACCGGCGTGCCGTATGACAAAAGAGCGTATGGAGAAAGAGATACTACCTGTGGCTAAAAAATACGCCAGAGAGATATCAAAACGCCTCGGCTTTCAGGAACCTTAAAAAGTACCATACAATAATGAAAAACGGTGCGCTGATTAAACCGCCCTGTTTTTCTGCATAATACCCAAACAATAACAGGGGCTGAATAAGCCCCTTTTCTTATGCCCACTTCTAAGTGTTTTAAAATGATATATTTCGGTGGAAAATTAAGACTTTTTTCTGTAGAGTACCCTAACAAAAAATTATGAGAAGACGGAGATAACATAAATGGGCTTCAATTGCGGGATTGTTGGGCTTCCCAACGTAGGAAAATCAACAATATTTAATGCACTCACAAAAGCGGGCGCAGCGAGTGCCAACTACCCTTTTTGCACAATAGATCCGAACACAGGCATTGTACCTGTTATGGATGACAGACAGGATTTCATCATACAATACGTCAAACCGAAATCTGTCGTGCTAACAACAATAGAGTTCGTGGATATAGCAGGTCTTGTGAAGGGCGCAAGTAAAGGCGAAGGGCTGGGCAACCAGTTTCTTACAAACATCAGGCAGGTTGATGCTATCGCTCATGTTGTCCGCTGTTTTGAGGGCGAGGTCACACATGTGGAGGGTTCAGTAGACCCTATCCGTGACATAGAGATTATAAACACTGAGCTTCTGCTCAGCGATATGGAGATAGTGGACAGAGCAGTTGAGCGCACTAAAAAAGCATCCAAAAGAGGTGATAAGGTGCTGATGAAAAAGCTCGAACTTCTTGAGAAGCTTGTAGACCCAGTGGCTGAAGGCAAGCTCATCAGAGAGATTCCGGACTTTGAGTCCATTGTGGAAGGCCTGCCCGAATATTCCTTTTTAACAGCTAAGCCGGTTATGTATGTCATGAATGTAGAGGAAGACGAGCTTTTAGAAGATAACGATCACGCAAAAAAAGTACGTGAACACGCTGCCAAAGAAGGTGCAGTTTGCGTTAAAATATGCGGAAAGATAGAGCAGGAGATTTCTGAGCTGGAAGCGGATGAAGCATCAGAGTTTCTGGCTGATTTAGGATTGAAAAAGTCCGGGTTAACTGAAATGACAGAACAGGGGTATCACCTGCTTGATCTGATAACTTTTTTTACCGCAGGGGAAAAAGAGGTGCGTGCCTGGACTCTTACAAAGGGAACATCAGCACAGAAGGCCGCAGGTAAGATACACTCCGACATAGAAAGAGGCTTCATCAGAGCAGAGACCGTCAGCTACAGTGATTTTGAGCAAATAAAATCACTGACAAAGGCAAAAGAACTCGGTAAGATGAGGCTTGAAGGGAAAGAATATATAGTACAGGACGGGGATATTATCTATTTCAGGTTCAATGTATAAATTTTTTATAACAACAGCACTGTTAATACTTTCTGTGGTTGCGTCCTTTGCCGAAGAAACCGTTGAGGTTATGGGCAATATCTCTGTGACCAAAACTTACGCTTATGTTGAGCCGGATTTCGACAGCAAGGCTCTTGCAAGGCTTAATAAAAACTCAAAGGTTCTTATTTTGGGTCAGGACGGCGACTGGATGAAAGTCAGGCTTTATAACAAAAGCGAAGCCTATGTCTATGCCAAATATGTTTCCCTTAAATTCGAAAATATCACCAGAAAAGAATCAGAGGTAAAGGCTTTAATAGATATAAACAATCTGCTGGATCAGTTCAATGACATAGTCCAGTCATCATGGTTTGCTGAGAAGCAGAAGATCGTTCCTGCTCTTAAATTTCACTCTGGAAAGACTCCGGATGACATAAGCCTCCTTTATACAGCAGTGAACTCGAAAGATGAACCCGTGCCGTCGTTAAAAGAGAACCCTCTTAGCAGTGATATGGTAAAGCTGATAGAACTCATATATATGAAGATGATTGTACTTACCTATGACAGGTATAAAATAAATATTGTAGTGCCGGATTTTATCTCTGGTACTTATAAAGGGAAGACTGAGAACTATGTCTCGCTGACACTGCAGAAAAACTTTGCAAATCTTGACGAGATAAAAGGCGGTACAGGCAGCATATGGGACTATGTCCGTTCTGCTAAAAGACCCGAAGAGATGTTCAATGACTACCCCCACTAAAACAAATTTGTAAACAATGGCAGCCTGACTTAAGGTAAGGCTTCCGTTGTTAGACCAAGGAGTTGAAGGATGAGTCTCACACACTTTGACGAAGAAGGAAGAAGCAGGATGGTGGATGTCACCGAAAAGGGTGAGACTGTGCGTGAAGCTGTTGCAGAAGGCTTTATCAGGATGGAGCCGGAGACTCTAAGGCTTCTGATAGAAGGCAAAATGGCAAAAGGCCGAAATGTCTTTGAAGTGGCAAGAGTCGCCGCTATTATGGCTGTGAAACAGACCCATACCCTCATCCCCATGTGTCACCCCCTTCAGATAACAGGTGTAGATGTCTATTTCACCCCTGACAAAGAAAACTCCAAAGTTGATATACAGGTAAAAGTAAAGATGGCCGGAAAGACCGGAGTAGAGATGGAAGCACTCACAGGAGTGTCAGTGGCAGCACTGACCATTTATGACATGTGCAAGGCTGCTGATAAGGCTATGGTCATCGGCGATATCAGAGTTATGAAAAAAACCGGTGGCAAATCCGGCACATACGAAAGGTCAGAATAATGAAAGCTCATTTAGCACAGATCAAGCCGGTACTCGGCAATGTTGAGAAAAATGCAGAAAAACATTTCGAAATGATAAAGCAGGCTGTTGAAAACGGCTGCGATATGATAGTTTTCCCGGAACTCTCACTCACAGGATACTATCTGCTGGATCTTGTGTATGAAGTTGCTATGGATGAATCTCACGAGATATATCAAAAAATCCTGTAACTTTCAAAAGATATAGCAATAGTTTTCGGTTATGTGGAGGAATCCGCTGACAGAAGATTTTATAATTCAGTGGCGTTTGTCCACAGAGGCCTGACTGTTCATACTCACAGAAAGGTCTACCTCCCTGACTACACACTTTTCGAAGAGGGGCGATATTTTGCACCCGGAGCAGAGATAAAAGCTTTCGATACGGAATTTGGCAAGATAGGCATACTCATCTGCGAGGATGCTTTCCACATGAGCGCACTTTATATACTTTCCCAATCAGGCGCTCAAAACATTATTATCCCTTCCAACAGCCCCGCCAGAGGCAATCAAGAGGGCAACCACGAAGCTTCAGGCTTCTGGCAGACATCAAACAGATATATAGCGGGTGTTTTAACTGCAAATGTTTTATTTGTTAACAGGGTCGGTGTCGAGGATGGCGTGTCATTTTGGGGCGGTTCCGAGGCATATGATGCCAGAGGCAGAAGATTGAAATCTCTGGAGATGTTCAAGGAGGATTCAGGCTGTGTTGATGTAAACATGAAAACGGTCCGTATTGCCCGAATAGAGACACCTTTTCTTCGTGATGAAAAAGCATTCATACTAAAGAATTACCTTAACGAAAGAGGCTGAAAATGAGATTAAACCTCGAACTCACTGTGGATATACTTTCTAATTTTATAAAGGAAGAGACTGAGAAAATAGGACTGAAAAATGTCGTACTGGGTCTTTCCGGCGGTATTGATTCTGCCCTGAGTGCCGCTATCGCAGCGAAAGCGCTCGGCGGCGACAAGGTTTATGCATACTGCATGCCTTACAAACTCTCAAGCAAAGAATCACTGGAAGATGCCGTAAAGGTGGCAGAGGCTTTTAAGCTTAACTTCGAAGTAATAGAAATAACCAAGATGGTTGACCCGTACATAGAGATGAACCCCGATATGAGCAAGCTCCGTATGGGTAACGCCATGGCCAGACAGCGCATGATATGCCTTTTTGACATGTCCGCAAAAATTGGCGGGATAGTGCTTGGCACCAGCAACAAAACAGAGCTTTTGCTAGGCTATGGTACATGGTATGGTGACCTCGCATCAGCTATCAACCCAATAGGCGATCTATACAAAACACAGGTGTGGGAGCTTTCTGAGCACTTAGGTGTGCCTGAATCTGTAATAGTAAAACAACCAACCGCAGACCTCTGGGTAGGTCAGACGGATGAGCAGGAGCTTGGATTCACCTATAAGCAGGCGGACGAGCTTTTATATAAAATGGTTGACGAAAGAACCAGAACTGCAGAGCTTATAGAGATGGGCTTTGAAGAGCAGTTTGTAAAAGATGTTGCGGAGCGTATCCGCAGAACCCAGTTCAAAAGGTCAACACCGGTTATTGCAAAGGTGTCGCAGCGAACAATAGGCCGAGACTTCCGTTATTGCAGAGACTGGGGGTATTAGACCCGTTATAAACGCCTTATGTTTTGTTCTTCACTGAGAAAGCCTTGCAGGAGTGTTTCTAGCGAATTTAACAAAATTATGTAAAATGTATATAAATATACGAGGTAGATAGAAATGTACCACGAAAAAATTATTGCCGAGGCGCTTACATTTGATGACGTTTTGATGGTTCCCGCAAAAAGCGATGTTCTGCCGAGAGATGTCGAAACAAAAACAAGACTTACGAACAAGATATCACTGAATATACCGCTTGTCTCATCGGCTATGGATACTGTTACCGAGGCAAGGCTTGCCATAGCTATAGCTCAAGAGGGCGGGTTGGGTTTTATCCATAAAAACATGACAGTAGAAGCACAGGCCGCAGAGGTAGATAAGGTCAAGAGGTCAGAATACGGCATGATAGTAGATCCGATAACCATAGACCCTGACAAAACAGTTCAGGATGCGCTTGATCTGATGGGCAGGTATAAAATTAGCGGTGTGCCTGTGGTAAAAGGTCAAAAACTTGTGGGTATTCTTACGAACCGAGACCTCAGATTTGTTGAGAATTTTACAGCAAAAGTAAGTGAATATATGACCAGTGAAAACCTTGTGACCGTTCCGGTTGGGACGTCTCTGAAAGATTCCATGAAGCATCTTCAGGAACACAGGATAGAGAAACTGCTAGTGGTGGATGATAACTATAAACTGCAGGGACTCATCACTATTAAAGACATAAACAAAATAATAAAATACCCCAACGCAGCAAAAGACGAGATGGGCAGGCTCCTTGTAGGTGCTGCCATAGGTGTTGGCGAAGAAGGGAGAGAGAGGGCCATAGCCCTTATAGATAAAAAAGTAGATGTAATAGCTATAGACACTGCCCATGGGCACTCTTTCAAAGTTATCGAGATGGTGAAATGGATAAAAGAACAATACCCCGACATACAGATAGTCGCCGGAAACGTTGCTACTGCTGAGGCCACCGAAGACCTTATTAAAGCCGGAGCAGACTGCGTAAAGGTCGGTATTGGACCTGGCTCCATCTGTACCACAAGAGTGGTTGCAGGTGTGGGTGTTACGCAGATAACAGCTATTATGGATTGTGCAGCAATGGCGGATAAATATAACGTGCCTATTATCGCAGATGGTGGTGTTAAGTACTCCGGAGACATAGTTAAGGCTTTGGCCGCCGGCGCCAGCGTTGTTATGATGGGGTCGCTTCTTGCTGGAACGAAAGAATCACCCGGCGACATAGAACTTTTCCAAGGCAGAAGCTACAAGGTTTACAGAGGTATGGGTTCTGTAGGAGCTATGAATCAAGGGTCAAAAGATCGATATTTTCAGGACAACGTGGACAACGAAAAGAAATTTGTACCGGAAGGCATTGAAGGGCGGGTTCACTACAAAGGCGAACTTCGCGCAACAGTTTATCAGCTTGTTGGCGGTGTGAAATCCGGTATGGGATATACAGGTTGCAGCAGTATAGAACACCTGCGCAAAAATGCAAAATTTGTGAAGATATCTGGTGCAGGGTTAAAAGAGAGCCACGTTCACGACGTTATAATCACAAAAGAAGCACCTAACTACTGGGTTACAACCTAAAGTTGATTCTTTTTCCCTCCTTGGAAAAAGAATTCGGTCGCTTGACCAGAGTGACTCCGGTCAAGCTTACGCTCTGAGAAGCACATTCATGTGCTTTTATGGTAAAAACTATAGAGAAATACGGGGTGTCGAGAGTGAGTATAACGAACGACACATCCCCGAGGTAAAAAATATGGATATACACAGCCAGAAGGTATTAATACTCGACTTCGGTTCTCAGTACACACAGCTTATTGCCCGACGTGTGCGTGAGGCAAATGTTTATTGCGAAATATTTCCATGTAATGTCGAATTTGAAAAGATAAAAGAATATGGTGCAAAGGGGATAATACTCTCCGGCGGACCGTCATCTGTTTATGACGAAAACGCCCCAATGGTGTCAGATGAGATTTATAAACTGGGCGTACCTATACTGGGAATATGCTATGGGCATCAGCTGATCGGAACCTATTTCGGCGGTGTTGTGGCAGAAGCTGACCATAGGGAATACGGACGTTCAGAGCTATACATAGACAAGTCAGATACCTTTTTCTCTGACATAGCTTTAGACAGTTTTTCTGTCTGGATGAGCCATGGAGACAGGCTGGACAAGATGCCTGAGGATTTTAAGATTATAGCCCGCACTGTTAATGCACCTGTTGCTGCCATGCGTCACGAAACAAAACCTATATACACTATACAGTTTCACCCGGAAGTAGCGCACACTGAGAACGGCAGGCAGATACTTGAGAACTTCGTGGTGAAGATATGCGGATGTGAAAAGATATGGACACCTGCGAATTATGTAGAGCAGGAGATAGCAAGGATAAAAGAGTTAGTGGGCGACAAAAGGGTTCTGCTGGGGCTTTCCGGCGGTGTTGACTCTTCTGTGGCTGCAATACTTATACATAAAGCGATAGGCGACCAGCTTACCTGTGTTTTTGTTGACAACGGTCTGCTTCGTAAAAACGAAGGGAAGCAGGTTGAGGATGCTTTCAGGGGGCAGTATAAGCTGAACCTTGTAGCAGTGAACGCAGAGGAAAAATTTCTGTCTGTACTTAAAGGTGTTACTGACCCTGAGAAGAAGCGCAAGGCCATTGGAAACATGTTCATACGGATTTTCGAAGAGGAAGCTTCAAAGCTGGGGGAACACGAATTTTTAGCTCAGGGCACACTTTATCCTGACGTAATAGAATCCGTATCCTTTAAAGGACCTTCCGCAACTATTAAAACACACCACAATGTGGGCGGTCTGCCCGAGGATATGAAATTTAAACTTCTGGAGCCTCTCAGAGAGCTTTTTAAGGATGAAGTACGCAAAGTCGGGGCAGAGCTTGATATACCTGATCATTTCATATGGAGACACCCTTTCCCGGGGCCTGGGCTTGGGGTCAGGGTTTTGGGCGAGGTTACAAAAGAGAGATGCGATATCCTGCGTGAAGCGGATGCGATATATATGGACGAGCTGCATAAAGCAGGGCTTTACAGAAAGATATGGCAGGCATTTACCGTTCTGCTGCCTGTTAACACTGTTGGGGTTATGGGCGACAACAGAACTTATGAGAACGCCGTAGCTATAAGAGCTGTGGAATCAACTGACGGCATGACAGCAGACTGGGCACATATCCCTTACGAAGTGCTTGGAAAGATATCTAACAGGATAATCAACGAGGTTCGAGGTATTAACAGAGTTGCTTACGACATCAGCTCTAAACCGCCGGCAACCATCGAATGGGAATAGGTAGAAAAACCCTGTAGGAACTAGCAGGAATATATTTTAGTGGAAGGTGAAATTGAAATTCGAACGTTTTGTGGCTAAAAGGTATTTGAAGAGCCGCAAGTCAAATAAAATTCTTTCTTTTATATCAGGAATATCCGTTTTGGGTATTTTGCTAGGTGTTGCCACTTTGATAGTGGTGGTTTCTGTGATGAGCGGATTCTCTGATAATCTTAAAAACCGTATACTTGGTGCTAACGCCCACATTGTGATAAACCGTGTGGATGTTTCCCCCATAGACGAATGGCGAGCTGTTGAGAAGCTCATTGAGTCTGTGGATGGTGTTACAGGCGTTTCGCCGTTCATAATAAATCAGGTGCTTTTAACCAGCAGAGATAACGTTTCAGGCGTTGTTGTGCGTGGGGTGGTTCCCGAGAACGAACTGAAAGTAACCGCCATCGAAAAGTATATGACAGAAGGATATTTCAACGACATTTCAAAGATGTCTCCAAGTGAAAAACCGCAGATAGCATTAGGCAAAGAGCTATCCGCGAGCCTTGGTGTGCTTATAGGTGACGAGGTTGTTATGGTCTCGCCTTTTGGCAAGAAGGGACCTTTTGGCATCACACCAAAGATGAAGCGTTTCGAGGTTTCAGGTGTTTTTGACACCGGAATGTACGAATACAACAGCTCTCTTGCATACATAGATATATCTCAGGCTCAGGAATTTTTCGGAACGGGCGATGTTGCGTCCGGCTTCAGCGTGCGAACCAACAACTTCGACAAGGCCAAAGAGATAGCTGCCAGCATTCAGAGCCAGCTAGATTTTCCTTACTGGTCCAGAGACTGGATCAGCATGAACAAGAGCCTCTTTTCTGCACTAAAACTTGAAAAATATGCAATGTTTATCATTCTTACACTAATAATAATTGTTGCATCGTTTAACGTCATAAGCATGATAACCGTCACTGTGAAAGACAAAAAACGTGACATAGCCATAATGCGTGCCATGGGCGCACCGGAGAAAATGATATCCGGTATTTTCATGAAGCAGGGTATGATGATCGGCATCACCGGCACTGTTATAGGCAATATACTCGGTTTTATAATATGTCTTATACTGGAAAAGTTTAAACTAATATCGCTTCCGGAGGATGTCTATTTTATGGATAGAATCCCTGTTAAAATAGAATTTACAACATTTCTGGTGGTCACTGTGTGTGCTCTGCTTATCACATACATAGCCGGGATTTTTCCCGCCAGACAATCAGCGAAGCTTGACCCTATCGAGGCACTCCGCAGGGACTAACCTTTGATGCCCTGCTGGCTTGACATTTTGTCTGAGATAGGCTGAAATTGTTATATGAATATATCTCTTTATATCCAGCCGGGTGCTAAAAAAAGCGAAATCTCAGGCTTTCACGATGGCAAGCTGAAGATAAGGATTTGTGCGCCCCCCGTTGAGGGAGCAGCAAATGAAGCAGTTGTTAAGTTCATAGCAAAGATCCTCGGCACTTCAAAATCAAAAATTAAAATTATCTCCGGCGAAAAATCACGCCACAAGACATTGCAGATAGATATGCCCGAATGTGATATTATAGAGAAGCTCGGTTTATAAAGGAGAGTGTCATGAGAAAATTTGTCATTACCATGCTTATTGTTTTAACTGCTGTTACCGGATTTTCCTGGGGTGAAGGTAAATATTTCAAAAAAGGCACTGAGGCACTGAACAAGGGTGATCTTCAGGCGGCAAAGGTCTTTTTTAACGAGGCTCTGAATAAAAATCCGAAATTTTCCAGAGGCTACAGCTACCTTGCATATACACAGACAAAACTAGGCGACATAGACGGAGCCATTACGAACTATAAGCTGGCTTATAAATTTGACGAAAAAGACTACAGCTCACTCACAAACCTGTGCGGACTGTATATCAGGAAAGGTGAGCTCCAGAACGCTCATGAATCTTGTACGCAGGCACTAAGTATAAAGTCTGACAGCCATGTTGCACTGAACCAGAGATGTCTTGTCTTTTTGCAGATGGATAGACATCAAAGTGCCATAGGCGACTGCTCACAGGCGATACTTTTGAAAGACGGTTACGAAACTGCTTATATTAACAGGGGCTTAGCATATTCCGAGCTAGGACAGTATCAAAACTCTGTAGATGACTTTACTAATGCTTTGAAAGCGAACCCAGCCAATGCAACAGCTTATAACAACAGATGCAGCGCATATAAAGAGCTTAAAATGTATGAAGAGGCCGTGGCGGACTGTTCCAAAGCTCTTGTTATGGATGAAAACCTCATAGAAGCATACCAAAACAGAGGCGCAGCTTATGAGATGATGGGGAAAAAAGACGACGCTGTAATGGACTACAGAAACTATCTGAAATATGAACCTGAAGCTGAGAGTGTCAGACAGCGCATGCTCAGGTTAATGAAGGGTGAATAGTGAAATACAAGGCTCTGCTGATAGATTTTGACAACACAATAATAGGCTCAGAGAACGCTAATCATCTCCTTTTTGTGCGCAACATGGAGAACATGATAGGTCGTAAAATGACTCGTGAAGACGGTTATAATTTTAGAGGGCACACTTGGAAAGAGATATTTAAGATTATGTCTGAAAGATATCTGCCTGAAATGCCGCCGCAAGAGCTCAGGGAAATTTTTGTCCGCTCAAAAATAGATTATTTCAAAGATAAAACTGCGCCTATAGCCGCCGGACTTTCTGATATACTGGCGCTGGACATCAAAAAAGCTATAGTTACCGGCAGTTCGAAGCCTGAGGTTGAAATGTTTTCTCACCTTCTGGAGCTTGATAAGTTTGACATGATAGTCTCTGACGAGCTCTATGACAAAGGTAAACCAGCTCCTGATGGATATGCATATGCTGTGAAGAAGTTCGGCTTAGAACCTCACCAGTGCGTTGCAGTGGAGGATTCTCACATAGGGCTCATGTCTGCAAACGCCGCAGGGTGTATAACTGTCTTCACCAGAGAGTTCACAAACGAAGACCTCAGCAGTGCAGCAGATTTTACTGTCGGCAGCATAGCTGAGGTTATTAAACTTTTATCCTAAAGACTTTTGCTGCTTAGTACACAGTCCTCTATAGCTATTCCGCCGAAGTAATTGCCAACGATATTAAGAGAATCGTGTTTTGAGACAGCCTCGCTTAACTTTTTTATGCGTGACTTGTGCGACATATCCAGTGTTGGAGAGAAATGCACAGTCTCCGCAGAAGCAATAATTACACCCCTGTCGATTCCTAAGACATCTTCTATCTTTGAAATCTTCCCCTCTTTATCCAGAGCGTCTTCTCTGAAGTGGAAAGTCATGCCTCTGTATTTGTCGTGAGGGATAATGTCTCTGGACACAGCGGATGTGAATGGTTCGTCCTTAGCAACTACAAAACTGAACGGCTCTATGGCGATATCTTCTTTTTTCACTATAATGCCCATACTTTCTACTTTTACGCCTTTCATCTCGCAAAGAAGTTCGGAAACATCAGGTGCAACCTCAGCGAGCAGTTTGCCTGCTGTAGGAGGCGGGCAGGCCATGGTTAGGTTTTGGGCTTTATAGCCCACACCTTTAGCTGTTTCGACTGTGTAAAGCCCGTCTGCAAATGATATATCAACAGCTTCGCAGTCTGTCATTACAGTGACATTTTCCATTTCAGAAACAGCTTCAATAAATGTCTTCATTCCGCCTTTCAGTGTGAAGTTCCTCGGCGCTGTTTTGTCCCTGTCTCTTTTCTTTAAAAGCATATCAGCAGGAAAATCTGAAGCGTCCTGAGATATGACCGCCTGAAGCATACCGTAAAACATGTTTTCGTAGTTATTTTTTCCAAGAACTGATGAGTAATAGTCCCTTACACTCTTCCCCTCTTTTTTAAGCAGAAAGAGCTTCATCCCGTTCATCGCCAGTTCTAATTTATTAAGTTTTGAAGTTATCTTTTTTATTTCGCCGTTATCATACATTTTGAAAGAAGCTTTTTCTCTGGGGAGAAATTTATCTTCAAGATTCAAGTCGCGCAAAGCGGTGATAAAAGACTGATAAGAGTTGTATATTGTATGTCCGCCAAGCTCCAGCCAGAAATCTTCATGAGTGAGCGAGTGCACACACCCGCCAGCATAACCTTTGCGCTCAAGTACAAGAACGCTTTTACCTTCTTTCGCTTTTAACCTGGCAAAGCTCATACCGCTGATGCCGCTTCCTATAATAATAAAATCAAAATTGTTCATTATCCCCTCCAATGTTTTATTATAGACCCACATCGTTAGCATAGCAAGATTTGGAAGTACGAAAATTGTAAAGATTTTTCTTAATAATTAATAAATTTTTGAATTATTCATATTATTTACACTCATCTTACAACCTTAACATCCATTTTACAAAGCACACAGTAGAATCATAAGTAAGCACTAAGGCTTGTGAAGCGTTATGACTTTAAGCTGAAAAAGGGTAATACAAGTCGAGTTTTTTAAACGTAGGAACCTCCATTAGGCTGTAGCCCCATTGCAAAGGCTGCAGCCTTAAAAAATTTGAAAGACTCAGACAAAGTGGCCGTTATTTTAGAGACAAAAATAGATATTAAATACCGGAGGTATTTTATGAAAACGAGCAAAAAGATTTTCATTATGGTTTTTATCCTGGCAATCGGTGCGATATCCTTCGCCGCCTTTGCAGGTTCTAAGCATCCCGAAGATATGGGGAGCAAAGACTGCGCTGAGTGTCACGCTGATGTAACGCCAGATGTGTTTAAGCAGTGGGAAGAGTCAGCTCATGGCTTTACAGGTGTGAAGTGCCAGGTTTGTCATGGAGATGAAGTGAACTTTGTTAAATCTCCTGAAAATGCAACCTGTGAAGGGTGTCATGCTAAGCAGATAGACAACAATCAGGTTCCGCAGGCCAGATGTGCAAGCTGTCATATTACGCACAATTTTACTGTGCATAAAGTACACCAGTATAAGTAAGGGGGACTGATATGAGTATTTCAAGAAGAAACTTTCTCAAAGTATCTGTGGCTACAGCGGCTGCCGCTTCAGTTGGCATAAGCTTGCCAAAAAAGGCAGAGGCTGCAGGTGCTGATGTTGATAAATGGGTAAAGGGCGCCTGCCGTTTTTGCGGCACAGGCTGCTGTGTTTACATAGGCGTAAAAGAGGGCAAAGTCATTGCCATAAAAGGTAATCCAGAAGCAAAAACAAACTTTGGTTTTCTATGTGTAAAGGGCTTTCTGGCGTATAAGTGCATGTACCATCCTGACAGACTGAAAGATACTATGATCCGTCAGAAAGACGGCACATTCCAGAAAGTTAGCTGGGATAAAGCTCTTAAGCATGTCACAGACAAATTTAAAAGCCTTCACAGCAAATACGGCAAAGATGCGGTTGCATATTACGGCTCAGGTCAGGCTATGACCGAAGAGAGCTACACATTTAACAAGCTTTTCAAAGGCGGCTTCCGTTCAAATATGGTTGAGGGCAACCCTAGGCTTTGCATGGCCTCCGCAGTAGGCGGCTACATCTCTACTTTTGGTTCTGACGAACCTGTTGGTTCATATGCCGATATAGAATATTCCAAGTGTATATTTTTAGTAGGCTCCAACACATCCGAGTGCCACCCTATTATCTTCCGCAGGATAATGAGGCATAAACTGAAGAATCCTGATGTTAAGATTATTGTCTGCGAACCCAGAAAGACATCAACTGCAAAAATAGCAGACCTATGGCTCCCTGTTGATCCGGGAACAGACCTTGCTGTTTTTCACTCAATGGCCAAGGTTATTTTTGACAATAACTGGCATGACGAAAAGTTCATGAACGAAAATGCGAGGATAACAAATGGCAAAGAGACATTTGATCTTGCCGCTTATAAAGAGTTTCTCAAAGATTTTACACCTGAGAAAGTTGAAAAGCTTACAAGATGCCCGGCAGAAAACATCCGCAAGGCTGCTGAGTGGTTTGCAACATCAGGTGCTTCCATGTCCCTCTGGACGATGGGGCTGAATCAGAGAACGAAGGGTGTTTGGGCGAATAACCTAATGCACAACCTGCATCTGATAACAGGCAATATTTGCAAACCCGGCGCTGACCCGTTCTCACTCACTGGACAGCCGAATGCCTGCGGCGGAGTTCGTGAGACAGGAACTTTGTGCCATCTTCTGCCTGGGACAAAGCCTGTGGCTAATTCAAAATGGCGTGCACATATAGAGAAGGAGTGGGAACTGGCATCAGGTACAATCGACCCTAAGCCCGGCTTCCACACAATGAAGATGTTCGATTCGCTAGGTGGTGAAGAGAGCGCAGACAAGCCTATAAAAGGGATGATCACTTGTACAACTAACCCTGCCCAGTCACTCCCTAACCTTAACAAGTACATTAAAGGTATGCAGGATTCTTTCCTTGTTGTTATAGACATCTTTCCCACAAGAACAACTCAGCTTGCTGACGTGGTTCTCCCTGCTGCATTTATCTATGAGAAGGGTGGCGTTTACGGCTGCTCAGAGCGCAGGAGCCAGCTCACAGAAAAGTGTGTTGAGCCTGTGGGAAATGCGAAACCAGATGCATGGATTGCAGCTCAGATAGCTAAATACATGGGGCTTGAAAAACTCATACCTTGGAACAGTGACGACCAGATGAAGAACAATGAAATGGCTTGGGCAGAGTACATTCGAGTCACAAAAGATACAGACCACACCCTTGAGGGTGCGACATACGACAGGCTGAAAAGAGAGCCGGCAGGCCTCCAGTGGCCTTGCCCGTCAACAGATCATCCGGGAACATACAAAAGATATGTGCGTGGAATGGATCCTATGTTTGAGCACGCAGGTTTTAAAGCGAAGTTTGGCGTGACTATGCCGACAGACAGAGCATCATACTTTTATATGGATAAAAAAGGTGAAGGTAAGGCAAACATATGGCTGCGTCCTTATGCAGGGCCTGCGGAAGCACCTTCTGCTGAGTATCCATTCTATCTCACAACAGGGCGGGTTATCGAGCAATGGCACACAGGAACCATGACTATGAGAATTCCTGAGATTGCAAGAGCTCACCCTAACGGCTATCTGGAGATACACCCTGACGATGCGAAAAAGTACGGAATTGTTGCTGGTGACATGGTTGAAGTGACAAGCATCAGAGGCAAATCAGTTCTGCCTGCTGTGGTTACCAAAGCATCACTGCCGGGCATACTTTTTGTGCCTATGCACGATCAGCAGATGGACAGAATGATCAACTTTGTATGTAACGATGCAGTGGATCCGGGCTCAAAAGAACCAGAATTTAAAATAGCTGCGGTTCAGATTAAAAAAATATCCGGACCAGTAAACGTAGCTGATAAATATATCATTAGCGATATAAACTCTTCCTTCTAAAAAGGAAGGCAACTGGCATCATTTTGCACTCTGCCCTGCTCTTAAGGGGTATGGCGGAGTGCTTTTTTAAATGGTGCAGTAATTATTATTTTTAATTTGATGCAAGAGGTTGAAGATATGATCTATTCAGGAAGTATCGTTTTTATAGAGCCGGACTGTTTGGAGGAAGTTTCTGAAATGCTTGATGATTTGCAAGGTGTAGATATCCACGGTGTGAGCAAAGACAAAAAGCAGCTTGTAGTATCCATAGAAGCAGAATCTGACGAATTGCTTGAGGAACTCAGCAGAAAGATTAAAAGTTTCGAACCTGTCTTAGACATTGGTCACCATGTGATGCACTTTGAGGATGAAGTGGACAATATCCTTCAAGGTAAAAAAATACCCGACCTGAAAGGATTTCAGCGCAGCAGAAGGAGAGAGAAAAATCCACTTGATGCTGTGTAGCCATGCCCAGAAACAGATTTACGGAAAAACTTGCGAAGGTGCTAAACAGTAACCCTTTCAAAGGTTTTTTCAAACTTAACAGACTTCGCCCTCCCGGAGCGGTGAAAGAGGACATTTTTATGGAGCTGTGCATCCGGTGTGCCCGATGTATAGTTGTATGCCCCTACGGTTCTATCCACAGGGCTGATGTTTATGAAAAACTTCAGATAGGTACGCCGTATATTTTTGCAGATAAAAAAGCGTGCTATCTCTGCATGAAATGCCCGCCAGTCTGCCCTACAGGGGCTCTTGACCCTAAGCTCTCCTCTCCTGAGAATGTCCGCATAGGTATAGCCGTTATAAATCAGGAGACCTGCCTGAACTACCTTTATTATGAAGAGGAGATAGAAGGAGTTTCTAAAGGCTATGCGCAGTTGTGCAACACATGCAACAATGTGTGCCCATTCACAGACGAAGCTATTTACATGGAGAAGCATATTCTGCCAGTAGTTACGGATAAGTGCACCGGCTGCGGGATATGTGTGGAAAAATGCCCTACAACACCAAAATCTATAAATGTTTATCCCACAGGAATGGGTGTGAAAGCTCAGGCTGGTTTTTATAACAGAAAACAGAATTTTACAGGTGAAAACACAACAGAGGGAACTCTGCACGGTGATGAGCTTATAAAACAGAAGCAGAAAATAAACTCTTACGGAGCGAAGCCGGACTTTGAGTATAATCTTGAAACCTACGAATCAAGGGACGAGTGGCAGGAGCAATGAAAATAAAAACAATGCGGCGCACTGCCCAGATACTTACGCTTGCTGCAATATTTATTATCCCTTTCATGAATGTTTGGGAGCTGTATTTCGTTAAAGGAACATTTTATTCGATGGATATAGGCAACGTTGCTATTGCTGACCCTTTAGCGGTCTTTCAGTCCATGTTTGCTTCAGGAAAAATTAATGCATATATGATCGCTTCTTTAATTATACCTATAGCACTGATGATTTTTTTTGGACGAATATGGTGCAGCTGGTTCTGCCCATATTACCTTTTTGCCGAATGGGTAGAAAGTTTGCGGAGAAAACTTGGTTTTAGGGATTTCAGACCCGAGTACACAAAAACAATGCCTTCCAGAGCTTCCAGAGTTAGATTTTTATTTTTGTTCTTAGGCTTAATAGTTATGGGTGTTATAGGGGTTCCTGTTTTGAACCTAATCTCCGCACCGGGGATAATCTCATCTCAGGCTCTTGTTGTTGTGAAGTTCGGGTATGTCACTTTTGAGCTGGCTATTGTCCTTGTAATACTTTTTTTTGAGCTATTTTATTTTCGCTACTGGTGCAGATTTTTCTGTCCTACTGGAACTTTTCTCTCAATGTTCAGGTGGAAGCGTGGCATGGCAGTACAAAAAGTGCGCAATGACTGCTCGAAGTGTCATTCCTGCATAAAAAGCTGCCCTGTTATAATAAACCCTATGACCGAGGGGGAAAGCCTTCATTGCAACAACTGCGGCGACTGCATAGATGCCTGTCAGGATAACTTAAACAAGCAAACCATTAAGTTTACATTTAAATGATCTCTGGTATAATCTTTTATGGATAAACAACAAGCGATAGATTTATTTGCGACAGGTTTTTTCGGCAGCTGTGAGCCGGAGCTCATTGACGTGCTGAACAAGGTCTGTAAGTACCGGAAAGTAGACAAAAAGCAGATACTTTTTATGGAGGGTCAAGAGGGAACCTCTATATTTTTTTTAGTAAAGGGGAGCATAAAGCTTTACCGCACCAATGAAGAGGGGCGTGAGGCTGTAGTTCATTTCGTAAAATCCGGTGAAATATTTGCAGAGATACTGCTTCAGTTAGGGCTGAAGTATCCGGTAACCTCCATGACTCTGGAAGATTCCGAACTGATGGAGATGGACGCAAAAAAGCTGGAAGAGATTATTATGGATGATCCGAAAGTATCAATGCGTGTTATCGGTGCTCTTGCGAAGAGGATCAAATATTTTATAAATCTTATAGAAAGCCTGACAATTAACGATGTAAGGTCTAGGCTGGTAAACTGGCTGAAATCTCAGAAAAAGGCTGAATCAAAAGTGATAACTCTGCCGGTTCCCAAAGGTGAGCTTGCCCTCCTGCTAGGCACCACAGCCGAGACATTTTCAAGAGTTTTAAAAAAACTCACTGAAGAGGGCTATATCGAAGTTCAGGGGAGAGAGATTAAGATTCTTAAAGATCTGACGAATTAAACAAATCCATGGTGATGATCGTTCTCAATCCGCCGGGTATGTTTTCAAGCTTAATATCTCCGTTCATATGTTTTTCCAGTATTGTCTTGCTCATGAATAGACCTATGCCTATACCAAGCCCTTCTGTTTTTGTAGAGAAGTAAGGGTCGAAAACCTTCGGAAGTATCTCTTCGTCTATCCCGCCCCCAGTGTCTTCCACTATAATAGTCACCTTGTCTTTTACAGGTCTTGCTGTGACTGCTATCTTCTTATAGTCAGGGTTTGTTTCAATTATTGCATCTTTTGAGTTAGAGAGGATATTGAGCATTATCTGCTTGAATTCGCCGGGGTATCACCATGTGTTCAGTTTAAGCCCTTTGCATTTAGAGAAAGATACAAGGTTATAAGCCTCACAGGCACCGTCTTCACACTGGCATGAATATATAATATTAATTTTTTGATGAATAAGCTCGGAGTTCACCAGCCGCAGGCAAGTTAGTATGGTGTCGTTTATATTGAAAACCTCTTTGCCTTTGTCAGGGGAGAAGAAGTTTCTGAAGTCGTCTATTGTTTCAGACATGTGGTTTACCAACTCTGACATCTGCTAAAAAGATTGTGCGTTTTCATCGCTGAATTTTTCGCCGCTTTCCCATCTGTCTTCCAAAACCTGGGCGATAAGATATATATTGTTCAGAGGCTGTCGCCACTGGTGCGATATGGCGCCTATCATCTGCCCCATATCTGCGAACTTTTTCTGCTCGAAGATTATTTTTTCCTTACGGAGTCTTCTTGCTGTTTCTTCAGCCACAGTTTTCTGCAGGCTTTTGTTCATATCTACTAGCTGTTTTGTCTTTGTCTTTACCTGTTTTCTGGAAAGCATGCTCAGGCTTGCTAAAAACAATAGAATTATAGCAGTAATAATAAGAGTTGGGATAACCCATGCAGGGAGTTCCTTAACTTTTTTTTCTGCAATTTCAGTTTCAAAATACTTTGTGAGCAGATCATAGTACACTGAACTGGTGTCACTGGTCATTTTAGAAAGCTGAAAGTCTATTCTGCGCGAAAGCATTTCAGCTTTTTCAGAATTCGCAGGGAATGCGAAAAGGAGTGAAACAGGCTGCAGCATTATGGGAGTTTTTTTGACAGGATGATTTTTTGTATATTCATCACCATAGCTTCTGTTAGTTATCACAGCATCTACGAAACCTTCTTTAAGAGCTTCGAAAACATCATCATAACTTTGCATTTCCACTATGGTGCTGTTCAGGTTAAAACTTTGTACTAATCGCTTAATGCCGTCGGGTCCATCAAGGTTTACGCTGGCAAATAATCCGGCTATTCGCTTATTTGCGAGGTCTTCTAATGATTTTATGTCGTTATCATCAGCACGCACATAAACTCTACTCCAGCTGGCAAGGACTGGCGTTCTGTTAAAATCATAGAGTTTTGAACGTTTTAATGTGAATGCCACATCAGGCATAATATCTATTTTGCCTTTTGAGAGGTTTTCAAGCCCTGCTGCCCAGCCACCTTTCACATATTCTATTTCCCAGTCTTCTGCTGCAGCAATAATGGAAATCAGTTCCGGCCAAAAGCCAGAGACCTTGCCTGATTTTTCTATGCGAATTTTTGGAGGGTTGTCATATGCACCTACACGCACCTTCATCTTTTCCGCATATGCGCTAAAGCAGAATGATAAAGCGAAAAGAGTTAGAAATATGACCGCTGCTGGTTTTGCTGCAAAAGGCAAAACAGACCATGATATTTTTTTCATTTGCCACCAGCTATTATTATTACTAATGATAGAGCAGTGATATCTGGCAGGCAACTGAAATTGCATTTATTAGTAGTCTTTGCCTGCTGCCTGAACATTTTCAGGTGCAAATGCGTGGCAAGGGGTAACCCCGTATACCATACCGCAGCTGCACTGAGCCTCAAATGTATTCATTTCAAAGCTTTCGCCGCATTCTTCGCACTTTATATCGAGAGGGATTGATATCTGCCCAGATGAAAAACCCATTGCTCTTAGCTTATCAACGACCTGTTTGCCGGATTCGAAACTTCCGCTACATCCTTCATGCATAGCTGTCTCCTTGGAGTATTTTTGTACGCTTATTATGCGTACGTTATTAGAAGAAAAACTTGACCGTTATCAAAAAATGAGAAAAAAAGCAGTCCAGAACCATATCAGTCCTGTGATGATGAATGAAGCAAAGACCATAGCGCTCCCTGCATCTTTTGCAGCTTTTGCTTTTTCGTTGTGCTCCATGGTAACAAGGTCAACACAGCGTTCGACGGCACTGTTGGCAAGTTCCGCAAAAAGCGGAAGAAAGGTGGATGTGGAGAGTATGGCTTTAGCTTGCATAGATATCGGCAGCAGAAAAAAAACTACCTGACACACAATAAAGATGTACACTTCAGTCCTGAATGAGGATTCATTAGTGAAAATCTCTTTCAGCCCCATAAGTGCAAAAGATGTGTTGCGGAAAAGTCCAAATTTCTGTTTGTTCAGACGCATACAGCTCCCTCTATTAAAAAGTTGATTATTTTATATTGGGCAGTTCAGTACATAGTCAGGAATATTTACACTCTCTTTGTCCTTAACCAGAAACCAGTGGCTGCGGAAATCTCCTCCTGATGTTATCTGAGAAAGGGTAAGTTTCATAAACTTTCCTGTTGCGGTTACGGCAGGTTTGCCGTCTGGAAGAATAATTGCGCCGCGGCATGAAAAGGTTCGTTTATTACTGCTTTCAAGTATCGCTTTTGCGTATATTTTTTCATCAGTAGGAAGAGGCTTTCTATATTTAAGATTCAGGTCGATTGTGACACCCCAGAGAGAATCATCTATGTTTAATATCGTTCTCCCCATTGTTTCGTCCAAAATGGCAGCTGCTATGCCGCCGTGCAGCACTCCGGGGTAGCTCTGGTGTTCGTCAAGCGTAGTGAACTCCGCGACGAGCGTGTTTTCATCCAATGCATAAAATTTTGTTTTGAGGCTGTGGGGATTTTCCTGTCCGCATACAAAACAGCTTGTGCTGTTGTTTTGTTTTGTTATGTTCTGCATCAATCTTCCTGTTCAAAAGAGGGCTTCTGAAGCACATCGATTTCTTCGAGTTTTCCGTCAAACTCATTTATAAGCTTCTGCACAAGCGGATCCTCTTTAACTTCCTGTTTGATTTTTTTTTCGTGAAAGGTCTCTATGGTCTGTTTTTTTTCAACTATGCTTTTTTTTTTGGCATCCTGCTGGAGGATGGTTTTTATGCTTTTAATGCTTGGAAAATGTTTCGGGATTATACTGTTAAGGGCTTTGGCATGTTCTGAACGGCTTACAAAGTCACACTGAAACTTCCACTCTTCATCAAATCCTATGGTTAAAACTCCATCTGTTATATGTACGATATATCCATGTCCCAACATAGATGGAAGCGGCCCCGGGTAAGCTTCTTCCAGTACATTTACAATGTTCTGCATCTCAATATCTGTGCTGGAGAGTGTTGGTTTGGCAGATGTCTCGGCGGCAGCTTTTTTTGCCGCAGGTGCTGCGGAGGTACTGCCTTCGGCCATCCCCTTTGTGGAAATGATGGACGACAGATTTGCAGCCTTAAACATGGCAAACTCAAATATGTACTGCTCAAAGTTGAAAAATTTCAGGTCATTCAGCAGCTTTTGGAAGACTTGAAAAAGAGCATACAACCTTGCTTCGCTTGTGACATTTGCCAGCTCTTTATAATATTCGTTCTCTTTAGAGGTGAGTTCTCTGCTCTCTTTTTTTGTTATTAACTGCATCAGAAGGTATCTGGTGTGTCCTATGAGTGTATCCGCTGCAAAAGAGAAGTTTACCCCGCCGGCTGAAAGCTCTTCAACAGCATCCGGTATCTTTTCAGGCTCCTCTTTAACTATATGGGCAAATAGCTTGTCCACTACCGATTTTTCGGAAAAACCCAGAAGAAATGATGTGCTCTGCTCGTCCAGTTTGCCGCCTGTGAAGGCTATTATCTGATCCAAAAGTGAGAGCGAATCACGCATACAACCGTCAGAGTTGCGAACCACAAGGTTCAAAGCATCTTTTTCAAACTCTATGCCTTCTGATTTAAGGGCATTTGATAAGCATTCGTACATTATATCAAAAGGTATCTTGTTGAAGTCGTATTTCTGACATCTGGAGATGATGGTTGCCGGAAGCCGCTGCGGGTCTGTTGTGGCCAGTATGAACATAACATAATCAGGAGGTTCCTCAAGGGTCTTGAGCAGAGCATTAAATGCGTGCTCAGTGAGCATATGAACCTCGTCTATTATGTATACCTTGTACTTGCACTTAACCGGAAGAAAACGAACAGCCTCGCGAAGCTCACGAATCTCGTCTATCCCTCTGTTTGATGCACCGTCTATCTCCACCACATCCATAGATGTGCCTGTGGTTATCTCTGTGCAGTTCTCGCATTTGTTGCAAGGGTTTGTACCTTCAGGTTCAAGGCAGTTCACAGCCTTGGCCAGTATTCGGGCAGCACTTGTTTTACCAACACCTCTCGGCCCTGTAAACAGATATGCGTGAGCCACTCGACCCATCTCTATGGAGTTTTTCAAAGTGGTAACTACAAACTCCTGTCCTGACAGTTCATCAAAATTTTGGGGCCTTAATTTTCTGGCTAATGCTACGTATGACATAATCAAAAATTATAGGATACTCGGTTAAAAGTAAAGGGAATAAATATTAAAGGCGGCCATTACTGACCGCCTTGTTAATCTAGTTTCAACCAGTTCTATATAAGAAGTGGCGCAATGATAAGTGATACGATAGACATCAGTTTGATGAGAATGTTCATCGCAGGGCCTGATGTATCTTTGAAAGGGTCACCAACAGTGTCGCCTGTTACAGACGCTTTGTGCTGCTCGGAACCTTTACCTGCGGAGCCCCATGCGCCTTTTTCAACAGCTTTTTTAGCGTTGTCCCAAGCACCGCCTGCATTAGACATAAGCAGAGCGAGGAGAACACCAGTTACTGTAGCACCAGCAAGCATCCCGCCGAGAGCCTCTTTACCAAGAAGGAAGCCCACAACCACAGGAGCAAGAACAGCGATAACACCAGGAAGTATCATCTCTTTCAGTGCTGCAGCAGTAGATATGTCTACACATGTTTTAGAATCAGGTTTAGCGCCCTCTTTACCTTCTAAAAGTCCAGGGATCTCGCGGAACTGACGGCGAATCTCTTCAACCATCTGCTCTGCGGCCTTACCAACAGAAGTCATTGTAAGTGCACCAATCAGAAACGGAAGGAAACCGCCGATGAAAAGTCCTATTACAACAGTAGGGGTCATTATGTTTATTGTAGTTATTTCAGCTGATGAAGCATAAGCAGCGAAAAGTGCAAGTGCAGTAAGTGCAGCGGAACCAATCGCAAAACCTTTACCAACAGCAGCAGTAGTGTTACCAATTGCGTCAAGGTTGTCAGTAATAGCTCTAACCTCTGGTCCGAGCTCTGCCATTTCAGAGATACCGCCAGCGTTGTCTGCTATAGGGCCATATGCGTCAACTGTCATAGTAACACCAACAGTAGCAAGCATACCAACAGCAGCGATACCGATACCGTAAAGACCGGCTGTGAAGTTAGCTACATATATTCCAGCACAAATCAGAAGGATAGGAGCCACAACAGACTCAAGTCCAACTGCGAATCCTGTGATTATGTTTGTAGCAGGTCCTGTTACGGATGCTTCTACGATTCTTTTTACCGGGCCTGCAGCTGTATAGTATTCTGTTACAAGACCTATAAGGATTCCTACAAAAGAACCAGCAAGAAGTGCCCAGAATACGCCGGATGTTATCCCCATGGATGTAATTGCAAAATATGCAGCTACAAGAAAAAGACCAGCGCCAATATATGTTGAGTTACGCAGAGCTGCAGCAGGCTCAGAGTTCTTCAGGAGTTTCATAGAGAAAACACCGATAATAGAAGAAACAAGTCCTATAACAGCGAGGAAAACAGGCATAAACATAAGGTTAGCTGTTATCCCGGGTGTAGGAACGCCTGTGGCAGAAAGCTTCGCAAGAAGTACCGGGGAAGCTGTAGCTGCGATTGTAAGTGTAGCAATGATAGAGCCTACATAAGACTCGAAGATGTCTGCACCCATACCTGCGATGTCGCCAACGTTGTCACCAACGTTATCTGCGATAACACCAGGGTTACGAGGGTCGTCCTCTGGGATGCCGGCCTCTACTTTACCAACAAGGTCGGAACCTACGTCAGCAGCCTTTGTATAAATACCGCCGCCCACACGTGCAAAAAGAGCGATGGATGAAGCACCCATTGCAAATCCGTTGATGTACTGAGCTGTCTCAGGCTTGCCAAAGATGATGAAGAGTATACCAACACCAAGCAGACCAAGTGAAGCAACAGCAAGACCCATTACCGCACCACCGTTATAAGAAACAGAAAGCGCAGCTGCGAGTCCGCCTGTTCTTGCGGCCTCAGAAGTTCTTACGTTAGCTCTTGTGGCTGACTTCATACCGAAGAAACCTGCAAGGACAGAACATATTGCTCCTGCAAGGAAAGAAAGTGCTGTGTATATGCCAAGGTCTTTTGCAAATAACATAAGTACAAAAACGATCACTACAAATATTGCAAGAACCTTATACTCACGGGAAAGAAAAGCCATAGCACCATCGTGAATCTGTTCTGAGATATCTCTCATTTTCTCGCTTCCTACAGACTGCTTTACAACGCCTTGGTAAATAACGAAAGCGATAGCAAGTCCGATCACACCGAGTACCGGAGCGAGATAAGACAAGTTAGTCATTGTCATTCCTCCTTATTGGAATTTTTTCTATTTTTAAGCAGAAAAGAAAAGAACCCGCCTAGTTTCTCCCCAACCTGCTCTTTTTCCTCTTCTATATTCTCTTTTATATCTTCTTTATCTTTCTTCTTAGTATTAAAAGTGTTCATAGCAGTACGAACCCCTTCATTAATACAGCAAACTACAGCTTTTACACTAAAATCTATGAACTCGTCAAGTTTTTCAGCTTCGTCTGGTGAAAATTTACCTAAAACATGTCCGACAGTATCTTTTCTGCTGTCTTTACCTATGCCCATCTTCAACCTGATGAAGTCTTTTTCACTGAGCATCTGGATCATCGAGCGAATACCTTTGTGCCCGCCGTCATTACCGCCTTTTTTAAGTTTCATCCTGCCAAACTCGATATCCATGTCATCATGAATAGCGATGATATCCTCAGCCTCTATCTTAAAATATGAGGCGATGAGCTGAACAGACTCCCCGGAAAGATTCATATACGTTTGCGGTTTCAGTATATAATGTTTCTGACCGTTTAAAAAAAACTCTGCATATTCTCCTCTGAACCCCTTCGAAAATGATGCGGAGTACTCATCCGAAAGTTTGTCCGCAACCATAAAACCTATATTGTGTCTGGTGCGGTCGTATTTATCACCGGGATTGCCAAGTCCGACTATAAGCACCTATACCTGCCCCTTGCCAAAAAGCTAACTTATGGATTCTTTCTGATATATTCTTGTTATAGCCTCAGCTAACAGCGGAGCAACAGTCAGAACTTCGACTTTGCTAACCTTCTTGCCTGAAGGTATAGAATCTGTGACCATAACTTTCTTTATAGGTGAATCAATAATACGTTCGATGGCAGGTCCTGAAAGAACACCGTGTGCAGCACATGCATAAACCTCTTTTGCTCCGTGCTCCATGCATGCCTTAGCCGCCTGTGTGAGAGTACCGGCAGTGTCTATCATGTCATCAACCAGAATAACCTTGCGTCCTTTAACATCTCCTATAACATGCATAACCTCTGCGACATTCGCCTTTTCACGTCTCTTATCGACAATAGCGAGAGGAGTTTCAAGTATCTTGCTGTAGGCTCTGGCTCTTGCCACGCCACCCGCATCGGGGGAAACAACAATATAATCATCACCAAACATCCACTCTTTGCGAAAAAATTCTTCGAAGACAGGTGATGAATATAGGTTGTCCACCGGAATATCAAAAAAGCCCTGAATCTGACCGGCGTGCAGGTTCATTGTTACAACCCTGTCCACCCCTGATTCTGTAATAAGGTTTGCTACCAGCTTAGCTGTAATTGCCACTCTGGGCTCAGATGTCCTGTCCTGTCTGGCATATCCGAAATATGGCATTATGGCTGTAACGCTGCTTGCAGAAGCTCTCTTCAAAGCATCTGTCATAATCATCATTTCTATCAGGTTTTCCTCTGCAGGAGCACATGTAGACTGAATGAGAAAAACATCGCGGCCCCTGACACTCTCGTTAATACGTACAAAAATCTCGCCGTCGCTGAATTTACGAACATCAGCATCACCAAGCCTTATCCCTAGTTTGGACACAATGCTCTGTGCGAGCTGTTTGTTTGAGTTTCCCGAAAATACAAGATAGTCCATCATTTGCTCCTTA